>DAINDF010000003.1:232496-247999 GCA_036732005.1 Phycisphaerales bacterium
CCCCCCCGCCCCGCGCCGTATGTTGCGACTCAACCCTGATTGCAGCCCTGGATTGTCAAGGCGATCGGGGAACCGGAGGCCCCGCAATGATGACCCGACATTCGAACGCTCGCCAGCGAACCAGTGTGATGAAGATGATCTCTGTTTCCATGATCATCGCATTGGCAACATTCACGGCTAACGCGCTTCCATGCTCCGGAGATACGCCGCAGGAATGCTCCTGCACCTACACCTTCTCCAATGGGGTGAGCATCAGCTCCAGCATTTGCTGCCGATCGAACGAGGGCTGCGGCTGCACGCTGCTGTACGGCGAGAACGGAAGCGTCATCGGCGTGAAGGCCCGCTGCATCGCGCAGGCGCCCCCGCCCGGTCAGATTGGCTGACGACGACACATGGGCGCTCGGTGAACGGACAGGCCACCCTAGTCACCAAACGGGGAGGCTCCCCAGATTCCGGACGCCGCAGACTCGCGGGCCTCCGAGCGGGTGGCGCCGTGGTACTTTACAAGAGCATCCATCGGACTCTCTGAGAAGATAGGACGACTGTGAAGCGTGCCACCGTTCTTGTCGTCGCGGCACTGGCCGTGCTGGTTCTCGTGGTTCTGATGGTATCGATGAACCGGCGCGCGTCGGGTTGGGGGCCGGGAAACGCGCCCTCGGACGCGGAGGTCCGAGCGGAGCCGCGCCGCTACGCGCTCGATCCTCGCAAGACCGGCAAGGACGAGGCGCGGGCCTTGCTCGAGGTGGCCGCGCTCGAGCGCCTTTCCGAGGCGTTCCCCTCGCGTCAGGAGCTCCCGAACCCGGAGGGCCTTGCGCTGACTTTCGGGGCCGAGATCGAGCGTTATGTCTTTGGTACGGCCGACGATTTCCTCGCACATCTCGACGCCACGGAGCGGCTCTCTGACGAGGACCGCGCATTGTTCCGGACGCAATGGGAGAACGGCTCCGCGGTTGTCTCGCTGGCGCCCATGGACGACACCGGCATCGTTGTGCGGAGGTCGCTGGTCGCTGGCGAGCCGGGCGAACGGGCCGCGATCGGGGCCGAACGGGTCGATGTGACGCGGCGAGGAGCGGGCGGTATCGGCGATCCGAGAGCGGAACGGCTCGATGTCGTCGAGATCGCCGTGCCGATGCGGATCAAGCCGCATGGTGGCAAGGCGGGCGACGGCTACTTCGGCCTCTCGTTCGCGATCAGCCCGGCGACTGGGCAATGGACGCTCGTCGGGCTGGCGGTGAGCCGCGACGGCGGCGAGGGCGACCTTGTGGCGCCGCCGTTCTGAGGCGCGCCGGGAAGGAATTCCGAGGGTGATGGGGCTTGGTCGTCCAATCTCTCAACACGCCCGGCGCCCCGCCGCGGGCCCAGGCTTCACGATTGTCGAGTTGCTAGTCGTCGTCCTGGTCGTTTCGGTACTTGTCGCGATCCTGCTGCCCACGCTCGCGGGCGCGATCAGGTCGGGCAGGGCGGCTGCGAGCATGTCGAACCTCCGGCAGATCGGGATCGTCCTGGGGCTGTACGCCGAAGGAGAGGGCGCGTTCCCGATGGCGGTGCTCGACGAATACGGCGAGACTTCCTTCTATCCATTCGCATGCGAAGGCGGCCGGATCGGGGTTACTCACTGGCAGATCGTCCACGCCTGGCCGGCGGTGGTCGCCCCGTACGCTCCGTGGGACGAATACCGCGAGGTCTTCGTCGCGCCCTCTTCAGATCGTGAGCGTGAGACCTGCGGGTGGCCGGCGTCGTATCTCTACAGCGCGTCCTTCATCGCCCGCCCGGAGACCTGGACCGACGGGACCACGCCCGATTCCGCGCTGCTCGATTCGGCGAGCCCGAACGAGGTCGTCTTCCCGTCCACCAAAGTGCTCTCGTGGGAGTGGGAACTCCCCTATCTCGGGAAGCCGTTCCCGGTCATCGGCAGGGATATCGCGCGCCCGACGCCGATGCTGTTCGCGGACAATCATGTTGACCAGAAGACCCCGGCGCTCGCGGCCGATCCGGCACGGAATGTCTTCGACCCGCTGACCGGGACCGCCGGCATGCGGCTTCACAACACGCCGAGCGGCGTCCGCGGCCGGGACTACTAACCCGCGGGCCGGGGTCAGAACCTGATCGTCAACTTCGCGAACACGCCCTCGCGGTTCAGCCGCGTGTCGAGGTCCTCGACTTCCATCTCGGACCGGAGGAACTGGTAGCCCGCGCTCAGGTCCACGAACGGGGAGAACCGGATCGCGGCGCTGGCGATGATGTCGACCAGGTCGGCGTCGCCCAGCCCGGTCTGCATGGAGGCGACGGTGGACAGGTCGATGTGGTCGGTCGGGGACCACCGCACGCCGGTGCCGACCGTGGGGACGGTCACCATCCCGCGGGCCTCGGCGAGTTCGAGGCTCGCCGACGCCGGGTCCAGCCGGCGGATGTCCGCGCGGATCGCCTGCAGACCGCCGAGGAGGAGCCACTGCACGGGTCGGTCGGCCCCGGCGGCGGCCCATTCGAGCGAGAGCCCGTAGCGATCGAACCGCTCGCCCGGTGATTCATAGAGCGACGCCGCGGTCTCGTCGACCTGCGGGGTGGTGCCGAAGCCGCCGTCCACGAGGCGCGTGTCGCGTCGGAAGCCGAGCGTCAGCGGGCCGCGAGCCCCGGAAGATGGGGGCGGCGCGGCAAAGTCAACCAGGGCGAGATCCGTCGCCGCGATTCCCTCCGCGTCCCAGTCCGCCAATCCGAGCAGCAGATCGAACCGGAGCGGGACAACCTCGATCAACGGTCTCGCGGCGGGGGTCGTTCCCAACGGGTCGTCCACCCCGCCCGAGTCGTCGGGCCGCGACACAAACGGCCTCTCGAGCCGCAACGCGGGGTCAAGGTCGAGCCGCAGTTCGGCCGGCACCTGGTCAGTCGGGGGCGCGGCGGGCGGGTCCTCGGCGGCGCACAGCGTCGCCGCGGAGGCCATCGCCGCGGTCAACCAGGCCGGATTCAGAGCTCTCACCCGTATCACGGTGCGCACCCAGATTCTTCGGTCCGATGCCCCGGGGTTCAACGCCGAATCCGGGGCGGGTGTTCCCGGAAGGCGGTTGGGAACGCCGCGCGAGGGGTTGCACTAGGCTTCGGGGATGTTCGGTCTCGGGAACAACGGGGGGCATCGCGCCAAGATCCTGGAATGGGGCATGCGCCCCCCGCCCGGAGACGAGAACCGCCTCCTCCGCGGGCCGGGCCTCGCGCTCGAGGACCTCCGGCGGGCCGTGCGGATCTTCCGCGAGTGCGTCCGCGGGTTCCGCGCGATGCGGGGGGTGCACGACTGCGTGACCGTCTTCGGGTCGGCCCGGTTCGACGAGGGGCACGAGCACTACGAGCGCGCCCGCGAACTGGGCCGGCTCGTCGCCCGCGTCGGGCTGCCCGTCATGACCGGGGGCGGGCCCGGCATCATGGAGGCCGCCAACCGCGGCGCGAAAGAAGGCGGCGGCCTGAGCCTGGGGTGCAACATCGAACTGCCCATGGAGCAGGCCCCCAACCCCTACCTCGACCGCTGGGTCGAGTTCCACTACTTCTTCGTCCGCAAGATGATGCTCGTGCGCTACTCCACCGCGTTCGTCGTCATGCCCGGCGGCTTCGGCACCATGGACGAGGTGTTCGAGACCGCGGTGCTGATCCAGACCGGCAAGATCGAGTCCTTCCCCGTCATCCTCATGGGCTCGACCTACTGGTCGCCCCTGCTCACCTACCTCCGCGAGGTCATGGCGCCCAGCGGCACAATCGACGACACGGACCCGGAGATCATGACCCTGACCGACGACCCCGCCGAGGCGGTGGATGTCATCCGCCGGTGCTGCCGCCTCGGGCCCGACGGGCGACGCGCCGACGCCGTCTGATCACCCGACGACACGCGTGCCCTCACGCTCGGTGAGCCCGCGGAAGAGCGCCGTGAGGCGGTCGGTCATCGGCCCGCGCCGCCCGCCGCCGATCACACGACCGTCGACCCGGCCCACCCACGCGAGCTCGCCCATCGTCCCCGTCGTGAAGCACTCGTCGGCCCGGTAGACCTCGGTCATGGAGAGGTCCCGCTCGGCCCAGGGGATCCCGTTCTCGCGGCACAACCCGAGCACCGCCTCGCGCGTGATCCCCTCGGGGCAGGCGGCGAGCCGGCTCGTCTCGACGACGCCCCTCGACACGATGAAGACATGCGTCGCGTTCGTCTCGGCGAGGAACCCGCTCCGATCCAGCATGATCGCGTCGTCCGCCCCCGCGTTGTTCGCCTCGATCTTCGCGAGAATCGACTGGATCAGGTTGCAGTGGTGAATCTTCGGGTCCAGGCAGTCGGGCGGGAACCGGCGGATGCTCGAGGTAATCAGCGAGAGGCCGTCGTCCCCCACCGCCGAGGCGTAGACCGGGGCCTTGTGCTCAGCGAGAACGATCAGCGTCGGGCCCGACTGGTTGAGCCTGGGATCCATGCCGCTGGTGATCTTCCGCCCCCGTGTCAGCGTGAGCCTGATGTGCACGCCGTCCCGCATGCCGTTGGCCTCCAGCGTCCGGCGGATCTCCGCGGTGATCTCGTCGTGGGTGGGGATCTCCGCGAACGCGAGCGCCCTGGCGCTGCTCGCGAGCCGGTCGAGATGCTCCGCGAGCGTGAACACCCGGCCCCCGTAGACGCGCAGCCCCTCCCACACCGCGTCGCCCCCCTGCACGGCCGAGTCGAACGGGCTGATGCCCGCCTTGTCGCGGTGGATCAGCTCGCCGTTGATGTTGACGAGCAGGTCGCGGTTCTTCTCGTTGAAGGACTGAAGCATCGGCGCAGTCTACGGGGATGCCGCCCGCCCACAGCGCCCGGCCCCGATCACCCCGCCACCCGCAGCGCCCGCACCACGGGGCCGACGCCGGTGAGCGTCAGCCCCACCACCGTGTCGCCCTCGGCCTCGAAGCGGAGGACCGCGTGCGGCGCCCCCGCCGGCGAGAACGAAGGCCCGCCCAGCGAGAACAAGTTCCGCGGCGAGTGCCCGGGACGGCGGACCGAGAGCAGGCCCACACGCTCGTTCCACGCAACCTCGAACCGGTCCTCCTCGCCGGGGCCCCACGCGTAATCGCCCACGAACCGCGAGGCCTCCGCCGCGTCGGTCGGTGTCCGGGCCGGGTCCGCGAGCCCGATGGAATCGAGGTAGTCCAGCACGCGCTGGGCCCGTCCCGCCTCGGCGTGACGCCGAAGCGGGATGCCGTGCGGGCCAAGCAGCGTCTTCGCGTTGGGCACCCAGTCGAGCACGGCTCGAACCGCGTCGATCCTGTCGAGCGTCGCGAAGGTGAACAGGTCCGGCCGCGCGCCGTGCGCGAGCAGCAACTCGATGATCTCGATCTGCCCCGTGTGCGAGGCCGCCCCGAGCGCGGTCTCCCAATCGCCGAAACCCCAATCCCACGCGGCGCGGGCCAGCCCTTCATCGGCGGCCAGCATCGACTTCACCTGCGCCATCTGCCCGTGGCACGCCCCCACGAACTCCTCGGCCCGCTCCGGATCGGTGGTCGGAAACGCATCCGCCCGGTCCTCGCCGAGCAAGCCCGCGTTCGCCCGACCCGAGGCCGCGAGCCCCGCGACACCGGCCGAGCCCGCGAGGAGGAACACCCGGCGATCGAACGAGTGAAGGTGCCGCGGCATGAAACCCCCTTGGATGGGCGTGCTCAGGCCGGGGCAATCCGGTGCTCGGCCAGGCTGTTGTACAGCCCGCGGCAGATTCGGTGCACCCCATGCAGCCGAGACGGCACAGATTCTCCCTTTGGGAAGGGCCTGCCGAACCCCGTCGAGGCGTACACCCCCGCGTACCAGTGCGGCCCCCAGACCCCGTCCGCCGGGTGCGGGCCCGCAGGCCAGGCGAGCATCGCCTCGTCGAACGGCACCCCCACCGCCCCGCAAAGCCCCGCGAGCGATCCCCGGGGATCCTCGAGCACATCGCGGGAATCGAGCACCGGGGGCGTCCGCCCCGTCCGCTCCCGCACCCACTCGAACAGGCGGACCTGCTGCGGCAGCCCCAGATCATCGGGCTCGGGGTTGGGGATCACCTTGATGAAACTGGTGATCATCTCCGCGGGGTCGCGGATCAGGAAGCAGTTGCTCAGGTGCGTGATCCAGCCCCACCCGTCCGCCACGCCGCGCCCAGGGTCCATCTCGGGGGTGAGGTGATGGGCCATGTGCTTCTGATACCAGACGGCGCGGTCGCACGGGCCGGTCAACGCCGACACCACCGCCCGCCAGTCCGTCGGCTGGCTCGCCATCACCGCCTCGGCCGCGGGGTGCGTCGCCCGCTTGCCGGCGTCGAGCGTGCTCAGGTAGTGCGCATACAGCGGCTCGTCGCTCACCCGGGCGTCCGCCCGGCTCGACCACGCGCGCATCATCGCCGTCGAGATGTTCCGCGGGCCCGACCACATCGCGACGCGCACCGTCATGCGCGCCAATGTACACAACGCCCAGCCGCCACCGCCCGCGGACCGCGCGGAGGGGGGATCAGCCCTCCGACATGCAGGGCATGGGCCGGCCGAAGAACTCCTCGCGCACGACCTTCCCGCCCTCGACCGTGTACACCGCGACCTCGTCCATCTGCATACGGGGCCACGACCCGTCCTTGGACTCGCAGTCGAGTTCGTACCGGACGCAGAACCCGTTGGGCGTCACATAGGGCCCGTGGGCCTTGCAGGAGTGCATCGTCACGCTCTCCGCCCAGTGCTTGTGCTTCTCGACGACCGCCGCCCGCCCCCTGAACTCCTGCCCGTCCCCCTCGATCGAGACGAAATCGGGGTGCCAGTGCTTGTCCCACAGCGGCGCATCGCTCGTCGCCCCGCTGTTGACATGGTCCACCACCGCCTTGCCCATCACCGCGTTCGGGTGCTTCTCATTCATCATCGATCCACCTCCTTGCCCCGGCCGGCGCCTCCCGGCCATGTTTGGCTTTCGTTTTGTAGCAGACTCCCCCGGCTCTGTCCACCCGAACAACGAGGATTGCCCGCCCGAACACCCCATCTCCCCGCAGCACAAGCCCCTTGGAGCCCTCGGCCCAGGGGCCAGGGGTCTCCATTCGGGACGCGTCGGCCCCACTCCCACGGCGCCGTCTCAGCGTGTGATTGGGAGATCGGCCGGGGGCTCGACTGCCTCGCCCTCGATCACGAACGACCGCGCGATCCTCTCAAACACCCGTCTCGCCTCCTCGTGCTCGTACCACGCCGTCATCACGACGCTGTGCTCGATCCGACCCGGCGCGAACAGGGCAAACCGCATTGAGTCGAATGCTGAAGGTCGGCCGAGTGGCCCCACCACCGCGCCTTCCCGCATTCGCGACTCCTGCCTGATCACGCGGAGGAAACCGGTCTGCCCCGCAGCGTTTGTAAAGAGCCTGGCCTCGACGAGGCGCACCCCATCGGTCGGCTCCCACCGCTCCATCCACTCCGCCACATGAGCCCACGAGCCCGCCGTGACGCGCTCGCCATCAGCCTCGGCAGGGAACGGTCCTCGCGTACCGGCGCTCGCGATCGGTTGAAGCACGGTTCCGCGCTCTTCCCACGCCGTCCGATCAGACAAGCCGCCACCGATCGAACGCGTCATCAGGCTGAAGCGCTGCTCGGTCTCCTCAAAGGCCAGGCGGGTCGGCGGGATCGGCCCGACCTGCTGCGGCAGTCCCGGCCAGCCCGACTCACCCCACTCGCTCGGCACACACAGCGACCACCCTTCCCCGTGCCAGCGCGTCCAGTCTTCGCAAGGCTCGGTCGCGGGGGAGCGTGGGGCGGCGAACGCAACCGACTGCCCGACGAGCTCAAACGCAGCCTGCTCTTCTGCCGCCATCGGCTCCCAGTCGTTCACGCCCGAGCGAATCGCCCCCCGTATGAAAATGACTCGGTCGTCCCCACCGTCCACACGAAAGAGAATCTCGCGACGATCCTCGGCAAGCCTGCGCACAAGCCGATGCCCGCGCGTCGTGAACTCGACGACATCGAGCAGCGGGTTCTCGGGCTCGGCGTGCGCGCCGAACCGCCACCAGTCGGTCGGGTGGTGCCCCGCGGCGGGCAGCCACCACGAGGGGTCGTTCGTGCCGAGGTACACGGCGAGTTGCATCCGCCTCCCGGGTACTGGATGCAACCCGGTCTCGCCGCGGGTTCCCGAGCAACGGAAGAAGATCTGCCTCGGCTCGCCGTCCGCGAAACGCACGCCTAGAAAGGTGTTCCCGCAGTAGGCAAACCCGGATAACTGCATCGACTCCGGGTGCTCGAACGACACTCCCAGCCGCGCCGCGTCGAACCGAACCCAGGGCTCCTTACCCGGCGACGAGGCCTGGGCCGCGCCGCCGACAAACACCCAACTCAACAACACGGAGACGACCGCCGTGGAGCGCATGAGTCACCTCCTTCTGCTGAGCAGTATCGCACCAGACAATGCTCGCGCCGAGCTTGAACAGAGGAATGTGACCCGCCCGTGACGATCTCAACCGGGTCGACACCTCCGGGCCGCCGATCAGCCCGCAGCATGATCCTCGAACCGGCAGCCCCCGATCACGCCCCCATCGCCCTTCGGGCCGATCGCGGGCGCCGCTCAGGCAGGACGAGACCCACCCTCCGCCACGCAACCTGCGAGAATGCGCCATGCCAACCCTCCGAGCCGACCTCGTCGACGCCTATGTCTTCCACCGGGCCCCGGGCCTCGAGTTGCTGCAACTGCGCCGGGCCCTCGACCCGCTCCGAGCCACCTGGCAGCCCGTGATGGGGCATGTCGAGCCGGGCGAGACCGCCGTCGCCTGCCTCTGGCGGGAGCTTCGCGAGGAGACGGGCCTGTCTCCTCGAGACGCCCTCGGCGCGTGGGCACTCGAGCAGGTTCACCCCTACTTCGTCGCGGACCTCGACGCGGTGATCATGAGCCCGCGCTTCGCCGTCGAGGTCGCCCCGGGCTGGGAGCCCACGCTCAACCACGAGCACGACGCCGCCCGATGGGTCGACCTCAACGACGCCGAAGCCCGCTTCCTCTGGCCCGGGCAGCACGCGGCGATCCGCGAACTCGCCTCGATGCTGGGCCACCCCGAGCGAGCCGCCGTCCTCCGACTGCCCGGCGCGTGACGCGGCCCACTGTTCGCTCTCACACGGCCCGATCGAGTTCGACCAGCACAACCCCGCGTTACTCGCACCCGCCGATGAAGGTCGACACGAACACGCCGACATCCCCCAAGTCGAACACCCCGCAGGGCGCCGCGAGGTCCGCCTCGGATTGGCCAGACAGGAACGCCCCGACGAATGCGGTGACATCGGCGAGGTCGAGCAGCCCGAACGGGGCAGCGAGGTCCGCCAGGCATGGCGCTCCCTGCGCCAACGCGAGGACCTGTTTGCCCGTGAGCGCCTGGCGATAGACTGCCACATCATCTATCCACCCAAGAAAATGCTCAGAGGCGTTGCTCACCGGGCTGCGGTCGAGCGCACCGATGGCGAACTCGATGTTCGTGTCGAGGCTCCCCAGGCCCGAGATAGCGCCCGACGCCGTCGGGCTCGTGCTGTCCGGGTCCAGATAGAGACGGATCTCCGCCGCGGTGCGGTCCAGCACCCCGGCAACGAAATGCCACCCAATTCCGCCCGGCTCCGCCGCCGTGGCCCGGCCGACCGTGCTTCCGTCACCGACATTGAATTCGATGATCTCGTCTCGGATCTGAAGGCCGTACCCAGCGTTTGCGGGCGTCCCTGAGAATGTGAGCCCCTTGTTGACCAGTTTCATCCAATCACTCGAATCTGTCGTCTTGCGAAACCGCACGACGATCGTGAACGAGTCGCCCCCCATGTTCATCGCCGTGCTCTGACCCGACACCAGCACGCGGTCGTTCACGCCGTCGAAGCCAACCGCGAAGTTGTTGCACGGGTCGAGCGACCCCGGCAGGCCGAGCGTCGGGCCGCCAACATAGGTGCCGTAGTAGCCGCTCGAGTCCTCGAACGCCAGCGAGCCACCGATCTCGTCGAGGCCCCAGTGAGCGAACGCACTGGGCATGCCACCAAACACCGTTCCACTAAGCATCAAACCAGCGGTTCCAATAACAGCCAATCGCATCGTCATTGCCTCTTCCTACCACGGATCTTCGCGCAGCATACCGGCGCGGGGCAGTACTTCCAACCTATGCCGACAGAATCCGGATTCTCTCAACTGATCGAGAGCGTCGGCGTCGCCTTCCCCTGCCGCAACGCCGCCAGGCTCACCTGCGCCTCCAGGTTGCTCAGCATCTTCTCCAGAGACGCGGGCAGCGCCGCCCCGCCGGCGCCGGCCTCCTCAAAGTTCCGCAGGGGGCGCCCCGCGTCCCCGTTCGCACGCAGCGCGGTGTTGATCGGGATCGCGCCGAGGAACGGAAGCCCGAGCCGCTGGGCCATCTGCTCGGCCCCGCCCCGCCCGAAAATGTCGTAGGTCTTCCCGTCGTCCCCGATGAAGTAGGACATGTTCTCGACCACACCAAGCACATCGATGTTCAGCTGCTGGAACATCCGCACCGCGCGCACCGCGTCGTCCTGCGCCACCTTCTGCGGCGTGCACACGATCACCGCCCCCGTCAGCCGGAGCGTCTGCGCCATCGTCAGCGGAACATCCCCCGTGCCGGGAGGCAAGTCGATCACGAGATAGTCGAGCTCGCCCCATCGCGTCCGCGTCACCAACTGGTTGAACGCGCCGTGCGCCATCGGGCCGCGCCAGATCAGCGGCTTGTCCGACTCGACGAGCTTGCCCAGCGTGATCGCCTTCACCCCGTGCACCGCGTGAGGCTGCAGCTCGCCCCCGTGCACGACCTGCTCGAGCGCGTCCAGACCCAGCAGCGTCGGGAGCGAGGGCCCGTAGATGTCCCCGTCCAGCAGCCCCACCGCGTGACCCCGCCGCGCCAGCCCCACCGCGAGGTTCACCGCGACCGTGCTCTTGCCCACGCCCCCCTTGCCCGCGCCGACCGCGATGACATGCTTCACCCCGGGCAGCGCGCTCGACATCTGCTCCGGCTCCGGCGCAGCACTCCGGGCGGACCGCGCGGGCTCGCTCGCCCCGGCCTGCTGGCCCGTCTTGAAGATGACGCCGCCCTGATGATCGACGAACTGGAAGAGGAGCCCCGCGACCTCGACGCCCTCGCGCCCCGCGTGACGCCGGATCGCGCGGTCCGCGTCCCCCGCGATCTGCATCATGGTGGGCTGGTCGGTCCCCGCGGGCAGGCTCAGCTTCACGGTCGCGGTCGCGTCGCACGCCGCGACCCACTGCAGCGCCCCGCCCGTCACGAGGTCCGCGCCGCCCGGCCCCTCCACCGTGGTCAGCGCCCGGGTCACCATGTCCTTGGTCAGCGTCACGGTCTACCTCCGCGGAGCCCGGGCGATGCCGGAACTCCCTTCCCGATCTTCGCCCCCTCAACCGCGCCGGGCGAGAGCGCCTCTCCGGAACAACGCCGATCTGCCCCCAGCCCGCTTGATCCGGGACCAACCGGGCCATGATCCCGTGTTCTTTGTTTGTGTTTCTATAGGTATCGCCTGATAAGATGGGCAATTTTCTGAGGCAATATGAAGATTTATTGAGCAGAACCGGCGATTCATCCGTATAGTACCTCAGATCTCTCTCTCCTCCAGCGGGGCGCTGTCAAGCATGGCGCCTCGCTTTTTTTTTCGCGCCCCGAGCGGCTTCTGTTCTCCGTGGGCTTCCCCCCGCCGCCGGCCTACCCTCACGCCCCGCGGAGAGCACCGTGAAGAACGAACGCGTCGTCGTCACCGGCTCCGCCGGGTTCATCGGCTCCCACACCGTCGCCGCCCTCCTCGCACGCGGCGCCGCCGTCCTCGGCATCGACAACTTCGACCCGTTCTACGACCCCGCCATCAAGCGCGGCAACGAGGCCCGCAACCGCGACGCCGCCGAGCGATCGGGTTCGCCCTACACCTTCGTCAGCGCCGACCTCGCCGAGCCCGATGCCTTCGCCATCGCCGCCGAGGCCTTCCGCCCGACCGGCGTGATCCACCTCGCCGCCAAGGCGGGCGTCCGCCCAAGCATCGAGGACCCCCCGGGCTATGCGCGCGCCAATGTCACCGCGACCGCCGAGGTGCTCAACACGGCCCACCGCCTCGGGTGCGCCCGGGTCGTCCTCGCGTCGAGTTCCTCGGTCTACGGCAACGCCGCCGAAGCCCCCTTCTCCGAGGACGGCCCCGCCGTCGAGCCCATCAGCCCCTACGCCGCCACCAAGCGCGCCTGCGAACTCCTCGCCCACACCCACCACCACCTCACCGGGCAGCCCGTCTCCTGCCTGCGCTTCTTCACCGTCTACGGCCCGCGGCAGCGGCCCGATCTCGCCATCGCCAAGTTCATGCGCCTCATCAGCCGGGGCGAGCCCATCATCATGTTCGGCAACGGCGCCACCAGCCGCGACTACACCTTCATCGACGACATCGTCGCCGGCGTGCTCGCCGCCTACCAGCGCACCCCCGACTTCGGGCGCCGAATCTGGAACCTCGGCTCCGACCGCCCCGCCCGCCTCGACGACCTCATCGCGGAGATCGCCGCCGTCGTGGGCAAGCCCGCCCGCATCGAGCAGGGCCCCATGCAGCCCGGCGATGTCGAACGCACCTGGGCCGACCTGACCCGCGCGCGCGCCGAACTCGCCTATTCACCCACCACCACGCTCCGCGAGGGGCTCGAGCGGCAGTGGGCCGCGGCGAACGACAACCCCGCCTGAGCCCGCTCTCACCCGACCGGCGGGCAGAACTTCCCGAACCGCCTCGCCGGATCATCCAGCATCTGCTCGTGGGCCTCGCGTTCCGCCGCCGTCGCGAACCGGTCGCGGATCTTCTTCGCCGGCACGCCCCCGTGGATCTCGAACGGGGGGATGTCTTTCGTCACCACCGCGCCGGCCGCGACGATCGAACCCCGACCGATCGTCACCCCCGCCATGAGGATGCAACCCGCCCCGACCCACGCGTCATCACCGATGATCGTGGGACGCACCTCCGGGGGCCGGCCCGCGAAGATGGTCGGCGTCCCCGCCTTGTCGAAGATGTGGTCGTCCCCCACGATGATCACCCGCGGCCCGAACATCACATACCGACCGATGTGCACCTTCGGCCCGATGATCCCCCCGCGCGAGATGTGGCTGTACTCGTCCGCCCGAAGATCGGGGGCCACGACCACATCCGGCGAGCAATAGAAGGTCGGGTGCACATGCCGGAGCTTCTTCCGCCACCGCCGCCACCGCATCCGGGTCGACCGCACAAACAGATACAGCCCCTCGCTCTCACGGAGCTTCTTCTTGATCGCGCCGATCATGCGTCATCTCCATTGCCGCCCATGCTCCGATAGAGCGGCCCGCGCCACGCCGCCCAGAGATCGTCCGCCCCGTGCCCCGAGACCGCGCGATCGATCAGCACGCGTTGCGTCACGGGGTTGTAGAACCGCTCGATGACCTCGATCGACATCCTCCGCCCCCGCTCGCGCAACTCGCGCGTCTCCGTGCTCGCCAGCATGTGGGCGGCGAGATCGTCCACCTCCCACGCCCGGTACAGCGCCCCGTTCACCCCATGAATAACCGCCTCGAACTCCGGCATCTGCGTCGAGGCGTCGTCGTTCGTGATGAACGGTGTTCCATAGGCCAGGCTGTGCATCACCGTCAGCCCCGCGGGGCCCGGGATCACGCACAAGTCAGACGCCGCCAGACACTCCGCGATCGCCGACTCGTCATACAGCGCGCCCGCGAAGTGCGCCCGCACCCCACGCTCGCGCGCCGCCGCCTCAAGCCGCGGCCTGTCGGGCCCGTCCCCGACGAACAGCAGGGACATCGGCCTGCCGCGCTCCGCGCACCTCGCCGCGGCCTCGATGAGCATCCCGAGCCTCTTCGCCGGCTGGAGCCGCGTGATCGCCATCACCGCGGTCTCGGCATCCTCGCCATACATCGCCCGCCGACGCCCCGCGACCGATTCAGGATCGAGGGTCGAACGCACCCGCTCCTGCTCCCGGTAATCCAGGCTGTTGTAGATCACATGCATCCGCTCGGGGTCAAACCCACACAACACACCCACGCACTTGGCGTTGTGCCCATAGAGAAGCAGCCCGTGCGCCAGCCGGTAGAACGCGTTCCGGAACGCGCCCTTGAGTCCGCCCTCACGCTTCTGCCACCCGTGCGTCCAGAAGAACACCCGCTTGCCGCGCAGCCTCCCGAGGATCGCCGCGAGCCAGGTCGCCGGCCACATCGCGTTGCCGAGCAGAATGAGTGTGTCGTACCGACCCGAGAGCGCCAGCGCGATCGCCCGCGGCTGGATCATCAAGGGACCGAACCGGAGACACCTCGCCCTGATGAACCGATCCGCCGGGATCGCCTCGGTGAGCTTGATCCCCTTGCCGTCGTCAACGGTGTCGCCCGCGAAGTCGTAGCGGTGGTGCCCGTGGTCGAGCAGCTCGCGGATCACCGCCTCCCGGTAGTGCGCAAAGTAGTGATACAGCACCAACACCCGACGCGGGGCACTGAGACCATCGCCGCTCTGAGTGCCTCGTGACACCGTGTCCCTCCCGATCACGCCTGCGGACGACAGCCTATCGGCATGCCCCGGCCCACGCTCAAGCCCCACGACCGTATCGACCGTACAACGCCGCGAACCGCGCCGCGATCCCCGGCCAGGTGTACCGCTCGAGCACCAATGCCCGCGCCCGCGCCCCCATCGCCGACGCCAGCGACGCATCCCCCAGCAGCCGCCCCATCGCCCCCGCCAGCGATGCCTCGTCCCGCGGCACGACGAACCCCGCCCCGGCCTCCTCGACCTCGCCGAAATGGCACTCGGGGCTGATCACCACCGCCGTCCCGCACGCCATCGCCTCGCAGATCGCCACGCTGAACCCCTCGTGCTCGCTCGGCAGCGCATAGCACACCGCCCCAGCGAGGGCCGACAGTTTCTCACGCCCGTACACCGGCCCGGTCAGCACCACGCACCCCGCGATCCCCGCCTCCCGCGCCGCCCGCTCCACACCCTCCCGCGCCCCGGCGTCCGGGCCCACGAGCACCAGCCTCGCGTCCTCCCGCAGCCCCGCGATCCGCGCGAAGGCGCGCACCAACAACGCCACGCCCTTCCCCGGATGCAGCCGACCCAGGAACACCACATAGGGCCCCGCGCCAACCCCGGGGTGGGCCGCCCGGAACGCCGAGGCGTCCGGCAGCGACTCGTACTCCGCCGGCTGCACCCCGTTGCCCACCACCTCCACCGGCGCCCCGAACCCGAGCGATTCCACGCACGCCTTCTCGTACCCGCTCAACGCGTGCACAAACGCGCACCCCGCCATCGTCCGCCGGCTCACCAACGCCAGATGCGCCCGCTTCTTCCATCGGCTCCGCGCCATCGACCACTCGTCCAGCATCCCGTGCGGGCAGACCGTGTACGCCACCCCCGCCGCGCGCAGCCCGCGCGCCGCGCCGTGCGGAATCGGCGACCACATCGAGTGCAGGTGCGCAAAGCCGAACCCCGCCCCGTGCTCCCGCGCCCACCGCGCCGCCGCACCAAAGAACCACCCCAACACCCCGACGCACCCCCGCAACAAC
>DAINDF010000003.1:248009-353844 GCA_036732005.1 Phycisphaerales bacterium
CACGCGTCCACCCCGCCGCCCCCCGGCACGCCCACGATCCGCACACGGTCGGCGTGCGGGATCGACTCCATCGACTCCCGGATCGCCCCCGCCCGCCCAGGCTCGTCCCGCGTCAGGATCGTCACCTCGTGCCCCAGCCCCGCCTGCGCCGCAGCAAGCGCCTTCGGCACCGCGGGCGTGCCCCCGTGCGCCGGGTCGAGGCTCTCCGAGACATGCAGGATCCGCATCCGCCGATCCTACCCCCAAGCCCGTGTACCATGCCGCGCCCAAGGAACGCCCCGTGACCATCCGCGTCGCCATCCAGCAGCCCGCCCTCCCCGCCTACCGGGTCCCGGTCTTCCGCGAACTCGCCTCCCGCCCCGGCCTCGACCCGACGCTCCACTACGCCGAGCAGCCGAACCTCGCCAACGCCGAGCCCGACGGGTTCAACGCCGTCCGCATCGACCAGCGCACCCTCCTCGGCGGGCGGTTCATCCTCGTCCCGCGCCTCTGGTCCCTCGCCTCGCGGAAGCAGGCCGAGGTCCTCGTCGCCTCCTGGAACACGCGCTCCCTCCTCCTCCCCCCCGCGCTCCTCCGCGCCCGCCGCGCCGGGGTCGGCACCGTGCTCTGGGGCCACGGCTTCTCAAAGTCCGAGGGAGCGGGCCGTCGGGGCCTCCGCGACCGCCTCGCCTCCATGGCCGACGCCGTCGCCTTCTACAACCACGCCGCCGCCGAGGCGTTCAAGGCGCGAAACCCCTCCCACCACGGCGTCTTCGTCGCGATCAACAGCCTCGACCAGACCGCGATTCAGCACGCCCGCGAAGACTGGCTCGCCCGCCCCCACGACCTCGCCGCCTTCCGCGCCGCCAACCGCCTCGACCGGGGCCCCGTCGCCCTGTTCGTTTCCAGGCTCCTCGAAGAGAACCGCGTCGACCTGCTCCTCCACGCCGCCGCGAAGATCCAGGGCCTCACCGTCGCCGTCGTCGGCAAGGGGCCCGATCTCCCAAGGCTCCAGGCCATCGCCAACGAGCTCGGCATCGCCGACCGCGTCGTCTTCCCGGGCCCCGTCTACGGCGAGCCCGCCATCGCACCCTGGTTCCTCGCCGCCAGCCTCTTCGTCTACCCCGTCAACATCGGGCTCAGCGCCATGCACGCCCTCGGGTACGGCCTCCCCGTCGTCACCTCCGACAACATCGCGGCCCACAACCCCGAAATAGAGGCCGTCGAGAACGGCGTCAACGGGGTGCTCTACCGAGACGGTGACACCGACGCGCTCGCCGAAGCCATCCGCGCGGCCATCGCCGACGAACCCCGCCGCCTCGCCATGGCCGACGCGGCCCGCCGCACGGTCCTCGAACGATTCAATATCCCGACAATGGTCGACGGGCTCGAGGCCGCCATCCGGCACGCCCACGCCGCCCACGCACGCTGACAGGTCACAACGAAGCGAACGCGACGCGCCCGAGACTCACCGGTCCGACGGCGCGGGCTCAACGCCCCCGGACGCCTTTACCGGCATCGGGCCCGTCCCGAACGGGGCCGCGTCCACCAGGTACGCCCGGCTCAGCACCGGGGGGTCCACCGGGCGATCGCCCTGCACCTCCACGCTCCCCAGGGCGCCGATCGTGTCCGCCCCCGCGATCGCCTGCCCGAACGCGGTGTACCGACCGTCGAGCGACGCCGTCGCCTCCCGGCTCAGGCAGATGAACACCTGTGAACCGCCCGAATCCGGGTCGCCCGACCTCGCCATCGAAATCACCCCGAAGTCGTGCAGCAGGTCGGACTTCTCCAGGTCGATCTCGTACCCCGGGCCACCCGAGCCCGTGCCCGTCGGGTCGCCCACCTGGATCACAAAGCCGGGACGCCCGGCCCGCGCCGGGATGATCCGGTGGAAGATGATGTCGGTGTAATACCCCCCCGCCGCCAGGCTCCGGAAGTTGAACGCCGAGTTCGGCGCCTTGTCCGGACGCAGCCGGATCCGGATGTCTCCCATCGTCGTCTCCAACACGACATCGCGGTCCACATACGCCCGCAACCCCGAGTAGGTCCGCGGCCGCGGCGCCTGCCCGAGCATCCGCATCCGGTCAGACTCGAACACCGGCATCGAACGCCTCGGATCGTTCGAGGGCGTCATCGTCTGCGGATCCAACAGCGTGGCCTTGTCCACGCTCACCATCGGATCCAGCACCACCGCCGGCCCCGTCGCCACCCCGCCCACGAACAACTGTGCATACAGCACCTCGGGTTGCTGCGTCTCCCACAGCACCGGGAAGAGCCCCGCAAGGTCAACCCCGCCGGGCGCCGCCGCCGCCGTCGCCACCACCTCGCCACCCTCGGGCCGCAGCAGCCTGATCTCGACCTCTCCCCCCGACGCCGAGACCTGCATCGGGATCTTCCGGTTGATCCCGTAGTACAGCCGATCAGGCGCCAGCTGCGCCCCGGCGAACGGCGCGAACACAAGCAGGGCGAGCAGACCGGCCAGGCCGACGACGCGACGAGAAACGGGTGTCATCATGCACACACTCTACCCGCCGGCCCACCACGCGGTGCGGCCACGGTCGGCGCACGACCACAGCCGCCGCCAAAACCCCTGTCCTTCGTTGATCAAAAGGCCGCGAGACGCGCCGCCCGGGACGCCGGGCTCAGGGGAACAGCGTGTCCCAGAAGCCGCCGTTCTGCACCGGCTGATCCAGGATCCGCCAACCGTCCTCCCACGACGGGGTGTCGTCGTCCTGAACGGACAGCGCGATGTCCTCGATCACATTGCCGCGATCCAGGAACCAGTCCACCGACATCCCGGCCCGCAGGATGTTCATCCCCAGCCGGTGGTTGATGTCATCGACCTCCGCGAACCCGTCCGAGATCAACGCGACCGTGTCGTCGAACATATCCAGCCGCGCCTCGCCGTTCGGGCCGATCCCCCGATACTGGTAGTTCGCCTGGATCTCCCCGGGCGCGCCGGCAAACCGGTCCGTGTACGCCTCGAACGGGTGCGCTCCGGTGTGCGACGGGCAGTAGAAAATCCGCCCATCCGTCAGGTAGGTCTGGGCAAACAGGTAGCCCATCCCGTCCCACAACGGCAGGTCGTACCCCCGCGTCCGCCCGTCGATCCGGAGGAACATCGGGTTGGACTCCCACTGCGGCCCGAACCCCAACGCGAACGCGCTGGGCGGCAGCCAGGAATCATTGTCCGTCGCGTACATGTGCATGCCCAGGCCGACCTGACGCAGGTTCGACTGACAGACAACCCGCTTCGAGGTCTCATGCACCAGCCGCAGCGAGGGCAGCAGCAGCCCGATCAGCACCGCCACCACCGCGATCGACACCAGAAGGTCCACGAGCGTAAACCCGCGGCCCCCGCCGCAGCACGCCCCAGAACCCCGGTTCGTTCGCGATGCACCCACCACAAGCTCCTCGCCGGCCCTTCCCCACGCTCGGGGCAGGCCGCCGCCAGTGTAACGAGAATTCAGCGCCCCTACAACGCGCTGCTCACCCGATCGTAGGCAAATTTCTCAGATACCCTATCAAAGCACGATCTTTGCAGCCATCGGTCCGGAACCCGAGAATCGACATCTGACACCTGGAATATCGTCTTTGCAAACCCCCGCCTTCGATTTCTTCTTCCAGCCCGTCTCCTGATTCCCCTGGGGCTCTCCCTTGGTATGCTGCCCGCTCCCGGAGGCCGGCGACCGCGATGGCGACGCGCGACGACGACATCCCCACCCCCCCCGAATCCGCGGAGAGCCCGGCCTCCCGCGACGAGGATTCGGCCCTGATGACCCGCGTCGCGGCCAACGATCAGGCCGCCATCGCGGACCTCTACGACCGGTTCGTCCCGCTTGTGTACCGGATGTGTGTCCAGATCCTGCCCACCCGGGCGGAGGCCGAGGACGCCGTGCAGGAGGTCTTCATCCGTCTGTGGCGCACAGCGGACCGATACGACCCCGAACGGGCGGCCCTGGTGACCTGGGTGATGCTGATCACACGAAGACACATTGTTGATCGACTTCGACGGACCCGCTCCCGGATTTCGACCGTATCGATGGACGAGGGGCAGAGGCCACCGGCGACGGTGTCCCCGGGACCAACCCCCCTCGAACAGGACGAACGCTTCGGCGCGCTGATGAAGCGCATCGACGCCTTGCCGGAACTTCAACGGACCGTTGTGATCCGTTCGTACTTGGGGGGGCAGACGCTCCGACAGATCAGCGAGGAACTCAACACCCCGCTCGGCACGATCAAGTCCGCGCTCAGCCGGGCGCTCGTGCGTCTGAGGGAACGCGTCGGCGAGGAAATCACGGGATGACTGCTCCGTACGACAACAACCCCGATGGCACCCGCCCCGATGTCGAGGCGATGTCCACCAAGGACCTGCTCGAACAGGCCGTGGTCGACGCGTTCGGCCTCCTGGACGACGAGGACAGGCGCGCGTTCGACGCCGCCTTCGGCGCCTCACCCGCGGTGCTGCGCGACCTGATCCGCGCCCAGCAGGCCCACTACGCCGATTGCGGCGAGATCCTGCCGAACGCGGAGATCCCCCCGGCCCTGCGGGCCAAGGTCCTCGCCCGCCTCCGGGCCGAGATCGACCGCACCGCAACCCCGGCGGCGCCCGCCCCGGCCCGCGGTGTGACCCACGCGGTCGAGTCCCGCCCGCCCCGCCTGCAACGGGCCCGCCGGGTCAACCCCGCCTGGCGTGTCGCGGCGGTCGCGTTCTCCGTCGCCGCGGTCGCCCTCGGCGTGCTGCATGTCCAGCTCCGCCGCGAGTTCAACACCGTCCAGGATCGCGCCGGCATCGCCGCCCTCATCGAGGCCGTCGGCACCGAGCACATCGAAACAACCCTCTTCGACGCGTCGGCCAACCGCTTCCACTTCTCCCCTGTGGGCGAGGTCGGCCGCGCCCGGGCGATGCTGCTCCACAAGCCCGATTCGGCGGAGGCCAGGCTCTACATCACCAATTTCTCCACCCGGACGCCCTACAAGGTCGTCGTGCTCGACGAGCAGGACAACCCCGTTGAGACGGTCGCCTCCTTCGAGGCCACCGGCCTGATCAGCGGGGTGAACCTGCCCGTCCGGGGCGGGGGCGAGTTCCGCCTCGCCATCATGACCGACGAGGCCGAGCCGACGCTCCTGTTCGTCGCCCAGGTCCGTTTTGCCTGAGGCGACCCGAACCTGATCCGTCCGGATCTTGCGTCCGAGAACCGGCGCGGGCCCCCCGGATTCCGGCCCGGCCCGCGGGTTTCTCCCTCGAATTCAACCTCCCGGTCCGCTATGCTCTCGGTCGAACCGATCTGAACGATCCCCGAGGCGATCGGCCTCCTGAAACCCGACGGAAGGAAAGACCCATGGCTCTTGGCAAGGCAATCGCCATCGTCGCCGGCATCGCCCTCGGCGGGGCGGCCGCGTACACCCTCACGACCGACTCCTGCCTGCTCGGCTCGTGCGGCACGAAGGACGCCGCGGCCCCGGCCGCCGCCGTCTCGCTCGCCGCCGACGCCGGCAAGACCGAGTGCGCCCTCTGCCCCAGCCAGGCCGCCGAGCAGACCGCCTGCGCCGCCTCCACCGAGGCGTGCGCCGAGAAGATGGCCGCCTCGGGCTGCTGCAGCGCCGACAAGGCCGTCGAGGTGACCCAGGTCGCCGCGACCGAGGCCGCCGCCTCGGGCTGCTGCCTCGGCAAGCCCGCCGCCGAGTGCCCCTGCAACGGCGCCTGCACCGGCGATTGCTCGGACAAGCAGGCCTGCACCGAGGGCGAGAAGCCCGCCGAGCAGGTCGTCAAGAACGACTGATCGCGAGCACAACGAACCCACGACCCGGGGGCCCCGCGCCCCCGGGTTTTTCGTGCGCCGATACAGTGCCCCCCGTGCGGGCGCTGCGACTCGAATCCCCCTCGCTTCTCGCCTGGGTCGACCCGGTGTTCGCCGGGCTGCTCGACTGCTCTCTCCGTGTCCCGAACGCCCCGCCGCGCCCGCTTCTCGCCCGGGCCCCGGTCGAGGTTGACGACCCGGCCTGGCTCGCCGCCCGCTTCGAATTCGAATCGCCGCCCACCCCGACCGCCTGGGAGATCCTCGACCGAACCCCTCTCTCCGCGCGGCTCGCCGCCCGCCCCTCATCCGGGATGAACCTGGCGATCCGATTCGAACTCACCGCAACCGGCCTGGTGATCGAGCTCGACGCCTCATCCCCCGACGCGCTCCCGCTCGAAGGCCGCTTCCTCGCCCGCGGCCCCGCGCCCGGGGTTTCGCTCGACCCACACCGGGGGTTCGACGGCGTCGAACACGACGAGGCCGGGTCCGTCGCCGCGTTCGGCCTTGCGCCCGCGACCTCGCACGCCCTCTCCCTTTCCATGCACCCCGGAGGCCTCCCATGACCACCTGGCTGCTCAAGACCGAGCCCGGCGAGTACTCATTCGATGACCTCGTCCGCGACGGACGGACCACCTGGACCGGCGTCTCCAACCCGGCGGCCCAGCAGGCCATGCGGGCCATGACCACCGGCGACGAGGCCCTCATCTACCACACCGGCGCCGAGAAACGCATCGCCGGCCTGGCGGCCGTGGTGCGGGGGGCCTATCCCGACCCCGAGCACCCGGGCCTGACCGCCAAGGGCGACCCGAAGCGCGTGCTCATCGATCTCTCACCACTCAGACCCGCCACGAAGAACGCGACGCTCGCCGAGATCAAGGCGGACGCCCGCTTCGCGGGTTTCGCCCTCGTCACCCAGTCGAGGCTGAGCGCGATGGAGGTCCCGCCGGCGCTCGCCGCGGCGTTGAAGAAGATGGCGGGCCTGTCGAGACAGATCTGACTCCTCCGCTTGGAGCGCACAAACCAGGTGTTTGCAGTACATTCGGATATATCACAAAAATTGGCCGTTTCTGTGAACTCCACTGGAGATGAAGCCGAATATGTGATACGATGAGTTGCTGGGAGGGACAACATAGAGGGGTCTCTTGATGGCAACAGACGGGTCAGCGGTAGGGCTGCGGCGTCATGTACTTGAAGGGCAGTATCATGTAAGGGTCTTTAGCCCTGCGTGGAAGGACGCCGGGAAGTTGTTCGACCATGCACGAGACGCATTCGAGCTGCGACGACATGCTCTGAAGCTTCGTTATTGGCCAGAGCAAAACCCCGTCAGCGAGGCCGGAAACCTGCTCGATTTGAATTGGTCGTGGGTCAGGTCTCTCAGGGGCACCAATGTGGGCGAACTGCGGATCGATGACACAATCGGGAGGCACGACAACCTTCGGGTCATCTTCTACTGCGGGGATCCCGAGAAACCAGACCCGAACAGTCGGAAGCCGATCATCTGGATACTGCATGTCATGCAGAAGAAGCGCGATGATTTTTCGAAAGCCAACATCACGATTTTCGACGCCAGAAGAAAACTCGTCGATGAACGGTTCTACAAACACTACGAGCAGATGAATGGGTAGGAGAGCACAGATCGATCGGAGGGCGCTCATGTCAAAGGCTGCATGCCAAAGCGATTCGGAGCGAGTCGAGCACCAGTTGGCTGCCAAACACTTTGCGTCGCTGTTCAAACGCGCTTATCTTGAAGCCAGCGAGGAGGTGCAGCAGGTGATCGTCAACATGGTTTCTGTCTGCGAAGATCGAGACTCGTCGCAAGACGAGGTAGAAGCGGCACTTGACACTCTTGTTGAAGCACTCTTCCCGGTTTCAAACAACAAAGACGGGCTTCCGGGCATCGAGATTGGCGAGCTTCGAGAAATTCAGGATCAGGATACCAAGAAAACCGTCTTGGCGGAACTAGATCTTGAGGAACAGACATTCGCTGAACGCCTTGCTGCGGTACTTGAAAAGCAGGAGGTATCTCAATCAGATCTGGCGGAGAGGATCGGTGTTGGTCAGCCAGCGATCTCGATGATGCTGGCTCGTAGTTGCCGCCCTCAGCGTCGAACCGTTGAGAAAATTGCGGAGGCACTTAATGTGGATCCGGCCGTTCTGTGGCCGACTATCAACTCTATTAGCACATCATCTTGAGGCAGATAGATCACTCGACGCGGATGGACCTGGTCAGCTCCTCGTGCTCGACCGTGCCGTACGCGGGCAGTTCCGCGCCGTCGTTGAAGTGGTGCAGGATGTAGTCCAGCGCCCCCTTGCGGTAGAGCGACTCGAACAGCTCGACCGAGCCCGCGTCGTACTTGGTCCCCTTCGACTCGATCAGGATCGAGAGCGCCCGCTCGGCCGCGTCCGCCCCCACCTCGTGCCGGTAGGGCCGGTGGCTCGTGAGCGCGTCGAAGGTGTCGACCACCGCGAAATCCCTCGCGACCCGCGGGATCTGCTCGCCCCTGAGGTGGAACGGGTAGCCCGACCCGTCCATCTTCTCGTGGTGATAGCGCACGAGGTCGAGGATGATCTCCTCCTCCACATCCATCTCCACCATCCGCGCGTACCCCGTCACCGTGTGCTGCTCGATCACCTCGAACTCGTCCGCCGTCAGCCGCCCCGGCTTCTGCAGGATGTCGTCGGGGATGTCGAGCTTCCCGACATCGTGCAACGCCGCCCCGTGCGTGGCCAGCGTCAGCTCACGCCGGCTCACCCCCCGGGCCTCGAGCATCGCGCGGAGATAAAGCACCACGCGCCAGGTGTGCGCGGCCGTCGAGAGGTCTTTCGCCTCGATCTGCTGCACCAGCGTTTCGATGACCTTCGCGTCCACAAGGCAGTCCCGGCCGGGCAGGCGACCCCCGCCTGCACCGACAGAGCGTAAACGCTCCCGGGGTGGTTTGGAATTCCCGCGCGCGGGTTGTTCCGGTTACCGGGCCCCGTCCCTCAGCGCCGGCGACGGCCCGCCAGCAGCCCCGCCGCCGCGATCACCCCGAAAGTGCCGGGGGCCGGGATGTACTCGATGACATACGACGGGATCGGGAACGAGTCCGGGATGTCGTTCCAGCGGTCCGTCCGCCCGAACTGCTGCTGGCCGACGAAGTGCAACGCGTTCTCGTTGACGCCTCCCGGCCAGTTGTTGTTCGGCTCGCCCGGGCCCCAGTTCGCGAAGTCGAAGGTCTCCCCGGTCACCCACTGCCAACCCCCGCCGGGCTCACCCGCCCCGGGGGCCTGGAACGCGCCGATCCACGGCCCGATGTTGGTGCCGAGGGTGAAGGTCCACGCCGCGTCCGTCGCCGCGATGTTCAAGGCGGTGAACACAAAGGCGTTCTCCGCCGCCGAGGTGAGCGTGACCAGGTGCCCGCCCCGGGCCTCGGCGTCCGCCCGCGCGTCGGCGAAGGTCATCGGCGTCGCCGTGATGATCAGGTCATACACATGCCCGTTGCCCCCGTCGGCAACCTCCCAGGTCACCGGCGCGGCGGCAGACGCGGACACGGCAAGAGCCAACCCGAACGACGCAAAGACTCGGCGCATACCCCACCTTTCGCAACGCCCGCTCGCGCAGGCGGTGAGGAAGATGCCACCGATTCCGGTGAACGCCAGCAAAGTCCACGGCAATTCACGGCCCGCTCACCCGGTTCAGACCCGGGCCGGGCCGGTCGAGCCCAGGTCGAGCCCGTCGAACTGCTTGTCCGCCAGGTAGCTCGACCGCACCAGGGGGCCCGAGAAGACCACCTTGATCCCCGCCGCCCGGCCCGCGCGCTCGTAGGCGGCGAACTGCTCGGGCGTCACCCACCGGTCGATCGGAAGGTGGTTCCGCGTCGGCTGGAGGTACTGCCCGATCGTGATGATGTCCACCGGGTCGCCCCGGCCTGCTCCGCCGGGCGCCGGGTCGCGCGGGCCCGCGTGGTCGCCGGTCATGCGCACGAGATCGTCGAACAGCGCGAGCACCTCGTCGTCCCGCTCGCCGATGCCGACCATCAACCCCGTCTTCGCCACCCGCCCCTGCGCCTTCACACGCCGGAGCAGTTCGATCGAACGCCCGTACCCGGCGCTGGGACGGACCGCCGGGTGGCAGCGACGCACCGTCTCCATGTTGTGCGCGATGACATCCGGGCCCGCGTCGATCACCCGCTGGAGCGCGTCCGCGTCGCCCCGGAAGTCCCCGATCAGCACCTCCAGCTTCATGTCCGGGCAGGCGGCCTTGACGCGGCGGATGGTCTCGGCCCAGATCCTTGAGCCGCCGTCCGCCAGGTCGTCCCGGTCCACGCTGGTGATCACGACGAACCTCAGGCCCAGCCCGCGCAACGACTCGGCGACCCGCTCGGGCTCGTCATAGTCGGTGACCGGGGGCTTGCCGGTCTTGACATTGCAGAACCCGCAGGCGCGGGTGCAGGTGTCGCCCAGGATCATGATCGTCGCCACGCCCCGGGCCCAGCACTCCCCCATGTTGGGGCATGCCGCCTCCTCGCACACCGTGTGCAACCTGTTGCCCTGGATGTTGGCCCGCGTCTGCAGGAACCCCTCGCCCCCGGGCACCTTGGCCCGGAGCCAGTCCGGCTTGCGCTTCGCCGCGAGGTGGTGGACCTGGTTGTTCAGCACCATCGACGAGAGGCTGACCAGCGGGCGCAGATTCCGCGCGGGGTCCCCCCCCAGCGGCTTGGGGTGGCGCTGCAGCGTCCGGCTTGTCGGGTCGGGGGCGTTGGTCATGGAGAGCTCCAACGACTGTAGGTCGGAGCACCGACCCCGCCCGCTTCGGCGGGTCGGGCAAACTCCACGCCAATCCCGGTGGTTTTCCCCCGCGATCGCTCAGACCGGCGCAGGGAATGGCCGATGCACACAGACCGAGAATTCGGGGCGCGTCGGCCGCGCTTCGCGAACCGGGCGCGTGCCCGGGTCGTTTGGTTCCCTGGATTTCCGGCGCTAATGTCCGGACCCGGGAGGCGTTTCGCGCCAGGCCACGGGGTGTGCCACGCCCGGACGGGTGTGGTCGCGATGGGATCGGAAGGAGCAACGGGTTGGCCACGACATCACCCACGCCGGCACCTGTCCGCCGCTCGATGACGCACGCTCGCCGACGCGTCCTGTGGAGCGGCGTTCTCGTCGCGCTCGCCGGGACGCTGCCCGCATGCCACTGGGACTCGTTCCTGGATCCGAGCACGATCGGCCGCTGGGAGGAGACCCCCGCGGTGGTGCCGATCCTCGAGCACCTCGCCCCGATCGAGACCGACGACGGCGCCCTCGTCGAGTACACCGAGGTCTCGGTTGAGGACCTCCAGGTGCAGACCGAGGCGTACAACATCGCCGCCGCCGATGAAATCCGCATCGAGGTGTACGATGTCGTCGCCCAGGGTCAGGTCGAGCGGTACGACCGCGTGGTCGACCAGAACGGGTACATCGAGGTGCCCCAGCTGGGGCGGGTCTTCATCAGCGGGCTCACCGAAGAAGACGCCTCCGACCTGCTGAAGCGGCGGTTCGGGCAGTTCGTGGCCGACCCGCTGGTCTCGGTCGTCATCCTGACCCGCCGGGCCCAGTCGTACAACCTGCAGGGGGCGGTCGGGGCGCCGGGTCGGTACCAGATCCCCTCGTCGGACTACCGCCTGCTCGAGGCGCTCATCGCCGGCGGGGGCGTCGATCCGAACATCATCAACTATGTGCATGTCATCCGGCAGGTCCCGCTGAGCGACGAGCTGCTCCCCGCCCGGCAGGAAGCCCCCTCGAACCGGGGTGCGGACCCGACCCAGACGCCGTTGACACCTCCCCCCCAGAATGGGGACAATCTCATCGACATCATCAACGACCTGACCGGCGACGAGGGCGGCGGCGGTGCGCCGGCCGTTCTCGGCGGCGGGGACCGGGTCGGGTCGATTGCGATGGTCCAGCCGGGCGATGAGCCCGAGCCGGTCATCGACCTGATCGAAGAGGAGACCCGCCCCGTCGTGGCGAGCCCGGCGGACCAGGCGGCGCGGGCCGCAGGGGGTGGTCGCTGGCTGTTCATCAACGGCGAGTGGGTGCGGGGCTATCCGAGCGAGCCGACGACGCGGCCCGGCGGCCGGGGCGGCCCGGCCGGCGCGGTGGGCGACCGCCCGCTGGTGACCCAGCGCGTCATCCGCGTCCCGGTGGATCCGCTGCTGGCGGGCGATGCCCGGTACAACATCATTGTCCGCCCTGGGGATGTGATCAGCGTGCCCCCGCCTGAACAGGGGAATATCTACCTCGCGGGGCAGATCCAGAGGCCGGGCGTCTACCAGTTGCCGGCGGTCGGTCGGCTGACGCTGTACCGGGCGATCACGGCGGCCGGCGGGCTGGGGGGCTTGGCGATCCCGGAACGGGTGGACCTGACCCGGATGGTCGGCCCGGACCGGCAGGCGACGATCATGCTGGACATGCGTTCGATCGCGGAGGGGACGCAGCCGGATGTGTTCCTGAAGCCGGACGACCATATCAATGTGGGGACGAACTTCTGGGCGTTGCCCCTGGCGGTGGTCCGGAACGGGTTCCGGGCGTCGTACGGGTTCGGGTTCCTGCTGGACCGGAACTTCGGCAACGATGTGTTCGGCCCGCCGCCGACGAACATCCGCTGATCGCACTTCTCCGAGGCGCAGAGCCGCATGAACCGGCAATGGTCCGAGTGGAGCGGGTGGGGTTCCGGAATGCCGGGCGGCTCCGAACCCCGGTCGCGGGCGGGGCGTAGGAGAGGACCCGGCGGGCGGGGCTCGGTGGGGTCCGGTGCCGGGGCGAGCGTGGGGTGTGGGATGGCGCGGGCGTTTTCCCGCCCGGCCGGGCAGGGTGTGTCGGGGCGAGTCTGCAAGGCCCGCCGCGGAACGGGAGGGCTTTGACTCGCATGGGCTCGGGGAACGCCGAACGCGCCGCCGGATCCGCCTGGCCGGGGTTGAGCCCCGCGGTCTGGGTGGGTGTGGGCGCGCTGGTGGTGGCCTATTTCGGGCTGTACTACCGGTGGTTCGAGCGGCAGGGGCTTTTGTCGTGGTCGGGGCTGGAAGACTGGGGCCACGCGTTCGTGATCCCGCTGATCAGCGCGTACTTCGTGTGGCGGAACCGTGGGCGTCTGCGTGAGGCGACGCCTCGGGCGTTCTGGCCCGGGCTGCTGCCGCTGCTGCTGGGGATCGGGGGCTATTTCTACGGCGTGGTGGCGATCAAGAACCACATGATCGAGGGGTTCGCGGCGTTGCTGGCGTTGTTCGGGCTGGTGCTCTTCCTGCTGGGGCCCGGGGTGTCGCGCTGGCTGTTCATCCCGATCGCGTACCTCGCGTTCGGGATCACGCTGGCCGAGCGGATCATGATCGAGATCACCTTCCAGCTTCAGTTGCTGGCGAGCGAAGGGGCGTGGGTGATCCTTGGGGTTTTGGGCGCGGTGTTCGGCTTCTCGGTGGACCTGGAGGGGAACACCCTGATGCTGTACCACAACAACGAGACGATCCCGCTGAATGTGGCCGAGGCCTGCAGCGGGATGCGGATGGTTGTTGCGTTTTATGCGTTGTCGGTGTGGGTGGCGTTGACCTGGTGCTCGCAGTGGTGGCAGCGGATCCTGATGTTCCTGCTGGCGGGCCCGGTGGCGGTGTTCATGAACATGATCCGTGTGGCGGTGCTGGGGCTGCTGTCGCTGTGGGACCCGGAGCTCTCGACGGGGCAGGCGCACACGATGATCGGGACCCTGCTGCTGATCCCGTCGCTGGGGCTGTATCTCGGGCTGGCGTGGGTGCTCAACCGTGTGGTCACGGAGCCCGCGGGCGAGAGCGGGAAGGGGGCGACGGCATGAGCCGGGGCCGCCTGTTCACGCCCGCGTTCTTTGTGGCGCTCGCCGTTCTGGGGATCAGCGCGGCGGGGTTCGGCCGGCTGATCGACGCGTACGGGATCCACCTGCGCAAGCTCGCGATCGAGCCCCCGGAGAACCGGCTGCTGGTGAACCTGCCGCTGGAGACGGAGAACTGGGTGCGTGTGGGCACGGACGAGGTGATGGACGCGGAGGTGCTCGACACGCTGGGCACGGAGAACACGGTCTCGCGTGTGTATGTGCAGAAGAACCCGGCGGAGGGGTCGAGGCCGCATGTCATCAACTTCCATGCCGCGTACTACACGGGGATGATCGACACGGTCCCGCATGTTCCGGAGCGGTGCTTCGTGGGCGGGGGGATGCAGAAGAGCAGCGCGTCGGAGATCCTCGATCTTCCGCTGGTGATGGAGGACTGGATCGCGGACGAGACGGTGCCGGAGGAGCTGCGCGGCCCGCTGGGCGCGGTGTACACGGCGCCGACGAGCTGGTCGTTCTCCGATCGGCGGGGCCTTCGGATCCGGATGCCGCGGGGCGTCGGGCCGGACAAGCCGATCCGGATGATGGTGAGCGAGTTCCGCGGGTCGAGCGACCGGGCGTTGTACGCGGGGTATTTCTTTGTTGCCAACGGCGGGACGGTGGCGAGCGCGGAGGGTGTTCGGACGCTCGCGTTCGACCTTCGGAGCGACTACGCCTATTACCTGAAGGTGCAGGCGACGAGCGCGTCGGTGGGGTCGAAGGAGGAGTTGGCGGAGTTGTCGGCGTCGCTGATCGGGGAGTTGATGGCGGAGATCATGCGGTGCGTGCCGGACTGGATCGAGGTCGAGACGGGGCGGTACCCGGCGGACAACCCGCGGGCGGGCGCCGCGGGTCAGGGGTGACGGGGAACAGGTCTGGGGCGGCGAGTGTCGCCCCGTGAAGAAAGGCGTCGGGCCATGGCAGGTCGGGTCAACATCAAGTTCGTCGCGGGTCTGGTCGGCGCGGCGGTTGTCGTGCTGGGGCTGGGGCTGTGGCTGTTCTGGTCGATGGTGAACAAGACGGGGGAGACGCACGCAACGGCGGCCCGTGAGTTCGAGGCTCGCGGGGACTGGCGTTCGGCCGAGGAGTCGTGGGGCCGGGCGGTGGGGCACGAGCGGACCAACCTGGAGTGGCTGCGGGCGTGGCGGGACGCGATCGGGCAGATCACGCCCGCGACGCAGACCGAGTACGAGAACTTCTACGCGCAGCAGGTGCAGATCTTCAAGCAGATCGCGGTGACGGCGCGGGGCGATGTCGGCATCGCGTCGGACTATCTCGAGACCCGCGCGGTGACCTTCCGGCGGATGGGCTTCGCGAACCGTGCGTTGATCGAGGGGTTCCAGACGGAGGCGAACCTCTTCCTGGCGTACTTCCCGCAGGGCGGCGCGACGCAGGACGCGCACAACCGGATCCGCGGGTACCGGGGCATCGCGTGGGCGGCCCTGGCGGGCCCGGGCAGCGTGCTGACCGAGGCGGAGATCAACGCGGCGAAGGAGGACCTGCGGGCGGCGCTGTCGAGCGAGCCGGGGCGTGGCGAGGCGGTCCGTTCGCTGCTGGCGTTGCTGGACACGGAGCGGACGCGTGCGGAGAACGCCGGCGCGGTGACGCGGGTGGCGGAGATCGAGGCGGAGAAGCAGGAGGCGGTCGCGGGCCTGCTTGCGGCCGACCCCGAGAGCATCTGGGGCCGGGTGAGCCGGCTCGAGCTGGGCGTGCAGTCGTTCCGCGACCTTCCTGAGGCGGCGCGGGCGGCGCGGCGGGCGGAGCTGGCGGCGGAGCTGGACGGGCTGTTCGGCTGGCTCGACGGGCGGCTGGAGGGGATGGACACGCGGGTGCTCGAGCGCGTGGCGTTGCTGGAGAGCGTGCTGACGCCGGAGCGGAAGACGGAGCGTTCGCAGGCGTTGTACGAGAAGGCGCTGGCGGCGTTCGACGGGCGGACGGAGCTGCTGCTGCAGCTCGGCGCGTTGAAGATGGACGCGGGGGATTACGCCGGGGCGAAGGCGGCGGTGGAGCGTGCGGAGGCGCAGCCCTGGCTTCCGGTGACGACGGAGGGCATGCTGCGTGTGCGTTACAAGTCGCAGGCGCCGATGATGCTCGCGGAGTTCGCGGTGCGTCACATCGACGATGTGGAGACGAGCGAGGAGATCGACGCCCTGCTGGCCGAGGCGCGCAGCGCCCGGGAGCGGTTCGCGCAGCTCGTGGGGGTCGAGAACTCGGGCCTGCACATGATCGACGGTCAGATCGCGATGGCCGAGGGCGAGCTGGCGGTGACGCGTGGGGACAACCGCGCGGCGGGGGACTCGTTCACCGAGGCGTTGGCGCATTTCGCGAAGTTCAACGAGTTGACGGAGTATTCGAGCCGGGACGGGCTTTGGCGTGAGGGGCGCGTGGCGGCCCGCCTGGGCAAGACGGGCCTTGCCAAGCAGCGGTTCGACAAGCTGCGCGAGCTGGACCCGTCGAACCCGAGCGTGTACCTGGCGATGGCGGAGGTGGAGGAGTCGCTGGGCACCCAGTCGAGCCTGCGGGAGGCGTTCCGCCTGGCGCAGCGTGCGAGCGAGCTCTCGCCGGGCAGCCCCGCGATCGCCGAGCGCCTGGAGAGGCTGCGGCTGCTGACCTTCCAGCAGAAGGCGGACGACCCGGTTCAGGCTGTGATCTTCGAGTCCGAGCGTCTGCTGACCGGGGTGGACTCGAAAGCGCCGGACGCGATCGGGGCCGAGCGGGTGATCCGCGAGGCGCTCGCCCAGCACCCCGGCGACACGGGGCTGATCCGTCAGATGGTCCGCGTGCTGATGAACAGCGACCGGCTGGAGGACGCGAAGTCGTTCATCAAGCAGATGCAGTCGGCGTACCCGGACAACGAGACGGTGGCGAACCTCTCTCGCCGGCTGGACGCGGACAGCATGGCCGAGGTGATGATCCTCGGGATCGACGAGTCGAACCTGCCGGAGATCGCCAAGCTGCTGCGGAAGATCGAGGTGTACCGGCGTTACGACGAGAACGCTCGGGCGGAGGAACTGCTGGCCGAGGCGGTCCGCATGGCGCCGGACGACCCGGATGTCGTCGAGCAGTCGTTCCTGCAGGCGTTGTCGAAGGGGGAGATGGACGAGGCGCAGCGGATCACGGACCGGGCCAAGTCGCTCAACGCGGACAAGCTGGACGGGATCACCTACGAGGCGCGTCTGCTGGCGGCGCGGAACAACCACCAGGGCGCGATCGAGCTGCTGCGCGAGGCGGTGTCCCGCCGGTCGACCGAGGCGCCGCTCTGGCGTCTGTACGCGAGCGAGCAGATGCAGGCGGGCCGGATCAACGACGCGCTGCTCTCGTACCGGCGTGCGCTCGAGATCTCGGTGGACGACCCGATGACCATCCGGGCGTATGTGGCCTCGCTCGCGACGACGGGGCGGCAGACCGAGGCGCTGCAGGAGGCCAGGCGGCTCCGCGAGTTCGGGGAGCGCGACCCGGCGTTCACCGACCTGTACCTGCGGCTCGAGGCGACCGCGGGGGGCGACGAGGGGCGGCGGATCGCGATCGACCGGAGGCGGCAGCTCCTGGGCGAGCGGCCTTTCGACACGGACAACAAGCTCGAGCTCGCGAACCTCTACATCGAGGCGCGGCAGTGGCCCGAGGCGAAGAAGCTGATCGACGAGCTCGGGGCGGCGGGGGACGACTCGCTGCGGCGGGTCGAGGTGCTGGCGCGCTGGTTCGCCGACCAGGGGCGTGTGCGCACGGAGGAGGGCTTCCGCGACGGGATCGAGCTGGCCCGCGGCGCGTTCATCAACTACATCGTGTCGCGCGACCCGTCGAAGGTGGGGGTCGACGCGTACATCGCGATGGCGAGGTTCATGCTCGACCGGGGGCGTGACGATGTCGCGCTCCGCGCGATCGAGGAGGCCCGCCCGCTGCAGGACCCCGGCAAGCTCCGGGCCGAGAAGCTGTTCGGCGAGGTGATGATGCGGCGGAACCTGCCGCGTCAGGCGGCCGAGTCGTTCCAGAAGATCGTGGACGCGGGCGCGGACGATCCCGGGCAGCCCTACCGCAAGCTGCTGATCGAGATGTTCCTGCGGATCAACAAGTACGACAAGGCGTCGGCGCAGTTGGACGCGCTCGGCGCGGATCAGCAGGACGACCTGACGGTGCTGATGCAGCGGACGGACATCGCGATGGCCAGGGACCGGATGGACGAGGCGATGAAGCTGGTGGACCGGGCGATCCAGGTCCACCCGACCCAGCCTCTGCCGTTCATCAAGCGGGCCCAGCTGCTGCTGCCGGACGAGAACCTGTGGCGCGACGCCCAGCGGAATCTCGAGGAAGCGCTGCGGCTTGCGCCCAACGACTTCCAGGCGCACAAGCTGATGGCGACGATCCACTTCCGGCTCGCGCGGGAGGACGAGGCGATCAACTCGCTCCGGGCCTCGCTGGCGGCCAACCCGAACCAGGACGCGGTCTTCGTGGGCACGCTGATCGAGTTGCTGGAGCGGGGGCGTGACGGGGAAGCGCTGGACCTGGCCAACGAGGTGATCGACAAGCGTCCGTCGGACGCGACGCTGATGCTGGTCGCGGGGCGGGTGTTCACGCAGCGCGAGAGCTGGGCCCGCGCGACGGTGCTGTTCGACCGGGCGTGGCGTCTGACGAAGGACCAGCGGATCGGGATGGCCTACATCTCGACGCTGCTCTCGGTGAGCCCGCCGAAGACCGCCGACGCGGGCGCCGTGCTGGGCGAGCTCGAGCGGCTGGGCGCGAAGCTGGACGAGGACGCGATGATCCTGGGGATCCGGGCGCTGGTCGAGCAGAAGGGCGGCAAGACGGCCCGGGCCGAGGGCTTCCTGACGCGGGCGTACGAGATCGCGCTGGGGAACCCGGGGATGGTGGTGGCGTGGTTCCGCGATGTTCGCCGGGTGTTCGACGGGGCGGACGCGGGGCCGGCGATCCGGTATGTCTCGACGCTGCGGGAGACCATGCCCGCGGGCACGGACCAGCGGGACTGGCTGACCTACGGGATCGCGCTGCTGCGGACGCAGGACAGCATCGAGATCGAGGAGGCCGAGAGCGACCTCAACCAGCTCAAGGCCGAGGCGGGCAACGAGATCATCCGGCGGCTGTCGCACCGGCTGCTGGGCTCGGGGCGGTACAACCGCAAGGAATACGACGCGGCCTCGGAGGCGTGGCGCGCCGGGATCGCGGCCTACCCGGACGACTGGGAGATGCACAACAACCTGGCGTACTGCATCGGGATCGACCTGGGCAAGCCGGCGGACGCGGTGCCGCTGGCGCGGCAGGCGACGGTGCTGGCCGACGCCCGGGCGGATGTGTGGGACACGCTGGGGCACCTGCTGCTTCGGACGGGCGAACTCGACGAAGCGGAGACCTCGCTGCTTGCGGCGTGGGAGCGGATCCGGACCGAGCGGGAGCGGGTGAATGTGCTGCTGAACCAGGCTCGGCTGGCGCTGGCGAGGAAGAAGACCGACGAGGCGGTGCGTCTGTGGACGCAGGCGGACACCGCGGTGTACACGCTCCCTGATATCAGGGATGCCGTTCAGGATGATCTCAACGAGGTGAAGGCCCAGATCGACTCAGCCCGCGGGCGGGACTGACCGAAAACCATCGAAGTATCGGCCCGCCCGGTGTTACGGCCGGCGGGGCCCGCCGCTTGGGAGCGCGGGTCCTGCGCCGGCGGACCCGGGAGCCCGCCCGCGGAGACGACGACCCGACCGGACCGGATTCAGCCAGACGGAGTGACCCCCGATGAGCAGCGTCGCGCCCCCCAGACCATCCTCTCCGGTCCCACCAAGGCCGCCCGCTCCGTCGTCGGCGGGGCCCGGCCCCGGCGCGGCGATCGACCCGATCAAGCTGATCAAGAAGTGGAAGTATGTGCTCGTGGCGTCGGGTGTCGTGGGCCTGGTGCTGGGCGTGGTGGGGAACTATGTCTGGGCGTTCACCTACCCGATCTTCGAGGCGAGCGTGATCTACGAGGCGAGGCCGCCGACCGAGATCGACCTGCTCGACCCGAGCGTCATTGACGAAGAGACGATGGACCGTTTCATGGCGACGCAGGCGGAGCGGATGCTCTCGGCGACGATCCTGGAACGGGTGACGCAGGACCCCCGGCTGCTGCAGGAAGCGCCGAAGTGGTCGAAGGAGTTCGTGCAGCCCGACGGGAGTTTCGACTACCAGGAGGCGATGAAGGAGCTTGCGGACCGGGCGAGCGCGAGCGCGATCAAGGGCACGACCTACATTCGTCTGAAGACGAACTGGAAGGACCCCAACGATGTGACGGCGCTGGCCCGGCTCCTGAGCGAGGCGTACCTGAACCTCGCCCGCCAGGACGAGGGGTCTTCGAACAACATCAAGCGGGACGCGATCCAGCGCTCGATCAACGACATCACCAAGGAAGTCGACAACCTCCAGCAGAGGCGGTCCCGCCTGATCCGAGATCAGGAGGTGACGGGCATCGTCGAGCAGGCGACGACCACCCGCGAGAAGCTGAGCCTGATCGCCCGCGAGCGGAACAACAACACGCTCGAGATGCGGGCGATGGAGGTCCAGCTCCAGCAGATGAACGACATGATCCGCTCGGAGTCGGGCGTGCGCTACTCGGACACGCAGCACGCGATGGCGGAGAGCCAGCCCATCATGCAGCAGCTGCGCGGGCAGAAGGAACTGCTGGAGACGCGGCTCAAGGAGCTGCGGCGGTCCGGGTTCCTTCCCTCGCACCGCGAGTACAAGAATGTGGAGATCCAGATCGCGTCGATCGAGCAGCAGCTCTCGATCACCAAGGAGCGGGAGCTCTCCCGCCTGTTCGACGCGGAGAAGGACACGCTCGAGAGCCAGCTCCGCCAGGCCCAGGCCAAGGAGGCCGATCTCCAGGCCCGCGAGGCCGAGCTCGAGGTGCAGCTCCAGGACCTGACCAAGACGATCCAGGAGATCCGGGATATCTCTGATCAGATCGGGCAGATGAACCAAACGCTGGGCGAGCGCCGTCGGGCGCTCGAGGACATCCAGACGACCTCGCAGATGGAGGGTCGGATCGTCGTGGCGGAGAACGCCCGAGTGCCCGACCGCCGCTCGGCGCCCAAACTTATGCTGATGGCCGCCGCCGGCGTCTTCCTGATCGGCGGGCTCGTGAGCGGGGTGATCCTCGCGGTCGAGTTCCTCGACCAGCGGGTGAAGGGCGCGAGCGATCTGGCGGCGATGTCGCGGACCCGCGTGCTCGGGGCCGTCCCGCTGTCCGAGGAGGACCCGACCGCCGCGTCGGCGAAATTCGAGACGGTCTTCCGGGACGCGGACCGGAGCGTGATCGCCGAGAGCATCCGGCAGATCCGGACGGGGCTGCTCAAGCACCTCGACGAGAAGGGGCACCGGACATGCCTGGTCGTCGCGGGCATGCCGGGCTCGGGCAGCACCTCGATGATGATCAACCTGGGCATGGCCTGCGCGAGCGCGGACCGACGCGTGCTGCTGATCGACGCGAACTTCAGGCGGCCCGCCCTGCACCGCCTGCTCGGGATCAAGGAGCAGCCTGGTCTCGGCGAGGTGCTCAAGGGGGCCGTCCCGCTGCGCGAGGCGGTCCAGCGCGTGGGCGACGGTGTGGATGTCCTCGCCGCCGGCGCCCCGGAGCACCGCGTGTTCGAGCGGCTCGGCACGCAGCCCATGGGCGAGCTGCTCACGCTGGCGCGGGCGGACTACGACCTGATCTTCCTGGACACGGCGCCCGCCGTGGTCTCGGGCGACGCCAAGGCCCTCGCCCAGCGCTGCGACGCGAGCATCCTCGTGACCCGCGCCCTCGCGGAGAAACGCGGCATGGTCGCCCGCATCAAGAACGAGCTCAACGACTCCCCGGCCGAACTCGTGGGCGTGATCGTCAACGCCGTCCGCTCCGCGGCCGGCGGGTACCTGAAGCGCAACATCCGGACGAGCGCGGCGTACCACGCCGGCGAGGCCGGGACCGGCGGGGGCAAGGACGCCCCGGAAAAGAGCGGCGGTTCGGCGTGAGCACGGGGCGCGGTGAGCCCGGGGCGGGGGAGCCGCGGCGCGTCCTCGTGACCGGGGGCGCCGGGTTCATCGGCTCGCATCTTGTGCGCCATCTGCTGGGGCGAGGGGACGCGGTGACCGTGGTGGACGACCTTTCCACCGGGCGGGCCGGGTCGGTCCCATCCGGCGCCGAGCTCGTGGTCTCGGGCCTTTCCGACGCGCTGCCCGGCCTTGCCCGCCGGGCCGCGTTCGACGAGGTGTATCACCTCGCCGCCTCGGTCGGGGTCGACCTGGTGATGCGCGAGCCGGTGCGGGCGATCGAGACCAATGTGGAGCAGACCGCCGCGTTGCTGCGGTTCGTGGCCGAGACCGGGGCGGGCCCGGTGCTGCTCGCGTCCTCGTCCGAGGTGTACGGCAAGCCGACGCGGCGGGTCTTCAGCGAAGACGACGATGTGGTCTACGGGCCCACCTCGGTCACACGCTGGTCGTACGCGTGCACGAAGGCGATCGACGAATACCTCGCCCTCGGCCGCCACCGCGCGGGGGAGGCGGTCTGCGTGGTCGCCCGGCTCTTCAACACCGTCGGCCCCGGGCAATCGGGCGACTACGGGATGGTGCTCCCCCGATTCGTCGCGGCGGCGCTGCGGAGCGAGCCGATCCGCGTGTTCGGGGACGGCGCCCAGTCGCGTTGTTTCTGCGATGTGCGGGATGTCGTGCTCGCCCTGCCCCGGATGCTCGCCGAGCCCGCCTGCCACGGGCGGGTCTTCAACCTGGGCTCGGATGAACCGATCACCATCGGCGAACTCGCCCGGCGGGTGCGCTCGGTGCTGGGTTCGACCTCCGAGATCGTGTTCGTGCCGTACAGTCAGGCGTACCCGGAGGGATACGAGGATCTTCAGTTCCGCCGGCCGGACCTGGCGAGAATCAGGGCCGCGATCGGGTTCGAGCCGCGGTTCGGGCTCGAGCGGACGATCCTCGACCTCGCCGCGGCGCTGGCCGGGGCGGATCCCGTGTCCACCGGAGAGAGGGCCCGGGCGTGATCCCGTTCTTCCCAGACAGCCTCGACCGCGTCGCGCCGCCCCCGGTCTCGCCCGAACTGGTCGACCAGATCAAGCGGCTCGGGGATTCGCTCACCCGCCTCTCCGAGCAGCAAGCCCACATCGCCGACCTCGCCGGGATCGTCGAGGAACCCATCAAGGAGACCTGGCTGCAGGTCTTCAACGGGTATGTCGGCGTGCTCGTCGTCGCATTCCTCGTTTCGCTCTGCGCGACGCCGATCATGCGGCGGCTCGCGCTCGCCAACGGGGTCATCGATCACCCGTCGGACCCGCGGAAGGTCCACCGCGTCCCGATCGCCTATCTCGGCGGCGTCGCGGTCTACCTGGGCATCATGGCGGGCATCTTCTTCTCCTACCTGGGCGTCAACGAGCCCTTCCTCGTCGAGTACCACACCCTCCCGGAGACGCCCTTCGGCGTGATGGACCCCCGATTCGTCCCCCCCTGGATTCTCCTCGGGCTCACCGTCATCATGGTGATCGGGCTCATCGACGATGTCACCGGCGTCAGCCCGCGCGTCAAGGTCGGGGGCCAGTTGCTCGCCGCCGCCGCGCTCGCCTACGGGGACATCGGCGTGAAGGTCGCCCAGGGCCTGCTCGCCCCGACGCTCGGCAAACTGCTGCACAACCCGGACCTCGCGTACGCCATCCCCCTGGGCTTCGAGGCCCCGCTCGTGGGCTCCGTGCTCGAGATCGACATCATCTACTGGACCGGCACCGCGGTCATCGCGGTCTTCGTCCTCGGCGCCTGCAACGCCGCGAACCTCATCGACGGGCTCGACGGGCTGCTCTCGGGCGTGACGGGCATCGCGACGATCGGGCTGCTCGCCATCGCGCTCATGATGGTCTTCCGCGACCCCGGGCCGAGGGACGCGCAGCGCATCGTCCTCTGCATGGCCCTGCTCGGCGCGTGCCTGGGGTTCCTTCCCCACAACTTCAACCCGGCGACCATCTTCCTGGGCGATTGCGGGTCGCTGCTGCTCGGGTTCGCCACGATCGTGATCGTGCTCAGCCTGGGCGACACGGGGCGGACCGACCTCGTCATCGCCGGGCTGATCGTCTACGCCATCCCGATCCTCGACACCTTCCTCGCCATCATCCGGCGGAAGATGGCGGGCAAGAGCATGTCCGACGCCGACTCCGACCACCTCCACCACATGCTCAAGCGGGCCTTCGGGGTCAAGGGGGCGGTCTTCTGCCTCTACGGCATCGGGTCCGGGTTCGCCCTGCTCGGGGTGCTGCTCGCGGCCTCCGGGGCGCGGTTCGTCTACTCCCTCGCCCTGCTCTTCGCCGCCTTCATCGTCGTCTACTCGATGAAGATCGCGAGGCGAAAGCAACTCGAGGCCCAGTCGCTCGCCCAGATCGTGCCGCCCGCCGCGTCGCCCGCCGCGACCGGGGCCCGAGAGCCGGAATCGGCCGCGGTCTGAGACTCCGGGCGAGATTTCTTCCAGAACGCGCGAAGGCCCCGGCCCCCGGGGGGCTCCAACTCCGCGGAGAACCCCCATGACGGACGACACACGCCCGCGCCGGGCGGCGGAACTCATCGAGAAGCGCCTGCACGACGCCCTCGCACCGGGCGAAGCGGCCGAACTCGATCGGCTCGCCGAGGCCGACCCGTCGGTTCGTGCCGATCTGCACGCAAGCCTGGAGGAGGAACGCGCCATGCAATGCCTGTTTCTGGAATCGCCGACCGCCCCGTTCGACTTCGACCGCGCCCGAGCCGCCGTCCGCCGGAAGCTCGCCACCGAGCGGCGCGTCCTGCTCTCGCTGGCCGGGTCGGTGTTGGTCACCGCTCTGATTGTGCTGGCTGTCATGTGGCCCACGCCCGATTGGCGCCTGATCTCGTGGTGCACCGGGCTCCCGCTCTCTCCCGTCCTGATCTGGTCGCTCTGGCGTTGGCGCGAGGCCGCGGCGTTCGCCCGCGCCCTCCGCGAGGGGCCCGACGCGATTGCGACCTCGTACCGGTCCCATCTTCGCAGGGCACGCCTGGAATTCACGATCTCCGGCGCCGCCTGCGCGCTGGTCTGCCTCGGGATGGCGGTCTGGCTGATCGACATGCTCGCGGCGGGAAACTGGGTCCTGGCGGCCGTCGCCCTGTGTTTCGTTGCGTTCTTCCTCGACACCGGCCTGCGCCACCTCTGGACCCGCCCGGCCCGCGAACGCCACGAGCGCGTCATCACCGGCGAAGACAACCCCGCCTGATCCCCGGTAGGACACCCGCATGCCCCCGCTCGACCTCTCCGCCCTCTTCGATGCCGAGCAAGAGCGATTGCTCGCGCTGGCGGCGCGGCTGACGGGCGACCACGCCGCCGCGGAGGACGCGCTCCAGGAGACATTCCTGCTCGCGCACCGGCACGAGGGGTCGTTCCGCGGAGAGGCCCGACCCGAGACCTGGCTCTACCGCATCGCCATCCGCGCCGCCACCCGCCGCCGGCGACGCGATCGCGCGGCCCGGACACGGGATCAACTCCACGCCGCGCCCCCGGGTGAGGCGCGGCCCCACGCCGAGATCGACGCGCTCCGGCAGGCGATGTCACGCCTGCCCGCTGAGGCTCGCCTGCTGCTCACCTTGCTCTCGCTCCGGGGGCTGCCCGCGAGGGTCGTCGCCGAGGTTCTGGGCATCCCCGAAGGCACCGTCTACTCCCGCGCCCACGCCGCGCGCCGCGCCCTGCGATCGCTCATGCAGACCCGACCCGGGCCCTGACGATCGAGCCCCCCGGCCCCCGATCCCGCCCCCGTATACTCGCCCCATGACCACGGAAGGCCCGCCCCCGCACGCCCCGAACGGGCCCCGACGCATCGCCTTCATGAACCAGAAGGGCGGCGTCGGCAAGACCACCACCACCGTCAATCTCGCCGCGGGCGCGGCCGCGCGGGGGCTGCGCACCCTCGTCGTCGACCTCGACCCGCAGGCCCACGCCTCGCTGCACCTGGGGGTCGACCCGGCGGGCCGGATGGACGACGCCTCGGTGTACGATGTCCTGCTCGACCCGGGCGACCACGACCACGCCCCGATCCGCGAGGCGATCGTCCCCGTGGGCGACCACCTCTTCTGTCTCCCCAGCGAGACCGACCTCGCGGCCGCCGAGTTCGAGTTGGGCGACCAGCCCGACCGGCACACGCGGCTCCGCACGGCCCTTGGACATGTCGCCGGCCGCTTCGACGCGGTCTTCATCGACTGCCCCCCCTCGCTTGGGCTGCTGACCCTGAACGGGCTGGCCGCGGCGGGCGAGGTCATCGTCCCGATGCAGGCGCACTTCCTCGCGCTCCAGGGCGTGGGCAAGTTGCTCGAGACCATCCGCCTGCTGACCGCGGGGCAGCGCGCCATCAACCCGGGGCTCACCGTCACCGGCGTGGTGCTGTGCATGCACGACGCGCAGTCGGCCCACACCCGCGAGGTCGTGGAGGACCTCGAGTCCTTCTTCGCCGAGGCCGCCGAGATGCCGGGCCTGCCCTGGTCGAACGCCCGCGTGCTGCGCCCCGCGGTGCGGCGGAACATCAAACTGGCCGAGTGCCCCTCGTTCGGGCAGACGATCTTCCAGTACGCCCCGGACGCCAACGGCGCCGCGGACTACGCCGCGCTCGCCGAGGCGCTCTTCACCCCGGGAGATGCGGCCGCCGGCCCGGTCCGGGGCGACGACGACTCGGAGCGCACGCCCGAGATCCGGGTCATCGCGTCCAGCCCGGCCGCCGAGCCCGCGGGCAACGAGTAGCCGATGCCCGCCTCCCGGATCGACACGCTCGCCCGCGTCGGTTTCGTGCTCTTCGCGATCGTGCTGGTGGCCGCGACGCACTGGCCGAACCTCCGCGTCGAGTCGGGCATCCCGCGAACCGATCTGTGGGCCCACTTCTCGGCGTACTTCCTCTGGACCTCGCTGCTGCTCTCGACGGGGTGGCTCGGGCCCCGGTTCTCGTGGCGGGCCCTCGGGCTCGGCGTGCCCATGGCGATCCTCTACGCCGGCATCGACGAACTCAGCCAAGGCATCCCGGGGCTCGGGCGGACGGTGGCCTGGTCGGACTTCGCGGCCAACTGCGTCGGCGTTGAGCTCGCGGCGCTCGTCTGGATCGGGCCCACGCTGGTCAAGGCGCGACGAGAGGCCCGCCGGCCGTAGGACCACCCCCCGCCGGGCCAATCTGGGCGAGCGTCTCTTCGTCCGGCTGCGTCCCGCGGGCGTACGCCTCGACGCACGACGCAATCAACGGGAGGTGCGCATCGCGGCAGCGGAACCCGGTGTCGATCACAGCCTCGCCCCGGGCGTTCCGGACGGTCAGCCGCTGCCAGACCGTGCCGATCCGCTTCGTCTCGCACCGCTCGTTTCCATCCCAGCGGTGCAGGCTGGTGGGCGGCTTGCCCCACACGCCGCGCGCGATGCCCGCGGGGGAGAACACGACCCGCTCGGTCGCCTTGGAGACCGGTGTGCCGGTCGCGACCATCCCACCCGCCGAGGCGAGGAGCGTGACGAGCACCAGCCCGAGCATCCACGGCGCGTGTATCGCGAGCAGCACCCACGCCTGCGAGAGCACGACGAGCCCGATGAGAATGGTCACCCACACGATTCGACGCCAACGCGGCCCCGGGGGCCGACGGGGCACGCACGCCAGCGCGAGGCACGGGACGCCGAACGCGGCGGGCGCGCCGCACTCGGGGCAGCGCCCCAGCCCCTCCGAGCCGCGCAGGTCGTAGCCGCAGCCCGGGCAAACGGCCGGAAACGGCGTGACCTCGGGGAACGGGAGCGTTGGAGCGGAGCGTCTTGCCACGCGTGCCTCAGGCCGCCGCGGGCCCCTGGTACTGCGAGCCGCCGAACCCGATGACGCAGAACGCCACGGGCGTGAGGAAGACCAGGCCGAGCGTCATCAGGATGCCGTGCCCGAACGACCTGGCGAGATCGTGGTACATGATGATCGCCACAATGAAGTTCACGATCGGGATGAGCAGGAGGAGGAGCCACCACCCGGGGCGGCCCGCGATCTTGAGGATGATGTAGAGATTGAAGATCGGGATGATCGCCGCCCAGCCGGGCTGGCCCGCCTTGGCGAAGGTCTTCCACATCCCCGCGATCACCAGGACGAGGATGAAGAGCCAGACGATGAGGAACAACGCGCCGAAGGCGGCGCTGGCCGCCGCGTTGCCGGTGCTCTGCTGCGCGAGCGCGAACACGAGGTCGTTCATGGGGCTCCCTTCCCCGCGCCGACGGGGCGCGGCCGAGAGCGAAGCCTACCAGAGACGACGGGGCACGGGGGCCTCAGTGGCGTTCGCCGTCGCTCTGGGGGCTGAGGGGCCAAACCGGGCGGGCCTCCCCGTTTACCGTCGTCCCGTTCTGGATCGCGGTCTTGACATTGCTGATGAAATCGAAGGGGAAGGCCTGCGGCTGGGCCGAGACCTCGTCGAGGGCCGCGACCTGCTCGGGGCTCAGCGCCACCTCGAGGGCCGCGAGGTTGTCGTCGAGCTGCTTCATCGTGCGCGCGCCGATGATCGTGCTGGTCACGCCGGGCCGGTCCTGCACCCACTTCAGCGCCACCTGCGCGGGCGTGGCGCCGACCTGCCGGGCGACTTCGAGCAGCGTGTCGATGATGCGGTAGTCACGCTCGGTCGGCTTGATCCATTCGCTCGAGCCCCGCCCCTCGGTCGGGCGGCTCTGGCGCGTGTACTTGCCCGTGAGGATGCCGCCCGCGAGCGGGCTCCAGGGCGTCACGCCCATGCCGAGCGCGCGGGCCATCGGCATGAGTTCGCCCTCGACCGTGCGCTGCCGCAGGCTGTACTCGATCTGGAGCGCGACGATCAGCGACCAGTTGTGCAGCCGGGCCTCGTACTGCGCCTGCGCGCAGACCCACGCGGGGTGGTCCGAGAGCCCGAAGTAGCGCACCTTGCCCGCACGGACGAGGTCGTCGACCGTGCGCATGAGTTCGTCGATGGGGCTGTTCTGATCCCAGAAATGGGACCACAGCAGGTCGATGTACCCGGTCTGCAGCCGGCGGAGCGACTCGTCGACGGCGGCGACCAGGCTCTTGCGCCCCCCACCACCGCCGTTGGGATCGCCCGGGAACATGTTGCCGGTGCACTTGGTGGCGATGACCAGCCGATCGCGCTTCGCGGGGTGGCGGCCGAGGTGGTCGCCGATGATCTTCTCGGAGTGCCCCTTGGTGTAGATGTTGGCCGTGTCGATAAAGTTGCCGCCCCGATCGATGTAGGCGTCGAGGATGTCCCTCGAGTCGTCGACGGACGAACCCCAGCCCCAGTCAAGGCCGAAGGTCATCGCCCCAAGGCAGAGCGGGCTGACACGCAGGCCCGAGCGGCCCAGGGTGAGGTAATGGTCGAGCGGCATGGGGTGCTCCTGTGCGGGGTTCAATCACGGGGCGTCGCGGCGGCTCCGGCGAGGAGGCCGCCGTCGAGCGTGAACTCGGCGCCCGTGCAGTAGGCCGATTCGTCGCTCGCGAGATAGACGACCAGCGCGGCGACCTCCTCGGGCGCGGCGAACCGCCTCAGGGGCGTATCGCGGCAGAACTCGGCCAGACGCCGCTCGCGGTCGGCGCCCTCCCCGAGAAGCGGGTCCCACATCGGCGTGAGCACGGCGGCGGGCTGGATGACATTGCACCGCACCGGCAGCCCTTCCTCGGCGCAGTACAACGCGACGGACTTGGTGTGGTTGCGCACCGCCGCCTTGCTCGCGGCGTACGCGGCGGCGCGCGGGATGCCCACCACCCCGGAGCGCGAGCCCATGTTGATGATCGACAGGGAACCCGGACGCGACGACGCCCGGGCCGCCCGGATGGCGTGCTTGCAACCGAGAAAGACGCCGTCCAGGTTCGTGCGCAGCACGGCGTGCCAATCGTCGAGCGTTGCGTGCTCCACATCGTGCGGCCGGGGCGCCGCCGGGTCGAAGCCCGTGATGCCCGCGTTGTTGACGACGATGTCGAGGCGGCCGTGCGCGGCGAGCACCCCGTCGACCGCCGACCGCCAGTCGCCGTCCTGGCGGACATCGAGCCGGCGATACGCGCTGGCGGCCCCGATCCCGCGGGCGGTCGCCCGGCCGAGGTCGTCGTCGATGTCGGTCAGCACGACCCGGGCGCCCTCCCCGGCGAACGCGCGGGCGATCGCCGCCCCGATGCCGCGGGCGGCGCCGGTGACGAGGGCGGTCTTCTGGGCCAGGCGTGCCATGCGCATGCAGGATAGAACGCCGCGCCCCGGGCCGCGCAACGCCCCGGGGTTCGCCTACCCGGTAGGCGGCAGCCCCAGCATGGCGCGGAGCTGCATGATCTGGCCGAGGTGGTACCCGTCGTGGATCAGCAACTCGAGCCCGGTGTCCTCGTCGAGGACGCCGTCACGCAGGGCGTCGGCCACGCTGTCGCGGCTGGCGTCGAAGGCGGCGAGCGCGTCGCGCCAGGCCGACTCGGGTTCGGCGGGGGGATCGCGGAGGCTCTCCGGCCAGTTCCGCCGGGCGATCTCATCCTCCGCAGGCTCGAAGCCGCCGCGGCGAACGCGGACAACCACCTCGCGCCAGAACACAAGGTGGTGAACGATCTGCCGGATTGAGTGGCGGTCGGGCCCGGGCTTCCAGGCGGCCTGCTCCGGAGCAAGGCCGGCGAGCGCGGATTCGAATGAGGGGACGAAGGTGGCCTTGTGATGGTGGTCGAGCCAGCGGGTCAGAGCGGTGGGCATGGCGCGAGTGTACTTGGAGGCCGAGGCCGCCTCGCCCCGGCTAATGGCCGCTGACGCCGCGACCCCAAACGCGGGATTCAGCGGTGACGCGTCTTCGACCTTGTTTCAGAACCCCTCTTCATCTCGGTGGGATGGGCTCCCAGCCCGTCTCTCCCTCTCCCTCTCCCTCTTATGGGTTCTGCAACAAGGTCCTAGACGAGATCGCCCGTGAGGCTCAGCCCCCCGCCCCCCGTGATGCGCACGGGGCGGATCGTCCCGATCAACGCGTCGGCGTCGCCCGGGACCTCGACATGCACGATGAGGTCCCCGTCCGTCCGCCCGGCGAGCTGGACCGGGTCGCCCCCGTGACGAGCCTGAAGCGCCGGCGAGGGGGCTGGCTCGCCAGCCGCGTTCCCGCCCGCGGCGCTGACCGTCAGCGAGACCATCCCCGTCCCCGGCTTGACATCGGTGCCCCGCTTCTTCCTTTCGGCGCGGCTGTGCCCCTCGAACAGAACCTCGAACTCGCGCCCGATCTGCTCGCGGCTGATCGCGTCGGAGATTCTCGCCTGGACCGCGAGCAGGCGGTTGTTCCGCTCGCGCTTCACGGCCTCGGGGATGTCGTCGGGGATCTTGTCGAACGCCACCGTGCCGGGGCGGGGAGAGTACTTGAAGATGAAGCAGTTCTTGTACCGGGCCCGCTCGAGCAGCCCCACCGTCGCCTCGAAGTCCTCGTCGGTCTCGGTCGGGAAGCCCACGATGATGTCGCCCGAGAGCATCAACGGCCTGCCGATCTCGGGCTGATCCAGGTACTGCCGGCAGCGGGCGATGAACTCGTCGTACTCGGCGATGGTGTAGCCCCGGTTCATCATCGCCAGCATGCGGTCCGACCCCGTCTGGGCGGGGACATGGACATACCGGCAGATGCGCGGATGATCGCGCATCGCCTCCAGCACATCGTCGCCGAAATCCCGGGGGTAACTGGTCACGAAACGAAGCCGGCGGATCGCGGGGACCTCCTCGTGGATCCGCGCGAGCAGGTCGGCGAAGGTCGTGACACGCTCGCCCGCGAACGGATCACGCCGATGCCCGCCCTTGTACGACCGCCCCTTCTGCGGCTGCGTGATGCCGCCGACGGTCACCGCCGCCCCGTGCTCGAATCGGTAGTGGTTGACCGTCTGCCCGAGCAGCGTGACCTCGACAACCCCGGCCTCCGCGAGACGCCGGCACTCCTCGACGATGTGGTCCGGCGGGCGGTGCACCTCGGCGCCGCGGGTGAACGGGACGACGCAGTAGGTGCAGAACTTGTTGCACCCGCGCGTGATGCGGACATAGGCGCTGAACTTCCTCTGCCCGTCCTCCCCGAGCGGGGCGTCGGCCGGGGAGATCGACCGGCTCAGGTCGAGCAGCTCGAGCGAATCGGCGGCGGCCGCGAGCGTCGCGCTCCGCCGAGAGGTGTTGCCCTGCAGCGCCACCGCCCTCGCGGACTTCCGGTGCGCGGTGTGCGCCCGCGGATCGTCGGCGAGCAGCGAGGCCCTCGTCCGGCTGGCGTTGTCCAAGAGCGCCGGCAGCTTGTCCAGCTCCCCCGGCCCGCACAGCACATCGACCACGGGCATCCGATCGACAAGGCCCGTGCCGTCCCGCTCGGCCATGCACCCCAGCACGCCCACCACCAGCCCCGGACGGCTCTGCTTGGCCCGCTTCATCTCCCCCAGCCGGCTCCAGACCTTCTGCTCGGCGTGCTCGCGGACCGAGCAGGTGTTGTAGAGCACGACATCGGCGGCGTCGGCGTCGGTGGTGAACCGATAGCCCAGCGAGGCGAGCTGCCCGACGACCAGCTCGGAATCGAGCTCGTTCATCTGGCACCCGAAAGTCTCGAGATAGACCGACTTCCCGCTCACGCGGGAGTTTACGCCGACCGGGCGGCCCGACGAAGGGGGGGCACGGGCCGATACCATCGGGGGCATGCGTCTGCCCTGGGTCGGGGAACTGAATCTCGCCGCCAAACTCCTCGGGCTGTTCACCCTGGGGGTCACCGCGGTGGCCCTGCTGGCGTTGCTGCTCCCGTTCGGGCGGATGCAGCACCTCGTCGGGGTGGGGCAGCAGGAGACGGCCCGGGCGCTCTACGACGCCTGGGCCCTCTCGCCCGAGAACGACGAGGGGCTCCGCCCCGCCTCGATCGGGGACGCCGAGGTCCTCTCCCTCACCCCCGAGGCGATGCGGGAGCGGGCGGTGGAGGACTGGCGCCTCGCCGAGATCCTCAAAAGGGCGGCGGGACGCGACTCCCCGACCGAAGTTTTTCTGGGCGACTGGGAGGGGTTCGAGAAGCGGTACACCTACGCGCGGATCGACCGGGAGGCCTCGGCCGCCCCGGCCCGGTTCACCATCCTGGAACGCACCAGCGAGCAGGCGGCGGTCGAGGCGGCGGTCAACTCGCTCTTCCTGCTCAGCGCGGGCGTGCTCGTGCTCGCGGTGGCGCTGACGGTGTTCTGGATGATCACCTCGCGCCTGGTGATCCGCCCCGTCGCGACCCTGCGCCAGTGGGCCGAGAGCGTGGCGGACGGGAACACCGACGAACGCTGCACGCTCAAGACCGGGGACGAGTTCCAGCAGCTCGCCCAGACCTTCAACAAGACTCTCGACGAACTCGAGGAACGCGAGAAGAAACTCCGGGCGATCAACGCCGCGATGGATGTGCGCCTCAACGAGCTCGCGGAGGTCAACGAGGCGCTGGACAAGGCGGCCCGCCTCAAGAGCGAGTTCCTCGCGGGCGTCAGCCACGAGCTCCGCACGCCGCTGAATTCCATCATCGGGTTCGCCGACCTGCTGCTCGACATCGCAAGGCAGGAGATCAAACGCGAGGGCTCGGCCAGCGACGACCTCGTCCGCCGCCAGCGGTACCTCGAGAACATCGTCGACGGCGCCCGCGGCCTGCTGGAGCTCATCGAAGGCCTGCTCGAGATGGCCAAGCTCGAGGCGGGCAGGTCGCAGATCAACCGCGAACTGGTCAACCCGGTCGACGCCTGCCGGGGGATGGTGGGCCTGATCGAGCCCCTGGCCAAGCGCAAGGGCGTCCTGGTCGAGCTCGAGGCGAAGAAGGATGTCCCCCTCATCGAGACCGACCCGCGGAAACTCCAGCAGATCGTCTTCAACCTCGTCTCCAACGCGGTCAAGTTCACCGACCGCGTCGGCACCGACGGCAAGCCGGGCAGGGTCCTCGTCCGCGTCGAGCGCCTCCCGGGCGAGGGGGGCGAGCCCCGAGCCCGCATCTGCGTCATCGACAACGGGCCCGGCATCGCCCCGGAGGACCAGCAGACCATCTTCGAGCGGTTCATCCAGCTCGAATCCGGGCACGAGCGGGGCTACGGCGGCGTCGGGCTCGGCCTGGCGATCTGCCGTGAACTCGCGGGGCTCCTCCAGGCCGACATCCACCTCGTCAGCGAGGTCGGCCGCGGCGCGATGTTCAGCGTCGTGCTCCCCCTCCGGCTCGACGAGCAACGCCTCCAGGAGGCCAGGCTCGAAGCCAAGTTCCGGGGCGTGCTCACCAGGCAGGGCTCTTGGGAATCGGCCCCGAGGCCCTGACGCCCCCGGTCCGTCGGACGCGCCGGTGCTGTCCGCTCCCCGCGCGACGACAGAGGATCAGACCCGCCGGCCCGCCGCGTCGATCGCCCGGGGATAGTGCCGAATCTCGACCGGCTTCCGCCCGCCCGGGTCGAAATCCACCGCGACCACATCCACCCGCACCGGCCTGCCCCCGAGCCCACGCCGACTCGAAACCTCCCCGGCGAGCCGCGCGAGTTTCTTCGCTTTCGCCGGGGTGATCGCCCGCTCCGGCAGGCGGGGCGGGTCACCCGCCGCCGCGACCCGGGCCTTGACCTCGACGAGGACCACGCACGGCCCCTCCTCGAACAGCAGATCGATCTCCCCCGACATGAGCCTGAGATTCCGGGCCAGCAACCGGTAGCCCCGGCGGCGCAGAAACCGCTCGGCGGCCCGCTCGCCCCGGCGCCAGACCGAGTCACCCCGCCGCGACGCCCACCGCGCGAACAGCCGCCGGAGCATCGCCGCCTCACCGCCTCGGCGTCGCGGGCGCGGGGGCGTACCGCTGGGTCGCGATCGCCAGGAGGCGCACGCCCATGCGGTCGACATCCGACACGCTCGCCCGCCCGAGCAGGCGGTCGATGTAGCGCTCGAGCTCCTCGTTGACGCGCTCCTCGCGGATCTCGCTCGCGATCGGGAGCTGGGCGTCGTACAGCGGCACCGCGCCCTCGACCACCGACTCGAGGTGGAGCCAGATCAACGACGACCCGAACGCGATCGGGCCCGTCCACGCCCCGGGCTCGAGCGCCCGCGCGGGGTCGTTCAGCTCGGGCGGGCCGAAAAACTCGGCCTCGGAACGCGGGGGCGCGAACCGGACCTCCTTGAGACCGCCCTCGTCGAGCGTCCAGGTGTTGAGCGGGCCCTGCGCGATCTCCGGGAACGGGATCCCGGCGCGGAGGTCCGCGTTCACGCTCGCCGCGGCCGACTCGTCCGCCGCGTCGACACGCATCACCCAGAGCCGCGCCGTCGGGTCCGGGTTGTACTTCGCCTGGTCGCGCCTGTACCGCTGCACGATGTCACGCCAGGAGACATTCACCCGGCTCGAGATCTCCTCCTGGATCGTGAAACGCACAAGCGTGCGGTCCTCCCGCTGCCTGAGGTACTCCTCCTCCGTCAGCCCCTGCTCGCTGCGAAGCCGCTGCTCGGCCAGCGCCCGGCTCCCCAGGTTCTGGCTGATCAGATTCTGTCGCACATCCTCGAGGAACCGCCTCAGCCCCGCCTTCTGCTCGGTCGTCAGCTTGCTCAGCGCCTCGGCCCGGAGCAGCTCGTCGGTGATCAGCGAGCGGAGTTCACCCCGGATGACCCCCGCGGCCGCGGTGATCCAGCGGTCCCGGTCCAGCCGCTCCGCCTCGGCGCGGAGCCTCCCCTCGATCGGGTCGAGGAACTCGCTGGCGAACACGGGCCGGCCGTTGATGTCCCCCACCTTCGCGTCCAGCAGCACGGGCGCCTCGACCGGCGCCGCCGAATCGGTCAGGCTGAGGGGCTCGCCGGGGGTCACGGTAAACGCCGAGAGCGGGGGCTCGCCCGAAGCCGGTGTCGCCGCGGGGCTCGGCGGCGGCGGCGCCAGAACCTGCGTCTCACCCGGGACCGGCTCGCGGACAAACTGCGAAGGCTCGACGCGGGTGACCGTCCGCCGCGCCGACCCCGGGCCCCACCCGCACCCCGGCGCGAGCGCAAGACCCGCCGCGAGAAGGAGAACGGCACGGTGCACTCGACGCATGGCTCGGCTCCCGGGCCCCTGGGGCCCCTAGACTGCTCCGGATCGGGAGACGCAACCGGTCATCCCGGAAACCCCCGCGAAGGAGGCCCCGACATGGCCGACGGCGATCAGCCCAAGATTATCGTCGATGACGACTGGAAGTCGCAAGCGCAGGCCGAGAAGGCCAAACTCGCCGAGCAAGCCAGAGCCTCCGAGGCCGCCAAGCAGGGCGACCTGCCCGAGAAACTCGGCTTTTCTGATCTGGTCCGCCTCTTCGCCACGCAGGCGCTGATGTACCTCGGGGCCTTCCCCGACCCCCAGACCGGGCGGGCGATGGTCGCCCTCGACATCGCCAAACTGAATATCGACCTCCTCGCGGTGGTTGAGGAGAAGACAAAGGGCAATCTCTCCGCCCAGGAGAAGGAGATGCTCGAGGGCACCCTCCACGAACTCCGGCTCCAATATGTCGAGATCGCCCGCGCCATCCAGACCGCCGCCGACGAGGGACGCATCGCGCCCGACGGGACCATGCGCCCCCCGACCCCGGGCGGGCCCCCGCCGATCGCCTGACGGCCCCGCCGCGGCGCACGGGAGCGCCGGGGAAGGATTAGACTCCGGGTGTCTGCCGGGCACGATCGCCCGGACCATCGCGAAGGACCGTTACCGTGGCTGAGCAGCAGAGTTTCCTGGAGCGGCACCACTTCCTCCTCCGCCGGCTTCACTCGCTCTCGGGCATCGTCCCGATCGGCGCGTTCCTCATCACACACCTGACGACCAATTCCTCCGTCCTCTGGGGCGCGCTCAACAGCCGCGCCGCCGTCTACGCCGACGACCCCATCGGCCGGGGCGTCGCGACCTTCCAGCACGAGGTCAACTTCATCAACAACCTCCCGTTCCTCGTCCTCATCGAGGTCTTCGGGCTCTGGCTCCCCATCGCCTTCCACGCCGTGCTGGGCGTCGTCTACGCCATGACCGGCTCGAAGAACACCCGCGCCTACGCCTACCAGGACAACCGCCGCTATGTCTGGCAGCGCCTCAGCGGGTATGTCGGCGTCCTGTTCATCTTCTACCACATCGCCACCCTCCGCTGGGGCTGGGTCTTCCTCGTCCCCGACGGCACGAAGTGGAGCCACCACTTCGCCGCCTCGACCCTCACCGCCGCCATCCGGGGCGAGGCCGGCGAGTGGACCCCCGCGGGCATGGTCGTCGCCCTGTTCTACTTCGTCGGCGTGAGCTCGCTGGTCTTCCACTTCGCCAACGGGCTCTGGACCGCCGCGATCACCTGGGGCGTCACGGTGTCCAAGGCCGCCCAGCAGCGCTGGGGGTATGTCTGCGCCGCCCTGGGCGTCGCCCTGATGGGGGCCGCCTGGGCCTCCCTGGGCGGGTTCCTCTTCGCCGTCGACTACCACGCCGCCCACGAGGTCGAGAAGAAGATGTTCATCGAGCACTACGGGCCCGAGGCCTACCTCGAGCACCTCGCCGAGCACCGAGCCGACCCGACGACGGACGGCCCGGGCCTCGCCGGAGCCCCCCACGACTGAGCCCCCGCCGCCCCACCGCCCGCATCGGGGCCCGGGGCCGCGACGAAACGAGGATCGGCAATGGCAGAACAACGCGTGATCGTGGTCGGAGGCGGGCTCGCCGGGCTGGCGGCCGCGGTGCGGGTCGCCGAGGCGGGCGTGCCGGTGGATCTGTTCAGCATGATCCCCGTCAAGCGCTCGCACAGCGTCTGCGCCCAGGGCGGCATCAACGCCTGCAACGAGGTCGCCCGCCAGCAGGGCTACTCCGAGTACCAGCACTTCGACGAGACCATCTACGGGGGCGACTACCTCGCCGACCAGCACCCCGTCCTCGAGATGGCCAACTGGGCCCCCCGCATCATCGACCTGCTCGACCGCATGGGCGTGCCCTTCAACCGCACGAACGAGGGCCGGCGTGACCTCCGCCTCTTCGGCGGCTCGCTCTTCAAAAGGACCCATTTCTCGGGCGCCACCACGGGGCAGCAGCTCCTCTACGCCCTCGACGAGCAGACCCGACGCTACGAGGCCGAGGGCAAGGTCAACAAGTACGAGTGGTGGGAGTTCCTCTGGCCCGTCACCGAGGGCGAGGGGGCGGACAAACGCTGCGTCGGCATCGTCGCCCAGGACATGCGCACGATGCAGATCCGCGCCTTCCGCGCCGACGCCGTCGTCATGGCGACCGGCGGCAACGGGCTCATCTTCGGCAAGAGCACCAACTCGGTCATCTGCACCGGAGGCGCCGCCGCCCGCTGCTACCAGGCCGGCGCGTGGTACGGCAACGCCGAGATGATCCAGGTCCACCCCACCGCCATCCCCGGCGCCGACAAATGCCGCCTCATGAGCGAATCCGCCCGCGGCGAGGGCGGACGCGTCTGGGTCCCCCGCAAGCCCGGAGATCCCCGCGCCCCGCGTGACATCCCCGAGAACGAGCGCTGGTACTTCCTTGAGGAGAAGTACCCCGCCTACGGCAACCTCGTGCCACGCGACATCGCGACGCGCGAGATCTTCGATGTCTGCGTCAACCAGAACATGGGCGTCGGGGGCGAGAACCAGGTCTACCTCGACCTCACCCACCGCGACCCCGAGTACCTCACCCGCAAGCTCGGCGGCATCCTCCACATCTACGAGAAATTCGTCGGGGAAGACCCCCGCTTCACCCCCATGAAGATCTTCCCCGCCGTCCACTACACCATGGGCGGCATGTGGACCACCTACGCCCAGGGCACCTACAAGCCCCAGACCCCGCACGACGAGCACAAGCCCGGCATGCCGCCCCCGGTCGACGCCGAGGTCGGACGCGGCATGGCGTACGGCGACCCACGCAACATGTCCACCAACATCAAGGGCCTCTATGCCTTCGGCGAGGTCAACTTCGCCTACCACGGCGCCACCCGCCTCGGCGCCAACGCCCTGCTCAGCTGCATCTTCGACGGGCTCTTCTGCGGACTCGGCGTGGTCAACTTCGTCCGCGACGCGGCCAAGAACCCCGCCGCCGATCTCCCCCAGTCGCTCTACGACGCCGTCGTCAAGCAGGAGGAAGACAAGGCAGGCCGCCTCATCGCCAGCGCCGGAACGGGCGACACCCCCGCCCACAACGCCTACATCATCGGCAAGGAAATGGGCGACGAAATGACCGCGGCCTCGACCGTCGTCAAGACCGGCCCCCGCCTCGAGAAGTGCCTGGGCAAGATCGCCGAGCTCCGCGACCGCTACGCCAAGGTCCGCCTCTCCGACACCGCGACCTGGACGAATCAGGCCCTCTCCTACGCCCGCGCCGTCGGCGACATGCTCATCATGGCCGAGGCGATCGCAAAGGCCGGCCTGCTCCGCGAGGAGAGCCGCGGCTCGCACTACCGCACCGACTTCCCCGACCGCGACGACGAGCGGTTCTGGAGGGCCTCCGTCGCCCGATTCAATCCGGACACCGGCGCGTCCGACATCGCGTTCGAGGAGGTCCGCGCCGGGCTCGTCACGCCCAGGGCCCGCACCTACGGCAAGACCGACAAGAAGGCCGAAAAGAAAGAACCCGTCGCCGCGGGCTGAACGCACCCCCGAGCCGATGACCACCATCGAAAGACACAACCCCACGGAGGTCGCCCTGGGCATGCTCGGAGAAGGATCGAGGCTGCTCCAGGTCGCGCGCCGAGCCTCCTCGGTCGGGCCCGTGCTCGGGGGCGTCGCCGTCTTCCTCCACGGCTACCGCCGGACAACCGAGGACATCGACCTCTTCGCCGACGACGCCGCCAAGGCCGCCGAGGCTCTCGTGTCGCTCGGGGCCCGCTGGGATCCCCAGCGCCGCGAGCATGTGCTCGAGGGCATCCCCGTCCACCTCGTCACCGCGGCGGAAACCGGAGATCCCCCCGCATCGAGCGCGGAGATCGACGGCGTCCGGGTCGTCGCCCTCGCCGATCTCATCCGGTTCAAACTCCGCACGGGAACCCGTTCGGTCGCCCGTTCGAAGGACCTCGCGGATGTCGTCGAACTCATCCGAAGGGTGCCCCTCGACAAGTCGTTCGCGGGCCGCCTCCCCCCCGACCTGAGAAGCGACTTCAAGAGGCTCGTCGACGCCGTCGCCCAGGACGGCCCCCGACACTGACGCGTCAACCGGGGCCGACCCCGGTTCCAGGAGCGATTGCGATGACCACCGCGACGACCAGCCAAGCCCCGACGCACACGCCCGCCGCTCGAACCGGCACGCGCACCGTCACCTTCCGCATCAAACGCTGCGACGGGCCCGGCAAGCCGACCAGGTGGGAGGCCTTCGCCATCCCCGTCGGCAAGAACGCCAATGTCATCTCCTGCCTCCAGTGGATCGCCGCCAACCCGACGACCACCGAGGGCAAGCCCTCCACCCCCGTCGTCTGGGAGTCCTCCTGCCTCGAAGAGGTCTGCGGCGCCTGCACCATGCTCATCAACGGACGCGTCCGCCAGTCCTGCTCGGCCCTGATCGACGAGATCGCCCCGCGCGACGGGGACACCGTCACCCTCGAACCCATGAGCAAGTTCCCCGTCATCCGGGACCTCTGGGTCGACCGCTCACGCATGTTCGACGCCCTCAAGCGCGTCAAGGCCTGGGTCCCCATCGACGGAACCTACAGCCTCGGCGCCGGGCCCACCGAGAGCCCCGCCGACCAGGAGACACGCTACAAACTCAGCGAGTGCATGTCCTGCGGCTGCTGCGTCGAGGCCTGCCCCCAGTACCACCTCGAACCCGACAGCGAGGCATGGAACTCCGCCTTCATCGGCCCCGCCGCCATCAGCCAGGCCCGCCTCTTCAACGAGCACGCCACCGGCAAGCAGCACAAGCCCGACCGCCTCGACGCCCTCATGGGCCCGGGAGGCGTCAGCGACTGCGGCAACGCCCAGAACTGCGTCAAGGTCTGCCCCAAGGAGATCCCCCTCACCGAGTCCATCGCCGCCATCGGCCGCTCGGTGACCCTCCACGCATTCAAGAAGTTCTTCCAGATGAAGTGAGCAGAACGCTCAGCCTTCAAGATCCAGTCTTGGCCGTGGCTCCGTGTGCCGCCGAACCGCCCCCGCCTTCGGCGAGTACACCGGCCCGGGCGACGCCGGCTCGATCGGCAACCCGTCCTGCCCACCGTGCTCACGACGGTCCTCGTGCGCCTCCTCCTGCGAGTTGTCCTTCAGCGAACGCACCGCGTCCGCCCCCTCGGCCTCGGAGGTCTCCAGCAACTGGTCGAACTCGTCCCGGAACTGACGCTTCTGCCGCGCCGGCTCCTTCCGGTCCACCTCGCGCTTCGCCACCCGCGCCGCCTGAGGCGTCCCGGAGACCGATCCCGCGAGATTCTGAACCGCCCAGTCCATCGCCAATCTATCGACCCCGCCCCCGCTCCCTCTCCAACGAATCCACCCCTAGGGGAATGCGTCCCCATAACACCACAACATGTCGTAGGGATTCCGCCCGAGCGCCCGCTTGACAACCCAACCAACGCCCCCAACCCGCCAACCCGAGCGTCCGATAGGCTGCGCCCTCGCGACCCCCCCACGCCGCCCATTCAGGAGACTCGCATGCGACTCGGCAACTTCTCCGTCAGCCTCAGCGTCCAGGACCTCGCCGCCTCACGGGCCTTCTACGAAAAGCTCGGCTTCAAGGGCGTCGGCGGCGACGGCAAGTCCTGGCTCGTCCTCAAGAACGGCCTCGCCAGGATCGGCCTCTTCCAGGGCATGTTCCAGGGCAACATCCTCACCTTCAACCCGGGCTGGGACGGCGAAGGCCAACCCGTCGCCGAATTCGACGATGTCCGCGACATCCAACGCACCCTCCGCGACCGCGGCATCGAGCCCGCCACCCCGGCCGATGAGTCCTCGACCGGGCCCGCCCACCTCGTGGTGATCGATCCGGACGGCAACACCATCCTCATCGATCAGCATGTCCCGAAGGCGTGACGCCCCCTCAAACGCCGATCGTGTTCACCCCGCAGTCGACATAAATCGTCTCCCCCGTCACGCCCCGGCTCAGGTCGCTGACGAGGTACACCGCCGTGCCGCCCACATCCTCGCCCTCGGTCGCCCGGCGCAGCGGCGCCCGCTGCACGGAGTGCTCCGTCATCGTGTCCGTCCCCCCCACCGCCGAGGACGCGAGCGTGCGCAGGTACCCGCCCGAGATCACATTCACGCGGATCTTCTGCTCCCCGAGTTCGGCCGCGAGATACCGCGCCGTGCACTCGAGCGCCGCCTTCGCCACGCCCATGACATTGTACCCGGGGACGACCTTCTCACCCCCGTAGTACGACATGCACAGGATCGACCCGCCCGTCCGGCTCATGGGCCCGCGGGCCCGCTTCGCCATCGCCGCCAGCGTGTAGGCCGAGATGTCCACCGCCTGCAGGTACGCCGCCCGAGGCGTGTCCGTGAACTTGCCCGGCGCGAGCCACTCACGCTCGGCGAACGCGATCGAGTGGATCAGAAAGTCCATCCGATCGAACGACCCGTTGTACTCCTCGAAGACCCGGTCGATCTCCCCGTCGCTCCCCGCGTCGAGCGGGCGGAGCCAGGCGTCCTCGCCCGAGATCCCCGCCACCGCCCGGCGGGTCCGCCGCTCGTTCTTCTCGCCCGGCAGATGGGTGTACGCGCACCGCGCGCCCGCCTCCGTCAACGCCTTGGCGATGTACCAGGCGTACGACCGCTCGTTCGCCACCCCAACGACCAGCCCGATCTTGCCGTCCAGCAGCCCCATGCACAACCTCCGTCTTCGCGATGCCCAGTCTAGGTCGCCCCCGCCCGGCCCGGGTCACCCTCCCACCCCGTAGCATGCGCCATGCGCGAGCCCTGCAACGATCTCCCACTCCCCGATCTCCACCAACACCTCGTGCGCACGGGCCTCGTCCGCCGCCTCCTCGAACTCGCCCGTGACGAGGACCTCGGACCCGATGGACGCGACCTCACCGCAGCCGGCGAGCCGGACACCCCCGCCATCGCCGCCGTCGTGGCCCGCTCGCCCGGCGTCGTCGCGGGCCTCGCCACACTCCCCGAACTCCTCGACACCTTCAACGCCCGGATCGAACTCGACCTCCACACCCCCGACGGCGCCCGCGTCAACCGAGGCGACACCGCCGCCACGCTCCGAGGCCCCCTGCCCGACATCGTCCGCGTCGAGCGCACGCTGCTGAACCTCGTCGGGCGCCTCTCCGGCGTCGCCACGCGCACCGCCCTCTTCGCCCAGGCGATGGGCGACGCCCACGCACGCCTCTACGACACCCGCAAGACCACCCCAGGCCTCCGCGTGCTCGAGAAGTACGCCGTCCGCTGCGGCGGCGGGTTCTGCCACCGCCTCGGGCTCCACGACGCCGCGATGTTCAAGGACAACCACATCGCCGGCATCCCCCCGGGCCAGCTCGGCCCCAGACTCGCCGAGATGATCGCCCCCGTCCGTGCGCACAACCCCGCCTTCGTCGAGGTCGAGGTCGACACGCTCGATCAGTTCGACGCCCTGCTCGCCATGCCCACCGGCCTCGTCGATATCGTCCTGCTCGACAACATGGACGCCCCCACGCTCGCCGAGGCCGCCGCACGCCGCGACCGCGCGCGCGCGCCCCTGCTCCTCGAAGCCTCCGGCGGCGTCTCGCTCCAGACCATCGCCGCCATCGCCCGCACAGGGGTCGACCGCGTCAGCGTCGGCTCGCTCACCCACCAGGCCGTCAGCCTCGACTTCGGGCTCGACATCGCGGGCGGTTAGCCCCCCACCGCCTCCGCCTCCCGCGCCTCGATCCGCTCGACCGCCCTCGGCGGGAGCGTCGTCAGCCAGCGGTCGATCTCCGCGACAACATCTTCGTGCAACGCCAGCGCGTCGCGGATCTGCGAGCCGTGCTTCAGGTCGTTGAGCAGCACGCTGAACGCCACGGCCCGCCCGTTCCCCGGCGCGATCACCACCCCAGAGAGGCACCGCACGCCGTCGATCGACCCGCTCTTCGCGTACACCTCGTTCGTGAGCGCCCCGTCCGCGAAACGACGACGCAGCGTGCCCTCACCGGGCTGCGCCATCGAACGAACGAACGCGGGCCCGATCTCCGGCTCCGACGCGATCTCCGCGATCCACGCCGTCATCGTCGACGCCGCGACCAGGTTCCCCCGGCTCATCCCCGACCCGTCGTCCACCACCGTCCGGTTCCCGTGCTCGGGGCCCAGCAGGTCGGTCACCAGCATCCGCACCACCGCCGCCCCGTTCCGCCACGACCCGGGCTCACGCGTCACCGCGTGCCCGACGCGCTTGAGCAGCGCCTCGGTGTACAGGTTCTGGCTGTTCGTGTTCGCCCGCAGCAGGATGTCGCTCATCCCCGTGCGCACGACCGCCGCGGCCTTGAACCCGGGGAACGAGTCGTCCGGCGACGCCAGCCGCACCGAGGGCCGGCCCGCCCCGTCCCGACCCACCTCCACGCCCAGCGCCGCGAGCCGCTCGGCCAGCAGCGACCCGAAGACCACCGGGGGCTCGTGCATCGCCGCGTCCACCGCCGCCGCCGAGCCCAGGCGAACATCCCCGAAGACCGTGTACTCGTTCGCCGGGCGGGCCCCCGCCGCGCGCGCGATCCAGGCGGTGTGACGCCCGTTCCGCACCGTCCGCGCCTTGTTGTCGACCCTGATCCATCGCCCCACCCCGTCGATCGCGGGCTGCAGCCGCACAACCGGGGTCACCCCCTCGGCCCCGTCCTCGCCCCCGCTCAGGAAGAAGGTGACGCAGTTCGTGTGGAAGTTCAGCCCCGCCACCTCGGCGCAGTACCACTTGTTCAGCTGATCCTGCGGCCACGACGGATGCACCCGCTCGCGGTCGAAGATCCGGTCGTCGATCACGATCTCCTCGACCCGCCCCGACCCCGCCGCCGCGATCGCGCCGGCGAGCTGGTCCAGCAGCGCGTCCACCGTCATCGGCGGATCGCCCCGGTCGAGCAGCGCCGGGTCGCCCAGGCCCGGGTCCCCGTCGCCGATGATCACCACCCGGCCCCCGTCCCACCCGAGCCGGGTCTCAAAGACCAGGTCGGGCCCGAGAACCCGCAACGCCGCCCCCGTGGTGAGCAGCTTCTGGTTCGACGCCGGGATCAGAGGCCGGTCCCCGTTGAACGAATAAAGGTCGTCCCCCGTGCGCGCGTCGCGCAGGTGCACCCCGACCGCCGCCGACTGCAGCGAGACCCGCCCCGCGATCGCGCCCTCGATCCGGTCGCGGAGGCTCTGCCCCCACGCCGGGCCGGAGACCAACGCCAGCAGCAGAACACCGAAGCACACCAGGGCGGCGGGATGGGACTTCGCGGTCCGGGAACACCTCGATTGCATGCGGATCCTCCGGGGTCCGTTGGGATCGGCGTTTTCCCGTTCAGGGCTCCAGTCCCCGTTTCGGGTCGGGCATCAGGAAACCGACTGATCCCGCGCGTCCAGCAACGGACGAACAGCGACCAGATCCAGCTCCCCGATCGCCCACTCGGGCCAGGCGTACCCGGCGATCACCGGGGCACGCTCGAGCACCACCCGCACCGCCTTGGTCAACTCCGCCGGGTTCGGAGCCCCGGCACCCTCCACCGGCACCGGAAGGCAGGCAATCGGGCCCCCCGGTCGAGGGACCAGGTACGCCACCGAGGGCCCCTCCGACCCCGACCGACCGACCAGCACCGTCCACCGCCAGGGCAGCCCCATCCACTCCACCCGCTCCTTGCACCCCTTTCGCGCCAGCAGACCCTGGAGCGCCGCGTCGAAGGCCGCCCGCTCTTTCTCCTCCAGGCCCCCGAGCAGCCCCGCCAATTCCGGACGGGTGTACTCGTTGGACCAGGCGGTCGTCGGTTCCTTGGTGTACTCGGGCATGCGGTCTCGCGGAGTGGAAATGGAGCCGAATCGTACGGCCCCTCCCCCCCGCCCGACGCGGCCCCGCAACCGCAATAGGATGGGTCCGAGCACGCCGCGTGCAGACGGGAGACCCGCGTGGGACAGCCGACCGACCCCAGCACCGACCCGAGGCCCTTCGACCCGTCGGACTCGACGATCCTCCTCGTCGACGACAACGAGCCCAACCTCGAGTTGCTCCAGGCCTATCTCGCCGAACTCAAGTGCCGTACGGTGCTCGCGCGGGACGGCGAGGAGGCGCTCGCCCAGTTCCGCGCGGCCAAACCCGACCTCGTGCTCCTCGACATCATGATGCCCCGCATGAGCGGGTTTCAGGTCTGCGAGGCGATCCGGGCCGAGGAGACCGAGCCGAGGACGCCCGTGTTGATGGTCACCGCGCTGAACCAGGTCGCCGATGTCGAACGCTCGCTCGACGCGGGCGCCGACGATTTCCTGACCAAGCCGGTCGACCGCCTCGAACTGCTCGTCCGCGTGCAGTCGCAACTCCGCATCCGCCACCTCCGCCGCGAGTTGCAGGCCGCCCGCGATGAGGTCGCCCGCCTCCGCCGGAACCAGTCGAGCTGATCACCCCGCGGACGCGGCCTCGGCGTAGAGCCCATCGGGCTCGACGCCCGGGAACCAGGCCCGCGCCGGGATGAAGGCTCGGTCCGGCCTCACAAAGAACGGCGTCCGGGTGATCGCGGGCTCGGCGGCCTCGGTGAGCGCGGGCATGCGCTCGGGCTCGGGCTGGTCCCGCTGCACGAACGCGCCGCCGTGCAGTATCGCGACCCGCGCCAGCGCCCCCACCGCCACGATCGCCGCCCACGCCGGGAACCGCCCGGCGTCCCGACGACGGATTGGCAGGAAGAGGTCGTCCATCGCGGCTCGATTCGATCCCCGGGGAATCCGGGCTCGTCACCAGGCACCAAGATGCTCGGCGTGCGGGGTTCCGTCGCCGATCGGTGCGTCTTGGTTATTCCGAGGCCCGCCCGGCGGGTTTCAACCGGACCGCCCGCGCCGAATCGGGCGGTTTCCCGATTCGAACACCAACGCCCCGAACGGGCTACTCCTGCTCGAGGTCCGCCTGCTCGATCGGCCGCGAGATGCGGTACGAACCGCTGAGCCACTTGTACAGGTCGGCGAGTTGCTCGCGCTCCGACGCGAACGGGGAGTTCGTCGGGGCCGATGCCTCACCCCGAGCCAGCGCCACGAGCGCGTCCCACCCGGGACGGGCCGACCACGATTCCGGCGCCTCGAGACGGACGCCCCGCTCGAACTCCCCCTCGTGCCGCAGCGCGAGCCTCGCGGGCTCGGGCCCCGGGAGGCCCGGCATCCGCTCGCCCCACTCGATCAGGGCGATCGCGTTGCCCCGCGTCGCCTCGTCCCACCCGAGCCGCTCGCGCTCGAGATCGTCATCCGGGTCGAGCCGGTACGCGTCGGCGTGGACCAGCGTAAGCCCGCCCGCGGCCTCGTACGCGTGAACCACGGTGAAGGTGGGGCTTGAGACCGCCCGCGGGTCGACGCCCAACGCCGCGGCGACGGCGCGCACAAGGGTCGTCTTCCCCGAGCCCAGTTCGCCGGTGAGCAGGACCGCGTCGCCCGGCCGCAGCAGGCGCGCCAACGCCACGCCGAACGCGTCGGTCTGCTCGAGCCCGGCGAGGATGGTCTCGATCGTGGGCACGCCGGATTGTTGGGCGGTCGCTCAGGCCGGTCGCAGCGCCCCGCGGGCCGCGTCCACGATCGCGACGACCGCGGGGTGGCGGATCCGCCGCTCGGCGGTGATCGCGTAGAGCGTCTCGATCAGCCCGTCGGCCACCCCGACCAGCCCGACCCCAAACTGGCGGGTGACCTGGCTCTCGACCGCGGTGGGCGCGAAGAAAAGCCCGTGCCCGGCCTCGGCGAAGGCCTTGAGCAGGGCGCTGTCCTCGAACTCGGCGACGATCGCGGGCTTGAGGCGGGCCCCGGCGAGCCAGGCGTTGATCGAGCGCCGCAGGGCGGTGTTCTCCGTCGGCAGGAGCATCGGGGCCCCGGCGAGCGACCCGGGGAAGCCCCCGCGGAGCCGGGAGGCGAGTTTCTCTGGCGCGAACACCCCCACGGCGCTCTCCCCGATCCGGTGCGTGAACGCACGCACGCGCGATCCGGAGGGCAGCGGGGCGTCGGTCAGCACGACATCCAGCACGCCCAGGGCCAGGTCGGTCAGGAGGTGCTCGGTCTTGCCCTCCCGGCACACCAGGTGGGCCGGCGTTCGCCCGCGGATCGCCGGCTCGAGCGCCAGGCGCGTCAGCAGCTTCGGGACGACATCGCTCACCCCCACGCTCAGGCGGGCCGGCCGATCCCCCCGGTGCCCCTTGGCGACCTCGACGATCTCCTGCCCCAGGGCGAAGATGTCGTCGGCGTGGTTGTAGACGGTGCGGCCGAGGTCCGTCAGCACGAGCCGGCGGCCGGTGCGTCGGAACAGGGCCTCGCCCAGGGCGTCTTCGAGATCGCCGATTTGTTTGCTGATCGTGGGCTGGGTGAGGTCCAACGCCCGGCAGGCGGCGGCGATGCTGCCCTCGCGCGCGACGGCCCAGAAGCAGCGGAGGTGGTTGAAGTTGAGCCTCTCCAGGTGGGCTGGCATGATGGTCTCCTTGTTGGCTTCGGGCCGGGCGCATCTTGCGGACTCAGTGATCCTGATTTCCGGGCGGGGCGAAGGCCGAAAAATCGTTTTTGTCAATCCTAGGATTCATTCATTCTATTTTTCTATACCACCTCTCCGGGCGATAGTTGGTCCACGCCCCGGGCCCGCCGGGCGGGGCCACCTAGGAGACGATGATGATCAACAGGACTGTGTTCGGACTCGCAACGGGCCTCCTCGCCGCCGCCTTGGCCGGGTGCGCCGCCTCGCACCACGGCGCCGAGGCGCCCGTGTCGGCGGGCGTGATGACGCAGGAGGCCCAGCGGGCCCTGACCCCCGACGCGGTGCTCGCGGACCTGAAGGCGGGGAACGAGCGTTTCGTGGCGAACCGGGGCATGGACCGCAACTGGCTGGGGCAGGCAAGGGCGACGGCGTCGGGGCAGTACCCCAAGGCGATCGTGCTCGGGTGCCTCGATTCACGGGTGCCCCCGGAGTTGGTCTTCGATCAGGGGATCGGGGACATCTTCGTCGGCCGCGTCGCGGGCAATTTCGAGAACCAGGACCTGGTGGGGAGCATGGAGTTCGGGACCGCGGTCGCCGGGTCGAAGCTGATCGTCGTGCTGGGGCACACCTCGTGCGGCGCGGTCATGGGGGCGATCGACCGGGCCCAGCTCGGCAACCTGACGGCGATGCTCGCCAATATCGAGCCCGCGGTGGCCTCGACCGGCGGGGAGCGGGCGTCCTCCAACAAGGACTTTGTCCGCCGCGTCACCGAGGAGAATGTCCGCCGCACCGTGCGGGACATCCAGTCCCGCAGCGAGGTGATCTCGGGCCTGGTCTCCGAGGGCAAGCTCCGCGTGGTGGGCGCGGTGTACGAGCTCGAGTCGGGCCGCGTCCGCTGGCTGGACAACTGACGCCACAGGGGGACGCACCCGTTCCTCTTCCACGACAACGCGGCGCCCCGGGGGCGTCGCGTTGTCGCGCGCCGGGGTCGCGTCGTTCGGCGGGCCGCCGGGGGGCGGGGCCGGGGGGCCGTATACTCCGGCTTGAGCGAGGAAGGAAGCGTCGACTTCATGGCGAACGCATACGGCATCGAGGGCTCGCACCTGTTCATCACCGGGGGCGCGGGGTTCATCGGCACGACGCTGGCGTCGCGGCTGGCCGACGACAACCGCGTGACGCTCTTCGACAACCTGCATAACAACGCGCTGGCGAACTCGCCGCTGAAGGAACACCCGAACATCACGCTCGTGAAGGGCGATGTGCTCGACCGCGGGGCCGTCCGGGCGGCGATGACCGACGATGTCGACCTCGTGGTTCACTGCGCCGCGATCGCGGGGGTGGACACGGTGGTCGCGGCCCCGCTCAAGACGCTCGAGGTGAACATCCAGGGCACCTTCAATGTGCTCGGGGCGGCCGCCGAACTGCCCCGGCTCGCGCGTGTGGTGGACTTCTCGACCTCCGAGGTCTTCGGGCAGCACGCGTACAATGTCTCGGAGTTCGAGATCAGCCCGACAGTCACGATCGGCGAGGCGAGGTGGACCTACGCGGTGAGCAAACTCGCCGGGGAGTTCATCACCCACTGCTACCATGTGCAGCACGGGCTCCCGACGGTGACGGTGCGGCCGTTCAACATCTACGGCCCCAATCAGGTCGGCATCGGGGCGATCCACAACTTCGTGGTGCGCGCGATCCACAACGAGGACCTGGTGATCCACGACGAGGGCTCGCAGATCCGGGCGTGGTGCTACATCGATGACTTCGTGGACGGCGTGCTGCGGGCGGTCTCGAACCCCGAGGCGGTCGGGCGTTCGTTCAACATCGGCAACCCGCGCTCGACGCTCACGACCTACAACCTCGCCGAACTGGTCATCCGCGTGGCGGAGAGCGCCTCGGGGCTCAAGTTCAAGAAGATGGGGCACATGGATGTCGCCCTGCGGATCCCGAATATCCAGTCTGCCCGCGAGATCCTGGGGTTCGAGCCCCGCGTGGAGATCGAGGAAGGCCTCCGCCGGACCGTCGCGTGGTATCGGCAGAAGGCGGAGAACGCCGCACGCCCGGGGGCCGCGGGGCTGAGGGCGTGAGCCGTGCGACGCAAGGAGCGGGCGTCGTGACCACACCCACCGACCGCCACATCCGGCTGACCAGGCCCGTGACGGGCGCCGAGGAACTCGAGGCGGTCCGGGCGGTGCTCGAGAGCGGGATGCTCGCGCAAGGCCGCATGGTGGAGCGGTTCGAGGGGCTGGTGGCCGAGCGGTGCGGCTCGCGGCACGCGGTCGCGACGAGCTCGTGCACCACGGCGCTCCACCTGGCGCTGGTGGCGCTGGGGATCGGGGCGGGTGACGAGGTGGCCGTGGCGGATTTCACCTTCCCCGCGACGGCGAATGTCGTGGCGCAGCAGGGGGCGAAGGTCGTGCCGGTGGACATCGACCCGGCGACCTACGCGATGGACCCGGCGGATCTCGAACGGCGGATCTCGCCCCGGACCCGGGCGATCATCGTGGTCGATCCGGTCGGCTCGCCCGCCAATCACGCCGCGATCGCCCAGATCGCACGCGGGCGCGGGGTCCCGGTGATCGACGACGCGGCCTGCGCGATCGGGGGGCGCTCGTGCGGAGCCCAGATCGGCTCCAACGCGTTCAGCGCGATCACATGCTTCAGTTTCCACGCACGGAAGGTCATCACCACGGGCGAGGGCGGGATGATCACGACGAACGACGACGCGGCCGCGGCGCTCTGCCGCACACTGCGCGCGCACGGCGGGGTCCGCGACGGGGGGGTGATGCGGTTCGACCACGCCGGGTTCAATTACCGCCTCAGCGATCTCCAGGCCGCGGTCGGCGTCGTGCAGATGGGCCGGCTCGACGGGATCCTCGCGGACCGGCGCCGCCTGGCGCTGGGGCTGAACGAGCGGCTCACCCCGCTGGCGGCGCGGCTCGGGGTGCAACTGCCCGCCGATCCGCCCTGGGGCCCGCACCTCTTCCAGAGTTTCGTGGTGATGCTCCCGGAGCGCATCGACCGGGACGCGGTGATCGGTGAGCTGGCCATCCGCGGCGTCGAAGCGACGATCGGCACCTACGCCGTGCACGCCGAGCCTGTCTACGCCGCGCTGAGCGGCACGAAGCCGGGCGATCGGCCCGCGTCGTGGCGGGCCCGGCGGTCGTGCCTGACGCTCCCGCTGCACCCGTTCCTGACCGGGGACGACCTCGACGCGATCGCCGGGGCGTTTGACGATTCGCTCCGCGCCCAGGGGGCGTCGTGACCGCGCCGGCGCGCGAGGGCGCGCGCACGATCCGGGTCGCGGAGGTCGGCGACGCGGACGAGTCCCGCGCGATCGCCGAGCGGATCGCGGCGGCCGACCCCGCGGCGCAGATCTACGCGAGCCCGGACTACCACGCGGCGCTGGCGCGGATCACGGGGGGCCGGCCCGTCACGCTCGCCGCCTCGGACGATGGCGGGCGATCGGTGGGCGTCATGACCTACTTCGAGCGCACGGACCCGTCGCTCGGCACCGTGCTCAATGCGCTGCCCTGGTTCGGGAGCCACGGCTCGCCGCGGGTCGACCCGGCGTGCGGCGATCCGGACGGGGTGGCGGCGGCGCTGGTCGGCGCGTTCCGGGCCCGCGCGGCCGAGCCCGGGGTGCTCGCGGGGACCGTCGTGCTCTCGCCGATGGACGACGGGGCGCGGCACAGGGCGGTCACGGCGGCGCTCATGCCCGACGCGTCGCTCGAGCGGGTGGCGCAGGTCGGCGCGTTGCCCGAGCCCGGGGGCGACTTCGCGGAGCGGTTGCTCGCCGGGACCTTCACGCAGAAGACCCGGAACCTGGCCCGCAAGGCGTTGCGGCAGGGGTTCGCGATCGCCGACGAGGCCGACCTGGGTGACGAGGCGTGGGCGTTTCTTGCGCGCACGCACCGGGCGAACATGGAGGCGATCGGCGCGATCGCAAAGCCTCGGGAGCATCTCGAGGCGCTCCGGGCGATGCCGCGTGGGGCGCGCGCGCTGTTCGTCGCGCGGGAGGGCGGGCGGCCCGTGGCGGCGCTGCTGGTGCTGCGGTCCGGGCGGGCGGCGGAGTATTTCGTGCCGGCGGTGGAGGCGGAGGCGCGGGGGCGTCAGCCGAACACGGCGCTGATCGTGCGCGCGATGGAATGGGCGGCGGGCTCGGGGTGCACGGCCTGGAACTGGGGCGGGACGGCCCCGTCGCTGGCCTCGCTGCATCATTTCAAGGCGGGGTTCGGCGCGGCGGACCGGCGGTACGCGTTCCTGACGGTGCTGGGGCCCGGGGCGGGGCGGGCGCTGGCGGGGGCGACGCCCGCGGCGCTCGCGGGGGCGTTCCCCGGGTGGTTCGTGGCGCCCTACGACCTTCTGGCGCGTGGGTAGATTGGGCGTGCGATGAGCCGATTCGAGCGAGCGATTCTGGACCGGTTTCTCGAGGGGCTGAACGCCCGGGTTGAGGGGTTTTCGCCTGAGATTCCGGGGCCGGCGTTCCCGCCCGAGGATCGGCCAGTGATCTGGGTGGTGGGTGCGCCCCGGTCGGGGACGACGCTGGTGTCGGAGGTGCTGGTGCGCGCGCTCGGGGTGGGATATGTGACGAACCTCGCGGCGCGTTTCCCGGGCAACCCGGTCGCGGGGCTGCTGCTGAGTGAGACGATGCGTGTGCACGGGGGCGGGGCGCGCGATCTCGAGTTCGACATCGGCAAGACGCGGGGGCCCTTGGGCAACCACGAGTTCGGGATGTTCTGGACGAGATGGCTGGGCCTGGACCGGACCGCGGACGGGTCGCACCGGCTGGGCGACGCGGAGCGCGCGGCGGTTGACCTTGCCGGGCTGTCGCGGGAGATCCGGGCGATGATCGCGGCGGCGGACTTGCCGTTCCTGTTCCGGAATGTGATCTGCGGGTTGAACGCGGCGTTGCTGGCGCGGGCCCATCCCCGCTCGGTGTTCGTCGAGGTCCGCCGCGACCCGGCGGAGACGGTGGCGTCGATCCTGCGGTGCCGGCGCGAGCGCGGGGGCGGGGAGGACCGGTGGTGGTCGCTGCGCCCGTCTGGGTGGCGCCGCTGCGTGGGCGATCCCGTGGCGCAGGTCGCGAGGCAGGTGGCGGAGATCCGCCGGGACCTCGCCTCGGAGCGTGCGCGGCTCGAGCGGGAGGGAACGGGGGCGCGATGGGAGGTCGTGCGCTACGAGGCGTTCTGCGGCGACCCCGACCGGGGCACGCGGCGGGTCGCGGCGGCGGCGGGCGCGGTGGGCGAGCCGCCGGCGGTGCGTGGGTCGGCCCCGGCTATTCTTGAGCACCGGGCGGCGGGGGTCGCCGAGCGGGTTCGCGAGGAGACGGCGCGGGCGTTCGAGGAGGCGGGGCTCCCGCTGGAATGAGCGGGGCGGGCGCCGGGGTAGGAAGCTGAGGCATGAAGATCCTGCACGCGCCGGTGAACATCGCGAACCAGGGGTGGCTGCTCTCGCGCGGGCAGCGTGAGTTGGGCCACGAGGCGGATGTGCACGCGGCGCCGACGGGCGCGTTCGACTTCCCGGCGGACCGGACGCTGCGTTTCCAGGAGGGGACGCGCGCGGAGCGGCTGACGGGGCTGTACCGCTACCTGGCGGACTGCATCGAGGCGGGGTACGAGGTGTTCCACTTCTACTACCACGCGTCGCTGCTGCCGCGGGCGTACGGGATCCATCCCTACTCGGATCTCCCGGTGCTGCGTGGGCTGGGCAAGCGGGTGTTCTTCCACCTGATGGGGTGCGACTTCCGCCTGCCCTCGCTCTCGTACGACCGCAACCCCCATTCGATGTGCGTGAAGTGCCGGTCGTGCCTGGACCGGGACAAGGTCTCGCTGCTGGAGAGCGCGGCGCCGCACGCGAACGGGCTGATCGCGGCCGGCGAGCACTCCCGGCTGTTCGTGGGGGAGTTCGGGCTGAACATGCTGCCGATCGCGGTGGATCTCGCGTCGCTTGGCGAGGGAGATGCGCAGCGGGAGGTGCCCCGGGTGGTGCACATGCCGACGAACCGGGCGATCAAGGGGACCGACGCGGTGCTGGCGGCGGTGGAGGCCCTGCGGGGGCAGGGGTTCGCGTTCGAGTTCGACCTGGTGGAGGGGGTGCCGCACGAGGAGGCGAAGCGGCGCGTCCGCGAGGCGGATGTGCTGATCGACCAGCTCGGGAGCGACTTCCACGCAACGGCGGCGATCGAGGCGATGGCGACGGGTCGCGTGGTGGTCGGGGGCGTGATCGATTCGGCGGCGGGGCAGTACGGCAAGGCGACGCCGGTGGTGCCGGCGAACGCGGGGACGCTGGTGGATGTGCTGCGGGGGCTGCTCCCGGACGCGGAGCGGCGGCGTTCGATCGCAGAAGCGGGGTGGGCGTATGCCAGGGCGCACCACGACCACCTGAAGGTTGCGGCGCGTTGCGTGAAGATCTACAAGAACCCGGTGCCCCCGGTGCCGGAGGGCGAGACGGCGCCCGCGATCGCGGCCCGTCTGCGAGAAAGGAGCGATGCGCACATGCCCGCGTTCCAGGCGACGGCGACGGTGGAGGGCTCGGTGCCGGCGGCGCCGGTGCGGGACGAGCCCCGGTTCCCGTTCCCCGAGGAGCGGCTGGAGAACCCGAGGCTCTCGCTCCCGCTGCACGAGCGGTTCGGGCAGGGGCTCGAGGAGTATGTCGACGACAAGTTCCGTCTGGGGCGGCGGTTCTTCCGCGAACGGCTCCGTGAGCTTGGGATCACGGTCAACGGGCCCGTGCTCGACATGGGGTGCGGCCCGGGGCAGTGGGCGGTGACGATCGCCGAGTCGAACCCCGAGACGCGCGTGGTCGCGTGCGACCGGAACGACTTCCTGTTCAGCTGCGCGGCCGAGAAGAAGGCGGAGATGGCGCTGGACAACCTGGAGGTCGTGAAGGCGGACATCCTGAAGATGCCGTTCGAGGACGGTGAGTTCTCGACCGTGCTGTGCATCGGGGTGTTGCAGCTCGTGAATGTGCCGCAGGCGTTCGGGCAGTTGGCGCGGGTGACCCGGCCCGGGGGGCGGATCCTGATCAATGTGCCCGGGCTCGGTTTCTACGCGCGGAACATGGCCGGGGCGCTGCGTGCGAAGCGGAAGGACATCTTCCAGCAGAATCTCAAGTTCGTGAAGAACACGGTCAAGGGCCTGCCCGGGCCTTTCACCTATTTCGGCAAGCGCCGGCTTCGCGCGATGGCGGGCGAGCACGGGCTGCGGCTGGAGTGGGTGCGGGCGACGGGGCTGTACCCGCCTCAGGAGCCGAGGTTCTTCGGGTTGCCGGTGAACATGGACGCGTTGTTCACCAAGCCGGGCGGGGCCCCGGGGGCATGAGCGCGGCGCGGGCGCCGAGGGGGCTTGGGCGGGCGTTCGTGCGGATGTACGAGGCGCTGGCGGGCGACGGGCGGGTGGTGGTGCGCCCGGTGGTGGAGCACTTCGCCCGCGACGAGCGGGGCGCGGACCGGGTGAATGTCTGCATCCGGCACGATGTGGACATCCGCCTGGACAAGGTGCTGGAGCTCGCCGAGTACGAGCGGGCGCTCGGGCTGCGGAGTTCGTGGTATTTCCTGACGGACACGGCGCCGTACCGGGTGTGGGAGTCGGATGTCCCGAGGCGCGTGGCGGAGATGGGGCACGAGGTCGGGGTCCACAGCGATCACCTGTACGAGCAGTTGGCGCTGGGGAGGGACGGGCTGGCGCGTCTGCGGGAGGATGTCGAGCGGATGAGCGCGCACGCGGGGTCGCGCGTGCGGGGCGTCTGCTGGCACGGGGGCAAGCACATCGCCGCGTTCAAGGCGAACAACTACGACCTCTACAAGGACATCCCCGCGGGCGAACTGGGGCTGGAGTATCACGACTCGGTTTTCTACCACCCCGGGACGCGGAAATGGCGGAGCACGCAGATCCTCAGCGACGGGGAGAACAGCCTGCGGTTCGTGCCGGGCAAGCCGGCGAGCGTGATCGCGCAGATCAACCCGGGCGAGGACCTGCTGATCGTGACCCACCCGTTCATGATGTACCCGCTGCGCTTCCCGCCGACGGTGCGGTACCCCGCGTACCCGCACCTCTCGCCGCCGCGGAAGCGGACGCTGGTCATGGACCTCAAGTCGTGCCTGGCGTACAACAAGCCCTACCTGGGCGAGGCGAAGACGGAACGGCTGCGCCGGGCGATCGCGTTGCTGGAGCGGATTGGGCTGAAGTAGATCGGACCCCCGGTCCATCCCGTGCTCGGTGCCCGCGGTCATCTCGATGAGTGACGGCGGATCGGGACGGCCTGCGCCGTCCTCTCGTGGTTCACTCTTCGAGATGAACCACGGCACCGCGCGTGGTTCACGCTTCGAGGTGAGCCGCGGGCGCACGAAAAAGGGGGCCTCGCGGCCCCCTGGAGTGGTCAATTCAGGGTCGGTCGGTCAGGGGCAGCCCGCGGTGAAGGCGAGGACGAAGGCGTTGATGTCGCCCAGGTCCCAGATGCCGTTGTTGTCGACATCGCCCGCGTCGGTCTGCTGGGTGAACCCGGTGATGAACGCGTTGACATCGGCGAGGTCGAGCACATCGAAGGGCTCGGCGAGGTCGGCGGCGTTGCAGGGGTTGTTGACCGGGTCCTCGCAGGAGAGGCCCGAGACGCTGACCGCGTCCACACCCGCCTCGACGACCGTCCCGACATCATCGGAGGCGATGAAGCGGACGCGGACATTCGCGGAGGGCGTCACGAAGTCGGCAACGCGGAAGGTCTTGGTGATCCACCCGCCGGAGACCTCGGGGCCGGTGGGCCCGACGGTCTCGAGGTTGACCCACGAGCCCCCGTTGTTGCCGGAGATCTCGATGACGAAGGTCTCGGTGAAGGGGTTGGCGGCGCTGCCTCCCTCGTTGTTGTCGAACCAGCGGGCGTAGGAGATGGTGGCCTCGGGGTTGCCCGAGACATCGAAGGCGGGGCTGGTGAGGATGGTGTTGCCGCCGTCGACATCGGAGTTGTCGAGCACATTGCCGGTGACGAAGCACTGCCCGGAGCCGTCGGCGTCCGAACCCGGGTCGGCGATGCGGCTGTCGTTGGCGCCGACGGGGACGCCCCGCTGCCAGCGTCCGGCGGAGTTCGTGTTGATGCTGCCGGAGACGGTCCACCCGGTGTCGGTCTCGAAGTCGTCCTCGAACTCGACGACGATGTCGCCGACGACGGCGGAGAAGGGGCTGGAGGCGCCGCCCTCGGGGAGGGTGATCACGCCGGAGAGGTTGCCCTGGACCTCGAAGAAGAACTCGGGGTTGGTCCCGCAGTCGGAGGCGGGGAGGCTGGCGGCGTACTGCCCGCCGCCCTGCGCGACGAGGGGGATGGACTGGTAGGAGCCGCCGCTGTCGCGGAAGCGGAGCCGCTCGGAGCCGGGCGCGATGGTCTCGTCGTTGGGGTCGATGGTCACGACGACGGGGGTGGGCACGCCGGGGTCGACCGCGGTGGGTGCCGAGCCGACGAGGTCGATGTCGACGGGGATGAAGGGCAGGTCCTCGACGGTGACGCTGAGGGAGTAGGCCTGGATGTTGTTGGTGGTGTCGCCGAGGACGCGGATGAAGTAGTTGCCCGGGTCCTCGATGACGAGTGTGGTGGACTCGAGCACGCCGAGGCCGGCGTTGTTGACCGAGGCGAGGACGGAGACGCCGTTGGTGTCGATGATCTCGAACCGCAGGTCGTGGATGCGGAGCGAGTCGAAGGGGGTGCCGGTGTTGCAGGCGGAGGTCTGTGGGCCCTGGATGTAGGACGCGCCGGTGGGGAGGACGGTGACCGAGAGCTCGGAGTCGGCGGGCACGGAGACGCGGTACCAGTCCTGGTCGCCGTTGTCGTCGATGCTCAAGAGGGAGAGGGTGGTGGAGGAGACGGCGCCGAGGTCGGTCGCGGTCGCGGCGTTGTCGTTGGTCTCGTTGGGGTCGCCGTAGAGGCGCTGGGCGAGGAGGATGTCGTCGAGCTGGGGCCCGTCGAAGTTGACATTGATGAAGGGCTCCATGAGCTTGGAGCCGTCGGCGGGGCAGACATGGTTGGCGCCCTTGCCGTGCCCGTGCTCGTGGGTGATGGTGTTGCGGGGGCGGGTGGGGTGGCGGCCGGGGGTGTTGTAGGGCGAGTCGAAGGCGGCGAGGACCATGTCGCCGTTCTGCGGGAAGAAGTTGTAGGCGAGCACGCCGCCGCCGCCGTCGATGTTCTTGGCGCCGATGCGGACATCGCCGCGGACGCCGGCGACGCCGGGGTTGTTGTCGTTGCTCTGGGAGACGCCGTCGTCGTTGGGCTCGAAGACATAGGTGTTGCCGCTGAGTTCCTCCCAGCGGTCGAAGACGGAGTGGAAGAGGTTCTGCCAGGTGGCGGTGTTGCCGTAGATGCCGTTCATCCAGGCGAAGAGCTGGCTGGGGCCCGAGCCGAAGCCGGCATCGAGGATCGTGGTGCCGTCCGGGATGAACGAGTAGGAGATGATGGTCGGGTCGCCCTGCTGGAGGCCCCCGCCCGAGTAGGCGGTGCTCGACCAGCGCGTGCCGGGCTGGAAACGGTTGCCGTCGCCGAAGAGCAGCTGGTCGAAGGCGAGCGTGACCTCCTCGCTGGTGCCGGGCTCGAAGCAGGCGGCGATGCCCGGGTTGCCGTCGCGGCTGATCTTGTCCAGGGCGGCCTTCCACTCGGGGCGCATGCCCTCGAACGCGTCGCGGGAGATCAGGTGGGCCACGCGCTCATAGGCCTCGTCGGTCTGGCCGCGCGCGGCCAGGCCCCGGGCGATCTCGAGCTTCTGCTCGGGCGGGAGGGCGCTGAACAGGGCCCGCTCGAGGCGGTCCACGGCCCCGCAGGTCGCGCCGCAGGTGTGGGCCTGCGTCGTCACGGGAAGCCAGGGCTGGGCGGCGGTCGCCGAGGAAACGGCAAGCCCCGCGACGGCGAGCACATTGGTCACGGTCATCCTCATTCTCAATACTCCTGTTTCGGCCCCCGCCGAGAAACCCGAATGGATGCCCGACGCCGGGCCGAGAAGATCGGCCGGACTCGGGCACGGATCGAACCTGCGCCAGCGGCGCCGCGGGAATCGCCCCGAAAGGGGCGGCAGAACGAGACCCAATCCCGCGGGGCTTGTTTTAGCAGACTTTGCGCCCCGGCTCCACCGTTTCGTCCCCGGTCCGGGGCGGATTCGGTCAGCGGGAGTCTTCGCCCGATCACAATTCGACCATCACACATTCACAATTCGATCAGACAACCCGGTGTCCCACCCGGGCTCACCCGCCGTGGTCCCAGCCCAGATTTCCCGCCTCGTGCCCGACGCCGTGCGGGTCGATGATGGTCGCGCCCGGCGGTTCCCCCGCGGCGCAGGCCCGGACGAGGCCGATCGGCCCGAGCAGCCCGGGCTCGGCGTGGAAGGGCGGGGCCGCGTCGCCCGGCGATCGGGGCGCGGCGCAGAGCAGGAGTTCGTAGTCCTCGCCTTCCGACGCCGCGGCCCGCCAGTCCCGGCTTCGAGGGCTGATCGGGAGCCGGGCGGCCTCGATTTCCAATCGTACCCCGGACGCCGCGCCGACGCGGGCCGCGTCGCGCCCGAGCCCATCGGAGAGGTCGATCGCGGCGTGCACCCGGCCCGAGGCGGCGGCGGCGAGCCCCGCGTCGACACGGGGCTCGAACCGCAGGTGCCACCCCGACTCGAACGAACCCCCGACCGGCCCGGTGAGCCAGATCTCGTCCCCCGGGCGGGCCCCGGAGCGGAGCAGGGGGACGAGGCCCGGGTCCATGCGCCCCGCGGCGGTGACGGTGAGCGAGAGCGGGGCGTCCTTGGGCCCGAACGCGATGTCGCCCCCGATGAGCGGGCAGGCGAAGCGGCGGGCCCATCGCGCCATGGCGTCGAACAGGGCATCGCCCTGCGTGAACCCGTCGGGCAAGATCCCCGTCGCGAGCGCCCACGCGGGGCGGGCCCCCATCGCGGCGATGTCGGAGACGGCGCGGGCGACGGCCTTGCGGGCGAAGAGGTCAAGATCCGTGCCGAGCTCGTAATGCCGGCCTTCGACGAGCTGGTCGACGCCGATGACAAGCAGACCGGCGGGCGGGCCCGGCTCGCGGATCACGGCGCAGTCATCGCCCGGGCCGACGACGATCTCGCCGAAGTGGCCCGCGAGGTTGGTCAGGTCGCGCGAGCGACGCTGGATGTGCGCCAGCAGGTCGGCCTCGGACATGGGGGATTGTTGGGGGGACGGGGCTCGGACGCGCCGCGGATCAACGCCAGAACGCCGAGGTCGCGGAGAAGGTGGGCCGCGGGCGGAAACGAACGCGAAGACCGAGGGAAACGCGATGGAGGGCGCCGGCGCACTCCAGACCGCAGATTGATTGAGAAGAGCCCGGAGCGTGAGCGACGGGCCGAGGCGAGACCGGTCAAGAGAAACACGCGATCGTGCGCAGAAGGATGCCCGGCCCGTCGCTCACGCTCCGGGCTCTTTCGCGGGTGTGGGCGCGACTGGTGGCAAGCGGGGGTGCGGCGAGTGATCGGCGTCAGGCGATCCGGTATCCTGCTCGGATGGCGTCCGCCGCTTCGCTCAGGCTGGACCTCGCGTCGTGGGACGGGAAGGACGCCGACGCGATCCGGGCGATCTTCGGGCGGCAGGTCGGCAGGCGCGGGTCTGTCGGTTCGCTGATCCGGCTCGCGGGCGAGGCCGACCTTGAGGTCGCCGCGTCGTGGCTGATCAAGCATCATCTGGAGCAGAAGGCATCAGACAACGCGCTCTCCGAGGCGCAGGCCGGGGCGTTCTACCGGGCCGCGGCCCGGTTCGAGCACTGGGAGGCGCGTCTGCACGCATTGCAGATCATGGAGCATGTCCCGGTCCCGCCCGGCTCCGTCCGCGACGCGAGGCGGCTGATCGGCCGGTGCCTGGCGGACGAGAACAAGTTCGTGCGCGCGTGGGCGTACAGCGGCTTCGCCCGCCTCGCGGCGGCGCACCCGCGGTACCGGGCCGAGGCGGAGGCGCTGCTCGCGGACGCGGAGACGACCGAGTCGGCGGCGTCGGTGCGGGCGCGGATCAGGCAGATCCGCCGAGCGCGGCACGGGTGATCGATCAGACCCCTGCCGCGGCAAAGATCTCCGCGAGCCTCCGCTCCGGCCGCTTCTTCCACGCGCCGCGGTGATACGCGTCGGACGCGATGAGCGGGAAGAGCGTCGTCACCTCGCCGAAGACCATCTGCTCGTGGACGACATCGACCTTGCCCCAGCTGCACGCCTCGCGCAGCGTCGAGCCGGAGAGGGCCCCGTCCCGCGCGTCGGCCACGGTGAGCTGGATCGCGTACTTGTGCATCGGGGTCTCGGTGCCCTCGGGCAGATCGACCAGCCCCTTCTCGACGAGCAGCTCGCCCGAGACGACGATGTCCTGCACGAAGTTCTTGGGCACGCCCCCCGCGAGCATCAGCAGGCCTGTGTCGCCGCCCTGCTCCATCGTGTGCAGCTTGATCTTGGTGAGTTCCCAGAAATCCCGCCCCGAGTCGATGGCGACGCTCGGCTTGCCGTCGCGGGCCCGCTCGGCCTGGTGCATCACGATGCCGAACCCGGCGGAACAGTCGCTGAACGCGGGGCAGAAGACCGGCACGCCCTTGCGGTACGCGGTGAGCAGGATCGACTCGTTGCCCGGGTGCTTCTCGTCGAGGTATCGCCCGAACTCGGCCAGCAGGTGCCGGCTCGAATAGGCCCCGGGCTCGAGCGCGTCGAAGACCGCCTTGGTGGTGTCGTCGCAGATGCGGAGCTCGTCCTCGTTGATGTAGGTGTCGTAGATGCGGTCGATCGCCATGTCCCGCAGCGTGGGGTCGTCCACCGGGGGGTTCTCGGGGCTCCCGGGGGCGATGTAGTGCTTGAACCCCAGGCCCTCGAAGAAGTCCTGGTCGACCATGTTCGCCCCGCTGGAGACGATCGCGTCGACCGCGTTCGCCTCGATCAACTGGCAGATCGCCTTCTTCATCCCCGCGCTCACCAGCGAGCCCGCCAGCGTGAGGATGACGACGCACCCGGAATCGGCGAGCATCATCGAGTAGATCTCGGCCGCCCGGGCCGTGTTCCGGGCCTGGTAGGCGGTCTTCGACCACGCCTCGAGCACGGGGCGGGCGTCGAAGGCGGTGATGTCGATGTGCTCGACGGGGTTGGCGAGGAGTTCGTTCTTGGTCCAGCTCATGCGGGGATTGTAGAGGGCGCGCGGGCCGGCGTTGCGGCGGCCAGGGCCGGGGCGTCGCCTCCCGCTCACGCGAGCCGGGCCAGGGCCTCGCGCGCTGCCGCCATCCCCCGGACGATGTCCTCGTCACTGGTGGTGAAGCTCAGCCGGAGGAAGCCCTCCTGGAGGAAGGCCCGCCCGCTCGCGGTGACGACCCCCGCCTCGTCGAGCAGGTAGCGGCTGACATCGTCGGCGCTCTGGAGGGCCTTGCCGCCCGGGGTCCGCCTGCGCAGGCAGGCCCGGACATCCCAGAACGAGTAGAAGGTCGCGGGCGTCGGCCAGACCTCGACCAGCGGCATCCCCTCGGCGTGCAGGCGGAGCAGGTCGCGCTTGCGGCGGAGGTCGTGCACCATCTCCGGGTCGTAGTCGTGGCTCAGCGCGGCGACGGCGGCGGCCTGATCGGGGACCGCCGGGCCCGAGGTGTAGTGGCTCTGCAGGTTGACGATCGCCCGCGTCACATCCTCGGGCGCGACGGACCACCCGATGCGCAGCCCGCCCGTGGACCGGAAGTTCTTGCTCATCCCGTCGACCTGGATCAGCCACTTCCGCGTCTCCGCGTCCACCACGGGCTCGGGGTAGCCCCCCGCCTCGAAGACGATCCGCCAATAGAGCCGGTCGAGCACCATGTAGACCCCGTATCGGCAGCAGACGCGGAGGAGCGCATCGACCTCGGCGGCGTCGTAGAGCTGCGCGGTGGGGTTGCAGGGGTTGTTGAGCAGGAACAGGCGCGTGTGCGGGCGCGCGTCCAGGTTGCGCTGCAGGTCCGCCGGGGTCACCTTCAGGTGGTCGCCGTGCCCCTCGAGCGGGAGCACGGCCACGGGGAACGCGTAGGCGGCGACGGCGAGGGGCTGGTACGAGACCCACGGGGCCGCGTCGAACAGGACGCAATCCGCGGGGTTGCAGACCGCGAGAAAGATGTTGAACAGCGCCTGTTTCGCGCCGGTGGTGACGACGACATGCTCGGGCCCGTAGTGGGCGCCGACCGAGAGCCAGTCGATCACCGCCCTTCGGAGTTCGGGGGTTCCCGCCGGGTCGGCGTACATCGTGCGCCCCTCGCGGAAGGCACGCTCGCCCGCGGCGCGGATCGCGGGGTGGAGCTCGCCCCGCGTCTCGCCCAGCCCGAAGTCGTAGACGGGCTTCCCGGCGGCCCGCCGGTCGTTCGCGATCGACTTGAGCGCGAGCGTCAGCGAGGGCGCAAACTTGCCGATCTTCGTCGAGATACGGTGAGGATCGTCCATAGGGCCGCCTCCGATATGGAGGGCTATCGGTTGCACGGCGGGGCAGGCTTGGAAAGTGGGACGGGATCGGCTGTCGATCGGCGGCGCGGGGCGGGGCCCGCGCCGCCCTTGGGCTCACCGGCGTCGTCGCCCGGGCTACGGGCAGCCCGCGACGAACTCGGACACGAACACGCCGATGTCGGCCAGATCGTGGATCCCGTCGCTGTTCAGGTCCGCGATCGGGTCGGCGGCGAGGAACCCGGCGATGAAGGCGTTGATATCCGCCAGGTCGAGCACGCCGTAGGGCTCCGCAAGATCGGCGGCGTTGCACCCGCCCGGGGAGAGATCGAAGATGTAGACGGCGCCGGCTCGCTCGCCGAACTCACCGTTCCACGGGGCCGACACGAGCACGGTATCGCCGGAGACGGCGACGGCGTAACCGAAGAAATCGCTGGGAGCGCCGTCGGACGGCACGAGCTTGGCGATGAGTCCACCGGAGTGCCGGTCGAACAGGTACGCGGCACCGGTGTAGTTCTGCTCACCCGCGGCGCCGACAACCAGGCGCTGCGCGTCGATCGCTACCGCGTCGCCGAGTTGGGCGCTGATCGAATCGGGCTGGAGCTTCCACATCTGCAAGGGCGCGCCCGGGTCGGCAAGGTCGAAGAGGTAGGAGGAGCCGCCCATACTGGAGTGTGGCGCACCCACCAGGGCTGCTCCGTCGTCAATCGCGACTGAGTCGCCCAGGCAGACGCAAGTGGACACATCCGCGGGGAGTAGCCTCGCTGCCAAGCTCGGTGCGTAGGGATTGGAGATGTCATACACAAACGCGGCCCCGGTGCCCAGGCCGGGCTCGGAGCGGGCGGGGTCGCCGACGGCGAGGAGCCCGGATGAGAGCGAAACCGCGTCGCCGAAGTCGCTGAATCCGCTGGGCGGATTGTTCAGGAGCTTGTTGGCGAGAACCGGGCTCGCGGGGTCGGCGAGGTCGTAGATGTACGCCGCGCCGGTTGACGCAAGGCTGTTGTCGAAGGGTGAGCCTACTACGCCCACTCCGTTGTTGATCGACACGGACGCACCAAAGTAACCCGACACCCAAGTACCGGTCGGCAGCACCTGGGCACGCTCGATTGGCGTCGTGGGGTCGGAGACATCGAAGATATAAGCAGCGCCGATGTTCCAATTCGTTCCCGTATCGTCGAGGTCAGCTCCGACCAGAGCCAGGTCGCCGTCGAGGTCGACGGCCGCCCCGAAACGGTCACCCGCCTGCCCCCCGGCGCTGAAGAACTCGGCCAGTTGAACGGGGTTGGCCGGATCGGAGATGTCGAAGATGTAGACCGTGCCCGAGTCGACGGCGGCGCCTTGGGAGCTGATCGCACCGATCAAAGCGAGACTCCCCTGTACCGCGACGGAATAGCCGAAGACATCAGTCTCCTCGACATCGGCAGGCACGAGCTTGATGGTCTCATGGACCACTTGACCGGCGACGACGCCGGCGAGTGCGCCGAGCACACACGCTGCGAATACGGTCTTCCTTCCCGTGTGCATCGCTTGCCCTCCGGATCGCTCAGGACTTTGCGGGCCTCGGCCGGCGTCCGCGCGGCGGTCCAGCGATCCGGGGGCCGTCCAGCGGTGAGCCGGCCTCGTCATGTCAGCGTACTTCGCGCGTGCGGAGGCGGGATCGCCAAGCGACTGGGGGAAGCCCTGCAAGTGAAAAACGCGGCCGCCGGGGCGAGGCGTTGCCGGCGCGGTGGACGCGGCGGGGTCGGGGACCGGACAGGCGAGATCGCCCCGGAGCGGCGACCCGGCCATCACCCCATCGCGTCGGCCATGAGCGAGGCGAAGGTGCCCGAGGCCTCGGGCGTGTCGGGCTCGGCGTCGGGGTCGGGCTGGAGGCGGCGGTGCCCGCCGTCCCCCGTGACCTCCCACGCGTTGAACCGGTCACGCCACATGACATCGAGGATGCGCCACAACCGCTCACGGGCCGATCGGTCGCGGATCGGCGTCGCCGCCTCGACCCGGGCGCTGAGGTTGCGGTACATCCAGTCGGCCGACCCGATGAGGAAGACGCCCTCGAGCGGATCCGGGTTTCCATCGGCGAAGTGGAAGATGCGGGAGTGCTCGAGGAACCGCCCGATGACGGACCGCACGCGGATGTTGTCGCTCAGCCCCGGGATCCCGGGCCGGAGGCAGCAGAACCCGCGGACGACGAGGCGGACCTCGACCCCCGCGGCGCTGGCCTCGTAGAGCCGGCGGGTGATCGCGCGGTCCTCGAGCTGGTTCATCTTCGCGAAGATCCGCGCGGGCCGGCCCGCGCGGGCGTGCCCGATCTCGCGGTCGATCGCCGTCTCGAACCAGGGCCGCATCGCGTGCGGCGCGACCACCAGCGACTCGTACTGCTGCTCGGAGGCGTGCCCGGTCAGCGAGTTGAAGATCCGGACGACATCCCCGGTGACCGCGGGGTCGGCGGTCAGCAATCCGAGGTCGGTGTACTGCTGGGCGGTCTTGGGGTGGTAGTTGCCCGTGCCCACATGCGCGTAGGCCCGGATGCCGGCCTCCCCCTCGCCCTGCTCGCGGCGGATCACCAGCGAGCACTTGCAGTGGGTCTTGAGGCCCAACACGCCGTAGGCGACATGCACCCCCGCGTGCTCGAGCTGCCGGGCGAAGGCCACATTGCGCTGCTCGTCGAAGCGGGCCCGCAGTTCGACCAGGCAGGCGACATTCTTCCCGTTCTCCGCGGCCCGCACGAGCGAACGCACGAACGCCGAGTCGGGGCTCGTGCGGTAGATCGTCTGCTTGATCGCGATCACGGCGGGGTCGTCGGCGGCCTCGGAGATGAACCGCTCGACCGAGTGCTCGAACGACTCGTATGGATGGTGCAGCAGGATGTCCCCCGCGCGGATCCGCTCGAAGATCGACTCGGTCGGACCCCCGCCCTCGCTCGGCGTCGTCCCGGGCTCCACCCGCACCCGCCCCTCGTCCAGCGGGGCGAGATTGCGCAGCGCCCGCGGCACGACCGGCCTCCAGGGTGACTCGCGCAGGTCCGGGCGCGGCAGCGACGCGATCTGGAACAGGTCCCCGTACTCCAGCGGGCCCAGCCGCCGGTAGACATCCTGGTCCTCAAGCCCCAGTTGCGTCACGACGAACTGCAGGACATCGTCCGAGGCCTCCGGCGGGACCTCGATCCGCACCGCGTCGGCGAAACGCCTGCGGCGCAGCTCGTCCTCGACCTGCTCCATCAGGTCGTCCACATCGTCGTCCTCCTCGTCCATCGCGGCCGAGCGGGTGACGCGGAACGGCGTGATGTCGCGGATCTCCAGCCCCGGGAAGAGCCGCGAGAGGTTGTTGGCGATCAGGTCGTCCAGCGGGAGGAACTCGTGCGCGTCCGGGTCGCCCGTCCTGACCGGGACATACCGCGGCACCACCCCCGGGATCTTGACCCGCGCAAACGCCCGCCGGCCCGACCCCGGGCTCGAGGCGAGCAGCCCGAAGTTCTCCGAGAGGTTCGAGATGAACGGGAACCGGTGCGACGGGTCCACCGCCAAGGGGGTCAGAATCGGGAAGACATTCGCCTCGTACCACTCCCCGATCCAGGCCCGCGTCGGCTCGTCGAGCTCCTCGTACCGGCGGATGCGGATGCCCGCCTCGGCCAGGGCCGGAACGAGCGTGTTGAGCCAGCAGTCGGCCTGGCGGGTCTGCAGCCCCACCACGATCTCGCGGATCTCGTGCTCGAGCCGGTCGAGCGTGATCCCCTCGTGCGTGGTCTTCTCCGCCCCGCCCCGCCCCGCGAGGCGGCGCTTCAGAAGCCCCACCCGCTTCATGTAGAACTCGTCCAGGTTGGACGAGAAGATCGCCAGAAACTTGACCCGCTCGAGCAGGGGGACCCGGTCGTCCTCGGCCTGCGCGAGCACCCTGGCGTTGAAGTTCAGCCAGGAGAGGTCCCTGTTGTTGAATTCCTCGGTGTTGGTCACAGGGGGGATTCTTGCCCCGTCCGGACGCCCCGGAAAGGCTCAGGACATCGGCCCGATCAGGAAGGCGAGCAGCAGGTTCATCCCGTTGAAGCAGGCGTGCATCATCACAGGCACCCCGAACCGCCCCGTCCGCTCGTACGACGCCCCGATCGCCAGCGAGAGCACGAAGATCGGGGCCACCGCGTGCTTGCCCCCCTCCGGCAGCACCGACCAGTGGGCCGCCGCGAACAGCAGGCTCGTGAAGAAGACCGCCGACCAGCGGCTGTGCACCACCCGCAGGATCGCCGACTGGAGGTAGACGCGGTAGATCAGCTCCTCGACCAGCGGCACCAGGGCGACGAGCACGAACACCAGCACCCACATCCAGGAATCGCCCTTGTGCTGGGCGATCAGTTGCAGCGTGTCGTGCGCCAGCGGGTCCTGCTCCACCGCCCCGAACCCGCGCGTCACCCAGACCCCCGCCTGCCCGGCGACCGCGACGATCGGGAACAACGCCAGGAAGAGCCCGAAGCCAAGGGGCCAGTCCGCCCACTTCGGGCGCACGCCCGCCGATGGGGCCTTCTGGGCGACGAACCAGAGCAGCCCGCTCCCGATCAGCGTCGCGAACCCCGCCGAGAGCACGCCCTTGAGGGCCTCATCCCGGATGGGCGCGTCCTTGAGCAGGGGGAGTTCCTGGGCCGCGGCCGCGCCCAGCCCCAGCGCGATGAAGGTGGTCAACGAGGCGAACAGCCACATGACCGCCGGGATCGGCTTGACATCGCGGTTACCCGCATCCAGCCCCCCGGGCCGGAAGGCGTTGAGCCTCCACAGCAGGATGACCGAGAAGACCGCCGTCCCGAGCAGAACCCAGGCCTGGTTGTCCGCCATCCAGCGGGCGATGTCGCCGAGACGGGCGTCGGCCATGTCGTCGGCGAGCGCGGGGGAGGCGCAGACGGCGAGGGCGGCGGCCGCAACAATCGGGGCGATGCCCGACGACCGAGCCACCCCGCCGGCGGTCCTCGCCGAGATCCTCGCCCACAAGCGTGAAGAGGTCGAGCGCGCCAAATCCAAGATCCCCTTTGCCGAACTCGAGGCCGCCGTTGCCCAGGCGGAACCTCCCCGCAATTTCTTTCGGGCGGTGACCCGTTCCGGCACGAACGAAACCGCCGTGATCGCCGAGGTGAAGCGCCGGAGCCCCTCCGCGGGGCTCATCCGTCCAGAGTATGACGGCGAGGCGTTCCGCCCCGAGGCGATCGCCCGGGAGTACGAGCGGGCGGGGGCCGCGGCGATCTCCTGCCTGACCGACGAGCGGTTCTTCGGGGGGCACCTCGCCTTTCTGGAGCGGATCAAGGACGCCGTCGGGATCCCGGTGCTGCGGAAGGACTTCCTGATCGACCCCTGGCAGTTGTGGGAGAGCCGGGCCGCCGGGGCCGACGCGGTGCTCCTCATCGCCGAGGCGTTGACCGAGTCGGTCATGGTCGACATGCTGATTCTGGCCCAGCAACTCCGGATGACGGTGCTGCTCGAGGTCCACAGCATGGAGAACCTCCTGCGGGTCCGCCCCCATGTGGGGTTCCCCCACCCGACCTATTGCCTGCTCGGGATCAACAACCGCGACCTGACCACCATGACCACCTCCCTCGGGCACACGCTCCGCCTGGTCGACCTCGTCGAGGACCCCTCGGTGCTCGTCTCGGAATCCGGCATCCGCACGCCCGAGGATCTCACCCGTTTGAGGGATGTCGGCGTCCGCATCGTCCTGGTCGGCGAGCACCTCATGCGCCAGCCCTCCCCGGGGGAGGCGCTCCGCCTGCTGCTCGGGCGAGGCGACCAAGAACCCACCTGATCTGGTGGTTTTCCTGCCGAGGATCTGCAACTCCCCGGACTCCGGGGCGGTTGGAACGGGCGTCTCTCCTACAGTCGAGACAACGCAACCCCGATCTTCGAGCCACCAGGAGGCCCACACCGATGGCACAGATTCGTCTGCACGCAGTGATTGGGCGCGTCGCCGCCGCGGCCGCGCTCGCGGTTTCGTCGCTCGGCTTCGCCCAGGAGACCTCGGGGCGCGACGCCCTGCTCGCCGCGGTCGAGGCCGCGCGGGGCCTGCAATCGCTCACCGCCGAGGTCGAGATGACCGGGGAGGGCGGGTTCAAGTCCTATGTGCCGACCGGCAAGGGGACGATCCGGCTGCTCCGCCAGGACGAGGCGATCGAGGGGCGGGCCTGGCACAGCCGGCTCGACACGACCTATGTCCACAAGGCGGGCGACCCCGAGGAGCAGATCACCACGCTCAAGACGCCCGAATCGCTGATCTGGATCGAGCACGAGAAGAAGCAGGTCATCGAGCGGTCGTACAACGACACGCGGAGCCGGGCGGCGTCGGCCCTGAACCTCTTCGCCCTGCCCGAGATCACCGCGGAGGAGCCCTACGCCCGCGAGTTGACCGAGGCGACGGACTGGCGGCTGCTCGAGCCCGCCGAGGTCAACGGGGTGAAGTGCCGGGTGGTTGAGGTCGTGTACGACATGAGCGACCCGAAGAGGTCGCGCGACCCGAGCCAGTCGCTGATCCGCACGCCCTCGTCGAAGTGGTACTTCGGCGCGGACGACAACCTGCCCCGCCGGATCGAACGCATCAGCGACCAGGGCATGATCTCCTTCACGATCGCGCTGGATATCAAGAACATGCAGATCAACCCGGAGATCGACCCGGCCTCGCTCGTGGTGCAGACGCCCGAGGGGTACACCCGCGTCGAGCCGGGCAAGCCCGCGACGCCCGTCGCGGTCGCGCCGCGCACGGCCGAGAAGATCGAGAACGAGAAGGAAGAGCGGCAGCCCGAGGTCCTGCCCTCGATGCTGCCGGCGCACGGGTTCGACCTGGTTGACGGGGACGGCAACGCGGTGACGCTCGACGGCCTGAAGGGGAGCGTCGCGGTGCTCTACTTCTGGGGCACCTGGTGCGTGCCGTGCAAGGAGTTCAGCCCGCTGGTGAGCGACCTGGTGGACCAGTTCGAGGGCGAGCCGGTGCGGGTGTTCGGGCTCCCGGTCCGCGAACGGAGCGAGGAGGCGGTGCGCGAGGCGATGAGCCCCTACAAGCACACCCTGCTGCTCGACCCCACGGCGGACGCGATCGGGTGCGACGCGACGGCGCGGGCGTACAAGGTCCGCCGCTACCCGACGATCTATGTGATCGGCAAGGAAAGCCAGGTGCTCGCGGTGAAATGGCCCGAGCCCGATGTCCCCGCGGCGGACACGATGGCGGAGGTCGCCGAGGCAATCCGCGAGGGGCTGGACGCGAAGGACTGACCGCCCCGCGATCAGGAATATCACCCGGACCAACACCCGGGTTTTTTTCTGCGCCGATCGTGCCTGAAATCCCGCCGGCCCGACTTCCAACCAGACAGCACGCGATGGTGACAAGGGATCGAAGAGGGCAAACACGCCCGCGGGCGGCCTTGATAGGGAGAGCGGGATGCGAGCATTCCAGCGGACCGCGTGCATGGCGGCTCTCGGACTCCTGTCCACATTCGCCCACGCCCAGGACGCACGGACACTCACCGACGCCGACCAGGCGATCGAGTGGCTCATCAACCCAGACAACGCGCACCAGAGCCGCCCCGAGGTGCTCGCCGAGGCCCGCGGGTTGATCGGCGCCCAGGCCGAGGCGCACCCGGATGAGGCCCGCTGGGTCTTCGGGCGAGGGCTGCTCGAAGCCCGGGAGAACGACTGGGCCAACGCGAAACCGCTGTTCGAGCGCGCGGCCGAGCTCGACGACACCGTCGCTCTGCACCACCAATGGCTGGGCAACGCGATCTTCTCGACGATCAACGAGGTCGGCCTGCTCGGCAAGGCCTCGGCCGCGGGCAAGGGACGCGACGCCTATCTCCGCGCCATCGAGCTCGATCCCGGCCTCGGCGGCGCCCGCGTCGGGCTGTGCGAGTTCTACCTCAACGCGCCCGGCATCGCGGGGGGCAGCAAGAAAGAGGCCCGCGAGCAGGCGCTGGCGCTGCTGGAGATCGAGGGATTCGAGTGCCACGGGCACCGCGTGCTCGGGACCATCCACGCCGACAAGGGCGAGTGGGCCGAGGCCGAGCGGGCGTTCGACCGGGCGATCGAGGCAGCCGAGCCGGGCGCGGAGCGGCGGGACATGCTCATGGCGTGGATCTCGCTCACGCTGAGCAAGGGCAGGGACGCCGAGGCGATCGAGGCCGCACACCGACTGGTCGAGCTCCAGCCCGACGACCCCCGGAGCGACTACATCCTCGGAGCGGTGCTCCAGGAGACGGGGCGGCACGCCGATTCGGTCGAGCCGCTCGAGCGCGCGTGCGAAGCGCTGCCCGACTCGGCGTCGCCCCTGTGGCGGCTGGCGGTCGCGTACGAAGAGGTGGACCGGCACGCCGACGCGCACGCGGCGTTCACGCGCTTCGCCGAGCTCTACCCCGACCACGAGAACGCGAAGGACGCGGCGAAGAACGCGAAGCGGCTGAAGCGTCGCCTTCCCTGAGGCTCTTCACGGTTCCGCATCCGCGCACGAAAATGCCCGGGCTCGCGCCCGGGCCTTGGTCACGGTTCCCTGGTGCCCGGGGCGTGGCCGCCAGCCCCGGGCCGCCCGCTCACCCGTGCATGATCGCGGCCTGGGCCGCGGCGAGGCGGGCGATGGGCACGCGGAAGGGCGAGCAGGAGACATAGTCGAGCCCGACCTTGTGGCAGAAGTGGACGGACGAGGGATCGCCCCCGTGCTCGCCGCAGATGCCGACCTTGAGGCCCTGGTTGGTGCCGCGCCCGCGCTGCACGCCCATCTCGACGAGCTGGCCCACGCCGGTCTGGTCGAGGCTCTGGAAGGGGTCGCCGTGGAGGATCTCCTTGGCGATGTACTCGGGGAGGAAGACGCCCGAGTCGTCGCGGGAGTACCCGAAGGTGAGCTGCGTCAGGTCGTTGGTGCCGAAGCTGAAGAAGTCGGCGACCTCGGCGATCTCGTCGGCGGTGACGCAGGCGCGGGGGATCTCGATCATGGTGCCGATCTTGATCTCGATGCGGCCGGCGAAATCCTCGGCCTGCCGGGTCTCGCGGATGGTCTGCTCGCACTGCTCGCGGAGCATGGCGAGCTCGCTCTTGAGCCCGACGAGGGGGATCATGATCTCCGGGACGGCGCGGACCTTGCGACGGGCGCACTCGATGGCGGCCTCGGTGATCGCCCGGACCTGCATCTTGAGGATCTCGGGGTAGGTGACGGCGAGGCGGCAGCCGCGGTGCCCCAGCATGGGGTTGGCCTCGTGCAGGCGGGCGACGCGCTCGCGGACCTTCTCGACCGGGACGCCCAGCTCGCGGGCGACCTGCTGCTGCGAGGCCTCGTCGTTGGGGAGGAACTCGTGGAGCGGGGGGTCGAGCAGGCGGATGGTGACGGGCAGGCCCTTCATCGCCTCGAAGATGCCGATGAAGTCGTCGCGCTGGAAGGGCAGGAGCTTGGCGAGGGCCTTCTCGCGGGCCTCGGTGCTCTCGGCGAGGATCATCTCGCGCATCGGGAGGATGCGCTCGCCCTCGAAGAACATGTGCTCGGTCCGGGTCAGGCCGATGCCCTCGGCCCCGAAGTCGCGGGCCCGCTGGGCGTCCTCGGGGGTGTCGGCGTTGGTGCGCACGCCCAGGGTGCGGTACTTGTCGGCCCAGCGCATGATCTTGGCGAAATCGCCCCCCAGGCTCGGCTCGACGCGCTCGATGGCGCCCAGCATGACCTCGCCGGTCGCCCCGTCGATGGAGATGACATCGTCCCGGGTCACGATGGTCTCGCCGACGCGGAAGCGGCCGTTGGCGGCGTCGATGACGACCTCGCCCGCGCCCGCGACGCAGCAGGTGCCCCAGCCCCGCGCGACCACCGCCGCGTGGCTGGTCATGCCGCCCGTGCTCGTCAGGATGCCCACCGCCGAGTGCATGCCCTCGACATCCTCGGGGCTCGTCTCGCGGCGGACGAGGATGATGTGCTCGCCCGCCTTGGTGCGCTCGACGGCCTCCTCGGCGGTGAAGGCGGGCTTGCCGACCGCGGCGCCCGGCGAGGCGGGCAGCCCCTTGGCGAGCAGCGTGGCCTTCTCCTTGGCCTTGAAATCGAACGAGGGGAGCAGGAGCTGGGTCAGGTCGCCCGCGGGGATGCGGAGCAGCGCCTCCTTCTCGGTGATCAGCTTCTCCTTCACCAGGTCGCAGGCGATCCGCACCGCCGCCGCGCCGGTGCGCTTGCCCGTGCGGGTCTGGAGCATGTAGAGCTTGCCACGCTCGATGGTGAACTCGATGTCCTGCATCTCCTTGTAGTGCTTCTCGAGGATCGTCTTGATCTTCATGAGCTGGGCGTAGGACTTCTTGTCCCAGGCCGCCATCTGCTCGGCCGGGCGGGGCGTGCGGATGCCGGCGACGACATCCTCGCCCTGGGCGTTGACGAGGAACTCCCCGTAGAACTTGTTCTCGCCCGTGGAGGGGTTGCGGGTGAAAGCCACGCCCGTGCCCGAGTCATCGCCCATGTTCCCGTAGACCATGGTCTGGCAGTTGACCGCGGTGCCCTTGAGACCGGTGATGCCGTTGAGCCGGCGGTAAGAAATCGCCCGCGGCGCGTGCCAGGACTTGAACACCGCCTCGATCGAGAGCTCGAGCTGCTTGAAGGGATTCTGGGGGAACGGGTCGGCGACGCGCTTCTGGTAGACATCCTTGTACGCCTCGCAGAGCTCGACCATGCCCTGCTCGGGAACCTCGGTGTCGACCTTGGCGCCGTACTTGTCCTTGATCCTGTCGAAGGCGTGCTCGAAGTGCTCGTGGTCGACGCCCATCACCACATCGCCGAACATGTTGATCAGGCGGCGGTAGGCGTCGTAGGCGAAGCGGCGGTTGCCCGTCTGCCGGGCGAGGCCCTCGACGGCCTCGTCGTTGAGCCCCAGGTTCAGGACGGTGTCCATCATCCCGGGCATCGAGACCTGCGCACCCGAGCGGACCGAGACGAGCAGCGGGTTGTTGTTGTCCCCGAAGACCTTGCCGGTCTCCTTCTGCACCTGCGCCATGTGGCGGTGCACCTCGTTCATCAGGCCGTGGGGGAGCCGCTTGCCGCCCTTGTAGTACTTCTCGCAGGTCTCGGTCGTGATGGTGAACCCCGGGGGCACGGGCAGCCCGATGGAGGTCATCTCGGCGAGGTTGGCGCCCTTGCCGCCGAGCAGGGCCTTCATCGTGCCGTCGCCCTCGGTCATCGAGGCGCCGAAGTAGTAGACCATCTTCCCGGGCTTGATCTTCTTGGACGCCGCCGCCTTGGCCGGGGCCTTGCCCCCCGCCTTCCGCACGACCTTCTTGGTGGTCCGCGCCGAGGCGGCGTGCGTGCGCACGGTGCCGGCCTTGGCCGTCTTCTTCGCCGTCTTCTTGCCAGTCGTCTTCTTCGCCATCGGGAGTGTGCCTTCCTGAGGGGGAGCTCGCGGCGGCCCGCCGGGAACCTCCCGGCTCGCGCCTGTCACGGCCGTTCCGTCCCGGAACACCGGGGAAACAAGACCGGGAAGGAACTTTAGAACGCGCCGAGCCCCGCGACGACCTCGCCGACCCGTACCATCGCGGATTGATGCCCGACCGCCACACGCGCGAATCTGGGGTAGCACAACTCGCCGACACGCTCGCCCGCTGGCCCGCCGACCGCCCGCTCGCCGTCCTCATCGCCGAGGAGGGCCGTTGGACGCTCGTCGCCTCGCCGGTGACGGCCCATGCCATCCGCTCGCCGGCGGACCTGGGCGCGCTGCTCCCCCCGGGGAACGGCCCCGCCCCCCACGAGGCCGGACCGCCCTTCCGGAGCGGTCGGATCGTGCTGCTCGGCTTCCCGCTCGGCGCGGCGTTCGAGCCGTCGAGCGGGCGCAACCCGATCGGCGGCGAGCCTTTGGGTTGGGTGCTGGACTGCCCGGGCGTGCTGGCGTTCGACTCCCGCGCGGGGGTCTGGGCCCGGTTCGGGCAGGCCCCGGACCCGCCCGAGCCCGGGCCGCGCGCCGCCCCCCCCGCCCCGTTCGGCGTCGGCCCGCTGACCAGCCGCCCGGGGAGGGCGGGGTACATGGACCTGGTGGGCCGGGCCCGGCGGGCGATCGCCGCGGGCGATGTCTACCAGGTCAACCTGGCCCACAGGCTGAGCGCCCGGTTCGAGGGCTCGACGCGCGCGTTCTTCGCGGCCCTGGCCCGCGAGGCCGAGCCCGCCCACGGGGTCTACGCGGAACTGCCGGACGGGGCGGCGGTCTGCTCGGCGAGCCCGGAGCTGTTCCTGTCGTACGACGCGCAGACCCGGCGGGTGGTGACGCAGCCGATGAAGGGGACGCGCCCGATCGCCGGGGACGCCGAGGAGCTGCGCCGCGCCGACAAGGACCGGGCGGAGTTGAACATGATCACGGACCTCATGCGAAACGACCTCGGGCGGGTCTGCGCGTTCGGGAGCGTGCGGGTGGAGCGGTCGCGCGAGATCCGTGCGCACGGGCGGAGCGTCTGGCAGGCCACCTCGACGGTCTCGGGCGTGCTGCGCGCGGGGCTGGGCGCGGCGGACCTGCTCGCGGCCTCGTTCCCGCCGGGCTCGGTGACCGGGACGCCGAAGATCCGGGCGATGCAGCTGATCGAGGATCTCGAGCCGACGCCCCGGGGGTTCTACTGCGGGGCGCTCGGGTGGGTGGACGACTCGGGCTCGATGTCGCTGAATGTGGCGATCCGGACCGCGGTGGTCACGCCGGGCCCGGAGCGTGACCTGCACTACCACGCCGGGGCGGGGATCGTGGCGGACTCGGACCCCGCATCGGAGTGGGAGGAGACGCTGGCGAAGGCGGAGGTGCTGCGGCGGGCGGTCGCGTGCGGGTCCGGACCGGCGGCGGTCGGGTCGGTCATCCGCGAGAGACAGGGTCCGATGGGGACGCGGTAGACTTCGGGGCGTGGGCGAGCCCGACCGACACGACGACGAGACGACCGGGACGCCGCCCGCGGCGGGGGGCGGGCCCCCGGTGGCGTCGCCGCGCATCGGGCCCTACCGGCTCAAGCGCGAGATCGGCGCGGGGGGGATGGGGGTCGTCTACGAGGCGGTGGACGAGCGCCTGGGGCGGTCGGTGGCGATCAAGGTGATCGGCGCGGAGCGGCACCAGAAGGAGATGCGCCGGCGGTTCGAGCAGGAACGCGATGTGCTCGCGACGCTGCGGCACCCTGCTATCGCGCATGTGTACGACGCGGGCGAGTTCCACAAGGGGGAGGAAACCCACCCCTTCATCGCGATGGAGTATGTCGTCGGGGCCCGCCCGGTGACGGCCTTCGCCCGCGAGGTGGGGCTGGATGTCGGCGCGATCCTGGAGATGTTCGAGTCGCTCTTCGACGGGCTCGAGCACGCGCACCGGCGGGGGATCATCCACCGCGACATCAAGCCGGCGAACATCCTGGTGGACCACGAGGGGCGGGCCCGGATCATCGACTTCGGGCTCTCGCTGCCCACCGGGGCGCGCGGGGCGATGGAGTCGCTCCACGCCGAGGGGGGCATCCCCGCGGGGACGCTGGCCTACATGAGCCCCGAGCAGCGGACGGGCGACCCGCTCGCGCTCGACCACCGCTCGGACATCTACTCGATGGCCCTCGTGCTCTTCGAGACGCTCGCCGGCGAGCGGCCCCGTCTCGGGCTGGACGACCCCCCCGACCTGCGGATCCCGGGGCGAGCCCTCCCGCCGGGGCTGCTCGAGGTGCTGCGCGGGGCGCTGCGCGCCGACCCGAACGACCGCACGCCCGCCGCCGCCGCGGTGCGGGACGCGATCCGCCGCTGCCGCGAGGAGATGCTCATCGCCGAGACGATGCGGGTCCGCGTCGAGCCCGGGCGATCGGCCCGCGACCTGGCGCGATGGGGCCTTGCGGGGCTGGCGGCGGCGCTGGCCGCGTTCGCGGTCTTCCCGCTCTGCTGCGGGGTGCTCCCGCTGTGCGCGTCGTACGGGCGGTGGGCGACGGGCGTGCTCGCGTCGAGCGCGGGGGACTACCAGAATGTCCGCGTCGTCTCGATCACGGCCGAGACGCTCGGGAGGGTCGGGCCGGGCGATGGGGCCGGGAGCGTGCAGGACGCCCGGGCCCGGCACGCCGAGCTGATGGACCGCCTGGTCGCCGGGGCGGCCCGGGTGATCGCGTGGGATCTGTACTTCCTCCCGACCTCGCCGCACGACGAGTCGTTCGCGGCCGGCATCGAGCGGGCGACCGAGGCGGGCGTGCCGGTGGTGCTGATGACGCGGAAATGGACGCCCGAGCAGCTGGGCGGGCGCGTCGCGCCGGCGCTGGAGAACTCCCGGGCGCTCAAGGCGCCCGGCACGGGCGTGTTCCTCGGGGATGTCCCGTGGCGCGTCGACCTCGCCGCGCGCCGGGGGGACGGGTTCGCCGAGCCCTCGTTCGCGATGGCGGCCGCGGCGATGGTCTGGAGCCCCGGCACCGGCCTGGACCTCGAACTCGACCGGACGGAGAACGAGGTCGTCGTCCGGCACTGGGAGCCGCAGGGGCCGGCGGGCCGCCGGCAGGTCGGCGCGACGCTCCGGTTCACGGTCTCGGGCCTGCGCCCTGTGAACGAGCGGGCCCTGCCGGTCGGGCTGGCGGAGGGGGATGTCGTGGCGCAATTGATGCTGACCGCGCGCGACGAGCCGACCCTCGAGCGCGGCACGGTCCGGTATGAGGATGTGCTCGCGATGGGGCCCGACGAACTGCTCAACACCTTCTCCGGGCGGGCCGTGGTCATCGGGCGAACCGACGAGGCGGGCGAGGACATCAAGCCGCACCCGGGCAACCGCCGGGTCGCGGGCGTCTACGCGCACGCCGAAGCGATCGAGACGCTGCTGCGGGCCCGGCAGGTGCGCGTGCCGACCGACGCGGCGATGAGGCTGTGGTGCGCCGCCGCGGCGCTGGTCGGCTTTCTCAGCCTGTTCCGGGGGAAACAGAGCGTGGCGATGGCGCTGATCTGGACGGCGGCGCTCGAGGTGATCGTGGTGGGCGTCTGCCTCGCGGCGCTGGGCTCGTCGTGGATCGTGTACCCTGCGCCGGTCGGGCTCTCGGCGTTGATCGGGGGCGCGATGGGGTTTGTCGGATCCCGGATTGTCAGTGGCCGCGGGGTTGTCGCGGCCTGACGGGGCAAGGGTCGGCCAGACCCGGGAGGGACGCGTGCGACGATACATCGCGGCGGCGTTGCTGCTGCTCGGGGCCAGTAGCGCCGAGGGGCAGACGGCGACGGTCACGGTCAGGCACCCCGCGTCGGAAGCAGGTGCGGCGCAGACGCTGGCGAGCGACGAGACCCGGGCCGTGCGCGCGCCGACGGGCGGGGTGATCTACTTCACCGTCGACGCCCCGTTCATCGGTGAGAAATCGGGCGTGCCGGTGGTGCTGCACCGCCGGCTGCACTTCGTGGTCGGGGGCGACGGCGCGGACGGCACCGCGGGCTCGGTCCGCGTGAACGGGCCCGGGGCCTCGACGGGGGAGCACCGCTCGCTCGTGGAGGTGCTCGAGGGGTGGGTCTGGGTGAGCGATCGGGCCCCCGCGGGCGTGGCGGACGCGCCGGCCGGGGGGGGTGTCCCGGTGCTCGGCAACGCGGGCGAGCCGGTGGGGTGGAACCTGCTAACGCTGCTGCACGGGGAGTGGTCCTGGGCGGGGGCGATCGGGACGGAGTTCATCCTGCGGATCGACCCCGACGCGGGAGGCGAGCGGATCGAGATGGTCTACGGGCTCGATTCGGCGTCGGTCTCGCACCTCCTGCTTCCGGGCGGGGAGAAACTCCGGGCCCCGGGCGGGTCGTTCGCGGGGCTCACCGGCACGGGCGCGATCACCGCCCGGCCCGCGGGCCGCTGGCTGGGCGATGCGGGGGCGGAGGAGTTCGTGCGTCGGGTCCGCGAGGCGATCGGTCGGGTGGGTCGGGAATGAGCCGGTGCGGCTCGGGGGTGGTGCGATGAGCGTGTGGAAATCCGGTCTGGTGGGTGTCGCGGCGGGGCTGTTGGTCTCGGGGGCGTCCGCGGGCGCGGAGCCGGCGGACAAAACGCGGGTCGCGGTCTGGCCCGCGGCGCGTCCGGCCGTGCAGTTGCACTTCCCCCGCGCGTGGGGGGAGGAAGTGACGGTGGCGGACAACACGGCGCTGAGCGTGCGTGCGGTGACGGGGTGCGTGGCCTATTTCACGGTCCGGGCGGATTTCCTCTCGGACGACACCGACCCGACCACGCGCGTGCACGATCTGCTGCACTTCGTCGTCGGGGGCTATCCGCCGGACGGGACGACGGGGCGGCTGCGGGTGAACGGCGTGGAGACCGACGAGAACGGCGTGACGCTGGTGCCGGGGCAGGCGTCGCTGATCGCGGTGGAGAACGGGTGGGTGTGGGTGAGCGACTGCCCGCCCCCGAACTGGTCGGGCGAGGCGTGCGACCCGTCGGACTGCGCGGAGGAGGAGCAGGCGGAGGAGGGCGCGACGCTGGGCGTCTTCGGGCAGCCGCAGGCCGGGGTGATCGAGGACGAGTGGGTCAGCTGGAGCATCCTGACGCTGCTCAAGGCGGAGTGGACCTGGGCGGGCGCGGTGGGGACGGAGTTCGTGTACCGGGTGGAGCCGTACAACGAGCCGGGGAAGACCGGGCGGACGCTGAAGGTCTACGGGCTGTCGGGGTGCGAGGCGGTGCACACGGCGCGGGCCAAGTCGGGGTCGACGGTGTTCATGCGCCCGGTGGAGGTGCGCGACGGGTTCGTGAGCCGGGCGATCACCGACGGTCAGCCCGAGGCACCCAATCAGGTGGATGATCGCAAGGACGACCGGGACTTCATGGAATGGGTTCGGGCGCGGCTGGCGGAGGTCGTGCCGGGCGGGTCGTGCGCGGCGGCGGAGTAGCCGAGGGCTTCAGCGGCGGTAGCCGATGGGGTGCTCGACGGCGGCGTAGAGCTCGCGGAGGAGGGACATGCCGAGCAGGCCGGTGAGCGTGAGGCCCGCCATGATGAACCCCTCGGTGAGGTGGGCCTGCCCGAAGAGCCATCCGCAGGCGTAGAGGGGGAGCCAGAGCGCGCCGTATCGGTTGATCTTCTCGGCGGTTCGGGGCCCGAGGCCGAGGGTGGCGATGCGTCGGCGAGCGACGACGGCGAAGAGGAGGGCGAGGGCGGCAACGGTGACGGGCCCCCAAGGCCCGACCGCGTCGGGCCAGAGGCGGGCGAGGAAGGGGGCGTCGGTGTCGGCGTGGCGCCCGGCGGCGAGCCAGAGGAGGGCGGCGGAGGAGAGGGCCCACCCGAGCACGGCGCCGACGACGGCGCGGGGCGAGAGGGGCGGGGGCTTGCGGCTGACGACATGGACGACGCCCGAGACGGCGAGGGAGTGCGTCATGACGACCCAGACGGGCCAGAGGAACGCGAGCGAGAGGTTGGGCACGAGCATGTGCCCGGCGTAGATGAGGCTGAGGAGGACGAGCCCGACGGCGGGCACGAACTTACCCAGAGCGTTGAAGGCGAGGACCGCCAGCGCGAGCAGGCAGGTCAGCACGACCGCCCCCCGCCCGAACACCACGGCGCCGAGCGTGGCGAAGATGAGGGAGATCGCGCCGATCGCCACGGCGGCGGCGGGCGAGGCCTGCCCCTCGGCGATGGGGCGATCGCGGCGGAGGCCCCGGTCGCGGGACGCGTCGGTGACATCGTTGACGCAGGCGCCGAAGGCGTAGAGCCCGACGGCGGCGGCGGCGCCGGAGAGCAGGAGGAGCCAGAGCGCGGGGCCCTCGGGCCCGAGGACGGCCCCGGCGTGGGCCGCCCGTTCGGCGGGGGTGGCGCGGGTCCAGAGGATGACGAACCAGACATCGGCGACGGCGGCGAAGGCCGTGCTGACGCGGGCGAGGCGGAGAACCGGGGCCATCCTGGCGAGGGCTGGGGTCATGGGGTCATGGGGTCATGGGGTCTCAGGGCCGGGGCGTTCCGCGGGGCCACCCCGCGGGTGGTTGAACCCTACCATCCTTGCCCCATGCCCGAGCAGCCGCCCGAGACACCCGCGTTGATGTCCGACCCTCCCGCGGTGTGCGTGGTGGTGAGCCGGTACAACGACACGGTGACGAGCCGGCTGCGGTCGGGGGCCGAGGGGGCGTACCGGGCCCGGTTCGGGGCGGGGGGGGCGCTGGCGGTGGTGGAGGCGCCCGGGGCGTTCGAGCTCGCGGCGTTGTCCTCGGCGGCGATCGACACGGGGCTGTTCGACGGGGTGGTGGCGCTGGGGTGCGTGATCCGGGGGGAGACCGATCACGACCGGTACATCTCCCAGGCGGTGGCGGACGCGATCGCACTCCTGTCGGTGCAGACGGGAGTGCCGGTGGCGTTCGGGGTGCTGACGGTGAACGAGCCGGCCCAGGCCGAGGCGCGGGCGGGCGGGAGCAAGGGCAACAAGGGGGCCGAGGCGATGGAGGCGTTGCTGGACACGATCGCGGCGACGCGGCACCTTGCGGCGTGCGCGGAGCGGGGCGAGGCGGGCGATTTCTCGCTTTCCCGTGCGGCGCCCGACAAGGCGGGGGGCCGCTGATGGCGATGCCGCGGGACATCCGCCGCCTGGCGCTGGTGGTGCTGTATCAGTTGGACGCGCGGGGCGAGGGGGATTTCGCCCAGATCCGCGAGTCGATTGAGGAGACGATCGCCCGGAGCACGGGCGAGGCGACGCGGGACGACGAGGGCACGCTGTTCATCGACCCCGAGGACGCGTTCAGCGAGGGGGAGAAGGCGCGGGCGTGCGACCTGGCGGGCGAGGCGTTCGCGGCCCGGGCGGCGGCGGACGCGGAGTTCGAGGCGCTCGCGCCGGACTGGCCGCCGAGGCGGCAGGCCGCGATCGACCGGGCGATCCTGCGTCTGGCGCACTTCGAGATGGTGAGCGGGCGGACGCCCCCGAAGGTCGCGGTGAACGAGGCGGTGGAGCTGGCCAAGGCGTTCAGCACGGATCGTTCCCCCGCGTTCATCAACGGGCTGCTGGGACGGGTGCTCAAGCGTGTGCTGGGCTCGGCCGAGCCCGCGCCGACGCTGGACGAGGGCGAGCACGGCGAGGTGACGCCGCTGCACCTGGGCGGGGCGGCGGGTCACGAGGCGTCGGGGTCCTGAGACGGGGAGCGCGATGGGGCTGTTCAAGTCGCTCGTCTCGAAACTCAAGCAGGGGCTGGAGCGGACGCGCGAGGCGTTCGTGGGCGGGCTGCGGTCGATGCTGCTGGGGCGTCGGCTGGACGAGGCGCTGATCGAGGAGCTCGAGGCGAGGCTGATCCAGTCGGATGTGGGCGTGCGCACGACGACGGCGCTGATCGAGGGCATCCGGCGGGATTACAAGGCCGGGAAGATGTCCAGCGGCGACGAGGTGCTCGAGTATCTCAAGTCGGAGCTGAAGGCGATGTGGCCCGCGGCGGACCGGACGCTGCGATTCGCCGGCGCGGGCCCGACGGTGATCCTCATCACCGGGGTGAACGGGGCGGGGAAGACGACGAGCATCGCGAAGCTGTGCGCGAGCCTTCGGGCCGAGGGTCGGAGCGTGCTGCTTGGGGCGTGCGACACCTTCCGGGCGGGCGCGGTGCGGCAGCTTGAGATCTGGGCGGAGCGTCTCGGCGTCGAGGTGGTGAAGGGGCAGCAGGGCGGCGACCCGGCGGCGGTGGCGTTCGACGCGTGCGAGGCGGCGGTGGCGCGGGGCGTGGATGTACTGATCCTCGACACCGCGGGGCGGCTGCACACGCAGGACCCCCTGATGCGGCAGTTGACCAAGATCCGCTCGGTGGCCTCGAAGAAGATCGAGGGCGCGCCGCACGAGACGCTGCTGGTGCTCGACGCGACCGCGGGGCAGAACGCGCTGCGGCAGGCGGAGGAGTTCGGGGCCGCCGCGGGGGTGACGGGGATCTTCCTCGCGAAGCTGGACGGGACGGCCAAGGGGGGGATCGTGGTGGCGATCCGGGAGGCGACGAAGATCCCGGTGAAGTTCATCGGGGTTGGTGAGACGCCCGAGGACATCGAGCCGTTCGACCCGGAGCGTTTCGTGGAGGCGATGTTCGCGGTGTGAGAGGGCGTCGGTGAGGCGATGCCGAGCCCCCGCTACCCCCCCACGATCCACCACGCCCCGACGCCGAGGGCGGCTAGGCCTGTGGCCGCGAGCAGGGCGCGGAGGGCGTGCGTCCCGCGTTCGGCCAGGCCGCGGGTGAGCAGGGCGAGGGCGTGGGCGAAGCCGGTCATGGCGGCGATGGACCCGAGGCCGTAGGCGAGGACATAGAGGACGGCGGCGGCGCGTGTGGGCATGAGGAGGCTCGGGAGGACGCCGACGAGGTGGCTGGTGCCGGCGAGCCCGTGCAGCAGGCCGATGCCGAGCGGGGCGTGGGCGTGGGCGGCGTGGGCGGCGGCGTGGTCGTGATCGCCCCGGGCGGGGTGGGCGTGAACATGGCGGTGGGTGACGCCCTCGTGGGTGTGCTCATGGGTGTGGACGCGCGTGCGCAGGGCGGCGCGGAGGGCCCAGAGGCCGACGGCGAGCAGCACGACGCCCACGAGGCGTTCGCTCCACCCGCTGAGCAGGTCGATCGGGATGGCCTCGCGGAAGGCGAGCGCAAGGGCGGCGAGGACCCAGACGCCGGACGAGTGCCCGACGCCCCACCAGAGCCCGGTGAGCCAGCCGCGCCGGCGCCCGTCCACCGCGAGCGGGGCGACGGCGGCGAGGTGGTCGGGCCCTGAGACGACATGGAGTGCTCCCGCGACGAGCCCGGCGGCGATGGGGGCGGTGGCGGCCCAGGCCGGGCCGGGGTGGTCGCCGTGGGCGAGCGTGAGGAGGAGGGTGGCGTTCATCGGGGCCCTCCGGGCGGGGCGGCGGCTCGCTTGGAGGCGACGAGCGCCTTGAGGCGGCCCCGGAGCGCGTCGAGCCCCGCGCCGGTGCGGGCCGAGGTCTCGAAGACGGGGACGCCCGGGCGGGCGGTCTCGATGTTCTTCCGGGCGAGCGGGAGGTCGAACCCGACGGCGTCGGCGAGGTCCATCTTGCTGATGGCGACGGCGTCGGCGGTGTTGATGAGCGTGGGGTACTTGAGGGGCTTGTCCTCGCCCTCGGTGACGGGGAAGAGGAGCAGGCGCCAGTCCTCGCCCAGGTCGTAGCCCTGTGGGCAGACGAGGTTGCCGACATTCTCGACAAAGAGCAGGTCGAGGTCGGCGAGGGCCCACCCCTCGATCGCCTTCTCGACCATGTCGGCCTCGAGGTGACACATCGTCCCGGTGAGGATCTGCCGCGCCTCGGCGCCGCTCTGGGCGAGGCGGCGGGCGTCGTTCTCGGTGGCGAGGTCGCCGACCACGGCGGCGACGCGGAGGTCGCGGCGGAGGTCGGTCATGAGCGCACGGAGCAGTTCGGTCTTGCCCGCGCCGGGGCCCGAGACGACATTGACGACGAAGAGGCCGGCCTCGGCGAAACGGGCCCGGAGCGCGCGCGCGACCTCGTCGTTCTTCTTGAGGATCTTCGTGCGGACCTCGAGGATGCGTGGGGTCATGGCTGGTCGACCTCCATCGATGCGAGTTCGAGTTCGTTCCCGGCGAGGATCACGGGCCCGGGCTCGTCGCAGCGGGCGCACAGGAACGGGCCCACGCCGTCCGCTTCCGCCTCGTGCCCGCAGGCGGGGCAGCGCACGCGGGCGGGGACGCGTTCGACGATGAGGGCCGCCCCTTCGCAGGCGGTGCCGTCGGCGGCGAAGGGGTAGGCCGATTCGAGCGCCTCGACGACCACGCCGGAGAGGGCGCCGACGCGGACGCGGATGGATCGGATCGCGGCGGCGCCGGCGTCCCGAGCGGCGGCCTCGGCGAGTTCGACCAGGCTGACCGCGACGGAGAGTTCGTGCACCCGGAGCCCCTTCGGCGAATGCTAGAGCGCCGTGGGGGAAGCGGGTGCGGGGTCGTTCCGGCGGGTGTGGGCCCGTAGAATCTGCGGTTGCGCCGGCGGGATTTCCGCGTCGGCGGAGGGCCGGAGCATGTGTCTTGCGATCCCCGGGCAGGTCGTCACGGTGCATCCCGCAGAGGAGATGGCGGTGGTCGACATCATGGGCGTGCGTCGCCGGGTCGGCACGCAGATGCTGATCGACGAGCCCGTGTCGGCGGGGGACTGGGTGCTGGTGCATGTGGGCTTTGCGCTGAGCCGGATCAGCGACGAGCACGCGCGGGAGCAGTTGCGGGTTCTGGAGGCGTTGGGCGACGCGGAGGATGCGCGGGCCGAGGCGCACGGGTACGGGGGCGAGCCCGGGTGAGGTCACGATGAGGTATGTGGACGAGTTCCGCGACGCCGGGCTGATCCGCCGCACCGCCGGCGAGATCGCAAGGCTCGCGGACCCGGGGTCTCCGTGCCGGATCATGGAGATCTGCGGGGGGCACACGCACGCGATCTTCCGTTTCGGGCTCCATCAACTGCTGCCGAGGGGCGTGGAGCTGATTCACGGGCCGGGCTGCCCGGTGTGCGTGCTGCCGCCGGCGCGGGTGGACGAGGGGCTGGAGATCGCGCGGCGGGAGGGCCTGATCTTCACGGCGTTCGGGGACATGATGCGCGTGCCGGGCTCTCGGGGCAGCCCGCTGGCGGCGAAGGCCGCGGGGGCCGATGTGCGGATGGTCTACTCCCCGCTGGACGCGCTGCGGATCGCGGAGGAGAACCCGGACCGGCGGGTGCTGTTCTTTGCGATCGGGTTCGAGACGACGGCGCCCTCGACGGCGCTGACGATCCTGCGGGCGCAGGCGGCGGGGGTTTCGAACTTCTTCGTGTTCTGCAACCACATCCTGGTGCCGCCGCCGATCCGGGCGTTGCTCGGGACGCCGGGGGCCGGGTTGGACGCGTTCATCGGGCCCGGGCATGTGTCGACGGTGATCGGGTGCGAGCCGTACCGGTTCATCGCGGAGGAGTTCGGGAAGCCCGTGGTGGTTTCGGGGTTCGAGCCGACGGACCTGATGCAGTCGATCCTGATGATCCTGCGGCAGCGGGAGGAGGGCCTGGCGCGGGTGGAGAACCAGTACGCGCGGGCGCTGCCGTGGGAGGGCAACCCCGCGGCGCGTCGGGCGATGGAGCGGGTGTTCGAGCCCCGCGAGGCGTTCGAGTGGCGGGGCCTGGGGTGGATCCGTGGTTCGGGGCTGAAGGTGCGGGCGGAGTTCGCGGCGTTCGACGCGGAGGCGTCGTTCGCGCCGGCGGGGCTGGAGCCGGTCGCGGCCGATCCGCGGGCCTGCTGCGGGCCGGTGCTGCGTGGGGCGATCAAGCCGGCGTCGTGCCCGCTGTTCGGGGTTGAGTGCACGCCCGAGCGGCCCGTGGGGGCGTTGATGGTTTCGAGCGAGGGCGCCTGCGCCGCCCACCACCGCTACACGACGGTTACAGTGGGCCCATGACCGCGTCCGGGGATGAGATCATCGAGATGGCCCACGGCGCCGGGGGGCGGGCGACGCGGCGGCTCGTTGAAGGGCTGTTCGCGCCGCTGCTGGGCAACCCGGCGCTGGACGCGATGGGCGACGCGGCGCTTGTCGGGGAGCGGGCCGGGCGGCTGGCGATGACCACCGACTGCTTCGTGGTAAGCCCGGCGGTGTTTCCCGGCGGGTGCCTCGGGTCGCTGGCGGTGCACGGCACGGTGAACGATCTCGCGGTGTCGGGGGCCGAGCCGGTCGCGATCACCGCGGGGTTCGTGCTCGAGGCGGGGCTGCGTGTGTCGGCGCTGCGGGCGCAGGTCGAGGCGATGGCGTCGGCGGCGCGGGAGGCGGGCGTGTCCGTCGTCGCGGGGGACACCAAGGTCGTCGAGCACGGGCGGGCCGACGGGCTCTACATCTGCACGGCGGGGCTGGGCGTGCTGCACGCGTCGGCGGGGCTCGACCCGCGGCGCGCGCGCGCGGGCGACGCGGTGCTGGTCTCGGGCCCGATCGGGGATCACGGCGTGGCGATCCTGCTGACGAGGTCGGGGCTCGCCCTGGATTCGGACCTGGCGAGCGACAGCCGGAGCGTGCTGCCGCTGACGCGGGCGCTGCTCGACTCGGTCGGCCCGGGGGTGCGGTGGATGCGGGACGCGACGCGCGGCGGGGTGGCGACGGTGCTCAACGAGTTCGCGCAGGCCTCGGGGCTGGGCGTGGAGATCGAGGAGGCGTGCATCCCGGTGCGGGACGAGGTCCGCGGGGCGTGCGAGCTGCTCGGGCTCGACCCGCTGCATGTCGCCTGCGAGGGTCAGTTCGTCGCGGTCGTCGCGGGGAAGGACGCCGAGCGTGCGCTCGCCGCGCTGCGGGCGATCCCGGGCGGCGAGGGGGCGCGGCGGATCGGGGAGGTGACGGGTGACGGGGCGGGGCCGGTGCGGTGCCGCTCGGCCTACGGGAGCAGCCGGGTGGTCGATGTTCTTGTCGGCGACCCCTTGCCGCGGATCTGCTGATGACATTGACGGGCGAGACACGGGCGGTTCGGGTGGGCGTGCGCGGGGTGGTGCAGGGGGTGGGGTTCCGCCCTTTCGTGTACCGGCTTGCGCACGCCGAGGGCGTGCGGGGCTGGGTGCTCAACGGGCCGGCGGGGGTGAGCCTCCACGCGGAGGGCGCGGCGGAGGCGGTGGACCGGTTCCTGGAGCGGTTGCGGTCCGAGGCGCCCGCGGCGGCGACGGTGGCGTCGTGCGAGGTGACGGCGGCGGCGGTCGAGGGGCTCGCGCGGTTCGAGATCCGCCACTCGGAGGAGCGCGGCGCGCCGACGGCGCGGATCAGCCCGGACCTTTGCGTGTGCGAGGCGTGCGCGTCGGAGATGCGCGAGGCGGGGGACCACCGGTTCGGGTACGCGTACATCAACTGCACGAACTGCGGGCCCCGGTACTCGATCATCCGTGATCTGCCGTACGACCGCGCGACGACGACGATGCGGGCGTGGGACCTGTGCGCCCGGTGCGCCGAGCAGTACGCCGACCCGCTCGACCGGCGCTTTCACGCCCAGCCCGTGGCGTGCCCGGCGTGCGGGCCCGGGTACAGGCTGGTCGCAGGCGGGCGGACACTCTGCCGCGACGGTGAGGCGATCGCCCGCGCCGCGTCGATGCTTCGGGAGGGGGGCATCGTCGCGGTCAAGGGCATCGGGGGCTACCACCTCGCCTGCGACGCGAAGAACCCCGGGGCGGTCCGCGCCCTGCGGGAGAGGAAATTCCGCAAGGAGAAGCCCTTCGCGCTGATGGTCGGTTCGCTGGAGGAAGCGCGGTCGCTCGTCCAGCTGGAGGACGCGCATGAGCGGCTGCTGACCTCGGTCGCCAGGCCGATCGTGCTGGCGGTGGCGCGGGTCGATCTTTCCTGGGTGGCGCCCGGGAACGACTCACTGGGGGTGATGCTGCCCGGCACGCCGCTGCACCTGCTGCTCTTTGATGAAGGGGCCCCGAGGACGCTGGTGATGACCAGCGCGAACCGTTCGAGCGAGCCGATCGCCTACGAGGACGCCGACGCGTTCGTCCGGCTCGACGGGATCGCCGACGCGTTCCTGGTGGGCGAGCGCCCGATCGCGCGGCGGGTGGACGATTCGGTGATCTCCGTGGACCGCGTCGGGGGACGGACGCAGCCGTTCATGATCCGCCGGTCGCGCGGCTACGCCCCGCTGCCGGTGGCCTCGCTCGAGACCGACAGGCCGATCCTCGCGGTCGGGGCCGATCTGAAGAACGCGATCGCGCTGGTGGTCCGAGGCGAGGTCTTCGTGAGCCAGCACATCGGCGATCTGGGCGAGGCCGAGACGGACCGGGCCTTCCGCGAGACCGTGGAGGACCTGCTGCGCATGTACGGGGTCAAGCGTCGCGATCTGCTGGTGGCGCACGACCTGCACCCCGAGTATGTCTCGACGCGGTCCGCGATGGCGTTCGACGCGGCGGATCGCGTGGGCGTGCAGCACCATCGGGCCCATGTCGCCTCGGTGCTCACCGAGCACGGGCTGTTCGACGAGCGGGTGGTGGGCGTCGCGCTCGACGGGACGGGGCTGGGCGAGGACGGGGCGATCTGGGGTGGGGAGTTCTTCGTCGGGAGCCTGCGGGGAGGGCTCGAGCGGGTCGGGTCGATCCGGCCTGTGTCGATGCCGGGGGGTGACGCGGCCGCGCGGCACCCCGCCCAGGCCCTCGCGGGCTATCTGCACACCGAGGAGGGCGTGGCGGCCCTGCTGGCGGCGCCCGTGGAGATGCCGCGGCGATACTTCGACGCGGTGCAGATGGTCCGTCACGGCGTGCGGTGCTTCGAGACGACCTCCGCCGGGCGGCTGTTCGACGCCGCGGCCGCGGTGTGCGGGTTCGTTCGGCCCATCTCGTTCGAGGGGCAGGCGGCGATCTGGCTGGAGCAGGCCGCCCGGCTCGCCTCGGGCTCGCCGGAGCCGGTGCGAGAGCCGTCCCTCGACCCCGCCGGCCTGCTTCTGGCGTTGATCGCGCACCGGACGGCGGGGGTGGGCGTTCGCGAGGCGGCGCTCTGGTTCCACCGCTCGCTCGCCGCCTCGGTCGCGGCCCGGGCGACGGGGCTGGCGGGCGAGCACGGCTGCGGCGCCGTGGCGCTGACGGGGGGCGTGTTCCAGAACGACCTGCTGCTCACGGGGGTCGCCCGCCAGATCGAAGACGCCGGGCTGCGGGCCGTGGTCAACCGCTCGGTGCCGGCCAACGACGGGGGGATCTGCCTGGGGCAGGCCGCCTTGGCGAGCGTCTGAGTGGGTTCATGGAACGGCGGGGCGGGGTCGGCTACCCTTGGGGCCACGGCTCGGGCGTGCCCGGCCCGTGAGGAGCGGTGCCCGAGAGGCTGAAGGGGGCGGATTGCTAATCCGCTGTAGTGGTCAAGACCGCTACCGAGGGTTCGAATCCCTCCCGCTCCGTTGATTCCCGGTAAATCCAGAAACGGGCAAGACTTGCGGGTTTCGAGGCCCGCAAGCCGATGTCGTTTGTTCGCGCTCTGAACTGCTGCAAGCGGTTCCCGGGCGGCCCACAACCTACGCGCAGATTCGCACACACGGCGGGGGGCGGGGGGGCGTTTCGGGCTTGCGCCGACGAGCTTGGGCGACGGTCGTGTGTCGCTCGCGCGGACGCGGCACGCGGCATCCAGCGGGACGGGGGATAGGGGCTCGGATCTCACGACCCCGCAAGGCGGGAGACCGTTCCGTTGGGGTCGTGCTGGAGGAAGCGGCCCAGGTGCGGGTCGTAGGTGCGGTTGCGGTTGTGATAGATGGACGGCCGGCCCACACGCAGGGCGAGGGCCTGCGTGTCGAACGACTGCCCCGCGCCCGCCATCGGCTCGGCGAAGAGGCCGTGGTGGCCCACGCGCAGGTTGAAGTTCACATACCGACCGCCGTGGAACCCGTTCGCGTACGACGGCGGCGTGGTCGGACCCGGCATCGCGTCGCGGTCGAGGAGGCGCCCGAACGGGCTCCACGCGTACTGCTCGGCCACCTCGCCCTCGTCGGTGGTGTAGCCGAGCACCGTGCCCGTCGACGCGTCGCGGATCGGGTACGCGATGCGGTCGAACCAGTCGACCACCGCGTGCAGGTCGTCCACGCCGGCGCCGGGGTGCGCGGCGTAGACATACTCGTGCTCCATGCGCACCTGGGCCTGCGGCAGCGGCGCCTCGAGGCCCATCCACGGGATCCCCGCCGGGTAGGGGTCGATGACGAGGTCCTGGATGCGACGCGAGCCCTCGTACCAGTAGGTCTCGATGCGCGTCTCGGTGGTGTCGGCGAGGTTCCACGGCGTCAGGCGGGAGATGAGCCGGCCGAGGGCGTCGTAGGCGAAGGTCAGGACGATCCGGCTGGAGCCGGGGTCCTGCGGGTCAACAACGACCTGCGTGTCCTCGACGCAGACCAGGCGGTTGAAGGCGTCGTAGTGGTAGAGGAAGCGGCCGTCGCCGGTCAGGTTGCCCGCCGCGTCGTGCGTGTAGGCGGTGATGGGCTGGGAGCCGGTGTCGTCGGTGAGGGTCTCGAGGCGGTTGCGGGCGTCGGTCGCGACCGTGTAGGCGGCGAGGGGGGGACACGAACGCTGCGATCACGCCGAGATCAGGTACAGACTGAGTCTCGCATGGATCGATCGCTCCAATCCGGTGGCACCGCCCCGTGTGCCAAATCAACCCGTGCTCAAGAAGGTTGGCCAGGCTTGTCGACTCTGCTTTGAGCCCATTCCTTGGCGACCAGCAGGAGTCGACCTTGATCAAACGGTGGCTGGCTGTTCAAGATCATTTCCCGAACCGCTTCATCGTCCGGCCAGGTCTTCAATACCCACTCGACCGTCCATCTGACAAGATCGTCGACCTTCTGCGGCTCGGAATCTGTAATACTCCCGGCCCAGAGTTCCTTGGAATACTCTCTAAATGGCGAATCGGGGACAAAATCATTGCTTATTCGAAGGAGCCAGCGACCACAGTGTGGAGGCTTGAGCTTGATGCTTGAGCAAGTGGTAACACCCAGCTGCAGTCCCGAACCACCGGTTGCCGGATGGGTGTCCACCTCAATCACTAGGGCCAGATCCTCGAGCGGTTTCCATGCGTACGGAGACCTGAAGATAAAACCATACTCAGTCGCCACTGACTTCAAGGAGTTCTTCAGTATCTGACGAACCATGGTTGCCCCTAAATCTAGTAATAATCAACTATACCTCGCCATTTTCGACCCGTCTCTTTTTCGAGTTGTTTAATATATTTCCTGATTTGCGATGCTCCGCGTGCCCGTCCGGAGGGTGTCCCCGGCTTCAGTTCCCGAACAATATTCCTCTTCCAGTCAACCGCATCCGGGCGCAAGCCGTTGCCAAGACGAGCTTTCGTATCGTATCCGAGCCTATCCATGATTTGTGCGTACTCTGAGTGCTTCTCGCGACCAATTCTAGTGTGAATTGTCTCGCCACTGGTCTTGTTGCCCGGGCGTCTCGGCTTCCCGGTATCGGGCTTCGGCTTAACCTTGCCGGCGAAGAAATCGATCGGATTATAACCGATATCCGTACCGGGGACCCCGATGTGGAATGCATCATACAACCCACGACCCAATGCGAGTGGGATCCACAAGTTGTCATTTCGGCTGTGCTCATCATCCGGCAAGCCCCAATCCGACGCCCACTCAACATCAAAGAGTTGATTCGCAGCGTAGTCAGAGACGAGGGATTCAAATGCACCCGTTACGAAATCGGATGGATCTGGCAGCAGCATATCCAGGAACAACCCGCTCGGGTCTGTCGCGTTCACCGGGTCGTGGCCGTAGGCGGCGTAGAGGTTGCCGCCGTCGCCGAACCAGGCGGAGTGGTCGAAGGCCGAGGGCGGGGTCCAGCCGAGTTTGCCCTCGAACGCGAGGCCGGACAGGGTCTGCCCCGTGCAGTTGGGGTCGTGCTGGAGGAAGCGGCCCAGGTGGGGGTCGTAGGTGCGGTTGCGGTTGTGATAGATGGACGGCCGGCCCACACGCAGCGCGAGGGCCTGCGTGTCGAACGACTGCCCCGCGCCCGCCAGCGGCTCGGCGAAGAGGCCGTGGTGGCCCACGCGCAGGTTGAAGTTCACATACCGCCCGCCGTGGAACCCGTTCGCGTACGACGGCGGCGTGGTCGGCCCCGGCATCGCGTCGCGGTCGAGCAGCCGGCCGAACGGGCTCCACGCGTACTGCTCGGCCACCTCACCCTCGTCGGTCGTGTAGGCCAGGGTCGTGCCCGTCGACGCGTCGCGGATCGGGTAGGCGATGCGGTCGAACCAGTCGACCACCGCGTGCAGGTCGTCCACGCCGGCGCCGGGGTGCGCGGCGTAGACATACTCGTGCTCCATGCGCACCTGGGCCTGCGGCAGCGGCGCCTCGAGGCCCATCCACGGGATCCCCGCCGGGTAGGGGTCGATGACGAGGTCCTGGATGCGACGCGAGCCCTCGTACCAGTAGGTCTCGATGCGCGTCTCAGTGGTGTCGGCGAGGTCCCAGGGGGTCAGGCGGGAGATGAGCCGGCCGAGGGCGTCGTAGGCGAATGTCAGGACGATCTGGCTGGAGCCGGGGTCCTGCGGGTCAACAACGACCTGCGTGTCCTCGACACAGACCAGGCGGTTGAAGGCGTCGTAGTGGTAGACGAAGCGGCCGTCGCCGGTGAGGTTGCCCGCGGCGTCGTGGTCACCTGAAGCTCGTCAAGTTTACATGCTCAGCGGTTTCCGCACGCCAGATCTTCCGGCGAGCCGGAGCATCAGCCGCCTATCGGATCCGTTTCAATGAACAAAGAAACTCTGCGAACGAACTGCCGCAAGAATACAATCGAGTTGGTGATACATCCGGATATGTATTATACCAGTCAAGCAACCACACGGGATGCCCAGTGGCGCCTAGCTCTATGAGTACTTGGTGTCCCGATGGCGTGCAGCCCACAGGCAGAAACTGGGCGGGGCACTCACCTTGCAGGTCAGCGATTACTTCGCGGATTAATTCCGAGCCTTCAAATGTTCTGCTTACTGAGTAGAAGATATGGATTGTTCCAACGGGGTTTCTAGGCATGCCTAGAATCGCGAATTGATCTCTCTTGGGCCTACCTCCATCGGCTCCAGACCAAAAATCCAATACAGCCTGGGGAAGCTGACACTCAAGCATGTGTTCTATAGTTTTGATATCATGGATCGACAAGCACGACCCCGATGGCAACAGGAGATCTCGCGAAAGCGCGGCAAAATCAAGATTATTAGTACTCATGAACCTCGCGATCTCGCGGTTCCGCCTGTATGCCCTGTCTTTCGATGGATGTCTCTCGGGACCAGCTGCATCGTCACTCCGTCTTGGTGATGATGCCAAGTCATACCATCCGGCGTAGTTTTGTGCCCAGCTGCGCGATTCGCGGCACGAAAATCGGCATCGTAGTTCCCTGTTTGTCTAATTCGTACTGTTCTCTGGGACCATCGACTAAAATCAGGAAACCCAAAGGCGTCGAAAGGTACCTTTGTCTTCGGGTGAATACTACCTGCCAGCTCTCTGTTGCGGATTGGTATATGCTTCGGCCAGTCAAATGGATCGCAACTGTTATGCACCCACACGCCGTCGGCGTAGTAGGTGCGGGTGCCCTCGACCTGGAGAGTGTAGGTGATCGTCGGCTCGACCGCAACGCGTTCGGCCCGCGCGACGCGGACCGGGCCTTGGCCCGCCGTGTGGATCAGGTCGTCGGCCAGGACATCGCCGGCGTCGATCCAGCCCGCCTGATCCACCCAGATCAGATGGCTGTCGGTGAGGGCGAGCTCACGCCCGTCGGCGAGGGTCAGGCGGATGAGTTCGTCCGTCTCGCGGACGACGACCGCCTCGACCCGAGCCCAGACCGGCTCGGAGCCGGGGCGGAGGTGGTCGACGGAGAGGACGAAGTCGCCGGGCTCGATCGACTCGATCGGGACGGGGCCGTCGGAGGTCTCGATCAGGGTGCCGGCGGGGACGCAGTTGCAGGCCCTGCGGACCGCCCGCCCGACCCGCTGCGTCCCATCGATCGCCGCGTCGAAGAGCTTGCCGCCGGCCTTGTCGAAGAGGGAGACGACGGCGAGGCCGAGCAGTGCCTGCTGAAGGGCGAAGCCAGACGCGAGAGCACTGACGAGGCCATGGACCCAGCATCAGGAACGCGTCGCAACAGAACTTTGCTGCTCCGATGAGTGACCGCGGCTATCGCCTAGGGCAACTCAGCTCGCGCCGGAATTGAGCATCGCCTCACCGAGTTCAAGCGATGAGGTGCTGCGGACCGGTAGATATATTTCCTTTTCATAGAGAAAACTATAGCCGCGAAGATCATGTGTCATTGATGGTACAATATTGTATACTGAATCTACAGCATCCAAAATAGTAATTTTAATTCGCAGAAACTCCGCCACCAACGCTTTCATCGATCGTTTTCCCAACGATTTCACCAAAGCGCGATTCGCGGCGCTCCAGCTCTCGGGCGGCTCTACTCCTCTTCGCGTTCTTCCAAGACTCGCGATGATCGCCTCTCCGAACTCCCGAGCATTTGATCGCGGCGACTCTGTTCGAACCGCCTGGGTCTCGTCCAGCATCCAGAACTCCGTGCTCGTCTCGTGGCACGGGAAGGTCAACGCGTAGCTCCCGTCTCTCGCGAGCAGCACTTCCGCGCTCCCCAAGATGTCCCGGGTCGGGAGCGGCGGCGGCAGATCTTCCGGCGCTGTCCCCCCCACGACCCGGATCATATGCCCGTTTCGGATCACATACCTTGGCCAGTCGCCCGACGACATCAGGGAATCTCCAGGTGATTCACACGAACACCTCGTCGGCCCGCGTACTCAATCAGTCTCCTGATCTCCGCGAGCTGCGCCGGAGATCCTGACCCCAGCGGGGTGACCAGATCAAGTGCTCGCACATTGATCTTCTTAGGGTCAATCACTGGATTCATCACCCCTGGATGCTGCGGGTTGCCCGGGTAGTCCGCCACGGCGTCAACATATCCCTTCAGCTTTGAGTATATCGCCCTTGGAGCCTTGGTATAGGTCTTTGCGTTCAGATCAATCGTCTTGATACTCGTCACGGTGCCATTCTGCCAGCGATCAATTGTCTTAAATCCGTTCGGTGTGTTCTTCCCTACCAGATCCTCGATGATCTTTCCTCGCTTGAGCGGCGATTCGCTCCAGGGACTTCCTGCCCGCGAGAATCCCCTCCCGGAGTTGGGCCCGCCTACTCCGGTGGCGAAACCGCCGAAGAAGGCGCCCGCACGGGCAACGCCGAAGGCTCCGCCGTCGTCCAGGCCGAAGCTCTCAAAGATTGCCTCGAAGGCATCGAGGCCGAGATTAAAGGTGTCAACTTGTAGGTCTGTCGTAATCTCTGAGACGGCACCGATCTCACCAACTCCCCCAAAGAACAACCCGCTCGGGTCCGTCGCGTTGACGGGGTCGTGGCCGTAGGCGGCGTAGAGGTTGCCGCCGTCGCCGAACCAGGCGGAGTGGTCGAAGGCCGAGGGCGGGGTCCAGCCGAGTTTGCCCTCGAACGCGAGGCCGGACAGGGTCTGCCCCGTGCAGTTGGGGTCGTGCTGGAGGAAGCGGCCCAGGTGGGGGTCGTAGGTGCGGTTGCGGTTGTGATAGATGGACGGCCGGCCCACACGCAGCGCGAGGGCCTGCGTGTCGAACGACTGCCCCGCGCCCGCCAGCGGCTCGGCGAAGAGGCCGTGGTGGCCCACGCGCAGGTTGAAGTTCACATACCGACCGCCGTGGAACGCGTTGGCGTACGACGGCGGCGTGGTCGGGCCCGGCAGCGCGTCGCGGTCGAGCAGCCGGCCGAAGGGGCTCCACGCGTACTGCTCGGCCACCTCCCCCTCGTCGGTCGTGTAGCCGAGCAGCGTGCCCGTCGACGCGTCGCGGATCGGGTAGGCGATCCGATCGAACCAGTCGACCACCGCGTGCAGGTCGTCCACGCCGGCGCCGGGGTGCGCGGCGTAGACATACTCGTGCTCCATGCGCACCTGGGCCTGCGGCAGCGGCGCCTCGAGGCCCATCCACGGGATCCCCGCCGGGTAGGGGTCGATGACGAGGTCCTGGATGCGACGCGAGCCCTCGTACCAGTAGGTCTCGATGCGCGTCTCGGTGGTGTCGGCGAGGTTCCACGGCGTCAGGCGGGAGATGAGCCGGCCGAGGGCGTCGTAGGCGAAGGTCAGGACGATCCGGCTGGAGCCGGGGTCCTGCGGGTCAACAACGACCTGCGTGTCCTCGACGCAGACCAGGCGGTTGAAGGCGTCGTAGTGATAGAGGAAGCGGCCGTCGCCGGTGAGGTTGCCCGCGGCGTCGTGGGTGTAGGTGGTGGTGGGGGAGGCGCCGGTGTCGTCGGTCAGGGTCTCGAGGCGGTTGCGGGCGTCGACCTCGACGGTGTAAGTCAGGATCGAGTCGAGTTGCTGATCCGAGTCGGCGTCTCCGAAGCCCTCGGTGAAGCCGGGCTCTGCGGGCTCACCGGGCGCGCCGGGGGTGCCCACGCGGTTGCCGAGGCGGTCGAGGTTGTAGGCGATGGTGCGTGGGAAGGGGTCGGTGATCGCGGTGTTTGTCGCGTTGAGCGTGCCGCGTTGCACGCCGGTGAGCCGCCCGAGCGTGTCGTATTCGTAGAGCAGGCTGCGGACATTGTCGCGGTCGGATGGGGTCTGGAAGTCGGCCTGCTTGAGGCGGGTGAAGAGGCGGCGGCCGGCGGTGTCGTGCGCGTGCAGGGCCTCGAAGATCGGGTCGGAGGCCCAGACCTGGTCGCAGGCGCGGTTGGTGAGGCGCTGGAGGGTGATGCGGTTGAAGGGGTCGTGCTCGCGCTGCTCGCGGAGCACACCGGCGAGGTTGAACGGGTCGGGGTCGCCCGCGCAGGGGCGTTCGCCCACCTCGGTGCGCACGAGTCGGGCGTCGCCGTGGTAGGCGTAGGTCGCGACATGGCCGAGTTCGGAGGCCACGGGGCCGCCCTGGCTCGTGATCGAGCGGACCCGGCCGAGCAGGTTGTCGACGGAGCCGGGGGGGCCGAAGTCGTATTCGACGGTGCGCGCGGTGGGGGCGGCGGCTCCGTCCCAAGTGCCGATCGCGGGGGGGCGAGCGGGATAGGTGATGGAGAGCAAGCGCGACTGGTTGGTGCCGCTGCCGTCGGTGGAGGCGCCGGTTTCCCAGTCGTACGACACGGCTCGGACCGGGGCATTGAACCAGAAGCCGAAGGTATTGTGCTGCGTTTCGGTCTGGAGATTGCCCCAGGGATCGTACTCGAAGGTCACCTCCGAGCCCTTGGGGGAGGTGGGGTCGCCCTGCGACCCGAGTGCCCGTGTGTAGGTCGTGGCGGAGAGGAGCCTCCCGAGCAGGTCGTAGGTCATCGCGACATGCCCGACGGGGGCGACGAAGCTCGCCCCGGCGAGGAGGCCGTCGGTGGGCATTCCGCCGGCGACGGTCTGGACATTGATGGAAGTGGTGTTTCCCTGCGCGTCGTGGGCGTATTCGAGCGCCACGCCGCGGGCGTCGACACGACCGGCGAGGCTGCCGTCGGGGCGGTAGAAGAAGCGGTACGCGGGTTCGGCGGAGGGTTGCCCGGTCGCGGGGTCTGGCATGAAGACGGCGCTGACGAGGTCGTTCCGCGTGCTCAGCGCGTTGGGAGCGGTGATGAACAGGGAGGGGGAGTAGTTCGAGCTGATCACCGTGGCGCCGTACTCGATCCGGGTGATCTGGAGGGAGCCGTCGGTCGCGGACCAGTTGACCTCGGGCACGGCGGCTTCCAGGGAAGTCCCTTCGAAGTGCGATGGGAGGACGGTCGCGACCTGGGTTACGCGGCTGCCTTCGTAGGCGTACGCGGTGCCTTGCGGGTCGAGCATTGTCGGGGCGCTGCCCGCGTCCTTCGTGTAGGCGAAGCGGAGCTCGAGGACCTTCTGGGCGAAGGGGGAGTAGGAGGACCATGTCGTCTCGTAGGACATGGCCACATCGGTTCCGTCGGTGGTGCAGGAGAGCGTGCGGAGCGTCGACCGCTGGTTGCCGTTCGCGTCGTAGTCGAAGAAGGTGAAGTTCGCCCGGGCGCGGCCGGAGGCGTCAAACCAGCCGGCGCCAGCCAACGCGGGATAGGTGTAGCCGCTGAGCCAGCGCGTGAGCACGGGGTCGGGGTCGTCACCGGCGGCTTCCTGTGTGATCTCCGCGTAGGTCCGATCGGGCGCTTGTCCGGGGCGGGCGGGCAGGCCCGCGTCATTGCCCCTGAAGGCGTCGAGGTTGGCGACGGCGCCGGTCGGGACGATTCGCCCGAAGTCTGCGGTCGCGATGACCCGCTTGTTGGAGTCGTACCAGTTGTAAGTCACCGTCACGGCGAGGGCGGGGGGATTGCTGGCCGCGATGGTCTGGAGATCCGTGGTGCCGTCGAAGCCGCCGTCGGGGTCCTGACGCTCCCAGGTGTAGGTCTGCTCGGCAACGCCCTCGGATTCGTTGTACACATTCACGGTCCGGGCGATCTCGATCTGCGTGGAGCCCGCCCCGACGCCGTCGGCGGCGAACCGTTGCGACCGGATGAGCTGCCCCCGGGCGTTGTAGAGGTTCTTGGTGATCTCGCTCCCGCTCCGCGTCCAGACGGGGCGGTTGTCGTGGTCGGCGTAGGTCGAGGAGGCCAGGAACTGCCCGGTCGCGCCGGGGGCGGTGTCGTACCGGCGGGTCTCCTGGACCTGCCCCGCGGCGTTGTAAATGGTCTCCTCGAGCGAGAGAAGGCCGGAGGCGTGAGTGCCCAGAATCGTGGTCGCCGAAGGGACGACGCCGCCCGGGTCGATGTCGCCCGCAGGGCCGGCGGCCCCCGCGTAGACGGCCCGGAGGACGACCCGGTCGAGGTTGTCAAGCCAGGTGACTTCGCGCTTGTACGGGGCCCCGGGCGTGTTCAGATCGGTGTACCGCGTCGCGACACGGCGCATCCGCCAGTCGTACTCGTACTCCTCGAGCGTGCCCGGCGAGGAAAGCGCTCCTTCGCCTGGCTTCCAGAGGAGGCCGTCCGGGTCGTCGGAGGGCTCCTCCCAATCCAAACCGTATTGCGCGGTGGAAATCTCGTTGAACATCCACTTCCGGGTGACCTGGAAGGCGTCGCTCGGCGAGCGGCCGTAGAAGAGCCGCTCGGTCATCACCATGTCGTCAGAGCTCGCATCGTCGACGCCGCGCCACAACGGGTTCGTGTCGCTGGTGCCGCGGAAGGTCTTGTGGAGACGCCCGAGCCAGTCGTAGGTGTGTCGGGTGATATCGCCGTCGGCGTTCTCAGACCGAAGGACATTGCCCCAGCCGTCCTTGAAGACATAGCTCGTGAGTTTGTCGTTCGGCAGATCGGGTGAGGTGATCTCCACGCCGCTGACGCGTCCGGAGCTGTCGTAGGTCGGTTCGAGCGTCGCGGTGAGGTGCTGGAGCTGGACGCCGCTGTTGCCGACGATGTTTTCAAGCAGGGTGGCGAGGGGGTTGGTGAGCGGAAGTGGGATATCATAGGACTTTGCGAGGTCGTAACTCTCGATCTCATCGACCGAAGACCCGGCGTAGATGGAACGCGAGCCCTTCCGGAAACGCGGGCTGCCGCTCTCATCAAAGTAGACACCCGAGGCTTCCAGTTGCTGGAAGATGCCCTCGGTGTCGTACTTCCAGTTGGTCAGCGTCCGCATCCCCGTCGGCTCGACGAGCATCGTGCGACCGAAGTCGTTGTAGGTGCTGTAGGTCACGAGATTGAGCGGCCCGGACGCCTCGGGGGCCCGCCGTGCGTACGGCGTGAGGAGCGCCATCGTCTCGCCCGGGATCTGCGGCGGCTCCGCGAGGTCAGGTTGGTGGACCGTGCCGATGCGCAGCGTCGGGGTCTCCATCGGGACCTCGCCGCCGCTGCCAGGTTCCCCGCTGAGGTCGATATCGACAACCTCGAAGACGGTTCGACCCAGCTCGTCGTACGACATGTAGTCGATGAAGACCTGCTCCTCCGGGCTGGACCCCGGCCCGGCGGCGGGGTCGGCCAGCAGGCCGTAAACCCGCCAGATCAGCCGTCCCTTGTCGGCGCCGCTGGTCGCGAAGATCTCGGTTTCAAACGGCTTCAGGGGCGCACCACCCGGAGAAACCTGTATCGCGGCGCGGGTCGTCATCCGACGCGAGACGACGCGCTCCTCGTCTTCCGTGCCCGGGGCGGCCTCGGCGTATGTGGTCGTGATCTCTCGTTGCGCGAGCACACCCGCGTCGTAGTCGAGGTCGGTCTCGGAGTTCAGGTTCCCTTCGTCGTCGTAACCCATCTGGCGGAGGATGACCTCGTCGCCCTCTGAGCCCTTGCGGATGGAGATCTGCGCGACGAGCGTGCTCGGCGGCTCAGCATTCGGGTCTTCGCGAACGGGATCGACATAGTCGTAGACCGTGATCAGGCCCTCGGTGTCCTGAGAGCCTCCCGCGCCCGCCGCGGCCCAGCCCAGGCTGCGCTCCTGCGTGAGGCGGCCTTCGGCGTCGTAGACATAGCTCTTCTGGGGCACGCCCTCCGAAGACCCGAGCTCGCCCGGTCGCCACCGCTGGTCGAGCAGCACGCGTCCCGCGGGATTCAGCCCGACGATCCGGCGTGACTTCCACTCATCGAACCCGTCGCGGACCTCGGCGATCGAATCGAACTCGTCGATGACCGTCCACCACATGATCTCTGACAGAGGGACCTGGCCGGGTGGGGACTGTTGCGATGCGTCGGTCGCGTAGTCATATGCGCCGTAGGTGAAATGTCGGTCCGTCAACCCGGTTCCGGCCGTAAACCGGTACGGATAGCGATAGAGGGCGCGTGTACACCATGCGGCGGAGGGGTTGTTGCCGCTCAGAATCGGCGCGATCACCTCGGGACCGGGATTCTGGGCGAACGGGACCATTCCGGGCACATCGTTCCGCCACTCAGCGCTGTCGGGCGTGCGGATGAACCGGTACACGCGCCGGTAAACCGCGGCGTCGCCGGCGCCGACGCCGTACACCGCCGTGCCGCCGGGGAGGAAGCCCACCTTCCCCGCAGGCGCGGGTGTTCCTTCATCGCCATAGAACTGCTTGCCCAGGTAGTCATCTCGGATGCTGGAATGGAAGGTGGTCCAGAAGTCCTTCCACGAGGCAATGACCACTTCGGCGCCGGTCGGGTCCGCTGGGGCCGGATCCCTCTCGTGCCATCGCAGCGTCGGAATGACGCCCGGCTCCCACAGGGAGATGGGATACCCCTGCGGGTTCTCCTCCGCCGCGAAGCGGTAGACCTGGTTCCAGCCGAGGAAGGTCCGATCGGCGAGGTAGTGCAGAGCGACGGTACGGAACTGCAGGGCTTGCGGATCAATCGATTGCACTCCCGGATCCTGATATTGAGCGCATTCACCTGAGCCCGGACCCGCCGAGCAAAGCGAACTCTCAAATGGCAGAACGCCAGGAGACCCGGGGAACCCCACTGACGCGTGGTTAATCGTCCACCCAATGCCATCCCAGTCCGCAACCGAGATCACGCCGTTGATGTACTCAGCGGCTGTCGTGGAGGCCGTAACGAACCAATTGAGCGGCCCGGCCAATCCAGAGGCTACAACGACCTGCTGCTCACGCCACGCATCGAGCATCCGGCTCGTGGTCTCGGGGCCGAACCTGTACTTCAACCGGCGCGGTTGAACATACGACTCGAACTCCTCCGTCCACAACTCCAGGCCCCCGAGATACCCCTGGGGGACATGATCATCCAGGTCCAACATCCTGAAAGCGCCGTCCTGCTCCTCCCTCAGGTCCTGGTACCGGTACATCCAGAACTGCTCCATCGCGTCCTGCGGGCCAGGCTGACCCGGCTGGCCCGGATTGACCCGATGCTGGGCGCGGACCCGGAGGAGTTGGGTGGCCTCGGTCCGCTTGCCGGCGGATGTGCTGTCTGAAGCTTCGGGGTTTTGCAGGTCCCCGGTCGCGGCCGCGTAATAGCTGGCCGCGGGCGGGTAGGGCGGCTCGTCAGATCCAGCGGCCGAATGCGTCGAGAAATCCTGCGGCTCCGAGTAGCTGTACTGCACGATTTTCGACCAATGCTGGGGGAGCATCGTCCATCCCGAGGAATCCGCGCCCTCGCCTGCCGGTCCGATGGTCCGGTCCTGGTAGTCGAACGGGGTTGCAAAGCCGCCGGTCACGGGCTGCATGAAGAGCTCGCAGGGATCGCCCGAGTTCAAATGTTCCTGGTGCAACTCGACGAACGGAGGGGAAACCGCCGCGGCACCATTCTCGACCGAGCACGCTTCCAGCAGGATGTCGCGGTCCGGTCGGTCGACCTGCCCCCGGTAAGCCACAATCGAGTGCAACGCCGGCTTGACCGCGTAGATGTCCCAAAAGTGGGACTCGTTCAGGACAAGCCCATCTCCGTCATCGTGGCAATCTTCGTCCCCTGAGGAGCGCCGCCGGATGTCAAACGCGTTGAGGAAAGTCCGGTAGGTGTAGAGCAGCGTCCAGGTCGGCGGGTCGTTCTCCTCCGCGCCGGCGGGGAAGAGGCGCACCTCGCGGATCATGCCCTTGCGGTACCCCTCCTGCATGTACCGATGCACAGGCCGCGGCGGGTCATTCTGCGAAACTGGACTTGTTTCATACCGACCATCGGCAAGCGGGTGCGGCCTGGGCGCGTGCCCGTCGTCGTAGGTGATCTCAACACGGTTGCCCGCGCGATCGCGGATCGTCTCCACGACGCCGTAATGGGGAATGCCGGCCCCGCCCAGCTTGTCCAGAAGATCGCCGTCAACGCCCGTGCTCTTGAGCGCCGCGAGCGTCTCGTGACCCAGTTCCTCCAGCATGGCGCCGACCTGAAGGTTCGAACTGACCAGCGGCGGGATTCGGACCGTGTCCTCGTAGTTCGGGCGGATCTCGTAGGTGATCTCACCCCCGAAGAGCCGGACATAGAACCGCGTCGGCGGGTCGATCCACATCTTCCGGGCGGAATCCCACTCGCCTCCCTCGTAGGTCAGGTCCGCGTCGAACCAGGGCGGCGCGACATATCGAGGCGAACCGCCGCCGACTTCCATGAGCTCGAACGGGATCGCGTGGTGGGCATCGGGAACGAAATAGCACCTGCGCGGCCCGAACGGGGCGATCTCGCCGCCGCCGTACTCCGCGTCGATAAGGAACAACGGATTCTCGCTGATCATCCAGTTGCTGCCGTGCCAGCTCCACCACATGTTCATCTTGTTGACGACACTGGTGGACGACCCGAAGAACTCACCGCCCGCGTGGTAGGCCGCGAAACGGGGGAGCTCGGAATAGGTCCGCACATGCCGGAACACAGCGCTGCCGAACGGGAGCTCGAAGTCCACCTCGCGCAGCAGAGGCTGGCCGGTCAGGACATCCAGCGAATCCCCCTCGATCACGCGCTCGGCGTACATCGCCGAGCCGGGCGCGGAGCGGTTCTGCAACGGCACCAGGGGCGAGGTCGAGTCGATCGGGCTGGTGGACAGCGGCGGGTAGTCGCCCGGGCTGAGGCCCCAGGCCAACTCGATCCCACGCGGCCACTGCCCGGCGTGCGCGCGCACGCCGACATCGCCGCCAATGAAGTCCGCCGCCGTGTTCGTGTTCATGCCGTAGCACCGACTCATCGAGGGGCCCAGCATCCGGGCGAGCAGGCCGGCGTCCGAAAGCGATGCCGGCGGGCCGGAGACGCCCCAGTTGCACAGGCTCTCGGAGAGCGAGAGCGCGGGGAGCTGCGGGCGAGATGTTGCGCCGTCATGCTCGACACCGAGACCCGCCTCGGGCCACATCGCGGCGTGCGCATGCGGCACGACCACCCAGCCCGATCCACCGGTCTCCGCGATCGACCAGAAGAGATCGGTCGGGCGTTGGTCTCCGTCGGGGAAGTAGATGCTCTCGGGCGTGAGGTACCACGAGTGCGCGACGCGCGTCGCGAGGATGTTCACAATGTCTTGGATCGCGCGGAATTTCGCGTCCTCATTCTGGGGAAATCCGGGATCTTCTCCATAGTCGGCCAGCGGGACAAGGCCACCCCATCCATCGGGGCAGGCAGGGGGAGTCTGCCCCGTGGCGCTCGGCGCGAGCCAGAGAACCGTCGCGAGAAGAACGGCTTGGAATAGCCTGTGTGAGGTCTCTGATGTCATGATCTTCTCCACGATAAATTTGAATGCCGAGGCGCCGACTCAGTTCCACCAATTCTTGGCCCGGCCTGACCGATCCAGCAGGCGGAAGTACCAGATGATAATGGATCTCTTGATCGTCGCGATAGAGGAGACACCAATTTTCTCATGCCGGGTGTCGAGCCGCCTGATGTGGGTGAACCACCCTATGCACCGCTTGACGAAATTCCGTCTCTTTTAGATCGCGCGGCTGAATGCGCGTTGCCCATCACGCTCGACCTAAGTCGGTATTCTCGATCTGAAATCCCAGATGCCGCGTCGCTCGCACCACTCACACAAACACAGACAGGCGCAGTACTTAGCGCCGCACACCCACTCTGGCCGGCGGCGCTTCGGACGCACAGCGTTCATGACCGCCTCGAAGCGCCTGAATTCGTGCGATCGACCCGCCATCGCCGTCGCGGCCAGCGACACGCCGTTGCCGCAGGTCGCGGGATGGATCGTGGACCCTCACCCGCCACCTAATCAGCCAAGGAAAGGGCCCACAGGCTCGTCGGGCCCGGTTCTTTGAGGGCCACGACGCCCCGGCCGCGGCGGGGTGCGCCCGGACGCTGCTGCCATCGACGCGCCGGAAGCCCCGGTCAGGGAAGCCATCGGCGTCGGGCCGGGATGGCTGCCAAGCGAGGATCTTGTCGAGCGAGCCGTCGGCGGATCAACTCCGAAACGCGACTCCGGTCGATCTGCCGATGCGGCGCTCTCATGCACAGGAAAGACATGCGAGCCGTATGACAACATGACGGGGGAGAACTCCGGCGTGATCCAGGCTCTTGATCGCCTTGCGGGGGCGCCTCTCGGGGATAGATGCGACGCGCGCCGCACCGCTCGGCATCGCGCGATCCAACGAGGCATCCATGCCGTGCCTCTTCTGGCACACCGGATCCTCGCGACGGCCGGCATCTGGGCCCGCTGGCACTCCGCAGGTGCGGCCGAACCCCGAGGTACCGCGGGTCACCGGACCACCGTCCTCCCGCCGTTCGGCCATTCCCGCAAGCGCGGGCCATTCAATCGCACGGTGCTCTCTGGGCACGCGGACCACTCCGAGCGA
>DAINDF010000004.1:0-96773 GCA_036732005.1 Phycisphaerales bacterium
GCGCCCGGTGCGACCGGATCGCGCCCCGGCGCCGGCGGCTCCCCCCACGCCCGCGTCCCACCCGGGCGCAGAGGCCGCGGAGCAGGCGACGGGCGACGAGACGGGCACGCGGCGGAAGCGCAAGCGTCGGCGCCGGCGCTCGGCGGGCGAGCCGGGCGCGGAAGCCGCCCAGGCGGTCGACGCCTCATCTGGGCTGTCCTCGGGCGGCGAGGCGACCGGGCCGCAGGAGTCCTCGGCGCCCGGGGCGTCGGACGCGGGTGAGGCTGAAGGCGGGGGCGAGCCAAGAAAGAAGCGTCGGCGTCGCCGTCGGCGTCGGGGCGGGGGCGGCGCGGGCGAGGGCCCGGCCGGGGGGGACCCGGAGGGCGGTGGATCGGCGGATTGAGCGGAGCCGCGATCGGCTCGGCGGGTGACGCGGCCCGCGGCCGCGGGGGGCTTGTCGCGAGGGGCATGAGATGTCGAGGCAGCAATCGCCCCTTGGGCGGGCCGCGGGCGGGTTCAACATCAAGGAAACGCTGATTGCGGTCGTGATCTCGTTCACGATGGCGTTCGTGTTCCGCGGGTTCGTGATCGAGGGGTTCCAGATCCCGACGGGGTCGATGGCGCCGACGCTCCTGGGCAAGCACATGCTGGTGCGCGACCCGGAGAGCGGCTTCGAGTGGACGGTCGGGCCCTGGGATTACGCGGGGCGGGGCCCGGGTGAGGGCGTCCCGCTCCCGGTCCAGGGCGGGGCGCGCGGGCCGATCCGCCTGAACGACCCGATGACGCGCGGGCCGGTGGAGCGGGCGAGCGAGCGGCTCCGCGCGGGCGACCGCCTCTTCGTGCTCAAGTATCTCGAGGGCGTCTACGACCCGCAGCGTTGGGAGGTCGTGGTCTTCAAGGCGCCGCATGTCGAGCCCCAGAACTACATCAAGCGGCTCGTCGGGCTGCCGGGCGAGCAGGTCTCGCTCGTCGACGGCGATGTCTTCTTCGCGCCCGAGGGAGCGCACACCTCGGCGTCGGGCGCCGCGGCGTGGCAGGACCCGGCCTGGCGCATCGCCCGCAAGCCCGAGCGCGTGCAGCGCGCGGTGTGGCAGCCCGTGTTCGACAGCCTGTACACCCCGCCGCCCGGGACGCAGGAGCGCCTCGCGCCCAGCGAGCGGTTCCGCTCGCCCTGGCAGCCGAGCGGGGCGGGCTGGGAGGGCCTGCGCGAGAGCCGGGAGTACCGGTACACCGGCGCGGGCGCGACAATGCTCGCGTGGGACAGCGAGAGTTGGCCGATCGACGACTACACGGCGTACAACCAGCTGCGGGACGGCCCGCAGCCGTTCGACCGTCGGCAGGGGGACGGCACGAGGCCGATCTTCCCGGTCTCGGATGTGCGGATGCACTTCGCGATCGAGCCCGACGCGGGCCCGGTCGCGTTGACGGGGACGCTGGTGGCGCGGGGCCTCGAGTTTCGCGGGGTGATCGACGCGGGCGGGGCACGCGTGGAGATGCGCGACGCGCCGACGCAGGCGGGCGACGACCCGGCGTGGCGCACGCTCGATTCGTCCGACCGCGCGGGGCTGATCGCCAAGGGGCGCGTCAGCGAGGTCGAGTTCTGGCATGTCGACCAGGCGGTGTGGCTCTTCGTGGACGGCGACCTCGTGTGCGGCGGGCCCGAGACGGGCGCGTACGACCTGACCCCGGCCGCCCGCGTGCTCGCGGCGACGGGGCGCCCGCTTGAGGAACTGCTGGCCCTGAACCCCGGGGTGCACGCGAGCGCACTGGCGGACACGCGCCTGTTCCGCAAGGCGAGCCTGAACTGGCGTTTTGAAGGCGGTCCGTTCACGCTGCACCGCGTCGGCGTGGACCGTGACCTGCACTACCAGGTGGCCCGACGGGCCACCCTCGGCGGGCACCCGGACTACTTCCCGACGCTCGGCCCCGACCACTTCATGCTCTGCGGGGACAACAGCGCCTCGAGCCTCGACGCGAGGTTCTGGGACGAGGAGTACCCCTGGATCACCGAGTCGATCCACGACGGCACGCCCCACCCCGGGCTGGTGCACCGCGACCTGGTGATCGGGCGCGCGTTCGTGGTCTACCTGCCCAGCCCGCTGGCGGGGGGGCTGCTGCCGATGTTCGACTTCGGCCGGATGCGGTGGATCTGGTGAGGCGGGTTAGCGACCGCGCCGGGTGACCACGCCGAGCCCGCCCATCCCGACGAGCGCGACCGAGCCCGGGGTCGGCACCAGGTCCAGCGCGGCGTTGTCGAGCGCCGGCGCGGGGGCGAGCGGGCCGCGGAGCGCGGGTGAGGGGAGTCTGCGGAAGTAGTCCGCGTCAAGGTCCCAGAAGTCATGGCCCGGGCGTGCGACAGGGGCGAGGCGGAAGATCTCCGCACGGCTGACCGCGAACAACGCGCCATCGTCGGGGCGAGCGTCGAGCGCAGCGCCCGCGGCGGCGTTCATCACGAGGCCCGCGTCCATGGGGCGGACGGCCATCTGCGGGCTCGCCTCGAGCCCACGCTCTGCCTGTTCGGGGGAACGCACCGGGCCGGCGGTGGCGAAGGACGCCGCCGCGGCGAGCAGCACCAGGCCCGCGGCCTGGGTATGACGGACCATGTTTGGATCTCCCTCTCGAGTTCGGGGCAATCATGGCACGCGCCGGGAGGATGACAAGGCGCCGTCAGTGATTTCGCGCGATGACAACAGGACGGCCGTGCGTGCTGTGGTGCACAGACCTTGATGTGGGGTGGGCCGGGCGCACGCGATCCGGTCGGCCTTTCGAGCGTTCGGCGGTACATTGAGGCGATGAGGCCCCTCCGGCTCGCCATGCTGTGTGCGGCGGTCGTGCTCGCGGGTTGTCGCGGGCCGGGCGGGTTCGCGCACGAACGGGTCACGGTGATCGGGCCCGGCGCCGCGGCGGCGGCGAGCGGCGAGCGCGTGCTCTGCGTCGCGGCGATCCACCCTTCGGCGCCGCTGAGCGAGCTGGTGGCGTCGTTCAACGCCGAGGTCCCCCGCGGGGGTGTCGTGCTCGAGGCGCGGGCGCCCGCGGGGGAGGGCCCCTGGCTGGTGCTGGCGGAGTGGGGCGAGGTCGGGGCGGCCCGCGCGCGCGCAACCGAGGGCCCGGGGGCGCGTGTCGCGGTGGATGAACTGCTCGTCGATCCGCCGGCGCCATCGGCCGAGGTGCGGGTCGTGGCGGTGGAAGCGCCCGGGGCGTGGGTATCGCGGCTCGATGTCACCGCGACGCGTCGGAACGCGGGCGCGGACCTGCGGCCCGCCCGGGGGCGGCGCGTCGAGATCCCGGTGCGGTTCGTGTCGCAGGCGACCGACGACCCGGCGCTCAAGTCGCGGCTGTGCAGCCCGAGCTCGCTCGCGATGCTCGTCGGGCACCGCCTGCCCGGGATCGACCGGGCCCGGCTGGTCGAGTTGTGCCACGACCCGCGGCACGATCTCTTCGGGGTGTGGCCCCGCAACATCCAGGCGGCGGCGGCCGTGGGCGTGCCGGGGGCGCTGGTGCGCTTCGACGGGTGGGGCGAGGTGCGCGCGCACCTCGAACGAGTCGGGCCGATCGCGATCAGCCTCACGGCCTACGAGGGGGAGGTGGGGAACATGCCGTACGACCCGGGCGGGGGGCACCTGGTCGTGCTCTGCGGGCTGACGGCCGAGGGCGACGCGATCGTGCTCGACCCCGCGTTCTCGACCGAGGCCGAGGCGAGGCGGGTCTATCCGGCGCGCGACCTCTCTCGGGTCTGGCTCCAGCGCAAGCGGGGGACGGCCTACGCGCTGTTCCCGGTGGGCCTGTCCGCGCGGTCTGCGACCGACGCGGCGGCGTTCGATCGCCTCGGCTCGCCGTAGCGGACCCACTCCAGGCGGAGCCCCTGCGGGGGGAGGGTGGGACCGGCCTGGCGGCGGTCCTTGGAGGCGATGATCTCGGGGACGCGGTCGGGGTCGATGCGGCCCCGCCCGACCTCCATGAGGGTGCCGGCGATGATGCGGACCATGTTGTAAAGAAAGCCGGATCCGGAGACTCGGATCTGGAATCGGGACTCGTCGCGGGCGGGGGGGCCGCGGTGGTCCGGGGCGGACCAGGGCTCGACGCCGCAGGCGTAGACCGTGCGCACGGTGGTCTTGCGGCCGTGGTTGATCTGGGCGAATGCGGCGAAGTCGTGCTCGCCTTCGAGCCGGCGTGCGGCGGCCTGCATGGGGGCGAATTCGAGGGGGTGCCAGGTGTGGAAGACGAAGCGGCGGTCCCAGAGGGGGCGGGTCGGGCCGCAGACGATGCGGTAGGTGTACTCCTTGGCGACGGCGTCGCCGATGGGGTCGAAGTCGGGGTGGGCGATCTCGGCGTTGAGGCAGAGGACATCGCGCGGGAGTTCGCTGTTGAGCGCGCGGACGAGGGCGTCGGTCCCGCGTTCGGGGGGCCAGCCCTGGCCCTTGGCGGGGTCGGCGAAAGAGGTGAAGGCGGCGACCTGGCCCCCGTGCGTGCCGTCGGGGAACCGGCCCCCGGCGTGAACGCCCGAATCGGTGCGGCTGGCGCCCATGAGGACGACGCGTTCGCGGCAGACGGCCTGGACGGCCCGCTCGACGACATGCTGGACGGTGCGCATGGCGACGCGCCCCTCGGCGATGTCGGGGGGGGTCGAAGCGACCAGTTCGGGGTGCTCCGAGGCGGGGGGCTCCTGCTTCTGCCATCCGTGGAAGTCGGTGCCGTCGTAGGCGAGGGTGAGTTTGTAGCGGGTGGGGGGCACCGGGGGGTCTCGGGTGGGAGTCAGAGGCCCCGCTCGAGTTCGCGGACGCGGGCGCGGACCCTGGTGCGGCTGGGGAGGGTCATGCGGTCGAGGATGAGGACGCCGTCGAGGTGGTCGAGTTCGTGCTGCCAACAGCGGGCGAGGAGCCCGGCGGCGCGGCGGGTGTGGCGGGCGCCGTCGGGGTCGGTGTAGGACATGGTGACGGCGGTGGGGCGGATGACATCGCCCAGGATGCGTGGGAGGCTGAGGCAGCCCTCCTCGGCGGCCTCGGGGCGTCCTTCGAACTTTTCGATGACGGGGTTGATGTAAATCTGGGGCCCCTGGGTGGCGGTGGGGGGGTCGTCGTCGGGTGAGCGGTGGTGCTCGGGGTCGTCGTCGGGGGGGACATCGACGACGAAGAGTCGCCACGAGAGGCCGACCTGGGGGGCGGCGAGCCCGATGCCGGGGGCGTCGTGCATGATCTGGATCATGCGTTGGGCGACGGCGAGGATCTCGGGGGTGGGGTCGATCTCGTCGGCCCGCTGGCGGAGCACCTCGGCGGGGTAGTTGTGGATGTGGAGCGTCGACGGATCCACCGGCATGCCCCATGATACCCCGCGCGGGGTCCGTCCCGGCGCTAAACTGCCGGTCGGGGTCGGTGGGGTCGGCGTGAAGTAGGGAGTGCTGGGCATTGGCGTTATTCGGCAAGAAGAAGGGTGACGACGGGGACTCTGGCGATCAGTCTGGAGAGAACGCGTTCTCTCCGCAGAAGGCGCAGGTCTTCTTTGATCGCGCGGGCACGGCGCACGACACGCTGAACTATCAGTACGCGGTTCAGTTGTGGCTGAACGGCCTGGCGCAGGACCCGACGAGCGTGCCGGGGTTCAACGGGTTCCTGAACTCGGTGTCGGCGTTCGTGGAGGAGGAGGGGAAGAAGGCGAGCCCCAAGGAGATCCTCAAGGGTCTCCAGGGGCAGGGGAAGATCCTGAAGTTCCAGCAGGCGCTGCTGGCGTGGGGGATGACGCCCTCGAACGGATCGGCGACGCTGCGGGCGGCGGAGGCGTCGGCGTCGCTGGGGCTCAAGGAGATCACGGAGATCCTGGGGCGTCGGGCGCTGGGGTTCGCCAAGCAGGACGAGAAGGCGAAGAAGGATGTGTATGTCAAGCTGCTCGATGTGTTCGAGCGGGCGGGTGCGTTCGAGCTCGCGGTCGAGGCGGGGCAGATCGCGGTGAACCTCGATCCGTCGGACGGTCAGTTGGCGGCTCGGCTGAAGGAGATGTTCGCGTCGGCGACGATCCAGCGGGGGCGGTTCGAGGAGACGGCGGGGCAGTCGGGGGGGTTCCGGCACAACATCCGTAATGTCGAGAAGCAGGCGCAGCTGGAGGCCGAGGATTCGATCGTCAAGACCGAGGACACCAAGGAGCGGATCCTCGCGGCGAAGAAGTCGGATTACGAGCAGCGTCCGACGGACACGGCGGCGATCGAGGCGTACGGGCGGGCGTTGCTGGACCGGGGCAAGCCCCAGGACGAGTTGAAGGCGCTGCTGCTGTACCAGAAGGCGTTCGAGGACACGCGGCAGTTCCGGTTCCGGCAGCGGCAGGGCGAGGTGCAGCTGCGGGTTGAGCGGCGGAAGCTGCGGACGCTGCGGGCGAAGCTGGACGCGAGCAAGGACGACGAGTCCCTGCGGGCGCAGGTGTCGGCGGCCGAGGCGGCGCTGCTCGACAAGGAGATCGAGGAGCTCCGGCTCCAGGTCGACAACTACCCGACGAACCACGGGCTGAAGTTCGAGTTGGGCAAGCGGCTGCACCAGAAGGGCGAGCACAACGAGGCGATCGGGCTGTTCCAGAAGGCCGAGGAGGACCCGCAGCACCGTCGCGCGGTGCTGCGGTACAAGGCCGAGGCGTTCCTGGCGATCGACTGGGCGGACGAGGCGGTGACGACCTATCGCGCGGCGCTGCAGGGGATCGTGGACGAGGGGAGCGAGCTGGCGATGGAACTGCGGTACGGGTTGATGTGCGCGCTGCAGGAGAAGGCGGAGAAGGACCGCGACCTGGACGCGGCGGAGGAGTCGGACCGGCTCGCGTCTGAGATCGCGATGAAGCGGTTCGACTACCGGGACATCGTGGACCGTCGCAGGCAGATCAAGGACCAGATCAAGGCGCTGCGGGGGTGATCGGTTTTCGGCGGCCGGCGTGGCGAACGGGCAGCGGGGAGCAACGGGCCCCGGAGCCCGACCGGTCGATCTTCGGTTGCTTCGATTGAGGACGGGTAGGGCTCAGATCCGGCCCGGCGCTGACGCTTCGGGCTCTTTCGTGCGAGCACTCGGGCTTGGGACGCGGAATGACGAAGGCGACGGCGATCATCCCGGCGAGGTTGGGCTCGACGCGGTTCCCGCGGAAGGCGCTGGCGGACGAGACGGGCAGGCCGATGGTCGTGCATGTCTGCGAGCGGGCGGCGGTGGCGGAGCGCGTGGGGCGCGTGGTCGTGGCGACGGACGCGGAGGAGATCGCCGTCGCGGTGCGCTCGCACGGGTTCGAGGCGGTGCTGACTGGAGAGCACGAGAACGGGACGAGCCGGGTGGCGGAGGCGGCGGCGCGGCTGGGGCTCTCGGGTCGGGACGAGATCGTGAATGTGCAGGGGGACGAGCCGGAGATCGAGCCCGGGCTGATCGACGCGGCTCTGCTCTCGCTCGGGGTGCGGTTGGGCTCGCCTTGGGAGGTCGAGGGGGCGCCGCGTCCGGTCGACGGGACCCATGCCGCGGTGGGGACGGTGGCGGCCCCGTTCCGGGAGGGCGAGGATCCGTCGAACCCGAACATCGTCAAGGCTGTGGTCGGGTTGGTGGACCCGGGGAGCGGCGTGGGGCCCGGGCTTTATTTCACTCGGGCGGCGGTTCCGTTCGTGCGGGATGGCTCGGCGCGGGTGGGGCCGCTGAAGCACATCGGTCTGTATGCGTACAGCGTTGCGAGCCTGCGTGGCTACCTTGGGTTGGCGCCGACGCCGCTGGAGCGGTGCGAGTGCCTGGAGCAGTTGCGTTGGCTGGAGCACGGGCTGCCGATCGCGGTGGCGGTGCGTGAGGCGGCGCACCACGGGGTGGACACGCCGGAGCAGTACGCGCAATTTGTGAAAAGGTGGCGTGAGGTCTAGGAATCCGGCTGCACCGGGGCGCGGGTCTTTGGTACGATCGGATATGCCCCACTCGGTTCTGCCCCCCCCCTCCCGCAATCCGTACGCCGTCGGCGGGCGTCGCCCCGTTGATCCCCGGCAGCACCCGGTCGCGCCCGACGACCCGGGGGACGAGGGCGGCGTGGGCGGCTCGGGCCTTCTGGCGAGGGCGCGGCACAGCCGGTCGACGATGACGGAGTTCTATTCCCCGATCCCGGACGGGTACCGCCCGGGGTACCACAAGTATGTCTTCGTTGTCGGGACGGTGATGAGCGGGCTGGGGAAGGGGATCTTCGCGTCGAGCCTGGCGAAGATGCTCAAGGACAAGGGGCTGACGGTCGCGCCGATCAAGATGGAGGGGTATCTCAATTTCGACGCGGGGACGCTCAACCCGTACCGGCACGGCGAGGTGTTCGTGCTGGAGGACGGGACCGAGTGCGACATGGACCTTGGGACCTACGAGCGGATGCTCGACCAGAACCTGACGCGTCGGAACTTCGTGACGAGCGGGCAGATCTACTCGGAGATCCTCGACCGGGAGCGTCAGGGGGTGTACCTGGGTCGGGATGTGCAGATGATCCCGCATGTGACGGGCGAGGTGAAGCGCAAGCTGCGCGAGCTGGCGCTGCGGGGGGACGGGAACAACCCGGCGGATGTGGTGTTCGTGGAGGTCGGCGGGACGGTGGGGGACTACGAGAACGGGTTCTACATCGAGGCGCTGCGCGAGCTGGCGTTCGAGGAGGGGCCCGAGTCGTGCTGTTTCGTGGCGCTGACCTATGTGATCGAGCCGAGCACGCTGGGGGAGCAGAAGAGCAAGGCGGCGCAGCTGGGTATCAAGCGGCTGATGGAGGCGGGGGTGCAGCCGCAGGTGATCGCGTGCCGCGCGGGCAGGCCGGTCGAGAACACGGTGCTCGAGAAGATCGCGATGTTCAGCAATGTGCCGATGCGTCGGGTGTTCAGCATGCACGACCGGGAGAGCATCTACACGATCCCGGACGAGATGCGGGTGCAGGGGCTGGACCGGGAGATCCTGAGCATCCTGGGGCTGCACGACCGGGTGGATGTGGTGCACGAGGACCAGGCGCGGATCAGGTGGCGTGGGTTCGTGGACCGGCTGACGGCGCCGAAGTCGCGTGAGATCACGGTCGGGATTACCGGCAAGTACGCGGAGCTGCGGGACGCGTACGCGTCGATCGACAAGTCGCTCGAGCACTGCTCGGCGCACCTCGAGGTGAAGATCCACCAGCGGTGGATCGACACGACGGACCTGACCGGCGCGAATGTGGGCGAGCGCCTCGGGGGGCTCGACGGGGTGATCGTGCCGGGGGGGTTCGGGTCGCGCGGGGTGGAGGGGAAGATCGCCTGCGTGCGGCACTGCCGGGAGCAGAAGGTCCCCTACCTGGGGATCTGCCTGGGGTTCCAGGTGGCGGTGATCGAGTTCGCGCGGCATGTGCTGGGGATCGCGGACGCGACGAGCACGGAGTTCGACCCCGAGTCGAGCTCGGCGGTGATCAGCGAACTCCCCGAGCAGAAGAAGATCGAGGGGCTCGGGGGGACGATGCGGCTGGGGGCCCAGGAGGTTCGGATCGAGCCGGGGACGCTGGCGTCGTTCCTGTTCGGCGAGCAGAAGATGATCCGGCAGCGGTTCCGGCACCGGTACGAGGTGGAGCCCGCGTGGATCGAGCGGCTCGAGGCCGGCGGCATGATCTTCTCCGGGCGGCATCCGGATGTCCCGATCATGCAGGTGCTCGAGTTGCCGCAGGAGGCGGACCCGGACCGGCCCGCGGTGAGCCACCCGTATTTCATCGGGGCGCAGTTCCACCCTGAATTGACGAGCCGGCCGCTGAACCCGCAGCCGCTGTTCATGGGCCTTGTGGCGGCGGCGCTGCGCGTGCGGCTCGGGGCGGAGGGGCAGGAGTGGGAGCGGGTCTCGCGGAGCCGGCCGCTGTCGAGGTGGCTCCGGGACCAGAAATCGGGGCAGGCGGTGTGACCGGCGGGGCGGCGTGGGCGTGGGGCGGATTCGTTGACGCTGGACCCGGCGAGGCCTAAAGTCCCGCTCGATTGCGGGGTAGAGCAGTCTGGTAGCTCGTCGGGCTCATAACCCGGAGGTCACAGGTTCGAATCCTGTCCCCGCTATTCCCGAGCCGGTTGCAAACGCGACTGGCTCACCGGTTCACGACTGACGCCGCCGAGAGACCTCGGCGGCGTTGTCGTTTTCAGGGCCAGTCTCCGCAAGGGTTTAAAGCAGCGGTCAATCCGGGGCCGGGTCTCCGCTCGGCGGCAGGTCATAACCGTGCTCGGGGCGTGGCCGACCGATCGGGGCGTTCTTGCCGCCAAAGTCTCTGTGTCTCTGGTTCGGGCGGGTGCCGGGGTGAAGGGCTCTTCGTCTCTGCTAGGCGGTCCGCAAGGGCCTGTTTCGGGCCGGGGGTAGAGGGTGAGCCTTATCGTCCCACCGACAAAGCCTGAGCTCCCACCGCCTAGATGGCCAATGGCTGGGCCGTCAATACACGGAGCGACCCGCGTGAAGCACATTGAAGATTTCGGAGACCAGCGCAACAAAGGGTGGTGTGTGTACTGCGGCGGTGTCGGCGAAACGCGAGACCATGTTCCGTCCAAGGTCCTGCTCGACGAGCCGGTACCGGAGCAGCTCCCCCTCCTGCCCGCGTGCACCCGCTGCAACCGAGACTCCTCGCTCGATGAAGCCTATTTCGCGTGCCTTGTCGAATGTGCCCTGACCGGTTCGGTGGACGCCGCCAAGGGACGAGCCAAGGTCGGCAAAGTCTTGGATCGATCGGCTGCCCTCGCAGCCCGTCTTGCTGCTGCACAGTACGATCGCGATGGCGAATCCGGCTTCAATCCAGAGCCTGACAGGGTCCGCGCGATCATCTTGAAGCTTGCACGAGGTCACGCCGCTTTCGAGAACAACGAACCTCGTCTGGATGAACCGGAGTCCGTTCACTTCCTCCCATTCACAGCGATGAGCGAACAGGATCGCGAAAGATTCGAGACCGGCACACATCACGATGGATTGGTGGTGTGGCCGGAAGTCGGCAGTCGGGCGATGACAAGAGTGCTTACCGGGGACGATGTCGGGCCGGGCGGATGGATCATCGTGCAACCCGGTATGTACCGTTACAGGGTGGAGTGGATCGACGGATTCCGCGTCCAGATTGTCATTCGTGAGTACCTAGCAGCCGAGGTCACTTGGGAGTAAGCGGCGCGACGAATCCATGGGGAACGATCTGAGCGGTCTTATAGCGGCACTTTCGGGCAGAGTGCAGAGCGTGAACCTGATCGTTCGATGTACCAGCGGTGAAGTGTCTGCGCACCCCATGGGCGCGCGGCATAGGTGACATCAGGGCGGCGTCTCGAGCACGCGGCCCGTGAGGTCACGCGATGCCCAAGCACTATGCCGACACGACGCGCAATCCGGACGCGATGACGACCGACGAGTCTCGCGGCGAGGTCGCGGGCCGTCCGGCCCCCGGGGCGCGTGCCGCCGCGGCGGGCGAGCAAGCGAACGGTGCAGGTGGGATTCGAACCCACGAAACCCTGACGGGTTTACCGGTTTTCAAGACCGGCGCCTTCAACCGCTCGGCCACCGCACCTCTGCGGGGCCTTGGGCCCCGTCCGCCGGAACCATAGGCCGGGGCGGTACACTCGCCTGTACACAGGCCGACCCCGATGCAGACGCTCTCGGACATGATGGCATCTCTGGCCGATCCGGCGACGCGGCACGCGGTGATCGTTCATTTCCCCGTGGCGGTCGCCTTTCTTGCGCCAGTTCCGCTGGTCGCGTCGATGGTCCTGGGGCGGAAGAACCTCGCCCCACGATACGCCGCGATCGCCGCGTACGCGTTCCTCGCCGCCGTTGCCTTCGCCGCCTCGTGGAGCGGCGGGGCCGCCGCCGACGGGGTGGGCGACGCCCCCGCCGAGGCCGGCGCGGTGCTGCTGCGGCACGAGCGGATGGGCGAGCGCCTCTGGATCTTCGCGGCCGCGACGAGCGCCCTCGCCGCGGGCGGGCTCATTCGAAAGCGCCCGCTCGCCCTGACCGCGTCGTCCCTGGCCCTCGCGGGGGCGGTGTGCACCGCGGGGTGGGTGGCGGTCACCGCGCACCACGGGGGCACGCTGGTCTATCGTTTCGGCCTTGGCACCCCTCATCCGGTGTCCGCCGCCGCGGGGTCGCCGGGCGAGGCGCCGGTTCCGGCCGACCCGCGTGTCTCGCATTTTCTTGACCGGGTCAAGCCGGTCCTGACCGATCGCTGCATGCGTTGTCATCGCGCGGGGCGTGAGGAGGGCGGGCTCGTGCTCACCTCGATGGAGGGGATCCTCCGCGGCGCCGAGCACGGGCCGGTGCTCACGCCGGGCAACCCGCTCACCAGCACGATCTACACCACGATCTCGGGTCTGCACCCTCGGCTGCGCATGCCCAAATCGGGCAAGGAACTCACCCCCGATCAGATCGAGGCGATCCGGGTCTGGATCGAGCAGGGCGCGGTGTGGGCGGAGTGACCCGGGCCGATCGGGCGCTGCCCCATCGATTCGGTGAAGCCCGAACACGCGATCCGCGGGGGCGCGCGTCCAAACGGATCCGGCTCGTCCCTTGTCGGTCGACCGATTCCCCGGACTTCAGGATTGCTCGCGGCCGCCCCCATCGGTAGATTGCTCGCAACTCGTCGCGGCCGATTCCGGTCGTGGGTCTCACCCCGAGGTCTCTGCTCGCGGGTGTTCGAATGTCTCGGCGTCCGCGTTCGCGGGCGTCGGCGTGAGGAGTCTTCCCCATGAGGCGTGTTGCTCGTTTCGGAGCGTGCGTGGCGGCGTTGCTGTTCGGTCAGGCCGGGGCTGCTCCCCAGGCCCTGATGACCCCCGAGGAGGCCTCCGCGGCGCTCGCCCGCGGCAAGGCCGCGCTGGAGCAGGACCCGGCCCTCGCGGCGATCCCGGGTCACCTGCTCGTCCGGTTCACCATCGACGAGGCGCCGCTCCGCGCCGTCGCGCGGGACCTGGTCGGGGCGAGGCTCATCCGGCAGTTGAAGGGTGTCGAGGGCCTCGAGCATCTCGAGGTCGGGATGCCTCTGGACCGGGCCGCGGCCTTGCTGAGCGCCCTTCCGTTCGTTGACTACGCCGAGCCCGACTATGTCGTTCGCCCAGTCGCTCAGCCCAACGACACCTACATCGGGCTGCAGTGGGGCATCCACAACACCGGGCAGAGCATCCGGAATGTGACCGGCATCCCCGACGCCGACATCGACGGATTCGAGGCGTGGGATACCCGCACGAGCGCCGCCGGCGTGGTCGTCGCCATCATCGACAGCGGGACGCAGTGGTCCCACCCCGATCTGGACGGCAACATCTGGGACAACGCCGATGAGATCGCCGGCAACGGCATCGACGACGACGGCAACGGGTATGTCGACGACATCCGCGGCTGGGACTTCTACAACAACGACAACAACCCCGACGACGGCGACGGGCACGGCACCCACACCGCGGGCACCGTCGGCGCCGAGGGCAACAACGGCGCGGGCGTGGCGGGCGTCGCGTGGGATGTGCAACTCATGCCGCTCCGCTTCATCGGGCCGTTCGGGGGCTCGACCTCGGACGCGATCGAGGCGGTCAACTACGCCGTCGCGAACGGCGCCCGCATCTCCAACAACTCGTGGGGCGGCGGGGGCTTCTCGACCGCGATGCGGGACGCGATCGCCAGCGCCCGCGCCAACAACCACCTCTTCGTCGCCGCCGCCGGCAACGACGGGGTCAACACCGATTCAAGCCCGCACTACCCGTCGTCCTACACCGAGGACAACATCATCTCCGTCGCCGCGACCGACAACCGTGACAACATCGCCGGTTTCTCCAACTACGGCGCGAACTCCGTCGACCTCGGCGCGCCCGGCGTGGACATCGCCAGCACCTACACCGGCTCGTCCTATGTCTGGAACAGCGGGACCTCGATGGCGGCCCCCCATGTCGCCGGCGCCGCCGCGATCCTGCTCGCGCACAACCCCTCCTGGTCGTACGCCCAGATCCGCGATCGCCTCTACCAGACCGTCCGCCCGACCAGCGCCATGAGCACGCGGACCTCCACCGGCGGCGTGCTCAACCTCGCCGCCGCCCTCGCCGGCGGTGGCGGCGGGCCCTCCAACACCCCCCCGACCGCGGCCATCGGCTCGCCCGCGAGCGGCTCGACCTTCACCCAGGGCACGGCCGTGTCCTTCAGCGGCAGCGCCTCCGACGCCGAGGACGGCAACATCTCCGCCTCGCTCGTCTGGACCTCCAGCCGCGACGGGCAGATCGGGACTGGGGCCTCCTTCTCGACCTCGGGCCTGACCGTCGGCACCCACACCATCACCGCCAGCGTCTCCGATTCGGGCGGGCTGGCCGACGCCGACACCATCACGCTCACGATCGAGTCGAACCAGCCCCCGGCCTCGCCCCCCGCGACCCCGGGGCGGCCCACTGTTACCGCCCTTGGCGGGGGTTCGGTGCTCGTGTCCTGGGCGGACAACTCCAACAACGAGACCTCGTTCGAGGTCCAGCGGCAGGAACGCGTCGGGCGCACCTACACCAACACCACCACGGTCGCGACCGTCGGCGCCAATGTCACTTCCACGAATGACAACCCGGGCAGCGGCCGGTTCCGTTACCGCGTCCGGGCGCTCAACAGCGCCGGCGCGTCCTCGTGGAGCTCCTGGCGCACCGTCACGGTGAACTGATCAGCTCCCGACAACCCGGACAGCGCAAGGGAGCCCCTCGGGGGCTCCCTTGTTCGTCGGGCCCGGTCAGACCGATCTCTAGTCCAATTTGTGCTCGGTGCCCGCCGTCATCTCGCAGAGTGACAGCGGATCGGGACGGCCCATGCCGTCCTCTCGTGGTTCACTCTTCGAGATGAGCCACGGCACCGACGCCAGAGGACGACCGGGAACCCGTAATCACTTGATCTCGATCCGCCTGGGTCTGGCGCTCGCCGCCTTCGGCAGCTTCAGCGTCAGCACGCCGTCGAGCAACTCCGCGTCGGCCTGGTCCTGGTCGACCGCCGCCGGCAGCGCGATCCGACGGCTCACCGAGCCGAACCGCCGCTCCCGCCGGTAGAACCGCTCCCCGGTCTCCTCGCGGGTTTCCTCCTGCTTGGCGCTGATCGTCAGCACCCCGTCGTTGACCTCGATCGAGACATCCTCGCGCTTGTAGCCCGGCAGCGAGGCCTTCACGACGATGTACTCCCCGTCATCGGCCACATCGAGCGCGAGCGTCCCCTCGTCCACGCCGCTCGACTCGCTGAAGAACGGGTCGCGCAGCATCGAACTGAACAGCCGCTCAACGGGGGTGAACACCGGATCACGACGCATCAACTGGCTCATGGCTTCTCCTTTCCGCCCGGCACAAGGGGGTCTGCACGCCCCGGCCCGGATCGCCAAGAATTGGGGCAACGGGCGTGCCAGTCGCCGCCCCCCTCGCCACCGAGGGGGCGGCCCGCCCGGTGCCACGCCGGCGCCCCCGTGCCGCCCCGGGTGTCGGATTGGCAGCCCCCGGATCACCGGCCCGATAGCATGGCCCCATGGCCGAACGCATCCGCATCACCGAGGTCGCGCCGCGCGACGGGCTCCAGAACGAGCCCGGCGTGATCTCCACTCCGGACAAGGCCGAGCTGGTCCGTCTGCTCGCCGCCTCGGGCGTGGACGAGGTCGAGGTGACCAGCCTGGTCAGCCCGAAGTGGGTGCCCCAGTTGGGGGATGCCGAGGCCTTGCTCGACGCGGTGGCCGCCGGCAAGCCGCGGGGCGTCTGCTATTCGGTGCTCGTCCCGAACGAGAAGGGCCTCGAGCGCGCGCTCGCCGTGGACGAGCGGCACGGCGGTCGCCTGATCGACAAGGTCAGCGTGTTCACCGCGGCGAGCGAGTCGTTCTCCCGGAAGAACACGAACGCGACGATCCGCGAGACGATCGAGCGTTTCGCGCCGGTCATCGAGCGGGCCGGCGCCGTCGGGAAGCGCACCCGGGGGTATGTCTCTTGTGTGGTGCGGTGCCCGTATGAGGGGGAGATCGACCCGAAGCGCGTGGGGGAGGTCTGCGCCATGCTGCTCGAGATCGGGGTCGATGAGCTTGATCTGGGCGACACCATCGGCGCCGGGACGCCCGAGACCATCGCCCCGCCGCTGCTCGCCGCGATCGAGGCGCTCGACGGGAGGGCCGTCAACGGGTTCGGCGAGCCAACCCTGACGCTGCACCTGCACGACACCTTCGGACACGCGGCGGCGTGCGCGCGGGAGGGCGCGATGCTCGGCGTGCGCTCCTTCGACGCCTCCGCGGCGGGGCTGGGCGGGTGCCCGTTCGCTTCGACCGGGGGGCGGCGCGCGCCGGGCAACATCGCCACCGGCCTGCTCGTGCGCACGCTCGAGGGCGAGGGGTTCGAGACGGGGGTGAACGGCGCACGGCTCGCGCACGCCGCGGCGTTCGCCGAGCGGGTTGTCGCCGCGGCGCGGCGCGGGGGTGGTGCGTGATCCGCGTCGAGGAGGGCGCCGGCGTGCGCACGATCTCGTTCGACCGGCCCGAGCGGCGGAATGCGCTCACGCCCGGGATGCTCGACGGGCTCCGGGCGGCTCTGGCGGACGCGGCGGGCAAGTCGGGCCCGAGGGCCGTGCTGCTGCGGGGGGAGGGCAAGGTCTTCTGCGCCGGGTTCGACCTCGACCTGTGCCGGGACGACGGGGCGGAGCAGGGGGTGATGCGGTCGTTTTTGGAGGGGCTGAGCGGGGCGGTCCTGGCGATGCGGGCCGCGGCGTGCCCGGTCATCGTCGCGGCGCACGGGGCGGCGATCGCCGGCGGGTGCGCGCTGCTGGGCGGGGCGGATGTGGTCGTCGCCGATCGGGCGGCGCGGCTGGGCTACCCGGTGGTACGGCTTGGGATCTCGCCCGCGGTGTCGGCGCCGTTCCTGTTGGAGGGGATCGGGGCGGGCGGCGCTCGGCGGAGGCTGCTGGATCATGACCTGTTTGACGGGGTCGCGGGCGCGCGGGCCGGGCTGGTGCATGAGCTTGTGAGCGGGCCCGAAGAGGTCGACGCCCGGGCGAGGGAGATTGCCCGCGTCCTTGCTGAGAAGCCTCCGCTGGCGATGCGTGCGACGAAGCGGTGGGCGATGGAGGTCGCGGACGGTTCGAAGATGGAGGGGCGCGCGGCGCGGGCGTTGGACGCCTCGGTGTCGCTGGTGAGAGGCGAGGAGGCGAGGGAGAGGCTGCGGGAGGTGTGGGGAAAGAGATGAGCCGTGGCGCCCTCGGGTCGTGGAAGTAGAGGGAGAGACGGGCTGAAAGCCCATCCCTCTCGGGTCGGTAGGAGACACGGATGAATGAGCTTGCGGAGCTGAGGATCGACGGGCGTGTGGCGACGCTGACGCTGAACCGTCCGGATTCGCGGAATGCGCTCTCGATCGAGTTGCTCGAGGCGCTGCACGCGCGGGTGGACGAACTCGCGGAGACCGAGGGTGTGGTCGTCACGGTGCTGACCGGCGCCGGGCGGGCGTTCTGCGCAGGGATGGACCTCAAGCAGGTGATCCTCGACGCGGACAAGGGGGGCAGCGGCAACCCGGAGTTGCCCAGGCGGCTGCTGGCGAGCCTCGGGCGGCTCACGGTCAAGATCCGCACGCTGCACGGCGTGGTGATCGCCAAGGTGAACGGGGCGGCGATCGGGGGTGGGTGCGGCCTTGCGTGCGTGTGCGACGCGGTGGTGACGCACGCGGACGCCGCGCTCGGGTTTCCGGAGGTGGACCTTGGGCTCTGCCCGGCGGTGGTGGCGCCGTGGCTGGTGCGCAAGATCGGGGCGGGCCCGGCCCGGGCGGTGCTGCTGCGCGGGGGTGTGATGACGGGGACGAGGGCGGGGGAGATCGGGATCGCGGACATCGTGTGCGCGACGCGAGACGACCTCGACACGGCGACCGCGGAACTGGTCGCCCGGTACGCCGGGGCGGGGCCGCTCGCGCTGGCGGCGACGAAGTCGCTGCTGAACGATCTGGACGGGTCGCGGAATGAGTCGATCGTGCTTCGGGGCGCGGAGTTGAGCGCGGGGGTGCTTGCGACGGCGGAGGCGCAGGCGGCGCTGGTGGCGAGAGTGAAGTAGAGGTAGAAGGCACTGGGCACTAGGCACTGGGCATAGGGCATGGGGCACTAGGATCAGAGTGGACGGCAGCACGCACGGGCCTCGAGCCGGATGCCTTTGGACACAATTTGGAGCGCACCATGACGATCCAGCCGCTTCCTATCCATTACGGCCAGGGCGACCACGCCGGGGTGCACATCATCATGCTCGAGCAGCCCGGTCGGCCTGTGGTGGTGCTCGACCTGGAGTTGATCCAGCGGCTCGAGGCGGCGCTGGACGCGTTGCCGGAGGATGCCCGCGGGCTGGTGCTGGCGTCGGCGAGCGAGCGGTCGTTCGTGGCCGGGGCGGACCTGAGGTCGATCTCCCAGTTGGATGACGCCCAGTTGCACAAGTACCTGGAATACGGGGCGTCCGTGTTCGGGATGATCGCGCGGCTGCCGTACCCGACCGCGGCGGCGATCGGCGGGGCGGCGCTGGGCGGGGGGCTCGAGTTGGCGATGCACTGCGACGGGCTGATCGGGGCCCCGTCGCCCTCGGGCAAGCCGTACCCGGTGGGGCTTCCGGAGGCGGGGCTTTCGATCTGCCCGGGGTGGGGGGGGACCAACCTGCTGCCGGCCCGGATGGACCCGGCCCGGGCGATCCGCATGACGGCGACCGGCGTGACGATGAAGTTCGACGAGGCCTGCGGCGCGGGGCTGTTCGATGTGGTCTGCGACGAGCCCAAGGAGTTGCTCCGGGTCGCGGCGTCGTGGGTGGCCGATCGGGCGACGGGCAAGGGCCTGCGGCGGGATGAGGCTCCGAGCGTCTGGATCGGGCGGGGCGAGCGGGCGGCGTCGGTCTTCGAGGCGCTCGAGGCGGAGCGGGAGGGGCTGGCGGGGACCGGCGCGGCCGAGGCGGTGGTGGACTGCGTGGACGCCGGCCTGGCGCGTGGCTGGTCCGCGGCGTTGAAGGCGGAGCGGGAGAACCTGGTCCGGCTGCGGCACACGCCGGAGGCGGTTTCGGCGATCGAGTCGTTCTTCGCCAAGTCGAAATAACACGACTAGAATGCGAACCCCCGGAGAACTTGGCCCGGGTCTGTAGTAGTACAGTTGCCCGGGCTGCATCGGGGTGGGAAGATGGGGAGAACCCGTCCGCGGCCGGGAGGGCCCGCCGTTCGGCTTGGCCGATCGGGGCGTGGCCCGTGACGACGAGCCTCGAGGAGAATGACAATGGCCGACCTGAAGTCGATGAAGGGTCTGAGCGAGCAGGACAAGAAGATGATCGAGCAGGCGGAGGCGCTGCTCGGGGCGGACGCGGAGGAGATGGGGGTTGTCCGCAACTACTTCGCGGGGAACATCCGCTCGGACCTGATGGTGCCGTACCCGGATGTCGCGGCGGAGCGTCCGGAGGAGGTCGCGGAGTGCGACCGTCTGCTGGCCGAGCTCGAGGACTACCTGAAGAACGAGCATCCTTCGATCGAGATCGATCAGGAGCAGCACATCCCGGAGTGGGCGATCGAGCGTCTGTTCAAGATGGGCGTGTTCGGGATGACGATCCCGAAGGAGTACGGCGGGCTGGGGATGGGGATCACCAGCTACAACCGCGTGCTGGAGATGATCGGGAAGTACTGCGGGTCGACGGCGGTGGTGGTGAGCGCGCACCAGTCGATCGGGTGCAAGGCGGTGATGCTGTTCGGGACGGAGGAGCAGAAGAAGCGGTGGCTGCCGCATCTGGCGAACGACTGGCTGAGCGCGTTCTGCCTGAGTGAGCCCAATGTCGGTTGCGACGCGGGCGGGCAGGAGACGACGATCGAGCTGAGCCCGGACGGGAAGCACTTCATCATCAACGGCGAGAAGAAGTGGGCGACGAGCGGCGCGATCAGCGGGCTGTTCACGGTGATGGGCAAGCAGACGATGCCCGACGGGAAGAAGCGTGTGACGGCGGTGGTGTGCACCTGCGACATGGAGGGCGTGGACATCTACAGCCCGAACCGCGCCAAGTGCGGCATCCGCGGGACCTGGCAGGCACGGATCCGGTTCAACAATGTCAAGGTCCCGCGGGAGAACCTGCTGCACCAGGAGGGCAAGGGCCTGAATGTGGCTTTGACCTGCCTGAACTACGGGCGTTGCACGCTCTCGGCCGGGATGCTGGGCGGCGCGAAGCGGGCGATGGAGCAGGGGATCGCGTGGAGCCGGACGCGGTACCAGTTCGGGCAGCCGCTCTCTTCGTTCGAGCAGGTGCGTGAGCGGGTGGCGAGGATGAGCGCGTACACCTACGCGATGGACGCGGTGCTGTACATGACGACGGGGTTCCTCGACCGTCACGACGAGGACATCCGGGTCGAGACGGCGATCTGCAAGGTGTTCTGCTCGGAGATGGGGTGGCGGACGGTCAACGACGCGATGCAGATCATGGGCGGCGAGTCGTACATGACCGAGAACGAGGTCGAGCGGATCTTCCGCGACTCGCGGATCAACACGATCGTCGAGGGCGCCAACGAGGTGATGCAGCAGTTCATCTTCGGGTGGGGCGGCAAGACCCTGGCCGAGCAGATGCTGGGGTTGAAGGCGGCGGCGGAGAACTTCAAGATCAGCCCGGCGTTGATCCGTGCGGGCGTGCCGATCGGGATGGAGGTCTTCCTGGGTGTGCGGAGGCGTCCGCCGGCGATCGAGGGGCTGCACCAGAGCCTGGTGGACCAGGGCAAGCGGCTGTCTCGCTGGGTGAGCGAGTTCACCTACCGGTTCAAGAAGACGGGGCAGAAGTACGACGCGAAGATGGTCAGCGCCCAGTGCGCCCAGGCGCGGCTCGCGGACGCGGCGATCTTCATCCACGGCTGGATGTGCACGCTGAGCAAGCTGGATAAGGAAGTCCGCGCGGGGCACGGCGGGCTGGACTTCGAGAAGAGCAAGACCGCGGCGCTGCACTTCTTCGACCTGGCGGAGATCGAGATCAAGCGGGCGTTTGACGCGCTCGAGATCAACGCGGACGGGACGCTGCACGCCGCGGCCGAGGCGGCGCTGGCGGTGAACGAGGCGATGCCCTCGACCGACTTCGTGATCCCGGAGCGGACGCCGACGGAGCTTCGGGGCAAGGGCCGCTCGCCCGATCAGACGCACATCAAGCAGTTCGCGGCGATCACGGGCCAGTATGTGGCGGGGGGCACGGGCCGCGAGCACATGAGCAAGATCGACGAGGGCTGAGGGCCCTCGCGTGGGGGGGCGGGGCCGCCCGGGGGCGGCTCGACGCTACGATGCCGGGGCGTTTCTGGCCCGGGGCCGTCGCTCCGCGCGGGCGTCGACGGGGCGCGAAGGAGAGCCGATGCCGAGGCAGGTGATCTACGAGGCGAAGATCGAGTACTTGCAGATCCTCGACGAGTCGGGCAAGCTCGACAAGAAGCTGGCCGAGGACACGCTGACGGACGAGCAGGTGCTTGAGCTGTACGAGCAGATGTGGATCTGCCGGCAGCTGGATGAGATCGCGTTCAAGCTCCAGCGTTCGGGGCGGATGGGGACCTATCCGCAGAACAAGGGGCAGGAGGCGAACGCGGCGGGCTCGGCGGCGGCGATGGTGCGCGGGACGGACTGGATCGTGCCGTGCTACCGCGAGAACCTGGCGATGCACCTGCACGGGATGCCGTACCACCACATCCTCATGCACTGGATGGGGGACGAGCGGGGGAACATGATCCCCGAGGGCGTGAAGATGACGCCTCTTTCCGTGCCGATCGGGACCCACATGCTGCACGCGGCGGGGATCGCGTGGGCGATGAAGCTGCGTGGCGAAGAGGGCGCGGTCATCACCTATTTCGGCGACGGGGCGACGAGCGAGGGCGACTTCCACGGCGCGATGAATTTCGCCAGCGTGCTGCAGGCGCCGGTGATCTTCTACTGCCAGAACAACCACTGGGCGATCAGCGTGCCGTTCGAGCAGCAGATGAACTCGCGGACGGTGGCGCAGAAGGCGCTGGCGTACGACATGCCGACGATCCGCGTGGACGGGAACGACATCTTCGCGGTCTACAAGGCCGTGAAGGAGGCCCGCGAGCGGGCGACCGCGGGCGGGGGGCCCTCGTTCATCGAGGGGCTGACCTACCGGCTCGGGGACCATACGACGGCGGACGACGCCCGGCGGTACCGCGACGCGGACGAGGTGGCGGCGTGGGCGGAGAAGGACCCGCTGATCCGGACCCGCAAGTACCTGGTCTCGAAGAAACTGTGGGACGACGCCAAGCAGACGATGCTCGGCGAGCGGGCGGAGAAGATCGTTTCGGAGATCGTCCGCGCGGCCGAGGGCGTGCCCGAGCCGGAGTCCGCGGAGTTTTTCAACCACATGTTCGCGGAGATCCCGAGGGACCTCGCCGAGCAGCGGGACGCGATGCGGACCTCGAGCATCGGGCTCCGTCCCGACCAGATCGGGCTCAAGGCGCAGGCGGAGCGGGTGTGAGAACGACCCGGCCCCGGGGCCGGGCATTCGGACAGGAGGGCACGATGCGTTGGGCGGTGATGCGGTTGGGAGCGTCGGCGTTGGCGGCGGGGCTGGTGCTCGGCGGGTGCACGCCGACCCCGCAGTTCAGCGGCATGATGCGTTACGGCAACCTGATGGCCAAGCCCCGGGCGCAGGGGGCGACGGCGGGTGCCCGGGAGCAGATCCTGGCGCGGGCGGCGGCGTACGGGCTCGACCCGGTGCATCAGTCCCGGGACCGGCTCACCTTCCGCATGCAGGCGCCGCGGTACCTCGTGACGCTCGAGGACGGCACGGCCCAGGAGCGGGTCGACCCGCGCGTGGTGCGGATCGAGGCGCGGTTCGACGCCCGCACCGGGCAGGATGTCTACCGCTACGAGTGCATCATTGAGGGGGCCGAGCCCCCGGTGTTCAGCGATGAGGACCGGGCCCGTTTCGGGCTGGCGTTGCTGGCGCTGCGGGAGATTTTCGAGACGCCGATCGAGACGGATATCCTCGGCGGGTAACGGGGGCGGGCGTGCTGGTGAAGGTGATCGACCACAAGGGCAAGGCGTGCTGGGTGAACCCGGCCTATGTCCGGGCGGTCCGGGAGAAAGGCGGGGGCAAGGCCGCGATTGATGTGAGCGGGTGGCCGACCCCGTTGGTCGTGAATGAGTCGATGGACGAGGTGGCCGGGCTGCTCGCGATCGCGATGGAGCGGACGGCGCGGGACTCGGCGGAGGTCGCCGAACGATCGGTTCAGGCGGCGGCGGCCCACCAGACGCAGGCGGATTTGGTCACCTCGATGATCATCATCGGGGGGTGAGACGGAGACGGACATGGCGCAACTGACGCTTGTGCAGGCGATCAACCAGGCCCTCGACCAGGAGATGGCGCGCGACGACCGCGTGATCCTGCTGGGCGAGGATGTCGGGGCGAACGGGGGCGTGTTCCGGGTGACGGAGGGGCTCGCCGAGAAGCACGGGCACCACCGCGTGCAGAACACGCCGCTGGACGAGTCGGGCATCCTCGGGGCGGCGATCGGGCTGGCGATGGCGGGCATGCGCCCGGTGCCCGAGATCCAGTTCGAGGGGTTCCTCGGGCCGGCGTACGACCAGATCGTCAACCACGCGGCCCGCTTCCGCAACCGGACGCGGGGGACGATCACGATCCCGATGACGGTGCGGGTGCCGGTGGGCGGGGGCATCCACGCGCCCGAGCTGCACAGCGACTCGCCCGAGGCGATCTACACCCATTCGCCGGGGTTGAAGGTGGTGATGCCCTGCACGCCGTACGACGCGAAGGGGCTCCTGCTCAGCGCGATCCGCGACCCCGACCCGGTGATCTTCTTCGAGCCCAAGCGGGTGTACCGCTCGTTCCGCGAGGAGGTGCCGGAGGAGGACTACACGATCCCGATCGGAGAGGCGAAGGTCGTGGCCGACGGGGACGACCTGACGGTGGTCTCGTGGGGCGCGTCGGTCTTCCAGTGCCTCGAGGCGATCGACAACCTGCCGGACGATGTCTCGGTGGAGTTGATCGACCTGCGGACGATCGACCCGATCGACATTGACTGCATCGCGGCGAGCGTGCAGAAGACGGGGCGGTGCGTGATCGTGCACGAGGCGCCGAAGACGGCGGGGCTCGGGGCGGAGATCAGCGCCCTGATCCAGGAGCACTGCTTCCTGCATCTCGAGGCCCCGGTGCAGCGGGTGACGGGCTTCGACACGATCATGCCGTACTACAAGCTGGAACTGGACTACCTGCCCGACGCCGAGCGGATCGGGAAGGGGATCAGGGAGTGTCTGGCGTATTGAGCACCGGGAATCAGGCATCAGGTACCGGGCGCCGGGGACCGGGAACGGGCAATCAGGAAGAACCATGGCACACACCAAACACTCCGATCCCAATGTCTTCATCCTCCCCGACCTCGGCGAGGGCGTGCACGAGGCCGAATTGATCGCCTGGAAGGTCAAGGTCGGGCAGACGGTCAAGGAGCACGAGATCCTGGCCGAGATGGAGACCGACAAGGCACTGGTCGAGGTGCCCAGCCCGCGTGCGGGGACCATCAGGACCCTGCACGGCTCCGAGGGCGAGATCCTGCATGTGGGCAACCCGCTGGTGACCTACGAGGGCGGCGCGGGCACGGAGGCGCCGAGCCACCAGGGAACGAAGGGATCGGCCCGGGGCGCGAGCGACGGCGCGAAGTCGAACGGCGCGGCGGACCGCGAGGACGCGGGCACCGTCGTCGGCAAGGTGGGCGACGCGACCCCCGGCATCGGGTCGGGCGATGGCAAGGCCCTCGCGGCCCCGGCCGTGCGCCGCCTGGCGCGGGACCTGGGCATCGACATCAACACCGTGGCGGGGACCGGCATCGCGGGTCGCGTGACGGCCAAGGATGTGCGGTTCGCTGCCGAAGGGCGGACGGCCCACGTCAAGCCGGGTCATGCCCAGGCGGGCCACGGGGCGCAGCCGGCGCCGGCGGAGTCGCCGCGCCCTTCCGCGCCCCCGGCCCGGGTCGCGGCGCCCGCGGAGGTTCGTCGCCCGCTGCCGCCCGCTTTCGCCGCGCCGCAGCCGCCCGCGTACGCCCCGGGCTATCCGCCGGCGTACCCCGGGGCGTATCCCCCGCCGGCCTACCCGCCCTACGGCTACGCGTACCCCCCGCCGCCGTACTACCCCGCGCCGTACCCGCCGCCCTACGCGGTGCCGTACGGGGCGCCGGCGTATCCGCCCGCGGGTGGGGTGCCCCCGGCGCCGGGGTATGTGCCCTCGGCGGGGTTCCGTGCCGTGCCCGACCCGGCGCAGCGCTCGGCCGTGCCGCCCGGGCAGGCGGAGGGTCGGACGCCCTTCCGCGGGGTGCGGCGGACGATCGCCGAGCGTCTCCGCGAGAGCGTGAACACGGCGGTGCACTTCACGGTGGTGGACGAGGCGGATGTGACGGCGTTGGACGATCTGCGCCGGCGCTACGCCGAGCAGACGGGGCAGAAGATCAGTTTCCTGCCCTTCGTGTGCGCCGCGGTCTGCCGGGCGATCAGCCCGCTCCTGGGCGGGCGTTTCGGCGCGATGAACGCGCGGGTGGACGACGACGCGGGCGAGGTGGTGCAGTACGCCGCGACGCACCTGGGCATCGCCGCGGACACGGACTCGGGGCTGATGGTGCCGGTGGTGCGCGACGCGCAGGCGATGGATGTGGGGCGGCTGTCGGCGGAGATCGGGGCGATCGCCAAGGCGGCGCGGGAGCGGACCATCCCGCGGGACCGGCTGATGGGCTCGACCTTCACGATCAGCAATGTCGGCAGCCACGCGGGGCGGTTCGCGACGCCCGTGATCAACTACCCCGAGGTGGCGATCCTGGCGGTGGGCAAGGTGTACGACGGGGTGGTGGTGCGCGACGGGCAGGCGGTGGTGGGCAAGGTCATGCCGCTGAGCCTGGCCTGCGACCACCGCGTGGTGGACGGCGCGACGGCGGCGCTGGCGCTGGCGGAGATCGTGGGGCTGCTGAGCGTGGGGTGTGAGGGGTTGGTGTAGTTCGGCTCGGAGGGCCAACCACGGGGGCGGCGTCCTGTGATCCACATACGCCTTCGACCTTCGGACCGAGGGCCAGCACTGGACGCTCAGTCGTCCGCTGGTTTGGGATGCTGGTGGCCGTACACGGGCTCCCATCCCGCGAGCCGCTGCTCGAAGACGACAACCGGGCTTCTTCCGTCTGCGAGGCGGATGATCTTGTTGGTCCGGATCGACAGGGCATAGATGCCGCGCGGTCGGCTGCCGTTCTCGTGGTTCAACTCGAAGACGAGCACTTCGCACGGCAGCACGCTCACGCACAGCGGCGTCATGGAGCGCAGCAGCAGGTTGCTCTCGTTGGCGAGCCGACGCGGCCGACCTTCGCCGCGAACGAGGATGCCGTGGGTGCCGTCCCAACTCACGGACACCTCCGTTGCCCGATCATCCTCGGGGCGGAGTTCAGCGATGGTCCGCCAAGGTAACGGGGCAGCGTACATGTACCAGCCCCATATCGACGCCATTCCGCCGACATCGGGCACCGCGATCTGCCGCTCGCCCATGTATGACCACCACGCCGCGTCTGCCTCGAACGGGCCGGCCTGCGTCCAGAGGCGGGGCGGCGCCTCTCCATCTCCGTAGTCAGGGTGCAGGTAGAGGAGGTCAATGGTTCCGTCTGCTCGTTCTCCTCCCTCGATGCGACCGTCCAGCCGTCGATCCGACTCGAGGACACGCTCCCCGCTGGTCCCGTCGAGGCGGACTCGCCAGATGGAGCGGTCGTCCGGCCCGATGAAATAGACCCACCCGCCCGGCGGCAGGCATCCATCGCTGATGTCCGTGGGCGGGGCGACGCGGGTAAACGATGTGGCGAGCGAGTCACGCCAGGTCATCTGGTAGTACAGAACGAGGAGCGCATTGGTGACCGCGGAGGCAACGATGATCGCGAGCAGAGATCGGCGGAACCGTCCAGGCCCCGGCGCAGAACCCAGCCAGCAGAACGGCCACTCGATGACCGCTCCGACGCACGCGAGCGCGGCCATGGTCAGCCACGCGGCGGGCACCATGACCGCGAGCGGATCGGGCGACGCGCTCAGGAACGACTCCATGAGCGTTCGACCTGCCGGGACGCCGAGCCAGGCCGTGAGGTAGTTCGCGGCGATCATGAGCACCAGCGCCCGTGGTCGGCCGCCCATGCGGATGACGATCACCGCCTCGATAAGCCCGATGATGCCGGCGCCGACATACAGGTGAAGCATGGTCGCCATCTCGGCGGCGCCCATGTTGGCCCAGGCGGGGCTCGCGGCCAGACACAGTGCAAGAAGGACGAGAACGACCCGCTGCTCTGGCGTGCACGAGGACTGCATGCCGGACTCTACCAGAGGGGCGGACCTTCGGTTCCTGATGGCCAGCGTCGGCCTGTCCAGATCCGCTTTCGCTTCGGGGCGAAGGCGGGGGCCGGGCGGCGGGGCTGCGTCGTACCATCGGGCCTTGCACTCGAGGAGATGGCACCAATGCGATCCGCCGCCGTTCTTGTCGCACTTGCCTCGATCACCGCACCCGCCCGCGCCGACACCTTCGTCTACGCCGCCGAGGACGGGGGGAACTCCGATTCCTCGCTCTCGGCGTTCGACGCGAATGTCACCTGGGGCAACGCGTTCGAGGTTGTCCCGGGCTTCAATCGGGTCGTCGCGCTGCGGGTGGCGCTGGCGCGCGAGTTCCCGGGGGCTGGCCGGCCCCTTGAGTTGCTCGTCTACCAGGACCCGGACCTCGACGGCGACCCCGCGACCTTCGAGCCGGGCGACGCGGTGCTCATCAGCCGGACGACGGCCACCACGATCGGCACGCCCGACGGGGAGCCCGCCGAGTACGCGATCGAGCCGGTGGAGGTGTCGGGCACCTTCTTCGTCGCGGTGAACATGGACGCGTTGCAGGGTGAGCCTGTGTTCCGGCAGGACTTCTTCGAGCCGGGCGATTCGAGCTGGACTTTCTACAACCCCGTCGGCACGCCGCAGCTCGACCTGGGCGCGAGCCTGTTCATCGGGAACAACATCGCCTTCGGCGTGGGGACCTGGGTCGTGCGCGCGGTCGCGGACGGGGGCCCGGCGGGCTGCAACGCGGCCGATCTGGTTGAGCCGTTCGGCGTGCTGGACCTCGGCGATGTGCAGGCCTTCGTGGGCGCGTTCGTCGCGGGCGATCTGCTCGCGGATCTGACGGGCGAGGGCGTGCTGGACCTGGCGGACCTCGCGGCGTTCGTGAACGCGTTCGTGGGCGGGTGCGGCTGACCGCGGAACCCTGATCGCGGATCTCAGAAGCACCCGTCGACGAAGAAGGCGACGAAATCCTGCACATCCGCGAGGTCGAGCACCGCGAACGGCGCGGCGATGTCGGCCCGGCAGCGGCCCGCGTTGAAGTCGGCGATGAAGGCCTGGATGTCCGCGAGGTCGTGCACGCCGAAGGGCTGGGCGAGGTCGGCGGGCGAGCAGGGCGGGTCGTCTCCCGGCGAGCCGACGGCGAAGATCTTCGGCGAGTGGAAGACGCCGGGCCCGAAGCGGGTGATCGGGGCGAGGAACTGCGTTCCGTCGGCGACGGCGCCGAACGCGAGCCCGTCGGGGTCGTTGGGGCGGGCCTGGTACACAAGCCGCTCGGGCCCGCCCTGGAACTGGACCTCGAACGAGCAGACCTCGACGGGGTTGGTGAAATCGACGAGGCCGGGCAGGAAGATCTGCGCGGCGAACCCCCCGAGGATCTGGCTCCCCGCGAGCACGGGCGCCTCGGTCAGGAGAAGCCACTCGGCGAACTCGAACGAGGTGACCAGCGTGCTGTCGCCCCCGCACGGGGCCCAGGGAACCAGGTCGGCCGTGAACTCGGCGAAGGCGGGCGCGGGCCCGCCGTCCATCTCCGCGAGCAGGACGAACCGCACGGAGTCGTTGACCGCGGCGCCGTAGACGCGGTCGGGCTCGAGCAGCACGCCCGAGCCGGCATCGATGTAGAGGTTCATCTGCAGATCCACGCCCGCGCCGGCCTGCGAGGCGAAAACCAACGCGGCGTGGGCGAGGATCGCGACGGCACAGGCTTGGGCGGTGTGGCGCATGGCGGCTCCTTCGTGGCACTCTTCCCCACGCGAGAATCCCAGCGTAACGCCGCGGGCCGATCGCTCCAAGCCCTGAATCAGAACTTCAAGGAGGCGACCCGCCGCAACAGCAGCGTCCATGACCGGTCGCTCAGGCGTCGCCGGCGACGGCGTCGGCGACCTCCTCGGGGATCTCGTACCCGAGCCGGGTCATCTCGTCACGCAGGATCGGGACGACCCGCTTGAAGACCCCGGCGTCGAGCCGCTTCCACTTGGTCCGCCGCCCGGGATCGACCTTGCCCGCGACCTGGTCGGCCAGGCCCGGGGTCATCTCGAGCCCCTGGTGCTCCAGCACGCGGCGGAACTGCTCGACGGGGTCGGTCACGAAGTCCTCGTAGCGCAGCCGCAGCACCGACCCGGGCTCGGCCGACTCGATCTTCGCGAGGTCCGCGTCGGCCTGCTTGACGCACGCAACCCACTGCCTGGCGATGACTTCCTCGTTGGAGAGGCGCCCGAAATCCGCCTGGATGCCGGGGTAGCGGACACCCCAGATGCCCGAGACCTTCTTCCCGAGCACGCGCCGGTTGAACTGCTGCGACAGGAAATGCCCCGCGTAGACCGGGACCTGGGTCTTGGGGCATTCCATGACCCGCTCCCACGCCCGCTTGAACGAGAGCGGGGCGCGGCGCCATTTCTCCTCGGCCGACGCAAGGTTGGCCAACGGGTCGCGGACGATGTAGATCAGGCGCGACTCGGGGAAGATCTTGTGGACATAGGGGATGCGCAGCGTGTTGGTCGGCGTCTTGTCCATGACGCGCCGCCCGCCGTGCTCATGTTGCCGCTGCAGGAACCGCTTGCGGATGTAGCGGACCACCTTCGGCGAGGCGTCGGCCTCGTCGAAGCGGTCGTGGGGCCGACCCGGGGCGGCGTACTGCCAGACCGTTCTGGGTTCGAACCACGACCTCACCTCCGGGTGGAGGTCGAACAGGTCGTGCAGCATCGTCGTCCCCGACCGGTAGTTCCCGATCAGCAGGATGGGCGGTTTCAGTGCGTCCATGGCAAGCCCCCGCGGGGCGGGCTCACTTCGCGCCCTGCGCCCACTTGATCAGGATGTCGGCGACCTCGGGGCGGCTGAACTCCATAGGCGGACGCTCGCCCGCGGCGAGCATGTCCCGCACCTTCGTGCCGCTGAGGAAGGTCTTGTGCTCCGGGCCGTGCGGGCAGGTCTTCCCGCTGGTCATGCCCTCGCAGGTCTTGCACCAGGCGGAGTGCTCGAACTTGAGGGGCTCGATGGCCAGGTTCTGGCGGTCGATCCGGTCGAAGATGGTCTGGGCGTCGTAGGTGCCGTAGTAGTTGCCCACGCCCGCGTGGTCGCGGCCCACGATGAAGTGGGTGACGCCGTAGTTCTTGCGGACGACGGCGTGCAGGATCGCCTCGCGCGGGCCGGCGTAGCGCATCGCGGCGGGCATCACGCTGAGCATGGTCGTCCCGGGGACGAAATAGTCCTTGATGAGGGCCTGGTAGCAGGCCATGCGCACATCGGCGGGGATGTCCCCCGGCTTGGTCTCGCCGACGAGCGGGTGGATCAGGATGCCGTCGGTGATCTCCTGGGCGCACTTGCACAGGTACTCGTGGGCCCGGTGGATCGGGTTGCGGGTCTGGAAGGCGCTGACGGTCTTCCAGCCCTTGGCCTCGAAGGCGGCGCGGGTCTGGGCCGGCGTGAGCCGGAAGTCGAGGAACGCCTCGGGCCCGTTCGGGTCGACGCAGACGGTGATCACCTCGATTGGGCCGGCGAGGCAGACGGGTCCCTCCTTCTTCACCGCCTCGGCGCCGGGGTGCTTGCCGTCGTCATCCTCAGGCTTGTTGAAGAAGATCGTGGCTTCCTTGGCCCGGTCGTGGGCGTAGACCTCCTCGACGGTCATCACGGCCTGGAGCACGCCGTTGGGGGCGTACAGCGCGACGCGGTCGCCGACCTTGGCCTTGCCCTCGGCGGTCGAGAGCGTGATCGGGATGGGCCAGATGTCGCCCGAGGCGAGGGTCATCTTCTCGATGACGCTGTGGAAGTCCTTGGAGCCCATGAAGCCCTTGAGCGGGCTGAAGGCCCCGATGCCGATCATCTCGACATCGCAGGACTGCTTGGCGGACAGGTCGATCCGAGGCAGCCCGGCGGCCTCCTTCTTGAGCCTCTCGGCCGCGTCGGGCGGGGCGACGCGGTTCACGAGGCTGCCGCCGTGGGGCTTGATCAGACCGGACATGTTCGGGTTCCTTTCAGATCTTTCGGTGCGGGGGGCTCGACTTCGGGGAGCCGGGAGGCGAGCATAGGGTGGGTGATTCGGCCCCCGCCGGGATGGGGTGGCAAAATCCCGCGCGTCCCGCTCCGGCGGGGGCGGCAAATGCCCGAGAAAGTGTTGAAGTTCTCCCCCCGGGACGCGACACTCTGAGACCTCAGACCACCATGTGGGGATAGGGAGATTCCAGACATGATCCGTACCACCTGTGCCGCCGCCATTGCCTTGTCCGCGTCGCTCGCCCTGGGCGGGGCGGCGCCGCTCTCGACCGAACTGGTTGCCAGCGGGCTCGCCCGCCCGGTCGGCGTCTTCCACGCCCCCGGGGACTTCGGGCGCATCTTCATCCTCGAGCAGCGTTCCGGCAGCACCGGGCGCGTCCGCGTGTTCGACCTGAACACCAACTCGCTGCTGCCGACGCCGTTCCTGTCGGTGACGGTGTCGACCTCGAGCGAGCAGGGCCTGCTCGGGCTGGCGTTCCACCCCGACTACGACAACAACGGCTTCTTCTACATCAACTACACCGACACCGCGGGCGACACCCGCGTGGTGCGCTACCAGGTCAGCGCCGATCCGAATGTCGCCAACGCCGCCTCGGCCCAGCAGGTGATCTTCGTCGACCAGCCCTTCACCAACCACAACGGCGGGTGGATCGAGTTCGGGCCCGACGGATACCTCTACATCGGCATGGGCGACGGCGGTTCGGCCAACGACCCGGGCAACCGCGCCCAGACGCTCACGAACCAGCTCCTCGGCAAGATGCTGCGCCTCGATGTCGACGGGGACGACTTCCCCGCCGACTCGACCCGCAACTACGCCATCCCCGCCGACAACCCCTTCGTCGGCATCACCGGCGACGACGAGATCTGGGCCTACGGCGTGCGCAACCCGTGGCGGAACGCGTTCGACCGCCAGACCGGCGACCTCTGGATCGCCGATGTCGGTCAGAACGCCGTCGAGGAGGTCGACTTCCAGCCCGCCTCGAGCGCGGGCGGGGAGAACTACGGGTGGCGCTGCTACGAGGGCAACAACGCCTTCAACACCACCGGGTGCCCCCCGCAGTCCACCATGGTCTTCCCCATCCACACCTACACCCACGCGGGCGGCAACTGCTCGATCACCGGCGGACGCGTCTACCGCGGCTGCGCCATCCCCGAGCTGAGCGGCACCTACTTCTTCGCCGATGTCTGCTCCAACCAGGTCTGGAGTCTCAAGTACGACGGCTCCACCGTCAGCGAGTTCCAGAACCGCACCGCCGAACTCGGCGCGGGCTCGAGCATCGTCTCCTTCGGCGAGGACGCCTACGGCGAGATGTACATCTGCAACCTCGGCGGCACCGTCCGCAAGATCATCCGCACCGACGGGCCGATCACCGACTGCGACGGCAACGGCGTTGAGGACGCCTGCCAGATCCTCGCCGGCAACCCGCCCGCCTGCGGCTGCAACGACGCCGATGTCGCCACCCCCTACGGCGTGCTCGACCTCGCCGACATCCAGGCCTTCATCGGCGCCTTCCTGAGCCAGGACGGCCTGGCCGACCTCGCGCCGCCCCCGGGCGTGTTCGACCTGGCCGACATCCAGGCCTTCATCACCGCCTTCAACGCGGGCTGCCCGTAAGCCCGAGCCGGGCTCAGGCCCGCACCGATCGCTCGCCCTCCCCCCGCCAGCGCGGCGGGAGGGCTTTTCCGAACCCGGCGCCGTGGGCCGTGCGTTCGTCCCGCGGAATCCACCCATGCAATCGCCCGGACCCGTTCTTCGCTCGACCTTGCTGGCCGCCTCGGCCCTTGTGTGCCCGGCGGCGGCCCAGTCCGTCGGGGTGAATGTGCTCCCGCTCCGCGCGGTGCTGCACGACGATGTCCGCCTGCTCTGGCTCGGGGACTCCTACAGCATTCCGTACGAGGAACGCGTGCCGGGCGGGTCGCTGCTCTCCTGGCGCATCGACGCGCTCACCGCCATCGAGTTCGGCGATGGGCCCAACTTCTTCTTCGTCAAATACGATGTCCTCAACCCCGCGATCACCTCGATCGACGGCACCACCGGCTACCGCCTCTTCGAGACCGGGCCCGACGCGATGGTCCGGTTCGGCCTGCCCACCTGGAAACTCCGCGAGTTCTCGACCGACGCCGCCTCGGCAACGCCCATCGATCTGCTCCGCTACCGCGTCACCCGGACCGACCTGCTGCCGGGCTTCCACGGCCCGTTCGTCTCGGCGGGCCAGACCGCGAGCGTGCGCACGCTCTTCCTCGATCCGCCCGGGGCCCCGCCCTCGCTCCCGGGCTTTACGCTCGCCCCGGTCACCGGGAGCCCGATCGCCTTCGACCCGCGCACCGAGACGCGCCCGAAGCGGCTCGCGGGGCAGGACCCCGAAGCGGACGCCCCCGCTCCCGCCGCCGATGGGCATATCTCCGCGTCGCCCGCCGACCTCCCGCTCGTGGCCGACGCGTCGGGCAACCTGGTCTTCACGCTCTCGGCGACCGCCCCGGCCGGAGGGACCTGGTCGTACGCCTTCCCGGCGGGGCTGGTGTCCTACCGGACCGAGAAGGGGGAACGCCTCCCCGGGCTGTATTTCAGCGCGCTGGCGGATTCGTCCTGGTCGTACGAGGGCTTCGGGATCGACACGCCCAGCGGCACCCCCGGCGCGATCACCAAGACCTACAGCCGCGAGCAGCTCGCCCACTGGCTCGATGTCACGACGATCGACCCGGCCCAGCCCGTGTTCGCGTTCTACCTCGTGAATGTCGAGGACATCGAGCCCGCGCTCGCCGCCCAGCAGATGGAGGCGATGGTCGACCAGACCGCCGCCGCCGCCGCGGACGCGGGCCTGGGCCCCGTGCACCACTGCATCGTGATCCCCTGGATGCACCGCATCGAGGGGCAGGACATCCTCGGTCGGCACGAGGAGCAGCGCGACGCCGCCTTCGCCCTCGCCCTCTCGCGGCCGGATGTCTCCGCCGTCTCGATCTACGACTTCACCGAGGGACACTGGTTCACCGGGACCCCGGAATCGAGGCAGTGGCTCGCGGACAACGGGTACGACGCGTTCACCTACGGCAGCGTCACCGTCGACCTCTCCGTCGACGGCGGGGGGGCGAGCGGGGGCCTGCTCGACATCTTCCGCTCCCACCCGCAGGGCCAGGACGCCGGCGCGTTCTTCGCGCATGTCATCGAACGCATCATCGTCGACGCCTGCCCGGCCGACTTCGCGGCCCCGCGGGGCGTGCTCGATCTCGCCGATATCTCCGGGTTCCTCACGCGGTTCCTCGAGCAGCGTCCCTCGGCCGATCTCGCCGCGCCCATCGGCGTGCTCGACCTCGCGGATGTCTCCGCGTTCATCGGGTCGTTCCTGTCGGGCTGCACGCCCAACCCCTGACCCGACCCCGCGGCGATCAGTCCGTGAACACCGCGCCGCGGGCCCGCGCCCGGGCCCGGGCCTGGTGCGTCGCCGAATCCGCGAGGAAGACCGCGACCCCCGCCCAGATCACCGCGAACGCCGCCGCCCGTGCGGGGTCGAAACGCTCCCCGAACGCGAGCACCGCGATGAGGAACTGGAGCGTCGGAGCCGTGTACTGCATGAACCCGATGGTGCTCAGGCGAAGCCGGCGGGCCGCCGCCGCGAACCAGAGCAGCGGGAGGGTCGTCACCACCCCCGCGGCGACGAGCAGCAGATCGAGCCCGAGCGACCCGACCTCTCCCCGGTGGGCGAACGCCACGGGCCGCAGCCCCGTCGCCTCCATCGCGAGCAGGTACCCGACCGCCAGCGGGGCGAGCAGCCCGGTCTCGAACGCCAACCCGAGAATGGGCCCGGCCCGGCTCTGCTTGCGGACCAGCCCGTAGAGCCCGAAGCTGACCGCCAGCACCAGCGAGATCCACGGGAGCGACCCGACCCGCAGCGTGTAGACGCCGACGCCCGCGACCGCAAGGGCGACCGCGGCCCACTGCCAGCGGCGCAGCCGCTCGCCGAGAAAGACCATCCCAAGGACGATGCTGACCAGCGGGTTGATGAAATAGCCCAGGCTCGCCTCGACCAGGCGGCCCGAGGCAACGGCATGAATGAACACCAGCCAGTTGACCGCGATCAGCAGCGTCGAAAAGGCGAGGGCCCGCCAGGTCCCCGGGTCGCGCAGGAGTTCTCGGGCCTCGCCCCATTGCCGGCGGAAGTGCACCATCACCGCGAGCAGCCCCACCGACCAGATGACCCGGTGGGCGAGCACCTCGAACGGATCGACCGACGCCACGGCCTTGAAGTAGAACGCCACCACCCCCCACGACCCGTACGCCGCGGCGGCGTACGCCAGCCCCACGGCCAGGGTGCCGGACGGGGCGGGCGGGATTCCCGAGGCGGGCAGGGGGTCGCGCACAGGCAGGGAGCGTAGACTTGCCCTCCACGAAAGCACTTGCAACCGAGAGGTGAGGACCGATGACCGAGATGAAGGCGACGAACATCCACTGGCACGAGGGCGACATCACCCGCGACGAGCGCTGGAAGGCGCTGGGCTCGAAGGGCATGACCCTCTGGTTCACGGGGCTCAGCGGCTCGGGCAAGAGCACGATCGCCGTCGCCCTCGAGCAGGCGCTCGTCAACGCGGGCATCCCGTCCTACCGCCTCGACGGGGACAACATCCGCCACGGGCTGAACAAGAACCTGGGCTTCTCCGCCGCCGACCGCGAGGAGAACATCCGCCGGATCAGCGAGGTGAGCAAGCTCTTCGCCGACGCCGGCGTGGTGACGCTGACCAGCTTCATCAGCCCCTACCGCAAGGACCGCGACTTCTGCCGCGAGATCCACAAGGCGGCCGGCATCGACTTCTGCGAGATCTTCGTCGATACCCCCATCGAGGTGTGCGAAGAGCGCGACCCCAAGGGTCTGTACAAGAAGGCCCGCGCCGGCGAGATCAAGGGCTTCACCGGCATCGACGACCCCTACGAGGCCCCGTCGAAGCCCGAGCTCGTGCTCGACACCAGCAAGCTCAGCGTCAAGGACTCGGTGATGAAGTGCCTCGAATGGATCACCGGCAAGGGCGTTGAGCTCAAGGGCTGAAAGGCGGAGCGAGCACCTCCGCGCAACCCGGAAGGAGTGGAACTCTGATGAGCCTCGCCGAAGACGAGAAGCGGACCCGAGCGTCTCTTGATGCGCTCCGCGCGTCCTGGAGCGAGGCGCCACCCGTTGTCGAGTTCCGATTCGAGATCGGGGAAGATTCAACGGGTGACCCCGCCGTCTTTGTTATCGCGGTGCTTCCGGAGGAAACGCGGGACGAGGACTGGACTTCCGCGTACCTGCTGCCCCTTGCTCACGCGGTGAAGAACGCGATCCGAAACGCCCGAGTGGACCGAATCGTCTACACGAGATTCGCGAGGCCGAGTGATCTGACCCAACCGGTCGAGGGCGAGGAGGAGTAGCGATGCCCCTTACCGACGATCTGCTGGAGCAAGCGCAGACGCTTGTTGATGCCGACGAGCGCAGGCCAAAGCAGGCGAATATCCGGAGGGCGGTCTCGTCAGCGTATTATGCGCTCTTTCACGAGGTACTCGATGCGACCGCGCGAGAATTCGTCGGTGGTGCCGCCGCGAAGTCCGAGATCGGGCACCGCCTTCGCCGAGCAACCAGTCACGCAAACATCAAGAAAGCCTGCGCTTGGTTTTCGCGAGCGTGGGCCAATGTCCCAAAGCCGGTCAAGGAGATGCTCGGCGACGCGACAGATGTAAGCGCGGACCTTCGTCAATTCTGCGAATTCTTTATCGAACTCCAGGGGGAGCGGCACCGGGCGGACTACGACTTGGCGCTCCCGATGACAAGGCACGAGGCCAAGCGCCTGGTTGCCGCCGCAAGATCGGCGATCAAAAACCTCCGTGCGATCGAGCCCTCCAAAGAGCGGACGACATTCTTGCTTGGCTGCCTGCTCGGCGAGAGCCTGGTCAAGAACGCGTAGGACTCGGCTCGCGGGCCTCAGAACTCACACTGCTTCGGCGCCCGCGGGAACGGGATCACATCGCGGATGTTGGCCATCCCCGTGCAGAACTGGATCAGCCGCTCGAAGCCCAGCCCGAAGCCCGCGTGGGGCACCGTGCCGTACTTCCGCAGGTCGCGGTACCACCAGTAGTCGTCCTTGTGCAGGCCCATCTCGTCGAGCCTCGCGTCGAGCACGCCCAGCCGCTCCTCGCGCTGCGAGCCCCCGATGATCTCGCCGATGCCCGGGGCGAGGATGTCCATCGCCGCCACGGTCTCCTCGGGGGCCCCGTCCGTGCCCGGGTCGTTCAGGCGCATGTAGAACGCCTTGATCTTCTTCGGGTAGTTGATCAGCACGACCGGCTGCTTGAAGTGCTCCTCGGTCAGGTACCGCTCGTGCTCACTCTGCAGGTCCAGCCCCCACTCCACCGGGTACTCGAACTTCTTCTTCGCCCCCTTGAGGATCCCGATCGCCTCCGTGTACGGCAGCGTGCGGAAGGGCGAGTCGATCACATGCCGCAGCCGCGCGATCAGCCCGGGTTCGATCCGCTCGTCGAAGAACGCCATGTCGTCCGCCCGCCGGGTCAGGATGTCGTCGAAGAGATACTTGAGCATCTCCTCCGCCAGCGCCGCGTCGTCGGCCAGGTTGGCGAAGGCGATCTCGGGTTCGATCATCCAGAACTCCGCCAGGTGCCGGCTCGTGTTGCTGTTCTCCGCCCGGAAGGTCGGCCCGAAGGTGTACACCCGGCTCAGCGCGCAGCAATAGGTCTCGACATTCAACTGCCCCGACACGGTCAGGTTCGACTCGCGCCCGAAGAAGTCTTGCCCGTAGTCGGCCCCCCCCTCGGGCGTCCGCGGCGGGTTCAGCGCGTCCAGCGTAGACACGCGGAACATCTCCCCCGCGCCCTCGCAGTCGCTCCCCGTGATGATCGGCGTGTGGACATAGTAAAAGTCGCGCTCGTCGAAGAACCGGTGGATCGCGCACGCCAGCGAGTGGCGCACCCGCGCGACCGCCCCGAAGGTGTTCGTGCGCACACGCAGGTGCGCCACCTCGCGCAGGTACTCCATCGTGTGCCGCTTCATCGGCACCGGGTAGGTGTCCGGGTCCTCGACCCAGCCGATGACGCGCACCGCGCTCGCCTGCACCTCGACCGACTGCCCCTTGCCCTGGCTCGCGACCAGCACGCCGTCGGCTTCGACCGCGCACCCCGTCGTCAGCCTCGCGACCTCCTCGGCGTAGTTCGCCAGGTCCCCCCGCGCCACCACCTGGATCGCGTCCTGGCAGGTCCCGTCGTGCAGCTGGATGAAGCTCAGCCCCCCCTCGGCCTTGCTGTCCCGCCGCGTCCGGACCCACCCCTTCACCGTCACCCGGGCCCCCGGCTCGCCCCGAAGCGCGTCTTTCACCTTCACCCACGCCATCGTGTGGTATCCTCCTCGGGCCGAGCCCGCGGGGCCCGCCGTGGGCCGATCCTAGGGCCCGCCCCCCGCGGCCTCCCGCACGACACCAATGCCCGACGCCCCCCTCCACCCCGAGCCAGCCCTGACCGCGGAGAAACTCCGCCGGCACATCCCGGCGCTCGACGGCATCCGGGGCCTCGCCATCGTCCTCGTGCTCTTCCACCACTGCACCGACATGTCCAACAACGGCATCGTTGATGATGCCGCCACCCTCCTTCTCCACTGGGGCGGGTTCGGCGTGGACCTCTTCTTCGTCCTCTCGGGATTCCTGATCACCGGGATCCTCGCCGACACCCGGGGGCACAGGGGCTACTTCCGGTCCTTCTACGCCCGCCGCGTGCTCCGGATCTTCCCGCTCTATTACGCCGTGGTGATCTTCTCCTTCATCATCCTGCCGAATCTCGGCCCGGCCCTCGCCTCCATCCCCGGATTCCCCGCCTCCACCGCCGGCACCATCGAGTCGAAACTCGACCGCTTCGGCACCGTCGGCGGCGACGAGTGGTACTACTGGACCTACCTCAGCAATTTCGTCGCCGCAAAGGTCAACGCCTGGCGGCACGGCATCCTCGATGTCTCCTGGTCCCTCGCCATCGAGGAGCAGTTCTACCTCCTCTGGCCCCTCTTGGTCTGGCTCGTCGGGCCCCGACGCATGAAGGCCGTGTGCGTCGCGCTGCTCGTGCTCTCCCCGGCCTTCCGGGCCTGGCTGCTCCTCCGCGGCACCGACCCGTTCTTCGGCGGCGAGACCACCATCATCGATGTTTATGTCCTTACCCCCGGCAGGCTCGAGGGCCTCTCCCTCGGGGCGCTCATCGCCCTCCACCTGCGGGGCGGCTCGGACAACCTCGCCCCCGCCCGGAGGCTCGCCGCCCTCGTCGGGCCCGCGAAGATCATCGCCCCGGTCTGCCTGGGCCTGTCCGTCTTGGGCGAGGCAACCCGGCACCTCTCCGACCACGCGGTCCATTCCCACACCCGATTCACCGCGTTCGCCGGGTACTCCCTCGTCGCCGTCGGGTTCGCCGCGGTGCTCGTGCTGGCCCTCGCCGCCCCCGCGGGGTCCTTCTGGCACCGCGTCTGGACCTGCCGCTTCCTCCGCTCCTTCGGCAAGTATTCCTACGCCATCTATCTCGTGCATATGCCGGTCCGGGCCGTCATCCGCGACCTCGCCTTCGGCCCGAACTTCAATGGCTCCCGCTTCGGCGACGCCCTCATCCAGTTCCCGCGCATCGGCGGGTCCGAGCTGCCCGGGCAGATCCTGTTCTACATCCCCGCCTTCGCCGCCTGCTGGGTTGTTGGCTGGCTCTCCTGGAACCTCTACGAGAAGCACTTCCTCAAGCTCAAGCGGCTCTTCCCCTACGAACGCAAGCCAAAGGTCGCACCGCCCACGCCGCCGGCGGCGTGAACGCCCATCCCGCCCGCCGCTCCGCCCGGCTACATTCCCGCCATGAGCGATCAGACCGCCTCACCCCGGCACTTCATCCACCAGATCATCGACGACCACATCGCCACCGGTCGCTGGGGCGCCCCGGGCGACCGATCGGTCGTCCGCACGCGCTTCCCCCCCGAGCCCAACGGCTACCTCCACATCGGGCACGCCAAGGCGATCACACTGAACCACGGGCTCGCCGTCGAATATGGCGGGAAGTTCCTCCTCCGCTTCGACGACACCAACCCCGAGAAGGAGGAGCAGGAGTTCGTCGACTCGATCATCCGCGACGCCGAGTGGATGGGCGCCCGGTGGGAGGGCGAGGTCCGCTTCGCCTCCGACTACTTCCACCAGATGTACGACTGGGCGGTCGAACTCATCGAAAAGGGCCTCGCCTATGTCGACGAGCAGCCCGCCGAGACGATCAAGGCCCAACGCGGCACGCCGACCGAGCCGGGCCTCCCCTCCCCCTTCCGCGACCGCCCGATCGACGAGAGCCTCCGCCTGTTCGCCGGCATGAAGGCGGGCGAGTTCGACGACGGGGCGATGGTGCTCCGGGCCCGCATCGACATGGCCAGCCCCAACTTCAACCTCCGCGACCCGGTGATGTACCGCATCGTCAACGCGACGCACCACCGCACGGGCGACGAGTGGCACATCTACCCGATGTACGACTGGGCCCACGGCCTCGAGGACTCCATCGAGGGCATCACCAACTCCATCTGCACGCTCGAGTTCGAGAACCACCGGCCCCTCTACGACTGGTTCATCAACGCGATCAACCAGGGCCGGGGCCCGCAGAGCCGATGGGGCGAGAAGATCCACCACCCCCAGCAGACCGAGTTCGCCCGCCTCAACCCGACCTTCGTCATCACCTCGAAGCGCAAGCTCAAGCAACTCGTCGACGAGAAGCATGTCGAGGGCTGGGACGACCCCCGCATGCCCACCATCAGCGCCCTCCGCCGCCGCGGGTACACCCCCGAGGCGCTCCGCGCCTTCTGCACCGAGATCGGCACGACCAAGTTCAACGCCAGCCACGACTACGGGCTGCTCGAGAACGCCGTGCGCGACGACCTCAACCGACGCGCCCCCCGCCGAATGGCCGTGCTCAGGCCGCTCAAGGTCACCATCACCAACTGGGCCGAGGGGGGCGACGAGGGCCGTACCGAGTGGATGGACGCGGTCAACAACCCCGAGTCCGAAGCCGCCGGCACCCGCAAGGTCCCGTTCACGCGGACCCTCTACATCGAACGAGACGACTTCATGGAGAACCCACCTCCCAAGTTCTTCCGCCTCAAGCCGGGCGGCGAGGTCCGACTCCGCTACGGCTACTGGATCACCTGCCGCGAAGTCATCAAGCAGGGCGGCGAGGTCGTCGAACTCCGCTGCACCTACGACCCCCAGACCCGGGGGGGGGATTCCCCGCCCCCGGATGCCGACGGGAAGGTCCGCAAGGTCAAGGGCACCATCCACTGGGTCTCCGCCGAGCACGCCGTTCGGGTCGAGGCCCGGCTCTACGACCGCCTCTTCCGGGCCGAGCGCCCGGGCAAGGCGACCGGCAACCCGATCGACGACCTGAACCCCGACTCGCTCGAGGTCATCCCCGAGGCGTGGCTCGAACCGAACTGGCCCACCACCGACGCCGAGCGCGCCGCGGGCACCGGGGCCTTCCGCGACGGGATCGAACGCTTCCAGTTCGAACGGCTCGGATATTTCTGCCTCGACCAGGCACACCCAGGCCGGCTCCCGGTCTTTAATCGGACCTTAACGCTCAAGGACTCCTGGGCGAAAGAGGCCACGCCATGAGATCTGCTCTTCCCGTCGTCTGCGCTCTCCTGACCACGGGAATGGCCTTTGCACTCGAACCAACGCCCGACGACGGCCTCTCGTTCGAGCAGCCCACCTCCAGGCTCGAGATCAGCTTCGGGATGATGTACCGCTACACCGCCTCGGTCGCCCCCGATGCACCCGACCCGGCCGACGATCTCACCCACGGCTTCGCCTTCCGCCGCCTCCGCCCGATCTTCGAGGGCGATCTCGCCGAGGGCAAGATCACCTACTTCGCCATGCTCGCCGGCGAGAAGGACTCGCCCGATGTCATCGACGCCTTCCTGACCTTCGAACCCGCCGAGGACTGGCGTCTCCGCGTCGGCCAATTCCGCCTCAACTTCAGCCGCGAGATGTCGATGTCCTCCTCCCGGCAGCTCGCCGCCGACCGGGGCTCGATCGCCAACAACATCAACCCGGGCCAGTCCGCCCGAGTCCAGGGCGTCGAGGCCCGCTGGGCCAGCGGACGCGACCGCGTCCACGCCACCCTCAGCGAGGGCGTCGGGCACGCCAACACCGATTTCAACGACCAGAGCGGCGATTGGGGCGCCACCCTCCGCTACGAGCGGCTTCTCATCGGCGAGAAGTTCAAGCAGTTCGACCAGTTCTCCGCGCCCCTCGAGACCCCCCGGGGCCTCATGCTCGGCCTCGGCGGGCACGCCCAGCACGAGGATGGCGCCGGCGACCGCGTCGCATGGGCCGCCGATCTCTCCTATCAGGACAGCGGGTTCAACGCCGCCTTCATCCATGTCGGCCATGTCGCCGAGGACAGAAACCAGGGCGCCTTCCCCGAGCCCGAGTCGCTCTTCGGCGCCGTGGCCCTCGCCGGGCTCTTCATCACCGACACCGTCGAGCCCTTCGTTCGCTACGAATGGGGCACCACCTCCGACGAAAACCACCCCGACCTCAACCTCATCACCGTCGGCGTCAACTGGTACATCGCCGGGCAGGCCCTCAAGTTCACCACCGATTTCAACATCGCCTTCGACGGCGTCGGCCGCGCGTTCGACCGCCCAGGCGATGGCCTCATCCGCACCCCCGACGGCGACACCCGCTATTACCTCCGCTCCCAGATCCTGGTCCTCTTCTAACCCCACATCAAGAAGGCAGCGGCCATGGGCGCGACCGCCCGAAATGTCCTCGGCTCTCCGCTCCAGCCGTGCTCCATGCACCCTCGCACCGGGTTCTACCGGGACGGCTGCTGCAACACCGGGCCCGATGACCGGGGTCTCCACCTCGTCTGCGCCGTCATGACCGCCGAGTTCCTCGCCTTCAGCAAGGCCCGGGGCAACGACCTCTCGACCCCCTTCCCCGCCTCCGGCTTCCCCGGCCTCAAGCCCGGCGACCGCTGGTGCCTCTGCGTCTCCCGGTGGAAGGAAGCGCTCGACGCGGGACAGGCCCCCCGCGTCGTTCTCGACGCGACCCACATCTCGACGCTCGAATTCGTCGATCTCGACGACCTCAAACGCCACGCCCTCCGACCCGAGCGCTGAACTTCCGAGAAGTTCCCGCAACCCTCTTGGCCCCCCGCATCCGTTCGGGTACGCTCTCAAAGTACGATCATCACCTGAACAAGGGGGCCCTCATGGCAGGCACGCACACACTCGCCGTCCTCGTCTGGCACGGCATGGGCACGCCCGACTCCCGGGTCACCCAGGCCGGGGAGTGGATCCCGACCTTCCATGAGAAGATGGTCGAGGAGATCGCCCGCCGCGTCGCCCGGGCCGGCAAGCCCGCCGCGAACATCGCGTGGGAGCCCGTCTTCTGGCACAAGGTCCTCGGCCCGCGTCAGGACGAGGTCGCCAAGGCCTACCGCGACGCCGGCGCCGAGTGGCGCTGGCCCCGCGAGAAGTTCCTCACCGCCCTCGGCGACGCCGGCGCCTACCTCGGCAACGCCGACCGCGCCGCCAGCATGTACCGCAAGATCCACGACGAGATCCACCAGACCCTCCAGCGCGCCAAGGCCCGCCTCGACAAGCCCACCCGACCGGTCGTCTTCATCGCCAACTCCCTCGGCTGCATGATGATGAGCGACTACATCTGGGACCGCCGGGCCCACGAGAAGCGGCTCGCGAACGCCCCCGCGGGCGCCCCCGACCCGCACGCCGCCGACGACTTCGACCGCCTGCACACCCTCGCCCACATCATGACGATCGGGTGCAACATCCCGCTCTTCATCCACGGCTTCGCCCACGACGACATCGCCGCGATCGAGTTCCCCCACCCCAAACTCCCCGCCGCCCTCAAGAAGAAGGCCAAGTGGGACAACTACTACGACCGCGACGACATCCTGGGCTTCCCCCTCGCCCCGGTCGGCATGGGCTACAAGAAACTCCGGGATGCCGGCCGCCTCCGCGACATCCAGATCAACTCCGGCCCGATCCTCCTGAGCGGCACGCCCCTCTCGCACTCGTACTACTGGACCGACAACGACTTCACCGTCCCCGCCTCGGAGGTGCTCGCGGGGCTCGTGGTGTAGGGGGGCCAAAGAAACTCGCGGTCATTCTGGATCAATGCTCGCCACAAATCCGAATAAAACACTATCATCCAGAGGAGTGGCGCCGTGGCCCAGAATTCAGCCATCGAGTGGACCGAATCGACTTGGAACCCCGTGGCGGGCTGCACGCCTGTTTCGCCCGGTTGCCTGAACTGCTATGCCGCCCGGATGGCTCTCCGACTCGCATCGATGCCGAACGGGACGGGGCACAAGTACGCCGGGACCGCGAAGCGGGCCCGAAACGGCCGTCCAGTCTTCTCAGGCCGGGTCAACCTCGATGAGGAGGCGCTTGAGGTCCCACTCCGTTGGCGACTCCCCCGCATCATCTTTGTCAACTCCATGAGCGATCTGTTCCACGACGCCGTTCCGCTCGATTTCATCCGGCGTGTCTTCGAGGTCATGGTCGACTGCCCGCAGCACACCTTCCAGGTCTTGACCAAGCGGCCCGAGCGCACGCTCGAACTCGCGACCCGCCTTCCCTGGCCACGGAATGTCTGGATGGGGACGAGCGTGGAGTCGAACGATTACTACGACCGCATCCGCCTCCTCCAGCGCGTCCCCGCCGCGATCCGTTTCCTCTCCTGCGAGCCCCTGCTCGGCCCCCTCCGCCGCATGCCACTCAAGGACATCGGCTGGGTCATCGTCGGGGGCGAGTCGGGCCCGGGAGCCCGCCCGATGCGGGCCGAGTGGGTGCACGAGATCAAGGACCAGTGCGAGGCGAAGGGCGTGCCGTTCTTCTTCAAGCAGTGGGGGGGCGTGAACAAGAAGGCGGCGGGTCGGGAGCTTGACGGGCGAAGTTGGGATGAAATCCCAGATCAGGCTGAGCGGAGGCCAAGAAGTGTCGCACAAAGCGGGTGCTGATTTCTTTGATCAAAAACGCTCATGGTCAGAACGAAAGGACCGGATTCTTGGGAACTATCTCGCCGCCTATCTTCCCAAAGTCAGCAAATTAGGGCGACCAATCTTAATTGTCGACGGCTTTGCGGGTCCAGGTCGTTTCAAAGACGGGCGACCTGGATCACCTGTTATTATTGCAGAGACCGTTCAGGCATCGGCGGCCAATGCGGATGTGCTTGCCATTGAACAAAGGCCGGAGCTGTTTGATCAACTACGCATCGAGATGAAACGATTTCCGTTCGCGAGGGTCCGCTGTGGCGAGTTCCGTGACAGCATTCCGGAGATATACGAGCGAGCGCAGCGATCGTCGGTCTTCCTGTATCTGGATCCGTTTGCACTTCGTGGGCTTGAAATGGACAAGCTGCAGTCGATTCTGAATCTAGTGAGTCATGGTCACAGCATTGAGATTCTCGTTAATTGTAATGCTGTGGCATTCGTTAGGTGTGCAAGGCAGCATTTGGCTGTCACGGGCTGGGAGAACGATCCCGACGAGGATCCGATTCCGCACACCTCTCCGGAACTCCTAGATGGTTTCGCAGGGGGTGGGTGGTGGCGTGATTCTCTCGCAGCAGGCGGGGAGTTTGCAGAGAGTGTATACAGATTCATGAGCGGGTACGCAGATCAACTTCAGGGAATATTCTCGGAAGTTTGTGTTCACGAGATCAAGCGGCGGCATGCTCACACTACTCCGAAGTACTTCTTGGCGTTTGGCTCGCGACACGAGCATGCGATGCTCTTGATGAATGATGAAATGTGCAAGAGCCTGGAGACCCTTGCCGCAGTGGAAGCGCCTGCACACGGTTCTTTGTTCGAGATGAGGCCCGAGAGCCTTGTGCCGGATGTTGCGGAGATTGAGCCTCTTATCCTGCGGAATGTTCTCGACAGTCCCACACGCAGAGAACTCATTACCCGTGTAGTGCGGGCAAAATTCGGCATGCACAAACAATCAACGATTAGGAAGGAAGTGGAGCGTTTACTAAAGAACGGCCAATTGGTATCAGAGACGGGCAAGACTCGCATTAACGATGATGTCCGCGTGCGCCGCCACACCTAGAGCTCCACCACCGCCATATCCGCCTGGCGCTTCCGCGCCGCCGGCGGGGTCGACACATCCGTCGCGAACACGCTCAGCGACGCGGCCGCGCCCGCCATCTCCCCGCGGATCGTCCCCGCGTTGAACAGCGTCGCCCGCGGCAGCGCCGCCACATCGCTCGCGCCGGGCACCTGCCCCGGGCCCTCGTCGACGACATAGTCCGCCGCCGTCAGCGGGGGAACCGTCAGCGCCTCGCCCGCCAGCAGCGCGAGCAGGTCCGTCGCGATCTGCCCCTCGCTCTTCGACGCGTGCTGCGGCGGGATCGACCGCTCGAACGCCTGCAGCATGTGCCGCGCGTTCTCGAAGGTCCCCGCCTTCTCCGCCCAGGTCGCCCCGGGAAGCACCACATCCGCCGTCTCCGCGAGCCGGCTCTCCAGCGTGTCGATCAGCAGCACATACGGGGCCTCGAGCGCGTTCATCAGCGCGTCCGTCGCCCAGTCGCTCGGGTAGTTCCCCGTCACGATCACCGCCCCGACCTCGCCCATCCGACCCGCGAGCAGCGCCTCGGCCTCGACCGCAGGCCCCCCGGTCAGCCCCTCGATCACCCGGCGCACGCCGCGCGCGTTCGGGGCCTTCTCCGCGTACACGCGGTACGCCCTCTTGTCGAACTCGGGGTCGTCCGTCCGCAGCGAGCGGGGGTAGTGCCGGTCCTCGCCCTGGAACGGCACGGGCCCGACCGCGAGGATCGCCTCCCCGTCGATCGCCCGCGCGAGCCGCGCGAGCTGGTACGCCTCCTCGCACGGCAGCATCGGGCTGATCACCACCGCCAGCCGCTTGCCCGCCCGAGCCGAGTGCTTCGACAGGCCCGCGAGGGCCTGCTCGTACGCCCGGCTCCACTCCGACTCGACCAGCGTCCCGTACTGACGCCGCAGCGGCGCCTTGATCCGTTTGTCCGAGTGCACGAACTTCCAGCCGTAGCGGATCTCGTCCGTGATCCACCACTTGTTCACCGCCGCGTTGGCGCGGGGCTTGATGCGGTAGACCTTGCCCTGGTTGTGCTCGATCCAGATGTTGTCGCCCGACGCGGTGATCCCGTCGATCGCCGGCGTGCTCTTGAGGAACCAGACACGCTGCGCGAACAGGAAGTCCTTGTCCAGCAGCGCCCCGACCGGGCACAGATCGATCACATTCGACGCCAGCTCGTTCGCCAGCGCCTCACCCGGGAAGACATCGATCTGGCTCTGGTTCCCGCGCCCGTCGATCATCAGCTCGCTCGTCTCGGGCCATTCCCGCGCGAACCGCACGCACCGCGTGCACAGGATGCACCGGTCCGAGTAGATGTACACATTCGGGCCCAGGTCCTTCTTCGCCTGCTTGACCTTCGTCTCCTCGAAACGGCTCACCCCTCGCCCGTACCGGTACGAGAAATCCTGCAGCGTGCACTCGCCCGCCTGGTCGCACACCGGGCAGTCCAGCGGGTGGTTGATCAGCAGGTACTCCATCACCGCCTTCTGGTTCGCGATCGCCCGGGGGCTGTTCGTGTAGACCACGATCCCCTCGGCCGCCGGCGTCGAGCAGGTGGGCTGCAGCTTGCCCCCCATCTGGGGCTCGAGTTTGTTGTTGTTCCGAGGGTTCGGAGACCAGATCTCCGCCAGGCAGATCCGGCACTGCGCCGGGATCGACAGCCCCTCGTGGTAGCAGTACTGCGGGATCTCCACCCCCGCACGGTTCGCCGCCTGGATGATCTTCTCACCCGGGTGGAACTCGATGGTCTGCCCATTGAGGACGAATGTCGGCATGCGCACCCTCGATTCGGATTCTGGTCAGGCCCCGCCGCGCCCGGCGCCGAGCCCGCCGGAGTGTAGACCGCGGCGGCCTCGCGCGACCCCGCCCAGACCCTCCGCGCCCGGGCCCCCGCCCCTCGCTCGCCCCGCCCTCAGCCGGCCCCCAACAGGTACGACCGCAGCACCAGCGCGTGGTTCCGCCCCTCGTCCTTCGCCGCGTACAGCAGCGTCACCGGCCCCATCCCCGCCCGTTCCAGCAGCGGCCTCCAGGCCCCCTCCGCCCCGTCCAACTCCGCGGCGTACCGACGCTCGAACTCCCGCCACCGGGCCGGGTCCCCCATGTCCTCGTGGATCCATTTCCTCAACCCGTTCGACGGCGCCACGCCCTTGTTCCACTCGTCCAGTCGGGCCGCCTCTTTGCGCAACCCCCGAGGCCACAGCCGATCAACGAGCACCCGATACCCGTCACCCGGATCGGGCTCGTCGTACACCCGCCTGACGCGGATCTCCGGGACGCGGCTCATGATCGCTCAATCTAGCCCAACCCAGCGGACCCAGCTCGAACGAGCCACGACCGTCGGTCGCCGGCCCCCCGGCCCGATCGAGTCATCCCCCAACTGGCCCTCCCCCCTCCGCGCGGTCATCATTCCCCCATGACCCTCACCCTCGACCGCGCCCTCCACCGCGACCTGACCGCCTTCCGCCGCCGTCTCCACGCCGAGCCCGAGCTCTCGGGGCACGAGCACCGCACCCACGACGCCGTCCTCGCCTATCTCCACGCGTTCGCGCCGACCTCCGTCGTCCAGCACCTCGGCGGCACGGGTCTCGCCGCCGTCTTCGACTCGGGCGTCCCGGGCCCGACCATCCTCGTCCGCGCCGAACTCGATGCCCTCCCCATCCAGGAAGTCGAGGGCCCCGCCCACCGCTCCACCAACCCTGGCGTCATGCACGCCTGCGGGCACGACGGGCACGCCACCATGGTCGCCGGCCTCGCCCCCCGCCTCGCCGCCGTGCCGCCTTCACGCGGCCGCGTCGTCCTGCTCTTCCAGCCCGCCGAGGAAACCGGCGCCGGCGCCGCCGCCGTGCTCGCCGATCCGCGCTGGCCGGCCCTCGAGCCCGACGCCGCGATCGCTCTGCACAACCTCCCGGGTCACCCCATGGGGCAGGTCATTCTCCGTGAGGGCGTCTTCTCCTGTGCCTCCCGCGGCATGTCGGTCGGGCTCGAGGGCATCACCAGCCACGCCGCCCACCCCGACGACGGCGTCAGCCCCGCCGAGGCCATCGCCGAACTGGTTCAGCGCATGCCCAAACTCCCCGCCGAGTGCCTCCCCGATTCCTTCGGCCTCGTCACCATCACCCACATCCGCGCCGGCAAAGACGCGGTCTTCGGCGTCACCCCCGCCGAAGGACGATTCAACGCCACCCTCCGCACCGACACCGATCAGGACCTCTCGACGCTCTCGAACGCGGCCGAGACCCTCCTCGCCGAGATCGCCGGCGCCAACCGCCTCCCCTTCGAGACCACCTGGCACGACGAGTTCGCCGCCGCCGTCTGCGACCCCGAGACCGTCGCCCTGGTCCGCGCCGCCGCGAACGACCTCGGCCTCGACACCATCGACCGCGACAAGCCCTTCCGCTGGTCCGAGGACTTCGGGCTGTTCACCCGGGGCCGGCGCGGCGTCCTCTTCGGCCTCGGGTCGGGCGAATCCCAGCCCCAGCTCCACAACCCCGACTACGACTTCCCGGACGAGCTCATCGCCGTCGGCGTCCCCCTCTTCGAGCAGATCGTCCGCCGCGCCCTCGACCCGAACGCCGGCTGAGGGTGAATCGGCCCGCCCCGGCCCGCGAATCCCCCGGCATGCCCGCAGCCGCCCAACGCCCCCACGCCGCCGACACCCCCATCACGGTCGAGCGCCTCGCCGACCGCTGGCGGCTCTCCAGCCGCCAACTCGTCCCCCGCCCTCTTGCCGAGGTCTTCCCCTTCTACGCCGACGCGCACAACCTCGAGGCGATCACCCCACCCTTCCTTCGCTTCCGCGTGCTCACCCCCGCCCCCATCGAGATGCGCCCGGGTCTCACGATCGACTACGCCCTCCGCCTGCGCGGCCTCCCCATCCGCTGGCGGAGCGAGATCCCCGTCTGGGAGCCTCCGCACCGGTTCGTCGATCGCCAGGTCAAGGGGCCCTACGCCCTCTGGCACCACGAGCACCTCTTCGAGGAAACCGAGCAGGGCACGCTCGTCATCGACGAGGTCGATTACAAACTCCCCGGCGGCCCGCTCGCCCCCATCGCCAACGCGCTGCTCGTCAAACGAGACCTGATCGCCATCTTCGGGTATCGCCGCAGCCGCATCGCTGAACTCCTCGGCTGACCGCACCCGGGATACCGCCGCCGCGCCCGATTCGCGCACGAGAAACCCCCGGTGATGACCGGGGGTCAGGTCTGTGCACGGGATCCGCGCGGCCCTCGGCCCGCGTCCTCCGCGTACCCGAACCGGCGCCTTGCTCAGGCCGCCCGGCGGAAGCTCTTGCTCGCCCCGCCGATGCGGGCGATGGTGCCGCGCTTGGTGAACGAGCGGCTCTTGGTGGTCTTCGCGATCGCGGGCTTGGTGACCTTGCGGGCCGAGGTCTTGGTCGACTTGGCCTTGATGGTCTTCGCCTTCACGACGCGGCCCTTGATGGTCTTCGCCTTGATGGCCTTGGGCGCCTTGACCGACTTCGCGCGAGAGACGGTCTTCTTCGCCGTGACGCGGGCCTTCCGGGCGGCGGGCTTGCGGGCGGTGGTGGTCTTCGCCTTCACCGTCTTGCGGGCCGGGCTCTTGCGGGCCGAAGCGGTCTTGGCCTTCACCGTCTTGCCCTTGACGGCCTTGCGGGCGGTGGTCTTCGGGCGGGCGCTCTTCACGGCCTTACGACGCGAGGTGGTCTTGGCGGCAGTCTTCTTGGCCGGCGACTTCTTCGCGGCGGGCTTGCGGGTGGTCTTCGCCTTCACCGTCTTGCGGGCGGTGGTCTTCGCCTTGGCGGTCTTGCGGGCCGGCGACTTCTTCCCCGCCGATTTGGTCGTGGTCGACTTGCGGGTCGAACGCTTCGGGGTGCTGCGGCCGGCGGTGTGCCGGCGGGTGGTGGGCTTGCTCATGTTGGTATCTCCTGCGAGTGTTGTGGTAACCCGATTCGGACCGCCCTATCGGCCGGTCGGGTCCACAACATCACTTTCGACCCGAAAGAAGTGACGAATCTGTCCATCTGATCAACAAAAAACTTCAACACGCCGATTTTTCAAGCCGCCCGGAGCGATCGGCCGACCGCCGGCCCGCCAACGATCCGGCGGAGGAGCCGCCATCCCCATGAACCCATCCACACCCACCAACTCGTCACCCGGGCCCTGGTCCCCCGACTCCTGGCGCGGCCGCCTCGCCGCCCAGCAGATCCGCTACGCCGACCGCGACGCCGTCGCCCTCGCCGCCGCCAAACTCGCCAGCCTGCCCCCCCTCGTCACCTCCTACGAGATCGAACGCCTCAAGGAAGAGATCGCCCAGGCCCAGCGCGGCGACCGCTTCCTCCTCCAGGGGGGCGACTGCGCCGAGACCCTCGCCGACTGCCGCCCCGAGGTCATCACCGCCAAGCTCAAGATCCTGCTTCAGATGAGCCTCGTCCTGGTCCACGGCCTCAAGAAGCCCGTCACCCGCGTCGGACGATTCGCCGGCCAGTACGCCAAGCCCCGCTCGAGCCCGACCGAGAAGGGGGTCATCGCCGGGGCCGAGGTCGAGCTCCCCTCCTACTTCGGCGACCTCGTCAACCGGGCCGAGTTCGACCCCGACGCGCGCCGCCCCGATCCACATCTCATGGTCCGCGGGTACCAGCACGCCGCCATGACGCTCAACTTCATCCGCTCCCTGCTCGACGGCGGGTTCGCCGACCTGCACCACCCCGACCACTGGGACCTCTCCTTCATGGCCCACGCCGCCCTGAGCCCGGAGCGGAGGGCCCAGTACGAGCACATGCGCGACACCCTCGCCGACGGGCTCCGCTTCATGGAGGCCCTCGGAGAGAAGAATGTCGACGAGCTCAGCCGGGTCGAGTTCTTCACCAGCCACGAGGGGCTCAACCTGATCTACGAGGCCGCCCAGACCCGCCGCGTCCCGCGGCGCGACGGCTGGTACTGCCTGACGACCCACCTGCCCTGGATCGGGGAGCGCACCCGCCAGATCGACGGCGCCCATGTCGAGTACTTCCGCGGCATCGCCAACCCGATCGGGGTCAAGATCGGGCCCAAGGCCGCCGCCGACGAGGTGCTCACCCTGCTCAGGGTGCTCAACCCCAACCGCGAGCCGGGCCGCGTCGTCCTGATCATGCGCATGGGCGCCGAACAGGTCGGCGCCAGGCTCGGGCCCCTGCTCCAGGCCGTCGCCGCCTCCCACGAACCCGTCCTCTTCGCCTGCGACCCGATGCACGGGAACGGGATCACCACCCGGCACGGCGTCAAGACCCGCGATTTCGCCGCGATCTGCGCCGAACTCGAACAGACCATCGACATCCACCAGCGCGTGGGGACCTTCCTCGGAGGCGTCCATTTCGAGCTCACCGGCGAGGATGTCACCGAGTGCCTCGGCGGGGCGACCGGACTCGGCGAGGACGACCTGCATCAGAACTACGCCTCCCCCTGCGACCCCCGACTGAACTACCAGCAGAGCCTCGAGCTCGCGTTCATCCTGGCGCAGAAGATGCGTGCCCTCTGATTCGGGGTTTCCTCACCCCCGTTCGGGTCATCGACCCTCGCAGACTTCACCCCGCGACCGGCGTTCGGCGTGCGCACACAAAGGGCGCGCGGCCAGCGGTCGATGCTGCCCACGCCGCGGGCGGGGAGGCCCGCGGATCGCGCAGGTCATGGCGCGTCCACGGAAGGGCCGATATGCAGAACACGGATGTGTCCCCGGATCTGGGCCGGGCTGAGGACGGAGCCTCCATTCGCCTCGAACGCCGCCGCGTGCCGCGATACGAGACGCGCGGATCGGCGGTGGCGGACTTCGGTTCCGGGCCCGATGGGCACATCATCGCGGGGGTTGAGCTGCTCGACTCCAGCGCCAGCGGGCTCGGCCTGTTGAGCCCGACGCCTGTTGAGATCGGCCGCCGCGTGCGCATCTACCTGGGTCACAGCCCCGTCCCGGGCCGCTCGGGCCGTGTCGCCCGGTGCCTGGATGTGCGCACGGCGACGGGCGTGCACAAGGGCTACCGGATCGGCTTGGACACCGGGCTGGCCCGCGCGGCGTGATCAACCGGTGGGCCCGAGCGCCGCGCGGTACCGCCGCGCCATCGCGTCGAGCGAACTGGGGATCACGCGGATCCGCCCCACGGTCGAGATGAAGTTCACATCGCCCGACCAGCGCGGCACGAGGTGAACATGCAGATGCCCGGGGACCCCCGCGCCCGCGGCACGCCCCTGATTGATCCCGATGTTGATCCCCTGCGGCTCGAGCGCCCGCTCCATGAGGTCGGCCGCCCGGTCGACCAACGCCCACAGCGCCGCCCGCTGCTCGGGGGTGTAGTCCAGCAGGCGGGGCCGCCCCTCGCCCAGCGCGACGAGCAGGTGCCCGTTCGCGTAGGGGAACGCGTTGAGCAGGATCATCCCGTGCCGATCACGGGCGATGACATGGTTCTTCTCGTCCTCTTCGGGATGGTCCCAGTGGTGGGAGAGAAAGCAGGCAGGCCCCGGGGGCGGGGTTGCCGGCGACGGGGCGGCGGGTGTCTTGGCCGGCGCATCGTCGAGGGTTTCGAGGTACTCGAGCCGCCACGGGGCCCAGATGGCGTCGGGTCCGAGGTGGGGGTCCGGTCCGGGAGGGCCTGCCTGGGGCGGGGTCATGGTGGGAGTGTACGGGCCGGCCTGCGCCGCGCGGCGGGGTTCTCGGGCCTTCGGGTTCATGCCGAGGGCCCCGATGCCGATGAGACGAGTCGGACTGCTCGGACAAGCAAGGGGAACGGCATGCTCGTGCGCGACGCGATGACCCGGCATGTGATCACGATCTCGATGGACGCGACGCTGCGGGAAGTCAAGCAGGTCTTCGACGCCGCCCCGTTCCACCACCTCATCGTCACCGAGCACGGGAAGGTCGTCGGCGTGCTCTCCGACCGCGACCTGCTCCGGAACATCAGCCCGTTCCTGGGCAAGATGGCCGAGAGGAACCAGGACCTGGCGAGCCTCGACCGCAAGGTGCACCAGATCATGACGCGTCATGTCCGGTTCATCGGGCCCGAGACGACGCTCGCCGAGGCGGGCAAGCGGATGATCGACGAGCGGATCTCGTGCCTCCCCGTGGTCGACGACTCCGAGCACCCCGTGGGGATCGTGACGATCCGCGACATCGCGCGCGTCGCGATCGACATCCTGGGCGACTTCGAGCGCCCGAACAGCTCGGCGGCGTGAGCCGGACGGGGGCGCACGCCACGCCCGGGCCGCATATCGTGTTCCTTCTGATCGAAGGAGGTCACGATGTTCGAAGCGGTGCGTGTCGGGTCGCGTGGGAACGCGCAGGTGCTCGTGGTCGGGCAGTTCAAGGGCGAGAGGCCCGACCGGGCGGCGATGCGCCTGGACACCGACGGAACCATTAAGCGCACCGCCGCCCTGGCGGAGGCGACCGGTGAACTCGGCGCCGTCGCGGAGGGGCACTTCGGCAAGGGCGAGCACGAGCGGGTGCTCATCGTGGGCCTCGGCGACCGAGCGGGCTTCAACCAGGCCGACGGGCCCGCGCGGCTCCGGACCGCGGCGGCGGCGGCGGGCCGGCGGCTCGCGGCGATCAAGGCGGCCTCGGCCCGGTTCGAACTCGCCGGCGCGCTCAACGCGGGCCGCGCCAAGGCAGACAAGGTCGACCCCGAGCTCGGCGGCCGGGCCGTGGGCGAGGCGTTGGGCCTGCTGTCCTGGACCTACGACGGGCTCCGCGGCAGCGCAACGCCGGCGAAGAAGCGCGAGAAGCTGACGGTGCGGAGCGACGACGCGGCGTTCACGAAGGGCCTCCGCCGCGGGCTCGGGCTTGCCGAGGGCAGCAACCTCGCACGCCGACTGAGCCAGACGCCCCCGAACATCGCGACCCCGGCGTGGATGGCGAACGAAGCCAAGGCCCTCGCCCGGCGGACCGGTATGAAGTGCACCGTGATGCAGGGCAAGAAGCTCGTCGACGAGCGCATGGAGGGGCTGATCAATGTCGGCAAGGCGAGCGAGAACGAGCCCTGCCTGATCCGGCTTGAATACACCCCGGCCCGCGCCAAGCGGGGCGCCAAGCCCGTCGTGCTGGTCGGCAAGACCATGACATACGACTCGGGCGGGCTGTCGATCAAGGTCAACAACGGGATGAAGGGCATGAAGCGGGACAAGGACGGCGGGTGCGGCGTCCTGGGCGCGATGGCGATCATCGCCGGCGAGATCAAGCCGACCGTCCCCGTGGTCGCGCTGCTCGCGGCGGCGGAGAACTCGATCAGCGACGAGGCCTACCGCCCCGACGATGTGCTGACCTTCCGCAACGGCGTGACGGTGGAGGTCACCAACACCGACGCCGAGGGCCGGCTCGTGCTCGCCGACGCCCTCTGCTGGGCGTGCGAGAAGGAGAAGCCCTCGGCGATCATCGACATGGCGACGCTGACCGGCGGCGTGGTGATCGCCCTGGGCTCGGTCTACGCGGGCCTGTTCTGCGAGGACGACCGCCTCCGCGGCGTGCTCGAGTGCGCCGGGGCGGCAACGGGCGAACGCGTCTGGCGCCTGCCCCACCACGCCGACTACAACGCGATGATGAAGAGCCCCATCGCAGACATCGTCAACTCCGCTCCGGTGCGCGAGGCCCACCCGATCCAGGGCGCGGCCTTCCTCTCGTACTTCGTGGACAAGTCGATCCCGTGGGCGCACATCGACATCGCCGGCGTCCACGCGACCGAGCGCGACACCGGGCCGTTCATCGCGGGCCCGACCGGCTTCGGGGCCAGGCTCGCCGCCGAGGCGGTCGAGATGTGGGCCAAGGGGTAAGGTCGGTCTCCTGATCCGCCAGGCACCCGACCCGGCGCTCGGTCCGATGTTGAGTCAGGCGGCCTCATCGCCGAGCACCGCGGAGCGAGACCGCGCGATGATCGACTCCTGAACGGGAGCCGCGGTCTCGAAATGCACTCGAAAACGGACTGCCTCCGCACCAAGCCCGTCAACAACAACCTGAAAGAACAGGTTGTAAAAACTCGACGACACCCCGCGGAGATCCCGAACATCAACACAGATCTCATTGTCCGCATTCTCGGCCAATGCGGCGATCACCGCTTGGGCCAACGCCCTCGCGGAAGAAAGGTCCGGACGCCCATCTTGGGCGTATCTCATGGCTGAGAGGACAATTGGTCTAGTCTCGCTCATCGGAGTCAACATCGTCACGGCCCACGCTGAGAATAAAGAATACCGCTGTTCCGGGGAATCGCCAATCCAGCCGCTCAAACCTGAGCTCCCGTTGGAGAAGACTCGTGTACGCCGCCGCCCCGCCACTCAGAAGGATCAGCGAGCCGCGCATCGCCCGCACGAACCCGAGCAGATTGCTGATCCCGAGCCCCCTGTTGTGAACACGGGTGCCGCTTGTCGTTCCCCCTTTCGTCGCCGTGACCAGCTCGAGTGCATGCCCATCGTCGCGAAGCGCGTGGCGCCTGGCAAGCGATCCCGCGATCGTGACTCCGCGATCGACAACGGCCACCCGGATTGTCCGAGTGCCCGAGAAATAACGGGCGCACGAGACGCCGCCGATCGGGCTGGCGGCGTGGTCCTCGATGTTCTGGCAGACTTCATGAATCGCCGAGGTCAGCCTGAATTCATCGTCGACGGTCAGCGTCTGATGCCGGCGGATCAGCCGCAGGAACCGCAGCGACTGTTCATAGGCGTGATCGAAGAACTGGTAGAGCGGCACGGTTTCATTCGACGCATGGTTCGGATCGGCCTGCCGACCCCCATGGATCAGGTACTCAAGGTTGGAAAAGCGGCAGAACGCCACGAGGGCCTCCGGCCTAGTCGGCAGCACGACCGTTGGCTTCTGTCCAAACTGCTTCCCCCGGAGCCAGGTCGAGAAGAGCATGGCGGCCGCGAACGGGCCGAGGTAGCCGCACCCTGAAAGATCGACCCTCCACTCTGAGCCGGGCGGCAGGCTCCAGATTGGGGCAATCTCAGCGCACCACCTGCCCAGATCGGACCACTGGTCATCAATGTTGGTGTCGGTCGAGAACGCGTGTTTCTCTTGCACGATCGAATGAGCGTACTCAGGGCAAGGCCGCGGTGCGCGTCCGGCGAGACGATCCGGCCGGTCCCTCCCCCGCTCCGGTGGGGCGTCATCACAGCCCCTTCGGCCGCCTCCCGCGCTCGACCCGACCCGGAAAAGGGCCGATGAGAGCGGCATGGGCGCCCGGACTGCGCCCGCGAAAGGACCGGCATGACGACCAAGACTTCCGCGGCCGCGGCGCTCGCCGCCGGGGGCACCCCCGGGGACATCCTGCTCGACGCGGGGACGAACGAACTCGAGGTGCTCGTCTTCCGCCTGGGCTCGGGGCACTACGGCGTGAATGTCGCCAAGGTGCGCGAGGTGATCCGCGGCGAGAAGGCGACGGAGCCCCCGAAGATGCACCCCTCCGTGGTCGGCATGATCAACAAGCGCGGGACGCTCATCCCGCTTGTCAATCTCGCCAAGCACCTCGGCATCGAGACCAGGCCGGCCTCGATCGACGAGCGCCGCATCATCGTCACCGAGTTCAACGGGCTCACCGCGGGCTTCGTGGTCGACGCGGTCGAGCGGATCCACCGCCTCAATTGGAACCGCGTCCGCCCCGCGCCGGCGTTCGAGGACGACAGCGTCGAGATCTCCTACAGCACCTGCACGGGCATCATCGACCTCGACGGGCACCTCGTGCTCATGATCGACTTCGAGTCGATCGCCGACGCGATCCGCATGGAAGACCGCCTGCATGTCGGTCATGTCGAGAACGCCCTGGGCGTCGATCGAGCCTCGGTGCGGGTCGCCCTCGCCGAGGACTCGGCCTTCATGCGCGAGGTGCTCACCAATGTCTTCCGCGCCAGCGGGTACGCGAAGGTCTCGATCTACGCCGACGGCGCGGCCGCCTGGGAGGGCATCCGCGCCGCCGCCGCCCGGGGTGAGGCCCCCGACATCGTGGTCAGCGACATCGAGATGCCCGGGGTCGACGGGCTCCACCTGACCAAACTCATCAAGGGCGACGCGAGGCTCGCGGGGGTTCCGGTGATCCTGTTCAGTTCGCTGATCACCGACGAGAACCGCAAGAAGGGCGCCCAGGTCGGGGCCGACATGCAGATCCCCAAGCCCGAACTGGCCAACATCGTCAAACTCGTCGACCGCTTCATCCACGGGGGCGTGGAGGCGTTGCGCGCGGCCTGAGCGAGGCCCCGCGGTCGGGGGGGCTGCTACCCTCGACCCATGAGGATCCTCCTGACCAACGACGACGGCATCCGGGCCCCCGGGCTCATCTGCCTCCACGACGCCCTGCGCGAGACCCTCGGCGCCCGCCTCACCGACATCTTCGTCGTCGCCCCGCTCACCGTGCAGAGCGCCACGAGCCACGGCGTCACCTTCCACGAGCCCCTCATGACCCAGCGCATCCGCGCCAGCGAAACCGTCAGCGGCATCGCCGTCGACGGCCGCCCCGCCGACTGCACCAAGCTCGCCCTCACCGCCCTCTGGCCCGCGGAGTTCGGGCCAGGGTCGCGCCCCGACCTCGTCGTCAGCGGCATGAACATGGGCGCCAACGCCGGCGTGAATGTCATCTACTCCGGGACCGTCGCCGCCGCGATCGAGGCGGCCTTCATGGGCGTGCCCTCGATCGCGGTCTCGATGCACCTGCACAGGCGCACGCCCGACTTCCCGACCGGGGCGAGGCACGCCGCCCACGCGATCCGGCGTGTGCTCGACACGGGCCCCCTGCGCGCGCACGAATGCCTGAACATCAACATCCCACGCTGCGAGGAGGAGGACCCCGCCCACGCCGATCCCCTCGAGATGGTCGTCTGCCCCATGAACACCCACGGGCACAAGGACCGCTACGAACGCCGCACCAGCCCCTCGGGCGATGTCTACTACTGGCCCAGCGGGGACGGCATGTCCTTCCACGGCGAGGACGCGGGCACCGATGTCGAGCACCTGCTCGCCCGCCGGGTCACCCTGACCCCGCTGCACTACGACCTCACCAACCGAGGCGTCCTGGAATCCTGGCGGGGCCGCCTGGGCGGGTGAGGCCGCTTGCGGCCCGGGGCCAACCCGGCGACGATGCGCCCATGAGCGAGGACTGGATCCGGCGGCTGACCGACCTGGGGCGCGCGGTGCGCGACGCGATCCGTGCGCAGCGCGGCGGCGAAGACCTCGCGGCGCCCGTGGCCTTCGAGGGCGGGGACACCATCTACGGAATCGATCGGAGGGTCGAGCCGCTGATCATCGCGCACGCCGAGCGGTGGGCCGAACAGTGCGGCCCCGGGGTCGTCGTCGCCGAGGGGCTGGGGGCGGGGGGCGTGCGCCCGTTCGGGCGGGGCGAGGCGCGCTGGCGGGCGCTCATCGACCCGATCGACGGCACGCGGAACATCATGTACGACAAGCGGTCGGCCTGGTTCCTGGGCGCCGTCGCCCCCGACCGGGGTGAGCAAACGCGTCTGCATGACGCCGTCGCGTCGGTGATGGTGGAGCTGCCCACCTCGAAGGCCGGGTGGGCGGACGAGTTCGGCGCCACGCGCGAGGGGCCGGTGTCGTGCGCGCGCGTGCCGCTCGAAGGGGGAGTGGCCCGCGACCTGCCCGTGCGCCCGAGCGCCGCCCCGGACCTGCGCCACGGGTGGGGGCAGGTGACGAATTTCTTTCCGGGGACGAAGGCCCTCGCGGCGGACCTGATGGAACGGATCGCGCGGGAGACGCTGGGCGAGGTCCGCGCGGGCGAAGCGCTCGTATTCGACGACCAGTACCTGACGACCGGGGGGCAACTGGTCGAGTTGATCTGCGGGCGCGACCGGTTCTGCTGCGACCTGCGCCCCCTGATGTTCGAGATCGTGCGCGCGCGCGGCGGCGCCGCGGCCACCGGGCTGACCTGCCACCCCTACGACATGGCGGGCCTGCTCGTGGCGCAGCGGGCGGGCGTGGTGGTCACGGACGGGTTCGGCTCCGAACTCGACGCCCCCTTCGCGGTGGACCACGGGGTTCACTGGTGCGGCTACGCGAACGGGTCATTGCGGGAGGCGATCGAGCCGATCATCCGGGGGTGGCTCCGCGAGCACGGGGTCGGAACAGGGGATGGGCCCGCATGACCCGCACGGTCCGCAAAGCCGTCATCACCGCCGCCGGGCGTGGCACGCGGCAGTACCCCGCGAGCAGCGCGGTGCAGAAGGAGATGTTCCCGCTGGTCGACCGGGACGGACTGACCAAGACGGTCATCCAGATCATCGGGGAGGAGGCGATCCGGGCGGGCATCGAGGAGATCTGCCTGGTGACCCAGCCGGGCGACGAACGCGTCTACGCCGACTACTTCCGCGGGATGACCGAGGAGACCTTCGCGGCGTTCGCGGGCAAGGCCTGGGCGATCGAGGCGGCCGAGCAATTGGCGGACTTCGGTCGCCGGCTGCACTTCGTGTCGCAGGACTCGCCCGAGGGGTACGGGCACGCGGTCTACCAGGCGAAGGGCTTCGTGGGCGACGAGCCCTTCCTGCACCTGCTGGGTGACCATGTCTACATCGCGGCGAACGAGCGGTGCTGCGCGCAGCAGCTGATCGACACCTTCGACGCGGGCGGGTTCGACGCGGTCAGCGCGGTGCAGCCCACGCCCGAACGCCTGCTGCATTTGTTCGGCGCGATCAAGGGGCGGGCGGCGGACGGGCGGGAGGGCGTGTGGGCGGTTGAGGCGATCGAAGAGAAGCCCAGCCCCGAGCGGGCCCGATCGGCGCTGCGGACGGAGGGGCTGCCCGCGGGGCAGTACCTCTGCCACTTCGGGATGCATGTCTTCCCGCCGGCGATCTTCGAGGCGCTGGGGCACCACATCGACCGCGACATCCGCGTGAACGGGGAGATCCAGCTCACCAACGCGCAGGAGTTCATGCGCACCGAGATCCTCGCCCCGGGGCGGTACGCCGCCTGCCGGATCGACGGAAGGCGGTTCGACACCGGGATCCCCTACGGGTTGATGGAGACGCAGTTGGCGCTGGCGCTGGCGGGGCGGCACCGGGGCGAGATCGTCGAGTCGATCGCGCTGCTGCTGGCCGAGCACCTGGCGCCCATGGCGCGGAAGCAGGGCTAGAGCAATCTCGATTGTCCTGGAGCGGGTGTGCCACGGCCATCCAGGCCGCGCGAGCGTCGTGAGCTCATTTCGAAGAGTGGGACCGATTCTCGTTCAGACTTGTGCCCGACGGGCTTCGTTTCCCGGTCGCCCCATCGGCTCGCGTCTCCGCCTCGCCCGAGTTTCAATCGGAAAGCGTCTGCAGCAGGACCAACCCGGTGCCCGCCGTCATCTCGCAGAGTGACGGCGGATCACGACGACCTACGCCGTCGTCTCGTGGTTCACTCTTCGAGATGAACCACGGCACCGATGCCCGAGAACCGCTGCGAATCCGTTTCAGGGGTCGCCCGGCTCGGGCTGCGGCGGCTCGGGCGGGGCCGGGCTCGGCTCGAGGGCGAGGGCCTCCTCGGCGCTGGCGATGCACTCGTCGAGGCTGACCCAGGGGCCCGCCACGGCGGCGCGGCGAGCGCGGAGCCGGTCGAGCACGCGCGGGTGCTGCACTGCATTCGAAGTGAGCGACCAGGTCGCGGTGCGCGTCGTGAGCACTTCGACGGGAACCGTGAAATCCTCGAGTGCTTTCCCGGGCGGCGGGGCCGCGTCGATGATGAGGTCCACGAACGCGGTGTCCCCCGTCGCGCTGAACGCGGCCCACCACAGGTCGAGCACGCCGGGTGTGGGGGGGAACTTCCGCAGGTCCGGCGTGCGGCGCTGGATCAGTTCAACGATGCCCGGCCGCTCCGGGGCCTCCGGCGCGAGCAGCGTGGCCAGGCGGCGCAGGAGGTCATCGCGAGCCTCGCCGTCCGCCCACCAGACCGCAAGCGCGACGACGCGGATCACCCTCGACGGCTGGGCGGGGGCCCAGGCGATGAGCCGCGCACGCAGGCCGGGCCGCTCCCGCATGAAAAAGCCGAGGTGCACCGCGATGTTCCGCTCGGCTTCCGGGGTCTCCAGCACGCCCGCGCGGGCGAGGGCGAGCAGCGCATCGCCCGCCAGCTCGGGCTGGTCGAGCAGGTAGGCGTAGGTGATCCACCGCCCGGCCTCCTCGATCGGCATCGGGTCGCGATCAGGAGGCGTGGCCTCGGTCGCCGGTCGGGAGGCCTCGGGCTGGGCCGGTGTCGAGCCGGGCTGGTTCACGAGCAGGGCGGCGATGGCGACGAATGCGGTGAGCATGCGGGGCCTCTCGGTCTCAGGGAGGTCGCGTGATCAGCGGAGTTGGAGATTCTTGAACAGGTCGCGGAGCTCGGCGACCTCGGCGGGGGTCATCGGTGCGTCCTGTCCGGCGCGGACATTGCACGCGGCCTGGCGGGCATTGCGGAACCCGGGGATGGTGCCCGCGACATTCGGGTGCGCGGAGACGAACCGGCAGCAGGCGCTGGCGAGATCGGGCGTGGCGGCGCCGAACAGGGCCTTCATGGCGTCGAGCGCGGGCCTGAGCCTGCGGAGGTACTCGGGCTTGAACTCCTGGAGGTTCGCGCGGACATCGCCGGGCTCGAAGGCCGGGGGCGCGTCGGCGCTGAACTTGTCGAGCAGCACGCCCTTGCCCACGGGCCCGAACGCGATGAACGAGATGTGGTGCTCGGTCATCAGCCGCTGGACCGTCGAGCCCGGGCGGATGAAGTTGTCGGCGATGAGGTTGGCCCAGGACTGGAAGACGCTGGGCTTGAGAATCGCGGCCGAGCGCTCGAAGCCCGCATCGGAGTAGGCGCTCTGCCCGATGGCGCGGACCTTGCCCTCCCTGACGAGGTCGTGCATCACGCCGGCGGCGTCGTGGATGTTGCCGGGGGCGCCGTCGGGGGCGAAGAAGTCGTGGTGCAGGTAGTAGATGTCGATGAAGTCGGTGCGCATGTTTCGGAGCGACTGCTCGCACTGGTGGCGGATGTGGAACGGCTCGTAGGCGTGGGCCGCGGTCCCCCGCATGTGCCCGACCTTGGTCGCAATAACCACCCGGTCGCGCTTCACCCCCAGCGTGTCCAGGCAGTCGGCGAGCATCCGCTCGGCCTTGCCGTTGCCGTAGATGTCGGCGTTGTCGAAGTGCGTAACGCCGGCGTCCAGCCCCGTCTTGATGCCCTCGAGGACCTCGGCGCGGTCGACATCGGCCCAGCCGATGGGGGCGCCGTTGTCGACCGAGTAGTTGGGCCCGCCCATGGTCCAGCAGCCGAACCCGACCTCGCTGACCTTGACGCCGCTGTTGCCGAGGGTGTGGTAACGCATGGGGGAGGATAGGGGGCGCCGGGGGCGGCCCGGGCTCTCAAAATCGGGGGAGAAACGGCGGCGTTCTGGGCGTGATCGGGCCGATTTCAAGTATGATGCCCACGGAGGCGTTCGCCGCCATGCAGGACTCGCCCGAACAGATCGAGGCGTTGGACGGGATCATCCCGCTCGAACCGGAGGTCGAGGTCAAACCCGTCCGCCCGCCGGTGGTCAACGCGGATCTGCCGCCCCCGTCCGCGGCGAGCAAGATCCGGATGCTGGAAGAGTGCGCCCGGGTCGAGCACGAGGCGTACCACCTGCCCGCGGTGCTGCTCGCGGGCGGGCTGCTGGCCGCCCTGATCCTGACGCCCCTGGGCTCGATCATCGGCGAGATGGCCAACGGGCGGCCCTGGGCGACGCTGGGGGCGTTCTCGCTGTCCTTCGCGGCGGGCCTGGGCGTCGGGCTGGTGATCTTCGAGATCTGCTCGGCGTTGGGCGTGGTGACCGAGGCGCCCTGGAAACTGACGAGCCTCCGGCTGGCGGCGTCGTTCGCGGTCGCGGATGCGCTCGCGGCGGGGCTCTTCCTCCTGATCCCGTTCGACTTCATCCCGCAGGGGTTCGCGCTGCTCGCGTTCTTCGTGATGATGCGCACGCTGGTGGACCTGGACACGCAGGACGCGGGGATCGTGGCGCTCTCGCTCTACCTGCCCAGGTTCTTCATCGGCGTGTGGATCGCGTGGCAGTTCGGCCTGCTCGGGTGAGCCCGTCAGCGCGACGGGAGCGCACGCTCCAGCAGCGCCGAGGCCGCCTCGCGCGCCGACCGGGCCGGGCCGGGCGTCCCGCAGCATTGGGCCGCGGCGATCGCCCCGACAAACAGAATGAACACCTGCTCGGCGAGCGCGGCCGGCTCGACGGCGCCGGCGTCCCGGGCGAGGTCGCGCAGGTGACGCTTGAGCAGCGTGTTGTGCTCGTGGCACGCGGCTCGGACGGGGTCGTCCGCATCGGTGAACTCGCTCGACGCCCGCACGAAGAGGCACCCCCTGAAATCGGGAGAGGCAAACCAGTCGGCGGCGGCGTCGAAGAGCGCCAACAGCCGACCGCGCGGGTCGGACGCCCGCCGCTCCATCTCGCCGATGAGCCAGCGGCGGGAGTCCTCGTCGGCCCGGCGAAGAGCGGCGAGGACCAGGTCCTCCTTGGAACGGAAGTGCTTGTAGAGCGTCATCTTGGCAACGCCGGCCCGGGCCAGGATGGTGTCGATCCCCGCGGCGTGGTACCCCCGCTCGCGAAACACGGCGAGGGCGGCGTCAAGGAGTTGTTCGCGCTTGGAGACCATACCAGAATATACAGATCAGTCTATTGTGATATTGCTCTCCATCGGCTCTGATCGGTCAGAAAATCTGAACAAGGCCGGAATAGGTAGACAGATCTGTCTATTCTCATGGGGCAAGGCCGGGGCAGAGCCCGGTCCGGAACAAACCCAGCCCGGGCAGCCCCCGGGGGACAGGAGACGCAACCATGCCCCGTATTGCTCCGATGAACCACGCCTCCGCGACCGGTGCTTCCAAGGACCTGCTCGACGCGGTCAAGGCGAAACTGGGCGGGACGCCCAACATCCTGACCACCATGGCCCACTCCCCCGCGGTGCTGAAGAGCTACCTCGACCTGAGCGGGAACCTGGGTGGGTCGTCGCTCTCGGCGAAGGTCCGCGAACAGATCGCGCTGGCGGTGGGGAACGCGAACGGGTGCGGGTACTGCGTCGCGGCCCACACCGCGATCGGCAAGGGCGCCGGGCTGACGGCCGAGCAGGCCGTCGCGGCCCAGCGGGGCGAGGCGGGCGACGCCAAGACCCAGGCGATCCTCGACCTGGCGCTGGCGATCACGGAGAAGAAGGGGTGGATCACCGACGCGGACTACGCCGCCGCCCGGTCGGCGGGCGTGACCGAGGTCGAGGCGATCGAGGTGCTCGCGACGGTCGTGCTGAACATCTTCACCAACTACTTCAACCACCTCGTCGGGACGGAGATCGACTTCCCCAAGGCCGAGCTGGTCGAGACCAGCCGGGCCTGACCGAACGGGCGAACACACGGGGCGGGTCGCCGGCGCGGGTGCGGCGCCGGCGGCCGCCCCGGCAGGAACACAGCGGCGCGGCCGGTGCGCGCTCGCGGAAGGGCGGAACGAGATGTCGGGCGGCAACACACGCGAGTTCACGGCGGGCAACTTCGAGCACGACGCGCTCGGGTCTGAGCGTCCGGTGCTGGTCGATTTCTGGGCCCCCTGGTGCCCCCCGTGCCGGGCGGTCGGGCCGACGATCGACGCGGTCGCGGACGAGACCGCCGGTCGCGCCGTCGTGGGCAAGCTGAATGTCGACGAGCACCCGTCGATCGCGTCGCGGTACGGGGTGCGGTCGATCCCGACCATGCTGGTTTTCGTCGGGGGAGAGGTGGTCGCGCGGTTCGTGGGGGTGCAGGACCGGGCCACGCTGGTAGACGCCCTCGAGACGCGGGCGTCGGCGGTCGGCGGCTGATGATGGGCTTTCCCTCCTCCGTCGGCGCGGCCGACCGCCGCGCCGACGCTTCCCGCTGAGCATCTCGTGCCGCCCGCACGGATCGGCCCGGGCGGTACGATGCCCCGATGCTGCTGCGGATGCTGTTCGTCACGCTGATCGGGGTGCTGGGCATGGCGGGTGAGGTCGGGGCGGGGGAAGGCCCGCCCGAAGGGTTCATCTTCGAATCGGTCGAGGTCGACGGGCGTGTGTACCCCTATGTGGTCTATCGCCCGCGGGGTCTCGCCGCGCCGGCGCGGGGGCTGGTCTTCCTGCACGGACGCGGCGAGTGCGGGGCCGACGGGTCGCGGCAGCTCGCGGTGGGGCTGGGGCCCAGGCTGTTGTGGGAGCCCGAGCGCTGGCCCTTTGTGGTGATCTTCCCCCAGAAGCCCGAAGGGGAGAGCGAGTGGGAGGACCACGAGGCCGCGGTGCTGGCGATGCTCGACCGGGCGATCGCCGTGCACGGCGTCGACCCGGCCCGCGTCGCGATCACGGGGTTGAGCCAGGGGGGTCACGGGACGATCCAGCTCGCCGCGCGGCACCCGGCCCGCTTCCGGGCGGCGGCGCCGGTGTGCGGGTATGTCGAGCGGTGGTGGGAGGGCGGCGAGCGGATCGACCGCCCCGCGCCGGGCTCGGCCGAGGCCGCCCGGTATGTCGAGGCCTTCCGGACGACGCCGATCTGGCTGCTGCACGGGGGCAAGGACGATGTGGTGCCGCCGGGCGAGTCGGAGGCGCTGCACCGGATCCTGACCGAGGGCGGGGTGTTGTCGCGCCTGACGGTCTTCCCGGAGGACAACCACAACTCGTGGGACAGCGCCTACGGGCGGAGCGGGCTGTGCGCCTGGCTCGCGGAGATGACCGAGTAGCGAGGCCCGTGGCCGTCCTCGGCGCGAGGATCGCAGCACGCCCCGGCCCGGGTCAGGCGACCGGCTCGGGGTCGGGCTTGGGCTCGCGGGCCTCGCCGGCCTGGGCCCGGGTCGCGACGCCGGCGGTCTCCGGGGTGATCCCGGCGCGATTCAGGTGGTCGTGCCAGGCCTGGACATGGACATCCCAGAAGTGCTCGAAGGAATGCTCGAGCCCGTACCGCTGCATCGACTGGTGGGCGGCCGCCCCCATCTCCGCCCGGCGGGCGTGATCGGTGATGAGCGTGGTGAGATGCTCGACCCACGCGTCGGCGTCGGCGGCGCTGAGGACGAAGCCCGTGCGCCCGTGCTCGACGACCTCCTTGGGCCCGCCCTGGTCGGTGACGATGACGGGCAGGCCCGAGCCCTGGCTCTCCATCACCACCTGCCCCAGGGTGTCGGTCGTGCTGGGGAAGACGAAGAGGTTGCTGCTCGCGTAGATCGCGCTGAGCTCGGCCCCGTGGCGGAAGCCGAGGAACGCCGCGTCCTTGCCGCGGAGCTCGGCCTCCATCTTCTCGCGGTAGGGCCCGTCGCCCACGATGACGAGGTTGGCGTCGACGCCCGCGTCCTTGAGGCGCTTGCGGACGCTCTTCCAGACGCCCGAGAGGAACGGCATGTTCTTCTCGACGCTGACGCGGCCGACATAGAGCACCTTGACGGACTTCTCGGGCAGCCCGAGGCGGCCCCAGATCGCGGGGTCGCGGTGCCTGGCGTGGAAGACGGACGCGTCGAACCCCGGCATGAGGCTGACCATGCGTTCGCGGGGGAGCCCGAGGCCGGCGAGGGCGTCGACATAGTCGTCGCTGCGGGTGAAGATGGCGCTGAACGGCTTGTAGAAGAAGCGCATGAACTTCTGGCAGAGGCTGGTCATGCCGTAGTCGTCGAAGAGCCGGTCGATGTAGGCCGGGAAGTCGGTGTGGTAGACGCCCAGGACGGGGATGCGGAGCATCTTGGCGGCGAGGAAGCCCACGCACCCGACGGGCCCGGGCGTCGAGATGTGGATGACATCGGGCTGGTGCTGGTCCAGGTGGCGGAGGATCTTCATCACCGGGGGGAGGCACATGTCGAGGTTGTCGTACTTCGGGAGCTTCATCGCGAAGGCGGGCTCGAAGTTGTAGACATTGGGCATGAGCGAGCCGGTCTTGCGCGTCGAGGTGATGACCTCGAGGTCGCGGCCGCTCTCGTGCGCGCGCTCAGCGACATTCTGGATAAACCGGCAGACCCCGTTGATGTCGTAGAAAGTGTCCGTGAACAGGCTCACGCGCATGGGTCGCTCCAGGACGCTCACCCCGGAACCCGGCGCGGCGGTCTCGTGCTCGAATCGTTCGAGGAAATTGCGTTCCTTGTTCTGGTGGAAGAGGCTGAAAAGGTAGGGAAGCTGCGCGAGGTGCAGGATGCCGTAGGACATCAGGTGCTCGGCGATGCCCGCGGGGTCACGCTTGCGGATCGCCTTGATGGCCCCCGGGCTCATCGCCTTGCTGATCACGGCGGAGAGGTCCTGCACGAAATCGGCCATCTCGTCGTGCTCGCTCAGCGGCGCGCCGGTGTTCCAGCTCGCGGGGTTGAGGCGGGCCGCGATGCGGGGGTAGCGGTCGAGCACCTCGGTCATCGCGGGCTTGAGCTGGCGGAGGATGGGCAGGGGCTTCTGGGCCTTCTTGCCCAGCCACATCTTGCGGGCGACCTTGTACGCCCCGACGCGCTTCTTGCTGGGGCTCCTGGCCTCGATGCCCGCGAAGCGGAGCAGCCGGGCCCCGAGATACCGCCCCGTCGGGCTCTGCCGGTCGTGCAGGTTGTCCGTGTAGTAGTGGGCGCCGACCGTCGCCAACTGGTGCGCCAGCAGCGCCGAGTGCCCCCCGACGCCCGCCTGCGTGCTCTCGCCGGCCATGACGCGCGCGAAGAACTCCCCCGGCGTGCGGATCTTTTTCCCGTCGTGGCTGACAACCTGGGTGTAGGTCCGCCCGATGTTGAGCAGCGCGTGGTCGTCCGACCCGCCGGTGCGGGCCTTCTCCCACGGGCGGGGCCAGAGCGGCTCGATCCCGTGCTTGTCCGCCAGCGCGCGCACCCGGGCCGGCGTCAGGTCGTTGATGAACCGCACGATCGCGTCGGAGACCTGGTACGCGTGGGCCCCGTTGAGCCCCTCGAACCCCTTGAACAGGAGCGCGGCCCGCTCGATGTGCCAGCGCTCCAGCCGCCCGTTCTGGATGTAGAGCGGGTGGGCGAGCGCGTGGGCGAGCGCGTTCTGCCGCAGCCAGCCCGCGAACTCGTAGACATCCTCGCGGAGGCGGAGACGGTTGATCTGCTCGTCGAGCTCGGGCGTGAGCCCCCAGACCAGCACATGCAGCATGCACCGGTCCTCGGGGAAGCGGACCGAGACCTCCTGCCCCACGATGAACCGGTCGAACCCGCGCTCGGCCAGCTCCATCGCGCCCCGGATGGTGTCGTGGTCGGTGATGGTCACCAGGTCCATCCCCCGGGCCATCGCCTGCTCGTAGACACGCTCGGGGGGGCTGTAGCACTCGGGGCACCCGATGAACCCCAGCGCCGCCACGGCGGCGCCGTTGGAGGCCCAGGAGTGCACATGGGTGTCCATCCGCGTGACCACCGCGGTGGAGGGCCCGGTGATGTCGTCGCGGAGGTCCTCGAGCAGGCGGTCCGCGGTGCCACTTTTTCTGATCATCGCGCCCACTCCCGGGCTCACCCCGCGGCCGGTCCCGGCTCGGATCTCGCTGAACCGGATCCTCCGGACGGGCCCGCCCTGCACGGGTCCGCCAATCCTGGTTCGGGATTGCCCAACCGTCATTGTCGCCGCTCGGTGTGCCCAAGGCAACGCGGAGACAACTCTTGAACTGTGAAGAGGTTGTGAAATCGGGCGGAGTGCTCGAACCCGCGGCGCGAAAGAAAACCCCGCACCGGTGAGGCGGCCGGTGCGGGGCTCTCGCAGGGGATGCCGTTCGGTCTGCGTCGGTTCCCAAACCGACGCCCGGACCCCCCTTCGCGTCTCTCTCCCCCGGCGGGCGTTGGCTCGCGGGAGCACCGACACTGTCCGATCCCCACGCCGGCCCGGCCACCGACCCGCGCGATCGGGGCCCCCGCCGGCCCGCACAGACGGCCTCTACCATCACGCGACCCATGGAATTCCGCGTCATCAGCATCGGGAGCCTCGCCGCCCATCCGTTATGGGACGAGCGTGTCCCCGTCCGCACCGGGCACACGACAACAACGCTTGTGCGCGCGCCCGCGATCGGCGAGCGCGGCCGCGAGGTCGTGCTGCTGGTCGACCCGGGGCTGCCCGAGCCCGCGCTGGTCGCCCGGCTGCGGGAGCGGGCGGGCCTCGGGCCCGAGTCGGTGACGCATGTGTTCCTGACCAGTTTCCACCCGGAGGCCCGCCGCGCAATCACGGCCTTCCCGGACGCGGCGTGGCTCGTGTCTGAGGCGGAGCGTGAGGCGGCGGGCGTGCCGCTGGCGCAGTCGCTCGGGCGGCTCGCCGAGACGAAGCGTGCCCTCGACGCGGCGGGCGAGGAGTTCCCCGAGGACCAGCGGGCGTTGATGGAGGTCCTGGCCCGGGATGTCGCGATCCTGCGGCGGTGTTCGCCCGCGCCCGACCAGATCGCCGCCGGCGTTGACCTCTTCCCGCTGCCCGGGTTCAGCGCGGGGTCTGCGGGGCTGCTGCTCGCGGGGCGGGAGACGACGCTGATCTGCGGCGACGCGATCCCGACGATCGAGCATCTCGAACAGGGCAAGGTGCTGCCCTCGTGCGCCGACACCGATCGCGCCAGGCAGAGCTTCCAGGAGGCGGTCGAGATCGCCGACCTGCTCGTGCCGGGGCGGGACAACCTGCTGGTGAACCGGACGCGGCGTCCGTTCTGAGGTGGGCGCCCCGCGCGGCGGGACAAAAACAAGAGGGCCCCCGGGGCTTGGGCCGGGGGCCGATCTTCCTCTCTCCCCCACCCGGGCACGCCAGAGGCGTCTGCGGGGGCGGACCTCTCAACCTATGTGGTGCGGCGGGACGAGGCAAGGCCGGGGCGGGCCCGGCCTCTGGAAGTAGGTGTATCCCGAGGTCGGGCGGGGCCGCGGCCCGATCGTCGGAGTTTCGCCCGGGGGCGTGAGTGTGGGGCGTTTGTCGCGCTTTCACTGACGGATCAACTCTCACCCGCCGAGTCGCGGGAACGACCGAGCAGGACATCGAGTTTCGGCGACGCGGGAGGCTGCCCTTCTTCTCCCGCGCGGGCAACGGCACGATCCCGGCGACCGGGCGCCCCCTCGTGGGCGCGCCCGGCCCGTCGGCTCGACGGCGCATGTGGCTTCCGGTTGGACCCCGGCTGTGTCGGCCGGGGTCTTTCCGTGCGCGCGTGGATCTGCTTGACGCGATTGAGGGGAGAACCCGCGATCTGTTCTCGGGCCCGGGCTTTGCATGGGGCGCTGCTCGTCGGCGCGTCACAATGCTCGATGGCCGCCTTTGCGCAGGCCGCCGCTCGCACCAGTTGTACAAGGGGTTCGGAGATGAAGAGCATCAGCACCGCCGTCTGCGTCGTGACCGTTCTCGCCTTCCCCGCGCTCGCGCAGGACAGCGCCTCGACCCGGTCGGACGCGTCGCGCGTGCTCACCCTGACGGGCGAGCCCGTCGGGGCGCCGCTGCCTGTCGATCGGGCGGCGGGCGACTTCGCAACCACGCTCGACACCGCGTTCACCTACCAGGGCCGGCTCGAGGAATCGGGTGCGCCCGCGAACGGGCGTTACGACATCCGCTTCACGCTCTACGACGATATGGGCGTGCTCGTCGCGGGGCCCATCTGCGTCGACAACATCACCGTCACCGACGGGCTCTTCACCGTCGAGCTCGACTTCGGCCCGGTGTTCAACGGGGATGAACGCCGACTCGAGATCGGCGTGCGAGCCGGCGGCGCGCTGGGCAACTGCGATATCGGCGTGTACACCACGCTCACGCCGCGCCAGGCGATCAACCCCACGCCCTACGCCATCAGCCTGCGCCTGCCCTTCGCGGGCTCAAGGCTGCTGCCCGACGGCGATGTCTTCTCGATCCTGAACACGACGACCGAGGTGTCGTCCTCGGGCATCCGGGGCATCATCGGCACCCCCGCCGTCTTCGGGTTCGCCGACAGCGCGGGCGTGCAGGGCGATTCCAGCCAGCTCATCGGCGCGGGTGTGCTGGGCATCAGCGACGAGTATGTCGGCGTGATCGGGTATTCCGCCGGCGACGGCGGACGCGGCGTCTTCGGGCGCACCGACGGGCCCAACGCCGAGGCCGTCTGGGGCTGGGCCACCGACGCGAACTCCAAGGCGGTGTACGGCGAGGCCTCCGACCCAACGAGCTGGGCGGGCTATTTCAGCGGTCGGTCGTACTTCAACGGCAATGTCGGCATCGGGATCTCGAACCCGACCTCGACGCTGCAAGTGAACGGCACGACGCGGACCAACGCCTTCCAGATGACGACCGGCGCCGCGGCCGGGCGGGTGCTCACAAGCGACGCCTCGGGCAACGCCGCCTGGCAGGCGCCGGCGCCGACGAGCAACACCGCGCTCTTCGTCAGCGGCGGGGGCACCGTGCCCAGCGCGACCACCCAGTTCCTCTCGCCGGTGCTGACCGTCACGATCTCCTCGGGGCAGAAGATCCATGTCGTCGCCAACCAGGCCTTCGGTTCGACCATCGTCGGCGGGGCGGCGAGCCTTGATCTCTACATCGGCTACCGCGTCGCGGGCAGCGGGGGGGTGCCGACACTCCTTGGGGGCGGCATGTTCGACATCCGCGTTCCCCAGAACACGCGTCTGCCCTTCGGCGTCAGCGCCGTGATCTCGGGCCTGCCCGCGGGAACCTACGAGGTGGGAATGGCAGGCGATGACGACGGGAACGGGAACTGGAACAACAACGAGTGGGGGTATGTCAGCGTGGTGGTGCTGAACTGACGCGCATTCAATCCGCGAACCGCTCGCGGTAGGCCGAGCAGATCGTCTGGATGAACCCGTCGTATTGGATCGGGTCGCCGACCGCCGGGGCAAGGGGCGGATCCGCGTATCGGGTCGCGGCGTGCTCGGTGTTGTCGCACACGACAACCAGCGCGCACTTCGCTTCCAGGCCCGAGCCGGCCATGCCTTGGCGTGTCGAGACCGAACGCAACTCCCGGATGCAGTGCTCAACCAGACGGGCGGGGTCGCGGTGTGTCGTGATCTCGTCGGTTCGCAGAGGGGAGCGGAATCGGTCCGCGGCGTTGATCACGAGGATTCCCGCGGCGATCGCCCTGTTGCTGTAATGATGCACATGCTCGTGGTGGGCTTCGAGGTCCCGCTTCCGGTTCTTCACCGCCTTGCGGTGCTCGGTCATCACCGACTTGAACTCGACCGCGATGTGAACCGTCGCCGGGGTTAATTCTGAGATCGCACCGCTCGGCGGCACTGGCTCGGGGGGCTGCCCGAGGACCAGGTCGACATTCCAATCGGTGACAGCGACGCGCAGGCGGTGGTTCAGTTCAAAGACGAGCTCGCCGCTCGCGGCCTTCGAGGCGATCGCCGGGCACCGGGCGATCAGATCGCCAACAACCGCGTAGCCGAGCGCATTCGAGTGTTTGTTCGACCTGGAGTGATACCCCGCCTCACGCAGGTGGGAGATAAATCCCTGCGGCGGAGGGCTCACGCGGCACCACTGCTTTCGGTGAACTCGAACGACGCCGACAGCGTGGAGGAGAGCCTCGAGCGCGCCATCCCGAAGTACCGGGGTTCGACCTCGACACCGATCGAATTGCGGTGCATCTGGGCCGCGGCGAGGCAGGTCGTGCCGGTGCCCAGGAACGGATCGAGCACCGTGTCACCGACGAAGGAGAACATCCCGATCAGCCGGCGCGGGATCTCGACCGGGTACGGCGCCGGGTGCCCACGCTGCACCTCGCCGGTAACATCGCCCCAGATCTGGCGGAACCACGCCTGGTGATCCGCCTTGCCGATCAGCGAGAGCGCCCGCTGCTCGATCGTTGGGCGCCGATACCCGCCCGGCTTGCGGAACATCAGGATGAACTCGATGTCGCTCTTGATGATCGCGTTCGGCTCATAGGGCTTGCCGAGCGTGGCGCCGTTGCCGCCGACCTCGGTCTTCATGTTGGCGATCTTGTGCCAGATGATCGGGGAGAGGGGATCAAACCCGAGCCGCTGACACTCGACCTGGAGGTACGCGTGCAGCGGCTCGACGACATGGCGCCCGTGCTCGCGTCGGGACCGGCACACATCGCCGACCACGATGCACAGGCGGCCGCCCGGCGCAAGGGCCGCGAAGCACCGCTCCCAGATCTCGTTCAGGCTGTCAAGAAATTCGCGCCGGTCGTCGATGTGCCCGAGCTGCGCGTCCGCGACCTCGCCCTCGTACTCCTTGAGGTTCCAATAGGGGGGTGAGGTGACGACAAGGTGAACACCGCCGGGCTCGATCCCGTCGAGAACGGCCCTGGAATCGCCGAGGATCACGCTGTGCCGGGTCCGCAGCAGGTCGGAGCCCCGCCTGAGCATCTCCTCCTGGATCTCAAACTTCAGATCGACCGATGGCTCGGGCGCGGTCGTCCACCGATCCAGCGGGTTGCGCAAACTGGTCATCGACGGCCTCCGTGCGCCGAGTGTAACACGCTCACCCCTTCGCCGAAGCCCCCACCGTCATCTTCACCGGGATCGAGCTCGGACGCACCCGCGCCGTGAACTCCTCCCAGTACTTGTTCATGATCGTCCGCGTCGCCCAGTTGTTCCCGTCCGCAAGCCCGCAGATCGTCGTGCCCGGCATCGAGCCCATGCTCGTCGCGATCTCGAGCGCCAGGTCCAGGTCTTTCGTCCGCCCGTCGCCCGCCTCGATCCGGCTGAGCAACTGATACAGCCAGCCCGAGCCCTCGCGGCAGGGCGTGCACTGCCCGCACGACTCGTGCTTGAAGAACCGCGCGATGTTCCGCGCGACGGCGACCATGTCCGTGTCCTCGTCGAACACCGTCGGGCAGGCCGTGCCCAGGCCCAATACGTTGTACTTGCGCCCGATGTCGAAATCCATCTCGGCGTCGAACTGGTCGGGCCCGAGGATGCCCATGCTCACCCCGCCCGCGATCGCGCCCTTGAACTTCTTGCCGCGGCGCATGCCGCCGCAGAACTCCTCGACCAGCGTGCGCAGCGGGATGCCCAGCTCGACCTCGTAGACGCCCGGGCGCTCGACATGCCCCGAGACGCCCATCAGCTTCGTGCCGAACGAGGGCGGCCCGCCGACGCTGCTCTCCACGCCCTGCTCGCAGAACCACGCCGACCCGTGCCGCACGATGTCGGGCACATGGCAGAGGGTCTCGACATTGTTGATGATCGTCGGCTTGCCGAAGAGCCCCTTGATGGCGGGGAAGGGGGGCTTGATCCGGGGCCAGCCTCGCTTGCCCTCGATCGCCTCGAGCAGGCCGGTCTCCTCGCCGCAGATGTAGGCGCCCGCGCCGCGGTGCACATAGCAGTCCACGCGGAAGCGGGGCCCGCCCGTGTTCTCGCCCGAGTTGATCAGGCCCTTGTCGCCGAAGACGCCGTGGGCGTACGCCTCCTTCAGCGCCTCCTCGAGCACATGGGCCTGGTGGTGATACTCGCCCCGGATGAAGATGTACGCCTTGTTGAGCCGGCAGGCGTAGCAGGTGATCGCGATGCCCTCGAGCAGCGAGTGCGGGTCGCACTCCATCAGCAGGCGGTCCTTGAAGGTGCCCGGCTCGCTCTCGTCGGCGTTCACCGCGAGGTAGCGGCCCTCGATCGCGACCTCCACCCCCGCGTGGGCGTCGCCGACCTCGGCCCCATCCCCGGCCTTGACCGGGGGCAGGAAGGTCCACTTCAGCCCGGTGGGGAAGCCCGCCCCGCCCCGCCCCCGGAGCGTCGACCGCTTCACCTCCTCGACGACCTCGGCCGGCTTCTGGGTGATCGCCTTGCGCAGGGCCTGGTAGCCCCCATTCCCGACGAACTCGTCGTACCGGACGAAATGCCGGTCCTTGGGGTCCCCAAACGGGGCCGTCGGGATGTTCTTGAGCAGGTGGTGGCGGTCGAGGGAGTTCTGGTACTTGGGCTTGGGCATCGAACGGCCTTCCTGCGTCGTGGCGGCGGGTCGGAGCCGACCGGGTCGGGCCGCTCCCGGGCTTCGGTCGCGGCGGCAGGGCCGATTCTAGCGGGCCCCCGGGCCGAACAGAGTCCTCCGCGCGGGCTTTCGAGGCCCCGGGCGGGGGGGTTATCTGGGCCTAGCCCGCGCGCTGGCAACGGGTTGTGGAAAAAGAGTTTCCGAATTGGGTGGTCGTCTCTCAGGCCCGTGGCATGTTGGAAGGGTCACGCGATGCGCACGCGTCGTCGTGCCGTTTGAGGCGTTTCCGACGAGCGAGAGATCCGAACAAGTCTCGATCACACGAGAGAGAAATGAGGAGCGGAGAAATGAATATTCGACTTCTGGCGGTGGCCGGCACCGCGGCCTTTGCGACCGTGGCGAGCGCCGATGTCGCCATCTCGACCTTCACCTTCAGCGATCTGGAGTCCGAGTACTTCACCCAGGACGGCATCACGGGCTTCTACACCGCCCGCGCCGGCGGCGACACCTCGGGCGATGTGACCCGGGTCCAGAACCCCGTCGCCGCGACCGCCGAGTACCTGCCCGCGTTCGCCAACGACGACTCGAGCCTCGCCGATGTGGTCTTCGAGATGTCCGTCTCGAACATCACCACCCTGACCGCCGATGGAGCCGGCTCCTTCACGATCACCGACCTCGACGGCGACCGCGTCAGCGGCACCCTGACCGGTCAGTGGTCGCGGGCCTTCGCGGGCGCTCCCATCATGTTCTTCACGGGCACCCTGTCCGAGGTCATCTTCACCGCCGGCGGTGACGGCCTCTTCGAGGGCACCGACGGCATCGGCTTTGTCCTCGACAACTACCTGCTCAACAACGATTTCGCCGGCGGCCTGGTCCAGGTCTCCTTCGGCCTCGACTCGTTCTTCGACGAGTCCTTCAGCGGGTTCAACTCCCAGTTCAGCGGCACCATCGTCCCGACCCCGGGCTCGCTGGCGCTGCTCCTCGGGGCCGGGGGCGCCATCGCCCGCCGCCGCCGCTGAGTCCGACAGCCCTGATATGCCCTAATCAAGGGCGTGGCGGTTCGGCCGCCACGCCCTTCTTCATGCGCGCAAAGAACGGGCGACTCCCAGAGCCGCGGGCCTGAACCGCCCACGCAAACATTCGCCGCCCACCGCCTCAGTTCACGCGTCAGGCGCGGTCCGCCGTCGCCCCCGCCGCGACCCGCACCATGCGGAGCAGGGCAAGGGATCCACCTCAGCGGCGGGACGGGTTGACCGGCGGCTCGGCGCCCAAACGCCCCGCGTTCGGGTCGCGGATCTCCCGCACGCCGACATCCGCCGAGTCGCGCGACGCGATAAACCGCAGATTGGCGCTCGTCCCCTGGATTCGCAGCAAGTAGGGCCCGGGCGTCGCGAATTCAATCAACTGGGCCGGCATCCTCGGCGAAGAGGCCGGGCGCACCCCGACCTGCACGAGCGGATTCGACTCACCGGCGTGCTCGAGCGTGAACGCCCGCACGGCGCCCGCTTCCAGCGCCTCGTTCTCCACGAACGCCCGCGGGGGGTCGATCGAGGAGATATCCACCAGCACGGCGGCGTCCGACTCGTTCATCACCGTGACGCGCGAGCTCGACGCGGTCTGGCAGCCCACCAGAAGGCAGGCCGAGGCGGCGAGGCCGAAGAGTGCGGTGGCAAGGCGTCCGTGGCGCATGGGGTCCTCCAATCCTGGCAGGGTCATCGGCGTTCGGGCTCGGTGATCTCAAGTTCCTCGACCGTGGTCCGGCGGACAACCACCCGGCGCGACGGGGTCTCTGGGTACGAGCGATCGCCCGATATGGGCCCGGTTCCGGTGGGTGCGGGCCCGTGGAGCCCCTCGAAAAAGCCGGCCCTGATCTTCGCCGCGAGCCGACCGAGCCGGCGCATCGTGCTGGGGTCCTTCCGGTCCATCCTGAACGAGTGTACGGGCAATCCGCGGGGTCGGACGGCCAAGAATGCCGGCATGGGCCAAACCTCGGACACCCTGCTCTTCCGGGAGGTGCAGCCGCTGCACCAGAACCTGATCATCCGCGTGCTCCTCCCGCTGGAGAGCCTCGTCACCGCGGCCGTGGTTCTTCCGCTTGCGCTCGGGCCGGCGAAGCATCAGCAGACAACCCTGCTGCTCGTATTCGTGGTCGCGGGCATCCTGCTTCCCGCATCGCTCATGATGCTCCGGCTCGTCACCGAGGTGACGGAGCGGCGGATCCGGATCAAGTTCCTGCCGTTCCCGGGCCGCGAGATCGACCCCGCGTCCATCACAAGCGTCGAGGCGATCAAGTACAACCCGCTCGGCGACGCGGGGGGCTGGGGCTGGCGCGGAAGCCGGAAGTTCCACCGGGTGCTGAATGTCTCGGGAGACCGCGGTGTCCACATCCGCTGGGGCGCGGGCAGGACCGATCAGATCCTCGTCGGGTCACGCCGCCCCGAGGCGTTCGCCGAGGCGGTCGACCTCGCGAGGTTTGCCGCGAGCGGGCGGGCGCCCTGAGATCGGGAGGGCGGCGCCCAAAAGTCAACAGGCCCGGCGGTTCCGCCGGGCCCGTGAGGGTGCGTTGCAGGGACGAGTGGGCTCAGCGGCGACGGCGGGTGGCCGCCAGACCGCCCAGGCCCAGGGCCGCCAGGGCGCCCGGGGTCGGGATGTTAAGCCCGATGACAAGCTTGTACATCATCGACTCCTCATGCTCGCCCTCGAAGGTGAAGTCGGGGTAGCCCGAGACCGCGAGGTAGTAGGTCCCGGCGGCGAGGTTCGCGTACTGGAGGGCGGGCATCAGGTCGATGCCCTCGTCGTCGTCCACGATCAACTCGGTGCCGGTGCTGTCGAACAGCCCCAAGATCGCGTCGTTGTCCTGATCGGGGTTCATGTCGAACAGGGCCGCCACGACCATGGTCGCGTTGTCGGTCAGCGTGAAGCAGAACCAGTCGACATCGCCGCTGGTCAGGTACCCGTCCACCACGATGCCGTCGCCCGGCTCGCCGAACGAACCGAGGTCGTTCGCGGTACCCAAGGTGTCGTTCGACTCAACTTCGAAGAAGATGGCGCCCGACGCAGCCCCAGCAACCGCGGCGACAGCGGCCACGCCCCACATCTTGGTCATCATCGCCGGTCCTTTCTAAACCCCTGAACCCTGCTCTCCGATCGAGCCTCCGCGGACGGAGCCCGATATCTGGCAATGGGCCACAGGTTCAGCAAGCCGGCAACCGTTCTTGCAGAATCAGGCACGATTCAGCACACGGTCTGGGGGGGTGCAGAATCAGATCCCCCGGATTCGGTGGGACAGGTCGCCGGGCCGCGTCATCCCGGTGCCATCATGGTGTCAGTCTGGCCGCGTCCGCCACGAACGCCCCCGCGGCCCGGCGGACCGCGTCCTCCCAGACCTCCCCGGGTGTTGGCGCGGGGTAAAGCACGGACCGGCTGGCGTTGATGAGCACGCCGAGCGACCCGACCGACCCGGCCCCCGCACGAGACAAGGGCTTGGCCTCGTCCACCGTTCCGCCCTGGGCCCCGACACCGGGGACGAGGAAGGGGGTGTGGGGCATGATGGCGCGGAGCGCGGCCCCGTCCGCGGCGGACTTGGTCGCCCCGACCACCGCCCCGACGGACGAGAGGCCGCTCGCCCCGATCCGGGGGGCTCCGAGGTCGGCGACGAGGCGGGCGAGGTGCTCGGCCACGGTCGGGCCCGTGGTCAGTTTCTGGCTCTGGAGGTAGTCCGAATCGGGGTTGCTCGTGCGGACGACGATGTAGATCCCGAGGTCCGCTTCAAGGAACGGCTGCACCCCGCTCGCGCCCAGGTAGGCGTTCACGGTCACCGCGTCGGCGCCCATCGCGACCGCGGCGGCGGCGTAGTGGGCGCCGGTGGAGCCGATGTCGCCCCGCTTGCCGTCGAGGATCACCAGCAGCCCCCGCTCGCGGGCGCGACCGATGACCTCCTCCAGCACCGCGACCCCCCGCGATCCGTAGCGCTCGAAGCACGCGGACTGCGGCTTGATCACGGGCACAAGCCCGGCGACGGCGTCGACGACCTCGAGGCAGAACGCCCGCGTGTGGTCGAGCGGCGTGCCCGGCTCGAGCCGCAGCGCCGGCGGAAGCCGCTCATAGACCGGGTCGATCCCGACGCAGGCGGGGCTGCCGATGCGGTCGATGGCCTCGGCGAGGCGGTCGGCGAAGTGGGGCGAGTCCGGGCGTGCGGGCATGGCGAATTCCTATCATCCGGCGTGACGCAGGCGAACACCCCCGTCCACCTTGATCTGAAAAAGGACCGCGGCCTGACGATCCAGTGGGCCGACGGCACGGGATCGTACTACTCGATCGCCTACCTGCGCCGGATGAGCCCCTCGGCCGACCAGCGCGAACTGCGGAAGCAGATGGTCCGCGACCCGCTGACCGTGCTGCCCAGCGCTGGCGGGGCTGGCCCGCTGGCGGCGGTGGACGCGGAGCTGGTGGGCAACTACGCGATCCGGATCGTGTTCAGCGACGGGCATTCCTCGGGGATCTACACCTGGGAGTACCTTCGTTCGATCGACCCGTCGTTGCAGGACGCGGGCGAGGACGCGGTCTCGGCCCCGGGGGACGACGGCCCGCCGCACGACCGGCCGCTGGGGTTGTGAGGATGGACTGAACGAGGAGCCGGAGGCGCGACGAGGCGATCGAACGCGAAGGTCGCGAAGGGCTCGAGCGGAATATGCCGAGAAAGCCGCTCGAGAGGTTCGGGCGGTTTCCTTGGGTTGATGCTCGGCGAGAGCCCTCCGTGCCCGGTCCGTACAGGTTCTTCGCGACCCTCGCGTTCCGCCCGGGCTGCTCAGTCTCTCGGCAACCCCGCGACTTCCCCGTGGATGTACCCCCGGGGCGCGGTGGCGCGCGGGGCGGGATAATCAGCCGGTGACGATCGACCTGACCACGCCCCTGCACGCGGTTCCCGGCGTCTCGGCCCGGGACGCCGACGCGCTCGCGGCGCTGGGGGTGCCCAATGTCGGGCATCTGCTCGCGTACCTGCCGATGCGGCACGAGTTCGAGGAGGCGGAGGCGCCGATCTCGAGCCTCGAACCCGGGCGGATCATCTCGGCCCGGGGGGAGGTCACCGCGACGCGGGTCTCGGGCGTGGGGCGGAAGCGCCGGTTCGAGGCGGTGCTCTGCGACGAGACAGGGCGGCTCGACCTGGTCTGGTTCAACATGGCCTTCCTGCGCGACAAGATCGGGCCCGGGACGCGCCTGCGCGTGCAGGGGACGGCCAAGCAGCGCGGGCCCGGGCTGCAACTGGCGAACCCGCGGTTCGAGGTGCTCGACGGGGAGGGCCCGGTGGCGCGGGACGCGCGCCTTCGCCCGATCTACCCCGCGAGCGAGCGGATCAACTCGCGGGGGATCGAGGCGGTGGTGGGTCGGGTGCTCGGGTCGGCGTTGCCGTTGATCGAGGACCACCTGAGCGCGGCGCACCGGCGTGAGCGTGAGATGCCGGGCCTGGCCGACGCCTACCGCATGATGCACGCCCCGTCGGGCGAGGACGAGGTCGCCTCGGGGCGGCGGCGTCTGGCGTACGACGAGTTCCTGCTGCTGCAACTGGGCGTGCACCTGAAGCGCGCGCACCTGCGGCGCACACTCACGAGCCCGGCGCTGCGGCACGACGGGGAGATCGATGCGAGGATCCGGGCCCGGTTCCCGTTCGCGCTCACCCCAGAGCAGGGCCGCGTCGTCGGCGACATCGCCCGCGACCTCGCGTCGACGACGCCCACGAATAGGCTCATCCAGGGCGATGTCGGGTCGGGCAAGACGGTCGTGGCGCTGTACGCGATGCTGATGGCGGCCGCGAGCGGGCACCAGGCGGCGCTGATGGCGCCGACGGAGCTGCTCGCCGAGCAGCACTGGCTCTCGATCTCGACGATGCTCGAGGGCAGTGCGGTCCGGGTGGCGCTCTTGACGGGCTCGACGCCCGATTCGGAGCGGGGGGGCCTGCTGCGCGCGCTCGAGGCGGGGGAGATCGACCTGCTGATCGGCACGCACGCGCTGCTGACCGAGTCGGTCCGGTTCGCGTCGCTCGCGGTGGCGATCATCGACGAGCAGCACCGCTTCGGCGTGCACCAGCGGGCCCACCTGCGCACGCACGCGACGGCGCTGGGCGGCGGCGCGGTCGACGAGCCCGTGACGCCCCATGTGCTGGTGATGACCGCGACGCCCATCCCGCGGACCCTGGGGATGACGCTGTTCGGGGACCTGGACATCTCGACGATCGACGGGCTGCCACCCGGGCGGACGCCCGTGCGCACGCGGGTGGTGGGGCCCGAGAAGCGGGCGGATGTGTACGGGTGGCTGCGGGACCGGATCGAGGCGGGCGAGCAGGCGTTCGTCGTCGTTCCCGCGATCGACGACGCGGGGCCCGAGGGCCCGATGAATCTGCGCCGGCTCGTGCGCGATCTCGAGCAGGGCCCGCTGGCGGGCCGGCGCGTCGCGGCGCTGCACGGCCGGCTCAAGCGCGAGACGCGCGAGCATGTCATGGGCCGGTTCCGGTCCGGGTTGATCGACTGCCTTGTCGCAACGACGGTGATCGAGGTCGGCGTCGATGTGCCCAACGCGACGGTGATGGTGATCGAGGAGGCCGACCGCTTCGGCCTCGCGCAGCTGCACCAGTTGCGGGGCCGGGTGGGGCGGGGGGAGAAGCCCTCGGTCTGCGTGCTCATCGGCGACGCGAGCACCGACGATGGGCGGAAACGGCTCGAGGCGATGGCGGAGACGAACAGCGGTTTCGTCCTCGCGGAGCGGGACCTCGAGATCCGCGGGCCGGGCGAGTTGCTCGGCGCGAGGCAGTCGGGGTTGCCGCCCTTCCGCGTGGCCGATCTGACGCGCGACCTGGCGCTGCTCGCGATGGCGCGGCGGGACGCGGCGGCGTGGATCGACCGATCGCCCCGGCTGGACCGGCCCGAGGACGCGCTGGCCCGCCGCCGGCTGATGAAGCAATACGGGCACGCCCTGGGCATCGCCGATGTGGGGTGACCGCCCTCGGGCGTGGCTCGGCCGGGAAATCCTGTCCGAGTTCGGTTAGCATCGTGTCATGGAAGAGAACGGATTGCACGACCGCCTGCGGGCGGCGGTGGGGGAGCGGACCTATCGACAGATCGGGACGCTGACGGAGACGCACCCGGAGTCGGTGCGTCGGTACATGCAGGGGCAGTCGCCGAGCGTGGAGTTCCTCGCCTCGCTGTGCGGGGTGCTGGGGCTGAGCGGGGACTGGCTGCTGACCGGGCAGGGCCCGATGCTGCAGTCGGAGGTGCGCGATCAGGCTCTGCGCGAGGCGGGCACGCCCGACCTGCTCCGCGCGATGTCGGATACCGTGACGCTGCTGATCGAACGGGTGGACCGGCTCGAGCGGTTCGTGCAGACGGCCGAGACGCGGCTCCGGGTGGCGTCGAACGGAGAGAAGGATGAGCGAAGCGCCGAAGTCGAAGTCACCGACGCCGCCCGCAGGATCGGGTCCGTTGTCGCCAAACGACCACCTGCGGATGCTGACTGAACTGCTCAAGCCCGCGGGCCCCGAATTGGCTCGGCGGTGGCTCGCGGCGTTGATGCTCGTCCCGGAGCCCGAGCGTGCGGCCGTGGTCGAGGCGGTCGAGCGGCAGATTGTCGCGGAGTTCGCGGGGCGGACGGGCCCATAGGATCGGGCCATGTCGTTCAACAGCGATCTTGCGGACATCTTCGAGCAGATGGCGAGCCTCCTGGAGCTCACCGGGGCGAACAAGTTCCGCGTCAACGCGTTCACGAAGGCCGCCCGCGTGGTGGGCGATCACCCCGCCGATCTGCGTCCGATCGCGCACGACGAGGCGGCGCTGACGAAGCTGGACGGGATCGGCAAGGGCACGGCCGAGAAGATCGCCGAGTTCGCCCGCTCGGGCGAGATCGCCGAGCACGGGGCGCTGCTCGAGCAGGTGCCGCGGGGTCTGCTCGCGGTGCTGGAGGTGCCGGGGCTGGGCCCGAAGACGGTCAAGCTGCTGTGGGAGGAGATGGGGGTGGTCGATCTGGCGTCGCTCCGCGCGGCGCTGGACAGCGAGAAGATCACCACGCTCCCGCGGATGGGGGCCAAGAGCGTGGAAAAGATCCGCGCGTCCCTCGCGTACGCGGAGAGCGCCGGCAAGCGGCTGCTGGTGGGCATGGCCCGCCCGCTCGCCGAGGCGCTGGTCGAACGGATGGGCAAGGTCCCGGGCGTCTCGCGGTGCGCGTTCGCCGGATCGATGCGGCGCGGGTGCGAGACGATCGGGGACATCGACATCCTGGTCTCCACGAGCGACCCGGCGGCGGCCCACGCCGCGTTCCGCGAAGGGCCGGGCGTGGTGCAGGTCATCGCCTCGGGGGAGTCGAAGACCTCGGTGCGGGTCGAACTCCCGGCCGACTACGGGCGCTGGAAGGGGCTCGACGAGGACGGCCGGCCCACGGTGCAGGCCGATCTGCGCGTCGTGCCCGAGTCGTCGTGGGGCGCGGCGCTCATGTACTTCACGGGGTCCAAGGATCACAATGTCCGCCTGCGCGAGTACGCCCAGCGGAAGGGGATGACGCTCAACGAATACGGGCTGTTCGCGGAGGACGGCACGGGCGAGCCCCCGCAGAAGCGCGGGCTCCCGCCGATCGCGAGCGAGACGGAGGAGTCGGTCTACGAGGCGCTCGGGCTGCCCTGGCTCCCCCCCGAGGTGCGCGAGGACCGCGGCGAGCTGGGCCTCGCGACAACGCCGCGGCTGGTCGAGACCGCCGACATTAAGGCAGAACTGCACGCGCACACGACCGCGAGCGACGGGGTGATGACGCTCGACGAACTGGTCAAACGGGCGGAGTCCCGCGGCTTCCACACCATCGCCGTGACCGATCACTCCCGCAGCAGCGTGCAGGCAAACGGGCTCAGCATCGAGAGGCTCCGGGCCCAGCGGTCGGAGGTCGAGTCCGCCCGCGAGCGGTTCGCCGGGCGGATCGCGCTGCTGCACGGGAGCGAGGTCGACATCCTCTCGGACGGCTCGCTGGACTACGACGACGAGATCCTGTCCTGGCTCGACATCGTCGTGGCGAGCCCGCACACGGCGCTCTCGCAGGAGCCGGCGAAGGCGACCGCGCGGCTGCTGAAGGCGATCGCGCACCCGCTCGTGCACATCGTGGGGCATCCCACTGGGCGGATCATCGGGCGGAGGAAGGGCCTCGAGCCCGCGATGAACGAGATCATCGCCGCCGCGGTCGAGCACGAAGTCGCGCTCGAAATCAACACCCACTGGCTCCGGCTCGACCTCCGGGACACGCATGTCCGCGCGGCCGTGGAGGCGGGGTGCAAGATCGCGATCGACAGCGATGTGCACGCCCCGGAGGACTTCGACAACCTGCGGTACGGGGTCGCGACCGGGCGTCGGGGGTGGTTGCCGCCCGATCTGGTTGTGAACACCTGGCCGGCGGACCGGCTGCACGCGTGGCTGCGGGCGAAGCGCTGACCCGCCGCGCAGGCGTGCTCTGTCTGTAGGATCAGGCGTGCCCGGGCCGGCTTCCGACATGCTCGAACACGCGCAGGCGGGCGACCGGGAGGCGCTCGAGGCCCTGCTGCGCCCCGAGCTCGACCGGGTCTACGCGGTCTGCCGGCGCATGGTCGGCAGCCGGCAGGAGGCCGAGGAACTCGCCCAGGACGCGCTGGTGAAGATCATCCGGGGCCTGCCGGCATTCGACGGGCGGTCGAGCCTCTCGACCTGGATCACGCGGGTCACCATCAACGCCTGCCTCTCCTGGCTCCGGACCCGGGCCCGCCAGGCGGGTCGGCGTCCGGTCGGGATCGAGAACCCCGACGCGCTCGCCTCGGAACCCGCCGAGGCCGGCGGCGTCCAAGAGAGGAGCGGGCTCGTCGCCCGCGTGGAGAGGGCCCTCGAGGGGCTGAAACCCGAGCACCGGGCGATCTTGGTGCTCCGCGATGTCCGGGAACTGGAGTACGACGCGATCGGGGCGGCCCTCGACCTGCCAGTCGGGACGGTCAAGAGCCGGTTGTTCAGGGCCCGGGCCGCGTTGCGCGAGGCTCTTGAGAGGGACGAACCGAACGCGGAAAAGCCATGACCACCCCGCCCGACCAGCACCGGCCACAACGCCCTTGGAGCGAGAACGACCTGCTCGACGCCGTTGAGTCGGTCGGCCCGCAGTCGGGCTCGTTCGGGCCGATCGAGGCGAGGATCTCCGCGATGCGGGGAGATCGGGACGCCCTGCGCGCGCTGCGGCCCGAAGCCGCGCCGGCCGGCTTGCTCGAGTCGGCGCTCGCCGAGGCGCTCGGCGAGATCGACGGGGCGACGCTGCGCGGGCTCTCGGATGGTCAGCCCACCTCGCGGCGTCCGCCGGTCTCGCGTGTCCTGCCCGAGCGGTTCTCGATCCTGAATTGGATCGCCCGCAACCCGGGCCGGGCCGTGGGGGCGATGGCGGCGGCCCTGCTGCTCGCCGCGGGGTCGGCCGCTGGGTGGGGTGTGACGCGGATGCTGCGATCGCGCGCGGCCCCGGCGGGACCGATCGCCGCGGCGCCGGCGGTGACGCGACCAGCCGAGCGGGACAACGGCGCAACGCCCGCGGCGGGGGCGCCCGCACCGGCGGGCGCCGTGCAGACGCCCTCGCTCGCGCTCCTCCCAGAGGCCCCGCCGCCCGAGGTCGCCGCCCCGACGCTGTTCGAAGCGGCGGACCTTCTCCGCGAAGGCCGCTTGCTGCTGGTGGCCCGCGGGGGCTCGGCGGCGCAGGTATCGGTCGCGCTCGGGCGCATCTCCGCCCGCGGGCTCGACGAGGAGCGGTCGTTCACGCTGACGGCGGGGTTGTCCGCGGAAGCGGTCGCGGTGCTCGACCTTCCCACGCTCGAGCAGCCCGCGTTCGCCTCGGAGGACGGGGCCGGACCGAGGGTCGCCCTGCCCGAGCGGACGGTGTGGTCGGCGTCGGTGCGTGAGTCGCCCCCCGCGCTCGCCGCCCTGCTCAACGCGCTGCGTGACGCGGGGCTCGAGACCGAGCTCAGGGCCCTGCCGCGCCCGGTCGATCTCGAGCCCGCGTTGGATGCCTCGCAGGTGCTCTGGTGGTCGCGGCCGCCGTCGGCGTGGCGCCGGGTTTCGGCGGCGCCGCTGGTGGTGGAGACGCTGCCGCGTGGCGCGGAGCCCTGACCCTCGTCAACGCCGCCGGGTCAGCGTCGCGGCCCCCACCCCGAGCAGCGCGAGCGTCCCAACGCTGGGAACGAAAGTGCCCGCGACACCGCTCGCCGGGAGCGACGAACTCGTCTGCCCCGCGGCGCCCGCGACGCCGGGTTTGCCGAAGTCCCACTCCCACCAGACCTCGCTCCCGACGGTCACGAGGCGCACGCGGTCACGCGCGCCGTTGGTGTGCGTGCTGACGGCAAAGCCGCCGGTCGGGCCCGACCACTCGAGCGTCCACTCGGAGAGGTACTCGCGGTTCTGGTCCCCCGTGCGGCGGACGCGGTGCACGCCGACCCGCGCGTCCGCCTCGCCGCGCCCGGCCTCGTCGATCGTGAAGGTCGTGGTGTTGGCGACCTCGACGGCGAACCCCGTGAAGAGGCTCGACCCGGTCCAGGTCGTCTCGTCCACGCGGGTGAGCGAGGCGCTGAGCGTGAACGGGGCGCCCCCGATCGTCGTCCCCGGGGCGAACGAGTAGCTCGTCGAATCGGGCCCGACGGTGTACTGCACCGAGGGGCGATCGGGCATCGGGCCGAGCAGATCGGAGACCGTGGAGAGGTCCTCGTAGAGCGAGCCCATCATGATCTCGATGGGCAGGACCGACCCGCGGACCTCGTCCCAGGTCGCGGCGGCCGCGGAGAGGCTCAGGCCGGCGAGGGCGGACAGCATGATCGCGCGTGACATGGTGATTCCTCCTTTTCCTTCCCGCGCTCCCGCGCGGGCGCTGGTGATGGGATAGGAGGATGAACGCGGCGTCGCGTCGCGCGTCACGCGGGCGGCGCATCAACGGGGGGAATCCCCCGAGCCGCGGCGCGGGCCCGGCCTGGGTCCGGTGTCAGCGGTGCTTGCTGTCGCCCCGCGCGAAGATGCTGGCGACATAGTTGAGCACATCGGTGGCGCTCGCGTCGTTGTAGCCGAACTGGCGGATCAGGCGTTGCTTGACGATGTCGATCTTCTGCTGGGTCTCGTCGTCGATAACGCTGGAGACGAGGTTCTTGAGCTTGATGGTGTCCCGCGAGTCCTCGAAGAGCTTGAGCTCGAGCGCCTTGTAGAGGCGGGCGTTGGTGTTGTACTCAAACCGCTTGCCGTCGAGCGCGAGCGCGCCGATGTAGTTCATGATCTCCTGGCGGAAGTCGTCCTTGCGGTTCTCGGGGATGTCGATCTTCTCCTCGATCGCCCGCATGAGCCGCTCGTCGGGCTCCTCGTCGCGCCCGGTGTACTTGTTGACGACCTTCTCCTTCTGCGTGTAGGCGCGGACGCTCTCGATGTAGTTCGCGCACAGCCGCTTGATCGCCTCCTCGTCGGCGGAGATCGCGCGCTGCACCTCGCCCTTGATGATGTCCTCGTACTCCTCCTTCACCACGCTCAGCAGCTCGCGGTAGCGCTTCTTGAGCTCCTCGTCGGTGATCAGCGAGTGGTGCGTCATCCCGCCCTCGAGCTCGTTGAGCACCATGAACGGATTGACCGTGTGCTCGGCCAGCGCCTGCGGGCGGACGAGCGCGTTGGAGATCTTGTCCTGCACATACCGCGGGCTGATCCCCTGCATGCCCTCGCGGGGCGCCTCTTCCTTCAGTTCCTTGACCGAGTCCTCGGTGAACCCCGGGATGCTCTTGCCGTTGTAGAGCTTCATCTTCTGCATCAGCGTCAGGCCGGCCTTCTTGGGCTCGTCCAGCCGGGTCAGCACGGCCCACATCGCCGCGACCTCGAGCGTGTGCGGGGCGATGTGGATGTTGCGGATGCGGTGGGGCCCGAAGTCCTTCTGGTAGATCTTGATCTCGTCGTCGAGGCGGATGTTGTAGGGGATGTCGATCTTGATCGTCCGGTCGCGGAAGGCCTCCATCATCTCGTTGGACTGGAGCCGCTTGTACTCGGGCTCGTTGGTGTGCCCGAGGATGACCTCGTCGATGTAGGTCTGCGCGAACTTCTTGGGCTTGATCGTGTGCTCCTGGCTCGCCCCGAGCAGGTCGTACAGGAAGGCGACATCGAGCTTGAGCACCTCGATGAACTCGCAGATGCCCCGGTTGGCGATGTTCAACTCCCCGTCGAAGTTGAACGCGCGCGGGTCCGAGTCCGAGCCGTACTGCGCGATCTTCCGGTAGTTGATGTCCCCGGTCAGCTCCGTCGAGTCCTGGTTCTTCTCGTCCTTGGGCTGGAAGGTCCCGATGCCCACACGGTCCTTCTCGCTCAGCACGACGCGGCGGACCTGCACATGGTCCATCACCTTCTTCCAGTCCCCGTCGTAGAAGCTCATCAGATCCTCGTGGATCTTGCGGCTGAACGGGTCGGGCTCGCCGTACACCCGGAGCTGCCCGCCGCGGTGCTGCGGCCTGTAGTGCTCGTTGAGCCGGGTCAGCAGCGCGTCGCGCGCCGCCCGGGGGATCAGCACCAGCGGGTCCTCGTGCATCGGGCTCGGGAACGCGTGGTCCTTCCGCGCCTGGTGCGGGTTGCCCTCCATCGGCGAGACCTCGCAGCGGTCATCGAGAAGCCAGGAGAACGAGTAGAGCGCCCCCTCCGGCGTCCGGCTGTAGTGCTCGACGCCCTTCTTGAGCAGCCGGGCGATCGTGCTCTTGCTCGAGCCGACGGGCCCGTGCAGCAGCAGGATGCGCTTGTCCGTGCCGTACCCCTCCGCCGCGGAGCGGAAGAAGTCCACCAGCTGCATCAGCGCGAAATCCAGGCCGTAGATCCCGTCCCGACCGTCCTCGAACGGGTCGCTGAAGAAGTGGTAGCGGACGCAGTCCCTCTTGAAGAGCTTGTACTTCTCCCACCCGCACGCCAGCACCGCGTCGAACAGCCGCTGGTAGGCGTTGCGCAGCACCGCCGGGTTCGACTCGCTCACGCCCAGGTAATCCCAGAATGACCCGGTCCAGTGGTGCTCCTGGAAGACGCGGCGGTCCAGCTTCGCGTCGATCAGCTCAACCAGGTTGTTCACGCTCGGGTCGATCATGGCGATACCCCCTGTGCGCACGGAACGCGGCCGCCGTGCTTCCTGACACGACAAGCCCGCGGAACGCACCGCATGTGGTCCAATCGCCGCCGCACGCCCGATCGGCGTGCCCGGGGCCGCACTCCCCCCACTCTATCGGCCCGCGGATCGGACCAGACCACCTCCATCCGAGCCGATCCGCCACACCGCCATACGGAGGACGCCTGAAAAGGGATCGCCCCTTTCGCGGAATCGATTCATCCCCCGTTCCCGCTGCCTGAATCGGGTGATCGGGCCGCGCCGCCGCGCGACATGCCCGCCGCGGGCGAATAAACTCACCCATGTCGTTCGGACTCGGACACGGCCGCCCGCTCGACCCCGCGCCGGGGGTGGTGGGCATCGGCCCCGATGAGCTCGGGCCGCTCCCCGACTCGGTGCTGACCGACCCCGAGTCGGGTCGCGTCGATCCGCGCGCATGGTTCGAGCACCCCGATCGCCCCTTCCACCTCGAGATCGGCTCGGGCAAGGGCACCTTCCTCGTGCAGCAGGCCGGGCTCGAACCGGGGACAAACTTCCTGGGCGTCGAGTGGGCGGGCGAGTTCTACGCCTACGCGGCCGACCGCGTGCGCCGGCGCCGCGAGTCGGGCTCGCACACGAATGTGCGCCTGCTGCACGCCGACGCGACGGAGTTTCTCCGGTGGCGCTGCCCGGCGTCGATCTGCCGGGTGATCCACCTGTATTTCTCCGACCCGTGGCCCAAGGCGCGGCACCACAAGAACCGCGTGGTGCAGCACCGCTTCCTCGCCGACGCGTGGCGCGTGCTCGAGCCGGGCGGGGAGCTCCGCGTCGTGACCGACCACGCCGACCTGTGGGCGTGGGACATGGCCCACTTCGAGCGGTGGGCGTTGCCCGGGTCCGCAACGGCAGGGGGCGCCAGACCCGAGCGGGCGCACTTCGAGTCGCTCATCGACGAGCCTTCTCTCGTCCGCGCCCGGGCCCTGGCGCCGGAGCTGCCGGAGGCCGTGGCATCGCTGCGGGCGCGGCTGCCCGATCCGCCGTTCGACCTGATCGCGTTCGACCGTCCCGAATCGGCCGGCAGCGGCGAACTGGTGGGCACGAACTTTGAGCGCAAATTCCGGGTCGAGGGCCGGTCGTTCTTCGCCGGCGTGCTGCGCAGGCGCGGGTGAGGAACTCGCCGAACGCCCGGCCTGGCGCACCGGTCGTGTTCAAGAGCCGGGAGGCCCGAAAGCCCGCGCCGTTCACACCCCGTACACCGGCCTGAGCTTGCCCTCGAGGTGCCGCATCAGGGGCTCGGGGCTCAGGGGCTTGCCCGTCGCCTTCTCGCACAGCTCGGCCGAGGTGAACCGCCGCCCGTGGCGGTGGATGTGCTCGCGCGTCCACTTCAGCACCGCGCCCATGTCGCCCCGGGCGATCCGGTCGTCGAGGTCGCGCGTCTCGGCCCGGATCGCCTCGAAGAACTGGGCGGCGTAGAGGTTCCCCAGCGTGTAGGTCGGGAAGTACCCGATCAGCCCGAACGACCAGTGGACATCCTGCAGGCATCCCCGCGCGTCGTCGGGCACCTTCACGCCCATCATCCGCTCGAAGCGCTCGTTCCATGCGCCCGGCAGGTCCTTGATCGCCAGATCACCCGCGATCATCGCCCGCTCGAGCCCGAACCGGAGCATCACATGCAGGTTGTAGGTCGCCTCGTCCGCCTCCACGCGGATGAACGAACGCTCCACGACATTCGACGCGCGGTACACCGCCTCGGCGTCGAATTTCTTGAACTCGGCGCCGAAGAACCCGTCCGCCACGGGCTTGGCCCACGCCCAGAACGCCCGCCCACGCCCCACGAAATTCTCCCAACCCCGGCTCTGGCTCTCGTGGATGCCCAGGCTCCGCGCCTCGCTCAAGGGCGTGCCGAAGATCGCCGTCGGCTCGCCGTCCCCGCCCTGCTTGGGCAGGCCCTGCTCGTACAGCCCGTGCCCGGCCTCGTGCATCGTGCCGTACAGGGCCGCCATGAAGTAGTGCTCGTCGTACCGCGTGGTCAGCCGCGTGTCGCCCGGCGCGAGGCCCTCGCAGAAGGGGTGGGTGGTGATGTCCAGCCGGCCCTTCGAAAGATCGAAACCCATCTGCTCGACGACCTTGAGCCCGAAGGCGTGCTGGGCGGCCTGCGGCGCGTGGATCCGCCGCGGCGCCAGATCGGGCGTTTTCCCGTTGTCGAGCAGGTCGGCCACCAGCGTGCTGAGCCGGTCTCGCAGCGGGTTGAACACCGCCTCGATCTCCGCGGCCCTCGCGTCCGGCTCGTACTCGTCCAGCAGCGCGTCGTAGAGCTCACCCCCCTTGGGCGCGCCGTAGCACTCGGCCTTACGGCGCGTGAGCGCCATCATCTTCTCCAGCCACGGGGCGAAGGCCTTGAAGTCGCTGCGCTTCCGCGCGTCCTTCCAGGCGTCCTGCGCGCGCGCGCCGACATTCGCCAGCTCGGTCACCAGGTCCTTGGGCAGCTTCGTCTCGCGGTCGTAGTCCCGACGCATCTCGCGGACATTCGCCGCGGCCTCCGGGTCGGCCTGCACGCCTTTGTCCGACTCGCACGCGGCGAGCAACTCGCCCACGCGGGGGCTCGTGTGCCGATCGTGCAGCAGACCCGCGATCACCGCCTTCTGCTCGGCCCGAGCGGCGGTGCCGCCCTCGGGCATGTAGGTCTCCTGGTCCCAGCCCAGCAGCGCCCCAACGGAGGAGAGCATCGCGGCGTCGCGCTTCAGGTGGCACAACTCGGTGTAGGCCTGCGTGGGCATGGGGTCTCCTTCCGGGATGGTGATCCGGAACCATAGACCCGGGGGCCAAGACCCGCCCGCATCAAGGCACGGCCGTGCCGAGCGCGATCAACGCGAATGCCGTAATCAGGTCGCGATCGCCCTCCATCCACCGCTCGTGGACCACACGCATGCCCCCGTCCTCGGCCTGAAGGTCGGCGATCGCGCGCACAAGATCGGCCCGCCAGTCGCGCCCCGCGATCCGCTCGGCGCCCCACGCATCAAGGGCCCGGCTCATCGCGCTGTAGTTGTAATACCGACCCTGGTCGCCCAGCCCCGGGTTCTCGCTCACCGTGAAGTTCCGCTCGATCCAGCCCAAGGCGGCCGTGACCCGCGGGTCGTCCCGCGAAAGGTCGGCGTAGAGCAGGCTCTTGAACCCGGCGTAGGTCATCGACCCGTACGCCCGCAGGCGGAGCGCCTCGGTCCCGTCCGTCAGCGTCTCGGTGAACTCCCCCGCCTGGCTCTGCCCGGGCACGGAATCGACGCTCTCGGCGTCCGGGACCGTCGCGTAGATGAACCCGCCCTGACGAGAGCCCTCGGCGTAGGGCATCGGGTTCACGCGCTCGTCCATCTGGATCCGCCGGAGAAAGACGAGGGCGCGCCCGTACGCCGGGTCCTCCGTGCTCACCCCCGCGTCGTGCAGCGCCTCGAGGAAGAACTGCGTGTTCGACGCGTCGGGCCGCCCGTGCCGCCCGTAGCCCAGCCCGCCGAAGAACGGGTGGCTCTCGTCGACGGGCTCGGTCCACCCCGGCGCCTCGGGGCTCGGGTTCTCGGCCGGATCAAACGCGCCCCATTGCATGCGCCGCAGCAGCGACACGCCCGCGTTGACGGCCCGGGCCGCCTCGGGCGTGCGCACGCCGCTGAGCATCGAGACGCAGATCGCGGTGTTGTAGGTCGGCAGCACGCCGTCGTGGATGCCCCCGTCGGGCTTGGCGAACGAGAGGACATGGGCGATCCCGCGGCGCACCGCCGGGTCGTGCTCGTCGATCCGCGGGTCCAGGAGCATCCCCCGGACCGCAAGGGCGGTGATCGCCGGGAAGTCGGGCCCCTCGGGGTTGATCGACCACCCGCCGGACTCGTCCTGGGTGGTGCGCAGGTACTCGACCGCGCGGGCCGCCGTCTCCCGGGCGAGGCGGTGGGTCTGGGCGTCGGACGCGCACGCCGTGGCGGGAAGGAGGGCGAGCAGGGCGGTGGTCAGGAGTCGTGTCATGGCGGATTCTTGCGCGGCCCCGGGATGGGCGGGCCCGGGGGTGCCGGGATTTTGATGTTTGTTTGGTCCTATCTGTTTGGTATGTCTTGAGTTCGTGGGCGAGAGTCCCGATGATCGTCCTGATGGCGGACCCGGCGATCGATCCGCATCTCGGTCAGGACGGCGAACCCGATCTGGAAGCCCAGGTCGAGGGGCTGTTGTCCGACATGATGGACACGGTCGAGGACATCAACCGGAAACTCCAGCAGGAGGTCCAGGGTGAACCCGAGATCGATCCGTCCGCCGCGTTGAGCGACGACGGTCTCGAGGAGTTGCTCGCGCAGGTTTCGGGTGCGACCGGCGAAGGCGAAGACGCCGCGGCGGAACCCGCCGCGGGAGAGACCGGTCAGGCCGAGACCTCCGAGTCGGATGGCGAGCCCGAGCCGGTCCCCGGGGTCGACGCGGTGCAGGCGGAACTCGAGGCGGCCCTCGCCGAGGAGACCCAGACCGAGCCTCTCGAGGAATCGCCCGCGGAGGCCCAGGCCGAGCCGGTCGGGGAAGCGCCCGAGGCGGCGGCGGCCGAGCCGGTCGCGGAGGTCGACGACGAGGCGGACGGGGCGTACGGCGACGCGGAGTCGCTGGACGACGAGTTGGCCGCTCTGGCGTCGCACGCGCTGGACGATGAACTCTCGGGCGATTTCGAGACGCCGGCGATCGAGGGCGGGGCCGGTCCGGCCGCCGACGAGCCGCTGTCGGAGGCGGCCCCGGAGCCGGTCCTCGCCGGAGTTGAACAGGCCGGGGAGGGTGAGGCCGAGCCGGTCTTGTCCCCCGCGGCGGTCGCGGCGACCCCGCCCAAGGCGGCCCACCGTGAGGCGCCCGCACCGCGTGCGGCGTCATCGGGTCCGTTGAAGTGGGGATGGCTGCCCCCGAAGCCCGCGTGGGAGCCGGTGTACAGCAAGTGGCGTGTGCCGATGATCGCGTGGCGTCACGCGGTGTGGGTGGTGCCGCCGTTCGTGTCGTTCGTGATGCGGATGGCGCTCGCCCGGGTGCGTCAGGCCGAGCCCTCGGTGCGGCACGCCGTGGCGGTTGCCGCCTCGCCGCTCTCGAAGCGTGACGCGAAGATGCGTTCGGCGGTGGGGTACCTCGCGGTCTGGACGCTCTTCTGGGCGGTCTGCCTGTGGGTCTATGTGCTGGTGGCCCGCTCGCCGACGGTCCCTCCAGCGGCCGAAACACCGACGACGCTGGTCGGTTCCGCCCAGCAGGTCGCGGCCGGGCCAGTCGCGGCCGGGCAAGTAGCGCCCTGAGGGTCACGCGGGCGGGTTCACGAACGCGCGGGGTTTGATCGCTCGGGCGGGCTCGCCGACGGCGATCGACCAGCCCGGGATCTCGGCCTCGACCAGCGACCGTGCGCCGACGACCGTACCGGCCCGCACCACCGCGCCGGGCATGACAAACGAATCCGCGGCGATCCAGCAGTCGTCCTCGACGACGACCGGCGCCCGCCGACGCCGGGAGGGGTCGGGCGGGCCCGGGGGCTGATCGGGCTCGAGGCACTCGGTCGCGACGACGCAGAACTGGCTGATCACGCAGCGTTCGCCCACCGTGAGCGGCTCGGCGAGGCGGAGGTCGGCGTGGTCGCCGAAAATCGTCAGCCGGCCCGCGGTGAGGTTCCAGGGGCGGTCGATGCGGACGCTGGGGCGGATCTTGGTGCTGCCCGCGATCCTCGCGCCGCAGAGGCCCAGGATCCGTCGGCGCAGGCCGTGCAGCGGCGTGGGGCTCAGCCTGAACAGGGGGCGGAGGAGAATCCAGAGCAGGCTCCTGAACGGACCTCCGTTCATGCCGCGGCGTCCTCGACGGGCTTGGCGGGGTTGCCCCGCAGCCGCGTCCCGTTGGGGAAGGTCCGATAGACGCTCGCCCGGGGCCAGACGCGGCAGTCGTCGCCCAGCACGACCTCCGGGCCGAGGTAGGCGTCCGCCCCGATCAGGCAGCGGGCCCCGACGGTGATGGGGGGCTTGACGAGGGGGAACCGGCTGTCGGTCATGTCGTGGGTGCCGGCGCAGAGGTGGGCCGACCGGTCGATCACCGTGTCGTCGCCGATGCGGATGGGCCCGAGGCCGTAGAGGATGGCCCCGTCGGCGACGCGGACGCGGTCCCCGCAGTGGATGTTCCAGGGGATGAGGATGTCGATGTTGCGGGCGAAGCGGCATCCGCGCCCGCAGGAGCCGCCGAAGGCCCGGAGCAGGGCGGGTCGGGCGGGGGGCAGCACGATCCAGAGGAGCCGCCCGAGCGTGGCCCAGACCATGCGCACGATCTGCTCCCGCCTGGTCCAGACGGAGCGTCTGGTGGGCTCGGGCAGATGGTGGGAGGCCTCGGGGGGGGCGTCGGTCATGCGATCAACCATCGTGCGGGGGTCTATCGTAGCGTCCCGCGTTCCCGGATGATCCGGCGGGGCAGGGGCTTGCGGCGATGCTGACGAACAGGCAACTCGAGAAGTTCGCGCGGGACACGCTCCCCCCGCCCGCGGCCCGGTTCGCGAAGCGGCTGGCGGTCTACCCCCGGTACGCGATGCAGGCGAAGCGCTGCCGCGAGGGGTTCAGGCAATACGGGGACCGGTATCCGCAGAAGATCCTGTTCGTGGCCGGCCTGCCCAAGAGCGGGAC
>DAINDF010000004.1:96783-264949 GCA_036732005.1 Phycisphaerales bacterium
ATGATCTCGTCGTGGCCCGGTTTCGGAGAGATCCTCATCCCCGAGGTGGCGGCGCACGAGATGCGTCAGGGGGGGAGCGACAGGTACGACCTCCCGCCGGGCATGTTCAGCCGGTTCAAGGACATGCTGGTGCTGACGAAGATGCATGTCCACGGGAGTGCGCACAACGCGGGGGTGCTCCGCGAGGCGGGGGTGCGGTACGCGGTGTTGTTCCGCGACCTGCGGGATGTGGCGGTGAGCAACATCTTCTATGTGCGCAACACGCCCTGGCACCCCGAGCACCCCTGGTACAGGGGCAAGTCGGTGCAGGAGGGGCTGGCGGTCTTCGCCGAGCGCACGCTCGAGGATTACGCGAACTGGGTCCGATCGTGGCAGCAGAACGCGGACCCGGAGCGGAGCCTGATCCTCCGGTACGAGGAGATGCTGGGGGATGTGGAGGGGTGCCTGCGGCGGCTCGCGGGCCTGTTCGAGCTGGACGCGACCGACGAGCGGATCCGGGAGATCGCGGAGAAGAACAGTTTCAGCCGGATGAGCGGGGGCCGGAACCGGGGGGAGGCCAGCGAGACCGCGTTTGTCCGCAAGGGCGTGGCGGGGGACTGGCGGAATCACTTCACTCCGGCGTTGTGCGACCTTTATAAGCAGCGGATCGGCCGATTCCTGATCGAGTTCGGCTACGAGCCGGACGATTCGTGGACGGCGGCGGAGACCCCCGGATGACGACGGAGCCCGAGACGACGACGCCCGCCCGCCCGAGCGGGAAGCACCCCGAGACCGGGGAGCCTCTGCGCGTCGTGATCCTCAACCAGTACTACATGCCGGATGTCGCCTCGACGGGGCACCTGCTGCACGAGCTGGCGACCGAGCTGGCGGAGCTGGGGTTCCGGGTCGAGGTGCTGACGAGCCGGCCCAGTTACGGCCCGCGGGAGACCTGGGTCGACTGCCCGATGAAGGAGACGGTCGACGGGGTGAAGATCAACCGGCTGTGGACGACGCGGTTCAGCAAGGACAACCTGCTGGGGCGTGCGGTGAATTACATCACCTTCATGGGGCAGTTGTTCCTCCGGGTGCTGTTCACGAGCCGGCACGACACGGTCTACCTGTACACGACGAACCCGCCGTTCCTCGGGGTGGTGGGGGCGATCGTCTCGCTGATCCGCCGGCACGCGTATGTGATGCTGCTGCACGACGCGTACCCGCAGATGGCGGTCTGGGTGGGGACGATCCGCCCCGGGGGGATCGCCGAGCAGGTGTGGCACTGGGTGAACAAGATCTCGTACGGGCGGGCGCGGCACTCGATCGTGCTGTGCCAGAAGGCGAAGAACCTGGTGTGCGGGACCTACCGCGTGCCGCGGGACCGGGTGCATGTGGTGCCCAACTGGGCGGACCGCAAGGCGCTGGACAGCAAGAAGAAGAGCGAGAGCGAGTTCGCCGCCTCGCACGACCTGCTCGAGCACTTCGTCGCGCTCTACTCGGGCAACCTGGGGCTCTACTACGAGTTCGAGACGCTGCTGGACGCGGCGGAGTTGCTGCGCGACGAGCCGTTCCGGCTGGTCTTCGTCGGCGCGGGGGGCAAGCGGAACTGGCTGGCCGAGCAGATCATCAACCGCGAGCTCTCCAACACGCTGCTGCTTCCCTACCAGCCTTATGAGAAGCTGGGCGATTCGCTGGCGGCGTGCGACGCGTCGTTCGTGACGATCGCGCGTGGGATCGAGGGGATCAGTTTCCCGAGCAAGCTGTACACCTCGCTGGCGGTGGGGCGGCCGATCCTGGCGTTGAGCGAGGACGACAGCGAGCTGCGCGAGCTGATCGAGACGCAGGGCGTGGGGATGTGGAGCGGGCTGGGCGACGCCGAGACGCTCGCGGCGAACATCCGCCGCCTGATGGCGAACCCGTCCGACGCCGAGGAGCGCGGGGCGAAGGCCCGGCGTCTGTTCGAGCTGGCCTTCACGCTCAAGGCGTGCGCCGCGCAGTACGCCGAGGTGCTCCGCGCGAGCCACCCGCTGGTGCCGCACGAGGAGCGGACGGCGAGCGAGTCGATCGGGACGATCGTGGAAGAGTCGAGCGTCGCGTGAGCGGGGCGGCTACTGGGCGACGGCGCTGAGCAGGGCGAGGTCGGCGAGGGCAACGGCGGCGAAGACGGACCCGGCGAACGCGGCGATCAGGGCGGGGGCGGTGCGGAACATGTGGAATCTCCTGTTTCTCTCGTGTTCCTCGGTCGTTCAGCCGAGGGTCATGCGGGTTGCCGTGGTTCACTGGCAGGCGTTCTGGAAACTGGCGACGAACGCGACGACATCTTCGGGGCCGAGGCTTCCGGCGGGCGGGGCGAGGTCGGCGGCAGGATCGTCGGCGAGGAAGGCCTCGATGAAACGCCCGATGTCGGCGAGGTCGACGAGGCCGTAGGGGAGCGAGAGGTCGGCGGCGCACGGGTGAACGCTCGCCAGGCGGAAGCCGGCCTGGACCAACCAGAGCCGATTGGTAGTCATCCGCCCGATCTGGTCTTGTAGTTCAGTATCACCGACAAATGCGGCCGCGCCTCGGCGCAGGACCTGGTCGTTCCGCCACATCCAGGGGTTCCACTCGTAGTCGAGCCATTCCCACGCGCCGCCCGAGGCATCGAGCAGGCCCCAGGGGCTGCGCGCGTGCGGATAGGACCCGACATTGAACAGGTTCATCGGGCGCGTGCCGCCGTACCAGTCCCACCCCGCGTTGGTGTCGACGCCCTCGACGAGGGGCGTGTCGCTCGAGTGGGGGTATTTCCAGTAGCCCCCCTGACCCGGGCCGTGCTTGTTGGGGTCGTAGAAGACGGCCTTGGTCCACTCGTCGACATCGGCGACCCAGTATCGGGCGTCGGGTCGGCGGCGGAAGTCGAGGATGGAGGTGTCGCCGTCGGCGATCTGCTGGAGGACGGCGATGTCGTAGGCGCCGTCCTGGAAGGCCCACTCGCCCGGGGCCTTGTCGTTGTGAAGCCAGTTGCAGAAGCGGGCGATGTGGATGAAACTGGCGGAGGTGGGGAAGTTCTCGGCGCCGTCGGCGATGCGGAATCCCTGCACGCCGCCGTCGCCCCAGCCGGTCGAGCCGATCCAGATGCTGGTGTAGTCGGGCCCGGCGAAGCCGTCGCCGTGGATGCCGGTGAAGTATGGGGCGTAGGCCTGGACGAACTCGAACCACTGGGCGACGGTGACCTCGGTTCGGGTGATGCGGTAGACGCGGTCGACCTTCCCGGCGGCGCGGAAGAACGCGAGCCCTCCCGAGAAGGCCCAGGGCCCGTCGAAGGCGGGGTTGCCGGGGTGGGTGATGGTGACCCAGTCGAACCCGTAATCGGGCGCGTCGATCGCGCGGGCGTAGGGGGTCACGGAGGCGGCGATCAGGGCGGCGGCGAGGATCGGGGGGGTGTGCATGCGGCGTCCTCCTTCGGGGTCTGTTCGAGAGTTTACGCGATTGAATGCGGACGATCGTGTGAATATTGCGCGGGCCCACCGGCCCGGCGGGGGCGGGGTGGGGCGGCGGCGTGCCCTACGCTGTCCTGCCACAGCACGGGAGCCGGCATGCAGATCCACGACAGCATTCTCGACGCGATCGGGCGCACGCCCATGGTCCGCCTGCGCAAGGTCGTTGAGCCGGGTTCGGCGGAGGTGCTCGCCAAGTGCGAGTTCCTGAACCCGGCGGGCTCGATCAAGGACCGGATGGCGTGCTACATCATCCGCAAGGCCGCGAAGGAGGGCATCCTCAGGCCGGGCGGGACGATCGTGGAGAACACGAGCGGGAACACGGGGATGGGCGCGGCGATGACGGCGGCGGCGATGGGGTACCGCTGCGTGTTCACGATGCCGGACAAGATGAGCCGGGAGAAGATCGACGGGCTTCGTGCGTTCGGGGCGGAGGTGATCATCACGCCGACGGATGTGCCGGGGGACTCGCCGGATCACTATGTGAATGTCGCCAAGCGTGTCGCGGCGGAGACGCCCAACGCGTTCTACATGGACCAGTACCACTCGGCGTGGAACATCGAAGCGCACGAGGCGCTGACCGGGCCCGAGATCTGGGAGCAGACCGACGGTGGCAAGGTCGACGCGGTCATCGCGGGCACGGGCACCGGGGGGACGATCTCGGGCATCGGGCGGTACTTCAAGAAGATGGGGTCGAAGACGAAGATCATCGGGGTCGACCCCCTGGGCAGCGTGCATTACAGCATCTTCAAGACGGGGCTGCCGAGCACGCCGTATGTCTACAAGGTCGAGGGCCTGGGCGAGGACATCGTCTGCCGGGCGTTCGACCCCTCCGTGGTCGACGAGATGTACCAGGTGAACGACCACGAGTGCTTCACGACCGCGCGGCGGCTGGTGCGCGAGGAGGGGCTGTTCTGCGGGGGCTCGTCGGGCGGGATGGCCCATGTGGCGTTGAGGCTCGCGAAGGAGTGGGGGCCCGGGAAAAAGATCGTGGTGATCCTGCCGGATTCGGGCACGCGGTATGTCACCAAGTTCCTCAGCGACGAGTGGATGAAGATGCACGGGTTCCTTGAGCCCGAGCGGGGGCTGGGGCTCATCGAGAGCCTGGTCAAGCCGCGCGAGATCATCACCGCGGGCGAGGCGGACAGTGTCGGGGCGGTCGCGTCGAAGATGCGGGAGGCCGGCGTGAGCCAGGTTCCTCTCGTGAACGGGTCGGGCAGGCCGACGGGGATGGTGCACGAGATGGACCTGCTGCGCGGGCTGCAGGACGGGCGCGTCTCGGGCGCGACGCCCGCGAAGGCGGTGGCGGCGCCGATCAGCGGGATCGTGCACCCCAAGTCGCGTGTCGAGGAACTCTTCGGCATCTTCGCCGCGGGCGAGGCGGCGATCGTGGTGGACAACGGGGCGATCGTCGGCGTGCTGACCGAGATCGACCTGATCGAGCACCTCGCCAGGCGGCGGTAAACCCGGAGACCCGCGATCGGTTGCCGAGCGCCGCGCCCGCGCCGGCCGAGAAGACAACGCCCAGGGCTCCTTGGGCCTTGGCACACCCGGAAGAACATATGTCGATGCATGACGAGCACAGGTTCGCGACCCGCGCCATCCACGCCGGGCAGGCCCCCGACCCGAGCACCGGCGCGATCATGACGCCGATCTACCAGACCTCGACCTTCGTCCAGGCCAGCCCGGGCGTGATCAAGGGCGAGTACGACTACTCGCGTGCGGCCAACCCGACGCGGGAGGCGCTGCAGCAGAACCTCGCCTCGCTCGAGGGCGGTCGGCACGCGCTCTGCTTCGCCTCGGGCGTCGCGGCGACCGGCGCGGTCATCCACCTGCTCAAGGCGGGCGACCACATCATCCTCTGCGACGATGTCTACGGGGGAACCAACCGGCTGTTCAACAGGGTCTTCAAGCAGTTCGGCCTCGAGATCAGCATGGTCGACCTGACCGACGAGCGCGCGTACCGGGCCGCGTTCAGGCCCAATACGAAACTCGTCTGGGTCGAGACGCCGACCAACCCAACGCTCAAGATCGTGGATATCCAAAAGGTCTGCTCGATCGCCCGCGAGCACGGGGCGGTCTCGGCCGTGGACAACACCTTCGCGACGCCTTATCTCCAGAACCCGCTCGCGCTCGGGGCGGACATCGTCTGCCACTCGGCGACGAAGTACCTGGGCGGGCACTCCGACCTGATCATGGGCGTGCTGGTCACGAGCGACGACGACCTCCACCGCCGGCTCAAGTTCCTGCAGTTGTCCGAGGGCGCGGTCCCCGGCATCTTCGAGTGCTTCCTGCTGCTGCGGTCGACCAAGACCCTGCATGTGCGCATGGACCGGCACAACGAGAACGCGATGAGGATCGCCCGCCACCTCGAGAAGCACGCCGCCGTCGAGCGTGTCGTCTACCCGGGCCTGGAGAGCCACCCGCAGCACGCGCTGGCGAAGAAACAGATGCGCGGCTTCGGGGGCATGATCACGATCTATCTCAAGGGCGGGCTGCCCGCCGCGAAGGCGATGCTCGAGCGTGTGAAGATCTTCGCGCTCGCCGAGTCGCTGGGCGGGGCCGAGTCGTTGATCGAGCACCCCGCGATCATGACGCACGCGTCGGTGCCGCCCGAGCAGCGGGCGGCGCTGGGCATCAGCGATGCGCTCGTCCGCCTGAGCGTGGGCATCGAGGACGCGGACGACCTCATCGCCGATCTCGACGCGGCCCTCGCCTGACCCGGGCCCGCTCGGGGGGGCGATCCGTCCCGCGGCTGCGTGTGGCTGGGCCGCGCGCCGGGCGGCGCGGACGATCCCCAGGCATGATCGCGCACTCGGCACAGGTCCGCGCGTGATTGGACGCCGTCTCACGAGGCCGGAGCGCGAGCGGGGGGTGCCGAAGCACCCGTTGTTCGCTCGCGTCTGAGGATCGTCGGGATGCGCACGAATCAGACACAACCCGTATCATCGCCTGATCGCGCGGTCGCCGTGGGGAGACGCAACATGGTCGGGGCGGCGTCGGCGGGGTTGCGGAGGCCTGACAGGCATGGGCTCAACCTGGGTGTTCTCGTCGGCCGTTCGCGGGACCTTGCTCGGCCTCGGCGTGCTCGCGTGTGGTGCGGGGTGTTCGACCGGAATCAAGACGCTGATGCCCACGCCCCTGGTCTTCACCGAGCTCGGGGTGGATCCGGTCGCGCATGTGCCCGAGGGCGAGCGTTTTCCGGCCCGCCGGGTCTATTTCGCCACCAACCGCGAGCGGGCGGACGATCACCGAACGGTCGCCTTCACCAACACACCCTCCGAAGTTGTTTCCGTCGGGTTGTCGATGATCGGTTTCGGCTCTCCAACGCTCTCGTGGGATCAACTGCGGGAGGCGAGCGTGCAGCGGGACCGGGAGGGTGCGGTGCAGCTCACGGTGAACGGGGTTGTCGAGGCGGGGGGCTTTCGGGCGGGGATGACCCCCGACGAGGCATCGGGCCCGGAGGCGGCGGGATGGTGGGTGGCGGACCTGGCCGACACGATCGGCGACGCGAGGGACAAGGACCTGCTCATCTATGTGCACGGGGCGAAGGTCGATTTCTACAACGGGAACGCATTCGCGGCCCAGCTCGACCATTTCATGGGACGGGACATGACCTCCCTCGCCTTCTGCTGGCCGACGCACCAGGACATCATCTCGTACGGCATCGGGACCGATCTGCGGCGGACCGAGGCGGCGTCGGACGCCCTCGCGACGCTGATCGCGATCGTGTCGGAGAAGACCCCGGCGCGGCGGATCCACATCCTGGCGTGGAGCGCCGGGGCTCGCGTGCTCACCGGCGCCCTTGCGAGCCTGCGCGACCGATACACGGGCGAGGACGACGACGCGGTGCGCCAACGGTTCCGCATCCGCACCGCCTACTTCGCCGCGGGGGATATCCCCCGCGACCGCTTCATCGAGGCCCTCCCGGCGGTGACGGGCATCTGCGAGCGGGTCATCGTCACCGCCACCAGCGGCGACTCGGCGCTCCGCATGGCCTCCCGGTTCATGGGCGGGGGCATCCGCCTGGGGCAGAAGGGCGACCCGCTGACCGAGGAGCAGTTCGACGAACTCAAGAGGTACGACGGGCTGGAGGTCCTCGATGTCTCGCTCGGCTCCTCCGACCGCGGGTTCGACATCACTGGGCACGACTACTGGTTTACCAACCCCTGGGCGAGCACCGATGTGCTCCTGGCGATCCGCTCCGACCTTGCCCCCGCCGAGCGGGGGCTTGAGCCCGCGTCCCGGTCCATCGGCTGGTACCTTCCCGAGGACTACCCCCGGCGGCTCCGCGACCTGCCGCCTCGGGCCCTGCTCCGGGGCGAGAACTGACACGGAATCCCGTTCACATTCGTGCCCGACGAGCCGCGGGCGCGAGCCCGCGGAGCCTCGTTTCCCGATCACTCCATGGGCTTGCGCCCATGGCTCGCCCGAGTTTGAAACGAGTTCCGTAGTACGGGGTCCGCAAGATGGTCATGGATCTTGGCGACGGCATTGGGAACGAGGGCGCCGAGCTCGGGCAGAACGGCCGCGGGGCGGGGGACGGCCCGATCAGGCCGGGCTGGGCAGGGCGCCGGGCGGCAGGTCGGGCTCCTCGCCCCCCGCGGGCCGGGCGGGCTTGGGGCCTGGGCGCTTCGGGCCCGAGGCGAGCAGGTCGGCCACGGTGGGCCTGTTCAGCGGCTCGCCCCGCATGATCCGGTGCACCTCGTCGCTGCCCAGCGTCTCGTACTTGAGCAGCGCCTCGGCGACCGCGGTCACCTTGGCCCAGTTCTCGACGAGCATCCGCTCGGCGTCGGTGTAGGCCTCGTCGACGAGGCGGCGGATCTCCTCGTCGATCTGCCGCGCCGTCTCCTGCGAGTAGTCCCGGTCGGGCAGGAACATCTCGCGCGAGTCCTCGCCGGTGTACTTGACGAACCCGAGCCGCTCGCTCATGCCCCAGTCGAGCACCATGAGCCGGGCGAGTTGGGTGATCTGCGCGATGTCCTGGCTGGCGCCGCTGGAGACATCGCCCATCGCCTTCTCCTCGGCGATCCGCCCGCCGCAGAGGACGCGCATCGTGGCGCGGAGCCACTTGAGGCTGTAGCCCATGCGGTCCTTCTCGGGCAGGCTGAAGGTCGCGCCGCCGCTCGCGCCGCGCGGGATGATCGTCACCTTGTGCAGCGGGTCGGCGTCCTTGAGCAACGCCTGCAGCACGGTGTGACCCGCCTCGTGGTAAGCGACGAGGCGGTTCTCCTCGGCCTCACGCACGCGGCTCTTCTTGGCCCGCCCGAACTTGACCTTGTCCCGCGCCTCCTCGAGGTCCTCGTGCTCGATGAAGTCCTTGTTCTGGAGGGTCGCGCCGATCGCGGCCTCGTTGATGATCGCCGCCAGGTCCGCCCCGCTGAACATGGGCGTGCCCCGCGCGACCTTCTCGAGGTTCACATCCGGGCCCAGCGTCACCTTCTTCGAGTGGACCTTGAGGATCTCCAGACGACCCTTCACATCGGGCAGCGGCACCGTGATCTGCCGGTCGAACCGCCCGGGCCTCGTCAACGCCGGGTCGAGCACATCGGCCCGGTTCGTCGCCGCGATGACGATCACCCCGTCGCCAGAGTTGAACCCGTCCATCTCGACCAGGATCGCGTTGAGCGTCTGCTCGCGCTCGTCGTGCCCGCCCTGGCTGAACCCGCCCCCGCGGCGCCGGCCGACCGCGTCGATCTCGTCCAGGAAGATGATGCAAGGGGCCGAGTCCTTCGCCTGTTTGAACAGATCGCGCACGCGGCTCGCGCCCACGCCCACGAACATCTCGACGAAGTCGGACCCGGAGATCGAGAAGAACGGCACATCCGCCTCGCCCGCGATCGCCTTGGCGAGCAGCGTCTTGCCGCACCCGGGCTCTCCGATCAGCAGCACGCCGCGGGGGATGCGCCCGCCGAGCCGCGTGAACCGCTTGGGGTTCTTGAGGAACTCGATGAGCTCGCTGACCTCGTCCTTGGCCTCGTCGATGCCCGCGACATCGGTGAAGGTGACGCCGGTCATCTCCTTGGTCAGCGTGCGGTGCCGGCTCTTGCCGAAGTTGCCCAGCATGCCCCCGCCGCCCCCGGCGTTGCGGATGCCCCGGCTGACCAGGAACCACAGGAGCATCACCAGCAGGATGAACGGCCCGAACACCAGGGCGAACTGCGTCCACGCCGACGGCGCCCGGGAGACATACCCGCCCTTGTCCGCGGTCAACTCGGCCAACTCGGCGGCGATGCGCTCGCGGTCGGCCGCGTTGATCATCACCTGGATCGCCTTGGGCTCGGGGTCGACATCGGGCTCGACGAGCTTCGCGACGATCGAGGTCTCCCGCAGTACCGGCGTGCCCTCGATCATCCCCGAGGTGTAGTACGACCGGAACTCCGCCCAGGTGATCTGCTTGCCCGCGCCCGCGTACGAGAAGAAGGTGATCAGCATCACCCCCAGCAGGATCAGCATCACGAAGCCGAACATCCCGCGCCCGCCCGGCTCGCCCGCGCCCCCCTTGCCGGGCGGGTTGGGCCCCCCGGGCTGGTCCGGCTTGCGGCCGTTCTGGTCGGCGAAGGCCCGCCGGTCGGGGTCGGCCGGGGTCGGTCCGGGGCGGCCTTTTCGTGACGACTTCGTGCTGAGAATCCGCAAGGGCACCTCGCTGCTTGCTCCGGGGCTCGCCGCCGGGCGTCGAACCCGGACCACCCTGCCCGCCGTTCCCAAGGCCCGCGACGCGGCCGCCCCGGGAACACCCGAACGCTAGGCGGCCCTGAGACGGGGGGCGGAGGGCCTCGGGGCCCGTTGTTCTCGGGCCTTTTCATCCCGCCATACGACGGTTTCGGATCACCAGATCGGGCGGATGCCGGGGGAGAATCAGAACTCGGCGCGAAGTTCGGCCACGATGGCCCGCGCCAGCTCCTCTACCGCCTCCCGCTGCCCGATCTCGATCCGTTCGCCGGCCTCGCCCCCGATGCCCCGCGCGGGGATGAACGACGAGGCGGCGGCGAACCGCTCGCGCTCGACGCGGACCTCCCCGCTCCGGTTGTCCCGCCAGGCGAAGTTGACGCGGAGCGTCAGGGTCTGTTCCTGCACGAACCCCGTGCCCCGCGTCCGGGTCAACAGGCCCAGCTCGGCCATGTCGATCACGCCGGTCAGGACCGTGTCCGCCCGGTCGCGGCCCGTGATGCGCCAGGGCGTCGACGCCTGGATCTCCTTGACGATCGCCTCGGTCAGCATCTGCTCGAGCCCGGGCGTGAAGGTCGTGTTGTCGAAGATCGGGACCGCCACCGTGCGCACGCCCTGGTCGTAGGTCGACCCGAGCACATAGCCCTTGTGCGGGTCGCTCGCGCACCCCGCCAGCGGCAGCCCGGCCGCGAACGACCCCACCGCGAGGAACAGCGCGAGCCTCATGGGCTCTCCCCGGTCGGGGCCTCGGGCGCCGCGTCCGGCGGGGCCTGGTCCTCCTCGAGCCATCCGCGGGCCTCCATGATGCGGATCGCCTCCTGCGCGGCGTTGGTTGACGGGTGCCGGCGGAGGAGGCGGCGGAGGGTGAACTTCGCCGCGGGGTCGTCCCCCCGGACGCGGTACCACCGCGCCGACTCGAGCATCTGCTGCGCCCTCGACTCATCGATCCGCGTGCCGAGACCCTCCGCGACGCCCGAGCGCAGCGCGTCCGCGGGGTACTGGCGCACGAACCTGTCCAGCAGCAGCTCGGCCTCGATCAGGCCCGAGGCGTCGTACGCCGGGCCCTTGAACCCCGCGACATTGGCGTAGATCTGCCCGAGCATCGCCGCCTTGGCGTTGGCGCTGTCGGGGTAGTTCTTCAGGAAGATGTCGTACATCTCGGCCGCGAGGTCGAGCCGGCGCGTGTCGTAGTAATGCTCGGCGAGCCGGAAGGCCGCGTCCTCACTCACCCGGCTCCCGGGCAAGCGCTCCTGCACGCGGATCATGAGTTCCTCGCCCAGTTTGCGGGCGGGCTCGATGCGGAACAGGCCCCAGAGCTTGCGCTTCATCCCGTCGAGGTATTTCTGGGCGATCTCCATCTCGCGGACGACCGCGGTCTGGAACTCCTCCGACCCCGGGTATTGCTTGATGACCGCCTCGTAGTCGTACAGCGCGTCGTACTCGTCGCGCTGCATGACCCGGGCGTCGCCCCGCAAGAGGTAGGCCCGAGGGAGCCACGGGCTCTCCGAACGCTTGTTCGCCTCGATCCACGGGTCGAGCAGGTTCCGCGCCCCGGCGGCGTCGCCCGCCGCGAGCGCCGCCGCGGCTTCGCTCATCACCCATTCGTCCGTGCCGGGTGCGGGGGCGGCCACGGCGCGCCACTCGCCCTCTTCATCAAGGATGAACTCCTGCGCCGCCGCGGAGAGGCTCCACGCCGCCACGGACACTCCAACCAAAAGCCGCATCCACGGTCGGGTCATGCCGCAAGGATACCGGCTCGGTGCGGCCGCCGCGCGGCGATCAGCCCGCGTCCGGGTCGAGGCACCCGCTCAGGAACGACTCGATGAACAGCCCGATGTCGCCCAGGTCGAAGACGCCGTCCCCGTTCAGGTCGGCCGCCGGGCTCTGGTCGACAAACCCCGAGATGAACGCGTTGATGTCCGCGAGGTCGAGGACGCCGAACGGCTCGGCGAGGTCGGCCGGGCAGCCGGCGGTGTCGATCCGCGACCGCGAGCCTCCGCCGCCCCCCATCTCCGCGGAGACTTCCCAGGGCTGCGTCGGGTCGAGCCCGAGGTCGTAATCAAGGGTGATGGGGGGCATCGCGACGCTGAACGGGATCGCGGTGCCGAGCGGCGGGGCCGAGCCCGCGAAGATCCCGCTCGCCGAGGCGGTCTGCACCACGCCGCCGAGGACTTCGAGCCGGAATTCGCCGGCCTGCGCGGGGTCGATCACCGGCGAGCCCACGGCGATCTCGAGACGGAATTCCGGGATGTCCACCGTCATCGCGGGCCCGTTGATGTCCACATGCCCCGTGCCGCCGTGGCTCATGTCGACCTCCACCAGGGTGTGGGTCTGCGAATCCCCGGTGGCGGTGTTCGTCGCGGTCAGGATCACGGGGTCCTTGATCTCGATCTCCCCGGCGCCGCCGCCGACCGAGTCCACGACCGCGCCGATCTGCCACTGGATGGTCCCGTTCGCGAGCGTGACCCCGCTGTCCACGCGGATCGCCGCGGTGCTGAACGCGTACGCCAGCGCCGCGCCCCGGCCCTGGACCGCCGCGTCCGCGTAGCCGAACGAGCTGATCGACCCCGTCAGGTCGATGGGCGATTGGTTGACCCAGGGGTCGACCCGCACGGCGTTGCAGGCCATCGCCTGCGAGGCCTGGAGGCCCAGGAACAGGCACGCGGGCGTGCCCGGCGCGCCCGACGGGGCGATCTGCCCCACGCCGTAGATCACCGGCACGGGGCCGCCCCCCAGCCCGCTGTTGAACGGCACGCCCCCCACGCCGAAGGTCTCGACGCCGTACGGGTCGAACTGCGGGTCCTGGGCCGCGGGCGTGTGGTCCTCGTCCTGCTGCCCGTTGGTGGCGAGCCAGACATGCCGGAAGTCGTAGACGAACACCCGGGCCGTGTCCGCGGCGGGCGCGAACAGGTTGAAGGTGTGCGTGATGTTGTAGGTCGAGACCTGCCCGGTTTGGGCCGAGGCGGGGGCGCCCGCGCACAGGGCGAGCAAGAGCGGGACGGATCGGGCGATGGCGGTGGCGTGCATGCGTGGCTCCTTGGGTGTGCTCCAAGGAGATCAAGCGGACACCCCCCGGCCCCGCTCACACCACCCCGCGCCGAATAGGGAACGCGGCCTATACCCCGTCGGAGCGCCCCGTCGTCCGGCGCGGCGGCTCAACTCCCCGGGCCCCATTGCCCCTTGTCGCGCGTCGATCGGTCGCGGGTCCACGAGCCGGCCCGGCGGATCGCCCCTTTCCCATGCTTCTCGATGATCGCGTCCGTCAGGGCATCCACGCGTGATCGCTTCTCTTCCGCCTCCGCCTCGAACAGGCCCATCTGCCGGCCCCCGGGGTCGCTCAGCCCGCTGACGCCGACCCCGATCAGCCGCACGGGCCGGAACCGCTCGCCCGCCCAGCGGTCGAAGAGCGTGCGGGCGCACACCCAGATGGGCTCGGTCGACTCGACCGGCGCCCCGAGCGATTCGCTCCGCGTGACCGTCTCGAAGTCCCCGAAGCGGATCTTCACGGTCACCGTCCTCGCCGCCCGCGCGTGCCGACGCAGGCGGCGGGCGACATCCTCGCACTGCCCCAGGATCACGCGCCGGACCTCGTCGGCGTCCTCCAGGTCGACGCCGAAGGTCTGCTCGTGGCTGATCGACTTCGCCTCGCGGTCGGTGTGAACCGGGCGGTCGTCCTCGCCCCGCGCCAGCCGGGCGAGGTGACGCCCGAAATCCCCCAGCCTCGCGCCGAGCGTCTCCTCGGGGACGGCGCGGACATCCCCGATCGTTCGCAGGCCCATGCGGGCCAACGAGCGCTCCGCGGCGGGGCCGACGCCCCACAGCCTCGACACCGGCAGCGGGTCGAGCCGCTCGTGCACGCGGCCCGGCTCGATGACCGTCAGCCCGTCGGGCTTCTCCAGATCGGAGGCAAGCTTCGCCAGGAACTTGTTGGGCGCCACCCCCACCGAGCAGGTCAGCCCCGTCTCGGCCTGCACCGCGGCGCGGATCGACCGCGCGATCCCCGCCGCCGGGCCGAAGAGCCCGAGCGATCCGGTGACATCGACGAACGCCTCGTCCACGGAGATCGGCTGCACCAGCGGGCTGAAGCGCTCGAGGATCTCGAAGACCCGGTCCGACACCTCCCGGTACCGCGCCCCCCTCGGCTTGACCACCGCCGCCCCGGGGCACAGCCGCAAGGCCACCGCCGTGGGCTGGGCGCTGCGGCACCCGAACGCCCGCGCCTCGTAGCTCGCCGCGGCGACGACGCCCCGCTTGCCGGTCCCCCCCACGAGCACCGGCTTCCCTCGGAGTTCGGGCCGGTCCCGCTGCTCCACCGACGCGAAGAACGCGTCCATATCGACATGCAGGATGGCCCGGGCCTGGCTCACACGACGCCTCCGGCGTCATGATAGGGGAAAATTTGGGGTCCGAACCCGGAATGTTCCGCGCCCGTACCCTGTTCACCCCAACGGAGAGGGGTTCCCCGGCCCGGCTGCGGGCCCCGATCCAATCGGACCACCCGGCGGGCCCGTCCCGCCCCCACGCCAACAAGCGGGCGATGCCCGCGTCAGACACGAACCGCGGCCCACGCCGCACGCAAGGAGATGCCCATGCTTCGCACCTGGATGACTTCCGCTGTTGCCCTGGTCTCGATGTCCTGTCTCGCCGTCGCCGGCCCCTGCGGCGAGCCCGCCGCCAACGCCACGCAGGTCAAGGCCGAGGTCGCCGGCTGCGCGACCGCCTGCCCGATGACCGGGACGGCCAGCGCGAGCCAGACCGCCGCGGTGCAGAGCGTCGCGCTGACCGAGGGCGGGCAGGCCTGCGCCACCGCGTGCACCGCCGAGCAGAAGGCCGCCTGCGCCACCGCGTGCAGCGGCGAGGCGAAGGCCGATTGCGCCACCCCCTGCGAGAAGGGCGAGGCCGCGGCCGTGTCGCTGGTGAGCATGATGCCCAAGATGTCCTACAAGGTCGGCGACGCGTCGATGTGCTGCTCGAAGATGGCGGCCGAGGCGGCGGAGAAGAACCACGCCGAGGTTCACTATGTGGTCGCCGAGGTTGAGTACGCCAACCAGTCCGAGGCGATGACGGCCCACCAGAAGCAGCTCCAGTCCTACCTGATGGACCTCACCCGCGTGCAGTTCGCGGTCGACGGCGCGTGCGTCGCTTGCCCCGACGCCGCCAAGGAGATGGCCGCCTGCGGCGAGAAGAAGATGCAGTACAAGGTCGGCCCGGCCGTCTTCGACAGCGCCGAGGACGCCATCCGCGCCTCCGTGATGGCGTGGAACGCCGCCCAGACGGTCGGCATGGAGTACGCGGTCGGCGACGAGACCACCGCCTGCATCAAGAGCGCCGGCGCGATGGCCGAGAAGGCCCACTGCTCGATCGAGTATGTCGTCAACGGGCAGCGCACCAAGTGCGACAAGCAGGCCGGCTACCTCCAGACCATGGCCCGTGTCGAGTCGGCCCTCAAGGCGATCGAGCAGGTCAAGACCAACGCCTGACCGCACACGCCTGAACTCAGAGAATCGATGCTCTGCTCAAGGGGGCGGCACGGCGCCGCCCCTTTTCTCTGCGCCCGGCGCGACCGCCCCCTACGCCGCCCCGGTGCGCGACCGCGCCGCCGGCACGCCGATCTCGCCCCCGCGCGAACAGCCCACACGCCACGCGGAGACCCACGGCGTCAGCACCCGACGCCCCGAGTCCGCCAGCCGCGCCGCCGCATCGAGCATCGGCCCGGGAGACATCGTCCCGATCGCCAGCACCTCGGCCTCGTCGGTGTTCTCGACCACGCCCACGCCGCGTTCCTCGAGCGCCCGGCGCACGGCCCAGTCGTTCTTGCCCGGCTCGACGATCGCCGCGGTGCGGAAGGGGCACTTCGCCAGGAACGCCCCGACCGCCTCGCGTGCCGCCGAGAGCCCGGTGAACCGGTCCCACAGCACGGGGCTCATCGCCTCGCGGGGTTGGTCCTGAAGCGTCCGCTGCAGCGTCACCAGCCCGCGGGTGTAGCCGGCCATCGCCCCTTCCTTCTCCGCGATCCGTCGGTAGCGTTCGATCGTCTCGGCGAGCATGGCGCCGCGCACGCTCGACGGCGCGTACCGGGCCATGACCCACCCGTTGTTGCGCACAAGCCGCTCGCAGATCAGGTCCATGTCCCGCCCGGCGTCGACCTTGCGATGATCGACCCGCCACGCGGGCTCGAACTCCACCCGCCAGCCCGCGAGCAGCAGCTTCGCCGCGAGGTCGTACTCCTCGGCGTAGTAGTTGAAGGTCGCGTCGTAGCCCCCCGCGTGCAGGTACGCTTCCCGCCGGTACGCCACGCCGCACCCGATCGGCACCTCGGGCAGCCCCCCCGCCTCGCGCCGGCCCTGCCGCGGCAGGTGGATATCCGCGGTCACCGCGCCGACATCCGGGGCCCGGCTCTCGAGAAGCTCGACGAGCGTCCGCGTCCCCTCCCGCTCCACCGGGGCGGAGTCGTCGTCGAGCATCACGAGCCACCGACGCGAGGAGTCGACCTCGAGCGCCCCCGCGGTCCGCCCCGCCGCGCCCTCGTTCGATCCACGCCGCAGCAGGCGCACGCGCACGCCGTTGGCGAGCCGCTCGGACGGGCGGGGGCGTTCGCGCGACGCGTTGTCGACGACGACGGCCTCCGCGTCCGCCTCGCCCAGCCGCATCGCGCCGATCGCGTGCAGCGTCCGGGCGAGTTCCTCGTGACGGTCCCGCGTGGGGATGATGAACGCCAGCATGCCGTCTCCTGCGTTGGTGCGCTCCGGGCCCGCGTCAGGACGCCTCGCGCATCGCCTCCGACGCCCGACCCGTCGCCTCCAGGACGCCCAGGCCGGCGGTCGTGAGCCTCACATGCGCCGCCGCGACACGCGTGAACTCGCGCCGCAGCACCGCCGACCCGACCGGCATGTTCCCGAGCGTTCGCGCCTCCACCGACGCGGCGATCGCCCCCAGGTACGCCGCCGCCAGCAGCGAGCCGCCCGAGGCCAGCGTCAACGCCGCCGCCGACAGCAGCGCGTCCCCGCACCCGAGCGCGTCCACCGCGTGCGGCGTCAACGCGGGCACATGCTCCCCGTGCAGACGCGATCGCCACCCCTCCTCGGCGCCGGCGATCCGGTCGAACGCGATCAGCCCCTCGGCCCCCATCGTCACGATCGCCGAACGCGTGCCCGTCTTCTCCAGCAGCCCCCACGCGACCGCCGGCAGCGAGTCGCCGTAGTTCCGGCTCGCGTCCCGCAGTTCGCTCTCGCTTGGGCAGACCACATCCATCCCGGTCATCTGCTCGAGCCCCGCGCGGCGCCCGCTGACATCGCCCGCGAGCACCCCCGCGCACGGCCGCAGCACCTCGCACAGCCGCGCGATCATCGCGGGCGTCAGCAGCCCGAGCCCGAAATCGGCGATGATCGCCGCGTCGCACCCGCCCGCCTCCTCGGCCGCGGCGCCCGCGATCGACGCGAGCCGTTCGCGTTCGCGCGCGTCGAGCGAGGCGGGCTCGACAAGATCCAGCTTCATCACCTTCGTCGCCCCGACGAGGAACCGCTGCTTCTCGGCGAGCGGCGCCCGCTGCGCGATCGCGCGGACCTCGACGCCCTCCGACGCCAGCCGCGACCGCACGCCGCGGGCCGCCTCGTCGTCCGGCATCGCGGTGACCAGCACGGGCTCGGCCCCGAGCGCCGCGGCGTGCCGGGCGAGGATCGCCGCGCCCCCGTCGTAGAACCGGCGCTCGACCGGGCGCAGCGTCATCATCGGGCTCTCGCCCGCGACATCGGGGCGGTCGCAGAACACATAGGTGTCCCGGATCACCTCGCCCACGATCACGACCCGGCGCCCGCGCATCGATCCCAGCAGCGACTCGAGCCGATCGGGCTGCAGGTCCGCCTCCCCCAGCAGCCGGCTCAGGCGGTGGTGGAACGGGTCGATCGAGTGCTCCATCGCCTCGATCAGCGCCGACGAACTGAACACCACATCGCCCGAACTGAACACCACGCGGCCGCCGTGCCGCTCGACCGTCTCCCGCTCCGCCCGGAACCGGGGGTCGTTGTTGTGCTCGTACTCCCGCCCCTTGATGTACACATCGGGCCGGACCGCCTCAAGCAATTCCTGCGCCGTCGCCCGCGGCTCGACATACACCCAGTCCACGCAATCCAGCTCGGCCAGGTTCTCAGCGCGCAGCTCCTGCGGGATCAGCGGCCGACCGGTCCCCTTCTTGACCTCCTCGTCGCCCGTGACACTCACCAGCAGGATGTCCCCCTGGCTCCGCGCGAACTTCAGGTGCCGGATATGCCCCGGGTGCACGATGTCGAAGCACCCGTGGCAGTGCACCACGCGCAGGCCCTCCGAGCGGGCCTGCTCCCGCCTGCGGCGGAGTTCGTCGAATCCCACGATCTTCCCGGGTCGGCCGTGCGCAGTCATCGCCAAGATGATCGGCCGGATCCGGCTGGGCCCGTGAATCGCTCCGGGTCCGGGTCGGGCGCCGAAACGCCCGGGCCGTCCTTCCGGACGGGCCCGGGGCGAAGGGGTCCGGGTGGTCACGGGCAGCCGGCAAGCGTCGACTCGACGAAGCCCGTGATGTCACGCAGGTCGAGCAGGCCGCTCCCGTCGACATCCGCCGCGGGATCGTCGGAGAGGAAGTAGTTGACGAAGAGCACAATGTCCGAACTGTCCACCAGACCATTGCTGTCGGCGTCCGCCGGGCAGGGCACGAGCCCGGAGGGGTCGGCCTCCAGATCCCAGATGACGAACGAGCCGTCGAGATCGAAGATCACCAGCTCGGACATCGGGAACCCCTGGATCGCCTCCATCTCGCGCACGCCGCGCATGATCTCGCGCCGCTGCCACCCGTTCATCGTCGCCAGGTCCGACCCGGGCTGGTTCATCGGGTGCCACGAGGGCAGGTTGTGCGGCTCGAACGAGGATTGCTCGCGCAGATCGAGCGCCATCGTCGCCCGGGGCGAAGCGCCCAACTCATCGAGGACCGCGGGGTCCGTGCAGGACGCGTTCCCGTCGGCGGCCTGCCCGTCCGTGTTCGGAGCCCCGCCCCGGGCCGGCTCGCAGCAGGGAATAACGGTGGTGGTGCCGAAACTGGTGAAGGTGGTGTGGGTGTAGGTCCGGTCGCCGACGATGCAGAACCGCTGCACCGTCCAGTGGCGCATCACCGCCTCGTCGTAGGAGAGGTAGAGCTGGCAACTCTGCCCCTCCGGCGCGGTGTGGGTGAACGCCTGCGAGACCGTGAACTTCCTCGCCATCCCGACCGTCACACCGCCCGCCCCGTTGCCGAGATTGAAGCTCGCGTTGAGTTCGAACTCCTGCCCCACGGTCAGCGTTGATTGCAGCCCCGGCCCGTACCCCGATCCCAGCGCAAAGCAAAACTTGCCGTCGTCGCGGTGGGTGCTCGACCAGACCGACGAGCACGCCAGCGCGTCGATCCGCTCGTTCCGGAAACTCGCCGTGGTGACCTTCGCCGTGCAGCAGTCGCCCACGCCGGACGCCGAACTCGCCAGCGCCGCCAGCACGCCCGCACCGAGACCGCGCAGACTCATCGCCCGATTCATGAGATACCTCCCGTTGGTGGATTCACGCACCTGTGTCGGCGCGGCGGCTTCTGTCACCCGCGCCATTTTCTCGGTTCCCCGCAGCGCCGGATCTGGCCTGCGGCGAGGGCCGGAATCGACCCAGGTCAATGAACGCGAACACCCCGGGCGACTCACGCACACCGGCGCAGACTTCTCTCGACGCGCGACCGCGCCTCGCCCTCACCCGCACCCGGCGGCGAACGCCTCGACGAACGCGAGCACATCCCCGAGATCGAACAGCCCGAACGGCTCGGCCAGATCGGCCCGAGGCTCCTCGCCCGTGAACGACACCACGAACGCAACCAGGTCCGCCAGGTCCAGCAGCCCGAAGGGCTCGGCGAAGTCCGCCACGCACCCGAAGCATGGCACCGGAACCCCCGCCGCGATCTCGCACGCGTCGGGCACCCCGTCCCCGTCGCAATCGGTGAGCGTCCCGTTCAGCAGGTCCGCCTCGTCGTCCACCCCGTTGCGGTCGCAGTCGCGCGGCCCGATGCGCGTGTAGTAGATGTTCTGCTCGCCCTCGAAAGTCGCGCACCACGCCAGGTCCGCCCCGAGATCGTCAGAGGCCATGTGGAAGTAGTCCCCCATCTTCGCCTGCGAGGGGAACCCGAGCCTGCTGTCGAACGACACGCTCAGCCGCTCGTTGGGCGACCAGGTCCGCCCACCGTCCTCCGAGGACGAGCGGTACAACGCCGACAGGTAGGTGAAGTCCGCCGGCGTCGGGTCGTCGCGCATGTCCAGCCATACGACATCGATCCGCCCGTTCGGCGCCACCGACATCGTCGCAAACCAGTGCCAGCGGTTGTCGGGCGCCGGGTCGTCGTTGAGGCGCACGAACTCGCTCCAGGTCTCGCCCCGGTCGGTCGAGCGTGCAAAGTGCACCTGGCTCTGGATCCGCGTCCCCCCGGGCGAGGCGCTCAGCAACGCGTACACCTCCCCGTGCAACGCCCCCGGCGCGTGGTTCACCGCCACCTGCGGCATCCCCATCAGCCCGCCGGGGTTCGGATTCCCGCGGAACCCCACGCCCCCCCCGAGCGGCACCTCAACCCCGAAGTCGAACCGCATCGGAGTCGCCCCCGGCTCGTCCGAGCGGATCAGCACGATCCGCTGCACCGTCGACGCGAAGCGCCCGATGATGTAAAGCGCCCCGTCGGGCCCGATCGCCGAGTTCCCCCAGATCGGCTCCGCGGTCGTCAGCCCGCCCGCCGCGAACATCTCGATCGGCGTCTCCCACGACGCGCCCCCGTCAAAGCTCCGGCTGAACGCGCTCGACCAGTTCTGGTAGAGCGTCCGCCCGTCCGCCGACACGCTGAACCACTGCTTGTCCCCCCCGAACGCGAACGACGCGTCGCCCCAGGTCGCGCCCCCATCCGTGGAGAGGTGATGCCAGACCGTGAAGCCGTCCTCAAGGCCCAGGGCCAGAAAGTGGAAGTCGCCGTTCCCGTCCGCCGCCAGCACCGGGTCCGACCGGAACACCCCGGGCTGGATCACCCCGATCGGCGACCACGACCGACCCCCGTCCACCGTGAACGAATACCCCGCCTGCCGGAAGTCCGACGCGACCGTGTCGAACTGCCGCCAGCAGATCGCCATCCGGTTCGGCGCCGTCGGGTCCACCGCGATCGTCGGCTCGTTCCCCGCGTCGCCCAGGATGTTCAGCCCGTCCCCGTCGACATTCACCTGCACATGCACCGCCCCGCCCGCCGAGGTCATCCACCGCGGCAGGGGCGCCATCCGCGCCGTCGCCGCCGGCATTGTCATCACGGGCTCGTCGCACCGCTCGTGGGGCTCGGGCTCGTCCTTCATCGGTTGGGCGAGCGAACCGCTCGCGCCGAAGAGAACGCCCCATAGCGCCGCGATGAAGTGCTTCATCCGTCCGTCCCCGGCCCACGAGGGCGTTCGGCGTGCGTGCACCGCCAGCCTACCGGCCCGCGACGACCCGCTCAACAGCCAGCCCCATCATTTATTCATCGGGCCCAAGCCGCACCACGAAATCCGCCCGGCCCGCGTCCTCGCCCGCGGGGTCAGCGTTCTCCACCATCGACAGCGTCACCACCCGCGTCCCGGGGCGGGCCCGCCACAGCGCCTGCACGAGCCCCCCGTTGAAGTCGGAGTGGAACCGCCCCACGACATGCACCACCGGCCGACGCCCTTCCGAAAGGGCCCGGACGATCGAGGACGCCATCGTCTCGTCCCATACCGACTGGGCCCGGAAGTACCCCTCGACCCGCCGGTTGAGTTCTTCTTCGGAGAGTTCCTCCTCCCCGCCGTGGCTCGCCAGCATCCCGCCCATCTGCTCGAAGAACCGGTCGCGGTAGGGGCCCGCGGGCAACGCCGAGGGCCAGGCGACCAGCGCCCGCTGACTCGCGCGCAGCCCGTCGAGCGACTCGAACCCGTCCTCGCGTGCCATCGACGAGTACCGCCGCGGCGCGTTCGCCGCGATCACGGGCGCCCCCGCCGCTTTCGCCGCCTCGACCATCGCGCGGTGCCCCGCCGGGTAATTGCCCTCCGAGCGACCCGCCGCCTCGCGGAACTTCGCCTCATCCACCACGCCCAGCAGGTAATCGTCCAGCGCCGCCTGCGTCCCGCGGTCGAAAAACTCCAGCGACAACGCCGGCGCCAGCCCGGCCTGCGACAGCAAATCCTCCCAAAGCGCCGCCGCCGCCGCGAGCCCCTGCCCGTGCCCGTGCGTCTCCCCGATGATCACCACATCCGCGCCCGCCGCGGCCTCCACCACCGCGCCCCACGCCGCCCCCGCGCCCGTGCGACCCGCGAAGACCTCCACCCCGCGCGGGTCCAGCGGCGTCGCGGCCGCCGCGGGTGTCTCCCGCGGCCCGGTCGACGCGCACCCCCCGAGCAGGCCCATCAGCACCGCCGCCAACACACGCTTCATCGCGATCCTCCGAGCCCCCGGGGTCAGTCGTCCCGGCGCGGCCAGGCGCTCTCGAGCCGGCGGACCGCCCGCTCCGACGCCGTGCGCCACGCCCCGTTCCACCTCGCCACATTGGGGCGAGCGCCGTACCGCTCGAGCAGGTCCCCCTCGTCCGCCGACCCGGTCACCAGCGGGTCGCTCGTCCCGATGTTCTCGCTCGCCGAGGCCACCATCACCCGCGACGGCAGCGCCATCAGCCGTGTGTTCACGCCCTGCGACGCCCGCCCGGGGAGCACCAGCACACGCCAACCCGCCTCGAGCGCCTCCTCGATCACCGCCCGGGCCGCCCGGTCCGTCCCGCCCACCCAGAGCCGGCCCGGCTTTCCGAACGACCCGAGCAGGTCGCGGGCTACCTCGCGGGGGTCGACCAGCAACTCGGCCAGCCGCGGCACCGCCGATTCCACCTCGTGCCGCGCGACCCATTTCTGCGAGACGCACCGGCTCCACCACTCATGCACCGCCCGCGCCCAGGAGTGCTCCGCGCGCGCGTCCACCCGCGCCGCGAACGCCGGGCTGTACCGCAGCGAGATCGCCGCCGACATCGCCAACTCGTCCGGCGTCAGGCAACGCTCCGACCCGACACCCGCGAACAACTCCACGGCCGACTTCGCCTGCGCCTCCGACCCGCGCAGCGCCCGCCTCGTCGCCAGTGTGAACAGCGCCGATCGCACCGTCTCACGCTCGTGGGCCTCGTCGAGGCCCTCCTCCTCCCACCCGCGGGCCGACGCACGCCGGAACGAACGCTCCACCACCGACCGCAACTCGACCGCTCGCGCCCGCTCCTCGGGCTCAGCGAGCGGCGGGTCGTGCGGCACGGAAACGACCACCGAAGGCACCACCTGCCAGCGCACCCCGTCCTCGCACAGGCGCAGCCACAGGTCCGTGTGCGACCACGAATCCAGGTTCGCCCCGAAACGCTTGCCACGCAGGAGCGACCGCTGCACCAGCGCCGCCGACGCCGGCACGCCCAGCAGCGAAGACAGCGATCCCAAGCCGATCGACCCTTCCGGCGGATCAATCGGGGGCCCGTCCGGCTTCCCGTTCTCGTGCATCACCAGCCACGACCCGCACGCCGCCCCGTGCGTGCCCGCGTCCGCCGCCGCGAGAAGGTGCGACAGCGCCGTGGGGGCCAGCACCCCCCCGGCCTCGAGGAAGCAGACCGCCCGCCCCTCCGCGCGCGACAGCGCCTCGTTCCGCATCGCCGACACCGTGCGCCCCGAGGCCTCGAACGCCACGACCCGCTCGTCGCCCCCGTCCAACTCCGCCCGCAGCCCTTCCGACGCCGGGTCGTACGCCGCGATCACCCGCCAGTCGCGCAGGCTCTGCCCGCGGATCGATTCCAGCGTGGCGCGCAGCGACTCCGCCCGTCCGCCCGCCGTCAGAATGATGTCCACCCGCGCCATGCCGTCCGCGTCCTCTCGGGGGACCGATCGTAGCGGATCCGTGCCCCCCCCTGTTCGGCAAACTTCCGAGTCCGAGAGTTCAGCCCGGACGCCAACCAGCCGAAACTCTGGCAGGCCTCGGTTCGCCCGGCGCCACCGGAACGGGTGTACGACATGTCCAACCTGCCCGACACCCTGATCATGACCTTCGCCCCGGGGGGATCGCTGACGCGCTGGGCCGACCTCGGACGACTCGACCGCGAAACCCACCTGCTCAGGGGGCTGCTCGGGTTTGTCCCCCACCTCATCTTCGTCTCCGACCGCGGGGCCCGCGACACCACCATCGCCGCCGAACTCTCCGAAACGCTCGCCGGCCGCGTCGACGCCATCGCCATCAACCAGCCCGACCCAGAACTGGGCCCGGGACGCCCCCTGCACGACCGCGTGCTCGCCCGGCTGGGCCAGTCCCGCCGCGTCGTTATCCAGACCATGCAGCTCGAGGACAACGGCGTCTCACGCCGCATCCTCGGGCCTCTCCGCCGCGCCGGCGTTCAGGCCGCCCTCGTCGCCCGGGGGGGATTCATCCGCTCCCGTGTCCTCGCCGCCCTCCGCGGGCCGCACGCCATCGAGGCCGTCCGCTCCGGCGTCGAGGAGCACGCCCTCTGCCAGCAGGCCCAACTCGTGGTCGGTGTTTCCGACAGCACGATCGACGAGCTCTGTTGGCGTCACGGCATCAACCCCGCACGCACACGCGTCATCCCGCATTTCGTCCACGATCTCCACGAGCCTGTCGGCCCCGAGGACCGCGACCGCGGCCTCATCCTCGCGGTCGGTGAGGTCAGCCGGACCAGCGGCGTCGAGACCATGATCCTCGCCTTTGAACGCCTCTCCCCCGAACGGCGCGGGAACGCCCGCCTCCTGGTCATCGGCGACGGGCCCGAGCGGGCCCGGCTCGCCGCGCTCGCCCGCGAGCACAAGGCCCCCGTCGAGTTCGCCGGGCGCGTCCCCTACGCCGAGGTGCAGCGACGCATGAACGAATGCGCCCTCTTCCTCCACGCCTCATCCGAACGCCGCCAGTCCCGCTCCGTCCTTGAAGCCATGGCCACGGGCGCCCCGGTCGTTGTGGCCGACACCCCCGAATTCGACGGCGTCGTTGAGAACGGGTCCACCGGGCTGCGCGTCAAGCCCTCTCCCGACTCGCTCGCGTTCGGCATCGAGAACCTCCTCAGCGACGCCGACTGGCGGGGCATGCTCGGTTCGAGCGGGGCCCGCCGCGTGCGCACACGCTGCGATCTCCAGGCCGTCCTCGACCGCACCCGCGAGGCCTACGCCGATGCGCTCGCCCTCGCCCCGGGCACCGTGCAGCCCCGGGCCCGGAAGACCGGATGAGCCCGAGGATTCACGCCGGCCCCCGGACCCGGCCGATACCCCGGGGAGCGCGAACGGTCTCGCGCCAAGGCCCCGAAAGCGGGGTCCCCACGGACGGGGGATGCCGATGACGCCTCGAACCAACCGCCGACGCCACCCGCGCTTCGCCGCGGCGATCGAATGCAAGCTGCTCCGTCGGGCCGTCTCGCGGTACGACACCGCCAGAACGGGGGATGTCTCCGCGGGCGGGGCGATGCTCGAGGTCTTCACGACCCGGCCCATCCGGGAGGGTGAGCAGCTCGAGGTCGCGGTCAACTGGGGTGGGCGGCCGATCATGCTCGCGGGCGAAATGATCCGGGCCCGCGTCCGCCGGGCGGGCCCCGTGCTCGGGCGGACCCAGCTCGTCGCGATCGAGTTCGATCGGGCTCAGGAGCAGGCCGACGCGCTCGCCGGCGCGGAAGCGGCGTGATCCGAACATCATCCTGAATCGTTGCCGATGCCCGCCGCGTCCCGGGGGGGGACGGGTTCCGTTCCTAGGATCGGGCCGAGGGATTCACCCGGGGAGGTGCGCATGCTGTGGCAACCCTCGCTGCCGGAGGTGTACCACCGCCTCCCGCCGGCGACGCTCAACACCGCGATCGAGGACCGCCGACGCCGGCTGGGCGATCGGCTCGTCATCCTGGGGCACCACTACCAGCAGGACGAGGTGATCCGGCACGCCGACTTCACGGGCGACTCGCTCAAGTTGAGCCAGCTCGCCGCGGGCGTCGCCGCCGAGCGCGAGATCGACTTCGTGGTCTTCTGCGGCGTGCACTTCATGGCGGAGACCGCCGACATCCTCACGCCGGAGTCCGTGCGGGTGATCCTCCCGGACCTCTCGGCGGGCTGCTCGATGGCGGACATGGCGGCCTATGACGAGACCGTGCAGGCGTGGGAGGAGTTGCACGAGACCGTCCGCGGTGCGCACGGGGGATGCTGGAACGGCCGGATCATCCCGATCACCTATGTGAACTCGTCGGCGGCGATCAAGGCGTTCGTGGGCGCGCACGAGGGGGCGTGCTGCACGAGTTCCAACGCCGACCGCGTCTTCGAGTGGGCGATGAACGGGGGCGTCCGCCCCCGGGAGGGTGACGAGGAGATCAAGATCCTGTTCCTGCCCGATCAGCACCTGGGGCGCAACACGGCGGCGAAGCACGGGATCGAGGTCCGGTCGCGGACCTGCCTTTACGACCCGAAGGCCGCCACCCGGGGCGAGGGGGTCGGGGGCTCGACGCCCGAGCAGATCGTGGCGAGCGAGGTGGTGCTCTGGGCGGGGCACTGCTCGGTGCACAAACTCTTCCGCCCCGAGCACTGCGACCAGATCCGCGCCGCGAACGAGCGGCTCGACGACGGCGTGCGCCCCATGAAGATCCTGGTGCACCCCGAGTGCTGCAAGGAGGTCGTCGACAAGGCCGACCTCGCGGGCTCGACCGAGTACATCATCCAGGCCGTGCGCGCCTCCGAGCCCGGCGACCGCTGGGCGGTCGGCACCGAGGTTCATCTGGTCAACCGGCTTGCCGACGAGGTGCGCCCGCGGGGAGTTGAGGTGCGCATCCTCTCCGAGTGCCAGTGCCTGTGCACGACGATGTACCGCATCGACGAGCCGCACCTGCTCTGGGTGCTCGACGGCCTGTGCGGGGTGGAGACGGGCGAGGGCGGCGAGGCGACCGAAACGACGGTGCGCGAGCGGAACATCATCCGCGTGCACCCCGAGGTGCGCGGATCGGCGCTGCTCGCCGTGAACCGGATGCTGGAGCTCACCGCGGCGGCGTTCGCGGACTGAATCGTTCGCCGCCCGGAGATTGTCCGCGGCGTGCGCGGGCGGTGGGCGTCGACCGATGCGGATCAGGTTTACACTCCGCCCATGACCACCGCGACCACCGACCTCGCCCCGCTGATCGCCGCCGAGCACGCGGCGATCGCGGAGATCCGCCGCGACCTGCACCGCCACCCCGAACTCGGCTACCAGGAGCACCGCACCAGCAAGGCCGTGCAGCGCGAACTCGCCGCGATCGGCGTCGAGCACCGGGGGGGGTACGCCCGGGGTACCGGCGTCGTTGCGCACCTCCCCGCGACCGTGCCGGGCGACCGCCCGGCCGTCGCGCTGCGGGCGGACATGGACGCCCTGCCGATCGAGGAACGAACCGGCAAGCCCTGGGCCTCGACGACCAGCGGCGTGATGCACGCCTGCGGGCACGACGGGCACACCGCGGTCCTTCTGGGCGTTGCGCGCGTCCTCGCCCGGCTCGAGCACCGACCCAACCCCGTCACCCTCGTCTTCCAGCCCGCCGAGGAGGGAGGGGGCGGGGGCGAGCTCATGTGCGACGACGGCGCCCTCGCCGGCGCGCGCGGAGGCGGGCTCGGGCCGCCCGTCGGCCGGATCTTCGGGCTGCACAACTGGCCCGGCATGCCGCTGGGCACGATCGCCACGCGGCCCGGGCCTCTCCTCGCCGCGACCGACGAGTTCAACATCCGCGTCAAGGGCGTGCAGGGGCACGCCGCCTTCCCGCACGCCGCCCGCGACCCGATCGCCGCGGTCTGCCAGATTGTCGGCGCCGTCCAGACGATCGCCAGCCGCAACGCGCCCCCGACCGACCCGATCGTGGTGTCGGTCACCCAGGTGCACGGCGGCAACACCCACAATGTCATCCCGGGGGAGGCGTCGTTCGGCGGCACCGTCCGCACCGTGACGCCGGAGACGCGCGCCATGGCCCGCGAACGCCTGTGCGAGATCGCCCGCGGCATCGCCCACGCCATGGGGTGCGAGTGCGAGATCGACTGGCGCCACGGCTACCCGGTCACGCGCAACGACGCGGGTCTGGCGGGGCTGGTCCTGCGGACCGCGGGAGAACTCGTCGGGCCCGAGCGTGCCGTTGAACTGCCCGCACCGATCCTCGGGGGCGAGGACTTCGCCTATTACGGGGCGCATGTCCCCGCGTGCTTCTTCGTGGTGGGCGCGTGCCCCGAGGGCGAGGACGCCCCCGCCCTGCTGCACACCCCGCGGTTCGATTTCAACGACGACGCGATCCCGGTCTCGGTGGAGATGTTCTGCCGGCTCGCGATGGCCGAGCAGGACGCCTGATCACCCGGGGCTGAACATGAGCGACGAGACCAGACGCCGCGCCGCCGACCTGCTCGAGCAATCAACCTCGCGTCCCCCGCCGCGCGCGGTCGTCGGGTTCGACGGGTTCCTCGACACCATCGCCCACGCCGTCGACCGGAGGCGGTCGATGAGGCCCGACGACTACGAGCCCGTGCGCACGATCGCGGCGCTCGGGAGGCGGATCGGGGACGCCGCGGGCCGGTCCGCGAACCTCGAGCTGCGTGCCCGCGAGGTCCGAGCGGGCGGCAACGGGCCCATCATGGCCGGGGCGCTCGCGTCGCTGGGCGTCGAGGTCACGCTCATCGGCGCGCTGGGCCGCGAGGGCGACCCGGCCGACATCGACCCCGCCTATCGCCAGCTCGCCGAGCGCTGCGTGCGTGTGGTCTCGGTGGCGTCGAGCGCGCGCACGGACGCGCTCGAGTTCGAGGACGGCAAGATCATGTTCAACTGGTCGGCAAATCTCGACGGGCTGGACTGGGACGCCGTCGTGCGCGCGATCCCGCCCGCGGAGCTCGCGGAGCTGTGCGCCGGGGCCGCGCTGATCGCGACGGTCAACTGGACCAACCTCGGGGGACTCCCCTCGATCTGGCGCGGGCTGCGCGAGCATGTGCTCCCGCGTACGGGGGGGCGTTCACTCGGGTTGTTCGTCGACCTGACCGACCCCGCCAAGCGGACGGACGACGAGCTGCGGCGCGCGCTCGACGATCTGTCGCTCTTCCCCAACCACATCTCGGTGACCCTCGGGCTCAACATCGCCGAGGCCGAGCGGTTCCGCGCGCTGCTTGGTCTCGGGTCGTCGCCCATCCGGCGCACGCCGGAGGGCATGGCGGCGGCGGCCTCGGAGATCCGCGACGCGACCGGGCTGGACGAGATCGTGCTGCATACGCGCGGGGCGGCCGGGGCCGCGACGCGTGTGGAGAGCGCGGGTCTGCCGACGCGGCTTGTCGAGAGGCCGGCGATCTCGACGGGCGCCGGCGATCACTTCAACGGGGGCTACTCGGCCGCGCGGTCGCTGGGCCTGCCGCTCGGCGAGAGCCTGGCGTGCGGGTGCGACACCGCGTCGGCGTTCGTGCGCACGGGGCGGTGCCCATCGCGTTCAGAATTGGTGAATGAGCTCAGGGCGAGCCTCGGAACCGGGTGATTTGTCTTTCTCCCTGCGCGGGGGCGCTGTAGAGTGGGTCGGCGCCGTCGCGGCGCTCGTGGGGAAGCTCGCCGCGACTTGACGGGCGAGGTGCGCATGCTCCGTGCGGTTGTGTTGGGCGTGGTCGGGGCGGTCTGTGCGCCGGCCGTGGGCGCGTCGCAGATCGTCTTCCTGCTTGACGGCTCTGGGAGTGTGTCCGCGGGCACCTTCGCGATGCAGCGGCAGGCTGTGCGCGACTGCGTGTGCGCGCCAGGGACGCCGCTCGACGGGTCGGTGTCGGTGGCGGTGGTGCAGTTCTCGCAGACCGCGCGGGTCGAGATCCCGCTGACGGTGCTGGACTCGCCCGGGGCGGCCGGGGCGTTCTGCGACCAGGTCGACTCGCTCGTTCGGCTCAACAGCGGGACGCGGATCCTGCCGGGCCTCGAATTGGCGCGGGATGTGTTCGAGGACGCCGACCCCGGGGCGGACCGGTCGCTGGTGATCCTTACCGACACGATCGTGTTCGATGAGCGTGACCTGGTCGAGGATCTCGCGGAGGACCTGCGGACGGGCGACGACCCGGTCCGACTGTGCGCTGGGATGACGGACGAGACGATCGCGTTCGATCTCGCGCTGTTCAACCTGCTCTGCAATGTCCCCGGGTCGCCCGGGTACGAGCCCGATCAGCCGGCCGGGCGGGTCGAGCGCGTCGAGTTCGTGTGGCAATTCCAGCCGTTGTGCACGGGCTGCGTCGCGGTCTGCGAGGACCCGGGCGGGCCGGACTGCGACGGGGACGGCGTCGGCGACGCGTGCGAGCCCGACTGCGACGCCAACGGCGTGCCGGACGAGTGCGACATTCTCCTGGACCCGATGCGGGACCTGAACGGCAACGGGCTGCTGGACCTGTGCGAGGAGGACTGCAACGGGAACGGGCTTGCCGATTTCCTCGACATTCAGACCGGCCTCAGCACCGACTGCAACGGGGACGCGGTGCCCGACGAGTGCCAGGGGGCCGCGGACTGCAACGGGAACGGGCTGCCGGACTTCTGCGAGATCGCCGAGGGGCTCAGCGGCGACTGCAACCTCAACGGCGTGCCGGACGAGTGCGAATCGGGACTTTTCGCGGTGGTGACGCGGCGGCTCCTTGCGCTCGAGGGCGAGACGCCGCCGGTCGCGGGGCTGCCGGAGGAGTACGGGGTGCTCGGGCTGGGCGTCGCGGTGGACGACCGCGCGAGGGTCTGGTTCGGCGATGTCGGGGACGGCGGAGGGGGGCGGGGCGGCCTCGGCCCGGGGCGGGTGTTCGAGTTCGATCTGTCGCGGGGCGCCGCCGCGATGCTGCTGCGCGAGGGGGACCTGATCCCCGGCGGGGAGACCTGGCTGGATGATCCGGAGCCCGCGTGCGGCGTGGTCGAGGCGTTTCTTCAGCGCCTGCCGAGCGATCTCCCGTCCTCGGCGCCGCTGAGCGGGAACGGGGCGATCCGCGGGGTGTCGGCGGACGGGACGCTGCTGGTCGCGGGAACGGTGGTGATCGACTCGGAGTTGTGCGCCCCGCTCGGCACGCGTCGCGCGCTGCTCGGGGTGACGCCGGGCCTGGTCGATGTGCTGTACCGGGAGGACCTGGATGTCTGCCTGCTCGGCGACGGGCTGGAAGCGAGCCCGGCCCGGCCTCGCGAGGGCGGCGGGTTCGCCCACGCGGAGGTGCAGGCCAACCCGGGCTTCGCGTGGCTGATCACGCCAGCGGCCGATGGCGGGTGCGTCGTCGCGCGGAGCGGGGATCCATCGCCGGACGGCGGGGTGTACCAGAACCCGTCGTACTCGGGGCTTGCGCCCGGGCCGTACCGGGTGACCGCCCGGCACGCGACGGGCGATCAGACGCTGTTCTTCGCCTCGTCGACCGTGTCGGGCGCGCTGCTCGTGCTCGACGAGGGCGGGGCGCAGACGCTGATCGCGCGGAACGGCACGCCGGTTTCGATCGATGGGCAGCCGCCCGCTGCGCTTGTGCTGCGCTCAACGCTCGAGGAGGGGGCCGATGTCGGCGTGCTGACCGGCGCGGGACCCGATGTCGTGTTCCGGGGCGAGGTCGGGGGCGTCGAGGCGCTGTTTGTCTGGGAGCGGGAGCGCAACGCGGACCCGTCCGACCCGTTCGTGCGCGCGATCGTCGCCGCGGCGGACCTGGAATCGCTGCCGGGGCTGCGCGCCGTTCCGGGGAGCGTGCGGCTCAGCCACCCGGTGCTCGGCGGGCCTTGCGGGTCGTGCGGGCCGGGGCCGGGGATGGTGGCGTTCAAGGCGGCCTGGCGCGACCTGGACAACAACGAGGACCGCACGGGGCTGTTCGCGTACGCGCCGGGGCACGGCCTCATCCCGGTCGCGGTGCCGGGGGAGCGGCTGCCGCCGCCTCGGGATGATCTCGCGTTCGCGGAGTCGTCGGCGATGGTCGGGGGCTTCGACCTCGACGCGAGCGGGCGTGGAACGGTGGTGTTCACCGCGATGGTGGGGCTGGCGGGCCATGAGCCCGTGCCGGCATCGGCGTCGGCGGTGATCGCCGTCTCGGTCAAGCCCGGGGCGTGCGACCTGAGGCCCCCGTTCGGCCTGCTGGACCTCGAGGACATCATCGGGTTCGTGACGGGGCTGATGGGGGAAGACCCCGCCGCGGACTTCGCCGAGCCGTTCGGCACCTTCGATCTGGGCGACATCGTCGGGTTCGTCGGGTGCTTCTCGGCGGGGTGCCCTTGAGCGGGCGCCGCCGGCTATGATCCGCGGATCCGCGGGCGTAACTCAATGGTAGAGTGTCAGCCTTCCAAGCTGAATGTTGCCGGTTCGAGTCCGGTCGCCCGCTCTTGACCGCTCCCAGCCGGCTCCCGCCGGGGCGTGCCAAGTCCTGATTTGGCAGCGGCTTCCGAGCGACGGAACCGGAGGCATTCAGCCGACGGCGCCGATGGTTTGGTGACAGGTTCGGCGTCTGCATGCCATGCGGCGGCATGTGCGCGCTACCCATGGCGCTCCCAGCGGTGCAATCGTGCGCCGGCGAATTTGGTTGGGCGGGCGCCACGAAGGACCACCGGATCGACAGTCGGCTCCGACCCCTTCCGACAACTGCCCTGCGAGGTCAAAAACCGCGTTCTCGGGGGCGCCAAGCCGTTCGCTTGTTCGCATGTATGCGATCATTGGACCGCCAAGTGCACGCTGGTGAGCGCGCACTGGAGCGCGCACTCGCCAGCCGGGATTCCACACTGTCGGCCCTCGTCATAGGGGGTAACGCCTACCGCTTGGGCGAGCGGGCCGACGGTTGATCTGGTGCTTGACCGTGTGGCAGGCTGTGGACCCATTCCACACGGCAGACCTGGGTAGATGGCTCGTCCTCGTGCCAGGGCGTCCCGTGGTCCCAACCGTCCCCCGCTGCACTGTCGCACGTTCCAAGGTTCCGCCGTGATGGCGCTCCGCGCCGCCGCGTTCGTTCAGGTTCATCACCCACTGAGCCACGGTGCCTGTCCAACCCGGCGGCGCCGTCGGGTCATCGTGCGCGCTCACAAGGAGTCCCTCCATGACAGTCGTGAAGACGCCCCCGAAGGTCAGTTACCCCGTCCGCATGCTGCCGATCGAGAAGATGGTGCCGACGCCCGACAACCGGCGCCGGCCGATCACGCGGGCCTCGGTTGAGTCCCTCGCCAAGTCAATGGCCAAGGACGGCGTCCTCCAGCCCATCGTAGTGCGCGAGAACCGGAGAAGTCCGGGCAGTTCGAGATCAGGGCGGGGGGCCGGACTATCTGACAGGAATGTCAGAGATCTGTAGCCGCAGCGGCCCCGGCCACGCGGGTACCGTCATGGCATGCAGGAGCCGGCAGCCCGCATCCTGGTTGTCGAGGACGAGCCGACCGTCCGGCGGTCGCTAGAGCGCGGGCTCGCGGCGGAGGGGTACGTCGTGGTCGCGTCGGGCACGGGCGAGGATGGGTTCTTCCGGGCCACGACCGAGCGGTACGATGCGGTCGTCCTCGACATCATGCTCCCCGGGCGGAGCGGGCTGGAGGTGCTCGCGGGCATCCGGCAGAAGGTCGGCGACATTCCTGTGCTGCTCCTCACGGCGCGGGACGCGGTCGAGGACCGCGTGAACGGGCTCGACGCCGGTGCGGACGACTATCTCGTGAAACCCTTCGCGTTCGACGAGCTGCTGGCCCGCATCCGCGTGCTGCTCCGGCGTGGCCGCGCCGCGGCGACGAAGCTCGCCTGCGCGGACCTGGAAATCGACCTCCTCGCGCGGCGGGCGGCGCGGGCCGACAGGACGCTGCACCTGACCGTCCGCGAGTTCGACCTGCTGGAGTACCTGCTGCGCCACGCCGGGAGCGTCGTCTCGCGCGACATGCTCGCGCGCGACGTTTGGAAGGAGACGGGCCGGATCACTCCGCTCGACAACGTGATCGACGCGACCGTTGCACGCCTACGGAAGAAGGTCGATGAGCCCTTCGGCCGGCCGCTGATCCACACGGTGCGAGGCATCGGGTTCCGACTGTCGGAGGAGCGAGCATGATCGGCCGTCCGACAACCATCCGGGCGCGGCTGGCGCTGTGGTCCGCGGCGGCGCTCGCGGCTGTGCTGCTGATCGTCGCGGCCGGGGTCTACCTCATCGTTCGTGCCGGAGTGCTTGGAGAGGTCGCCGCCCGCGTTCGGCGTGACCTTGAAACGACCGTCGCCTTCGTCAGCGCCAACCCCGGCGACGTCGCCGAGTTCGCGGAGTTCAACCCCCACGCGCTCGTGCTCGTCGTCAAGGGCGATCAAATCGAGCATCAAGCCGCCGCCTGGGAATCCCTCGGGCTCCCCGCGCCTGCGCAGATCGTGACCGATGGAACGGACCGACTATGGGAGACCCCGCGCCACGACCACTACCGCATCGCGGCGACGACCGTGAACACGGGCGAGCGCACCTTCACGATCGCTGTTGCGGCGGACGAGGAGCCGGCGCGCCGGAGCATCGCGGCGGTCAACTGGATGCTCGGTGCGTCGTTCCCTGTCCTTCTCGTGCTCGCGGGGGTCGGAGGGTACTGGCTCGCGGGACGCATGCTGTCGCCGGTCCGCCGGATGGCCGAGGCCGCGGAGCGCATCAGCGGCGACCGTCTCGGGGAGCGGCTCCCCGTCGAGAACCCCGCCGATGAGTTCGGAAGGCTGGCGACCATCACGAACCGCTCGCTCGATCGGCTCAGGGAGGCGTTTGACCGGCAGCGTCGCTTCACCGCCGACGCCTCCCACGAGATTCGTACCCCGCTGACGGCGATCCGCAGTGCTGGCGAGGTGGCGCTCCGCACGGAGCACTCGTCGGAGCACTACCGCGAGGCGATTGGCTCGATGCTAGAGGGCGTCACGCGACTGACCTCGCTCACCGACCGCCTGCTCGTCCTCGCTCGTGCCGACGCGGGGACGCACGTTGTAAGGCCCGAGACCGTCGACGCCGCGGCCATCGCACGGGAGGTGGTCGATCTCTATGCGCCTGTCGCGGAGGACAAGGGCGTAGAGCTTGCTCTCACCAAGGGCGAGCTGTTGCCGATTACGGTGGACTCGATGCTGTTCCGCCAGGCTCTCGTCAATCTCGTGGACAACGCGGTGAAGTACACGCCCGCCGGCGGGAGTGTCGAAGTGTCGGCGGCGCTGGTCGATGGCACGGTTCAACTCGCCGTCGCTGACACCGGTCCGGGGATCGCGCCAGAGCACCAGCCGCGGATCTTCGAGCGCTTCTATCGCGTCGACCCGGCCCGCTCGCCTTCGGCTCAATCCGGCACCGGTCTGGGCCTGGCGATCGTCAAGTGGTCCGTCGAGACCTGCGGCGGCAGCGTCGGCGTTGCCTCGCAGCCCGGACGCGGCAGCACGTTCACACTGACATTCCCCACTGGCGCTGAGCCCTCGGCGGATCACAATCCAGCCAACCCTCGTTCAGGAGATATGACATGAACCGATCCCTGCTCTGCCTGGCTCTGCTCACACCCCTCACGCTGTACGGCCTCGTCACGCAGGCCGCGGAACAGCCCGAGAAGCCCGCCGCGCCGGCCTCCGGCGATCAACCGGCCGCTTCCGCCGCATCGGCGACGACGATCAACTTCGACAAGGAGAGCGCGGGCAATCTCCCGCCGGGTTGGAATGCCGAGGGTACCAACCAGAGAGGCCCGGTCTCGACCTGGCAGGTCGTCAAGGACGACAAGGCCCCCAGCAGCCCCAACATCCTCGGGCTTACGAGCGTCAACCACGATTCCGGCGGCACCTACAACGTCTGCTGGACCGACACCGTGAAGTTCACCGACGGGGTCATCGAGGTCAAGGTGCGCGCCAACTCGGGGAACGAAGACCAGGGTGGCGGCCCGATCTGGCGCGTCAAGGACAAGGACAACTACCTCATCGCGAGGTACAACCCGCTCGAGGAGAACTTCCGGCTCTACTACGTCAAGGATGGCAGCCGCAAGCAACTCGCGACGGCCAAGATCGCTCCCGTGATCCCCGCGGGCCAGTGGTTCACCATCCGCGTCGAACAGAAGGGCAATGCCATCACGTGCTTCCTGAACGGCAAGAAGGAACTCGAGGCCACAGATGACCACATCACCGGCGAGGGCGGCGTGGGCGTGTGGACCAAGGCCGATGCGGCCACGTCGTTCGACGATCTGAAGATTGAGCCAGTCTCCAGCACGTCGGGCGAGAATGAGCCGCTGCCCCTCGACGGGGCCGCGATCGAGTCCATCACCGGCCTGAAGGGTACGTTGTACGAGAATGAGCCGGGCGCGCCGGTGTTCAAGGTCACGCAGGGGCGCACCGACGTGGCGATCACGGTCGAAGGGCGGACGATGGAGCCGTTCATGGGGTTCACCTCGTGGGCGGCGTTCCGCTCAGGCGAGAAGGCCTCGGCCATGATGGCGGGCGATCTCGTCCTGTTCCAGGACGAGGTCTCGCCGGTGATGGACGCGCTGTTCGCCAGCGGCTGCACGGTTACGGCCCTCCACAACCACTTCTTCTTCGACGAGCCGAAGGTCTACTTCATGCACATCGGGGGCGAGGGCAAGACCGAGGACCTCTCCCGCGGCGTGCGCGCGGCGCTCGACGCCGTGAAGGCCGTGCGGGCGGCCAGGCCCGACCCGAAGACCTCCACGGGATTTGGCGGCGGCGACGTGCCGACCACCAATAGCATCACGCCCGCACCGCTCGATGCGATTCTCTTCCCAGATGGCAAGGCGAAGGGCGCGGTCCAGAACGGCATGTACAAGGCGACCATCGGCCGCACCGTCCAGATGTCCTGCGGCTGCACCGTGGGCAACCAGATGGGGATCAACACCTGGGCGGGCTTCTGCGGCACGGACGAGTCGGCGGCCGTCGCTGGCGACTTCATCACGTTCGAGGGTGAACTCCAGCCGGTGCTCCGCGCCCTCCGCAAGGCCGGCATCCACGTCGTCACGATCCACAACCACATGGAGGGCGAGGACCCCACGAGCATCTTCCTGCACTACTGGGGCAAGGGCCGCGCCGAAGACCTGGCGCGCGGGGTGAAGTCGGCGCTTGAGGCGCAGGCCGCAGTCGCGCGGTGATTACAAGGTCATGCGGGCCGGCTGTGCTCCTTCCGGCAGGTTCCACCCCATTGGAGATTCAGACTCATGAAACTCGCAGCGTTCTTGATTGTTCTGGCCGTATCGCTCATCACGACGCCGGGCGCGGCTCCCGGCCAGCCCGGCTTCGGCGAGCGCGCCATCCGCGCCTATGTGTGCAACTTCGGCGGAGACGGCGTTTCCGTGATCGACCCGGCCGCGGGCGCGTTGGTGGCGCACGTGAAGACCGGCGCGAAGCCGCACGGCGTCGGCATCGGGCCGTCCGGGCGGGAAGTCTACGTCACCAACGAGGGCGACGGCACGCTCAGCTTCATCGACGCGGCGAGCAGCACCGTCACGCACACCCTGCCTGTCGGCAAGTCGCCCCACCAGCTCGCGGTATCGGTCGATGGTAAGCACATCTTCGTTCCGCTGAACAGCGATAACGCGGTCGCCGTCGTGGACGCGGCGGCGCGGAACGTCATCAAGACCGTCCCCGTCGGCCGAGCGCCCCACATCGTCGAGCCCTCAGCCGACGGCACGCGGCTGTTCGTCACCTGCGAGGGCGACATGAAGGTCGTCGAGATGGATGCCAAGACCTTCGAGGTCGCCGGGGAGATCCCCATCTACGGCGTGCCGCGCGTGCCGGCGCTCTCCGCCGACGGGAAAACGCTGTACCAGAGCATCCGGTGGCTCAACGGAGCGCTGGTCATCGACACCGCCAAGCGCAAGGCGGTCAACCGGGTCGCGCTCGGGGAGGTGAAGTTCGCGGAGGACGGCAAGGATGCGCACGGCTTGGCCCTGACGGCCGACGGTGCCGCGCTGTGGATCACCACGCAGACGACCGACACGGTCACCATCGTGAGCACCTCAGACCTATCGATCGCCGGGACGATCGCCGTCGGGCGCGACCCCAACTGGATCGCTTTCACGCCCCCCGACCACAGTCGGCCCCTGGCCGTCGTCAGCAACACGGGCTCGAACGACGCGACGATCATCGACGCCGAATCCCGGAAGGTCGCGGCGACGATCAAGGTCGGGCCATCGCCCAAGCGGCTGGCCGTGGGGTGGGTGGAAGCAGTCCAGAGCGAGGCCAAGTGATTGGCACACGCTCCGGAAACCAAGCCCGCAGATGGTGACATCCGGCGACACATGGAGCCTGCGCTCGCGCTGCTGGTGCTCTCGGGAGTGGCCGGTCCGGTGTTCGCCGGCCCACCGCTCATCACGGACGACCCGGACACACCCGGCAAGAACCACTGGGAGATCAACGTCGCGTACACGCTCGACCTCAGCGCCCGCGTGGGCTCGGACGGGCGCACGTGGGAGCATGGCGCCCCGCTCGTGGACCTGAACTACGGCTTCCTGGAGAACGACCAGCTCAAGCTCGAGTTCCCGGTGGAAATCCTCGATCCCGCCGGCGGCGAGGGCGCTCGCGCCGGCATTGGAGATGCACTTCTGGGGTACAAGTTCCGATTCATCGATGAGGAGAGCGCCCCATTCTCGCTCTCGGTGTACCCGCAGGTCGGCATCCCCATCGGGGATGAGGATCGGGGGCTGGGCACGGGAGACGCCTCGCTGCGTCTCCCGGTGCAGATCGGCCGCCACCTGCTCGACGACAGGCTCTTCCTCTACGCCGATGCGGGGTACGAGGAGCAGTTCGCGCGGGGCGAATCCGATTCCTGGTTCGGCGGCATCGCGGCCGAGTACGCCCTGACGGACCGCTTCACGCTCTGCGGCGAGGTGCGGTACGAGCACCACCTGCGCGGGGAGTCCGGCCCGGGGGACGACTGGCTCTTCAACATCGGGGCAAAGTGGCGGCTCGGCGAATCCGCCACGCTCATGGGCGCGCTCGGCCGGAGCTTCGATCCTGAGCCCGACAGCGGCTCCAGCCTCCTCGCCTACTTCGGCGTGCAGTTCGCCTTCTGACCACGCGCCAGGCCGCGGGCCGCTCGCCGCCCCGTCGCGCGCTTAGCCACTGCACCCTGTCCCCGGCACATACTCTCTCACCCTCGGCACACGGAGGCGCTGGCCCTCGGTCAGCGGCTGGGCCGGATCGGGGGGCGTCGGGAACGCATCGGCGTTCGCATTGGCGACCCAAGCTGCCTTCGAGGCGTCGCTGTAATGCTCAAACGCGATCGATGCGAGCGTGTCGCCGGATCGGACAACGTACCAGTCGAACTGGAGGTCCCTGATGCGCCGTTGGAATCGACTCAGGCGGATCTCCTCGGCGGTCGCGGGCCGAACGCCCTCGGGCAAGCGGATCAGCATGCCTGCCTGGAGCCGCTCGGGCTTGGTGAACTTGTCGGCGTTGACTTCCAAGAGCTCGCGCCAGCGGTCGGGGGACCCCAGGTGGTCGGCGGCAAGGTCGATGAGCGTCTCGCCCTTCTTCACGCGCACCGTGGCGCCCGCGGCCTTGGCGCGTTCGAGCTTGGATGGAGCGGCCGGCGCGGGCGATACGGACGGCCCGGGCAGAGCGATCGGCTCGGGCTGCGGTGCCGCGTGGACCGGCGTCATGGGCGCCGCCCCCGGGGCCGCGTCTGCAACCGCGGGCCGCTCATGTACTGGCGTGGTGTGATCCGGAGCGCGGGTGATCGCCGGCCACGCCCCCATCGCCACAGCAGCGATGACCGCGAATACCGTTAGCACGGTCGCGCGAGTTGCCAACTGTCTGCCCGACCACCTTGTCCGATTCATCGCTGCACCGTGAGAGGAGCCTACCAACCTCCAGGTCCATCATCGGTCTGTGTCGTCCTCCGCCTTGATTCCGCCGGGCAAGTCCGATTCGCCCCAGCGGGCTCGCGGTAGAGTGCGAGTGCGCTGAGAGCGATACGGAGAGCCGTAGGGCCAGCTCTCCTGACAGATTTGTCAGAATCCGATCACTACAGCCGAGGCGGCCGGGCCTTTATCGTTCGCGGTCGATGGTCCACGAGAAACCCGTTCAGGAGCACTCGCATGAGCACCTCCCCGATCCACACCACGGTCGCCCTCTCGCTCATCGCGACCCCGTTCATTGCGGGCCAGCCGCCGAGCGCCGATGCGCCGAAGGCAGAGCAGCCACAAGCGAAGTCGGCCCTGGTCTGTGCCCACGTCGAGTCGGCCCCGACGCTCGACGGCAAGTCCGACGACGCCGCCTGGGCCCAAGCCCAGCCGCTCTCCCTCACCGCGAAGCGCGCGATGGAGCCGAACAAGGGCGCCTCGACGCCGGTGAAGCTGCGGAGCGTCCGCACCGACACGCACATCTACTTCCTCGTTGAGTGGGACGACGCCACCGAGAGCGTGTCGCACAAGAGCTGGACCTGGAACAAGGATGCCGGCAAGTACAAGGAGGGCAAGGACCGCGAGGACATGTGCGCGCTCGCCTTCGAGCATACGGGGCCGTTCGTGGCGGACATGCTCGCGGGCGTCGAGGGAGTGTGGGACGTGTGGCACTGGAAGGCGGCCCGCACCAATCCGCAGGGCTACGCGATGGACAAGACGCACCGCTACAGCAAGTCCAAGCCCGACGGCAAGGCCAACGCGCATGAGTCCACCGACGGCAGCGAGATCTGGATCGCGCGGCCTGAGGATGCGGGCGACTCCGCGGAGAAGAAACAGCCCGCGCCGACCGAGCACAGGGGCGACACCGTGCCGCAGTTCGTCACCACAACACCCTCGGCCAGCGCGGCGGACGTGCAGGCCAAGGGCCGCTGGTCGAACGGCCGCTGGACGCTGGAACTCGCACGCCGCCTTGACACGAAGCAGGCCGACGACACGGCCTTCGACCCGTCCAAGTCGTACCAGATGTCCGTCGCGGTTTTCGACCACACGGGCGACATGGACAAGGCCACCGAGGCCATCACGCTGTCGTTTGGAAAGTGACCCGCACCTCTTGATCGTCGGAGCCCCGTCATGAAATGGGTAACCCGTCAACGCCCCAAGATCGACCGTGTCGCCTGCCCCTGGCTCATCAAGCGCTTCGTGGACAAGGAGGCCGAGTTCCTCTTCGCGGCGCCGGACGAGGTCAAGGCGGTGGCTCAGAAGACCGGCGCGATCCCCTACGACGTGGAAGGCGTCGAGTTGACGCACGACGGCCCACTCTGCTCATTCGACGCCATCATCAAGAAGTACGCCTTGAAGGATCCCGCCCTGACCGAGATGGCGACCATTATCCGGGGCGCGGACACCGACCGGCACGACCTCCACCCCGCCTGCCCGGGCGTGTACGCGGTTCTGATCGGCCTCTCGGCGACGTACAACGACGACCAAGAGCAGCTCAAGCACGGGATGGTTGTGTGCGAGGCCCTGCACGCCTGGTGCAGCAAGGTCCGCGGTGAGACCCACACCTGGAACCCACAGCGGAAGGCGTGATCCATGGGGCCGATTCGCGTGCCATCGTGTCGCCTGAGGCTGCTCTCGCTGTTGGGCGCACTTCTGCTGCTCGCCCTGCCCGCGTGCGAGCGCCCTCCTCGTCCGCCCTCGCCCGGCGAGGTCGTCGTGTACACGAGTGTGGACGAGGTGTTCGCCCGACCGATCGCCGATGAGTTCGAGCGAGAGACCGGCGTGAGGGTGCGCCTCGTGCCCGACACCGAGGAGACGAAGAGCACCGGCTTGCTCAACCGGCTCATCGCAGAGAGGCAGCGTCCGGTGGCCGACGTCTTTTGGAGCGGCGATCCGGTGCGGGCGGCGATCCTCAAACGCCAGGGGGTCAGTGCCGAATATCGCTCCCCGCGGGCCAGTGGCCTGCCGGAGCGGTTCAGCGATCCCGAGGGCCACTGGACGGGATTCTCCGCACGCGCCCGGGTGCTGATTGTCAACACCGACCTGGTTCCGGCCGACCAGCGACCGCGTTCGGTCATGGACCTCCTGGACGAGCGATTCAGGAACAGGGCCTGCATCGCCAACCCGCTGTTCGGCACGACCTCTATGCACGCGGCGGCGATGTTCCAGGTCCTGGGACCCGAACGTGCGGAGGCGTTCTTCGAGGGTTTCGTCGCCAATGGAGGGCGAATCCTCTCATCCAACGGTGAGGTGCGCCGCCGCGTGGCCGCGGGAGAGTTCGCCGTCGGCATCACGGACACGGACGACGTCAACGTCGCGCGGATCGAGGGCAAGCCCGTCGCAGCGGTCTATCCCGACGCCGACGGTGTCGGCACGCTCATCATCCCAAACTGCGCGGTGCTGATCGCAAACGGCCCGAACCCTGAGAACGCCCGACGGTTCATCGACTACCTGCTCGCTCCCGAGAGTGAACGGCGCCTTGCCGAAAGCGAAGCGGCGCAGATGCCTGTCCGCGGCGGTGTCGCGGCTCCGGATCACGTCACGCACCTCGACGATCTCACACCGATGGAGGTCGACTACGGCCGGCTCGCTCCGCTCCTGGAGGAACTCTCCGCCGGGTATCTGAAGCAGTGGGTGGAGCGGAGCCTGCCGTGATCTCCGCATTGGCGCTGGAGCGATCGAGCCCGTGGCGGACGGCCGGCGTCATGGCATGCTTCCTGCCGGTCGTCATGTTCGCGGCGCCCATGCTATGGCGAGCGGCCATGCGACCCGCCGCCTCACCCATCTCCGTCTCATTCAGCGACGCCGTCGCAACCAGCATGGCCGCGGCGACGCTCGTCGGCGTCATCGCCTTCATCGTCGGGCTCCCCGCCGGGGTGCTGGCGGGGCTCTATCGCCTGCCGGGCGGGTCAATCCTCCTGCCACTGATCGCGCTCGCAGCGCTCGTGCCCTCGTTCCTGTGGGCGATCGGATGGTCGTCGCTGTCGCAGCGTCTCGGACCGATCGCGATTGATGCGGTCAACAGCCTTGGTGGTGTTGTCCTCGCGCTGCTGTCGGGAGCCGCCCCACTCGTCTTCATCACATCCTTCGTCGCCACCCGAGGGTTGACCGCATCGCAGGTCGAGGCGGTGCGGCTCGGCGGTGGCGAACGGGCTGTGATGCTGCATGCGTGCCGGCACACGGCGCCCCCCGCGGCCCTGGGCGCAGCGCTCGCGGCGGTGCTGACGCTCGGCGACCCGGGACCGGGCACCATCCTCGGCCGGCGCACCGCGGCGGCGGACATCCTGACGACCTTCTCCGCGCAGTACGACTTCGGGCTCGCCGCCCGACAAAGCCTGGTCCTGGCCGCAGTCGCGCTGGCGGTCATGGTCCCGGTGGTCGCTACGGCCGGACCTCGTCTTGCCGACGCTGTACTCGCCCGCCAACTGCGTCCGGCTCCGCGGTCGGCTTCTCGCAGAGCGGGCCTGGCGGGCGGCGCGATAATCTGCTTCGTCGTGCTCGTGACCGCCGGGCTCCCGCTCGCGGGCCTGCTGTGGCCCCTGCTGGGCGGAGTCGAGGCCCGTCGGGCGCTCGACGCGCTCGCCCGGACTGGCGGCAGCACGCTCATCTACAGCGTCGGCGCGGGCGCCCTAGCCGCTGTGCTCGGCCTGGCATGCGGTGTGCTCACGGGCCGGTCGACGCGCGGGCGGATCATCGTGCTCGCCGGATCGATCCTCGTGCTCGTCGTGCCTCCCACAATGATCTCGCTGGGCCTGGTCGAGATCGGATCGGCGGCGCCACCGGCGGCCGATGCGCTCCTCCGAAGTCGGCTGACCGTGTGTCTCGCCCTCGCAGCTCGCCTCTTCCCCATCGCCGCGGTGTTGGGCATGCGGGCGTTCGGCGGCATGGCCCCATCGTGGGCGCAGGCCGCCGCGGTGCATGGCGTGCCGCTCTCGCGGTACATGCTTCGCGTAGTGGGCCCGTGGCTGGCGCCTCCAGGGATCGCGGCAGGGATGCTCGTGGCGCTCCTGGCCGCGGCCGATGTCGGCACGGCGCTCCTCCTTCACCCGCCTGGGTACCCATCACTCCCGCTCACCATCTTCACCGTCATGGCCAACGCCCCGGAGTCGCTCGTGGCCTCGCTCTGTATGGTCTACGTCATCACCGCCACGCTGCTCCTCGGCGTCACGACGGCGTGCCTGAGGAGGCAGGCCCGATGACCGGTGCTTCGTTCGAGTTCGAACGCGTCGCGCGCGTCTTCGGGAGGCACACGGCGCTCTCCGAGGTCACGCTGGGCCTCGCGCCCGGGCAACATACGGCGATTCTCGGCCCGTCCGGGTGTGGCAAGACGACGTTGCTCCGGCTGCTCGCCGGATTGGACACGCCGTCGGCCGGGCGCATCACGATGAACGGGCGGACGGCCTCGGACTCGGGCGGCGTCGTCATCGCTCCGCACAGGCGTGGGATTTCTATGGTGTTTCAGGACCTCGCGCTGTGGCCGAATCTCCGCGTGCTTGGCAATGTTCAACTCGCGTTGTCCGGGTCAGGTCTCCCTCGCGTGGACGAACGCCTCCGCGCTCGCGACGCCCTGGAGCGGTGCGGCATCGCCGAACTTGCCCGGCGCCGGCCCAACGAGCTCTCGGGGGGACAGCAACAGCGAGTCGCGCTCGCGAGGGCGATCGCGCCGCGACCCGGTCTGCTGCTGCTGGACGAACCGTTCACGGGCCTCGACCTCAGCACCCGGGACTTCATTCTTGCGCAGATCCGTGAACTGGCTGTGACGGTCGGCTTCACCATTGTGCTGGTCACGCACGACCCGAGCGACGCGGCGAGCCTGTGCACGCGCGGCGTGCTCATGGACGGGGGGCGAGTCAGTGAGGACGGCCCGCTTGACCGACTGCTTCGGGAATCCGACTCGTCGCTGATGCGGCTATACCGCGAACGCGCCAAGGCGATTGGATGCACGTCCGCTCAGCCAGTTGCGGTTGCCGGTCGGCGACCAGGCGTGCCTCATGCACACGCAGATGATGAAAGGCTCGACAAATGACCGTTCAAGGTTCATGCCAGCCCGGCCCAGCCGCGGCAGATTCGGCGGTATGCATGCGGCGCGTCGCCCTGCCACGTGTGGGCAGAGCCCAGACGGTCGGACTCCTGCTCCTTCAGAGGCGGAAACTCGCATGACCGAGATCGCCGGAACTACGCCAACCCCAGTGACGACAGATGTCGCCGCCGTCCCGCGCCGGCCTCTCGTGGCGCTGTTCCTTCGGTTCCTGGGCTTCGGCCTGCACGCCTGGGGCGGACCCGTGGCGCAGATCGCCATGCTCCGCTCCGAGCTGGTCGAGCGCGAGCGTTGGATCAGCCCGCAGCGGTTCAACCGAGCCCTGGCCGTGTACCAGGTGCTGCCGGGCCCGGAGGCGCACGAACTCTGCTGTTACTTCGGTTATCTGTCACGCGGCCGCCTGGGCGCCCTCGTCGCCGGCCTCGGGTTCATGCTGCCGGGCTTCATCCTCATGCTGGCGCTGTCGTGGGCCTACGTCCGCTACGGTCTTTCGTCGCCGCTCGTTCTGGCCGCGTTCGCCGGAGTGAAGCCCGCTGTCGCGGCGCTCGTCGTCCGCGCGGTGCACCGCATCGGCGGCCACGCGCTGCACCGCGACACATGGCTTTGGGCCATCGCGCTGGTGAGCTTCGCCGTGTCCCTGGCCGGCGCGCACTTCGCCGTGCCCCTGCTCGCGGGCGGCCTCGCCTTCGCCGCGTCGCGCCGATGGTGGTGGATCAGCGCGGTGTGCCTGGCGGCCGCGGTCGCCGCGGGCGCTTGGGAATGGAGCGTCGACCCGCAGCAATCGCCGGCTGTCACCCCGGTGCCGGTTGCCGCGGCCGCGACGCCGCTCCTGCTCCTGTGGGCGGGGCTCAAGGCAGGACTTCTGACCTTCGGAGGGGCGTACACCGTCATCCCGTTCCTGCGCGACGACGCGGTGCACCGCCAGCAGTGGATGTCCGATGCGCAGTTCCTCGACGGGATCGGCATTTCCGGCGTCCTCCCGGCGCCCCTCGTGATCTTCGGCACCTTCATCGGGTACGTGGCCGACGGCTGGATCGGCGCCGTGGCGATGACCGCCGGTATCTTCGCCCCGGCCTTCGCGTTCACCATCGTCGGCCACGGCCTGCTCGAGCGCGTTGTCAATCATCCACCGACGCACAGGTTCCTGGACGGCGTGACCGCGGCGGTGGTCGGCTTGATCGCCGCGACTGCCGTTGGTATCGCCCGAGCTGCCATCGACAACGGCGTAACAGCGGTGGTGTTCGCGGTGGCTCTGATCGTGCTCTTTCGCTGGAAGGGCAAGGCAGCGACCCCGGTCACGGTCCTAGCGGGAGCCATTGCCGGGATTCTCCTTCTGAAGTGACCTCGATCTCTCAGATCGAGAACGTCCCTGTCCCGCCGCGGAAACTCGCCTCACTCTCGCTGTTCGCCGGTCCTCGCGCTGCGGTGGCGTCCGGCCTTGGCCGGAGATTCACGGCGCCTCGATGACTTGATGGCAGCTCTTCCGCACACTCGATGATGCGGCCTACCTCCGCTCGCGGACGCCTGAGAATCTCGTTGAGGGCCAGCACGCGCTCCTCGGGGATGCACGCCAGCGCGGCCATCTTGGACTCGCACGGCCCCCGTTGGAGCCTCTCGCACTGGTCCGGCAGGGCCCGGAGGGAGCCGAGGGCTCTGGCCGAGCGGTCCATGAGGGAGCGGATGGACTCCTTGCTCGGCCGGTCTATGTGGATGAAGCTGCTCTCGGGCTCCAGTTCGACAAGCAGGTTCGACCATGAAGCAAAGGTTCAGGTGCTTGCCGCCCATTGATCTGCTACCTGGCCATGTGGCAGGCTCTGGCCGATTCCACACAACAGAGTTGGGTAGATGACTCGACCTTGTGGCGAGACGGCCAGTGGGCTCCGCCGTCTCGCTGCATTGTCGTACGTTCCAAGGTTCCAATCGCGACGGCGCTGCGCGCCGCCGCGTTTGTTGAGGTTCACCACCCACTGAAGCCACGGTGCCTGTCCAACCCGGCGGCGCCGCCGGGTCATCGTGCGCGCTCACAAGGAGTCCATCCATGACAGTCGTGAAGAAGCCCCCGAAGGTCCGTGACCCCGTCCGCATGCTGCCCATCGACAAGTTGGTGCCGACGCCCGACAACCGGCGCCGGCCGATTACGCGGGTGTCGGTCGAGTCCCTCGCCAAGTCGATGGCGAAGGACGGCGTGCTCCAGCCCATCGTGGTGCGCGAGCATCCCGATAAGCCCGGGCACTTCGAGATCCGGGCGGGCGAGCGCCGCTGGCGGGCCGCCAAGCTCGCCGGCATCGCTCACGTCCCCGCGATTGTTCGCAAGCTCGACGATGAGTCGGCTCTGTCCGTGACCATCGCCGAGAATCTCCAGCGGCAGGACCTCCACCCGCTGGAAGAGGCCGCCACCATCCAGCAGGCCTTCGACCGCGGCTATGACGTGAAGGCAGTGGCGGGACGGCTCGGCAAGAGCATTCCCTACATCGCCCGGCGTGCATCCCTCACGCGGCTGTGCAAGACCTGGCGGGACGAAGTCCTCCGGCCCGAGTCCGATGCGGCGCGGCTGTCCGTCGCGCACCTGGAACTCGTCGCCCGTCTCCCCGAGGAGACACAGGAGGTGCTCGCCGAAAACCAGTTCTGCCGCGTCTTCGCTCGCGGGTTCCCGACCGTCGAGGAACTCCGCAGGCTGATCGACGGCGGGCTCCACTCGCTCAAAGCGATCGCTTGGCCGCTGGACGACGAGACCCTCGACCCGAAAGCAGGCTCGTGCCTCAACTGCCCGAAGCGCTCCGGGATGCACCCGGTGCTCTTTGACGCCGAGGACGCCCCGCAGAACGGCAAGGTCTCGAAGACTGACCGCTGCCTGGACCCCGAGTGCTTCGACCGCAAGCACGCGGCGTTCCTGGAACGGCGGGAGTCGGAACTCCGGGCTCAACACCCGTCGCTCCAACTCGTTCAGGTCGGGTTCGACGGGCTGGGTTCGGCGCTCCGCGAGAAGTTCGGCGAGCGCGTGACCCGCGTCTACGCGCCGAAGGTCGTGAAACCGAGCCACCCCAGCGCCACGCCCGTCATGCAGATGGACGGGCCGAAGGCCGGGACGCTCATGCACATCGACTTGGGCAACGGCGTCTCCAGCAACGGCATGGGACGGAAGGCGGACCGACCGCGCGATGAGCACGGCAAGCCTGTCCCGATGTCACTGGCCGAGCGGAAGGCGCGTCTCCAGAAGCGCCGGGATGCGTACCTGGTGGGCAAGGTCGGCGAGGCGCTTCGCGGCCTCACTCCCGAGTCGCTCACAAAGGCCGTGGGCGAAATCCCAACCAGGACCGACGCGGCCGCCAAGCGGTTCGATCCGCTGGCGCTCGTGCTCGCGTTCGGCACGAGCAGTCGCGCTGACCGTGAGCACGACGACGGCCCGTGGAAGCGATACGAAGAGTTGCTCGACCGCAAGTCGGCTCTGCCCGTCGTCACCGCTCTTCACGAGGTCGTGCAGGTCTGGACGCGGCGGCTCTCCGGCTCGGACACGCACCACGTGACCGAGCAGGCGGCCGATGCGAGGCGGATCTGCGAACTCCTCGGCATCGACGCCGCGGCGATCGACACCGCGGCAGCCCAGGTCATCCCGACGCCGAAGTCGTGGGCATCGCTCCCGAACCCCCGCTCACCGGAGGCTGAGGAGTGCCCGTTCGACGCGCCTCCACCGTCACGCTCGCCGGCACCGGCCGCCCAGAAGCCGTCACGCGGCAAGCGGACCAAGGCTCGCCGCCGTTGAACGGCCACTCGCGTTTCGCACCCGTGGTTCTTCTCAAGGTTGAGGTGAACGTACGACATGCGGCGCGAGTTTTCTTCGAGTGTGTCAGCAGCGCCTTGTCGAGTTCGACATTGCGCAGACCTTCAAATAATTTGAAGCTGTTTGCAGAGTGGCCGCGGCTTCCACGGGGCGGCGAACACCATCGCGCTGTCGCCTCATCGCTCCACCACCTCTCCCACCCCCTGCGGTGTAGATCCCGCCGCCGCTCGACCCAGGCCACCGACCGGCCTGAGGCAACGAGCCACGACGGTCGCAGACGACCCATACAACCACCGATCATCCGATGCCCGAACCCGCACCGCTCAACACTAACGCGAATTTGCACGATCACACGCCTAGTGTTACCGTGCATTTCGCTGTTGGAAAGACGCCATGCCCGTTCTCGACCACAACCTCGAACGCTACCTCCACGAGACCCTCGGGGCGGTAATCCAGCCAACGCCCTGGGAGGGCGCCTCACGCCTTCCGCCGTTCCTCTCCGACCGCTACCGCTTCCTCCAAGCCACTCTGTTCGATGACCCCGTCCTGTTCATGGTCGACGAGTCTCCCGCGGAGGAGTCCCCCGCAAAGATCCGCAAGCACATCGCACAGGTCCAGCCCAAGAGTGACTGGCCAGTGGTGTACGCACGAGAACGAGTGACCGCGTACAACCGCAAGCGCCTGATTCAGCACCGAGTACCGTTCGTCGTCCCCGGCAATCAGATGTACCTGCCGGATCTCGGTATCGACCTCCGCGAGCACTTTCGCAAGCAGGTCGCCAGCCACCCGCTCTTTCGACCCGGCACCCAAGCCATCTTTGTCTATGCACTACTGCATGAACGGCCGGGTCCGTTCGTGGCCAGCGAGTTCGCACCTGAGCTTGGATACTCAGCGATGACACTCAGTCGGGCCTTCGACGAGATCGAGGCTGCGGAACTTGCCGAGTCGCGGGTAACCGGTCGAGAGCGATACCTCCACTTCACTGCGCCCCGACGCGAACTCTGGAAGCGAGCGCAGGGGTTCCTCAAGGACCCAGTGAAGTCTCGCCACTTCATCCAGCCAGCCCCCAATGATGTACTCGGCCCGAAGGCGGGCCTGACCGCACTGGCGCGATACTCGATGATGGCTGACCCCCCAAACCCCGTTGTCGCAATGAGTCGCGAACACTGGACATCCCTGCGGCAGAGAGGAACCGTGACCGTCCTGCCCATGCAGGAGCCACAAGCATACGAGGTTGAAGTCTGGAGCTATGCTCCGAGGCCCTACCGCGACCTCGACGCGGTAGACCCGCTCTCCCTGTACTTGTCCCTGAAGAAGTCATCGGACGAACGGATCGAGCAGGCCCTCGGCCACATGCTGGAGACGCTCCCGTGGTAAGAGGCCTCGAACTCTTCCGCGATCACTTCCGAGCCTTCAGCGATCAATACGTCCTGATCGGGGGTACAGCATGTGACCTCGCGCTCACCGAAGCCGGCTTGGCGTTCCGTGCCACGAAGGATCTGGACATAGTGCTCTGCGTTGAAGCGCTCGATGCGGACTTCGCACGCGCCTTCTGGGCGTTCGTCAAAGCGGGCGGATACGAACTCCACGAGACGGCCGCCGGCGAGAAGAAGTTCTACCGCTTCAGGAAACCGCAAAGGCCCGAATACCCCGAAGTGCTTGAGCTGTTCTCGCGCGTTCCTGACGCCCTCCAGGCCGCCGAGGAGAGTCAGCTCACGCCAATACCCTTTGACGAGGAAGTATCCAGCCTGTCGGCCATCCTCCTCGATGACGCGTACTACGCATGGATCCATGCCGGTAAGCGAGAGCTGAATGGTGTACCCATCGTCCCTCCCGAATACCTGATCCCGCTCAAAGCGACGGCATGGCTCGACCTCCGTGACCGCAAGGCGTCCGGTCAAGAGGTAGACAGCAAATCCATCAAGAAGCACAAGAACGACGTGTTCCGCCTGTTCGCGGTCATCGACCCCGAGTTCCGTGCGACCATCGCCCCCAAGATCGCAACAGACATGCGCCGTTTCCTCGAAGAGGTTCTTGACGAACCGGTTGACCTCAAGGTGTTCGGGCTCCCTGGCCAAACGCTCGACTCCGTGCTTGCCGCATTGAGAACAATGTACGGGCTTGGACCCGTACTCCCTGATCCTCCCGCGTGACCGACCTGGGAAGTCAGCCACGACACACGGCGAACCCCCTTTCGAGGATCATGCTGTGGCCAAACGCATCACACAGGAACAGATACTCGGCGAAAAGGGCGTCAAGCTCGCGGGCCGACGGTTTCTCGACATGGGCTTCCCTTGGCACCCAACCAATGCCCCTCTCGACGCTGGTATCGACGGCTTCGTTGAGCTGCGTGACCCGTCCACAGGCGAAGCGTCGAACAGTTGGATCGCGGTTCAGAGCAAAGCGAGAACACGCCTGGAAAAGGAATCAGAACAGACCTTCGAGTTCAGCTGCACCGCCAGAGACCTCGAATACTGGCGACGGGGCAACATGCCGGTGCTGCTCGTCGTGTCTCGACCGGACACGGACGAAGCGTGGTGGGTCGCCGTCAAGGAGTACTTTCGCGACCCGGAAACGCATAACTCGCGGCGCATCGTGTTCGACAAGGCGGCGACTCGACTCGGCCCAGATGCCAGACTTCCGCTCCTGTCTCTGGCGCAAGCCGCGGGGGCCGGCACATACTTCAGGCCCTCGCCAAAGCGCGAGCACCTCCACTCCAATCTGCTGGTCACGAAGCGCCTCCCGGCTTGCATCTACCTCGCTGATGCCATTCAAGCCGACCCAAAGGAACTCAACCGCGTGCTGCGTGAACACATGCGCTGGCCTCCCCGCGAGTGGTTTCTCCATGGCGGAGTCGTCTACTCCGTTCACGACCTTCGGGATGAACCGTGGGTGCGAGTGTGCGACCGCGGCACCATCGAGACGATCGAAACGGAGGAGTGGAGCCAATCTCCGGACCCGGAGACGCAGCGCCTCAAGGCCGACAACGTCTTCTACTTCAAGAAATCGGACGACCTGTCACCACGGACGAGGACGTATAGAAGCCGCAAGCAGACCGCAACTCGCGTGGTGTTTAAGGAGTACCGCTCAAAGAAGGACCCCTCGAAGATCGCGCAGAATGCGGACCCAGGATCGCTTCGTCTGGCATGATGCGTTCAAGGCGGCATCCCTTCGCCTCGCCAGGCCCGTACAGATCGCTCGCCCGGCGACCTACGGAGGGGACGTACATCACTTTACGCGGGAGGGTCGGGCGGTTCGTGACATGCAGTGCTGTTCCAGTTCATCTTCGTGAGGAGTTGGCCACTCTTGAGCCTGTCACGCTCGACGCCGCACGTGGAGTTGGGAGCATATTGCGCCACGTTCCGGCGACTGAGGAGCAGATGCAGGCGCGATACTCGTTCTTCATGTAGGAGCTTGCTGTCTCTCTGCCGAGGGGCCTTTCCCTCCCTGCCACTCTTCGCACGCCGTGCGAGTTCCTGGTAGACCTTCCGAAGGAGGTGTCTGGTTTGCCAGGCGCATGCAGATCCGGCCACGGATCGGACCCAGCCGGGTGCAGATCCGACTTCCGCGACCGCCAGCATGAGGCGCTTGCCGAACCGGGCCACCGACCAGCCGGGCGACTCCAGGGGCTTGAGCCAGCCGCAGGCGACGAGCTTCTTGCGGGCCGCAACTACCGCCCGCTCGCACACGCCGAAGGCGCTCGCGACCCAGCGGGCCGGTAGCCGGCCATCGACGCGATGCCTGGACTCGCCTCTGTGAAAGAAGACGCACCGGGCCACGGCGCCGAGCAGAACGGCCGTCTCGGCTCGTGAGCGCCCCGTGGCGAGACATCGGAGCACCCGGCGGGGCACGTGCAGCCATCGCTTCCGATGCGGCATCACGGCCCGCATAGCGGCCAGGCGGGGTCCCTCTGCCTCGGGCGAGTTCCCGAAGCGGATGGTGTGGGGACGGGCGGCGCAGACGCCGAGCCGATTGAGACGCCGGATGGAGGCCCGAGCCGCCTGCTCGGTCGTGTCGCCCAGGAGATTCCCGACCTCTTCGATGCGGAATCGCGGCTGCCTTCCCTTCTCCAGCGTGCAGCGACGCTCCTCCATTTCGTGCAGGGCGAACCAGACGCGCAGGTCGAGCCGCTTGAGCCGGCCCTCCAGGTGCAGCGTCCACACGCGGCAGAGCTGCTCGGTGCTGATGCGGCGGTAGCCGCCGGGGATGGCGTCTACCCAGACGCCGTGGTTCGGTCTGTTCATCGTGCGTTCTCCGGTTGAGCGCGAGGACGCACGGACGGCACCCACCCGCGCGGCTTGACCAGCGCCGCGTGAGCGGTGTACGTAGAAGGAACACCTCCAATCGGTCGGCGGTCAGGATTGCCTTCTCTGGACCGCCGGCCCCATGCCTCCCCGCGAGTTGCGGTTCCTCCCAGCAACACACGCCAGCCGTCAGCCCGCAAGCGAGTTCTGCCGCTGTTCGCTCGTGGCTCTGTGGCCACCGCGCCCTGTGGTGCGGAAGCCCTGTGGCCTCCGGCCCCGATGCTCCCGCCTGTGTGCGTTTTTCCCTTGCCAGCCGCGACACGGTTCGGGCACGATCGCCACGGGCCCACCGGGCACCGAGGCCAGAGCGCCAACGGACCCGGAGGCACGCGGGCGCGAGGGCCCGCGGGCCACAATGACAACCGAGAGCCCGATGGAGGGAGAGTGGTACATTCAGCGCATGAGTCCCGCGTGATCTGCGTGGGCAACCAGAAGGGCGGCGTCGGCAAGACGACGACCTGTGTGCAGCTCGCCGCCGCGTTCGCCGAGCGCGGAGCGCTGTGCCTGATCATCGACCTGGACATGACCGCGGGGGCGACGAAGCTGTTGCGGGCGCCCACGCAGGGGTGGAACGACTCGTTCGACCTGATCACCGGGACCGAGTCGGCCTTCGACGTGGTGATCGACAACGACGACCCCGAGGTAAAGCTCCCGCGCAACCTCCACCTCGTCCCCGGTTCGTCCCGGCTCCGCGACCTCGACCAGTACCTCTTCATGCACGAGTGGATCGTGCACCAGGACATGCTGCTGGCGCCACTCGTGCAGCTCCGGGAGCGATACGACTACATCTTCCTCGACACCCCTCCGCAGAGCACCAAGACCACCGTGCCGGCGCTAAAGGCCTCCGACTTCGTCATCCTGAGCACCATGCCCGACCGCCTCGCCATCGAGGCGCTCCACGATGCGCTCCGGCAGATCCAGACCGCGAAGGCCGGCCCGCACCCGCACCTCGCGCTGCTCGGCGTGCTGGTGCACGCCGTGCCAAGTCCCCAGACCCGGCTCGCGCGAGGATTGCTCAAGGCGCTCTCAGGCCTGCCCGATATCGCTCCCGGCATGCCCGTCAAGTTCGCGACCGACATCGTCCGCACTGTCGTCCTGCAGGAGGCCATGCAGGCGGGCAAGACCATCTTCGACTACGCGCCCGACCACAGCGCCGCGAAGCAGTATGTCGCGCTCGCCGATGAGGTGGCGAACCGCATTCAAGCGCTGGCCTCCGTGCGTGAGCCCGAACCAGCCGCGGTGACGGCCAATGCCTAGACGACGCTTCGACGAGGACCCATACGACCCTGTGGCGGCGGACCTAGCCCGCGACGTGGCGCTCGCCACCGCACCGGCTGCAAACGGCTCGGCGACGCCGGCGCCCGCACTCGATCCAAACCGTCACGTGAAGCCGGTGCGAGCGCTGGGGGAGGGAACCATCAAGCGCTACCGCGTCACCGACGAGGAGGACTACGAGCTGAAGCGGCTGCTCCTCCGCCTCCAGGAATCGTCGAGCACCAAGGTCAGCCTCGCGATACTGAATCGCGTGAGCAACACGCTCTTGCTGCGCGCCGTCGATGAGCTGCTCCGCGAGATCCGCGACGCGGCTCCGCTCCGGCAGCCATCGAACAACGACCCGCTCGCCTACGCCGACTTCGAGGAGACGTGGGTGAGGATCGTCGAACGCGCCGTCCGTCGCCGCGGCGCGAAACCCTGAGCGCCGGCGGGGACATCGGGCGAGTCTCGGCAGTGCGGCCCATCGGTTCCAGCCGCGGAGGGCGCTCGACGCCCTCGTGACTGCCGGGAACTTCGCCCTGTACAACGCCCGCCCTCGCATGGCATGCTCGCGTCATGCACCTTCAACTCGTCATCGACCCGACGCCCGAATGGATCATCGGTGAGGACGCCGCGAGTGGCGATGCCTGGCTCGTGCACACGCGGTTGCCCCGCTTCACGGCCCGCGTCTGCCATTGCTCCGTCGTGACCGACGGCAGACCATCGATCCGTCTCTCTTGCGGGCTCACACTCGCCGACCTCCGCTGGCTCAGCCCGCCCAGCCGTCAGACCGGCCCTGATGAACTCTTCGTTCGGGCGGACCGGGTGCTCGGCGACTGGCTCCAGCGCCACATCACGAGAGCCTCACGGGCAGCCTGACAGCGCACGTCGCGTTCGGATTCGCAGGGCCGTGCGAATCCACAGCACTGGCGCCCCTCCGACTCAGACCGTCCGACACATGAAGTGAGTGCAGACTCGGGCCTCGCCGTCGGGGCCCCCTGCCCGCGAAACCCCGACGACGATGCCGAGCCGACACGCACACCGCCCCGCCCACGGGCTCAGACAAGTCTCGCCCTCCCACCGCTGTCGGTGAGCGAGGCTCCGACGCTGCCGCCCCACCCCAAAGGCCGCGCCAAGCCCTCCGAAGACTCCGGGCTTGTCACGTCCTTTGCCTCCGGCTCCTTCTCCCCGCGTCTCCGCCGCCGCTCGTGTCTCTTGGAGGACGACCTCTCACCGCCGGGGGCGGGTGAGAGGTGAGAGGTCGTCCTCAAAAAGCGGAGGGGTCCGCTTTGCGAGGCATGGAGACAACCCGGGCGGAGGCAGTCCCGTCCGGCCACATTGGAGAGACGAAGACATGGACATCTTGTGCACACGATGCGGGGAACCGTGGTCCATTGACCACGTGCTCCACGATGAACCCGACGGGTTCGAGCGCGAAGGCGGGCTCATCACCAAGTGCCCCGCATGCAGGAACGGACGGCCGCGGCTGAGCACGGCGGACCGGGAGCGGCTGCAACTCGCGGCCGAGCTCGCGCGCCTGCTCGGCGACGACGTGGACGCGCTCGCGTGCGAACTCGAAGACCTTGACCTTGTGTGAACACCCGCCCGGGCGGGTGTGCCCGGGCGCTCTACTTGAGACTGAACGATGAGACTCTTGACCCAGGAGCTTCGACGCAAGCTCCCGCAGTTGTACACCACCGAGCACGAGAAGGACCCCGTCGCGGTGGTGAAGTTCTTCACCCCGTGGACGGACTGGACGTGGTACGCCGTCGAGTTTGACGGCGAAGACCTGTTCTTCGGGCTCGTGCACGGCTTCGAGAAGGAGATGGGCTACTTCAGCCTGGCCGAACTCGAAGCGTTGCGGGGACCCGCGGGCCTGACCGTCGAGCGGGACCGCTACTTCGAGCCCACGCGCGTCAGCGAACTCGGCTGAACCAACGCCCCGCCGGGTGCAGCCCGGCGGGCCTCTACCAGAGTGACACAGACATGACGACATCAACGCGGGCCAGTGGCCCGCAGGCAGCAACCGAGCCGGGCCGGCTCTCGACTTCGGTCATCTCCATCCCCCAGCGGAACAATCGGTGGGGCGATGCTCGGTACCGGGGAAACTGTGACGGAACTCTCTTCCGCGAGCTGCTCCTCCGTTACCGGCCGCGGCGGGTACTGGACCCCATGGTGGGCTCGGGGACGACCCGGGACGTGGTCCGCGACCTGGTCGCCGAAGGCTGGACCGGGCTGCACTTCACCGGCGCCGACCTCCGCACCGGCTCAGACATCCTCGCCGACTGGCACGACGAGCCCTTCGACCTCGTTTGGGTGCATCCTCCCTACTGGGACATCGTCCGCTACAGCGAGGACCCGGCCGACCTGAGCAGCCTCGACTCGTGGGACGAGTTCCGCGCCGCCCTCTCGCTGGCGCTCCAGCGTTGCCACGAGTGGGTCGCACCGGGAGGCCGGCTCGCCGTGCTCATTGGTGACGTGCGGAAGAAGGGCAGGTACTACCCCCTCATCCGCGAGGTGCTGAACCTCGACGGCAAGGTCGGGGAACTCCGCTCCGTCATCGTCAAGCTCCAGCACAACTGCACATCCGACGCGAAGACCTACGCCCGGATGGAGGATGTTCGCATCGCCCACGAGTACTGCGCCATCTTCAAGCGGGCCGCCTAAGCGCGCCGCCCCTGCCATGCACGCCCCCTGACCATCGTCCATGGAGGCGTGCATGGCTTCCATCCCGCATTTTCTCCAAGAAATGGAGCCGTTTCGGACCAAAACACTGTACCAACTGGCAACGTGCCCAGGACGGGCTTGCGAGGGGTGAATCCGCTATGCTCTCCGCTCCATGCCGACCCCGACCCCCACCCTGACCGACCGGGACCGCGAGCTGGTGGACATGCTCGCCCGACGGGTCCGGGTGTGCGCCTTGGACCAGGTCGCCCGGCGGTTCTGGTCCGGGTCGAGCCAGGCCGAACGGCTGGCGCGAGCCCGCCTCGCCACGCTGCGGGATGCCGGGCTCGTGACGGTGACGGAGCGCCCCGCCCGCCCCATGATCCCCGTCGAGGCTCCGCTCGTCATCTGGCGGCCGCACCGGCCCGCACCGGACTTCGCGGGGGTATCTCGGCGCCTCGCCGACCGCTGGCCCGACGCGGTCCATAGGACCCCTTGCGTCTGCGCCGCCGAGGGCGCACAGGGCGTCGCCGGTGTCCGGCCCGCCGCGCCACCCGCGGACTCCGAAGTCTCCCACGACCTGCACGTCACCGAGGTGTACTTCCGGATGCTCGACGAGCTTCCGACGCGGGCCTCGACCTGGACCCTGGAGACGCACCTGCCCAAGGGACAGGGCGTGAAGGTCCCCGACGCCGTCGTCCGGGACGGCCTCGACCGCACCGCCATCGAGTTCGGCGGGATCTACGACCGTCGGAAACTGGAGTCTTTCCACGACTACTGCCGCCAGCAGCGGATGGGATACGAACTGTGGTGAACGCCGGCCTCCAGCCCCGGGACGAGCGGATCCTCGACCACATCGGGAGGCACTCGTTCACGCTCCGGGCCGTGCTCGACCGCGCCTTCTTCCCGCCCGGCAGCTCGGGGTCGGGCAACGTGGTGGACCGGCTGTTGGCCTCGGGGTTCATCCGGGCCCGCGAGGGCGTTCTCCCGCAGGGACTCCGGCTGTACCAGCTCACGGCCAAGGGAGCCGCCGGCCGCTTCCCCATCAGCCGCACCCGGATGCCCGGGCCGCAGGCGTTCCGGGCGAGCATGTGCTCGCTCTGGTTCTGCCACATGCTCGGGCCGCAGCGGCACCGCATCGAGAGCTGGGAACTGGAACAGGTCATGAAACGCAAGCCGCCGGCGGGCGTGCATTGCACATCCCTCGACGACCCGCCGGTCGTGTACCGCATCCGCCCCGTCGGCGGGAGCACAGAGCCCCCCAGCGTGCTCTTCGATTTGCGCGACACCATCAAGGTGTTCCTGTCCGACAAGTCTCTAAAGATCTGGCTCGACGCCAGGCTGTACGCCTTCGCCGTGCTCGCCGAGAAGCAGCAGGTCGCGCGCATCCGTCATGCGATCGACCGTTCGGAGATCCGCAAATACGCTGACATCCACATCGAGGCCGTGCCGTGGTTGCACGACATTGGAGAAGCCATCCGTGACCACCGAATACCTGAAGGGACCGAGTAACTCCTACGGCACGCTCGGCGGCGTCGAGGTCGAACGCCAGCCGGTGATCTACGGGCCGACCTCCACCGCGGAGGTCAATCGCGCGCGCCTCCCCGCCAAGAAGTTCCTGGAGCAGATGGAGCTGGCGTACCGCGAGCAGTTCTACACGGACGACCAACTCGCGCAGGTCGTGGACCAGCGGCTCCGCCTCGTGTACCTCGGGAGCCTCGCGATCACCTTCCTGCTCGCCCTGCTCGCGACCGTCATCCCGATGGACTTCGCCGTCTACGGCGCCGGCCTCCTCGCGTTCCTCCTCGGGCTCAACGGCATCGTCAAGCGAGGCGTCAGCACGCAGCGGCTGGTCTTCCTCGTTGTCGTGCCGCCGCTGTTCGTCTTGTTCGGAAGTTTCATCGTGATGCTGATGAGCATGCGGTTCATCGGGACGATCGTCCTCGCCGTCACCACCCTCGTGTTCTACCAGTTTCACGGCGCCCGCCCATTCCGGTTCTACAGCGACTGGCTCCACGCGGCTCCCCGCATCCGGCCCGAGACGCGCCGCGACCCGATCCGCGTCCCGACCAAGCCCGACATGCTCCTGCTGGCAGGCATCCTCGCCATCGCCGTCATCGTTCCGATCTGGTCGCCCACGCTGGCCATCGCCGGGGTGCTTGGCCTCTCCATCTTCTTCGCCGGCGAGTTCTTCCGGCCACGCAAGATCCTCAGCCGTCTGCGCACCGTGTTCGGCCAGTACCTGACCTACGGCGAGGGCTCCACGTCCGCCCCGGGCGTGTGGATGCCCGGCGCATCCATCGTCGCCCGCTCCTTCAATACGTGGCGGCTGACGCTCCCGCTCTGTCTCACGCTGGCGACCGGACTCCACCTGTTCGCGCCTTGGGACGTGCTGCGGTGGTCACTGGGGCCCGAGGCTGGCGAGGGCGCGATGGACGCGCTCCTCAGCAGCCCGTTCGAGTGGATCTTCGCGGCGCTCGCCTCGTTCGGCCGCGGCGAGGTGCGGTGGCTATGGCTGTTCCCGGTGGCGGTCGTGCTGTCGGGTATCACGCCGCTCCTGGTGTTCGCCGCCATCTATCGATCGGCGCTATCGGGCGCGGACAACCTGAGGGAACGCATCAATGGGACGGGCCCGAACGCGATCGATTTCGACCCGTCGCGGTGTGAGTGGGACTGGTACCGCGACCGGATGGTGATGTCGCCTCAGGAGGCACCCGACCCGCTCGACCCCGGTAACGACGACCGCAAGGTCAGGGAGGCGGACCACCTCTTCCTCGGCGTCGAACCCCACGCGCAGTTCCCTGTGCTGCTCGACAAGAAGGTTCTCTCCGAGCACGTGTACATCGTGGGCGACACGGGCAGCGGCAAGACCGCGCTCGGCATCATGCCCATCCTCATCCAGCTCCTCCGCGGCAACGCCGCGCCCGGATCAACGCCGGAGGCGCCGAAGCTCACCGAGCCCCCGCCGCTCGTCATCATCGACCTCAAGGGCGACCCGGCGCTCTTCCACACCGTCCGCGAGGAATCGCTCAGGCGGCGTCAGGCCGCCGGAATCACCGACGAGGCGGACCCACGGTACGCGTTCCGCTACTTCACGCCGAGCCCCCACCAGAGCTCCCACGTCTTCAACCCGTTCGACTCCATGAAGAGCGAGGTCCGCACCGACATCCAGCTCTGCAACCTGCTCCTCGATTCCCTCAACCTGAACCACGGCGAGGGATACGGACGCTCCTACTACTCGCGCCGCAGCCGCATGCTGCTGTACCAGGCCCTCACGCACCGGGACGACCAGAGTGGCCGTCCCACCTCCATCGCCGAACTCAACGAGAAGCTCCAGCGATTCATGCGCGGCAAGGGCGACATCGAGCACATCGAGGCGGAGTTCGCTTCGCAGCACGACACGTTCGAGCTGCTCGCGACCATCAGGACCCTCGCGGAGTATCCCCGGCTGGCCAACTCCACTACCAACATCGACCGCTCCACCTGCATCTTTATGCCGGACGTGCTGGAGCACCGCCAGGTCGCCTACTTCTGGCTCCCGGCCGCCCTCGAATCGATCAGCGTCCGCGAGATCGCCAAGCTGGCGCTCTACTCCATGCTCACCGCCGCGATCGACCGTGGCTCGGACCCGAAGCGGTCGGCGAGGCAGGCGTACCTCGTGATCGACGAGTTCCAGCGCATCGCCGGCGAGAACTTCAAGATTGTTCTGGAGCAGGCCCGCAGCTTCGGGATCTCGGCCATCCTCGCGAACCAGACCCAGCAGGACCTCCGAACGCCGGACGTCGACCTCCGCCCCACCGTCCATTCAAACACCCGCATGAAGATGTACTTCTCCGTCACGGACCCGAACGACGAGCGAGAGCTTTCCGAGGCCTCCGGCGAGGAGATCGCCGAGTTCGTGACCCGCACCCTCGGGGGAAGTAGCGGGGGCGGGACATACGCGTGGCAACAATCGCTGAAGCCCCGGCTGACGCGGAACGACATCATGTCCGCCTCCGACCATCCCAACGACCTAATCCTCAAGGTCAGCCGCGGCGCCGGCTATACCCAGTTCGCCGGCATGCCCATGGTGGTCCGCACGACCTATGCCATGAGCGAGCCGGAGTACAAACAGCGCAAGCGTGAGCCCTGGCCCGAGGCTCCCGCCAAGCCGGCCGAAGAGGGGCCTTCGCTCCAGGAGCGCGAGCGGGTCAACCTTGCGGAGGTCGCCGACCTTACGAGCGCCATCCGTGCCTTGAGACCGGTGAAGACGTGAGCCAAACCGAGGAACGGGCCCTGCTCGAACACATCGACCTCTACCGGCTCACGACCGTTGAGGCTGCGGCGTGTGCCGCGTGCGATGGCGACCGGCGCCGCGCCACGGGGGCGCTCGCATATCTCGTGCGGCGAGGGGAGCTGCATCGCTTCGGGCAGATCTACACGCACCGCGCGACCCCGCCTAAACCCCGTGACGCGTGGCGAGACTTGGCTATCCTCTCCTACTGCTGCTTGGGCACTCCCCCGCAGCCATGCATCCCCAAGGAACGCCTCGTGGACGCATTCGGTCCCCACGCCAGTCGGCTGGGGCTCCGCCCACCCACTGCGCAAGCCTGCATCTTCGACCAAAACGACCGGCTTGCCAGGCTGTGGGTCGAACCGTACACGGAGGACCGCGCGGGCATGCCGCTGCAGAAGGTGCTCGCCGCCCTTCAACGAGCGGCACGAGACAAGAGCTTCCACCTCTGGGCGCACCTCGCGCTCACCGGGGAGTTTGGGCTGCTCGTGCTCTGTCGGAGTCGAGGACGAGCCGATGAACTCGCCCGCTGGCTCGGCAGAGTCCCGCTGAGCGCCATCGCGGGCAGCACCACTGTCGAAGTTCCCGTGGCGACCGCCGCAATCCCGTGACTCCAAAAAGGACAAAGACCCCGCAGGGTCTTTGCCCCCTAGCAGGCCAAGGGGGTGCACACCGATGTCGCTCAAGACAGCCGTTTCGGCGTCGGGAAGGAAGCGCAAGCGCCACCGTCTCGAATCGCACCCCTGTGCCTGCCGTATTCCCGCCATGTCGGACCAGGTCCTGTCTGGCGGATCACCGTTTTGCCTCCGGTGACACGAGGGAACGTAAACACGGTTGACTCGACCCGCCGACCGTGCCAGTCTCACGAAAAGGGGTGTGACCCCCGTCCGAAGACGGAGGTCACACCTGTCGACGAACTACAAGCCGGCGATCAGCGCGTTGACCCGCTCCGCGGCGTTCAAGGCGTAGAAGACGGCGGTCGTAGCGGCTACTCCGATCGCCATGTCTTTCGCCCTGTCACGCACCGTTCTGGCCACGCGAGCCAGTTCACGGTACTCCACGAGCCGTGCCGGTCTGGTCTGCGTGCCCGGGTAGAACCGGAAGGTCAAGCAGACATCCTTTGCGTCGTACGACTCCACTGTGTTCCCGATCCAATCGACGACTTGGTACTCACCGAAGTTGAAGCGCTCGGGAAAGCCGCCTTCGCGACCGATCTCGGCCTTGATTCCGCGGTGAATGAAGTTGCCGGTTGTTGGCCTTGGTTGCTTTTTCATCTCGGATTCCTCCGTTTGCATGAAGTGGGAGTTTCTCGGCCACAGCCGATGGGGCACCCACACCACCCCGCTCAACGCCGCAAGGCGCTCAGCGGGCATGAGGAGAGATGAATCCGCAACAGTGTCGGCGACGCTCATCCCGCCCGTGCGAGATGTGGACCGTGGCGCGGCCCGCGACGAACGATTCGTCCTGACCCGCAGGCCGGAACGGGAGCCGAAGGGCCCCGAGGATGCGACCACACTTGGTTTCCGCTTGGTCGCGAGCGGAGAAGAAAACCGAGTCATGGTGCGGACATGCCGGTGACACCTCACCGAACTGCCGCGCCACCGCTTGACAAAGCCGACGCTTTCTGTCGGGTATAGACCCGGCTCATTGCACCGTGAACCCGAGCAGACCAACGCAGCCGGACCTCCGGGGCGCGGGCCGATGCCCCGCGCGCCGGCGAGGCCGGTGGTGCATTCGTTCACGGTTCCATCGAGGTTCACACACCCATCAACGGAAAGGAGCAGCTCATGCAGAACCTCACCGACGCGAGCGTGGAACTCTTCAGGCGCGGGCCCGACGAGTGCTTCGATTCGCTCCAGTCCCTCTGGGACAAGTGTTTCGCTGACAAGCAGGCCGCGGCCGACCGGTACGTCGAACCCGCGAGGGTGGCGCCGATCGTCGAGGGCAGCCGTCTCGTCATCGGCGTCGATGATGACAGCTTCGGGCTCAACGACTGGAGCTTCGGGCAGATGTGCCGATTGGCCAACGTGTCCAAGGACACGCTCAACCGGCTCCAGCCGCACACCGCGGCGACCGTTCTCGCCGAGACGCTGCCGGGCGAGGGCAAACCGCTGCAGGTCCACACCCTCGGCGACAAGGCCCGCGCCATCCACGGCACGTCCTACACCCGGCTCTACAACGTCGACTTGCTGGCCGTCGTCCGCGAGTTCGCGACCGACTTCCAGCCGCCGCAGGCCGGGCTGGAGAAGCGGACCGGGCTCTACTGCGGGGAGCAGGACATGTTCTGCTTCCTGATCGACCCGACCGGCTGGGCGGAGATCAACGGCGAGGCGTTCGCGCCGGGGTTCTTCGTCTGGAATTCGGAGGTCGGGCGTCGCTCGATCGGCATCAAGACCTTCTGGTTCCAGAAGGTCTGCCAGAACCACATCGTGTGGGATGCCACCGAGGTGGTCGAGTTCACGCGGAAGCACACCGCGAACGTCCACGACGCCCTCCGCGAGATCCGCGAGATTCTCGCGCGGCTCGTCGAGAAACGCGACCAGCGTCGCGACGCGTTCGTCCAGGTCATCGGCAAGGCCATGACCGAGCGTCTCGGCTCCGATGCCGACGACGTGATGAAGGTCCTGCAGCGCCACGGCGTCACCCGAGGCCTCGCCAAGGAGGCCCTCGACATCGCCGAGGCGCAGGGAGCGTTCACGATCTTCGCGGTCGTGGACGCGATCACCAGGCTCACGGCCCGGATGAAGTTCGCCGGCGACCGCGCCGAGGCCGACCAGAAGGCCGGCTCGCTGCTCGCGTTTGTGGCGTGAGCGGCGCTCAGCAACGTGACACGCAAAGCAAGGAGAACATGCAATGCCACAGACAGAAGCGAAGAAGCCCGTCCACGAGATCCGGCTCGGGGCCATCAAGGCCGCGATCTGGGCCAACGACACCCAGAACGGCATCCGGCACAACGTCACCCTCCAGCGCCTGTACAAGGACGAGGATGAGTGGAAGTCGTCGGATTCCTTCGGCCGCGACGACCTGCTGCTCGTGGCCAAGGTCGCCGACCTCGCCCACTCCTGGATCTTCAAGGAGGGGAAGAACGGCGCGACCTGAATCCACCGCTCCGGCGACGAAGTCGCTGGTTTGACGAATGAGGTACCTGATGCACCACCGGCCTCATTCGTCCTCTCGCCTCGGCCGCATCGCGGGCGGCATCCGCGGGTATGATCGCGCGGAGGTGCCCAACCATGCCGACCACCGGACTGCGCAACGTGGACGAAACCTTCGGCGGCGCTCGCGAAGGCGAGTTGACCGTTGTGCTCGCTTCCGCGGACCACTCGCCGTTTCCGATTCTCGCCCGCATCGCCAGCAACGCCGCGGGTCCGACCATCGTGTTCACCGATACTCCCGACCGCTGGCGAACCGTCGCTCCAGATAGCGGCGAGATCCGCGTGGTCGAGTTGGCGGGTCGTGACCTGGACGCATTGCTCGGCGCACTCAAGACAGCCCAGGCGTCTGACAACATCCGGTGCGCCATCATCGACGACCTGCGGGCCGTCCGCGCTATGCGATACCAGCGCGAGGACTGCCCTCGTCGCCGGGCCTTCCAGGAGTTGCCCCCCGCTCTCGGCCTTGCGCTCGTGGTCGGCTGGACCTCCCCCCGCGAGGGAGAGGCGCCCCGCTACTCCGACCTGCGGGCCACCGTCGCCGACGAGCCCGACCTGCTCATCTTTGCGTGGAAGGACCGCGCCGCTCCCCATACATACAGGGTGGCCGCTCACCGTCAGGATGGGACGGGGGTCACGTTCGAGGACGTGGTTCCAGCGGGCACTGTCTGAAGCCGCTGGCTTCGCACCTCGCTCCCTCGCGGCCAGGGCCGTGTCCGCGCTCCGCTCGCAGGTGTCGGTGTCGGCAGAGTGCTTGAGCGCCCCTCCGGCTCTGCGCCGTCCGACAGCGAGAGAGACGCCGACAGCATCGTCGCCATCGGGGTGGGCTCGGGTGAGCCCCGATGGCGACGACCGAGCCGACAGCAAGCGCAGGAGGTTATCCACGGCCGCACCCCACAGTGGCGTCCCGATATGCGATGCAGGGCAAGTGACAGACGAGCAGCGTCATGGTGCCGTCATGCCCGACGAAGCGATGCGGGAATCCGCGGGTCACAAGCACCATTGAGCCGGCGTGCAGCGGCTCCGGCCGGGCCTCGCTTTTCATACCGGCGATGTCGCGCTGCCCGCGAGACCCGTGCATGAATCCGGAGCCGGCCAGGACGAGCACGACGTAGTCGGAATGCCCGTCGGATGTCAACGGCAGTGGCTCGGGCTCCGCTTGATACCTGACCAGTTCAATCGCTTGCTCCCATTCAGGGCCCAGCAAGTCTGAAGCCAGCCATAAGTCCGACGATATCGCGCCGGCGGGGAGTGTCCCTCTGGCAGCCTTCGGGGCGACTTCGGCGAGCTGCTCTACCAGCACGAGGAGTCGTCCCGGTTTCGGACGGCGGAGCTCCCCGAGGATGCACACCGGTCCAGCACGCATACCTCTCTTGATCTCGACATGGACCCGCTGCACCGTGCGCGCGCAGACCCGTACGAAGCCATGGACGAAGCCAACCGGGGTGTTCTGGAACGAGCTGCTCCGACCGAATGAGGAGCACCCGTCGTCCCGAGGTTCCGTGAAGCACACATCGAGCACGGCCATCGTCATCCTCCGCGCTGCACGAAGAGCGCTGGTCAAAGAGCGACCTCGGATTTCCCGAGGATGGACGACGAACTGGATTGCGTCGCTGAGGACGCCGGGCCGGACCGAGTCGATCCGGCCGACGAACGGGAGCGCTGCGGCGCCCGCGGAGTGGCGGGCTCGAAAGCCCACCTTGGCAGGGCTTGGCAGCCTTGCCGACGACCCGTCCTTTGCGCTACATAAAGGACGTTATGCAGCACATTCTACCGACCTCTACGGGCCAGGGTCAACGGCGGTTCCGCGACTCCGGAGGCCAGTGACCACCGAGCTCATCCGCACGTACCCGGGCGTCGCCGGCTTTCCGTTGCCCGCCGTGCTCGTCGCCTCGGGCGAGGACGCCATCCGGCGGTTCGTGGAGTTCTTCACCGCGACCATCAGGAACCCGCACACACGGGCTGCCTACGCCCGAGCGGTGTCCGGGTTCCTCGACTGGTGCGACGCACGCGGCGTTGACCGTCTGGAGCGCATCGGCCCGGTCGTGGTCGCGGCGTGGGTCGAAGAGCTTCAGTGGTCCCGGTCGGCGCCCACCATCAAGCAGCACCTGGCTGCGGTCCGGGTGCTCTTTGACTGGCTGGTCACCGGCCACATCGTGTCGGTGAATCCCGCGGCGTCGGTCCGGGGGCCGAGGCACATCGTCAAGAAGGGCAAGACGCCGGTGCTCACGGCCGACGAGTGCCGCCGGCTGCTGCTGAACATCGACACCTCGACCATCAGCGGGCTGCGGGACCGTTCGCTCATCGGCATCATGGTGTACAGCTTCGCCCGTGTGTCGGCCACCGTCGGCATGAACGTCGGCGACTTCTACCCGTCCGGCACGCGCTGGATGATCCGACTCCACGAGAAGGGCGGGAAGTTCCACGAGGTGCCCGCCCACCATCGAGCGGCCGAGTTCGCCCATGCCTACATCGCCGCCGCGGGCATCGGTCCCGACCACCGGTCCCCGCTCTTCCGGAGCCTGGACCGGAATCGCCGCCTGACGCGCGACCGGCTTACCCGAGGAGACGTGCTCCGCATGGTCAAGCGTCGAGCCGCCGCGGCAGGGCTTCCGACCAGGATCACCTGCCACACCTTCCGGGCCACCGGCATCACGGCCTACCTGGAGGCCGGCGGCACGCTGGAGCACGCCCAGGCCATCGCCGCCCACGAGTCCCCGAGGACGACGAGGCTCTATGACCGCCGCGCCGACACCCTAACACTTGACGAAATCGAGCGGATCCAAATCTGATACAACCCCCAGCGTCCGTCATCCGTGATTCAGTATGGAAGATACTGACAGATTTTTTCGGCGAGCCACTTGTACGCGGCGGACCTACGCGGTACGATCATGGACAGTATGGCGTCGGAGTACGCCAAACCTTCGGATTCTCCGGGTGAGGGTCACCCGGCTGAAGCGTTGGCCACGTGCTGGAACACGGGGCCAACGGAACTCCACCCGGGCCGGCCGGCCCAGAGCGAAGCCACTGTGGGTGATTCTCTCGCCCATCGCCTGATCGGTCAATGCCCGGCGCTTCCGGGTCGTGGGTCTTCCACCGCCCCACCTCGGCACAGCCGCTCCCCACGCTGGGACCGGACCGAGGTCGTGATCCGAGCCCGCCCGCCGGCGAGCCTCTCTATCGGAGTCCAGACATGACCGAGCCCAGTATCACCTGTCCGAAGTGCAAGTCCCCAATCAAGCTGACCGAGTCTCTGGCCGCACCGCTGATCGAAGCGGAGCGGAAGAGGGCCGCCGACGAACTGGAGAGTCGGCTCGCCGAACGCCTCGAAGCCGAGAAGGCGACCATCACCGCCGCCGAGGCCAAGCGGGCCGCGGAGAAATACGCTTCCGAACTCGAACGGATTCGGACCGAAGTCGCGGACAAGGACGCGAAGCTGGCCGAGGCCCGCGAGCTCGAAACGTCGCTCCGCCAGGAGCGGGAGCAACTCGCCGAGCAGAAGCGTGATCTCGAGCTGAGCGTCAATCGACGCCTCGACGAGGAACGCGGTCGCATCCGTAAGGAGCAGGACGAGAAGACCCGCAGCGAGATGACGCGTGAGCTGGAAGCCGTCCGCGTCGATCTGGCGGACAAGGAGTCGAAGCTGGCCGCGGCCCGTGAGCTGGAGGCCTCGCTCCGCACGGAGCGGGAGGCCCTCGCGGAACAGAAGCGAGAGCTTGAGCTGAGCGTCAATCGACGCCTCGACGAGGAACGCGGTCGCATCCGCAAGGAGCAGGATGAGAAGACCCGCAGGGAGATGACCAGTGAGGTCGAGTCGCTCCGCGAGGAACTGGCGACCAAGGAAAAGAAGCTCGCCGAGGTTCAGGCCGCCGAACTCGCGCTTCGTCGCGAGCGCCAGAAGCTGTCCGAGGAGAAGCAGCAGCTGGAGTTGACGGTTCAGCGGCGTGTTGATGAGGAGCGCGACAAGGTCCGGGACCAGACCCGTCGCGAACGGGACGATGAGTACCGTCTGAAGATGGCCGAGAAGGACAAGGTCATCACCGACATGCAGAAGCAGCTTGATGAGGCCCGCCGCAGGGCTGAGCAGGGCTCGCAGCAGACGCAGGGAGACGTGGCCGAGGCAGACTTGGAGTCTCTCCTCCGGGCAAAGTTCCCGTACGACGACATCGAGCCCGTCGGCAAGGGGCGCGAGGGCGCGGATCGCGTGCAGCGCATTGTCGTCCCGTCGGGACCGGACTGCGGCTCAATCCTCTGGGAGCGCAAGCGCACCAAGAACTGGTCGAACGACTGGCTTGAGAAGGCCCGCGACGACCAGCGCGCGGCCAAGACGAACATGGTGGTCATCGTCTCCGACACCCTGCCCAGCGGCGTCGCAACCTTCGACCGCATCGAGGGCGTCTGGGTCGTCTCACCTGCCTGTGCCATCCCCTTGGGTGTGGCGCTCCGCCAGGCCCTCATCGAGACGGCGATGGCTCACCGCGCGATGGAGGGCCGTCAGGAGAAGGAATCTCTCGTGTACGCCCACGTCACCGGCCCTGAGTTCCGCCAGCGAATCGGCTTGATGGTCGAGGCGATTCTGGCCATGCGTGAGCAGCACGAGAAGGAGAAGGCCGCCATGCGTCGGATCTGGACGGAGCGCGAGAAGCAGTTCGACCGCCTGATGGCCGGCACAGCCAGCATCTACGGCGGGTTCCGAGGCATCGTCGGCGCCACCCTGCCCGAGATCGCTGGGCTCTCCCTTCCCGAATCCGATGCCCTGTCCCTGCCCCACGTCGAGCCCAAGGCTCTGGAGTCCAGCAGTCCGGCCCTGAACTGACCAGCACGGGCGCCGTCCGGCCCCGGCCTCAGGGCCGGGCGGCACCCGGATCGGAACGAGAAACCCAATGCGAATCGGCGAGATCGCCAACATCCAGGCCGGCTACCAGTTCCGCGGCAAGGTCGAGCCCGACCCCGACGGCAACGTGGCGACCATTCAGATCAAGGACATCGAGGACCGCCGCCGGCTGAACCCCGACACCGTCGACCGCATCGCCTTCGACAAGCCTTACGAGCAGTACCTCGTCTCGCGGGACGACATCCTCTTCCTCTCCCGCGGCCACAGGCAGTTCGCCATCCCCATCGAGGACGATCTCACCGACACCATCGCATCCGGCTACTTCTACATCCTCCGCCTACGCACCGACCGCATCCGGCCTGCATATCTCGCCTGGTACATCAATCAGCCCCCGTTCCAGGGCCAACTGGCTCCGCACGTCCAGGGCACCCACATGCCGTTTGTCTCGCAGTCGGCCTTTCAGGACCTCATCGTTCCGGTCCCGCCGCTTGCGGTGCAGGACACCGTCGTCGCCCTCGCCAGCCTCGCCGAGCAGGAACAGTCCATTCTTGCGCAGCTCGCATCGAAGCGGGCTGCGCTCATCCAGTCCATGATTCTCGCCGCGGCCGACGATGCTCACGCGGCGGCCGTCACAGCTTCCCCCAGGAACCAGTCATGACCACCACCGCCGAAATCACGCCGACCTCGCAGAAGGAGATCAACGACGCCGTCTGGCGCGCGTGCGACACCTTCCGCGGCACGATCGACGCGTCCCAGTACAAGGACTACATCCTCGTCATGCTCTTCATCAAGTACCTCAGCGACCTCCACAAGGACAAGGTCGCCGAGTACGAGAAGAAGTACGCCGGCGACAAGGCCCGCATCGAGCGCGCCCTCTCGCGCGAGCGTTTCATCATGCCCAAGGAGGCCGACTTCGACTTCCTCTACTCCAAGCGTGACGCCCCGAACGTCGGTGAGCTGATCAACATCGCCCTTGAGAACATCGAGGAGGCCAACCGGGCCAAGCTCGAAGGTGTTTTCCGCAACATCGACTTCAACAGCGAGCCGAACCTCGGCCAGACCAAGGAGCGCAACGCCCGCCTCAAGCACCTGCTCGAAGACTTCGCCGACCCCCGGCTCGACTTCCGCGGCGAGCGCGGCAAGGACCGCGACGTGCTCGGCGACGTCTACGAGTTCCTCATCGGCGAGTTCGCCGCCGGCGCCGGCAAGAAGGGCGGCGAGTACTACACGCCCCCGCAGGTCTCCACGCTTTTGGCCAAGCTCGTGGGCCCCAAGCCCGGCAACACGATCTGTGACCCCGCGTGCGGCTCCGGCTCGCTGCTCATCCGCGTCGCCAAGCAGATCGGGTCGGAGAACTTCCAGCTCTACGGCCAGGAGGTCAACGGGCAGACGTGGGCCCTGTGCCGCATGAACATGTTCCTCCACGGCATGGACTCGGCCCGCATCGAGTGGTGCAACACCCTCACCGGGCCGAAGCTGGTGGACCCGGACCGGCCGGACTCCCTGCTCAAGTTCGACATCGTCGTCGCCAACCCGCCCTTCTCCCTCGACAAGTGGGGTCAGAGTCAAGCCGAGCACGACCGCTTCAACCGCTACCACCGCGGGCTGCCCCCCAAGAGCAAGGGCGACTACGCCTTCATCAGCCACATGGTCGAGGCTGCCCACGAGCAGGGCGGCAAGGTCGGCGTCATCGTGCCCCACGGTGTGCTCTTCCGCGGCGGCGCCGAGGGCAAGATCCGCCAGAAGCTCATCGACGAGAACCTCCTCGACGCCGTCATCGGCCTGCCCGTCAACCTCTTCTTCGGCACCGGCATTCCTGCGGCCATCCTGCTCTTCCAGAAGGGGCGAAAGCGCAAGGACGTGGTCTTCATCGACGCCAGCCGCGACTTCGCCCAGAACAAGCGGCAGAACGCCCTCCGCGCCCAGGACATCGACAAGATCCTCGCGGTTCACAAGGCCCGCAAGGAGGTCGAGAAGTACTGCCACATCGCCACGCCCGAGGAGATCGCCGAGAACGAGTACAACCTGAACATTCCTCGCTACGTGGACACCTTCGAGCCCGAGCCCGAGGTGGACATCAAGGCGGTGCAGAAGGACATCGAGCGCCTGGAGGGCGAGCTGGTCGAGGTGCGTCGCAAGATGGACGGCTACCTGAAGGAGCTTGGCATTGCCTGACTCCTTTCCCAGTTGCCGACTGCAGGACGTGATGCGAGCACCAATCTGCTACGGCGTCGTGCAGACCGGGCCGCACCTGCCGGACGGCATTCCCTGCGTGCGCGTCGTCGATTTGAGCGACCCCGCGCTAAGCACCCGGCGCATGCTCCGCACGTCCACGGAGATCCACAACGAGTACCGCCGCACCCAGTTGGAACGTGACGACATTCTGTTCGCGCTGCGCGGTGATATCGGGTTTGTCCGGTTGACGCCCGGCCATTTGGCCGGAGCCAATCTGACCCGCGGCATTGCTCGGCTGGCGGTGGACCAGACCAAAGCGGACCCCCGGTATGTGTACCAAGCCGTCCAAGGACCCACGACGCGCCGGGCGATTCGCCTACGGATCAATGGTTCGGCGCTCAAGGAAGTGCCCATCGAGGCACTCCGGACGGTGCCGATCCCGCTGCCGTCGCACCCTGTGCAAAGGTGCATCGCAAAGGCCCTGCAAGACTGGGACACCGGCATCGAGACAATGAATCGGCTGCTGCGTGGTCGCCGCAAGCAGAAGCGCGGCCTGTTGCAGCAGTTGCTCACCGGCGAGCGACGCTTCCCCGAGTTCCGGGATCAGCCGTGGGTCGAACGGCGGGTCGGAGAAGTCCTCCAGGAGACCTCGCGGCTCGTGGACTGGAATGACAACGAGCTGTACCGCCTCGCGAGCATCCGGCGGGGCTCTCGCGGGCTCTTCGACCGCGGAAGCCTGTGCGGCCGTGACATCAAGGTCAAGAAGCTCCACACCATCCGCGAGGGTGACTTCCTGATCTCGCACATCCAGGCCGCCTACGGCGCCATGGGCACGGTGCCAGCCGAGTTCGACGGGGCCAAGGTGTCGGACATGTACTCCATCCTGACGCCGACGACGCCCGGCAGCATCGACATGCGGTTCGTGAACTACCTCTCGCAGCGCAAGGAGATGCGGCACATGGCCTACCTCTCCAGCAACGGCTTCTTCGCCGAGCGGCTCCGCCTGAACTTCGACCCGCACGACTTCCTGAACCGCAAGATCCTGCTCCCGCCGACGGTGGAGGAGCAGTCCAAGGTCGCCGATGTGCTTGAGACTCTCGACCGCGAGATTGAGCTCCTCACCGATCTGCACGAGGCGTTGAGGGAGCAGAAGAAGGGGCTGCTGCAGCAGCTCCTCACGGGCAAGGTCCGCGTGCCGGCGTCGATGCTGAAGGAGGCCGCCCATGCCTGACCCCAAGGTTGTGTCCTTCTCGAAGGCGTTGAAGGGTGTTGCCGGAGGCAAGCAGCCCAAGATGTTGCTTGGCAACGGATTCAGCCGTGCATGTCGCGATGACCTGTTCTCGTATCACGCGTTGTACGAGCAAGCGGATCAGACGGGCCTGTCCGCCGATGCCAAGAAGGCCTTCCGGGCGCTTGGGACGACAGACTTTGAGCAAGTCATGCGGATGCTCAAGCAGGCGTCCAAGCTCGCCAAGGAGTACGGCCGAGGAAACCTCGCCACGAAGCTCAACGGTCTCGCGGACGAACTGCGAGAGGTGCTTGTCCGAACCATCGCGAACAACCACCCTTCGCGCCCGCACGACATCGCGCAGACTCGATACCGGGCGTGCAAGGAGTTCCTCTCGCATTTCTGCGACATCTACACGGTGAACTACGACCTGCTCCTCTACTGGGCGGTCATGCAGGAGGAGATCGAGCCCGATGTGGATCACGACGACGGCTTCCGCCAGCCCGACGACGGACCGGAGGAGTACGTCACCTGGGACGTGCAGAAGACCAACTCGCAGAACATCCACTACCTGCACGGTGCGCTCCACCTGTTCGACGCCGGTGCGGAACTCCAGAAGTACACGTGGTCCAACACCCAGATCGCGCTGATCGATCAGATTCGGGACGCCCTCAAGAACGACAAGTACCCGCTGTTTGTGTCGGAGGGAACGGCACAGTCGAAGCTCGACCGCATCCAGCACAGTGGCTACCTGAACCGCGCCTATCGGAGCTTCGCCAACATCGGCGGCTCGCTCTTCATCTTCGGGCTCTCGATGGCCGAGAACGACGAGCACATCCTGAAGCTCATCGACCGCACGAAGTGCTCGCATATCGCGATCGGCCTCTACGGCAAGCCAGATTCCAAGGGGAACAAGCAGATCATCGCCCGCTCATCAACGTTCGGCACCAAGCGTAAGGGCGCAGCGCCGACCATCGTGTTCTTCGATGCCGCATCAGCCGAAGTGTGGGGGGCCGCATGATGCCGAACGATCACATGCAGTTCCGGGAGCCCGTCCATGCCTGAGATCACCAGTCGCCCGCTCACCGTCCGCCCCGGCCGCCCGATGGTCCGGACGACCTTCCAGTTCTGCGCCTCGATCGAGCCCGCCGCCGGGAAGTCGGCCGAGGACACGCTCAGAGAAGCAGCGGGCGTCACCCTTGACTGGCTCGCGAGCAAATTCCCCGCAGCACTGCCCCTTGCCGCCAAGGCCGGCAAGTCGTTCAACGCCGACGAGCACGGGCAAACACTGCAAGTGGTGTCCATCCCCGAGATCGGCCTCTGGAGTGCGCGGCTCATGCAGCCGGATGCCCCTTCGCCCTACGGCGACCGCGACGCCGTGGCCGGCCGGACGTGGACCACCGAGTTGTCGCTTGCGGCCGATGGGGCCAAGGTCCGCGTCGGCATCCGGGTCTTGTGCGCCTCCCTGCCCTTTACGCAGGCGCCCATCAAGCTGACCCGTCCGCGGGTTGTCGTGGACCTGGCCAACCGCTTCGACATGCGGGATGTGAAGCCCGTCGCGTCCGAGCCACTGCGACTGGAGCGGGAAGATGAGCTGCCGCGGCTCTTCGCTCTGCTCACGAACCCCGACCGCTCGCTCCCGGTCTTCATGCTGACACAGCCCGATCCTCATCGACTCGGCATCAACGTCAAGCCGTTCCTGCTCGATGAGGTCCAGCTCGCGCGGAGGCTTCAGGGCCTTGGTCACGTCGTGACGATGCCCAAGGACCTGAACCCGCTGTGGACCATGATGGTCGGCAAGACCTGGTCGGCGTTCATGGGAGCCGTTCGCACCTACCGGCCTCGGCTGGACTTCGACCAGGACTCGCCAACCAATCACCCCCTTGCCCTGGCGGATCGCGTGCTCGCCTTCGAGCGCGACGGCGAGATCGCGGAGGACGCGTTCACCTCCTTTCTCGTGGATCAAGCCTTCGTCTACGCGGCAACCAAGCCAATCGAGTGGAAGCCATGTGTCTTCCATGCGGATGCGCTCCAGCGTGAGGCCGAGATTGCTCGCACGCGGGCAAAGGATGACCAGGACTGGAAACAGCTCTACGAGCAGGAGATCACCGCGCTGAGCAAACGGGCCGAGGAAGCCGAGGGGCTGGCGAACAGCTACGCGGACGACGTGGACAGCTTCAAGTCGCAGCTCGCCGAGGCGGAGGAGGAGAACCGCCGTCTCGGGCACTACGTCGAGACGCTCCGCGCCCAGTTGGAGGCGAAAACAGGTCGCTCCGCCGATGCCGCGATCACGATTCCCGAAGACTACGACAGCCTGCCGGAATGGGTTGAAGCGAATCTCGCCGGACGACTGCTCCTGCATCCACGAGCGACGCGGGGGCTGAAGGATGCCAAGTACGAGGACGTGCCCCTGGTCTACAAGGCTCTTCTCGCTCTCGGCATGGAGTACCGCAACATGCGGCTCCGCAGCGCCGACGACGAGGCGCCGAAGGTGGCATGGGAGCGCAAGATCGGTGAACTCGGGCTCGAATGCGAGGGCTCGATCACCAAGGAGCGCGCCGGTGAACAGGGTGACACCTACTTTGTGAAGTACCCACTCGGGACGGTGAAGAACCAGTTCCTCGACCTTCACCTGCGGAAGGGAAGAACGAAGGACGATCGCCTCTGCCTTGCCATCTACTTCTTCTGGGACGACGAGAAGCGCCGCGTGGTCGTGGGCTGGCTTCCCAGCCACCTTGACAACAGGATGACTTGACGTGATCCCTGAAGCGACCGACATCCCGACGCCGCTCATCCGAGAGGACCATATCTCCCAGGTGCCGGCGCTCCAGGTCCTCCAGAACCTCGGCTACACGTACCTCACGCCTGACGAGGCGCTGGCTTACCGGGCCGGACGCAGCTCCGGGGTGCTGCTGGAGGGGATCCTCGCCGAGCAGCTCCGGAAGATCAACCGCATCCGCTTCAAAGGCCAGACCCACGCGTTTTCCGAGGGGAACATCCAGTCGGCCATCCAGGACTTGAAGAACCAGCTCTTCGAGGGGCTCATCCGCACCAACGAGAAGGTCTACGACCTGCTCACACTCGGCAAGAGCCTGCCGCAGGTAATCGACGGGGACATGAAGAGCTTCCCCCTCAACTACATCGACTGGGAGGACTGGCGGAACAACGCGTTTCACGTCGCCGAGGAGTTCCCCGTCGATCGCACTGCCAGCAGCGACACCCGTCGCCCGGACCTGGTGCTCTTCGTCAACGGCATCCCCTTCGCCGTCATCGAGTGCAAGCGCCACGTGGATCCGAGCGGCAAGGCCGAGAAGGACCCGCTCGACCAGGCCGTTTCCCAGCACATCCGGAACCAGAAGGAAGACGAGATCCCGCGGCTCTTCGTCTATGCGCAGTTGCTGCTCGCGATCTCGAAGAACGACGCGAAGTACGCCACGGTGGGGACACCAGCGAAGTTCTGGGCATGGTGGCGCGAGGACCTGGACGAGGCCGCTCTCCATCAGTTGGTCAATCGTCCTCTGACAGCCGAGCAGAAGGACCGGATGTTCGCCGGCCGGTTCCGATATGTCCGCGCTCACTTCGAGGCGCTGGAGGGCGCCGACCGCGAGCCGAGCGAGCAGGACCGAGCCCTGTTCGCGCTGTGTCGCCCCGAGCGCCTGCTGGAGTTGACGCTTCGCTACACCGTGTTCGACGCGGGCGAGCGCAAGGTCGCTCGATACCAGCAGTACTTCACCGTCCGCAAGATCCTCGACCGCATCCGGCAGTTCGACCGTGACGGCCGCCGGACCGGTGGCGTCGTCTGGCATACCCAGGGCAGCGGCAAGTCCCTCACGATGGTCATGCTCGCCGAGGCCATCGCCATGGAGCAACTCGACCGCTACAAGATCGTGCTCGTCACGGACCGCGTCGACTTGGACGATCAGCTCTACAAGACGTTCCAGCACTGCGGCGGCGAGCCGGTCCAGGCGACGACGGGCAAGCACCTTCTGGAGCTGCTGGCGGGGGAGAAGTCCCGCATCATCACGAGCGTCATCGACAAGTTCGAGGCCGCGGTGGCGGCCCGGGGAGTCTGCAATGACAACCCCAACATCTTCGTGCTCGTGGACGAGAGCCATCGGACGCAGTACGGCTCACTCCACGCCCACATGCGGCGTGCGCTCCCGAATGCCTGCTTCATCGGATTCACCGGCACGCCGGTGATGAAGAAGGACCGGAACACGGTCGAGAAGTTCGGCGGGATGATCGAGCCGGCGTACACGATTCACGACGCCGTGAAGGACCGAGCCGTTGTCCCGCTCCTCTACGAGGGCCGCCACGTTGACCAGGTGGTCGACCAGAAGGCCATCGACGCTTGGTTCGACCGGATCACGAGCAACCTGACTCCGGAGCAAGCCACCGACCTCAAGAAGAAGTTCGCCGCGCATGGCCCACTGAACAAGGCCATGCAGCGAGTGCGGGTCATCGCGTGGGACATCGGCAAACACTTCGTGGACAACTGGAAGGGAACTCCGTTCAAGGCCCAGCTCGTCGCTCCCGACAAGGCCACGGCGCTCCGCTACAAGGAGTTTCTCGACGAGTTCGGAGAGGTGTCGTCGCAGGTTCTGATTTCCGGGCCGGATGAGCGAGAGGGCGAGGACGACATCCACGCCGAGAGCAAGGAGGCGGTAGTCCGGTTCTGGAAGGCCAAGATGGCCAAGTACGGCACCGAGAAAGAGTACAACCGGCAGGTCATCAACGCGTTCAAGCACTCCGAGGACCCCGAGATCATCATCGTCGTGAGCAAGCTCACGACGGGCTTCGACGCGCCTCGCAATACCATCCTCTACCTCTGCCGCCCGATGCAGGGCCACGAACTCCTCCAGACCATCGCGCGCGTGAACCGCTTGTACGAGGGCAAGGACTTCGGCTACGTCATCGACTATTGCGGCGTGCTCAAGCGACTGGACGAGGCTCTCGACCTCTACGGGAGTCTTGAGGAGTTTGCCGCAGCGGATGTCGAGGGAGTCGTGACGGACGTGAGCGACGAGGTGCGCAAGCTGCCGCAGAGGCATTCGGACCTGTGGGACGTGTTCAAGACGGTCGCGAACCGACGCGACGAAGAGGCGTACGAGCGATTCCTCGCAGACGAGGCGGAACGGGTGAAGTTCTACGAGCGACTGCGAGACTTCGGCCGCTCTCTCGCGGTTGCCCTCTCGACCGCCAAGTTCATCGAGGAGACGCCAGAAGCCAAGGTCAACAAATACAAGGCCGACCTGAAGTTCTTCATGGCGCTCCGGGCCGCCGTCCGCCGGCGCTACGCCGAAGTTGTCGATTTCCACGAGTACGAGAGCAAGATTCAGAAGCTACTCGACGCGCACGTCGGCGCGGTGGACGTGGCGACGCTGACGCCGCTCGTCAACATCTTCGACGTGGATGCATTCGCCAAGGAGATCGAAAAGCTCGAGTCGCCGTCATCCAAGGCAGACACAATCGCCTATCGCACGAAGGCGACGATCCGGGCCAGGATGGACGAGGACCCGGCTTTCTACAAGAAGTTCTCCACCATGCTGGAGGACGCGATCGCCGAGTTCAAAGCCCAGCGCATTTCAGACCTGGAGTACCTCCGCCGAGTCGATGAAATCCGCCACCACGTTACCCGGCATACGGGAGACGAGGTACCCGAGAGCATCCGTGATAACGACATCCAGCGGTCGTACTTCGGCATTCTCCGAGATGGCCTTGCCCGATCCGGTGTGAGTGGGGACGGAGTGCGTGAGCTGGCAGAAGCGGCGGCGCCTGGGGTTGACGCAATCTTCCACAATCGGCGAATTGTCAACTGGAAGCAAAACCAGGATGTGCGGAACCGAATCGAGACAGACATCGAGGACCTGCTCCTTGAACTGGCCTCGTCAAGAGGCTTGAGCCTGAGTTTCGACGAGATCGACGCCATGATGGAGCAGTTGTTCCGCGTCGCCTACAGGAAGATGCCGGAATGACACCACGGCGCGGCATCCAGCAACGCACAATCCGATTCGGCAGTCGGGAGATTCGCTACGGCCTTACGTACGGCAACCATCGTGATCTGGTGATCTCGGTGACGCCAGACCTTGAGGTCTTGGTCAGCGCTCCGCGGCCGGCAACCGCTTTCGAGATCGAGGCCAAAGTGCTGGCGAAGGCGCCGTGGATCCTCCGGCACCAACTCAGATACCAGGACATGCACCCGCTTCCCGTGGCCCGACGCTACGTACCCGGAGAGACGCATCGCTACCTGGGTCGGCAGTACCGACTGCGCATCGAGCAGGGTGAGTCCGAGGGCGTCAGACTCCAGAGGCCGTTCCTCGTCGTGACAACTGATGACCGGCAGCGTGCCGAAGCCGCCGGTCGCCTCGTGAGGCAGTGGTATCGCTCCCGAGCCGAGCGCCTGCTGCCTCAGCGACTCCAGATTGCGCTTGATGCCCATCCCTCGCTCAGGTTTCCGAACCTCCGGATGCAGGTCCGTGCAATGCCGAAGCGATGGGGGAGCTGCTCTCGCACAGGGCTGCTGAGCTTCAATCCCGACCTCCTACGAGCGCCGACTGCTTGCATTGACTACGTCATGGTGCACGAACTCTGCCACCGCCGCGTCATGAACCACGGTGCGGCATTTCAGCGCCTCATGGGGCGCGTCATGCCCGATTGGCGTGAACGGCGAGAGCGACTCAATCGCATGGTCGGCGAGTAGTATCCGATTGCTACACCACTGCCACGTTGTCGTCAGAGTGGTCCATCGACGGCGCCCAGTTCACCAGGGGCAACGTGTACTGGTCCGGACCATCGAACGGCAGCGAAGGTGACTGGTAGGAGATGAGCACCATGCCGCGCTCGGATGCCGAGAACGTGTGCAGCACGTTCCGCGAGAAGAGCACGAATGAGCCGGCTCGGATACCTGCGTACTGCACGCTCGCCCCGCCGAAGGCTCGTAGCGTCTCGCGCGAGTAGTGGAACCGTCCCCGGCCGGCGAGGCAGAAGATGAACCGCTCCGATTGCTCGTGCACGTGCAGGGGCAGGTCATCGGTCCCCGGCGCGAAGCAGAGCTTGGCCACACCATCGTCGGCGGTCTCCCCGAGCACGTCCGCCGCCAGCCAAACCGCCCCGGCGATCTGCTCCGTTCCCTCGAAGGGCGCCTGCGGATGAATCGGGTGATAGATTTCGACGCGGTGCATGAACGCCCGCATTTTGGTCCCCTCGATCCACCCCGGAAGCTGGCCGACGAAGCAGGCCCGGCCATCGGGGCTCACGTGCTGACAGTGGCGGCGAAGGATGCGGACCGCTGTGCGGCCGATCTCGAAGAGTTGGGCCAGACCATCCTTGCTTCGGTTTCGGAACGGTGCGGCATTCGGCTGCAGGAGCCCGCCAGCGCCCCAGAGTTCGCCGAGGGCATCAAGGGTCGTCGTCGGCATGGGAGAACTCCCGTGGTTTCGGGCGAGGGACTTGTACTAGCCGATATTCGGATCTAGCATAGGCGCGGTTCCAGGAGCCCGACGATGCTCAAGGCGACTTTTTCACCCGAGTACGAGTGTTTCCTCGCCATGCTCAGGCAGGGCCGTCTCGACGCCACGCTCAGTCAGGTTGAGCTCGCCCGCCGGCTCGGCGTCAACCAATCCGTCGTCAGCAAGAATGAGCGCGGCGAGCGGCGCATGGACGTTCTGGAGCTGCGGGACTGGTGCTTGGCTGTGGGGGTACCGTTCCCTGAGTTCGTAGTTGCCCTGGATGACAAGCTCAAGCGAGTGTCGAAGCGACGGTGATTGAGCGGCGCCCCTTTCCGTGCTATCCCCGAGGGGTGGAAGCACACGCGTTCATCGAGAATCAGCTTCAGCCGGAACACCTGCTCGCCATGCGGGTTCGGCTGCTCATCGAGGAGTACAGGGCGGTCAACCAGCTCCTGCTCTTCCGCCTTCAAGCGATGGAGCAGCGGCTCCCCCTGACGGCCGCCGGCATCGGGGCGTTGCTCCTCGCGACCGCCGCCCTTCCACGGGTCAGCCAGATCATCCTGCTCATCGGAGTCCCCTTCGCGGTCCTCTTCTGGGTACGGAGCGTCTTCTTCCATGCTCTGTCCAAGGAGGACGCGAAGGCGCGAATCCGCGAGATCGAATACGAAGTCGGCGAACTCTGTGGATGCCCCGTCCTGCGATTCCAGAGTGAACACCCGAGCGCCACTGGACCAGTCGGCGGCAGGACAGCCACCCAGGCCATCTACCTCACCCTCGTGGTCGGCGTCATGGTGCTGGTGGTCTGCTACAGCCTCTTCTCGACGTTCGTGTCAGGCGACAAGTATCTCTCCCTCTACACGCTCGGCCTCTGCCTCGCCGGGCTCGGCATCGGCCACGCCCTCTTCCAGTACGCCGTCCGCCAGCCCCGCACCGCCGGGTGAGTCGAACGGGCGGACGATCCGACGCCGCAGTCGCAGACAATCGATGGGAACCAGCGGCAACCCGGCCGTCTGACGTGCCCGGTTGACCGCTCGCCACAGGTTGAGGAGCTGACGCCGCACCGGCGCATACGGTTCGTACGGGAGGCGCCAGAAGACCGACGCCAGCACGCCGGCGGGACGCCGAACGGCCAAGTCGAGCAGCATCGCCTTCAGATTGCGATACTCCTCCAGGTCGATGCGCACGTGGGCGTGCCCGCCGCGGAAGCTCAGGGCGTACCCGGCGTATCGCACAGGGCTCCGCCGGGCATCTCGCACCTGTGACCCTTCCTGCTCAAAGAATGGATGCCGCCCGTGGCTCGCCAGCAGCAGAAAGAACCGGCCGTGCCGGATGTAATGCAGATTGGCCAGGCCCGAGCGCTTCCGACGGACTCGCGCCCACCGCGACAGGTCGATCCCGTACCGGCCAACGAGTTTGGAATCGAGCGCCGCCGGATCCTTGCGCTCGCGCACGTAGCCTGAAACGTGGAACCAGAAGCCGTGTGGCAGGTAGCAGCACGCCACCTGTTGCACCAACCCCTCGACGCTCGTGGCGACACACCGATACTGCATGGCACACCCTCACTGTGTCGCCGCGGGTCGCACCCGCGGCGAAAGGTGCGGCTGTTTGTGAGGGCACAGCCGCGAAGCCCGGGACCTTTGTGCGCAGAACCTCCTTCCCGCTGGGCGCAACGGTTGCACAGCCGACTGGTTTCCCCAGTCGGCTGCGCGCAATGCATAGCCGTTGCGCCCAGCCGCTCGACGAATCGCACTCGACGCACGTCGAGTGTCCATCGCCGTTCTGCCGCCACAGGACAGCTCCGCTCCCGCGAAGCTCTCGTGTAGCCGCAAATGCGTCTGGCCAAGAGGCCGGTGGACCGTCCACCGGCCGCATCAATCGAGTCGGGATTGCTCCCGTCGCCGCTTTCGTCGCCTCTTCGCGTCCGGCACCACCCGTAAACGCTCGGACGAGCCGCCACTGCCATGCAGCGGCATCGCTGGGCTCCCGCCCACTTCTACTTGCGGCACACTCCCTCACTGCGGGGTTTCAAGCACCTGGATGACCGATCCAGGCACCGGGCGACCAGCCCGGCTCCCGCAGCGATTCCTGGGTTAGCATCGTTCGTCAACATGCGGATCACGTCGCTAGAGGGCTATCCCTCGTGCCTTGGCCGTATGTCCGCGCTCCCGCGCGGCATAGTCGCCGCGAGCCATCGCTCGCGCTTTCAGGCGGCAGAAACCAGAAGCTCCGCCTTACCCATCGACCAAGGCTCTTCACGGTTCGGCACCGTCTTCCGCACGTCTGACCGGTAAGCCCTCGCGGGCCTTTCGTGGTTGAGCTTTTCGCCGTCGGGTGCTTCGCCCGATCGCCGAGCCAGGTCATGGCCCGGTCACGCCCGTCACCGGGACGCGAACTCCCCACACCGGCGCAGGTTGAACGGGCACTCTTCGAGTGGCCCGAGCCCCCTGGGAGGATTCGAGGACGCCGTGGTCCCCTCACCTCTTCGACACGACACAGCCTCCCGATTGGGAGGTCTTTCCCCATCGCCCAGTCTCGACTTGAGACGCTGTCAAAGAGACCAGTCTCAGAGACGCCGACGCCCCTCGCGCCGGCTTCAACGCACCATCGGATAGAACGCCGGGATTGACTCTGGTGAGCTTTACTCCGACGAGCCTCCGTCGAGCCGGACAAGCGCGTCTCCACGCATCCGGCTCTACGGGACAGCACCGCTGCGGCTGGTGAGGCCGCGCCCTTTCACCCGCTGGTGAGGCGGGATTCCCGGGCGGTGCTGCCCGACTCGATCGACGCCAGCACTGCGTTTGCATGAACCGACGACCACGGCCTTCCCGGCCGCGCGGCGATCCATACCAGACTCATCGGGAAACGCAACCTCACCCGAGCGGGCCCGCCATAGTCATCCGCGGGGGCACTGCTCCGGGTCATTTCGGTAAGTGGGGATGCATTCGTATGAGCGCGTCATCCACGCCGGCGTTGGCGTCTCGTGAACGTACCGCACGGCGCAGCTCGAAGCTTCATCGACCACCACTTCGGACCGCTGCGTTCGCTTCTTCGTGGTTAGGGACTCCACGACCCACACGTAGAGCAGCACAGCTCCCATCACGATCGCCCCGAGCACGCTCACACCCAGAACCAGCAAGAAGGCGGCGACATAGCCGATCGAGTTTGCCGCGAGCAGGTAGAGCGGCGCCACGATGATTCCGACGAAAGCGACCGGCCACCACACGCGCACGCGGTTGATCCAGCGCTTCCGCCGCTGCTTCCGGCGTCTGCCTCGCCTTGATGAGGCCATACGGCCTCCATGGTAACCGCGTGCTGACCACCGGATGGGCAGCCAGCCCTTGACTTCCGAGGAACCGCCGTTAGCATGTATGCGTACAGAAGGTGGTCATGCCGAAGAAGCCCGCCCAACCCGAACCCATCGGCGACATCCTCAGACGCCAGCGCGTCGAGGTGCTGAGCAGGGGCCTCCGGGAGACGGCCTTGGTGCTCCACATCGCCCCGGCCCACCTGACAGACCTCGAAAAAGGCCGCCGGACCCCCTCCGAGGATCTGCTCCGCCGCATCGCCGAGGTCTACAAGCTCGACATCGCCATCCTCCGCACCGGCTGGCAGAAGCCCGACCGCAGTGTCGCCGAGGCGGCGACGCGTGACGCCACGGCCGCCGCCAAGGTGCCCGAGTTCCTCCGGTCAGCCGAAGGCCTGACCCCGCAGCAATGGGACGCCCTCATCGACCAGGCCAAGAAGATGACGGGCACGAAGGGGGGCAAGCGATGACCCTCCCGACCAACGTCTTCAAGCGCCCGCCGGTGAAGTGGTGCCGCATCGAGGAGAAGGCCGAGCGGTTGCTGGAAGAGTGCCGCGCCTTCGAGGGCAAGGACCGGCTCCCCCTCCCCATACCGGTGGAGCGATGGATCGAGCACCCGCTGGGCTATGCCTTCGGCGTCGCCGACCTGACCCAGTACGGCCCCGGCGTGCTCGGGTGCGTCTTCATCGAGGAGCGCGAGATCCTCGTGAGCGACGCCATCCGCAACGACGGCCGCTTCCGCTTCACGTGCGCCCATGAGCTCGGCCACATGGTGCTCCACCGCAAGGTCGCCGCGACGTTCCACGAGCGCGGCGGCCTTGAGCCTGGGTCACGGGTCGAGGTCGAGCGCGAGGCCGACCGCTTCGCTGTCGGGTTCCTGACGCCGACGACTGAACTCATGCTGCAGCTCGACGACATCGTCGAGACGCACTCACTCGATCTTGGCGAGGTCCTGCTCGCCATGACCCGCGAATCGCTCGAATCCCGGCAACTCTGGGAGCGCCTGCTCGTGCCGGAACTCCGCCGCCGCTTCGACGTGTCCACCCAAGCGCTCGTGTATCGCCTCCAGGAGATTCGACTCCGCGACGGCACGCCCTTGATGCCAGGGCGCACCGCGAGCCATCTTGTTCGTCACTGTTCCGCGCCGATCCGCCGCGGAGCAGCCACGCGGCCATAGCGCCGCGAGGTCGGCCGCAGACCGGCCGACTCCGTTCGTCCTCAACGCGACCTGTCGCGTCCTCGCCGACTCCCGCCGTGGGAGCGGCCTCGACATCGCTCCGTTCGAGGACCAGACATGATCTACGACGCCAGCAGCAACGGCCTCGCTGCGCATGCGGCTCGCCCCGCCGAGTGGCTCCCGACCGACCCGCCCCGCATCGCGCCCGCGCTCATGACCGACGTGGAGGCCGCGGTCTACCTCCGCCTCACCGAGAACGAGCGGGACATCGGCGACGCTCTGCGCTCGCTCAAGAACCTTGTCCGCACGCGACGGCTTCGACCCTGCCGCGTCGGCAAGCGAAACCGCTACGCGCGGCACGAACTCGACCGTTTCATCGCCGAGCAGACGGAGATGTACGACGCGGCCGCGGGCGCCGAAGAGGCGGAGGGCTGAGCCGTGGCCTTCGCCGTGCAACTCACCAAACGTCCCAAGCGGCTCAAGGACGGCAGCCGAGCGTTCTACTGGACGCTCCGGTGGCGCGCCACCAACGGCAAACTCCACTCCGAATCGATCGGCCGTGTTGGCGTGATCACCAAGACCAAGGCGGAGACGTTGCGCCGGCAGAAGGAGGCGTCGATCACCGCCGGCCTCTCGCCGCGTGACAAGCCCGAGGAGATCACGCTCGGCCGATTCCTCGACCTCGACTACGAAGCGATCAAGCCCGACGTGAAGCCCAACACACTCGAAGGTCACCGCCACGCCGCGCTCCACGCGAAGGAAGCGCTCGGCGAGCACGCCCGCCTCCAGCAGATCGGCCCGCACCAGGTCGGCCGCCTCAAGACCTACCTGCTCAACGAGAAGAAGTCGGCGCCGGCGACAGTCGCCAAGACACTCCGCACGCTCAAGGCCGCGTTCTACCGGGCCAAGAAGCTCGGGTTCATCCAGACCAACCCCTTCGCCGGCGTGAAGATGCCCCGGACGCAGTCACGCCCGAAGCGAATGTTCTCGCCGGAAGAGACACGGGCGATGCGCGACAGCGCACCATCGCTCTGGTGGCGTGCTTTCATCCTGCTCGCAGAGACGAGCGGCCTCCGCAAGGGCGAGCTGCTCAACCTGCTCTGGCAGGACATCGACTTCAAGGAGAAGACCGTCCGCGTCGCCGCCAAGCGCGCCGCGACGTTCACCGCCAACGGCCACGGCGAGCTGCCGATCCTCGCATGGTCCGCCAAGAGCTACCACGAGCGGACCATCCCGCTCCCCGAGGCCACGCTGACGCTGCTCCAGGAACTCCGGCAGGAGATGGCCGACACGCCGTATGTCTTCCTCTCGCTCGACCGCCTCGCCGTCATCCGCGAGGCCATCGAGACCGGCGAATTCGGCGCGAACTACGAACTGGTCAACAACATCAACCGCTGGTTCGACAAGGTCCAGGATGCGGCCCGAACGTCGCTCGCCGCGGCCCGCGGCGTCGAGCCCGACAAGGTCGAATGGCCCCGCGGCACCATCCACGACCTCCGCCGCACCTACGGCACGCGCATCGCCCGCATCGTGCCCATCCACGTCCTCAAGGAGTACATGGGCCACGCCAAGATCCAGACCACGCAGGAATACTACCTCGCGGCCGAGGCGGCCGACGCTCAAGCAACTCGCGGCGCACTCGACGCGATGGTCAATGGGAAGTGAGCCCGAACTCCTTCGGTGAGGCTTCGGCGACCTCTGGGTCGTTCAGACCGAGCCGTCTGAGTCCACGCACTAATCCCGCGTCGTCGATCGTTTCCAACCCGGCCCCGTTGAGAGCTGCGTTCAGACGCGTGACCCACGCCCGCAGCATATCTCGCGGATCCGCAATGCGCGGCTCCTCGTTCTTTGCCCGTGCGATCTGCGCGAGCCAAAGAGTCGCCCGCACACATTCCGCAAACTCTCGCTCGCGGCACCTGGCGACCAGTCGCGCCTTGTCTGACCGCAGGTTCGTCACCAAGCTGCGCAGATACCCGGGTCCCGTCACGCCCTTGACCTCTGTACCGCCCGTGGCAATCTCTGCGAACGCGCAGAACCGACTGATAATCGTTCCGCGGTGGATGACTCGCTGGTCGCGTCGATGGTACCGGTAGAGCAGGCGCACAAGGCACGACATGATGTCCAGGAAGTTCTCCAGCCCGTTGATGTTTCCCTGTCGCGCGTGCTTGAGCAGCCTTTGCTTCTCGTGCCGATCCACGAAATCGACCAAAGCTGCCCGCAGGTCTTCCGATCGCTCCCCGAGGTTCATCCACCACTCTGGTATTCCATCACCTCGAAAGGGATCGTGAACCTTGATCCGGAATACTCCGCCCGCACCGCCGCCCCCGCCACTCCCATCGTCGTAGCGCAGGGACAGAGATCGAAGGTACTCAACCACAGCCGAGGGGCCGGATACACTGGCCAGCTCGTCCAAGAACGCTTCCAGCCCTTCGCCTGTGTCCCGAATCTGCCGTTGCCGTGACGAGGTCCCGCCACTCCCTATCTCTCGCTCCAACTGATCTCGTCGAACGACCCATACAGTCGGCGAGACCAACACGTCAGTCGTGGTTGTCACGCGCAATCCCACACGAAGTCCTGAGCCGACATCGAGTGCATCGGGCGCACGTGCCGTCCCGCCCGATCCCTTGACGTGCACTGGCACGCTGGCTCTCGGGTCTATGTCGTGCCCAACCCAAATGTCCAGCGCCGCTTCCTCTACTGTGACCCCGCGCGGCCATTCGACTTCCAGGTTGAACTGTCGCTGGACTAGCTCCGCAGACCGTACGCGAAGCCGACTGGCCGTTTCGCACGCTTCCTCCTCAGGGGCGACGAACAGCCCGCTCTCGAACTCGGTCGGGCTGATGGCATCAAGACTGAGACCGTCACCGAACAATCGATCTTGCCAATCACCACAGTCGGGCAGGTAGAGCACCGCTTCCGCGTTCGCTCCGTCAAATGCTGCCCGTGTCCAGTTTGCACTCCCAACGACCATGGACCAGCAGCCGCCCGACCGCCACACCATCGCTTTCGCGTGCAGGCGGCGCCGTCCGTCAGAGTTGAGGTCGAATAGGGAGAGCTTTGGAGCGAGCGCTTTCGCCGCAGTCGCGTCGAGTACCGACGTGCCATCCTGTACCACGAAGTTCACGGACGCCCGTGGAGCCGTTGCTTGGAGTCGGCGCAGCAAGCCGTTGTCCTTGTCGAAGAACGGCGAGATCACCCAGACCTCGTGCGGCGGCCGTGCTTGCCACAATCCGCAGATGCGCTCCCAGAGCGACGGTTCCTGCGTGGTCCAGAGCGCGATGTCATCCTCCGACCCCGTCCCGACAGCCGGCAACGGTGTGAGCATCTCCAGCCACTCAGTCGCGATCTGGCCGGGAGCACGGCTCCAGGATCGGGTGCAGGCGTCCTTCAGGAGATGCAGAATCGTCTCCGCAACTTTGATCACCGCTGCTTCGGGCTTGTCGAACGTCGAATGACCGGCGTTCAGCAACTCCAGGTTGTGACTGTAACCCGCCCTCGTGAGATTCGCGCTGTTGCAGGCTACGGTAACGCCATCGCTCCCGAGAAGCAGGACGACCTTTGGGTGAAAGACGCCCGAGCCCATCGCGACTGGAACCACCAGGTAGCGATTGTTCAAGTGGCGAGCAGGCTCGCGACGTTCGAGAAGCTTGCACCACTCCGTGGCGTCCATGAACACGAGAATCCTTGACGCTCCATCGAGCGCCTTCGTCCGGAGGAGCCTCCTTTCGAAATACACCGGGTCGAAGCCAAAAGTGGTGATCGCGGCGAAGTCGGCGCCTCGCTTCTCGAATACGTCGATAGCCGACTGGCGTGCGCTCACGTATGTCTCATCTCCTCCTCTAGCCATGCCGTCCCATCAGCGGTCAGTTGGACCTCAGACAGATCGACAAGCCCCAAGTCTCCAAGAATCTGCATCGCATTGCGAAAGCGGGGGTTTCCGATAGTGACGCGTCCGTACTCCCCTGTCGCGCTGAGCACGCCATCATTGCAGTGCAGGATCATGCTGTCGGACCCGCCCCCCTTGTCGTATCCGAGCACCTCGTGTTGCCGGACGACAAAGCGATCCAACAGCATCGGAGCAAGCTCGCTCCATCGACGATGCCACCAGGCACGGTCCCACTGCCCGAGCCAACCCGACACCAGTGGCGGCGCCAGATCGAGATACGAGTCTCGAACGTTCCGAGCACACCACAGTGCCGACTCGGTCTCTCGAAGCTCGTCGAAGCGCAACAGCACCGTGGAGAGAAGAGTCAGGCAAATGGCCAAGCCGGCAGGGGTGGGCAGCGATTCCCACTCCGGCTCGCGAAGCACCTCCGCCAATCGCCACTCGGCGAGCGGACAGTCAAGCGAGACTCCTTCGCCGATGCGTGGGCGTCGGGCCTCTTGAGGAACACCGGCCGCAGCGAAGACCTGCGCTGGAGTCATCTCGGAAAAAGCCTTCAGGCCAGCAACGCCGAGAGCTTTGGCAAACGTGCTGCTGATGGATTTGTCGCCAAGCGAAGCGAATATCGACTCAAACCGCATGTTGCCGCGTTCCGACTGTTCGACGGCCCGAATCAGACCCAGGAACGCTCCCTCCAGGGCCACGGACATGTGGTTGTGGAGGTAGAACATCCGCCAGTAGGCCGCCACGGGCTCCAATCGAGCCGGGTATGACAACTCGACGACCTTGTCGTCTGCGAGTGTCGCCCCGTATAGCAGCATGTCCCCGAGAACGTCGCTGTCCAGGTCGATGCCGGCGTCCGCGCACTGACGAACGAGATCCATCAGCAGCAAAAGGCTCATCCTCCGCAGCGCGTGCGCCCTGCCCGGACTCTTCACGCGATCGAAGAACATCTCCCGCAACAGGGCTCGGTCGAGCGACCCGTTCTCGCGAATCTCACAGATGCCGCCGCGCGCGGCAACGCTCTCTACCGCGCGGAGAGTAACGTGGACTCGATTGGACCGCAGCTCGGCGAGGACGCGGGGCCGACCCAGAGAGGACCCGAATGCCTCTGCCAGTTGCTGCCCGAACGCCGTCAATCGAATCTCGTCTGGCGTCAGCCCCGCGCCGGCCCCTTCCTCGCCGACCGACTCATCGTCCTCGGTCGGTTCCATCTCCTCGAAGCAGCCGAGGTTCACCAGTGAGTTGAAGTACTGGTACCAAGCCAAGCTGCCCTGGCTCCGGTATCGCCGGAGGTCGAAGGATTCGTCCAGATCTGTTGCGCTCCACTTCCGCTGCGCTTCGCGCGAGCCCACCACACCGCCATAGTCGCAGGTTGCTCCCTCGTGATGGGTCACGCAGCCGAGGGCGAGCACCTTCTCCCGCTGTCGAATCGCATCCACCAGACCTCGATCCGCGGCCTCACCCTTGACGTGGTCCCGGTAGTCCTGAACACACCAGGGCAAGAAGCTGTAGTACCGGGCACGAGGCGTAACGGTCGTGATGCAGTGCAGGAGCTGCCCGGCCATCCGGGTCGACATGCGGAGTTCCAGTCCCAGCGGGTCCTGAACGTCCGATCCCACGGCCGGCTTGTTCCAGATCAGAGTCTCAAGCACAGCCGGATTATCCCATCCACGGCGGCCGATGCCTGCGGTCATCGGCTCCAGCGGGACCCCGGAGCGGTCCCGAGTAGCTTCCAGATTCCCGCTGGCGCTCGAAGCGGGATTCCGAGCCGTCACCGTGGCCTCAGACAGGGGTGCTCAGAGGCTCCTCACCACGGCCCGCACAGCTCGCCGGAGCAGGCTCAGAGTTCGGACGCGCCGAGAGCGCGCACTCAGCGCGCACTCGGCCAAATCGGGGTTCTGGACGGCATCCTCCAAAAACGATAAACCCCTGCATTGCAGGGCCTTACGAAGCGAGGCGGACGGGACTCGAACCCGCAACCACCGGATCGACAGGCACTTATGGTGCTCCGACGACCCCCTCGTGCTGATTCAAAAAGGCGGTTTCTGACCCACCAAGAGGGTTGAGCGCACGCTAGTCTGCGTACAGTTTCGGGTAAGTCCCGCCCCAGTCCGCGCGCATTGGAACGACCACCGCCCTCGATCGGAGACGAAATCCCGCTCGAACGGGACCAAATCCGAGATCGGCAGCGTTTCGACTACCTTCATCGTTTCACACCGTACGGGATGCGAGCGAGCTTCACGCCTCCAACAATAGAATGGCGCGCCGATTTCGTACGCTCTCCGACCGCACCGTGTCTGATGGTGGGAACCATGGCCAAAGAGCCTGCCTCAGTACAACTGACGGGTGGCGCCGGCTTCGAATTCGAAGATCAAGCAGCCGCGTTCTTTGCTACCGCAATGCTCGCGGGAACCCAGCCACTCGGGCCCGCTGTAGGCGGCGTTTTTCAACTCGATTGGCAGACACGCGAATCCGGCTGGCTGCTTGACGATCTCTTGGTCAGCGTTGCCCGACCCGAAAAGGGTCGCTTGGCCCTCTCAATCAAGAGCGATCGTCAGGTGACCGGCTCAGGTTTTCCCGATTCCTTTGTGACCGCTCTTTGGGAGCAGCGACTTGGCAAAGGCACCCCCGCGAGCGACTTCTCGATGGAGACGGACTTTCTGGGGCTGGTCGTCGGGGAACTCGGGAATGAAGTGGAGGAGAACTGGAACGAACTACTGCGTCAATGCCTGAATCTCGCCTCCAATCCAAGCCGGCTGGTCACCAGGTACACCACTGAGGTCATCAGTTCGCCAGGAGGTCGAGCACTTTTCGAGTCCCTCAGGTGTCCAGCTGAAGTCAGCACCACGGCAACTGATCTGGACTTGGCCTCCTTGCTCGCACGCGTGCGCCTCATTCACCTTGACTTCACCTCCCCAACCTCTCGCTACAAAGCCGATGCCATTAACGTCATTCAGCGAACTCTTACCAGCGGAGATGCGAAGGAGGCGGCCTCGCTCTGGGAGGTCATCTGCCGCATCTGTGCGACGAGACGCATTGCCGGTGGGTCCATGTCGCGGGTCGAACTCCTCACAGAGCTTCGCCATCGGTTCTCGCTCGCAGATGCGCCGAACTTTGCGGCCGCTTGGGTTCGTTTGCAAGAACTCTCAAGGGACCATGCCGCGTGGACAAAGCTCCATATCGGCCGGGACATTCGGCTGGACCGGAGAGAGCAGGTATTGCAGCTGAAGGCACTGATTCTTGAGCGGAGTTGTGTCCTCGTTAGCGGATCGACCGGCAGTGGAAAGTCGGCCATCGTCCGCACCGTTGTTGAAGACACCAGTTTCTGTTCCAGATTCCTCTGGCTCGATGCCGACGTCGTTGCAGACACCACACCCACAGAGCTGCAAGCACGCCTGGGCTCCGCGATCCCACTCGCAACACTCCTGGCTGAGACAACTCCCTCACTCTCGATACTGGTACTCGATGGCCTCGACCGTTTCAGCTCGAAGGGCCTCGTCACAGTTGCGTCACTCCTTGGCTCTCTCTCGCATCCTTTGAGCACCTCGGGGTGGGCGGTGCTCGCAACGACTCGCGCGGAGAGTGCGGTTGACCTGTCTTCTCGACTTCGCCAGGTCGGCGTAGACGACTTCGCCGGGCACGCGATCCACCCGCTTTCATCAACAGCGATCCGCGGTGCTCTCGATCGTCTTCCAACAGTGCGTCACTTGGCATTGCGTCCAGCTGTGGTCGATGCCCTGAGGAACCTCAAAGTCTTCGACTGGGTCGCCTCGGTGGTTCAGACGGGTAGCAATCCGTCTCCGGACTCTTGGGTCGGGATGATGGATGTGCTGGACTGGATTTGGGAAAGCTGGATCGGGAACGGGCCTGGGAGGATCGATCGGGCCAACGCGCTCAAAGAGCTGGGCTCAGCAGAAGCCGAAACGCTAGTGCAAGGAGTTGGACTTCTGTCCGTTGAGCAACTCGGTGGCAGAGTAGTCGACGAGCTTCAGCATCTCGATTTGATACGTGTTGACGAGGAGCGAGTACTGTTCACGCACGATCTCGTTGGCGATGTCGCGCGTCTACGGGTTCTGCTCGACTTTGGCTCGGACACTTCCCAACTCGTGCACAGGGTCCAGCACCCTCGGTGGCACGCCGCTGTACGCTTGCTGGGTCAACGCCTCGCTGAAAGGACAACTTCGGACAACCGGGTGTGGAAACACGCGTTCGAGGCAACCGACGACAGCTCGACAGCAGGCGCGTTGTACAGAAACCTTCTCATTGAGGGCGTCTGCCTTGCCGTCAACGCTGGCCAGCTTGTCGAACTGCTATGGCCCGACCTCGTCGCGAGCGATGGTCTTCTTCTGAGAAGGCTTCTCGAAGCCTTTCGATACACGGCCACTATCCCCGACCCCAGAATCCGAGGCATCAGCTCAAATCCCGAGTCACAGGCCGAACTCGAGGCCAACGTACGCCTCCCCTACTGGCCCTATTGGCTTCCCTTGCTGGCCATCCTGCCGGGTCACATCGCGGATCTCTGTCGCTTGGCCCCAGTAGAAACGGGTCAAGTTGTTGGACTGTGGCTTCGCACAATGCCCATTGGCATTGCTGGAAGAAAGGAAGCCGCAGCGCTCGCGCTGGCCATCGCAAAGGAGGTGCAAGCAGCTCGCGCAGTGCACTTCCGTGCGGAAGCCGAAGAGGAAGAGGTCATCTTTCAAGCACTGCTCAACGCCGCTCCGGAACTTCCGGACGAGGTGTCGCAGGTCTGCTTGGAGCTCGCTCAACGTCGCCCGGAGCCAACTGCCGTCACCGAGCGAAGACAGAAGTACCAGGAAGAAGAACGTCAGCGGCTGGCGGAATGGGTGGAAAAGAACCCCCCAAAGAAGCTCGCCACGGGGCTCTCTGTCTTTGACGAGGGCGTCATGACCAAACCGCTGCCCGATGGCCCAGCAGCTCAGGTCGACAGGGGCTTCCAGCGCACGGTCCTTGGTGGTCCTTCCATCACCGCCCTCGCGATGGCGAGACCGACAATCGCTCGCGAGGTGCTGATCGCTTCAGCCCTTCGGCCACCGCACCGCGCTCGGTTCTGGGACGACGACGACCCCCTGCATCACTATGGCATCGAGTCGGTCGACCGAGCCGACCCGCCGTTCTATTCGCGAGGTCCATGGTCTGCGCTCCTTCAAGTCGATCCGGCCCTTGCGGTGGACGTAATCGTCAAGCTCGTGAACCACGCGACTGACTCTTGGGCAATGGCAGGAAGACGATTCCAAGTAAGAGAAGAACACGAGACTGAACCACCGCCACCGCAAGTCCACGTCTTCGTTGACGGTCACGATCGCACATGGGTCGGTGATTCGCGGGTGTTTGGCTGGTACCGGAATCACTTGATCGGTTCTCACACAATCGTCTCCGCCCTCATGGCACTCGAGAAGTTCCTGTACGACCACATCGACGCGGGACGGTCGGTGGAGACAGTTGTTCGGCGGATCTGGGAAGAGAGTACATCGGTTGCGATGGTCGGCGTTCTCTCAGCTCTGGCCAACCGAAACCCGTCACTTCTTGAGGGGCCGCTCTTGCCCCTACTAGGCGTTTGGCAACTCCACGACTGGAACCACCGCCTCGTCATGAATGAGAGCGTGTGGATGATTGAACGCCTCCAGTGGGCCAGGTACGGTCAGGAACAGTTCGATATGTTCCAGAAGTGGAACACCCTTCCCCATCGAAAGCTCCTCACGCTCAACCGCTTTGTCGAGGCCTTCATCACCCGAACCGCAGTGCAAACCGCATTCGATGGAATTCGGGAGCGGTGGAGGAGAGAGGCCGAGAGCGACCCCGACTCCGCTCCAGACATTCGCAGGCTCTCCGCACGGTTCGACCTGAACAACTACGCCATTACGAAGCACGATGAGACAAGCTTCGCGGTGAGCTTCGACTGGCCGGCCGAACTGAAGGCGGAGACCTCTAAGCAAGGGGAACAGGCCCAGAAGTCAATGGCCTTCCTGACCTTCCCCCACCGGTGCCGCCAACTTTTGGAGAAGGATGAGCCCCTCTCAGATACGGCTGCTGAAGCGCTCTGGAACGAGATGCAGGAGTTGTCCAAGTTTCAGTTGGCCCCTGAGACAGACGAAGAGTTCGGCCCGGTCAGACAGCGCGCGGATGTGGTTGCTGCTGGCATCACCGTCCTTGCCATACTCGCTTCAGAGTGGTTAGAGCGGAACGAGAATCATGTTCATTGGTGCGCGGAGGAACTGGTCAGCATCGGCCAGAATCCCCCAAGACCACCTCGCTTCGATATCCCTGAATCCGTCACCACGGACGCGTGGCACTGTTTTCTCGCGGAACTCGCGGTCTCTGAATTGGCTAGTGATCCCAATGACGAGCAGGCACGAGCATGGGCTGCGCAGGGCGTCATGAGTCGATGGCATTCGTCTATACGGTTGGCAATGGAGCGCGCGTTCCGCTTGCGGGACAAGCTTGGGGAAGATTTTCCACGGCTCGCCAACCTCGCGGCCATGTACGCGGCACTCCTCGGAACACGTTACCACTTCGACGAGACGGGACAAGAACTGAAGCGGTTCGCGGCACGCTATGACAGACTAGTCGGCGCATTCCTTCGCCGAACGATTCCATCCGGAAGCCTGAACTGGTCGGAAGTCGGCCGCGTCAGCCGGGAAGCGCATGAGCGGCTCGACCGCAAGCGGTTTCCGGCGAAGTACGAGAGAAAGACGAATGAAGGCCAGAGCAGCGGTGATACCACGATGGACACTTCGATCGAAGGACGCCTCCGTCAAACACTCGCGCGGCGTGACCGAACACCTCGCGTTTATCCCGGGTACGACCTACATGTTCTGGCTGCTGGACTTGGCTGGCTACCGAGTGCCCTCGGTGTTGCCGGCGCCGATCGAGTGCTCGCCCTTTCGTTCCTGGAGGGCCTCTTGGCGGTCAGTTTAGGCATGCTCGCCACCGTTGATGCCGACGATGGTCTCGATGGTGATGACCAGATCGAGGGGACTCCGTACGACTTTGACGGCTGGGTGTTTGACCTCGTTGTTCAGGCTCTGCCGCTGCTCGATGATGCCCCGGCCGCCCAGTTCTGGCGTCCCATCCTCGACTTGGGGCCGAGCGCCCACTATTGGGTCGAGAGTTTCTGCGATAGCTGGCACGCCATCGGCTTGGACAAGAGTCCCTCCCGCGAGCAGTTCTTCACGCGATGGAATGAAATGATTTCGCACGCCGAAAGTTCTCCGGTCTGGAGCCCCGCTCCAGGAGCTGCACACTACCGCCTTGGTGGGCTTTGGGAACACCTGCTGGGTATGGGCATTGGCGCCCGTGTCGTTGGTGCGATCGAGAGTGAAGCATTCCTGGCACAGATGGGGCCGGTCTATCAACGATGGGCGACACGCTGGCTCCGAAATTCGCTTGGTGTCCGCAGTTTGTGCCGACTGTTGCTCCAACCGGGGGCGCGGTCGCTCAGGCTTGCGATGCTTCCGTCCCTCTGTACTGCGGTGAAAGGACTCTCCGACTACCGACGCGATCGCGATGACGTCGACCATCTCGTCATTCGGGTACTTCGGCTGGTATGGAGCGACTCGTCTAATCAGCTGGCGGCGGACGCGGGATGCAGAGAACCATTCCTGGAGCTCGTGTCATTACTCGCGGCAGACCAAAGCGCGGACGCTCTACACCTAAGAGATACCGTGGCAAAGTCGCTCCGTACGAACTGACGAGCTCTATTGCCGCATCGAGGCGGCCGAAACTTGACCATCTCCAACCTTATGGGACCGTGAACAACCGCGGACACCCCGGATAGTGACATGAGCCGATCTCGCCGCCGATGACCGAAGAAACGGACGCACTCAAGCAATCGGACTTGACAAACCCGGCTTCATAGTCCCCCGAGTTCACGACGAAGGTGGTGCGGGCGTGGCTGGGGAAGGTCGGCCTCAAGACGCTGTTCATCGAGCCGGGGAGCCCTGGGAGAACGGGTACGTGGAGAGCCTCAACGGCAAGCTGCGGGACGAGCTGCTGAACCAGGAGAGCTTCGAGACGCTGCTGGAGGCGCGGGTGCTGATCGAGCGGTGGCGGGAGCACTACAACACAATCAGGCCGCACTCGGCCCTGGGCTACCGGGCCCGGCACCGGAAACGATCGCTGCAGGCCCGCCCTCCGCTCCGCTCCGGGCGGCCCTGCAGCGGGGAGCGGACGCCCCTGAACTCTCATACACTCTGGACTGAACGAGGGGGGAAGGTCAGCTGTTCATGCTGACGGCGCGTAGATTCGATGAGAAGCGCGGCAAGCGACTCCGTCAGCTTGATCTCCGCTTTGCAGCTTGGACAGACAATCGTCGGTTCGGTCATGGGCACCTTCGCGGCGACGATGGTACCGGATACCGGCGTCAACTGCTGGCGCTGGCGACGAGCATCCAAGAATGGGGAGTATACCAACCCTCGGAGCAGCGGCCCTACGCCTGCGGGATGCCGGCTACAGCGGCGATTGATCTGTTGACGATCGGCTCTGGGCGGCTCCGTTTGCGAGCCACCGGACCACCGACATCCACTTGTGCCATCGCCAGCTTACGGCGCGCGCAACGCCTCGACCCCCTCGACCCGATCTTTGCGTTCTAGGTGCGTGTAGTGCCTGAGTGTGACATTGATGTCGGCGTGGCGCAGGATCCGCTGTGCGACTTGGGGGGGGACCCCAGCGCGGGCGAGCATGGTGCCGGTTGTGACCCGCAGGCCGTGGAGGTCGACGACCCGGCCGGCCGCGTCGATCTTGTGGATCCCCGCGGCGGCGATGTCGAGGTCGAACACCCGGATACCGGGGACCGAGGCGAACACCTTTCCTATCCCACCACCCTCCCTCGTTCGGCGGCGGGCGAGCATCTCGACCACCTTGGAGTGCAGCGGCACCTCGTCCTCCCGCCGGGCTTTGCTGGTTGCGGCCTGGATGCGGATGTACCGCTCGTCGAGGAGCACATCGGCCCAGCGGAGGGCCCGGACCTCGCCGAGTCGCATGCCGGTGAGGAGCATCAGGCGGTAGACCTCCCGGCGGTCCTCCCCCAGCCGTTCTAAGCCAGCCTGGAACTCAGGCCGGTGGCGGAGAGTGACCAGACCTTGCTGGTAGGCTGCTTCCAAGGTCTCCGGCGTCAGGGGAGCCTTGGTCCAGGTCCGACGCCCTGTGCACTCCCCGTCACGTCTCACCGTCTCTCTACCGTAGTCGGCCACGGGCCGGAGCCTCGCCGCGGTCAGGAGCCTCTCTATCTCGTTCGGGCTGAGCGCCCGGCGTCGACGGCGGGTGTCTCGGCGCTCGTCCAGCTTTGTGAGCTGAGCGAACCGCTCGCCCACGACATGCCCCCGCTTGGCCGCGAACTTCGCGAACGCCCGCCACGAGTTGATGTGGATATTCAGGGTCCGCGGCGAGAGACCCGCCTCCGACAGTTCTCGGAGCAATGACTCAACATCTCGGGGCTGGACATCCTGGATGACCTCGGCCCCGGCGGCCTCGATCACCCGACGAATGTGGAGCCGCTTGCAGCTGAGGTGCCGCTTGGCTTGGCCCTTGAACGCGCAGTCGGAGATGTAGTCGTCGAGCAGTTCATCGATGGGCGTGTCGGGCGGGGGCGATTCTTCCAGCCCGGTGGCGATGCGTTCCTCCCGGCGGATGATCCGCGAGAGTTCGAGTTCGCTGGCCCGCTTGTCCGTGAACAGAGTGACGATCCGGCGAGGACCCCTGTCCGGCGGGTAGTACGCCCCGGAGTATCTGCGGTCCGTCGGCCGCTTCTTGAATACTGACCCGCGCCCTCCGGCCATACAGCCTCCGGCATACCGCCGCCGCACCGATCGCGCCAGCCCTTTCTCGGGGACCGATCCGCACAAACCTGCTTCTTCGCCAACCGCTCGGCGCGTGTCAGGGGTGTCGTCCGGCGCCTGCTCGGCTCATGTCGTCGAGGAACGCCCGCACGTCCGCGAGTCTCCAGCGTGTGGACCCGCCGACCCGGACCGGGGCAGGGATCTTCCCCATCGAAGTGAGCCGCCAGACCGAACGCTCGGAGATCGCCAGCAATCTGGCTACGACCGCCGCGGTCAGGAGCAAGGCGTCGGTGTCGATCCGGCTGTCATCGTCGTCGTCCATCGGTACCCTCTCTTCCTCGTTGGGCCAGAGCCCGCAGTCTCTTCACCGCTACAAGGACCACCCCGATCCCGAGCGCTGCCAGGACCGGCACCCACTGCTCATCGGTCTGGACCAACCACACCAGTCGCTCCAGCATCCGGCCGAACCGGTCGCGGTTGAGCAGCACGAAGACCCCCCCTGCGGTCAGACACAGGACGATCAGCACATTCGCCCAGCGAACCCTCATGGTCAGCCCTTCCCCGTGAGAGTCGCCGGGTCGCCTTTGCGGTTTGTTTTTCCGCTCTGGATGGGATTGGTAATCAATGGGTACTTGGTCCGGAGGAGCGTTAGGGCTGGGCCAAGAGGCCTGATCTGGATCTCGATGCCCCTGGAGTTCAAACCCGTTCCGATGAGACGCCCCAGCTGTCGCTCGATCGCCGCGGCGGCTCGGGTCGTGGGCGTGACGATCAGGAGCAGGCCCGCGTGCAGGGCCCTCGCCTTCTCGATATCCGCCTGGACCCGACGGGGTGTCAGCTCGGCCTCGACGACCAGGGTCTCGCTCTGATGCCGGACGAGGAGGTCGACGCACCGTGGGCTTGGTCCGGGTTCGACCGGGTGTTCAGAAAGAACCTCAGCGCCGGCGACCCTGAAGTACTCAGCGATGGGCCCCAGGAGCACGGTGGTGTGGAGGAACCCACCCCTCATGGGTGCCTCCCTACTGCCCTCAATGCCGGTTCCAGAGGCTCGATGACCTTCGCGTTCCGCCCGCGGGATCCAGTGGCCACCTCGTGCACGCGGAGATAGCCCAGTTCCTCGAGCCGATTGCGGATGGCCGTGGCTCGGGTCGGGCTCAGCCGGGCGAGCTTGGCGTACATGCTGGAGGGCTGGCCGGGGTGCTCGATCACGGACCGGAGGAACCGTACCTCCGCTTCGGCGAGCCCATCGGACGGTTGACCTGCCGGCTCGACATTGCTTGAAATCTCGGGATCCCAGCACGTGAACTCGGTTGCCGGTTCGACCGGGAGGGCGTCGAGGTCTCCCAGGAAAGGGTCCTGTGCCTCATGGTCCAGGCGCAGGGGGGGGATAGCGCAAACAAACGGGTGCCGCCAATCGCCCTCACCCAGCTGTCCGATGAACATACCGGGCCGGAGGTGCAGCCGCATCCAGCGGCGCTGCTCGGCGATGAGGCCCATGGCCCCGGCGATCAGGTCGTAGTCCGCGGCGCTGCCGCAGCGGCCGATGTACTTGGTCGCTGTGTTCGACAGGAACGCCGGGGCGATGTCGCCGGACTGGACGGAGAGGTCCAGGGCGATACCCGTCCCACGTATGAGACCGATGAGATCCACGACACCGCCGCCGTTGGCGCGTAGCAGACGGGCTGCCTCATCGAGCACCAAGTATAGATTCATGCGGGGATTGCAGACCCCCCGGGCCACGCGGGAGGTGAACTCCGGCAAGATCAAGCTGCTCAGGATCAGGTCCTTGTCGACCTCAGCGACGCTTCCCAGCTCGAACACGATGTGCCGGCGAGCTAGGTCGGATGTCGACCAGCCTTGTCTGTACTTGAACACGCGGCCGACGCTGAGCAGCACCGGGTCGAGGCTGTCCAGGATCGCCTCCCGGGCCTGGGCGTTCAAAGACGTGTCCCCGGCGATCGTCTCCCGCAGGTCGAACAGCGTCGGCGTGCCGGTCCGGTAGAGCTTGGTTATTGCGGCGTGGAGCAGCTTGGTCGCCCGGGGCGGGAGCGCCAGCACCTGCACGAGCATGTCGGCCACGCGCGAGGCCCAGTCCTCGGCAACCACGCCCTCGGGCAACTGCAGCGGGTTGAGCCTGAGCTGGCGGGCCGGGACGATGTGGAGTTCGAGCCCCATCCGGCGCCAGCACCCGCGGAGGGCGGCGAACTCGCGCTTGCGGGCATCGATTAGCCAGACCCCAACGACATATCGAGCCACCTGGAGTGTAACGAACCGCGAGCGTGTAGTTTTGCCCGATCCGCTCCCGCCAATCGAGAGACAATGCGCGTTGAGCAATTGAACCGGATGACGGATCTGTCGACCGTGGGCGTCGAGCCCGGCGACGATCTCTCCTTCATGGAGCCGCGGGGCCGGGAAGCACCCCTCGAATGCGCTGGCGATCCGGTGTCTGCGGACACGATCCTTGATTATGTCTCGGGTGAACTCGTCGCCCACGCCGGCCTGGATCGCGGTCACGACAGCCCGTCCCACGTCGTCGTCGGCCAGGCCGTGCTCAGCGGCGTACAGCAGGTCCCGCACGCTCTCCGGGTATTCCTGTTCACTCATCCACGCCTCCCGAACTCGATGAACGGGCTCAGCAACAGGCGGCAGACTCGGCTGAGCCGCTGCTTCCGGACCGTCGCGTCACGGCACCCTGGGCAGAGACGCGGGGAGATACCGGCAGCCTCGACGAACGCGCTGTGGCGCGGGCACACCGGCCGCAGGCACTGGCAGCAGTGCCCGAAGCAGGAAGCGCAGGCAAGGGCCCCGCAGACCGAGCAATATCCCCCGGGTGGGCGGAGGCACCCGCAGTCACAGGGGCGCAGAACGCTGGTCGTGTACGACTCGACGCCGCCCGCGTCCCCGAGCACATGCACCTCATCGTGCTGACCGAGCGGACGCACGGCGTGCTCCCATGGATCATGCGTGACCTCGCGGTGGTGCTGGCTCCGGATGGGTCGCATGGATCACCTCCGATCACCAGGGATGGGAGAACCAGTGGGCGTACACCCAGAACCATGTCCGCCAGAGGAGCAGGGCCAGGAAGCACACACTGAACGTCGCCAGCATGAGGCCGTTGATGACGATCGTCGTCCACAGGCTGAACCGCAGCACGGACCGGGACCTGTCGAGGACCTTTTGCTCCCACGGGTTCATGTCGCCCTCCCGATGCCGCAGACCGGGCAATCCGGCCGGCGAAGGGCCAGCGCCGCGCCGCCGTACTCCGCTCGCCGCAGCGAGACAGACCAGTAGTTCCAGTCCCGCGGCCGCGACATCAGGACCGAATCCGCGGCGTACAAGGCGACGCCCGCGAGCACCTTGAGGATGTCCACGCTGGCCGCGGATTCCGGGCATCGTTCCTCGGCGCCATCGGTGGATGATGCCCCGTACGCGCACACCCAGCAAGAACCCTGGGGCTCGTAGACGTGGACATACCCGCTATCGGCGTCGGGTGTGACGCCCGCGATCACCGCGGGGATCCCCTGCCGGGCCGCGGCGGCGCACACGTCCAGGCGGGTCGAGGGCAACTGGTTGTCCACACCGGCGATGACGAGGTCTGGCTGGATGCCCATCACCTCCTGCACGCGGCAGGGGTAGGCGAACAGCCTGGTGCCCAGCCACCCCCGGCGGCTCATGATCCGGCAGAGTTGCACGGCCTTGTTGCGCCAGAGGTCGCCTGCGCCAAAGGGCTGTCTGTTCAGGTTACTCGGGGTCACGTGGTCGAAGTCGGCGACATGGACCTCACCCGCGCCCTTGTGCACCAGGCCCTGGACGATCTCCCCGCCAAGCCCGCCCGCCCCCGCCACCAGGATCCGGGCCCGCGAGAACCGGCGCTGGTCCCACCCGTTGATCCGCTCCTGGCGGGCAGAAACGCGGACCAAGCCCCCCAGCCGTCGGCACCGCCTTACTGAGCGGCAGCTTGCCGGGACGCCGTTAGAGGTGGTACTCATTGCGCAGCCTCCAGAGGTTGGTGTCGATCTGTTCCATGTGGTCGCCGTGGACACGGACGTGGAACGGGGCCTCGGCGGAGAAGAACCGGCAGTAGCCGTCCCGGGACCAGATCGCCCCGACCAGCGAGGTCATCTGCTCCCAAAGGCGGTGGGTCGCGAGGTCTGTTCCCGAGGGGTGGGTTGCCGCCGCGCCGCGGCCGGGGTGGGAGTGCGCGATGGCGAGGATCCGGTGGCCCGTCTCCGCGGCCTCGATGGTGTGCCCGTGCGTAGCTCGCGGATCCCCGGCGGCGCCCGCGACCGAGCGCTGGGCGTACGAGAACCGGACCAGGCTCGTGCAGACCCACAGCCCCTCAACGGCCGGGCCCACGATGAAGTGCATGCCCTCGTCTGGTGTCTCGGTGCAGATGGCGTAGGAATCGCGCAGCATCCAAGAGGACAGCTGGATCTCAGGGTCACGCTGCGTCGGCTCAGCCCGCAGCGACTCCAGCACCCCTCGCTCGATGGACAGGCGGGTGAGCCGGTCGCACAGCCGCCGGCAAGTTCGGACAGAGCCCGGCCGCCGCCCGAGCCGCTCCAGGGCCTGCGCCTCGCCCTGTCGGATGAAAGCGAGCCGTCGGTCGGTCCGTCGGGCCAGCTGCATCGCGCGATCAACATCGTCGGTCTCTGGTGCGGTCGGATGCACAGGATAAATCCAGTTCAACAGCTTCATGCGAATGCGTCCAGGATCGCGTGCTCGACGCGGAGGATGCCCTGATCGATGGTCGCGGGACGCCGGTTCCAGTGGATGGAGAACTCGCTGCGAGACCGCTGCCGGAAGCAGGCCCCGTGCGGGCTGTCGAGGAGCCGTCGCGGCGGGTCGATGATGAAGTACTCCGGGTGCGGGGTGCCGATGTCGTCGATCCGCCCGGCGTACGAGCCGAATCGGGTGCGGTAGTAGCCCTGGGCGATGCCGCCCCGGACCGTCCAGCCCCGCTCCTCGTGGAACGGCTGCGTGTTGCGACGGACGGCGCGGTCGGACGGTGGGGGCCCTGGCGCCGGTCTGAACAGGCGGGTGAAGAAGGTCATGCGATGCCCCTGCCCACCACCGCGGGCGGGCTGGCGAACAGCTTCTCCCCCTCGCGCGAGGGGCCGTAGATGTCCTCCGAGTCGCCGAACGGAAGGCCATCCCGGCGGCTGATCAGGAACTCGCGCGGCAACCCGATCTGCCGGCGGATGTCCGCCGAGGTCGTCCCTGGCAAGACCGTCAGGTCGTACACGTGGTCGCCGTTGATCAGTGCGAGGTGCTTCTCCATGGGGTTGCTCCTGTATCTGGTTGAAGTGACTACCCAGCTATCTTGCTACAGCGAAGTGCTCCGTCGCCGCCGACTACATGCCCTGGGTCGAGCGACCATCGAGATTGCGTGCCTGCGCCCGACACCACTCGCGGGCGCTGCGGTAGGCGTCCAGGCGGCACATCAATGGCCCGGTTTCGTGGACAAGCGCGACTGTGCGGTTCCTGACCTGCACTGCCCAGGTGCCGGTACTCATGTCCCTCGTGAACGTGCAGGCATAGTCGCCCACGTCGAACTCGTAGCCGTCAGGGAAGGGTTGCCCGCGCTGCTTGGTCATGTATCGTTCCCTCCGTTCGTGACATAAGGATGCCGCGACGGTGCTGAGAATCCACTCCTGAGGCACGGCATGAACCGAATGCTGAACCGTGGCGCACACTGTTCCTGGAGCGAGTACTCCTGGCCTGGGAGTATCACGCGGGCGTGCATCTTCTGAGACCTGGAATCAGTACCCGCTCGCCGCCGACATGCCCACAGCCCCGCACAGTCGCGGTACCCAGAGTAACTGGTGCAGCTTCCCTGCATCAGGGATATCGATGGTGCGGATCCGGTGAACCGTACCTCTGAACCGTGTTCCTCTAGGAGCGCCGCACGGGTCTGGGTAGACTCGCGAACATGAATGACGACGCATTCCTCGAGCTACGGTTCGAAACCGACCCAAATGGCATCGCCCTGCAGGCGACAGTGTTCGCCCATCCGCTGCTGGCAGAGGAGCAACGGGCAGTCCGCGGGAGGGTGCCAAGGAACGAAAGTACCGCCCGCACTCGGGAGAGGGATGTGCCGGACGCCCTTCCCCGCTTCCCTTGGCGTCGACAGGTCGTTGTGGGCTTCATAGCCTATCTAGTACGGGTCGCGGCATGGGGGCGGGCAGAGAAAGCACAGCCGATGCCCACCATTTCCGGCGGCCCGGGGTCGCTGGCGGCCAAACTAGATCGCGCGATTCAGGATAAGCCGGAGTGGTTGTTCTCCATATTTGGGGAGACTCCGGGGGCAGGCTCCCCGTTTATTTCCAGCATCATCAATCACAGAAAGCAGCGGGCCGGGAACAGCCATGTCGCAATCGCCATACGGCCGGATCAATTCAACCCTGCTCATATCGACGTTTATGTCGATGACCATCGCATCGACACCGAGCAAGCCCTCCTGTCGATTGCCGCCAGGCTGGACCAGGTCGATAGTGAGCCTGGTGCGAAGCGATCACGCGACCCGCTGGTGCCGATGGCTCGCTTCGTCGAACAACTTGACGGCCAGCATGCGGCCTTGTCACTCCGTGCCCCCAATGTACCGCTGCGACGCCCTCAACACGAACCACCCTACAGTCCGGAAGAGGCCGAACTTGCCGGGGCGTTCCTGGAGTTTCGCAGTCAGCTCCATTATCAGCACGGAAAGTTTAGAAACAGCTTTGCGGACAACATCGCCGCATCCCACTACTTCGAGCAGGCGCGCGACCACGGGCGATCGATAAGAGCATTATCACATTGCATGAGCAACCTCCGTCCGCTCGACAACGCTCCGCTTCTCCGGCGGGTCACTCATCTCGCCGCCGAACGGATTACGAAAACGACAGGGGCGCTATTCATGGAACGAGCGTGGGTGGGAACAATGATCGGGGCGACGTGCTTTGAGTACGGCGACATCGCTGCCTCGCGGCGCTTCTTTGTTGCATCAGCGGAGTTCATGACCTTTACACGTGAGCGGCAGGAGTGTTCCTGTGACAGCCGCAGCCTAACAAAGGAGCGGTGCCTGAATGACCGTCGGATCGCCTATGATATCGGCATGGAATCGTCAGTACTGGATGTTACACGGATGATCGAATTGTCCAATGAACTCAGCGACTACGGATTTACAAGTGATAGCGGGAATTGCTTTGTCGCCGCAATCAATCTGCTTGCAGCACATGGACATGACCGGAGGGTAGTTGATTTTTATTATGCGAACGAGAATGCGGTGTCTCAATCAAGCAGGTGGAGCCAAGTCGTGGCTCTTTCCGTGGTGGCGGCACTCCTTAAGAGACTGGGCAGCAAGAACAGGGCGGATCGCCTCGCCGAGCAGGCGTTCCGCATGGCTATCGCCCACGAGATCGTGCAGCCGCACTCGAATACGGTCGGTGGTCACCCGTTGTTACGTCCGGACTGGACGCTTGGTATTGACCACCCGCTCGTTCGCAAGTACGGTTCGCTCAGACCGCGGGGGCCGTCGCCATATAGCACGGAAGATCTTCAGAAGTTTTACGAATTAGTCGATGTCAAAAGAATCCGTTGAGCATCTTGTCCGGTTTCTCCAGCCCGGAGGCGCGATCGTGGTCAGCATCGGAAATTCGGCAGTACTGGATGGGAACATCGTATGTATCATCACGTAGGCTCTCGGATGGTCTTGGACGGCCTAAGATAAATGCGTTCGCAGAGCCTCTGGCGTAGTGTTTGAAATGTTTAAGTTGTTCTATGTATGGTGTCTTCAGAGGAATGTCCTGAACAACAGTTGGCGCGCCAACCGGTCTTGTGTTGACGCCCGATTGCTCATGGTCGCCATAGCAGTAAAATATGTCTAGATTTGTTGGATGGTGGAGTAGCTCGACTAAATTATTGGTTTGATTCATTTTGTTGGATGTTTTTATTTATATTTAAGTATGTGTGTGCTGCAGTACATAAATCGGTACCGCGGCATTGCCGTCATTGTTCTGCAAGAGCATGATGGCGAAACGCCATGTCCGCCCCTGGCCCCACAGCCGCAGTGATTCGGGTGCTGTGGCTGTCTGGGAAGAGCGAGCGGGACCGAGCCGAGACACTGAGCAGGGGCCTCGTCAACGCTTTGGTCCATGCAGTACCTCGACCCGTTGTCGTAGCAACAGCGACTCCTCCGCCAATGCTCGCTCGATCGATGCAGCTGCCGCGGCGCTGGTCGCCACCACGATCACGCTCGTGTACCCCGATCTCAAGCAGTCCCGCACATTCCCTAGGTAATCCGCCCACCCGGTCTCGACCTCGACCGCCACCGTCTCCCCGCCCCTGATCCCCAGGACATCCACATACCCGCCCTTGCGCGGGGCTTCCACGCGGATCTGGTACCCCTGGTCCTCCAGGTGCCGGGCCCACCAGCGTTTCCAGTACTCGTGGGCCACGGACTCGCGTCGGTGCCCGGGGGCGGCGTCGAGACCAAGGCTCGCCCGGGCGTTCTGGCTCAGCCGCAGCACCAGCTTGCGGGTATTCCCCACCGGCACGACCGCCCCCTCCAGCCACCCCGACCTCACCAGCCGGGCCTTGATCCTGGTGCCCCGCTCACCGCTCCAGGCCAGGCGCCGGTACCTGCCCTTGACGCCATCGTCAGGATTCGAGTCCACATCCTCCAGGAGCGCCAGCTCGTCCTCGCCTAACACCTGATCCGAGACCAGACCCCGCCGAACCCGCGGGTGTTCATCGCTTTCCCCGGCTCTGGGGCCCGAACCCGCTCCGGCGGGGCTGTTGGAGACCTCGGCATCGGACCTCGCACGGGGGTCGAGCCTGACCATCGGGAACCGGACCAGCACGGGGGACCGCCATCGGTCGGCGAGCCGGACAACACCGTGCCCGACCGGGAGTCGGGCCAGCCAGGCCTTGTCTTCCACCTGGACCAGGGCCGCGGCCCGGGCGAGGTCCGCGGCATCCCGGGTGTTGAGGATGATCGTGGTGTAGATGTTCCCGAGGACCGCAGGGCTGAGCAGCGAGACGTTCTGGGCCGTGACCACCATCCCCAGCCCCAGCTCTCTCCCCTGCCTCAGCAGCATTTCCATCACGGTCTCGCGGGCCCGCGTGCCGCGGTTGAACAGGTAGTGCCCCTCCTCGGCGAACACCAGGTACTTGAGGTGATCCCGCTCCGGCGACGCCAGCCGGACCGAGTAGAGCCACAGGCACAGCAGCGAGGCCAGGAACCGCCGCCCGCCCTGCCCCAGGTTGTCGAGCTCGAGGATCGTGCCGCGGGTCAGCAGCCGCCGCACCAAGTCGTGCTGTTCATCTATGGAACTCGCGTGCCCGCAAGCCATCGCCACGGACTCCAGGGCGCGGACCGCCGTGGCCTTCCATCCCCTGGACCGGGTGTTGTCGGCCATGGACTGGACTCGTTCGACGACGGCGCCGACCTGAGCCACTCCTTCGGCGAACTGCTCCCGCAATGCCCGCAGGATCAGGCTCTGGGCCCCCGCCCCGAGCGTGAACGCCTCGGCCAAGACATCGACGACCCGGTTGGCATACACCTCCGGCTCGACCCCGGGCGGAGACAGAAACGGGTTGAACGGGAACGGGCGCAAAGAACTCCCGGCGGTGCAGAGATCGACGGTCCGGGGCAGCGTCTCGATCACCCTGCGGCCGGCGTGCTTGATGTCAAGAAGCAGGAACGGGATGTGCCGCTCGGCCATCTGCGCGAGCAGGTTCAAGGTGATCACGGTCTTGCCGGCGCCGGACCGCCCGGCGATCAGCGTGTTCTGCATCAGCTCCTGGGGGAAGAGGCCCAGCGGGCCGCGATCCCGGTCGTAGACGATGGTCCCGAGTTCGATCGGGCCGTGCGCGAGCCGCTTCGGCGGAAGGGACAGCAGGATCTCGCGGTCCCCAAACCGGCGGTGGGCCTCAGCGATGACCCGGCGGTCGATGAGCGATCTGAGTTCCGCATCACCCGTCTCTCTCGCTCTGGACCACTTGGCGATCTTGTCGGGGATCAGCGGCCGCAGCCGCAGAAGCAGCCTGTCGACATCGGCCATCTACTCCACCTGCCCGTGCCCTTCCAGCAGGTCCAGCAACCGGCGGCGCAGCTCGGCCATCTGTTGCTCGTGGGCGACGTCGAGGCGGCGACGCTCCTGGTCCAGCCCCAGCAGTGACCGCCGGATCTTCTCCCGCTCCGGGAACCGATAGGGGGAGTATGTCGGTGTTCTCGCCTCCATCTGCATGAGCTCGGTCCGCATCTCGCACTCGTTGCGCAGGGAGCTCCGTAGTACCTCCGTATGCACGGCCCGGGCCCGGTCGATCTCCTCGATCACCAGCGCGATCTGCCGGTCGATCGAGCGGAGCGGGTCCCCGTCCCAGGTCTGCTCCCTCGGCATCAACGCTCTCGCCCTCGCCTCCAGCCCGTCGGAGAACCGGTCCTCGGTGTCATAGATGATCCGCACCCGGCTACGCGGCATGTCTCCCTCCCTCCAGCCGGTCCTCCGCGGCCCTGATGTACTCCGCGTTGAGCTCGAACCCCAGGAACCGCCGGCCGAGGCTCCTGGCGACCACGGCGGTGGTGCCCGAGCCCATGAACGGGTCGAGGACCACACCCCCGGGAGGACACCCCGCGGTGATGGGGATGCGGCAGAGCGCCTCGGGGTACCCGGCCGGATGCCCCGTCGGCAGCCTCGCGGTGGGCAGAGTCCAGACGTCGCCGGGGTTCTTGCCGAGAGGATGGCAACCGCCCACCTCGTCTGGCCTCGGAGGCAGGCGGTGTCCCCGGACATGCAGGCTGGTCCTCGGCGCGGCGGGTCGCTTGCAAGGGGCGCGCGCAGCCCGCGATGTCGGCGGCACACGCACCGCGTCCAGGTCAAAGTGGTACCTGCGGCTCTTCGCGAAGAAGAGGATGTTCTCCCACCGAGGTGTCAGGCGGTCCTTCGCCCCGCTTGGCAGGGCATTCGTCTTCGACCACACAACCCGATTACGGAGGACCCATCCCCGCTCGACCATGCCGAGGGCAAACCTCTCAGGGATGAGGCAGAGGCTCTTGAGCGGGATCCTCTGTGTGAGCGAGGTCGGGGGCCGGAACGCTTTGGCCGACGCCGCACGAAGGAACGGCGTGCGGTGCTCCACGGTCTCCTCCCTGCTGTACCCGCCCCAGCTCCCCGAGTACGTGTCGGCGAGGTTCACCCAACAGGTGCCGGTGGGCTTCAGGACCCGCTTGACCTCCTCGAACACCTCCAGGAGATGGCCGACGTAGCTCTCGACCGTCGGCTCCAGACCCAGATGCACGACCGATCCGTCCGACCAGGTCGTCCGGGGGATCCGGTAGTCCCGCGTCGCCCAGTACGGCGGGGAGGTCATCACGCAGTCCACGCACGCGTCGGGGAGGGACCGCAGGCCGTCCAGGACATCGGCCAAGTGGATCCGGTCGAGCTGGATCATCGGCGACGGGCCGGACCTCCTTGCTGTCGATGAGGAGCCGGGTTGGGGAAGCGAGGCGGGCTCATCGCCTCACCTCAGCCCTGAGAAGTAGTTCGCGACAGGTCTGCCCGGCGGGCGTGAGCTCGTACTTCGGGTGGCCACGCCGAGGCAGGACGGGCCGGACCACGCCCCATGCCCGCAGGCTTGCCACCACATCCCGCACATTGTTGGCAGAGATCCGCGCTTGTTCGTTCGACGCCCGGATCCGCCGTTTCATCTCGGCAGGCCGCATGGTCCCGCGTAACGCCCTGACAACCGCGGCCCGCTGCGAGAAGCAGAGACGGCCGTACACGGACGCGTCGAGGTGGTCGAACGTGCTTGCCGAGCGATCGGGGTCCAACCCCAACCGGCGGACACATCGAGCTCCACGCTTGGTCAGCCAATACAGGCGGCTCCGTCTCGATTCGGGATTGAGACACCGCGCAAGGCCGTACACCGAGAGCTCCCAGAGAAGAAAGCTGCACATGTCCCGGCGAAGCCCAGTTCGGATCGCGAGTTGCCGGGCTGTCAGGGGCTGGTCCAGCACGGCCATCGCACGTTGACGCCGCACGCTGCTTCGGATCCACGCCACGAGGTCGCTTGTTCGCATGCCGACAGCATCGCGAGCGCTCTTCAAAGCCCTTGAACTGGTTTGCTCGGCAACCACAAGGCTTATGAACCCCGCTGCCTTCACAACCCGATGTGGAACGAGCCCTCCCCCGAGCATCTGCGGCGTTTGCCGCGGATCGGTGCCAACGCCGAGACCCGTTGGCAGGACATCGTGATCCACGAGCACTTCTTCTTTGGCGCCTGCGACTGGTACATGGCCGAGTACGGACCCTCAGACCGGCTGTTCTTCGGCTACGCGATCCTCAACGATGATCTGGACAACTCTGAGTGGGGGTACACGGCGTACGACGAGCTGCGAGCGATCAACGTCCGGGGATTCCAGATCGACCGGGACCTTCACTGGAATGCCTGTCCGGCGGGAGAAGTCGAGCGGATCGTCGCCGGGCACCATCGCTGCGGCTGCACATGAGAAGAACCAGGGTCGTGTTCGCGGACGCCGCGATTGTGTCGGCGTTCCGTGAACTCCGAAGAGCCGACTCCGCGAACCATCACGACCTTGCCCGGGCGATCGGCACCGCCGTCGACGAACTCCGAAGGCGTGCCGACGAGGGCCGGGTGCTCGAGGGCGGCCAGATCCCAGAGTATTACCGACAGAAGCACCGTCTCGATCGGCTCCGTCGCCTCGACATCCCGCCGCACTGGCGTGTGTTCTACACCATCCACCCTGACCGGATCATCATCATCGACCTGACCTGCGACGGGTTCAACGAAAAGTGATAAATGGAGCAATTCCTTCGCATCCGGAACGGCATTTGCCGACACGCTCTCGATCCCGTACACTCTACATGCACAAGGCGTCATACCTCGGCCAAGGACAACAGCCATGCCAGCGATACTGCTCATCCTTCTGATCGTCGGTGCTGGTTTTTCAACGTGGTTTTTGTGGCTTAGTTTGACCGGCAACACCGCTCGCGATGATCAAGCAAGGCGCAAACTGGCGAAGCTTCTCGCAGTCTCCATTGTCGTTGCGACAGCCTCGATTGTGGCTGAGTCTGTCCACACTGCTCGCGAACGCAATGCCCAGAGTGCCCGAATGGCGACCATTGGTGCTGAACTCTCGGCCACTAGCGAGCGCCTCGGAGAGCTCGAAACTTCAGTATCTAAGACAATCGCAGAGCTTTTAGATCACGGCACGCCAATTTGGGAAGGCGATATGTCATTTATTATAGATATGGGGTCACAAGAGGCAGCCTTACAGCCGTACATTGATAGAATTGGTGGGGTGATCGGTGCCGACCGGAAGGCACTTAGCGCACAGGATGGAGTCGTTGACGGCATGTTCTCGAGTGGCGGCGTTGCTGGGAGTGTGGATTTTCTTGATACAAGCCCATTCTCGCCAACTGACGGCGAGGAAATCGCGGCCGCCGTCCTTAGGACACAACACATCGAAATTGGATTCTTCTCGTCTAGGCGGGAACCTCGTGATTATCTAGCCGACTATGCCGCCAGTGGACTTGCAGTGATAGAGCAAGAACTCTATCTTGAAGCATTCCCATTCTTGGCGTCGTCTCTTCTTGACGACCAAGCGATGCATGTGCGGTACAATATTGAAAATCGTTCTCTTTCCATTGTAGGCACTGGTATCCAAATTAGTCCGCCGACTCAAACTGATGGCACGAAACGAGGAATGCGGCGTTTCTCTGGTGGACAAATGCTGATCATGTTTCTTCACATACCTGCCGATCCAGATCCACGCGTTTCTGCGCCCGCGGCTGAGGTACTGTCCCGGTGTGTGCTCCGCTATTTCGCCATCCGGACACCAGACTTGAAATTATTTCAGTTTGATTCTGAGGACTGGATCAGAATCAAGTTTCATAACGCCACGGGATATCTCGTTGATCTGCCTTAGGGGTTGCACCAGTCTGCGTTGTCGATGATGTCAGGAGCTGGCGGCACCGGGCCCCCAGCTCCGTGAGTTCATACCACGGGTGAAGCTGCCGATCGACCGGCACGGGCTGGGCCACCTTGTTCTCGACCAGGAACCGCACGACGTCGCGGGTGTTGTTGGCGCTCATCCGAAGCCCCCCATCCCGGAGCATGGCCCTGCGTCTGATGTGGCTGGGACGCATCGGCTCGGTTAGCGCCAACACCACGGCCGAACGGTGCCGGAACAGGAGCTCGGCGTACAAGCTCCACGGGACATCCGGGAGTCGCTGCGGGAGGGGCGGAAGGCTTAGACCACTGCGGATGCGGTCCCGGCAGGTGAGGCCCACCTCCGTGAGCCAGTGCAGGCGGTTCGTGGTGGCCGAGGGGTTCACGCAGGCGGTCACGCCGCGTGCGGCGAGCTCCCAAAACAAGAACGACGTGGCGTGTGGGTCGGTCCCCAGTCGGCGGGAGGCCTGCATCGCCGTCAGCGGTTGCTCCAGGCCCACGACCATCGCGGTCCGCCGCGGGCTGACGCGGATCCACTCGCACAGCACCGGCTGCGTAGAGCTTCTGCTGTCAACTCTCTCCCCGCTCATGCCGAAAGAGGGAACCCGCGGTATTTAACTGTTGAACTGCCGAGGGTCTCGGTCCGGCCTGTCTGGCTCCTGCTGTGCCGGCGGGCTCGTCCAAAGCAGGTGAAGGCTCAAAAGGTGGGCCAGCCTGGCTTGGCAATGGAAAACGACGAACACGAGCGAACATGCAGCGAGTGCCGCACGCCTTTGTACCTCGGCATCCAGGTCTGGCACGTCCGCGAGGGCGTGCTCGGGACACGGGGATTCGTGCCGCTGGAGGAAGAGTTGCTGTTCTGCAGCGACGCGTGCCTCAGGGCGTACTTCGCCGAGCCCGCTGCGTACACGCTGCCGAGACGGGTGCCATGATCACAGGGAGAGCGGCGAGGGAGTAAACGGCGCAGAGGCCAACGGCACTGCACCACCACAATATTTATAAAGAACGCAATCCTTGTATCGCAAACCCTCCAGGGAGGCGCACGGTCGATCAGCGACGTGGTTACACCGGTTTGCGTGATGAACGGTCCACAGCGGTTCTCGCGCTTGCCTGAGCTATAGGCTCGCTACGTTCTCGATGCGCCTGGACCAACGCCAAATCAGATGATTGGCCTCTAGAGGCCGGGTAACGCCCGATTCTGATGTGGTGAGCGGACGCTGTCTCAGCCCCCTCACGGAACGACTGAAACCGTGCACCAGCCCTCTCGCTAAACGCGTGGGCCTGAGACCCAACCTCGGCGCCCTTAGAGCAAAGAAGTGCAAGATACCTAAACGTTTCGACACAGCATACATGCATGGGAGAACAATTCATCGACATCCATAACCTACATGGCCGGTACGCCCGGGCCCGCGAGCGGTTGCTGGCCGACCCGCGGATCACGCCCGGCAACAAGGAGCTCATCGAGAGGTTCCTGCGCGAGGCAGCCCTGGGCAAGACGGTTGTCGGCAAGGCCAAGAAGAAGATCGGTCCAGCACGCCTGATCAACTACACCAAGCACTTCATCGCCATGGCTGGCTACCTCCCGGCCGACCTCACGCAAGCCACCCATGACGAGATCGAGCGACTCGTGGTCTCGATTGAATCGGACCAGATCCGGTCGCGCACGCTGCGAGTGATCGACGGTTGTAGACGGCCGACACATGCTCTGCTCAGCCCTCAGTACAAGTCCGATCTGAAGGTCACGATCAAGAAGTTCTACAAGTGGCTACTCGGCGGGTGCAGGGTCTACCCGGAACTGGTCGAGTGGATCGACACGTATGTCCAGCACCGGGAGATGCGAGCTCTTAGCGAGTCGGAGATCTCAACGATCCTTGAGCGAGCGACGTCGACATTCGACCGGGCGTTCGTGCAAGTGCTCTACGACGGAGGGTTCCGGGTCGGTGAGATCCTGAATGTCCGTCTCCGCCACGTGACGCTCGTGCCCGTGGACCCCGCTGAGCCCGGGAAGCGGTGCTTCATGATCCACATCCCGTTCTCGAAGTCGATTCGGCGAACCGTGGCCCTGCCGATGCCGGCGACGCTCAAGTGGTTGAAGGCCTGGCTGGAGGAGCACCCCGCACGGCCGCTCATCGGCCCGGATGGGGCACTCACCGCTGCCGATCCTGACGCGTTGCTGTTCCACCTCTCATTCTCAACCTGCCAGCAGCGTCTGAGGAGGCTCGGGGTGCGCGTCCTCGGCCGGGCGATCCACCCCCATTTGCTCCGCCACAGTTCAGCTACATTCTGGAGCAACCGGCTCTCGTACTTCCAACAGTGCAAGCGGTTCGGGTGGACCCTCACCAGCAAGATGCCGCAGCGTTACATCGACCGTCAGGGGATCGATGAGTTGAATGTTGCGAGGGAGTTCTTGGCTTCGATATAGGTCGGAATCAACTCGCGATCACCGGTGGCTCGTCATTCCCATCGCCCCCGCGGTCGAGACCCCCTCGGGATCGAACTGCTTGAAAGCCGGGGTGTAGAATGGTGGAAGGGGCATCTGCTCGTCGTCCTTTTCCTCGAACGGGGTCTTGCCCTCCGACGACGACTCCGATCCGGCAGCATGTCCAGCCCACTCGAATCGACGGTTGGAAGCGAGCGGGCCTCCGACCCCCGGTTCCGGGGGTTAGTTGGGCATGCTCCCGCGAGACAATTAGCGCTCCATCTCAGGGGTACGGACTTCCTGAACCGATCGCCGTTTGCTAATCTACTTTCATCAACTCTACGACCGTGGAGGCCGCATGTTCACGATTACCAGCACGCGCACCTGTTTAAGTCAGTCTTTGGTGGTTCTCTCTGTCATTGCGATCGCCGTCACCGCAACCGGCAAGCCGCATGACCCCTATGGACCGCCATGCACCAAGGAGTGCTGTGGCGTTGGTGGTGCCCCGGGTGGCGGTGGTGGGCCAGGTGGCGGTGGTGGGCCTGCCGGCGGCGGGGAGCCCGGCAGTTTTGCCACCGAGCGGCAGGGCGGTGACTCAGAGAAGAAGTACAGTGATCCTGTGAACCTCGCCGTCGGGGACTACCAACTCAACCAGACCGACTTGCTTATTCCCGGCCGCGGCATGAACTTCCACCTCTCTCGGATATACCGGTCTCGGTCCGGGCTGTATTCAGTAGGTGACTATGGGAGTTACGATCACTTCTTCCCTCTCGGGATGAACTGGGATCATAGCTACAACCTCCGGATTGTGATCGGTGGCGACGAATCGACACCCACCATGCTCACGCTCTTTGCAGGAACCGGAAGGGCAGACATCTTTGAGTTCTACGGCACCAACGCATCGGGCACGCGGACATACACAAGGGATGATTTTGCGGGCATCCTCGAGTATGACCCGCCCGCAGGTGGTGACCATGGAGTCACTCGCTTTATCACAACATCTGGAATTGTGTATTATTTTGACTACAAGGACGCCTCTGACGAGTTACTCTGCACACGCATCGTTGATCGAACCGGCGAGAACGAGATCACGCTGAGCTACAACACTGATGAACCTCGGGCCAGGCTGAGTGAAGTTACTGACACACTCGGCAACGAGATCGCTTTTACATACCTAGACGCACCAGGAGCACCGCATCAGGGACATCCTACATACCGATACCTCATCTGGCGTGTCACGGACCACGCAGACCGTGTCGTCGAGTACGAGTACGAACGCGTCGGCGGTCGCAACCAATTGATCGGCGTCACTCTCCCGCCGATTGTCTCCACCGCAGACTTCCCGCTGCCACCCGAGCACGCCAGGTTCGCCGCAGGAAGGCAGTGGCAGTTTGTCTACCACGACGAAGTATCCGAACCTGGGCAAGCCCAATGGTGGAGCCGGCAACTCCGGAATGTGATCTCTCCCAACGGCGACATTGTCGTCACTAACTACTACAATGAGTGGACTTACGCGACTACGCGATATGACTACCGACTGAACTGGCAGGAGTACGGTAACGGTGTCTATACATATGTAATCACCGATGCCGCCGGAGTCCCGTTCACACCGGGAGATACCTGCAATGCCGACAACCCACCTCAGTATGACAATAATGGAACATGTGACCCTGATTATGCTTTGTGGATCAATGATCGACGCGGATTTGTAACGCGGCTCCTGTACGCGGGGATGGCAAACCCTGTCGGCCATCGTCGCCTGCTGGAGAAGACCGAGTACATCCATCCGGCATCAGCCGGGTCTCCGAGCTATCCTGGGCAGAACATGCCCGCAAATCTGGCCTCGCGCACAACGGAGTATGTGCCCTCCAATCCGAACGCTCATGGCGACTGGAACCCAAGGAAGATCGTCGACCAAGCGACCGGAAATGTCGTCGAGTTCGACTATTTTGTCGACCAGAATCCAGGCACAGATCCGCGAAAGGCCCAAGCGGTTGTTGCTCGACGATTCAAGGAGAGCGCGACCAGCGTTCCCGACCCAGGAAATCCCGATGACGATGGCTACATCGAGGAACGCTGGGCGTACAACTTCGCATTCGGCGGCTGCTGTGGCGAGAGCATTTTTGCGACCGCATACCGCGATGGCCGGGGCAATTACACCTTCTATGAGTACGACGACGATGGCAATATCCTCGGTGTGGCCGCCGGGATCGCATCTTCAGACGCCACGGCCGCTGGTTTGACTCTCGACTCCGTCTACAGCCACAGCGCCAACCCGACCCTCGCTGCGACGATCGAGTCCAACGCGATCTCCGTGGATCGCTACGAGTACAACCAGTACGGACAGATCACCAAGCACACGCATCCGGGAGCCGTCATCTGGAACGGTGGTGCTCCCGTGCTCTTTCGCAGCGTTGACGAGTTCGATTACTATCCGTCAGACCTTGGCGATCCTGACTATGTGGCGAACATGGCCGGGCGACTCCGCCGGGCGGTGGTCGATGTCGATCAACCCGGACGTACGGGACTCAAGCTGACAACAACTTATGAGTACGATCGTGTTGGCAATATAACCAAGAGCATCGATGCTGGAGGAGATTATACTATGTATGTGTATAATCCTGCGAATCAGATTGTTCGGCAACAGCATTTCGCGAGCGGTGGCGGAGCTGTGCTTGCGCAAATCGACTACTACTACGATGCGAACGGCAATCTTGTCCGCCAGGACACGCTGACGCTTGACGAGGGCCTTTCGGCGGTCGGAGAAGATCACGCCGTAACGATGTTGCACGACTACGATGTGCTTGACAACCTGATCCGAACGGCCCAGGAGATTGGTGACGTCGGCGTCGACAACGACCCCGATACCGGAGTCTTCTCGGCCGCAGGTTTGGCAACCGATCCGAATTGGATTGTCACTGAGTTTCACTACGACGCGGGCGAGAATCTCGTTCAGATCAGCCATGGCGAAGCGACCAATGGGGCCCAACCGACCAATCAGGAATTCATGGAGTACGACGATCGGAGCCTGCTGGTGCGACTAAAAGCCGGCTGGTCCGGCAATGTGAACGAGTATCCGCTCCTGGTGACCGAGTACGCCTACGACTCCAAAGGCAGACGAGTCTCCGAGTCAGCTGTTGATCCTCAGGGTGTTGTCCCGTCGCGCACCTCCACGACGCAGTACGACGCGTTCGACCGTCCAGTTCGGGTGACCGACCCGATGGGCAATGAAACCCGGTATACCTACGACGACAACCACAATCTACGGACTGTCGGGCTTTGCGGCGAAATCATCGATGTGAACGCGTCAGACGACCCATCCGACAGCCCGGTGCTGCTCTCGTACGAGGAGTTCTCGTATGACGAGTTGAACCGCCGGGTACTCAATCGTATCGGGGTGTTTGCTCTTGTCCCCGAGAACCCTGTGGTTTGCCCGACCTGGCCGCCGCCGGTCGGACTGATTGCTTATTCGGACACCGTGACGACATACAATCCCGATTCGTCGATCGCAAGCATGGTCGTTCCGACGACGGCGCCGACGGGGCTCCCGTACCCCGGAGAGACCCGCTACTTCTACGATACGGCTCGTCGCACCGCGATTTCACGCGACGCCGCGGGGAACTCGGTTGAGTACGGGTATAGCGCCGACTCCGAGATCATCGAGACCATCTCGACCGAGAGATCCCATGATTTCGACCCGCAGACAGGCTTGCCAGCTCCTGACCGGTTCCGGGTGACGCACGCCTACGACGGCCTCCACCGCCGAATTTCCACCATTGAAGGCGATTACACTGGGATTTCCCAACCCGACGGTCCGAAGAACACGACCCAGTGGTTCTATGATTCTCGAGGGAACATGGTCAAGACGGTTGATCCCGAGGGGCGTGTGACGACCTTTGAGTACGATGGGCTCGGTCGGCGAATTGTGGCCAACCATGGTGGCAATGGACTCAACCCGCCCACTGTTCGCACAGAAATTGTCTACGACAAAGCTTCCCGTGTCATTAAGCTGTTGGACGACAATCAGCGTCAGCTGATTCCCCCTGTCGGAACAACCTACAGCCATGACGGCCTCGGTCGCGAGGTTCAGCGGACATACGCTGACAACTCGCAGCACCAGACCTTCTACGATGCTCTTGGGAATGTTGATGCGATGATCGACGCTCGCGGCGCTCAGGTCGCCCAGGCCTACGATCGAAACGGCCGGCTGATCGAGCGAGTGATCGTGAAACCAGAAACGGTCGGGGGGACTACATTCGAGTTGTTTACCTACGACGGCCTCGGCAGGGTCAAGACGGCGGAGAACGATGTCTCGCTGGTCACACGGAGTTACGACTCGCGCGGCAACCTCGTGAGCGAGACCCTGAACGCCGACGCGACCAACTCCTTCCCCGCCCCGTCGAACCGCACGGTGCAGACCGAGTACGACACCGCGAACAACATCGAATCGTGCACCTACCCCGGCGCCGCACGCACGGTCTACCACACCCACGACGGCCTCAACCGGCTCGCCGGCCTCTGGGAGGACGCTTTGCACACCGACCCGATTGCGGGGTACACCTACATCGGGCCGGGCCGTGTGCAGACCCGCACGAGCGGCAACGGTGTCGTGGCGTCGTACGAATACAACGGGATGGAGGGTGTCCTCCAGGCCGCCGGCGACAACGGGTTCCGCCGGGTCACCGAGATCCGGCACGAACTCGGCGCCACGCTGCTGGAGGGCCGCGCGTTCACCTGGGACAAGGCGGGCAACAAGACGAGCCATGTCGACCTGCGAACAACCTACGCGGGCCGGCGTGAACGCGAGTTCGGCTACGACGGCCTGAACCGCCTTGTCGAGACACAGGTGACTTACCCCGGGATACCGTCACAGAACGGGACAACGACCTACACGCTCGACGGCGTCCACAACCGGACGGCGGTGAGCGGCTCGGAGGACGCCGGCGCGGCCGTTGGCACCTACACTCAGAACGCCGCCAACGCCGCGCTCAACCAGTACACGACGGTCCCGGCCATGCCATCCGACAACGCCACGCTCGATACCTACGAGTCCCTCTACGACGAGAACGGCAATGTGGGCTCTATGCTCCAGTTCCCCCGGCACGGCGACCTGGACGGCGACTACGACCGCGACCTGAGCGACATCACGCTCTTCACCTCGGCCTTCCAGAACGAGGAGCCCGCGGCCGATCTCAACGGCGACGGGGTCTGGGACGCGTCGGACCTGAACCTCTTCATCGGCTCGCCGGAGTCCTACGAGCATGTCTCGCTCGTCTACGACTGGCGGAACCAACTGGTCGGGTTCCTGCGGAGCAACGGCACGGACGAGCTCGTCTCCGCCGAATACCGATACGACTGCTTCAACCGCCGGATCGCGTCGATCATCGACCTCGACGGCGACGGCACGGCCGACGAGACGCCGCACTTCGTGTACGGGGGCCAGGCCGCCTGGCAGCTCTTCGAGGAGTACAACGGCCCGGGCTCGACGGCGACGCGGCTCAAGAGCTATGTCTACGGCAACTACATCGACGAGGTGCTCCAGATGCGGAACCACCCGTCGGGCGAGGATTTCTATTTCCACCAGGACGACCTGTTCAGCGTCTACGCGATCACGGACGACACAGGAGCCGTAGTCGAGCGGTACGAGTACGGGGACTACGGGCAGGTGCGGATCCTGACGCCCGGGGGCGCCGATCGGTCGGAGTCGCTGCTGGGCAACCGGCACACATTCACGGGCCGGCTGCTGGACGACGAGATGACGCTGGCCGGCGGGGAGCAGGTGCTGCAGTATCGGCACCGGTATATGACGACGGGGAGCGGGAGGTTTGTGCAGCGAGACCTGTACGGATATAACGCCGGAATGAACATTTATACCTATGCGGGAAATGCACCGCTACACCTCCGAGATCCCTTCGGGCTTGAGCCTTGGCAAGTTCGTCCACCGAACATGCCTATCTATCCAGGAGACAGTCCAATTGCACCGCAGCCAGGTCAAGATGTCACCAGATGCGTAGCGAGGTGCATGGGCCAGTACCTCGGCATCGAAGGTGTAGCGGCATGTGTGACTGCATTAGGCCTTGATTATTTGTGGAGCCCCGTCCCGAAGACCCCCCATGAGATGAGGATGCCTCATCGGATCACGGATGACGCGTCTCGCGCACGCCGCTGGGGGATCAAGTGTCACGCACCTAAATGGGTACGACGCCCAGTGAAGCTGATCGGGAAGCTTGGCGGCGGACTCCTTGGAAAGCTCATCGCCTATCCTAGCTGCGCATACACTGTTGGGCTGCTTGCGGGGTGCGCCGATATGTGTGCGCGTGACCCATATTCGTATTGAAGCCATGACGACGCAATGGTTAGTGTGTATCATTGGTTTCGGTGGAGTGGCGATTTGCGTTATATTGTCGCGATTGTGCGATTATCACAAGTACATGTCGAGGCAGCGTCGCCGAGACCGAGATCGAGGACGTGTTTCTGTCACTCTGTTGTATGAAGAATACCCCTACCGCCATGAAGTCGAACGTGCTGAATTTGAACTAGTATGGAGGGCCTTGGCGGGTACGCTTGGAATCTCACCGGAGCGACTTCGGCATTCAGATACAGTCGGGAGTGTTGTTGTCCATTCAAAGCACTACGGTGTCGATTCGGTTGATCTTCAGGAATTGGCGATTGACTTGGTTTCCGGAATTTCTACTGTTGAGGTTGTAGGGATGGTCTTTTGTCCGGAAGATCGTACAGTATCAGAGATCGCTAGAGATCTGCTAGAGCTGCGGAGGAGGGCGTGTGAACGCGGGTCCAAAGTGTAATCGCGTGGCCAGGTGCCCATGACCGCAGGCGGTGCCACAGACCTTCCCGACAGGTCAGTGCCCCTCGCGGACAGCCAGCACAAGGCCTGTGGCCTGTGACCGGGGGTCTCCGGCGCGGCCGTGGGGATCTACACTCAGAACGCCGCCAACGCCGCGCTCAACCAGTACACGACGGTCCCGGCCATGCCATCCGACAACGCCACGCTCGATACCTACGAGTCCCTCTACGACGAGAACGGCAATGTGGGCTCTATGCTCCAGTTCCCCCGGCACGGCGACCTGGACGGCGACTACGACCGCGACCTGAGCGACATCACGCTCTTCACCTCGGCCTTCCAGAACGAGGAGCCCGCGGCCGATCTCAACGGCGACGGGGTCTGGGACGCGTCGGACCTGAACCTCTTCATCGGCTCGCCGGAGTCCTACGAGCATGTCTCGCTCGTCTACGACTGGCGGAACCAACTGGTCGGGTTCCTGCGGAGCAACGGCACGGACGAGCTCGTCTCCGCCGAATACCGATACGACTGCTTCAACCGCCGGATCGCGTCGATCATCGACCTCGACGGCGACGGCACGGCCGACGAGACGCCGCACTTCGTGTACGGGGGCCAGGCCGCCTGGCAGCTCTTCGAGGAGTACAACGGCCCGGGCTCGACGGCGACGCGGCTCAAGAGCTATGTCTACGGCAACTACATCGACGAGGTGCTCCAGATGCGGAACCACCCGTCGGGCGAGGATTTCTATTTCCACCAGGACGACCTGTTCAGCGTCTACGCGATCACGGACGACACAGGAGCCGTAGTCGAGCGGTACGAGTACGGGGACTACGGGCAGGTCACAGTGCGGGGCGCCAACAATGCGGACCGTGATCCGGACATGGACGGGCAGACCGAGAGCCTGTACGGTAATCGGCACACATTCACAGGGCGACTGCTCGATCACGAGATGACGCTCGCGGGCGGGGAGCAGATGTTGCAGTATCGGCGTCGATCAATGGCTGCCGCCTCCGGACGCTTTTTGCAGCGCGATGCGATGCTGTATGTTGATTCGCCCAACTCTTATTGCTATGTGGCGTCGAATCCGTTGGTATATTTAGACCCAACTGGCAACGTAATTCTTCCGAGCGAATTCTTGTATCCGGATCGCACTCCATGGCAACCCGGGAAACGCATCAAGGGTCCGGGTTCTCAACCGTTCGATTTAAGCCCTGGAATCACCATTCCTCCTGGGTCGGGCGCGCCGGACCGCCTCCGTCGAGAGATCGAGGCCACGCCGAACAAAATGGGATCAAGAACGTGCAAGCTCTCAGATCACGGGAAGCCCGGACACATCACTTTGCCAGATGGGACCACCTTAACGCCGGGAGGTTTAGACAGGATCAGACAAAAGATTCGAGATGGTAAGCCGCTGTCGCCTGGTGAGCAAAATGCTTTAGATACCTTGAACACGCTCAACGAGAATTGCGACAAGGTGATATTCGAAACTTGCTTTTCGGATCAAACTGGCATACCTGGTAAGCTGCGGAGCATGTTCCCGGATACGGAGTGGGAAGGATACCCGGGCCGTATTTGGATAGACCCAATCGGCAATCCGCGCGAAATCCCAGGAGGCGGCCGGCCGCAGTCTCCTCGCGCTGATCCGGACCCATTGCCGCTTTGGCATCCTGGCACGTGGCTCCCGTATGTTCTGATTCCGCTATAGCAGAATAATCGATGCATGGAGGCCTTCTGATCATGCGAGTGCCAAAGTTGCCCTGGTTTGTCTGTTTGGGACTAGTCGCTAGCTCGCTCTCCGTAGCGGCGATATTCTGGGCGATCGAGTCATTCAGGAGCTTTAAGTGCCGTCGGCAGGCGGTCGAGGTGGCGTATCAGATCTCCGAATTGTCGTGGCCTTTGTTGGATTGCATCGCAGAAGCTCAGACTTTTCCAGAGCATGGCTCGGATGCCGATCCCGCTCAATATGATGTTTGCAAGCAGCTACTTGAAAAAATCGTGACCGAAGTTGACACAGAACAGATCAGATTTAGAGCAAACCCTGATTGGCAAATATTTGTGAGCGCCTCTGTGCCGGGTGGTCGTGAAGACGGCGTGGCGTTTGCTGCAGAATTCAATCATAATTCTTGTGCCGGTGCGGACGATTATTTCGTGGCGATTTATACGGCAAGCGGTCGGGTACTTGAGGCACGTAGTATGGATGTTAATGAAGTTCCGGCGTGGCTTCTGATGCCCAAACGATGACAGGGGCACTAGGCCGAGTCTGACGGCTCAAGCAGGCGTAGGTATCTGCTGACGAAGGCGAGCTTGAGCATGGCGAGATAGTGGACGGCGAGCTTCTCGTAGTGGTCTTGACCCCGGAACTCGGTCCGGCGTGAGTGAGAAATCTGTGGGATGATTCCGGTCTCTGTTTGGGAGACCGAGGATGAAGCGGAAGCGGTTCAGTGTGGAGCAGATCGCGTACGCGATCACGCAGGCGGAGAGCGGGACGGCGGTGGCGGCGATCTGCCGGCAGATGGGCGTGTCGGAGCCGACGTTCTATCGGTGGAAGAAGAAGTACGCGGGGCTGGGCGTATCCGAGGTCCGTCGGCTCAAGCAGCTCGAAGAGGAGAACGCGAATCTCAATCGGCTGGTGGCGGACCTGAGCTTGGACAAGGCCATGCTGCAGGATGTGCTGCGAAAAAAACTGTGACGCCTGCGCGGAAGCGTGAGTTGGTGGAGTACGTGCGGGCGGCGTACGACCTGAGCGAGCGACGAGGGTGCTCGGTGCTGGTGTTCGCCCGGAGCGTGCAGCGGTACGAGAGCGTGCGGGACCCGTGCACGGCGCTTCGGATGCGGATCAAGGAGCTGACGGCGTCGCGTGTGACATGGGGGTATCGACGCGTGCATGTGCTGCTGGCCCGTGAAGGCTGGGCGGTGAACGCGAAGAAGGTGTACCGGATCTACCGGGAGGAAGGGCTGTCGATGCGGGCGAAGCGGCCGCGTCGGCACAAGGTGGCGCAGGTACGACGCATGACGCCGGTGGCAACATCCCGGGACGAGCGGTGGAGCATGGACTTCATCGCGGACCAACTGGGCGACGGGCGACGCATCCGAGTGCTGACGATCGTGGACCACTACACACGGGAGAGCATGGCCATGGAGGTCGGCCAGTCGATGGGGAGCGAGGCGGTGATCGCGGTGCTGGATCGGCTCGGCCGGATGCGTCGGAGGCCGCGAACGATCTGCGTGGACAACGGCCCGGAGTTCGCGTCGAAGGCCTTGGACGAATGGGCCTATCGCAATGGCGTCACTCTGAACTTCAGCCGGCCGGGCAAGCCAACGGACAACGCGATGGTCGAGTCGTTCAGCGCTCGGGCTCGGGCCGAGTGCCTGAACATGCACTGGTTCGAATCGCTGGAAGAAGCCCGCGAAACGACCGAGGCGTGGCGCCGGCACTACAACGACGACAGACCCCACAGCGCTCTGGGCAACCTGGCCCCCAGAGAGTTCGCTTCAACCGGCCGGGCTAGCCCGGCCGGTTGAAGCCCTCGGCTCTCATCAGACCTGGACCGGATATGGGGTCAAGACCAGCCTGGAGCGCAGCGCAGCCCTCCCACGCCGCCAAAGGCCCCGCCCACGATTAAGGACTGAACACTGTCTTGAAACGACCTCGCGGTCCACTACAATGCCATTGGCATCGAGTTCCTCAGCCGTGAACACCGCGCGAGCCGGTGGCGGGTTGCATGAGGGCGATGGCCATTGTCGGGAGAGCACGAATGGCGCACCGTCGTCTCTGTGCGAGTATTTTCTCGCCACCGCACTGTCTCCTAGCCCTGACCACAGTGTGTATCGGATCACTCGCCACAGCCCAGGTACTTTACGAGGATTACCAGCTCATCTCTGGGGACGCCGCAAGCCAGCAACAGCTTGGCTCTGCCGTAGCGATTTCAGGAGGCCGGGCCGTCATCGGGGCGTCGGGCGACGATGGGTTCCTTGGGAACAACGCTGGTGCCGCGTACATCTTCGACGTTAAGTCCGGTATTCAGCTACATAAGTTGATTGCGTCCGACGGGACTGCCTTTGACCAGCTCGGGGCCGCAGTGGCGATCTCCGATGATGCTGTACTTGTGGGTGCACCCTTCGACGATGGTCCAGATGCCTCCGGTTCCGCATACCTTTTCCGCGCTAGCACTGGAGAGCAGTTCGCTCGGCTCCGAGCAGCCGACACGGCAGCTGGAGACCTATTCGGCTCATCGGTCGCAGTGACATCACGAGTCGCAGCGGTGGGGGCGCCGAACGCATCATCTGGCGCTGGTGCAGTTTACCTTTTTGACATCGGAACAGGCGAACAAATCAGGAAGTTCGTATCCGGCACCGCCGATCCGGACGACCTTTTCGGTTGCGCTGTCGCAATGAGTGGAACTGCCCTGATCGTTGGAGCGTTCGGCGATGACGATCGCGCGAACAACGCTGGTGCTGTATACATTTTCAATGTGGACACGGGAGAGCAGCTATACAAGCTTACCGCCTCCGATGCCACACCCGGAGATTGGTTCGGGCGCGCGGTGGCGGCCTTCGATGAGAAGGTCATCGTTGGCGCACCGGAGAGCAACAGCATTGGCTACCCAACAGGCTCCGCCTATGTGTTTGATTTGCAGACAGGCGCACAGATTCACAAGCTGACCGCTGCGATCCCCGGATGGAACGATCAGTTCGGCATCTCAGTGAGCATCTCCGGATCCATCGCCGTGGTCGGGGCTTCACTCGCTGACTACATTTACCTCAATACGGGCTCCGCCTACGTTTTCGACATCGTGAGTGGGCAGCAGGTCCTCCAACTCGTCGCGTCGGACCATTCGATTGATGACACATTCGGGGGTGCGGTTGCGGTGAGTGGCTCCGTCGCCTTGACTGGCTCTATGGGCAGCGACGATTCGGGCCCTCAATCCGGCTCCGCGTACCTCTACTTCATCTCTTTTTCCTGTAATCCGGCGGATCTCGCGGATCCTTGGGGAACACTCGACCTAAGTGATGTTAATGCGTTCGTTGGCGGATTCGGCGCGTCTGACGATGTCGCCGATCTCACCGGAGACGGGTTGCTTGACCTCGAAGATATCATCGAATTTCTGAGTGCCTTCGCTGCGGGTTGTCCTTGATCCTGATATACGCCGCTTCGAGCTGTTCACTTCGTCAACGCGAACACTGAACCCGAGACGCACCATGCCGCGGCTTGGCGCACTCGGCCACGGTGACCTACCCCCGCGGTTGATACCAGAGTTTGTGTCCCCCTGTCCCGTTTGCGCGAGTCTCCGGGCGTGTTTCAGCCGCAGGGTGAGGGATTCTGCTTCGTCCGGCCGGGCTTGCTCGGCCCTTCGGAGTACTTTGAGCAGGAGAAGCCTCGATGACGCGTATAGGCAGTGCGTGGGGGGGCGATTGCGAGCAGTCAAGTGGAGGGCACCGTTTCCGGAGCCGCCGAGTGGCCACTGCTAAGTCGGGTGCATTTGGAGCTCCTCATGGCGCTCCCAGGGCGGCGTACGCCATTCATAAATGCTGGAGAGTTAACGATTTCCGTTCATTTGCTCTCAGCCTTCCAAGCTGAATGTTGCCGGTTCGAGTCCGGTCGCCCGCTTTTCCTGATGCCGCCCTCCTCGGGCGTGCCGCGACACTCTGTGACAGCGTTCCCGAATCCTGCGACAATCCCGCATGACAGCCGACCCGTCACAGCATCGTCGCCGCGTGGCGCTCATCGTGACCGGCGCGGTGGCGGGCGTTCCCGCGTTCTTCGCGGTGCTGCTCGGGGTCGGGCTGCTGCTGCACCGCGTGCCGGGGCGCGGGCCGGACGCGGCGCCTTCGGACCTTGTGCCGACCTTCGTCGGGATGGAGTCGTGCAGCCGGTGCCACGAGGCGGAGACCGAGGCCTGGGTCGGGTCGCACCACGATCTGGCGATGCAGCCGGCGACCGAGGAGACGGTGCACGGGGACTTTGACGACGCGGTGTTCGAGCACAGGTCGTTCCGGGGGCGTTTCTTCCGCCGGGACGGGGGGTTTTTCGTCGAGACGCAGGACGCCGAGGGCGGGCTCGAGGCGTTCGAGATCGTGTATGTCTTCGGCGTCGTTCCGCTTCAGCAGTACCTCATCGCCTTCCCCGACGGGCGTTTGCAGGCGCTCACCGCCGCGTGGGACACTCGCCCGACCGAGGATGGCGGGCAGCGGTGGTTCCATCTCTACCCGGACGAGGACACGCCCCCGGGCGACGAGCTGCATTGGACCGCGCCGGCGTTCAACTGGAACTTCGCCTGCGCCGAGTGCCACTCGACCGACCTGCGCAAGAACTACGACCCGGCGACCGATACCTTCGCGACCTCGTGGGCGGAGATCGATGTCTCATGCGAGTCGTGCCACGGCCCGGGGAGCGTGCATGTGCAGCTCGCGAGCGCCCGGGAGCGGGACCCCGGGGCTCCGTACCCGGAAGATCACGGGCTTGTCGCGCGCCCCAGCGGCCCAGGGGACTGGCGCTTCGCCGAGGGGGCGCGGGTCGCGGGGCTGGCGGGCCCGCCGATCGGCGACCCGGAGGTCGAGTCGTGCGGGCGGTGCCACGCCCGGCGGTCGCAGCTCGCCGAGGTCGCGAACGCCCGAACGCTGCACGACTCGCACTGGGTGGAGGGGCTGACCGAGGGGCTCTACTTCGCCGACGGGCAGATCCGTGACGAGGTCTATGTCTACGGGTCGTTCAAGCAGAGCAAGATGCACGCCATGGGCGTGACCTGCAGCGACTGCCACGAGCCTCACTCGTTGAAACTCCGCGCCCCGGGCAACGCGTTGTGCGCCTCGTGCCACGCACCCTCGGCGTACGACACACCGGCGCACCACTTCCACGAGCAGGGCACGGAGGGGGCGTCGTGCGTCGAGTGCCACATGCCGGAGCGGACCTACATGGTCGTCGACCCCCGGCGCGACCACAGCATGCGGATCCCGCGGCCCGATCTGACCGTGTCGCTGGGTGTGCCGAACGCGTGCAACACCTGCCACGCGGACAAGCCCGCGCAATGGGCCGCCGACGCGGTCGTCGGGTGGTACGGCGAGGGCTTCAACCGTGGGTTCCAGTCGTACGCCCCGACGCTTCACGCGGCACGCCTCGGGGCGCCGGGGTCGCGGGAGGCCCTCGAGCGGCTCGCCTCGGAGCCGGCGGCGCCGGGGATCGCCCGCGCGACGGCGTTTCTTGAGATGGGCGCGGTGCTCGGGCCGGATCTGCTGCCCTCGATCCGCGCGGGCCTGGGCGACACCGACCCGATGGTGCGTCGCGCCGCCTGCGAGTCGCTCGCCGCGGCGGATCCCGCGGCGAGGCTCGAACTGCTCGCGCCGATGCTGCGTGACCCGGTGCTCGCGGTCCGCGTCGCGGCGGTGACGAACCTGCTCGATCAGGCTCCGGACGCCGCCGGCGATGCCGCTGCGCCGCTCCGGGATGCGATCGAGGAGTTCGAGGCGGTGCAGCGCCTCAACGCGGACCGGGCCTCGGCGTGGCTGAACCTCGCGAGGATGCACGCGCTGCGGGGCCGGGCGGACGAGGCGCTGCGGTGCTTCGAACAGGCCCGGCGTCGCGAGCCGGCGCACTTCCCCGTGTACGCGAACGAGGCCGATTTCTGCCGCGAGCTCGGGCGCGAGGCGGACGCGGAACGCGTGCTCCGCGAGGGTCTCGCCCGCCTTCCGGGGCACGCGGCGTTGCGCCACAGCCTGGGGCTCCTGCTCGTGCGCACGGGTCGGGCGGACGAGGCGATGGAGGAACTGGCCGCGGCTCACCTGGCCGCCCCGGACGACGCGCGATTCGGGTATGTCTACGGCGTGGCGCTCGACTCCCTGGGCGACCCGGGCGCCGCCGTCGAGGCCTGGGATCGGGTGCTCGAGGCCCACCCTTACCACCTCGACTCGCTCTACGCGTCCGCCGTCGCGCACCTGCGGCTGGGGCATGGAGAACGGGCGCATGCGCTCGCGCTGCGGTGCCGCGAGTTGCTCCCGGGGTCCCCGGAGATCGAGGCGCTGCTCGAGGCGGCGGCGGGGCGGCTTCCGGCGTCGAACGACTGACGGGTCGGCGAGAGGGCCCCGTGCGGACCGGGCCTCAGCGGCGTGCCGGGGTGAGGGCGCCGACCTCGGCGAGGGCGGTCTCGAACTGCCGCCAGCGGTCCTCGATATCGCCCGTGTACCCGATGGAGATGCGGACATACCCGGGCAGGATGCCGGCGGCGCGCTGCTCCTCGTCGGAGAGTTCGCTGGAGGTGGATGCGCCGGAGCAGGACATGAGCGTCTCGAAGTAGCCCAGGCTGACGGCGTCGTAGCCGAACATGTGCTTGTTCTGCAGCGTGTCGAGCAGGGCGAAGGCCCGCTCGCGGGTGCCGAGGTCGACGCCGAAGATCCCGCCGAACCCGAAGCCCTCGTTCATGATCGCCTTCAGGGTCGCGTGCCCGGCGTGGTCGGGCAGCCCCGGGTACCAGACGGGCAGGCCCAGGTTCTGGAGGCGCTCGGCGAAGAGCATGGCGCGGCGGGAATGCTCGGCGACGCGGAGCCCCAGGTGGGGAAGCCGCAGCGCGAGATCGAACGCGACGGCGGGGTGCATGGTGGGCCCGAGCAGCATGAGGGCGCCGTGGTGGGTGTCCATCAGCGAGGCGATGAACTCGCGTGTGCCGCAGACGGCGCCGGCGATGATGTCCGAGCAGCCGCTCATGAACTTGGTCATGGAATGGACGACGATGTCCGCCCCGAGCTGGGCGGGGGAAACGACGAGCGGGCTGAAGGTGTTGTCGACGATGAGCTTCGCGCCCCGGGCGTGGGCGATCTTCGCGAGGCGCGGGATGTCCGCGACATCGAGCGTGGGGTTGGCGATGGTCTCGCAATAGACGGCGCGAGTGCGGTCGGTCATGGCCGCCTCGACCTGGGCGGGGTCCGAGGCGTCGACGAACCGGACTCTGACCCCGGCGCGGGCCGGCAGGAAGTGCTCGAAGAGGGCGTGGGTGCCGCCGTAGATCGTGTGCGAGGCGACGATCTCGTCGCCCGGGCTGCACAGCTGCATGACCGTGGGGGCGATCGCGCCCATGCCCGAGGCGGTGCAGTAGGCGGCCTCGGTGCCCTCGAGCGCGGCGAGGTATCTGCCCAGGACATACACCGTGGGGTTGAAGTGCCGCCCGTAGAGGTAGCACCCCCCGCCCTCGGACTCGGGGCCGACCCGCCCGCCGAAGATCTCGGGCATCGTGTCGGCGTGCATCACGGTGAAGGTGGTGGAGGCCTCGATGGACATGTTGACCCCGCCGTGTTCGCCGAACTCGTGGCGGACGGCGGCGAGGGAGCGGATGGGATCGAACGGCATGCCCGGTCTCCTTCTCTGGTGCGGCTCTGGGCGGGCGTGGTCCGGCCCTGCGCCGGCGCAATTATAGCGGAATTGGTCCGTTTCTCTGATCGGGAGAATCGGGAAACGGGTGAAGTCCGACCGCCGCGGACGGGCCCGATCGGGGGCACGGTCAGCCCCGGGCGGCCTCGCGGGCCCCGACGCGGAGGAAATTGCGGACCGACAGCCCGAGGATGATGGTGTTCGCGGCGATGCCCGCGGCGGACTCGACCACGCCGTTGAACGCGACCCAGAACGCCGAGGCGATCGCGGCGTAGAGGAACCCGTCCCGCTTGTCGTCGCCGAGGCGCCAGAGCGAGATGAACATGAAGGCGGCGGCGGCCCAGTCGAGGCCGTACTTTCCCAGGAAGAACTCGTACATGGTGGGGAGGGTAGAAGGGGAGGGGGAGAGGGTGGAGGTCACCGGTCACTGGTGACCGGCAATTCCCCACTCCCCATTCCCTCGCACTAGAGTTGCCCCGGGGCCGGGCCGGCCCTTGTGGAGTTGAGCATGGCAGACGCGCCGTTGATCGTGGGTGTGAGCGGGCTTCGCGGGATCGTGGGCGAGAGCCTGACTCCCGAGGTGGCGGTGCGGTACGCGGGGGCCCTGGGGTCGTGGCTGAACGAGCGGGCCCCGGGGTGCGCGGTCGTGGTGGCGCGCGACGGGCGCGCGCACGGCCGCATGCTCTACGACGCGGCGATCTCGGCCCTGATGGCCACCGGGTGCGAGGTGATCCCCGCCGGCGTCGCGATGACCCCCTCCGTCGGGGCGTACCTCCACTCGATGGAGGCGCCCCCCTGCGCGGGCGTGATCGTGACCGCCAGCCACAACCCGCAGCAGTGGAACGGCCTCAAGGCGCTGGTGAGCACCGACCTGATCGACCCCGAGACGCCCGACGCGGGGGCGGCGGCGCCGCCGGTGTCGGTGGCGGCGGAGATCATCGAGCGGTTCGAGTCCGGGCGGATCGATTGGTGCGTGCGCGAGGAGATGACCGAGCCGGAGCGGGAGATGGACATCACCACCCCGCACTGCGTGGGCGTGCGGGACGCCGTGATGCAGCGGTGCGGGCATTTTGACGAGTCGCGGATGGCGCGTGGGCTGTTCGGGGAGACCGGCCGGCCCTGGCGGGTGGTCGTCGATTCGGTGAACGCGTCGGGCGCGCGCGCGGTGGGGGTGTTCTTCCGCTCGTGCAACGCGCGCGCGATCCAGATCGCCGGCGATGAGAGCGGGCTGTTCCCCCATGTGCCCGAGCCGACGGCGGAGAACCTGGCGGGCGAGGGCGGCCTGTGCGACGCGGTGCCCGGGCTGAGGGCGGACATCGGCTTTGCGCAGGACCCCGACGCCGATCGGCTGGCGATCGTGGACGAGAAGGGCCGGTACATCGGGGAGGAATACACCCTGGTGCTCTGCGCGGAGGCGCTGCTCTCGGCGCGGGACGGGGGCGATGGGGAGGCGGCGCCTGTGCTCGTGGCGAACCTGAGCACCTCGCGGATGATCGACGATATCGCGGCGAAGTACGGGGGCCGCGTTGTGCGCACGCCGGTGGGGGAGGCGAATGTCGTCGAGGCGATGAAGCGGCTGCGTGCCGAGGGCGAGGATGTGGTGCTCGGGGGGGAGGGCAACGGGGGGGTGATCTGGCCCGAGGTGACCTATGTGCGCGATTCGCTGGGCGCGATGGCGCTCGTGCTGAGCCTGATGGCGCGCACGGGTAAGACGGTGAGCGAGCTGGTCGCGGGGATCGACGCCTGCTCGCCCGGGGGCGGGGGCTACGCGATCGTCAAGCGGAAGGTCGACATCCCCAGCAAGGCCGCGGCGGGGCCCGCGGTGGAGAAGGTCGCGCGGCATTACGGGGGGGATCGCGGGCGGGCGGCGGGAGCCGCGGTGGACCTGCAGGACGGCGTGCGGGTCGATTTCCGGGAGCGTGGCGTCTGGGTGCATGTCCGCGCGAGCAACACCGAGCCGATCATGCGGCTGATCGCCGAGGCCCCGACACCGGCGGCGGCGGAGGCGATCCTGGCGGAGGTGGCGGGGGTGATCGGGTAGGGGGGGCAGGCACCGGGGACCGGGAACCGGGAACCAGGAACCGGGAACCGGGAACCGGGAACCAACTTCCCGCCGTGCGTCCCCCCTTCACCGAACCCGATGCCCGATCCCCAGTCCCCGCTCCCTGATCCCCAACCCCCAATCCCCCCCTTGGCGTAGACTCTGACCATGGAACGGGCCTTTGAGTTCGAGATCGGCCGGCGTGTCCGGGTGGTGCAGCAGATCCCCCGCCTGTCGGGCACGATGACGACGCGCGTCGAGGGTGTGGTCGCGTCATTCGGGCAGAGCAAGACGGGCTCGTGGTTCGCCCACAGCAAGGACAAGAAGCTCTGGCTGGACCGGGTCGAGATCGTCAAGGACGACGGCGAGCGCGTGGTCTGCAACCTGGACCAGTACACGAGCGTCGAGGCGATCGGGAGTTCGGCCGGTGAACGTCCGTCGCCCGTCCGCTCGTAGACCTTGTTTCACAGCCCGTGAGGAGCAGGGGGAGAGACGGCTGAAAGCCAACCCCGCCGAGCAGCAAAGGGGTTCTGAAACAGGCTCTCAGAGGCCCGGGCGCTCGGGCAGTTCGTAGCGGACGATCACGCGTGAGGACACGGGCGGGTGCTCGACCAGCAGCCGCAGGCAGCGGAACTCGGACAGCTTCCGCTCGAGTTTCGTCATCACGGCCTGGACCGCCTCGCCGTAGCGCTCGACCAGGGGGGTGTCGATCATGGCGCCGGGCCCGAGGTTCCTGAGCCGCTCGGGCATGTGCAGACGCATGGAGCCCACGATGTCCACGACCCCGCTGATCGTTCCGATCATCTCGGTCTGGGGCGTCATGGCTTCGGTGAGCGACTCGTGGACGAACAGGTCGAAGTGCAGGGCCTCCGCCGGGACGGAGACCGAGGAAACGAGCTCGCCCCAGGTGTTCGACGCGTCGCGGTAGCGGGAGACGCCGGCGAGGTCCGCGTAGCCGAAGAAGCACGAGAACTCGCCGGTGCGTCCCACCGGCCCGTCGCCGATCTCGTAGATGGTTACATCGTCGTGCTGGTTCGGGTGGATGGCGGGCATCGCGCCGGTGCAGAACGACCGCATGAGCCAGGGATCGCCCGGGGCGGCCGTCGCGCCGGAGGACGGGGGCTCGATGGCCTCGCGCTGGAGCGGGCGGCTGTCGGGCGAGCCGTCGTCGTTGTAGTTGCGGAGTTGGAAGACCGGCCAGCGCTCGACCGCCCGCAGGCGGCGCACGCGGGTCAGTCCGGCCATGGTGGCCAGGTCGAGCAGCCCCGGCTCGGACCGGCTTGGGGCCAAGAAGTGGGCCGTGACGCGCACGCCCGCCTGGATGCCCCAGATGCCGCTGTTTCCACGGAAGGCGAGTTTGCGGCTCATCTCCATCGGGCGCCCCACACCCATGCTGTCGAGCACCAGTTCGAGCTGGTTGCGGTCGCCGGTGTGGACCTCGATCATCCGGTCGAATTCGTCGATGGCCCTTCGGACGCGTGCCAGCGCCTCGTCCGGCGCGCCCGCCTGGGCCATGGCGTCGAGGAGGATGTCCAGCCCGCCCGGGCCGGGGATCAGCGGCACGGCCTCGAAAGCGTCTTCGGCCCCGATGATGCGGGCGACCTTCCAGGTCAGGTTCTTGTTGATCCGGTAGCGGCGGGAGACCTCCTGTGGCTTGGAGGGGTCGGCCCCGACCGCGCGGTAGAGGTCGAGCAGCGACCCGCGCAGAGCATGCACCGAGCGCTGGCAGTGCTCGTCAAACTTGGGTTCGGCGATCACGGCCCGATCCACGGTGTGGCCCCCGGTGAAGAAACTCCCGCGGCACGATCCTGACGGATTCAGAACATGCGGGTCGCCGCATGGGCGCATTTTATCAAGGTGGGGCAGGAGGTGCAAAATTTCCTTGCCAATTTCCCCCGGGAAAGTTGTGGAGTATTTCCATTCCGAGTAGGATGCCGGAACGGGCATGGAGCGTCGGCCCGGGATTCGACCTTTGGCAGGCTGCCTGGACCGAGCGCGAGACGACCCCGCCGGGGTCTCCGCCGCACCCAATACCGAGAGACACGAGGCGATGGAGATGAAACTGACCGCACTGATCGCGATCACCGTGGGTGCCGCGGCTTCGGCCGCGAGCGCGCAGCAGTTCTGGAACCTGGGGCAGAGCCGCTTGTCGACGAGCATCAGCAATGGGGGTGTGGTCGTGGGCGACAACCTCGACCGTGGCGAGTACTTCATGTGGAGCGTCGGCGGCGGGATGCTGAACATCGGCGGGCGGGTCGCCGGAGACGGGATCGGCGGGCAGGCGACGATCTCGCACGACGGGAGCGTGGTGGCCGGCACGGTGTTCAACGGCCTCAGCGGGACGCACGAGATGGGGCGGTACGAGGTCGGGACGGGCGTGTGGACGCCGCTGGGCGGCCTGGGCGCGGTGTCCGACGCCGAGACCAGTTCCGGTTGGGGGATCTCCGGCGACGGCGCGTCGATCGTGGGTCTGGGATGGGTGACGCCCGGCTCGGCCCACGCGGTTCAGTGGCGGGCGGGCACCGGGATGGTCGACCTGGGCACGACCTCGGCGGGGAGGAGCACGAGGGCCAACAACACCAACTTCGACGGCTCTGTGGTCGTGGGGTGGCAGGACAACGACAACGGACGCCAGGGCGCGGTCTGGGTCAACGGCACGCAGGAACTCATCTTCGACAACGACGGGTTCGCCGCGAGCGAGGCGATGTCGGTGAGCAATGGCGGCGAGTGGGTGTCGGGCATCCAGTTCGGCGGCTTCTTCACGCCTTCGGAGTTGTGGCGGTACAACACGGTGAGCAACACCTACGAGGGGCTGGGCAACCTGACCGACGGTGGGGCCGCCGGGACCACGGCCGGCAGCGCCATGAACGCCGATGGCACGCTCATCGCGGGCGGCACCTGGGGCTTCGGCCCGGCGTTCTTCGGCACGGCGATCATCTGGGAGGAGGGCGTCGGCGTGCGTCGGTTCTCCGAGTATCTGGATGATCTCGGGGTCGAGTATGAGGCCGGGTACACCTTCGCGTTCGTGACGGACATGTCCGCCGACGGCACCTGGTTCACCGGCTGGGGCCTGAACGCGAACTTCGAGATCACGAGCTTTGTCGTCCAGGTGCCCACGCCGGCGTCGGCGGGCCTGCTTGCTCTCGCGGGTCTGGCCGCGGTGCGTCGCCGCCGCTGATCGGGTCGCGTCCGCGGTGCGGCCGCGGGGCGGGACCTATGAACCAACCGAGCCCGCCGCGTCCTCCCGGGCGCGAGCGGGTTCTTTCATGCGCGGCCTTGTCTGTCGCTCGGGAGTATCCCGGAATTCGATTGAAACTCGGGCGAGGCGGAGACGCGGGCCGGTGGAGCGATCGAGACCTGCAGCTTCGCGGTCGCGCCCGCGGCTTGTCGTGCAAGGCCTGTCCAGAGATCCGCCTGATGCTGCCCGGTCTATTTCTCGGCGCGGCGCCCCCGCTCTGGCGGCTCGGGCCTGTGCCGGGCCCGGGCCTCGAGCGTGGTCTGCTGCGCGGCGGGCGCAACAAAGACGCGGGGAGCACCGGTTGGGTGCTCCCCGCTGTAGATCGGGAAGATGGATGGAAGGGCTGGATCGCTGGTTACGGGCAGCCGCCGGTGAAGAGGACGACGAACGCCTGGATGTCCGCGAGGTCGAGGACGCCGAAGGGCTCGACCAGGTCGGCCGCGTTGCAGGGGGTGGGGTCGCCGCCGCCGCCCGCGCCGCTCAGGAAGATCCAGGTGCTGTTGGAGTCGCGGTTGGTGACGGCGAGGTCGGGCGACCCGTTTCCGTCGAGGTCCGCCGCCGCCAGATGGCTGGGGAAGGTCCCGACCGCGGTCACGACGCCCGCGGCGAAGGCGCCGCCGGTGTTCTCCATGACGGAGATCGAGTTTCCGTCGGAGTTGGCGGTGACGAGGTCGATGTCGCCGTCGAGGTCGAAGTCCGCCGCGGCGATATCGCTCGAGTTGGCGCCGTTGGTGAGGGCCGTCACGCCCGGGCCGAGGACCCCGGCGGTGTTGAAGAACCCGCCGGCGCGGCTGGCGAGATCGTCGCTGAGCGTCGCGGCAAGGTCCATGTCGCCGTCGTTGTCGAGGTCGGCGGCCGCGAGGCCCTCTGGCCGAACGATGGCGCCGACATTGATCGACTGCTGCACAGCCCAGGTGCCCGAGGCGAGCACATAAATGGTGCGGTCACGGCTGCTGGAGACCGCGATCTCGTGCTGCCCGTCGCCGTTGAGGTCGATGGGGGCGGCGTCGCGGGGCTCGTCGCCGATGGTGACGGCGGAGGAGGAGAGGGCGCCGCCGGAGTTGGTGATGATGGAGACGGAGTTGTCGTCGCGGTTGGCGGTGACGAAGTCGGTGTCGCCGTCGTTGTCGATGTCGGCGCCGTCGATGGAGACGGGGCGGAGGCCGGTGGAGGCGGAGGCGCCCGGGGCGAAGACACCGGCGGTGTTGATGTAGGCGCGGACGGTGTTGGTGTTCTTGAGGACGACGACGAAGTCGGCGTCGCCGTCGTTGTCGATGTCGGCGGCCATCAGCGCGTCGGGCCCGGTGCCGCCGCCGGTGAACACGCTGGCGGGGGCGCCGAAGTTTCCGCCGCCGGTGCCGAGGAAGATGTCGATGCGGTCGATGGTGTCGACCGCGACGGCGAGGTCGGCGATGCCGTCGCCGTTGAAGTCGGCGCTGGCGACGCCCGCCGGCCGCTGCGCGGTGGCGAGCGAGGAGGGCGTGCCGAACGAGGGGGCCGCGGAGGCGACCGAAGCAGCGGCGAGACCTGCGATGAGGGCGATGCGAGTCGTCATTTTGGAAGCTCCTTGTTTCGTTCCCGTTGTTGAGTTCTGAAGGGCTCGCGAGACACGCGGCCCGGACGGGAAGTCAAGAGCGCGGCGGGCGGGTCCGGATACGCGGCGGGACGAAAAAGTGTGCCGCGCGTTCTGACGCGGCGGCTCGGCCGATAGACTTGGTGCCTTGGGGCGGTGAGGAGCAGGTCGGACGCATGGACTCGAAGCCGACACCTTGCAGCGATGCAGACCTTGTCGCCGCGTGCGTGCGGGGCGACGAGGCGGCGTGGGCCGAGTTGGTCGAGCGCTACTCGCGGCTTGTGTACTCGATCCCCGTGCGTCACCGCTTGCCGGCGGATGTGTGCGAAGAGGTGTTCCAATCCGTCTGGGCGATCGCGGTGCGACACCTGGGCTCGCTGCGCGACGCCCAGACGCTTGCCGCGTGGCTCATCCGGACCACGCAGCGCGAGACCTGGCGGGCCGCCCGGGTTCGTCGCGGCGTGGGTGGTCCCGAGACCTCGGGCGATCTGGTCTGGTCCGACCCGGAGGAGGCCGAGATGCTCGAGGACCGTCAGCGGGTCCGAGAAGCGTTCGGTCGGCTTGACGAGCGGTGCCGGCTGCTGCTGACGGCGCTGTTCCGGGAGGACAGGCCGGACTACGACCAGATCGCGGCCCAAATCGGGATGCCGCGGGGGTCTATCGGTCCGACGCGGGGGCGTTGTCTTGAGAAGCTGCGGGGGCTCCTGTCTGGGTCGGCTGATCCGGGGTGTTCTTGAGAGTTGAGGGATTCACCTTGTATCTGCGCCGGGGGAGGGGGCTCCTGCGGGCAGAAGGGGTCGTCCATGAGTGAATCAATTGCGGACCAACTGGCGGCGTTGCTTCTGGGAGAACTCGACGCCGAGACCGCCGCCGCGTTGCGGCAGCGTCTCGCGGAGTCGCCCGAGGGCCGGGCGGCGCTGGCCGAGGGGGAGCGGATCGCGGCCTTCCTGCGGGAAGAGCCCGGTTGCGAGCCTCCCCGCGCCGCGGTGGAGCGGGTGAAGCGGGCGTTGGCCCGTTCGCGCCCCGGTGCGCTGGGGCGGTTCGCCGAGGGTGTGCGGGCGTTCGTGGCGTCGCTCGACTTTGACAGCCGGCTCTCGCCCGCGCTGGCGGGTTTCCGGGGTGTTGCCGAGGTGGCGCAGGTCGCGTTCTCCGCCGAGGTGTGCGAGCTCGACCTGGAGCTGACGCCCGGCGAGTCGGGCGCGACACGGGTGCGGGGGCAGATCGCGGCCGACGACGCCTCGGGCTGGGTCGTTTCGTTCGAGGCCGAGGGGCAGAGCCCGGTGCGTGCGGAAGCGTCCTCCGATGGGTCGTTCCGCGTCGAGTTGTCGGCGAGTTCGTACGAGGTGGTGCTGGAGCGACCCGGGGTGCGGGTCGAGGCCGGCCCGCTGGTCCTTCCCTGACCCCCGGCGGCTCCCATGGACGCGGCGCAAGTCTTTCAGTGTGTTGTGGAAGCGACGCGGGAAGCCGGTCCCGGGGGTGTCGCCGCCCTGAACGGGTCGAGCCCAGGCCCGGAGGCGTTGATCGGGTGCCTCGAGCGGCTGAGGCAGATGGTGGGGACCGACCTGGACGGGGCCCTGCGGGCGCTCGGGCTGATGCTGGAGATTGTCGACTCGGATCCGTCTGCATCCGTTCGGTCGCGGGCCCGTTCCGTGCGCGCGCACGCGCTGAATTACGCGAACCGGTTTGACGAGGCGGTCGCCTCCGGGCTCGACGCGGCGCGGATCGCAGCGGAGGCGGGCGACGATCTTGAGGCGGCGCGGGCCCGGGTGGTGCTCGTCCATTCGTTCGCGAGGCTCGGACGGTTCGGGGAGGCGCTCGAGCAGGCGCTGCGTGCGGAGCGATCGTTCGTGGAGGCGGGCGAGACAGAGCTCGCGGTCCGGGCGGTGACCAACGCGGGGATCGTGACCCGTATGCAGGGCAACGCGGCGGACGCGATCGAGATGTTCGACCGGGCGCTGCGGCTGAGGGCCCACGAGCCGGCGACCGAGGCGCAGATCGAGAACTGCCGGGCCGAGGCGTTGCTCGACGCGGGGCGATTCGCCGACGCGGAGGCGGGGTTTCTTCGCTCCATCCGCATGCTCGAGGGCGCCGGCGTCTCGCGGATCGCCGCGATTGTGCGCGGGAACCTCGCCGACCTGTACGGGCGGCAGGGCAGGCTCTCGGCGGCGATCGAGCAGTTCGAGTCGGCACGCCGGTTCTTCGAGTCGGACCAGGCCTACGGCGACCTGGGGCGGATCCTCGCCGAGCAGGCGGATGTCTACGCGATGACAGGCCTGTCGGACGACGCGATCGTGGGGTACCGGCGCGCGGAGGAACTTCTAGAGAAGGCGGGGCTCGTCGCGGAGCGGGCCCGGGCGTTGATCGGGCTGGGGCGGATGCTCGCGGGACGAGACCCGCACGCCGCGGCGTCGGCGCTCAACCGGGCGGCGGCGCTCCACGCGGAGACAGGCAACTCGGCGGGCCGGGCTGTTGCCGAGCTGCACCGGGCCCGGCTGGAGGTCGAGGCGGGGGACCTGCGGGCGGCGCAGACCTCGATCGAGTCCGCGGCGGTCGGGCTCTCGGGTCGGCGGACCGAAGCGCTGCTGTGCGAGATCGTCAGGGCCGATGTCCTGCTTGCGGAGGGTCGGCATGCGGACGCGGCGCGGGCGTTGACCGAGGCGCTGCCGGACGCGAAGGCGCTGGGGCTGCCGATCCACCTCGCGGAGATTCTTGCGCGGAGGGCGGCGGCGCTGGGCAAGGCGGGCGAACTCGGGCCGGCCGTTGCCGATGCGCGCGAGGCGATCGACCTGATCGAACGGGTGCGGGGCACGCTGCGGGGGTCGCGGTTCCGGGCCGGGCTGATCGGGGGCAGCCGGGGGATGTACGAGGACGCGGTGGATCTGCTCCTCCGCGCGGGGGCCCTGATCGAGGCGTTCGAGGTCACGGAGCGCGCGCGCGGCAGGACGCTGCTGGACCTGCTCGGCGGCGGGGTCGAATTGGACGCGGCGGCGGAGTCCGAGGACGAGGGGACGCGGCGTCTGCTTCGGTTGCTGATCGACGCCCGGGCGGAGCTCAACGCGGTCTATGCGGGCCTCGACCCGACCTCGGGCGGGGCGACCCACGCGGCGTGGCTCGAGCGGGTGCACGCGACGGAGGACCGCGTGACCTCGCTGGAGACGCGTCTGCACGCGTCGCGCCGCGGGCGCGAGTTGCTGGGCGTACCCGAGCCCTTCGGGCGGATCGCGGCGGAGATCGCGGCGGGGCAGGCCCTGGTCTCGTACTGGTCGGGCCGTGACGGTCTGGTCTGCTTGGTGGTGCGTGACGGGCGGGTGGAAACCGTTCGGATTGAGGCGACGCCCGCGGATGTCGAGGAGGCGGTCCAGGCGGTGCTGTTCCAGATGCGACGCGGTTTGATGCGTGGTCCGGGGCCGGGGAGCGAGCGTCGGCTGTCGGCCTGCGTGCGCGCGCTGGGCGACCTGCACGAGATGGTGTGGGCCCCGCTGGAAGGTCACCTGGACGGGATCGGCGAGGTGGCGGTCGTCCCGGCGGGCCCGCTGCACGCGGTCCCGTTCTCGGCGTTGCACGACGGGTCGGGGTACCTCATCGAGCGCGTTGAGCCTGTGCTGCTGCCGACGGCGAGCGTGCTTCCGCTGCTGCGTGGGCAGCTTGCCGGTGGGGGGGAGGGTGTGAGCGTGATCGCGGCCCCGGACCGGATCGCGCCGGAGATCGAGGCCGAGGCGTGGGCCGTTCGGGACGCGTTGCCGGGGGCGGAGATCGTGGTGGGGGTGGACGCGACCGGGGCGTGCGCGCGCGAGCGTGCGTCGCGGGCGCGGGTCCTGCACCTGGCGTGCCACGGGGCGTTTCCGCCTTCGAACCCGCTCGCGGCGGGGCTGAAGCTGGCGGACGGGTGGATCACGGTTCGGGATGTGCTCTCGTGGCGGCTGCCCGGCTCGGTGGTGGTGCTGAGCGGGTGCGACACGGGTCGGAGCACCGCGGGGGCGGGGGAGGAACTGTTCGGGTTTGGTCGCGGGTTCCTGGCGGCGGGGGCTCGCGGGCTGGTGATGAGCCTGTGGAGCGCCCATGATGCGACGACGCGCGGGCTGATGTCGGAGATGTATCGGGCCCTGGAGGGCGACTCGGGGCGGGTCGCGGTGCGGCGGGCGCTGGTCTCGGCGCAACGATCTCAGATTGGGGCTGGCATTCACCCCGCGTTCTGGTCAAACTTTGTGTACCTGGGAGTGTGAGATGAGCGGGCACAGACGATACCGGACCTTGATCGCGGGGCTTGTCGGCGTTGTGGGGCTGAGCGCCTCGGCGTCCTGGGCGGGGGCGTCGGACTACGAGCCGCCCCTCGGGTCGGACCCGGTGTCGGACCGGGGCATCCTGGAGCTGCCGGTCGGGGCGGACATCCAGACGATCGTTTCGCGGTACGGGTTCACGCTGCTGGATTCGATCCCGTCGCGGAATATCCACCTTGTCTCGTTCCTTTCGCAGATGACGGAGGAGGCGTTCGAGCTGCTGTTCCTGGGTGATCCGGAGATCGATCACTCCGAGCTGAACTTCGAGACGGGGGATTCGGGCCCGAGCACGCAGAGCACCTTCCTGAATGTCGCGCCGGTCGAGTTCCAGATGCAGCCGCTGTGGGGGTCGCTCGGGCTCGACACCGCCCACCAGGTCTCGACCGGTTCGGGGACGACGATCGCGGTGATCGACACGGGGCTCGACGCCTCGCACGCGTTCTTTGCCGGTCGCGTCCATCTCGCCGGGATCAGCTTCGTCGGGGCTCCTGGGGATACGCAGGACGCGGGCAACGGGGTGAACGACGACAACGAGGGCGGGGTGGACGAGATGGTCGGCCACGGCACCTGGGTCGCGGGGCTCGCGCTGGCGGTGGCGCCGGATTCGCTGATCATGCCGATCCGTGCGTTGAACGACGAGGGCTTCTCCGACGCGTTCACGGTGACCAAGGCCGTGTATCACGCGATCGACCACGGCGCGGATGTGATCAACATGAGCCTGGGGTCGGTGGCGCAGGTCAGGATCGTGGAGCGTGCGGTGGACGACGCGTCCGATCTGGGCATCGTTGTCGTGGCCTCTGGCGGGAACCAGGGCGTGCCCCTGCTGGAGTTCCCGGCGGGGAACAACAAGGCGATGGGCGTGACCGCGGTCGACCTCAACGGGGTGCTGGCGCCGTTCGCGAACTTCGGCGACCGCCTGCTGCTCGCGGCCCCGGGGATCGATGTGATCGGCCCGGTGCCGGGCGGGTTCGGCGAGTCGAGCGGGACGAGCGCCGCGGCGCCGTTGGCGGCCGGGGCCGCGGCGCTGCTGATTGAGCGTGGGCTGGTGCGTCGGGCGGATGACTTCCGCGCGTTCGCCAAGGACACCGCGGTCGATATCCGCGATCAGAACCCCGGGATTGACCGGGACCTGCTGGGCGAGGGCATGCTTGATCTGGCGGCGTTGGCCGCGTGGCCCGGGCCGTGCTTTGCCGACCTTGACGACAACGACACGCTTGATCTCGCCGATGTGCAGGCGTTCGTGCGGTCGTTCACGGGGCTGACTCCGGACGGAGAGCCGGGGGAGGATGTCGACTATGTCGAGCCCCGCGGCGTCTGGGACCTTGCGGATGTGCAGTTCTTTCTGCAGGCGTTCCTCCAGGGCTGCCCGTGATACGATCCGCCCCGGGCGCGGGTGAGGATCGCCGCGCCGGACGGATCGAGGCGGACCCCCGGCATGAGCCGCGAAGCACCTGAGCGTGTCGCGTTTGCGGGCATCGTGGTCAGCGCGGCGTTGGCGATCGTGAAGCTGACCGCGGGGTTGGTCGGGCATTCCTTTGCGCTGGTGGCCGACGCCGTCGAATCGATGGTTGATATCGCCGGGTCGGCGCTGGTGTGGGGGGCGTTCCGTTACGGCGGGCGGCCGGCGGACGCGGAGCACCCGTTCGGGCATGGCAAGATCGAGGCGCTCGCGGGGCTGTTGGCTGCGTTGCTGGTGCTGGCCGCGGCGGTGGGCATCGCGGTGGAGTCGGTCCGCCAGATCGTGACGCCGCACAGGTCGCCGGCCCCGTTTACGCTGGCGGTGCTGGTGGTGGTGGTGCTGGTCAAGGAGGTCATGTTCAGGGTCGCGAGGCGGGCGGCGCGGGGCAGCGGGAGCAGCGCGGGGCACGCGGACGCGTGGCACCACCGGTCGGACGCGATTACCTCCGCGTTCGCGTTCGTGGGGATCTCGCTGGCGCTGTTCGGTGGGCCTGACTGGGCGCCGGCGGACGACTGGGCGGCGTTGGCCGCTTCGGCGGTGATTCTGGTCAACGGGCTTCGGATCGCGAGGCTCCCGTTCGAGGAGTTGATGGACCGGCATGCGCCGGAGGTCAGCGGGGCCGCGACGCGGGTCGCGATGACGCTTCCCGAGATCCGCCGGGTGGAGTGGTGCGCGGCGCGGCGTTCCGGGCGGGGCTACCGGGTCGTGATGCATGCCGAGGTGGACCCGGAGATGACCGTGGAGGTCTCGCACCGGCTGACGGGGGTGCTCAAGGAGCGGGTGCGTGCGGCGCACCCGGAGATCGATTCGGTGCTGGTGCACATCGAGCCGTACCACGGGGGTGATGGCACCGGCACCGCCGCTCACAGCGGCCGCGCGAGCGGTCAATGAAAACGCCCCGGCGTGTGCCGGGGCGGGGGGCGCTGCTGGGGCTTGTTGTTACGGGCAGCCCGCGGTGAACGAGGCGATGAAGGCCTGGACATCGGCGAGGTCGTGGATGCCGTCGCCGGTGAGGTCGGCCGCGGGGCTCTGTGCGGTGAACCCCGCGATGAAGGCCTGGATGTCGGCGAGGTCGAGGATGCCCTCGCCGGTCATGTCTGCAGGGCAGCCGGCGGCGACGGCTGTGCACGCCGAGAACTCCGAGGTGTTCCCGGTCGAGAGGTCGGTCGCGGTGGCGGTTACCACCCAGCCGGCGGGGGCGACGCCCGCGACCTGCTCGCTGAAGGTCGCGACGCCGAGTGGATCGGTCGCCGCGAAGAAGTGACCCAGGAACATCTGGCCCTCGCCGTGGCCGGAGTTGTCGCACGCCGGGCTGGCGAAGAGCTCGACGCGGTACGCCCCGTTGGGGGCCGAGTTCAGTTGGCCGTCGACCGCGGTGCCCGCGGGGGAGGCCGACGCGGAGTCGATCTCCGGGAAATTCTGCAGGGCGTTGGCGCCGAGGTCGGCGTCGAGCGGGTCGTTCGGGGAGACGCCGTACCAGGTGGCCTGGTTGTTTCCGAGGTCGATGCCGAGCTGGTTGTTGGCGAAGATCGAGTTGCCTGAGATCTCGATGCCGTGCATGGGGCTTTCGAGGACGATGCCGCTGAAGAGGTGGCCGGCGATGGTGTTGCCCTCTCCCGGGTTGACCCCGCCGATCGAGACGCCGGTGAGCGGGATGTTCAGGTAGTTCTCCCCGTAGACCCCGTAGACGGACCCGAGGACGGGCTCGTCGTTGGCGTTCAGGCCGATGGTGTTGCCGGTGATGGTGATATCGCCGCCGGTTCCGTTGAGATAGATCGCCTGGCCGAAGAGGAGCCCCTGGGCGTGGGGCCCACGCCCGATGCCGAGGATGCCGGCGATGCGGTTGTTCCGGATCTCGGTGCCGGTGTTCACGCCGTAGAACCCGATTCCCTGTGTGGAGGCTTCGCTGCCGGCCTGCATGCCGTCCGGGGTGGTGCCGATCCAGTTGTTCTCGATGATGGTGCTGTCGGTGTCGAACAGCTCGAGTGTGGTGCCGCCCGGGTATCCCTCACCGTTCCATGTGCCGTAGCCTGTGATGAAGTTCCGCTCTCCCAGCGTGGGGCCGCCGATGCGGTTGCCGGTGGCGGGGCCGGTGCCGAAATCGCTGACGAAACCCTGGACGCGGACGCGCTGAACGGTGTTGCCGACAACGGTGTTGTTGTCGGATCGATCGATTTTGATGGTGCTTCCGTGGTTGCCCTCGCCGGGGCCTGCACCGCCGATCATGTTGTTGCGGGCGTCGAAGAGGGAGATGTTCGTGGTGCCCGAGCAGCCCTGCACGGTGTTGTTGTCGCCGGAGAGGTGCACGCTGACGCTGTCGAAGCCGAGGAAGACGGAGTTTCCGGCATTGAGATAGAGCTCGCCGCCGAAGATCGTGATCTCGCACCCGTCAGGGTTCGTGTCGCCGGTGAAGGCGGTCTGGGTGGTGCCGTCGATGGTCACCTCGTCGAACGCCCGGAAGAAGAACCCGCCCGAAGTCCGCAGCACGGCCCGCCCGGCGTACATGAACTGGAGGGTCCATTCCGACTGCGGCACGGCGAAGGCGATCGTCTGGTGTCCGGGCGTGTTGTTCGTGGCGATCAGGGCCTCGGAGAAGGAGATCTTCCCGTCGGGGCCGGGCAGGTCGGCGATCGTCGCGTTCTGCCAATCGATGTCGACATCGTCGAAGGCGGTGGTGACGGTCACGGTCTGCGCGTTCGACGCCGCGGCGAGCCCGGCGAACAGGAGGAGTGAGACTGCTCGGTTCATTTCTTTCCCTTTCCGGCCCGGTTGAGCGACCCGAGACCCCGGCGGGGCCTGCTCACAGAAGGAGTGGAGCCCGCCGCCCCGGATACGCAAAGTACACCGAAAACTCCATTATGGACAAACGCGACCCGGAGGTCCATCGGCTCCGGGTCGCGGCGCGGGGTTTTCTTGTTGGTTCACGGCCGCCTACGAGCAGCCCGCGGTGAACGAGGCGATGAAGGCCTGCACATCGGCCAGGTCGAAGACGCCGGCCGGGGGGGCGAGGTCCGCGATCGGGTCCTGGCCGAGGAACCCCGCGATGAACCCCTGCACATCCGCGAGGTCGAGGACGCCGAACGGCTCGGCCAGGTCGGCCGGGGTGCACCCCGCCGGCCCGGTCTCGACGGTTATCACTGCGACGGCCTCGCTGGCGCACGCGATCCAGACTTCGTAGCCGCCCGGGATGGTCTTGAACTCGATGTCGTAGATCTGGTTGTGCGGCAATGGGCTCGAGCCCTGCCGCCATACGGTCCATTGGCCGTCCTTGAGCTGGGCCACGCCTCCGGGGTAGGGCCAGAGATGGTCGAACATCGAGATCCAGATTGAACCGTCCGGGGCGATCTCGACATGGAAGATGTCGTCCGAGGGAAGCGGGCTGTTTGAGAGGTTGTAGGCGTCGTAGGTCCCGGTCGTCGGGTCGTAGTGGAACAGGCCGATGCCGGAGGCGACCCAGAGTGTGCCATCGGCCGCGATATCGAACGCGGTGATGTGGTAGCCGAGCGTGTCGAGGTTGAGCCCGAAGGTCTCGCGCGGGATCTGGAGCCAGGTGTTCCCGTCCGTCTTCGCCAGGCCGAACTGGGCCCCGACCCAGACGGAGGCGGGGTCGATCGGGTCCGGCTTGATGCCCGCGATGCTGCCGACGGGCAGTCCGTCGGCGTAGAGGAAGCGAGTGGTCATGATGCCGTCGTTGTCTTCCATGAACATCGAGCCGTTGCCGGTGGTGGCCCAGGCCCGTCCGTCGTTTGCCACGGTCGCGAACTCGATGGACCAACCGCCGGAGATTTTTTCGATGAACCCGTCGCCGTCGTATTCCTTGAGTCCGTTGTTTGTCGGCGCGAACAGCAGGTTGCCGTTGGCGCGGTAGGCGACGGCGGATGTGTTGTCGGTGGGGTAGGGCCAGGGGAGCCCCAGGCCGTAGGTGGCGACATTGGCGTTGGTCCATGTCCCGTCGGGGTGGAGGATGTCGAACCCGCCCACGCCCGGCGCCGCGTTGGCGGTCATCGCGACATCTCCGTTGGGGGCGACGGCGAGGTCCTCGGTGAAGAAGTCGAGCATCCCCGTGTTGGTGAGGCGGTAGCGTTGCCACGCGCCGTTCTCGTACCTCGAGGCGCCGCCGATGCCGCCCGCCCAGATCGCGCCGGTGGACTCTTCGGCGATGGCGTAGGTGTGGTTTCCGCTGCCCCAGTTCCCGATGTAGGACCACGCGCCGGCCCAGAGGAACATGTCTGCGCCGAAGGTGCCGAGGACGACCCGGCCCGAGGGGAGCAGGTTCACACGGGCGACGCTGCTCCCGCCCACGGGGGCGCCGCCGAGCATCGTGTAAGAGCCGTCCGTCGCGCGGATCGCCAGCCCCTGGTTCGTGCTGAGCAGGAGGTTGCCCAGGTCGTCGACGGCGCTCTTGCCGGGAACCCCGGTCGGGAGCGGCGTCACATCCGGCGGGGTCGCGCTGCCGTACCAGACGAAGAGCCCGTCTTTGTAGGTGGTCAGCCCCATGCTCTGCTGCCCGAACCAGACGGTGTATCCGCCGGCCGCGTCGGGCTGCACCGAGACATAGTCGACCCAGTTCCACCCGGCCCACCATGGGAGGCCGTTGGTGGTGTCCCAGAACTCCCAGGCGCCGGTAGACGGGTCGTAGTGCCCGAGCCCGCCCGCCGCCGAGCCGCCCAGTTCCTGGGAGGCGATCCAGAGGGTCCCGTCGGGCGCGACGGCCAGATCGGCGATCTGGTTGCCGGTCATCGGGGTGTTTCCGGCGTGCAGGCGTGTGACGCACCAGGGCTCGGCGGTCGGGTCGAATCGGAGCAGCCCGCTGTCCGAGGCGATCCACATGATTCCGTCGTCGGTTTTGACGATGTCGTTGAAGCGTGGGGAGAAGACCTGGGGGCAGTCCACATTCCCGAGCACACGCCACGAGTGCCCATCGAAGTGGGCCATGCCGCCTTCCTCCCAGAAGGTCACATACCCGGCGATCCAGGGCGAGTCGTCGTCATCGATGAAGATCGCCTGGGTGTAGTCCCCCGGGATGCCCGTGTTGGAGGGGCGGATCAGCCGCCAGGAAACATCCCCGGGCTCGGCGAGGGCCGAGCCGGCGGCCAGAACTACTGAGAGTGCGAGTCGGTTCATCGTTTCTCCTTCCCGAACGCGTCCGCGATGGGGCGGGCGGCTGATCCTGGTTCATTGATTCAAGGGCATCCGGCGACAAACGAGGTGATGAAGAGGCTCACATCGCCGAGGTCGAAGATGTCGTTCCCGTCGAGGTCGGCGACGGCGTCGTGCGAGAGGAAGCCGGCCAGGAACGCGTTGATGTCCGCGAGGTCGAGCACGCCGGCGGGCGGGGCGAGATCCGCGGGGCAGCCTCCGTTCATGGGGGAGAGGCGTACCGCGCCGATCGGTCCCGACAAGCCCTGCCGGGCCGAGGAGAGGATCTGCCGCGCGTTGTTGATCGCGGTGGCGCCGCCCCACTGGATGTACCACGCGCCCTGGGAGGGGTCGACGAGTGACCCGAGCGAGAAGTAGCCCTCGTCGACGAAGTTCACCCCGGAGGCTGTTGTGTAGTAGTAGAGCAGCGCATCGCCCCGGTCGTTGATCGAAGTTGCGCTCGTCGTCGTGGCGCAGCCCCCGAGGAACTCCCACCCGGTCGACTGGCGGTAGCGCATCGGGAAGGTGCTGCACCCCGAGAACCCGATGACATACCCGCAGGCGTCGTTGTTGTTGTTCAGCGCGGCCCCGGCGAAGCCCTGCCAGTTGCCGGGGGGAAGCGGGATCTCCTCGGCGTTGCCCGTCGCGATATCGACCAGGAGGTTGCCAGAGAGCATGATGCCCGCGTCGTTGATGTCGCTCGCCACGAACCCGCCCGGCAGCGGGACGGGGCCGGAGGCCTCGAAGGCGACGGGCGTCGTCACCGACCACCCGAAGTGACCCGACCCGCCGATGATGTCGCCCGCGTTGTTGATCGCCCAGGCGTGGCTGAACGGATACCCCGGCAGCCCGCCGACCACCTCGACCTCGTATCCGCCCGCGGTCGGGCGCCACACCGCGGCGATCGGCTGCGTGATCACATACTGATTCGGGCACACCGCGCCCACGATGACGCCCGCGTCGTTGATGTCGGACGCGAGCGAGGTCTGCATCCCGGGGGGCATCGGCAGGAGTTCGAACGGCTCGCCGTCGCGCGACACGCCGGCGAGCATCGCCGTGCCGTCGACGGCGAAGTTGCCGCAGGCATCCCCGAGCTGATTCATCCCGGAGCCGCCCCACCCTGCTCCGAGGAACTCAACCCGGTACGAGGGGACGCCTCCGCACGCCGAGCCGGCAGCGAACCCGAGCCCAACAACCAAGATTGCCGTAAGACCGCGCTGCATAAAGCCTCCGTTTGGAGATCGCCTGCCCATTCGAGGGGGTCACCGGGCCGCCTCGGCCATCGACCTGAGGAGGCAGTTGGCCATATCAGGATACGGCGGTCAGAATTTTCTTTTCAGCCGCTGAGGCTCTTGTTGATCCCTAGTAAACTTCATACAAATCGTGCGGTACCCGGGTACAGGGTCGTGGGTTCCCGGGGGGCTTTTGGTCGCGGTCAGGGGCAGCCGGCGACGAACGAGGCCAGGAATGCCTGCACATCGCCGAGGTCGAAGACCGTGTTGCCGTCGAGGTCCGCGGCCGGATCGTGAGCGAGGAACCCGGCGATGAAGGCCTGCACATCGCCCAGGTCGAGCACGCCGAACGGTTCGACCAGGTCAGCCGGGGCGCAGCCCGCCGGGCCGGCTTCCTCGACGCGTGCGAGCAGGATGTCGCGGCGGTTCAGGATCGAGGGCTGATACTGCCCGAGAGCGAAGATCGCGCCGTCCGTTCCCGCGGCGACCGCCGAGGGGAAGTCGCTCCCGAATCCCGAGTCGACCGCGATTGAGGCTTGCTCGACCCCGTCGCCGCCGTAGAGGAACACGCGCAGGTCGGTCCCGCTGCTCCCGACCAGCGCGAAGCGGTCGTCCGGCAGGATCGCGATGTGGTTCTGCTTGCTGTCGGAGTTGAAGGTCGCTTGGGTCTGCACCGCCCAGCGACGGGTGCCATCGGGGTCGAATCGCGCCATCGAGACGCGGGAGGCGCCTTGCCCGCTGACGAGGACCGACCCGTCGCCAAGCGGCGAGATCCGCGTCGCCGTGGTCATTCCGGCCCCGATCGCCCGCTGCCACTGAAGGTTGCCGGCTGAGTCGTACTTGAGCAGCTGGCCTCCGGAGGTGACATAGGCGTTGCCGGCGGGGTCGGCGAACACCGCGGCGCCCGCTGGGGAAACCACCTGGCGCGACCAGAGGACCTGCCCCGCGGGGCTCACCTTGGCCGTCATCAGGTCCTGCCCGAACCCGGCCGCGGCGTCCACCCCGCCGGTGAGGTAGAGGTTCCCCGCGGGATCAAACGCCGCGGCCTCGGCCTGGCCGTCGACGCCGGCCGCGTCGGGCACGCGGACATCCCAGAGGAGCGTTCCGGCGTCGTTGTAGACGGCCGCGGTGAAGTGCACTGTTGTGAACGACGCGTCGCGAGCCCAGCCGCACACCGCGACCTTGCCAGCGCCGTTGGTGGTCATCCCCCGCATGTACTGCTGCGCGATTGCGTTGCCGCCGTCGTAGCGACGGACCCATCGTTCGTTGCCGTCGGCGTCGAGGCGGAGGGTCGTCCACTGCACGCTGGCCGACAGCCCCCACGAGATTCCCGCGACGGTGATGTCGCCGTTGTCTTCGAGCGAGAGCGCGAGGATCTTGTCGTAGTGGTCCGCGGTCCCGTTGTAGGTGTGGGTCCAGAGGAGGTTCCCGTCGGAGTCGAAGCGGAGGATATAGAAATCCTCCTCGTTGAACTGGAAGGTGGTGGCCCCCGCGACCACGATGTCGCCGTTCTGGGCGACCGCAACATGGGTCCCGATGTCTTCGTTGAAGAGGTTGTCGTGCCCGACGGTCCATACGGTCTCGAGCGGCGCGGGGTCGATCGGCACGCCGGTGATGTTCATCGAGACCACAAGGCGGCTGGACGACGACCCCGACGCCGCGAGATCGAGGTCGCCGTCGTTGTCCAGGTCCGCCAGCGCGATCCGCCCGGGCTCGGCCCCCAGCGCGAAGAGCGACTCCGCGCCGAAGGTCCCGTCGCCGGCGCCTGGCAGCACCGAGAACGCGTCGTCCGCCTCGCACGCGACGATGAGGTCCGGGGTTCCATTGCCGTCCACATCGCCCGCCGCGATCGACCCGGGCCGGCCGTGCACCACATAGGTCGCCCGCGGGCCGAACCCGCCGTCGCCGTCGTTCAGGCGGACGGAGATCGTGTTGCTGATCGGCGAGAGGGGTCCCCAGTCCGCCGTGGCCAGGTCGAGGTCGCCGTCCGCGTCGAGATCGGCGAGCACAGCGCCGGTTGGCCTCTCGCCCGTCGCCAGCGTGGTCCTGGTGGGGAAAGTCCCATCGCCCGCGTTGCGCACGATCGTGACGCTCGAGGCGGTCTCGTTCGTGACCACGGCGTCGAGGTCTCCGTCCCCGTCGACATCTCCCAGCACCAGGTCGTACGGGTCCGCGCCCGACACGAACAGGCCGACCGAGCTGAACCCCGCCCCGTTGATGTTCCGGTAGGGGCGGATCCGCCCGCCGAACTTGTCGGTGCCGACGAAGTCGAGATCGCCGTCCCCGTCGATGTCGCCCGTCGCGATCCCGAGGCAGCCGCCCCCGGTCGCGTACGACACCGCGGACTGAAAGGTCCGATCGCCGTTGTTGCGGAAGAACCGGGCGTCATTGGAGAAGTAGTTCGAGACGAAGAGGTCGAGGTCGCCGTCCCCGTCCATGTCGCCCAGGGCCATGTTCCCAGGGCCGTCGCCCGCGCTCAGCGTGGTCGTCGTCGCGAACCCGCCGTTCCCGTCGTTCCAGTGGATCCGGAGCGGGTCGTTCGGCGATCCCGTGTTGCTCGTCGTCACCAGATCGACCGCCCCGTCCCCGTCCAGGTCGCCGGCGACGAGGCCGTCCGGCATCGAGCCGGTCGCGAAGCTCACCGGGTCATTGAAGTTGACCTGGCCCGCCACGGAGGCGGCGGTGCCGGCCAGAATCGCGAGTGAACGCGGTAGATCACCGAGAGATGAAGCACGCGGCATGATTTGGCTCCTTCGTCGCCCCGTCTCACGGGGGCGTCCGAGTTCGGCTGGTGGAAGCCCCCCACCGGCGTGTTCGGCCGGTAACGGGGGTGAACACACGGGCGTCATGCCGCCCGTTGAAGAGGGGGTCATGGGCAGCCGGCGGTGAACGAGGCGATGAAGGCCTGCACATCGGCGAGGTCGAAGACGCCGAGGGGCGGGGCGAGGTCGGCGATGGCGGTCTGCGAGACGAAGCCCGCGATGAACGCCTGCACATCCGCGAGGTCGAGCACGCCGAACGGGGCCGCGAGGTCCGCCGGGCAGGGCGCGCCCGCCGTGATCACGACGGGGCCGGCCAGCGAGGCGGAGTCCTGGAAGCGGTGGTCGAACGCGACAACCCGGATCCGGACATCGTCGATGCCTGTGCTCTCGGGCAGGTCCCAGTCGAACGCGCGGGTTTCCGCGGGAAGGTCCGTCGCGATCATGTGCCACGCCCGTCCTCCGTCGAACGAGGCCTGGACTCGGAAGGACCGCAGCCCTTCGTCGTCTGATGCGGTCCACCGCACCGGGATCACGCCGCCACCGGGGAACGATGCACCGACCGCGGGGGCGGTGACCTCGATCACCGGGGGCTCGTCGCCGAACCGGGAATCGGGCCGGATGGTGAAGTAATCGGAGAACGAGTAGTGCAGTCGGCCGCCCGCGCCGAAAGTGGTCAACACGAGATAGCGGGCTGTATCAGTGCTCGAGTAGGTGAGCGTCGAGCCGATCGGGAGGCACCCGACATTGGATCCGCCCTCCGCGGAGGTCATGCCGAGGCCGTCGAGAAGAAGGAAGACATCCCCGAGCCCGCCCGGCGCCCAGCAGACATCGACGGTGTCGTGCGGGTGGGCCTCGCCTGGATCGGAGACGACCTGGGGGATCACCGTCCAGTCTTCCTGGTAGGGGATCCGCAGCACCGACTTGTCCCACGATTCCTGGCCCGCGTCGTCGACCGCCACGATCCGGATGGCCGAGGGGGTTGGATAGAGGTTGTTCGGCGCCACGGAGGGCACGGTGAACTCGTAGGTGAGCACATCGGGCGGGAGCGTCGCGATCGTGCGGAACTCGTTGGGGAAGTCGTGGTCGGCGAACTCGACGCGGTGCTCGGCGATCGCGCCGTCGTCCGAGCTGGACCAACGCAGGATGATCTTGTCCCCCGCGGTCGCCATGAAGTAGGTCGGCATCATCTCCACGACGGGGAAATCGTCGTCGAGCGGGGGGGGCGAGGCGAGGAACGGCGTGTAGGTCGCCGGGTGCAGCCCATCGACCGGATCGCCGGCCCCGCCCGGGTTGAGCGCGTCTGTCGGCCCGGTCGGCGAGCCCCACCAGTTATAACGCAGGTAGGGGAGCGTGTTGATGTTGTTGTATTCGATCGCGACACCGTTGTTCTCGAGAATGCTCGGGCTGATCGCGCCGTCGATGTTGATCCGCCCGGTCTGGGTCGTGCGCATCCCGACGATGTTGTTGATGATCCTCGTGGAGAGGAGATTGACCGTCCCCGAGGTCACGCTGACGGTTCCCTCCAGCGAGTCGCGCACCGTGCACTGAATCAGGTCGATAACGCCCCCGTCCGATTGCACGCTGATCTGCCCGCCGTCGAAGATCGTGTGACGCGCCTGCGCATCGAAGTTGTCCAGCCATTTGATCCCGAACCAGCGCTGGAACGGATTGAACGACTCGAGCACGATCGGATGCTCCCGCGTTCCTTCCAGCACCAGCTCGGCCGCCCCGATCACGAACGACCCGGCATCCGGTCGGAATCGGATCGTGGTGCCCGGCTCGACGATCAGCTGCCCGCTGCCGTTGACCGGGAATCCGTCGACGACATAGGGCAGCCCGAGGTCCGCCCACTCACGCTGGGGGGTCAGGCCCATGCTCTCCACATTGATGTATCCGTTCGTGTTCGGGCTCAGCACCGGCGTCGATTCGTGCAGGATCCCCGCGCCGTTCAGGGTCATCGCGATGGGGTACAGGTTGTTCACCGAGACGAAATCTGGGCCCAGCAGGTAGTTCGCCCCCCGGACGGTCAGCCCGGCCGTGGAGGGGTTGTTCGACACGGTGATCCGATCCAGCAGGGTGGGATGGGCGACATTCTCACCGGCGATGCTCAGCGCGGCGCCGTCGAGCGTCAGGTTGTCGAGATAGAGCAGCCCGCCGATGCTCAGCAGCCCGCCGTTCGTGAACGAGCTGTCGACGACCCGGATCGAGCCCGCCATCTGCGAGAAGCCGCCCAGCGCTCCGCCGTCGAAATGACACCGCTCGACAACCACGAGGTCCGGCACACCCTCGATCAGGCCCGAATCGGACACCGTCGAGTCGGTGAGCACCATTGACGCGTTCTCCCCGCTCACCGCGATCTTCGTCGCGATCTGGGCGAACGAGATCTCCGCGGCTCCGCTGACGGCGACCTCCAGCCCCGGGCTGAACCCGCTCACGCCCGACAGCTGCACCGGGGCGCCCGCGGTCCCCGCGGCAACGAACGATCCCTCGACGCGGAGCGTCCCACCGGAGAAGTCAATCGAGGCGCCCGGTTCAAGCTCCACCCGCGCCCCCGCCGGAATCAGCAGGTCCTGGCAGACGGTGTACGGCCCGGCCGCAGCGGTCCACACCGCTGTCTCACCGGCGTTGGGGATCACCAGGCCGCAGGGGTCGGAGGGCGCATCGCCGACCGTGAGCGAGTCGACAGAGAAGGTCGCTCCGTTGCCCGCGAAAGACATCAGGAACGGAGAATGGAATCGAAGCGCCAGTCGGCCATCACCCGGAACCTGCGCGGTCACCCGCTGATAGCCGTCGACAGAGACCGGGAGCTCGAAGGAGGCGAGCACCTGCGAGAAATCTCCGGTCCCGCTCGGCCCGTCTCCTGTCCCTGAGCCCCCACCCGGGGCGTAGCGGATCTCAAAGAAGGTGTCGCTGCTGAATGCCCCTCCTCCGAGGATCCAGAGCGTGACGGTGTCGCCCGCGGCCAGGCCCGGGATGTCCGGCAGCACCGCCCAGCAACTGACGGCTCCGCCGAAGAAGTCCGTCGCGAGCGAGGAGCACTGCAGGTAGCCGGGCCCCTCGAACGCCTCGCCGCCGAAGCCGTCCCCGTCATACCAGGCCGGCCCCTCCGCGGGCGACGACTGGTTCCTGAAGACCCATCCCTGTCCGATCAGCCCCGAAGGCCCCTCCTGGCCGGCCTGCGTCGGGCCGTTCGAGTCGAACGCCTCTGAGAAGTCGGCCTGGCCGGTCGCCATCCCCGCCAGCGCGAGCAACGCGATTGCGGGTCCCATGGCTCGCGACACGCGCAGACGCCGATCGATGGCGGTAGTGCGGTGAACGGTGAGATGGCTTGAAGAGCGGTTCATCGGGAGCCTCCGTCTGGAGGGGTGTGTCGGGCCTCACCGAAGGCCTTCTGCCATAGGAGCCCGGTCCGCCGATCCAGATACCTGGGGCGCGACCGGACATTTCTCATACTGATCTGGATTGGTTGACGCGCGGAAAGCGGTGCCACGACCCGCCCGGAGGGCGCGTCGTGCGTCTCTCGTCGGCGTCCGATCCGCACCACGCGCCGCTGACGCGGCGGGTGGTGGCACCGGCGGCGCACGCGCAGCGGTTAATCACGAGCCGTATCACAGCCCGCGGCGCATGGAAAGCGGGCCTGTGCGTTCGCGGGCCACCGGGATGGCTGACGGACACCGAGGAAATCGCCCCCTTGGGTATCAGTCCTTACAGAGGCTTGGCCGAACCGAGCATCTTTGTTCCGTCGGGCTTCTCGATCTCGACCCACCACATCGTGTTCTCGGGCAGCGGGTCGGGAGCCAACGCGTGGATGTCGTAGTCGTCGTGTGAGGCCGCGTATTCACCCTTGGCGACGACGGAGGCGAAGCGGTCGTCGGTGCCGAGCCAGGCGCGGACCACCGACGCGCCGTTGTCCGTGTACGGCAGCTTCACGACAAGATGGAGTTCTTTTCCGGGCGCGATGGCCCCGTGGCCCTGTGCGAGTTCGACGGCGTGGTCGCCGATCTGCGCCGTGCCGAGGCTGACCATGTCGTGGTGATCGTCCCCCATGTGCTCGCTCTCGGCGTGGTCATGACCGTCGTGATCACTGTGCTCGGCGGCGCGGTCGTTCGGTCGGCCCGCCTCGGAGGAGGCGTTCTCGGCTTCGCCGCACCCGGCGAGCAGGAAGGCGGAGCCGCACGCGAGAAGCGACTTGGTCAGAGCATCCATATCAGGTTTCCTTCGTGGTGGCCGGGCGGTTCAGTCCCGGGGTTCGTGAGATCCATGCCGGCAGGACGCGCCGGTGGGCTTCGACTTTGTGCCCGAACACCACCGAGTAGCCGGCGGGGACGACGACGAGATTCAGGAATGTCGAGGTGAGCAGGCCCCCGAGCGTGACGGTCGCGAGGGGCGCCAGCAGCTCGCTGCCGGGTTCCCCGGCGGCGAGCGCGAGCGGGGCGAGGCCGAGCGCGGCGGAGATCGCCGTCATCAGGATCGGCACGAGCCGCTCCATCGAACCCTGCACGATGGCCTCGTTGAAGGAGACGCCCTCGACCTGCATCAGCTGATTGTAGTGGTTGATCAGCAGAATCCCGTTGCGGACGGCGATGCCGAAGAGGGTGATAAACCCCACCATGCTGGCGATCGAGATGACGGGCGGGACATACTGACCGCCAATCCTGAAGAGTGCCAGCGTGTTGGTGATCGGTCCCGCCCCCTCGGTGATGTAGATCGCCGCGATGCCGCCGATGAGGGCGAGTGGCATATTGAGCATCACGAGCATGGCGGCGCGGATCGATCCGGTGGAGATCTGCAGCAGCATCAGCATGATCACGGCCACGGCCACGCCCGCGACGAGAATCGTCCGCGACGCGGATTGCTGCGCCTCGAACTGCCCGCCGTAGTTGACGGTCATGCCAGCCCCGGCGACGATCGGATCGACCCGCTCCCGCACCGATCCAACAAGATCGCCGAGGTTGGAGCCCTCGGCGATATTCAGCGAGACGACCGCCTTCCTCTGGGCATTCTCCCGGGCGATGAGGTTGCTCGACCGTTCCGGCCCGATGTCCGCGACATCGCTCAGGCGGACGGTCGCGCCGCCGCGCCCTCGGAGGAGCAGGTCGCGCACCTGCTGGATCGACTCGCGTTCCTCGGGGGCGAGCCTCACCACGAGGTCGTACTGCCGGACGCCCTGGTTGACGGTGTCGACCACCTCGCCGTAGAGCGCCTCGCGGACCTGCTCGGCGGCGTCGGCCGGGCTCAGGCCGACGGCGGCGAGCTCGGCGTGGCGGTAACGGATCGGCAGCGAGGTGATCATGACCTCGCGGTTGGCGTTCACATCGCGTGCGCCGGGCAGCGCCCGGAGCTCGGCCTCGACCGTCTTGGCGACGCGGCGGAGCTCGGCGAGGTCATCTCCGAAGATGTTGATAGCGATCGCCGCGGGCGTGCCCGACAGGATGTGGCTCAGCCGGTGCTCGATGGGCTGGCCGATCATGGTCGTGATCCCCGGGACCGACCCGAGGATGCGGTCGATCTCCTCGCGGACCTCCTCGCGGCTCCGTCCTGGCTCGACCGTCACCTCGATCTCGGAGCTGTTGACGGGCTCGGCGTGCTCGTCGCGCTCGGCGCGGCCTGTACGGCGGGAGACCGAGCGCACGCCGTCGATCCGGACGAGTTGCTTCTCGACCTCTGTCGCGAGCCGATCGCTCTCGACGATCGAGGTCCCCGGGGGGGCGATCAGGAACACCGTGTATGTGCCCTCGTTGAACGAGGGGAGGAATGAGGTGCCGAAAGTACCGGCCAGGAGCAGGGCGGCGGCGGTCACGGCGGCGGCGCCGCCGAGCACCCAGGCCCGGAGCCGGATCGCCGCCCTGAGTGTCGGCTCGTACACGCGTTTCAGCCCTCGCACCAGGAAGCCGTCGCGGTCCTCATGCTTGCCGCTCAGGCGACCTTCGAGCAGGAAGCGGCACATGGCCGGCACGACGGTCAGCGCGACCAGCAGCGAGGCGAGGATCGAAACCATGTAGGTCAGGGCCAGCGGCTGGAAGAACCGGCCCTCGAGCCCCTGCAGGAACAGCAGCGGTACAAAGACCATCACGATGATCACCGTCGCGAAGACCATCGCGGGGCGGATCTCGTTGCTGGCGTCGAAGATCACCTCGGAGATCGGGCGTCGCTGCGGTTCGGGGAGGGCCCGGTTCTGCCTGAGCCTACGGAAGACATTCTCGACATCGATGATCGCGTCGTCGACGAGCACACCGATGGCAACCGTCAGCCCGCCGAGGGTCATGACATTCAGGCCCAGCTTCAGCCCGTCCATCATGAGCAGGCCGACCGCCAGCGAGATCGGGATCGCGGTCAGGGTGATCAGCGTGGTCCGCATGTTCATCAGGAACAGCACGAGCACCACGAGCACGATGATGACCGATTCGCCGAGGACCTTGGTCACATTGTGCACGGCCCGGTCGATGAAGTGGGCCTGCCGCATCACATCGCGGTTGAGCTCGACCCCCGCGGGCAACGCCGGCTCGATCTGGTCGAAGAGCGTATCGAGCTGATCGGTGAGCGCAAGGGTGTTCGTGCCCGGCGACTTCTGGATGGAGAGGATGACAGCGGGCTCGCCGCCCTCGGAGGCGGTGCCACGCTTCAACGCCGGGCCGAGCCGGACATCCGCGACCTGGCCGATGGTGACCGGGGTGCCGTCGTGGTACTTGATGATGGTGCTGGCGATGTCCTCGGGACGCGTCACGCGGCTCTGCTGGCGGATGGGGATCTCGAAGTTGTCGACATTGACGAGATAGCCGCCGCTGGCGGTGCTGTGCGACCCGCCCGCCGCCTTGACCACATCGGTGATGGTCAGGTCGTAGAGGCGAAGCCGTTCCTGATCGACATTGACCTGGTACTCGGGCAGCTCGCCGCCGATCGCGACGACCTGGGCGACGCCCGGCACCGCGAGGATCTTGTTGCGCAGCTCGAACTCCGCGAACGACCGCATCTCCATCGGGCTGACGGAGCCGTCCGGCGCGGAGAGCGCGACAAGCATGATCTCGCCCGCGATGGAGGTGATCGGGGTGATGAAGGGCTCGACGCCATCGGGCAGGTTCTCCCGGGCGGCGACGAGCCGTTCGGAGACGAGCTGGCGGGCGTCGTACAGGTCCGCGCCCCAGGCGAGATCAACCCAGACAATGCCGAGCCCGATCGCCGAAGCGCTGCGGACCCGGCGGACTCCCGTCATGCCGTTGACGGCGGTCTCGATGGGAAAGACCACATACTGCTCGACTTCATCGGCGGCCAGGCCGCCCGACTCGGCCATGATCGTGACGGTTGGCGCGTTGAGTTCGGGGAAGACATCCACGCTCATGCGCGGCAGGCGGTACCCCGCGTACGCGATGACCAGCACCGCGGCGATAAGGACGAGCGAGGAGTAGCGGAGCGAGAAGCGGATGACGGCCTTCAGCATGGCTTAGTCCTCCCCCTCATGGAATGTTCCGTCGGAGTGGAAGTGGCCGCCCTTCTGGATCGTGCCGCTCGTCGCGAGCATGAGTTGGAACGCGCCGTCGAGCACAACCTCGTCGCCCAATCGAACGCCGCTGAGAAGAGCGACCCATCGCCCATCGTTCTGGCCGAGGTCGGCCTCCATGCGGATCGCCTCGTTCGGATTGCTCGGGTTCCGCCGGAAGATGACGGGCATGAGCCCGTCGCGTTGCACGGCCGCCAGAGGGACGGCGAGCAGAGGCGACGCGGTCGCGTCCGTGACGATCTCGACATGGGCCGAGACGCCCGGGCGCGCCCAGGGCTGAAGCTCCGACGGCACGACGAAGAGGTCGAGCGTGCGCTCGTTGGGATCACCCGACAGGCCGAGCATGAGCGTGCCCTCCATCGTGGAGGTCAGCGGGACCGCGCGCCCCGCGGTGGTCGGGGTCGGCGGCACGATCCGAGCCGGGAGACCATCCCGTAGAACGCCGAGGTCGCTTTGCAACCCCGAGGCCCGGAACCGCAACTTCTCAGGCTGCACGACGGAGAGGACCGGCGACTCCTGCGTGGCCCACGCCCCGTTCGTGATGTCGATCGTGTCCACCACGCCCGCGGCTTCCGATCGAACCTCGATGTGGTCGATCGCCCGCCACCTGGGGTGATCGCCGTCGCTGGCGAGCAGCGCATCGACCGGCTCCTGGACGATGGACGACGCGGCGTCGAGAAGGAAGTCGAAGCGGGCCTCGGCCGCTGACAGGTCGGCCCGGGCCTCGGCTTCGTCGGCCTCAAGCGTCGCCTCCTTTTCGAGCACCTCGGCGAGTTCCGCCTCGGCCGTGGACACGGCGTCCCGCGCCGCGATCAATTCCGGCCTCCGCCCGCCTCCCGCGTCCGCGAGGCTCTCGAGCTGTTCGACGCGCTCGCGCCGGATGGCAATGGTTTCCTGAAGCTGCCGCTCGTGCGTGCGGTGGGCCTCGCGCAGCGGCCCGAAGCTGGCAAGACGCGTCCGGAGCCGCTCGATGGATGCCTCCGCCTCCGTGAGCTTCTCCTGGTGCTCCCTCCAGGCCGGCGAATCGATCCGGTACAGCGCCTCGCCCACCTCGACGCGGCCGAACTGGTCCACCAGGAGTTCGATACGCCCCGGCAGCATTGTGCGGTACTCCCTCCGCGCCGTGGGCATGTACTCGAACCGACCCGGTACCCGGAGCGTCTGCTCGATCTGACGCCGTTCGATCTTGACGAAGGTGATGCCCAGGTTCGACCGTACGGCCGCGGGAATGGCGATCTGGTTCGGGTTTGCTGGAAGCTCCTCCTCGGCGTGACCGTCCGCACCGGCGCCGTCATCCGACGGCGAACAGGCGGCCAGCGTCATCGCCAGGACGAGTGCGGCTGGATACGCCGAGATGCGCGTCAGAAGTTTCATGGACGGACCTCCTCGGCCTTGGACGGCGTGCGGTCAGTGGTGTTGATCTGAGGTGGCTGTACAGGGGCGGGTGAAGCTTCGAAACTCGGGCCGAGCAGCCGGGTGAGCTCGTTGATCGCTTTGACCTCGCTCGCCCGCAGGTCGAGGAGCATCGAGCGGGCATCGAACCCTCGCGTGACGGTCTCCAGCAGCAAGAGGGTGTCGACCTCGCCGAGATCGGCGATGCGTTCAACCTCACTCGCTTGCTCGCTGAGCAACGGCACGAGATCGGTCTCGAACGCGGCCCGCTGCTGCTGCGCCGCGCGGACCGCGGCCCGTGCCGCGACCAACTCGCGGGAGAGGTTCTCGAAGGTGACCTCGGCAGCGACGCGGGCCCGGTCTCTCCGGGCCCGGGCGTCGGCGATGCCCGCGCGGTTGGCGTTGAGAGCGGGGATCGGCAGCGAGACACCCAGCAGCAAGCGATCGTCATCTTCGCTGCCGTAGCCGCCGCCGATCGTGATGTCCGGGTACTGCTTGCGGACTTCGAGCCTCAGGGCTTCTTCGGCGAGTTGATACTCGACACGGCGGACGCCGAGCGCCGTATTGAACTCGACGAGCCGATGAACCTCATCCTCCACCTGCGGCGGCTCCGTCGCAGGGAAGGCCGCGAGCAGGTTGACCTCGTCCGTCGGCAGAACCCCCATCAGGCCGAGCAGCCGCAGCCTTGCGTCCAACTCCGCCTGTTGCGCGGCGATAAGATCTGCTCGAACAGAGAGGGCCTCGGCCCGAATCAGACGCGATTCGACGCGTGTCAGTTCTCCCGCGGCCTCCAGGCGGTTCGTGATTGCTGTGATGCGCTCGACTTGCGCGATCACCTGGGTGAGAAGCCGGACCCGCTCCTCGGCCGCGGTCCAATCCGCCCAGGCGGATCGAACCTGCGACCGCAGCGACCACTCCGCGTCCACGATCCTCCGCAGCTCCGCCTCGTACGCGGCGCCCGCGCGGTCCTTCTCGACTTCGAGCCGACCCGAGACCGGGATCGTCAGGCCGAGCATCAGGCCGTACTCGAACACGCCCGCGGGCGAGAGCACCTCGGCCGCGTCGAACCCGAACTCCGGGTCCTGCCACAACCCCGCTGTCTTGTAGTTTGCCAGGGCGATGCCGGCGTCCAGCCTCGCCAACCGCAGGTCCGGGTTGTAGAAGAGGGCGAGCACCTCACCCTCTGCGGGGGAGAGGCCGTCGGCGATATCGAACACCTCCGGCGTTTCGGCGCCCGTCGCCGCGAGCCTTGCGACGAAATCGCGTAACGGCACCTCTTGCAGGGCCCGTTGTTCAAATTCGGCGGCGTGCGCCCGGAGATCGAGCGGGACCCGCTCGTAGCCCTGGCAACCCGCGAGCACGCAGGCAAGCGATACGCCGCCGAGGCACCACACCGCCCGCACACCCGGCGGGCGAAGTTGATTGTCCATTCCGAGGAACTCCTGTCTGTGAGCACAGCGTCAGGCAACCGCCCCGGTCATCCGGGAACGGCACGCGGCGGACACAGACAAGACTCAAAGAACAAGACGGTAGCTGGCGACAAGCACCATGCGGTGGTCAAGGCCCGGGTTGAACCAGGGCGGCGCCCGAGGCATGGCCGCCGATGCGCCATCAAAGCCATCAACAAGCGGCAACCGGGCGCAACATGGAGGCGTGAGGCCACTCTCGAGGGAGATCTCATCGGACCGGCTGGTGACCGCGATCGCCGGGCCGGCCGTCGGCAGGTCGGTGCAATGGCAATGCTCGTCGTGATGCTCGTCACTGCGCGAAACAACGCCGAACTCGTGCGAGCAACGCTCAAGCTCGCATGCCTCAACATCGGGGAGGACATTCACGCAGCCACCGCCGAGGCAGATTACGCCACCGCGAACGCTACTCGGGAGCAGCACTCCGATCGCCAAGGACAGCGCGAACAGAATGGCCAGCGGACGGCTCATGAGCGGGCGATGGTAGCGTTCTCGTTGACAGCCGTCCAGACTCCGGCCCGCAGCGCCCACTTCGGCTGAGTACGCAGCCCCTGGGGCAGAGGTCAATGACCAGCGGCCGACCATACCGCAACGGCCGTACCGGTCGGAGGGGACATGTTGGTGTCCGGTCGCCATCGCCGATCGGGGTGGATTCAGGCCGGATCCCCAGGGGTCGACCCCCTTTCCGACGGACGGAGCAACATGGCCCTGCGCGGCGTTGCGCCTTGGGCCGAAGGCATGTACGAGAACTGGTTCATGAGCCTGATGGACACCCGGGAGCAGGTCGCACCCGGGCGTCGGCGTTCCGGCACCGGGCGGTTGCACAGCGCGCTGCAAGGCCTGGCCCCCGAGGAGATCGGGAGGGCGGCCCGGAGTGCCCAGAGTTCAATCGGCGGGAGACGAACAGACCAGGTCCCTGACCCCGTCGGTCCCTCGCTGCGCGGCGACAGTCGCCCCTTCATCGCCGCGTCCCTGCGAGTGGTAGAACTCGATGAGCGCATCCGTCGCGACGAGAGCCCGTTGATGATCGGGCCCCAGCGCGGCGATCACCGCGCACAGGCCCTCGACCAGCAGCGGCTCGGCCTGCTCGGGATGCCCCAACGCCGCGTGGCAGCGACCGGCGAGCACGGTCTTCATCGCCCGGCTCCAGTGCCCCTCGGGCAGCACCCGCGCCTGCCGCTCGCTCGCCTCCTCGACGAGCGACAACGCGTCCTCGAACCGCCCGAGCTCGAAGCGGGTGATCGCGAGCTGGCCCATCGCGTGGATCGTGAGGGCGTGGTCGGGGCCCTGGTGCCGCGTGCGGAGATCGACCACCTGCGCGTACAGCGGCTCGGCCCGCTCGGCGTCGCCCCGCCTCAGCGCTGATTCGGCGATCGCCTCCATCAGGCTCAGGCGCATCGGGTGCCCCGGGTCGAGCCGCTCCTCGACGACGCCGAGCGCTCGGTTCAGCACCTCGTCGGACTCGTCGTACCGCTTGAGTTCGAACAGGGCTCGGCCCAACATCATCACGCTCGAGATCGTCTTCGGGTCGGCGTCGCCAAGCACCTCGGCCCGGCCCTCGTACGACTCGCGGTACAGGCGTTCGGCCTGCTGCACATCGGCGAGCGAGTAATAGAGGCCCGCGAGGTTGAAGATGGATGTCAGCGTGCTCGGGTCGCGGTCGCCCAGCTCGCGGCGCTTCGCCTCGAGCGTCTGGGCGAGGATGGGTGCCGCGTCCGCGAAGCGCCCGAGCTCGAGGTACGCCGCCGAGAGGTTATTGAGGACGGTGAGCATGTCCTGCTCGTACTCGGGACGGCCGCCGACCAGTTCGATGTTGCGGGTGAGCAGCCCGACCGCATCGTCGAACCGCGACTGCACCATCAGGTTGGCCGCCAGCGAGGTGCGGGCCGTGACCGCGCGCTTGTCGTCCTCGCTCGCGATCTGCGTGTAGATCTCGAGCTCGCGCCGCCGGTGCGGCTCGGCTTCCTTCGGATACCCGATCCGCTCGTAGGTCAGCGCGAGGGTTGCGCGGAGCGCCGCCTCGACCTGCGGCTGGTCCGCAAACCGGTCGCCGACCGTCGCCGACGCCTTGTCGAGCACCTCGCGCATCGTGATCTCGCGATCGGCCGTGCGCGTCGGGTCCACCGCCGCGAGCAGGTCGTCGCGCAGGAAGTCGTTGACCGCCTGGGCGATCGCGGCGCTCAGCTCGGCCTCCACCCGCTGCGTCCGCTCCGCCTCCCGCGCCGCGACCGCCTGCACGCCGAACGCGACGCTGAACACCGAGCCCGCGAGCACGCCCGCCGCCGCGATGCCGCCCGCGATCACGCCCACCCGGTTGCGGCGCACGAACTTGGAGAAGCGGTACGCCCGGCTCTCCGGGCCCGCCTCCACCGGCTCGTCCGCGAGGTAGCGGCGCAGGTCGTCCGCGAGGGCCGACGCGGAGGCGTACCGGCGCGCCGGGTCGCGGGCGATCGCCTTCATCGTGATCCAGTCGAGCTCGCCGCGGAGGGCCGAGGCGTCGAGCGACGGGCGTGTGCGCGCGCCGGGCCCGCCGGCGCGGGTGACCCGGCTCAACCTCGCGCTGGGCGCCGCCGGTTCGCTCGATTCGATGGCCGAGCGGATGCGCCCGGGGTCGCGTGTGCCCGACATCGCCTCGTCGAACGGGGTCCGCCCGCAGAGCAGCTCGTAGAGCACCACGCCGATCGCGTAGACATCGGTCCGGGTGTCGAGATCGCCCTTGCCCAGCGCCTGCTCGGGGCTCATGTAAAGGGGCGTGCCGATCATCGCGCCGGGGTTGGTCAGCGCCGTGAACGCCTCGGCGGGCTCGCCTTCGTCACCCAGCGCCTTGGCGACGCCGAAATCGATGACCTTGCAAACCGGCGATCCGTCGTTCAGGGAGACGAGGATGTTCGCGGGCTTGAGGTCGCGGTGGATGATGCCTTTGGTGTGCGCGTGCTGCGTCGCGGCGCACACCTGCATCACGAGCCCGAGACGGTCCCGCAAGCCCAGCCCTTCCCGGTCGGCGTGCTCGGTGATCGGAACCCCATCAACGAACTCCATCGCGAAGAACGGACGCCCCGCGCCGGGCTGCCCCTCGGGCACGAGCCCCGCGTCGAGCACGCGCGCGATGTTCGGGTGCTCGAGCTGGGCCAGCGTCCGGCGTTCCATCGCGAAGCGGCGGAGCACTCCCGCGGAGTCCATGCCGGGCTTGATCACCTTCAGCGCGACCCGACGCTCGATCGGCTCGCGCTGCTCGGCCTCGTAGACGATCCCGAACCCGCCCCGCCCGACCTCCCGCAGCACGCGGTACGGCCCGATCGCGTCCGGCGACCCCGCGACCGTCTGCACCATCGCGCGCAGCCGCTCGTCGTCGGTCGGGGGCTCGAGGAACCCCACGGCCTCCTCGTCCAGGGCGAGCAGCTGCTCTACCTCCAGGCGCAAGGCATCGTCGCCCCCGCACAGCCGATCGAGCGCCGCCGACCGCTCGGCTTCGGGCAGGTCGATGATCTCTTCCATGATCCGCAACGCGCTCGGCACGGCCTCAGTCCTCCCCCTCCGTGTCGCCCGCGGATTCACCGGGCGGGGGTCCGCCCCCTCCGAGTTCGCGCCGGAGCCACGCGCGCGCCGCTCGCCAGCGCCGGGCCGCGGTGGTCCGCCCGATGGACAGATGATCTGCGGCCTGGTCGATGGTCATCCCCCCGAAGTACCGCAGTTCCACGAGGCGGGCGGACTCCTCGTCCTGGGCCGCGAGTTTGGTCAGGGCTTCGTCGATTGCGAGGACATCGATGGGCTCGAACGGCGAATCGCCGGGCGTCTCAGCGAGACCGGTGTGCAGCGTCAGCGCCCCCATGTCGCCGCCCCGCTTGAGGCTGTTCCGACCGCGGGCGTGGTCCACCAGCACCCGCCTGATCGAGGAGGCCGCAAGAGACAGAAAATGATCCTGATCGGCCCACACGCCCCCGTCGAGGTCCGCGAGACGGAGGTACGCCTCGTGCACCACCGCGGTCGCCTGCAGGGTGTGCCCCACGCGCTCGCGACGCATCTGGCTCCGGGCGATCGCGCGCAGGGTCTCGTACAGACGCTCCATCTCCGCCGCCGATGTGTTTTCGCGCTCGCCGTCGACCAAAGGCCCGAACCCCCGTGCATCCATTACCGCACCCGAACCGGGCCATCCCCCGGCACGCGGGGAGTCTACCGGAAGCGCTCAAAAAAATATGCAACTCCGCGGTACGCCCCGCCGCTGGTTCTCGCAGCCCCCGGTGAGGGGCCATGCGTGCAGCGAGCCCCGAGATCGACGAGAGAGCAGATATCAAACCCCCGCGGGGCCATGGTGGCCCGGAAAGGTCTGTCCCATGTTCCCCCGAACCCCTGCGTTCGCCCTGATCGTCGCCGCCGGCACCACCCTCTTCGCCCCGGCCGTCGCCTCCGCGTCCGGCACGCTCAGCATCGTCACCCACCTCGGCGGGCTGGTTTACGATGTCAGCGTCGACCCACCCGTCCCCGCGACCCAGATCGGCGGGGTCCCCATCCGCGAGCTCCGCTACAACCCCGACGACGGCGCCTACGAGATCGTCCTCGTCGGCGACGCGACCTTCACCGAGCGGGTCTATGTCACCGGGACCAACCCCATCCGCTTCATCGTGCACGGCAGCGCCTCGTTCGCGCCGTCGTGGGATATCGAGACCTTCCTGGGCGTCGGCGGCGGGCTCGGCGGCCCGGGTGGCACGGGCGGAGGAGGCGCGCCCACCCATCCGGGGCAGCCCGGAGGTCGCGGCGGCGCCGGGGGCGCAGGCGGGGCACCGGGCGGCGATCTCTTCTTGGACGGCGGCCGAGGGGGCGATGGACTCTGGGGTGAGCTGCCCGCGTCGTCGTCGCAACAGTTTTACCCCGAGGTCGGCCTCCCCGGGATCACCGCGTCCGGCGGCGGTACGGGCCAGGCGGGCTTCCAATCCGGGGTCTCGGCGCCGGGCGGCGCCGGCGGGCGCGGAGCGGATGCCGCCGTTGCCGAGGGTTTCACGATTCAGGGCGTCCCTGGGGGCGGAGGAGATGACGCCGGCAACCTGACCACCGCTCCGGGGGGCGTCGGCGGCAACGCCGAAACCGTCGACCGGCTCAGCCCCGGCCATGGGACCCCCGGTTCTCCCGGGGTGCCCGGCAGCGCCGGCACCTATGGAGGGGCGCCCGATGCGCTGGTCGGCGGCACCGGCGGTGGCGGCGGCGGCGGCGGTGGTGGCGGTGCGTCGGGGGTGCGTGGTCACCCCGGCAGCGGCGGCGGCGGCGGCGGCGGCGGTGAGGGCGGCGACTACTTCCCGGGCGGCGCCGGCGGGCGAGGCGGCGCCGGCGGGCGGGGCGGCAATGGCG
>DAINDF010000005.1:0-184768 GCA_036732005.1 Phycisphaerales bacterium
ACAAGCCCGCCGCCGCCGGCGCCCGCGCCGACCGCTAAGACCGCCCGGGAGGCGGGCTTCCCGCTCCCGGCTCAACCCGGACCGACCGACCGATCACCCCGCGTTGCGGGTGGGCCGCTCCCCCGCCGCGCGATCGAAGACGAGGAAGAACACGATGGCCGAGATCAGCGCGAAAGATGTGATGAACCTCCGCAACCGGACGGGCCTTGGCATGATGGAGTGCAAGAAGGCCCTCCTCGAGGCCGAGGGGGATGTCGAGAAGGCCGAGGACATCCTCCGCAAGCACTACAAGGGCAAGATGGAGAAGCGGTCCGACCGGGCCGCGGGCGAGGGCCGCGTCGCCATCAAGATCGCCGACGACAAGTCCGCCGCCGCCATCATCGAGCTCCGGGCGGAGACCGATTTCACCGCGAAGAACGACAACTTCGTCGCCTGCGCCAACACCTGCGCGAGTGAGGCCCTCAAGCAGCCCGTCGGCCCGGTCGGCGTGACCCCGGGCATGGAGAGCGAGATCGACAAGATCCGGGCCCAGACCGGCGAGAACATCTCCCTCGGCCGGGCCCAGAAGATCAGCGGCGAGGGCGTCTCTTTCGGGCACTATGTCCACCACGACGGCAAGACCGGCGTCCTGCTCGTCGCCAAGGGTGACCTCGCCGACGACATCAAGCGCCAGATCTGCATGCACATCACCGCCGCCGTCCCCCGCCCCGTCGGCGTGACCGCGGACGACATCCCCGCCGCCGTCGTCGAGAAGGAGCGCAAGTTCCGCATCGAGCAGGCGATGGAGAGCGGCAAGCCCAAGGAGATCGCCGAAAAGATGGTCGAGGGCGGCATGAAGAAGTTCTTCGCCGAGATCGCCCTGCTCGAGCAGCCCTTTGTCATGGACCCCTCCAAGACGATCCGCGAACTCCTCGGCGGCGCCACGGTCACCTCGTTCTTCCGCTGGGAAGTCGGCGAGCAGGCCTGATCCCCGATCGATCGGTCCACAATCCCCGCCGCACGGCGGGGTTTTTTCTGCGCCGACCGCACGCGTAGGCTTTCGTTCGACTCAGCACGAAGGAGGAACCGCATGCTCCATGAGAATGACTCGCCGCGCATCGACCGTCGGGCCGCGCTCGGCTCGATCGGTGTGCTCACCGGCGCCGCCGCCCTCGCCGCGATGGCGGGCCCCGTCCGCGCCGCGACCTCGGCCGCCGTCCTCGAGCCCCGGGCCCTGGGCTTCGACCCCGCCTCGGGCGAGTACACGCTCGCCCCGCTGCCGTACGACTTCGGCGCGCTCGAACCGTTCATCGACGAACAGACAATGCGCATCCACCACGGCAAGCACCACGCCGGGTATATCAAGGGCCTCAACACCGCGCTGACCCGCCTCCGCGAGATCCGGGAGGGAACGGGCGACCTCGCCCTCGTGAAGCACTGGTCCCGCGAGGTCTCCTTCCACGGCTCGGGGCATATCAACCACGCCCTCTTCTGGACCGGCATGGCGCCCGCCGGCGGCGGTGGGGGGGGCTACCCCGACGGCCCGCTCGCCGAGCGCCTCGAGCGGGACTTCGGCTCGTTCGAGCAGTTCGCCGCGCACTTCAAGGCCGCGGCCAACGCCGTCGAGGGCTCGGGGTGGGGCTGGCTCGTCTTCGACCCCGTCTCCCGCCGCCTGCTGGTGATCCAGGGAGAGAAGCAGCAGGACATGATGATGACCGGCGTCATGCCGCTCCTCGGCGTCGATGTCTGGGAGCACGCGTACTACCTGAAGTACCAGAACCGCCGCGCCGAGTATGTCGACGCCTTCATGCAGGTCGTGAACTGGCCCGAGATCGGCCGCCGCTACACCGCCGCGACCGCCTGAGCGCGGCCGCCGGGCCCGGGGCGTCGAGCCGATCAGCGGTGGTGCGGGTCGCTCTCGCTCGAATGATCGTCCGCCGACACGGCTTCCTGCCGCATGATCGATTCGTGCAAGGAGCCCCGGTAGCGGCGGTACTGGGCGTCGTACGACGGGTCGCGGAACGACTTCGCCGCCCCGAATTCGCCCTTGTGCGGGTGCTGCCCCGTCAGCTCGGCCAGGTTCGACACCGCCGAACGCAGCCCCTCGATGATGTACCCGGCGTCCACCAGGTTCCGCGCCTCGCGGATCTGCGCCAGCCCCGCCAGCGACTTCAGCGAGGCCTTCAGGCGTCGGTCGTGCGCCATCAGCCGCGGCTGCAGCCGCAGGTTGTCCGACGCCCGGATCCCCAGGTTGATAAAAAGTTCCTCCGTGAATTTGGGGAGCGGGTCGGCCTTGCTCGCCATCTCGAGCAGCGCCATGAGCTCGTCGAGGTGGAACTCCCGCCTGCCGCCCTGCCAGACCCAGAAGGCGTGATCAACATCGTGCAGCATCCGCCAGGCGAGGTGCTGCACCTGCTCATTCAACCGCTTCCGCTCGAGCAGCCAGTCGATGATCGCCACGGTCAGGGCGAGCCCGAGCATCTCCGCCCCGAGGTTGCCGAGCATGCCGATGAGCTCGGCGCCCTTGTCCTCGGCGAGCACCACCCCCGTGCCGACCATGACCAGGGCGACCAGGGTGCAGCCCAGCGCCAACATCATCCGCGTGCTCATGCGTCGCCCTCGGGGTTCAAGCGACGATCGTACACGCCGCACACGCCGCCCGTGTGCTAGGCTGCCCGGGCCGTCCGGGCCCCCGGCCCCGGGGGCGGGGATCTGCCATGCTGACGATTGTCCTCGGGCCGACTTTCGAGATTCCGCTCCAGACCACCTCGGACGAGACGGTCACAACAATCGCGGATTGGATCCGCGAGGGCCGCTGCCCCTTTCACGCCGTCCGCGCGGGGAACCACTTCACCCTTGCTCCCCAGCCCGCCGCTCGGCATTTCTGGTCCCCGACGCTCAGCCTCGAGGTCCGCGAGGAGGACGGCAGGCCGGTCGCCCACGGGCGGTTCAACCCCAGCCCCGCCATCTGGACCGGGTTCATGCTCACCTACCTCGCGCTCGCCACCATCGCGATCGGCGCCTCCATGTGGGGCGCCGCCCAGGCCACGCTGGGGCGCACCCCATGGGCCTTCGTCTTCATCCCCGCCTGCGTCCTCGTCGGCGGCGCGATGTTCTGGGCCTCATGGGTCGGCCAGAGGCTCGCCCGCGCGGAGATGGCGGCGATGCGCCAGACGCTCGACAAGCTCCTCTGCCTTGACCAGGCCGGCCCCGCTCAGGCCCGCCCGATGTCCGACTGAGCAACCGCCGAGGCGAGCTCCGGCATGCCCTGCGTGAACCGGGTGTCCAACCCGGTCCCGTTCGCGGTCCAACGCGTGTGGTCCGCCAGCACGCCCCGGATCTCGTCCTCGCCGGGCGCGTTCAGCCCCGCGAAGGCAAAGAGCGAGCCCACCGCCTCACCCCCCGCGAGCAGGTCCGCGTAGTCAACCTCGTGCGCCGCGAGCGACAGGCGGTCGGATCTGAACAGCCCGAGCCAGTGCTCCTCGAGCCGACGCATCCCGCCCGCGAACACCGCGAGCGTGCGGGGGTCATGGGCGAAGAGCAGGCGCGGGTTGCGGTGGCGCAGCAGGCAGCCGAAGCATGCATCGAACGCCGCCCGGCGGACAACCACCACCCGGGCCCTCGGGAGCATCATCGCCGCGACGCCCAGCTCGTGCAGGTTCAGCGGGTTCGCGTCGATCACGCGGGTGACGCCCGCATCCCCCGGATCCGTCCGACCCAGGTACGCCTCCGCCGCCGTCTCCAGTTGTTTGCCCGTCAGCTTGCTCGGGTCGATGACCACCGGCTGGGCGCCGTCCGAGGAGCCGGCCCGGCCTTTCATGATCGCCCCGCCCAAGGCGTCCGCGTCCCCGCACAGCCCCGCGGCCGGGCTCAGCGCGAGCAGCCTCGCCGCGAGCTCCGCGCCGCCCCCGGGCATGCCCACCACGAACAGCGGGCGCTCGGACTCCGACGCCGGGCCCGTTTTTACTCGGGGTGCCCGTCCCAGCGTGGTCGCGTTCCAAGACTGCAGCATCGACGCGATCGTCTGGGCATAGGGACGCACATCCGCCCGAACCGGGTTGAGCCCGGCCGAACGCTTGAACAGATGGGCGGCCCTGATGTCCTCGCCCCGCCTCGCGAGCAACTCGCCCAGGCACAAGAGCAACTCCGACAGCACCGCGCCGGGGACGCCGACCCGCTCGTGGTGGGCCTCCAGCGCCGCGATCGCCGCGGACTCGCGGGCCGGGAGCGAGGCATCATTGACCGGCGTCGCGAACGCCAGCCGGGCCCGCGCGATCGCCAGGTGGTGCGCGTCGCTGTCGTCCTTGGCGAACCCGTTCAGCAGCGAGTCCGCCTCGTCCGGCCGGCCCGCCGCCACCAGCGCCTCGGCCTTCGTCGCGACGACGAAACCCGACGCCCCGTCGGCCGACGCGAACGGCTCGATCGTCGCCAGCGCCCCCGCGGCGTCCCCGCCCGCCATCCGCGCCCGCGCAAGGTGGATCCCCGCCTTCCGCTGGTCGTCCTCGGGCAGCTCGAACGCGACCTGCTCGAGCAGCCGCACCGCCTGCTCGGCCTGCCCGAACATCAGCGCCGACATGCCCTGGAGCAGCCGCGTCCGCGGGTCGTGCGAGGCCTGCCTGCTCAGTTCGCGGATCAGGCCCATCGCCCGGACGGTGTCGCCCATTTTCAGGGCCCGGTGGCTCTCGGCGACGACGCGGTCAATCGGGATCGAGGTCAAGGCGATTCTCCATGGCGCGGCGGGGACCTCCCGCGACGCAGAGTCTAGGGCCCGCCCGCCCAAGCCCGCCCCGGGGTCCGGTGTAGAGTTCCCGACATGAAACGCGTCACCCTCATTTCCACCGGCGGCACCATCGAGAAGACTTACGACGAACGCACCGGCACCCTCCAGAACCGCCGGAGCATCGTCGATCGGATGCTCTCGGCCCTCCGCCTCGAGGATGTCACCATCAACTCCATCCAACTCCTCAGCAAGGACAGCCTCGACCTCACCGACCACGACCGAAAACGCATCCTCGAGATGGTCCAGCTCATGGTCTCCGACGCCTCCCCCGATTGCGCCGGGGTCGTCATCCTCCACGGCACCGACACGCTCCAGGTCACCGGCGAGATGCTCTGCCGCGAGCTGAAGGACCTCGCGGTCCCCGTCGTCCTCACCGGCGCGATGCGCCCCTACGAGATGAAGCAGTCCGACGCGCTCCAGAACCTCAACGAGGCGATCTTCGCCGCGGGCGTCCTCGCCCCGGGCGTCTACGCCGTCGCCCACGGCCGCGCCCTGCAATTCCCGGGCGTCGTCAAGGACCCCAACCGGGGGACCTTCGTCAAAGCCGGCGCCTGACCGCCCCGGCCCTACTCCTTCGCCACGACCACCCGGATCGCCCCGGGCACATGCAGGTCACGCTGCGGATACGGGATCCCCACCCCCTCGGCGTCGAAACGCTCCTTCACCGCGCGGGTGACATCCCAGTACACATCCCAGTAGTCCGCCGTCTTGGACCACGGACGCACCACGAAGTTCACGGAGCTGTCCGCCAGTTCGTGCAGGCGGATCGTCGGCTCCGGGTCCTTGAGGATCTTGGGATGCGAGGCCACGATCCCTTCGATGATCGCCTGCGCCTTGGCGATGTCCTCCCCGTACCCGATCCCGAACTTCATGTCCACGCGTCGCGTCGCGCTGCCCGTCACATTCGTGATCACGCCGTTCCAGATCGAGTTGTTCGGCACGAACTGCACCTGGTTGTCGAAGGTCAGCATCCTCGTCGACACGAGGTTCATCGCCTCGACCTTCCCGGCCACACCGCCGGCGTTGATCACATCCCCGATGTCGTAAGGCCGGTAGATGAGGATCAGGATCCCCGAGGCAAAGTTCGAGAGCGTGCCCTGCAGCGCGAGCCCGATCACCAGGCCCGCCGCCCCGATCGCCGCCACCAGGGGCGTGATGTTCACCCCGAGGAACGAGACCGCGACCACCACGCCGATCAGCATGATGATCCGACGCGTGCCCCCGGCCAGGAAATCCCGCAACAGATTCGACGCCTTCGGCACCCGCTTGACCGCCGTCGTGACCCCCGCACCCGCGAGCCGGCTCACCACCCAGAACGCGACGAGGATCACCACGCTCCAGACGATGTTCAGCCCGACCCGCAGCCCGCCCTGCGGCGAGACCGCCCACGCACGCACATACCCCGCGACCGCCTCGGGGTTGAACCAGTCGACGCTGACATCCGAAACCGCGCCGACGAACCGGCGGTACTCACCCGCGTCGCCGCCCTTTGCCTCCAGTTCATCCAGCACCACCGTGAGCCGCTGAATGATCGCCGCCTTGCGGGCCTCCGCCTCGGCCAGCGAGGCCGCGCCCTCGGCGCCCCGGCCCGACAGTTGGGCGGTCTCGGCGACCGCGCCCTGGAGGTGACCCAGCCACAGCTCGGCGACCTGCTCGAGGTCCTTCACGCGCAGCGGTCGCGTCTCCGCCGTCAGCGCCTCGATCGGAACCTGCGAAGGCGGCGGCGGAGCGTCGTCCTGCGCGCGCGCAAGACACGACCCGAGCGTCAGAAACGCAACGGCGAGAAACCTCACAATCTTCGGCATTCCGTCCTCCGGCTGCGGCGCAACCGGGGCACGCCCCGGCCGCTCAGCCCTTGATCGAGGTGATCTTCACGGCGGTGTAGCGCTGCCGGTGACCCGTCTTGCGCCGCACGCCCTTCTTGGGCTTGAACTTGTAAATGTGGAGCTTCTCGCCCTTCACCACCGGGTCGATGATCTCCGCGGTCACGACCGCGCCCGACACATAGGGCTGGCCGATCTTCGCCTTGCCCGCGTCGGACTCGTCCCCGATCAGCAGCACCTTGTCGAACGACACCGACCCGCCGGCCTGGGCCTCGCCCTGCCCGTACAGATCGATCAGGATCTCGTCGCCCTCGACAACCTTCCGCTGCCCGCCCGACTCTTCGATAATGGCGTACATCGATTCGCTCCTGCTTCCGCGCGGGACGGGGCGGCGTGCGCCGGCTTGCGGGCCCGGGCCGCGGCGGGTCGAGACTGTAGGCACCCCCCCTCCCGCCGGCGAACCCGCCCTTCCCGCCACCAAACACGGATTGTTCTGTCCGAATTCGCGGCCCTCCCGCTATCATCCGGCATGGGGTGCCCCCTCCCCTCAGGCCGTCGTGCGTTCACCCTGATCGAACTCCTGGTCGTTATTGCCATCGTTGCCCTGCTCATCGGGATTCTGCTCCCGGTCCTCGGGGCGGCAAGGGCCCGGGCCCGACTGCTCACCTGCACCGCCAATGTGCGCTCGCAGGGCCAGATGGTCACCCAGTACGCGCTCGAACACGCCGGCGCCCTCCCCCCCCGGCTGGCGTGGATGAACCGGGCCCGCCCCGAAGGGGGGTACGCGGTTGAACGCCTCCTCATCAACCAGTTTGTCGCCGAGTACTTCGGCGAGACCTTCCCCGTCGACCCCGGCACCGTCTTCCCCACTCCCACGGGTGCCTGGACCTGCCCCGACGCGGGCGACCAGGACGACGACACCGGCACCCGACTGACCCACAACGGGGTCCTCCACCACGCCCCCAACCAGTTCATGTTCCCCTACCTCGATGTCGACGAGGAATCGGGCCAGTCCTACTCGGCCGTCGATGCGATGCCGGGCTGGCACACCCGTTTCGGGGGCACGGGTTGGCGGAGGCTCGAACAGTTCGACCGCGTCTCCGACCTGGTCATGCTGATGGACAATGTCGAGTTCTGGGTGGTCACCCACAGCCACATCGACGCCCGCGAGTTCTACCGCCGCTCCTGCGATGTCGTGAAGGACCCCGACCCGAGCGCGGGGGAGGGCTGCGCGATCGACAACCACGGCAGCCACGAGAGCCTCGGCCGCCGCCCGGCTGTGTTCCTGGACGGGCACGCCGAGCCGCTCCCTGATTCGAGCGCCTATTGGCAGGCCGACGCCGCCGTCTACCACGCCACCGGCAGCCCGATCGAGCAGACCTTTTTCGCCGCCGAGGTGCGGCATTTCATGTGGTTCGTGCGCAGCGAAGAGCAGTTGTCATCGGCCCCGTGAGCGGGTCACGCCTCCGCAGCCGCCCGGTCCTTCGCCTGCCGCTCGGAGCGTCGCCGGGCTCCCTCATCGAGGATCCGCTTGCGCACCCGCACCTTGGTGGGCGTGATCTCGACCAGCTCGTCGTCTTCGATGTACTCGAGGGCCTGTTCGAGGGACATCTCCCGCGGCGCCTTGAGCGTCACGGTCGCGTCCTTGTTCGCGCTGCGCATGTTGTCGAGTTTCTTCACCCGCACGACATTCACCGGCAGGTCCACCGGGCGGTTGTGCTCGCCGACCACCTGGCCCGCGTAGACCTTGTCCCCCGGCTTGACGAACAGCACCCCCCGGTCGTGCAGGTTCTCCACCGCGTACCCGGTCACCTGCCCCGACTCCGTCGCGATCATGACGCCCGCGTTCCGTTCGATCCGCTCCCCGGTCGAGGGAACGAACCGCCGGAAGGTGTGGTGCATGATCGCCTCGCCCTGCGTCGCCGTCAGCACGCGGGGCCGCAGCCCGATCAGCGCCCGGCTCGTGATCTCGAAGACCATGTGGGTGATCTCGGGGCCCCGGTCCTCCATCTTCAGCAACTCGCCCTTGCGTTCGCCCACGATCTGCATCACCGGGCCCACCCCCGAGGCCGGCGTGTCGACGACCAGTTCCTCCAGCGGCTCGTGACGCACCCCGTCGATCAGCTTCTCGATCACCATGGGGCGGCCGATCGCCAGCTCGAACCCCTCGCGGCGCATCGTCTCGATCAGGATGCCCAGGTGAAGCAGCCCGCGACCCGACACGACGAACTCGTCCGACCCCGCCCCGGGCTCGACCCGCAAGGCCACATTGTGCTCGAGCTCACGCTCCAGGCGCGCCTTGATCTGCCGGCTGGTGACGAACTCACCCTCCTGGCCCGAGAACGGCGAGTCGTTGATCCGGAAGGTCATCGTGATCGTCGGCTCGTCCACGCTCACCGCGGGCAGCGGATCCGGGTGATCCGGATCGCAGATCGTGTCCCCGATGTCGAAGTCCTCGAGCCCGGTCACGGCGCACAGATCGCCCGCTTCGACGCGCTGCACCTCCCGCCGACCCAGCCCCTCGAACCCGAGCACCCCCGCCGCCTTGCCCCGCTTCGGCTTGGCCTCCGGCGTGTGCTCGTGCACAAGCACCACGGGCTGCCCCAGGCGGAGCGTCCCGCTGAACACCCGCCCGATCGCGATCCGCCCCACATACTCCGAGTAGTCCACGCTTGTGATGAGCATCTGCAGCGGCTTCTCGTGGTACGCCTCCGGGTGCGGCACATGCTTGACGATCGCCTCGAACACCGGGCGCATGTCCCCCGACTCCGGGTTCGCCGCTGGCCAGTCGTTCACCGCCCACCCCGCCCGCGCGCTCGCGTACACCACCGGAAAATCCAGCAGGTCGTCGTCCGCCCCCAACGCCACCAGCAGGTCGAACACCTCGCTCACCACCCGGTTCGGCTCCCCGTCCGCCCGGTCGCACTTGTTCACCACCACCACGGGCCGCAACCCCGCCTCCAGCGCCTTGCCCAGCACGAACCGCGTCTGCGGCATCGGGCCGTCGAACGCGTCCACCACCAGCAGGCACCCGTCCGCGAGCCGGAGCACACGCTCCACCTCGCCCCCGAAGTCCGCGTGCCCCGGCGTGTCGACGATGTTGATCCGGTAGTCGTGCCCGTCCGCGCAGTGGTAGTTCACCGCGCAGTTCTTCGAAAGGATGGTGATCCCCCGCTCGCGCTCCAGCGGGTTCGAGTCCATGATCAGGTCGTGCTGACCGCCCGCGAGCTTCTCCAGTTCGCCCTTGCGGAAGTTCCCCGACTGCTTGAGGAGCTGGTCGACCAGCGTCGTCTTCCCGTGGTCGACATGCGCGATGATCGCCACATTCCGCAGATTCACAGCGCTCTCACCCGGCTCGCGTACGGTCATGGAGTTCGGTCCGCCTTTCCGCGGCCATCGTAGGCCGACCGCGATCCGACTCCGGTTCAGGGCGTCGAACGCATCCGGACGGTCACCGCCCCCTGCCACGCGGTCTCCTTCGAGGCCGACGGGTCCACATGCCACTCCACCAGATCAACCCACCGCAGCGCGGCCGCTCCGGCCCCCGCGGCCCTGTCCCCGGGGGCCCCCAGCATCTCCAGCGCCGCCGCCGGGCGGATCAGCCCCACCACCGCGTGCGAGCGTCCCTCCGATCGCTCACCGGAAATGAGCGCTTCCTGAATATCCGCCGGGGACGATCCTGGCCCGCTCGCCGAGAGGGTCCACCACCCCCGGCCGCGGTCCTCGCCGCCCGTCCCCCACACGAAGTGCAGGCGTTCCCCCAGCAGGTCGCGTTTGGGCTTGGGCCCCACCGTAATCGACTGCTTCCGCACCGCCTCCGGGTATTCGCCCGAGCAGAGCGGGGCCGAGGGGCCCGGGCCGGCGGATCCCGACAACTCCCCGAGCACCCGGCACACATGCTCGTCGCCCACCCCGACCGACCCCGCAAGATCGGCAACGCGGAACCCGAACGCGCAGTCCAGGCGTCCCCCGCCGATCGACCGCACCACAACCGCCGCCAGGTCCGAACCCTCTCCGAAGAACGAGGGCGGGGGCTGGATCGGCAGCAGCGTCCAGATCAGGGCGTCGGGCATCAGCCACGCCGAGACCGTCGAGCCGCCCGCGCCCGCCCGTGAAGGGCTCATCGCCGGGCCCGCGAACGCGACCACCGCGCCCTCGCTCAGCGCGCGAAACCTCGATTCGCTCAGGCCCACCCCGGGCGTCCCGACCGCGGGCCCCATCAGCGCATCCGACGCGCGGAACGAGAGTCGCCAGCCGCGCTCCGACGCGTCCAGCGTCCCCGAGAGCCAGGCATCGGCCGTCCGGCGGTACAGCACGACCGCGGCCGGGCCTCCTCGCGCCGCGCGGGCGGGGGTCTTCCATCCCGCCACGACCGCGACCGCCGCGCGGAGCAGCGGCTCCGACCCCGCCGGAGCCAGCAGCAGCACCGAGGGGCCCGGGTCCGACCCCTCCACCGTGATCACCCGGAAGCCGCCGTCCTCGATCGCGTAGACCGTTCTTCCCTCCAGTGTCTCGCGTGGCGCGGCGCCGAGCTGCTTGGGGATCTGCCGGCCCAACTCCCGATCGACCGCCATCGCGCACGCCCACCTCGCCCCGGGCGAGCCCGCGCCGTCGACCAACAGGAACACCCGCCCGCCGAGGAGCCGATCGACCGCGTCCTGCGGCGAGAGTCCCAGCGACCGGCTCAACGCCTCCCAGGCCTGCCGCGTCCGCGTGAACGCGCCGAGTTCGCCCAGCATCGTCCGCAGCGCCGCGCCCTCGTCCCGGCGCAGCTGCCCCGCGAGGTCCTCGAACTGAACAACCAACTCCGCCTCGACGCCGACGGCGAGCCCGGTCGGGCCCCCGTCCGAAGCCCACGCGCCCCGGCACCCCAGGCATGCGCACACAAACGCCGAGATCAGCGCCACGCGTTGCAGGATGGCCGACAGACAGTCCGGCATGCCGCCCTTCGCCCGACAACAGGGCCGCGATCGAGCACAACGATCAGCACAAAACAGCACCCGGGAACCCGGGCTCGGCCGAGCATACGCCCGCCGGGAGACGATCGCCCGCTCGTGCGTGCATCCTGTCTAGCGGTCTTCGCGTCTGGAAGATACCCGCGGATCGCTCGGAAGATGCTTCAGCGGGCGCGGACGCAGATGCCCCGAGTCGATCCGATCTACGCCCAGAAAATCCAAAGACCCGACATAGGCCGAGGGCGCCGCCACGCCGAACGACATCGGCACCGCACCCGGCGGGATCGCCCGGGCGGCAACCGCGTCCATCGCCGCTAACCCCGCCGAGTCCGCGGGGGCAACCGTGCGGCCGAGCCACGAACCATCGCCCGGCGTCAGACCACCCGCCGCCGGCGCGGGCATGACCGAGAGGAACACCGACCCGACTCCACCCAGCGCCACCACCTCCGCGTCGGCGCTCGCCGAGAGCACGAGGAACCGACCGGGGGCGGCCTCCGGGGCCGGGACCGAGCCGTTATGGTCCGATTCGACATGGAACGCCGCCAGGCTTATCGAACCGGGCATGGGATCGCCCGCGTCTGTTCCGCCCACCGAGGCGAGCCCTCGCACCGCGTCCACCAGGCGTTGGCGGCTCTCGAGTGAATCGGCCCTGACCGCGGCGCCGAGATCCGCAACCGGTGTCGAGGTTGAGTGCAGCCTGAAGAGCCCCGGGTCCAGCCGGTGCGCCACCGCCAGACCGAACAACCCGAGCAGCACGCTCGCCGCGACCGCCGCCCGCCCGGCCCGGACACGCCGGCGCAGCCGCGTCGACAGGAACCCGCGGCGACGCTCCACGCCCGCCAGCACCCGGTCCGTCAGATCAGGCGCGACGACCGGCTCGCGGAGCATCTCGAGCATCCGCCTCGCCTCGATAAGCTCATCCAGCGATCGCGGATCCTGCCGAAGCCGCGCGGTCAGATCCCGTCGCTCCGCGCCTGACAACTCGCGGTCGAGCAAACGGTCGATCTCCCCCGGCCGAACCGGGCGCCGACGCTCCGGGTTGTCCCCCCGAGCCGTGGTCACCGCGCCGTCTCCTCGTCGTCGAACGAGACCCCCAGCGAGACAAGGTCAAGCCGCTCCGCCGCCCCAGGCTCCGCCGACAGCAACACGCGAAGCCGCCGACGACCCCGGTGCAGATGGCTCTTGACCGTTCCCTCCGGCATATCCAGATGCTGCGCGATCAACGCGATCGGCCAGTCCTGCTGGTGGAACAGCACCAGGATCTCCCGCTGCTCCGTCGACAGCCTCATCAGGCACCGCTGCAGCAGGCCCCGCTGGAACCGCCTCGCCTCGTCCTCACCGACCTCCGAGGTCGCGATCGACCGCGTCCCCGTCGCGTGCTCGACCATGTCCGTGTCGAACGCCGGTCGGCTCTTCTGCATCGCGTTCAGATACAGCCGCCGGGCGATGGTGAACAGCCAGGTGCTGAAGCGGTACCGGAAATCGAACCGGTCCAGGTTGCTCAGCACCCGCACGAACGCTTCCTGCGTGATGTCCTCGGCGATGTGCGGCTTGCCGCTCATCCGCAGCAGATAGGCGTAGACAGAGGCCTGGTGGGCCCGGATGAACTCCCCCGCGGCGGCCCGGTCGCCCGCGATGGCCCGTTCGATCAGCACGCGTTCGGTCTTTCGGTCCATGCGGTGCCCCTGTCTGTGCGAATATACCCCGGGCCCGGCGCCCCGGTTGCCCCTTCCAAACAAGGTCATGACGAAACCAAGGCCGGGAATTCCCGTCGACCCGAGGGTCAGGCGAGAATTCCCGGCCTCTTCAGTTCAGGATCGGACTTTGTCAGGCCGCGTGCCGGATCTTCTTCGTCCGCCCGACCGTCCGCTGGTCCGCCGGGGCCCGATGGGCCGCGTCGTGGACAAGCGTGTCCACCATCTCCAGCGGGTGGTCCGCCCAGAGGTCGGCCCCGATCTCCTCGGCCAGCCCCTCGGCCCGCGCGAACACGCCGCCGCCCACGGCGATCTGCACCTGCGGGCACGCCCCGATCTCGTGCATCCGATCGATCATCTCGCGGATCCCCGGCAGATCGCTCGGGACCGAGCAGAACCACAGGAGCACATCGGGCTTGGTCTCATGAACCCGGCCCATGATCTCATCGTTCGCCACGCCCCCGCCCGCGAAGCAGACCGAGAAATCGTGCGCCTCGAGCAGGTCGATCGCCATCTGCGCCCCGAGTTCGCTCTCCTCACTCGGGCCGCACAACGCCAGCACCTTGCGACCCTTCCCCTGGCTCCCGAGTTCGCTCAGGCACATCCCCGCCTGGTCCACGATCACGCGCAGCAGCCGCGTCGCCATGTTGTGGTTCAGCACCGACAACTGGTCCGAGCGGAACAGGCGCTCGACCATCTCGTAGGTCGGCCAGAGCAGGTCCACATACACCGTCTCGGCGGACGCGCCCGCGTCCAACTGGTCCTGCACGATCGCCCGGGCGGTCCGGCGGTCTCCGTCAATCAAGGCCTCGAAGAGGCGAAGCGTCAGCGTCTCGGCGTTCATCGGTGGTTCCCCGATCGCCCCGGTCCCCGCGGACGACCATCCCTGGTTTGCCCTTGTCGCCCGACCCTCCCCGGCCGGGATCGCCATCAAGAATCGGCCGCACCGCACGGCTCGGCTCCCATGGCGTGAGGGCGTCTATCGAGCCCACGCCGCGCACCCCATCAAACTTGCCGACGCGCGCGCACATCCCGCGTCCGAGAGCGCATCTATCTCCGATAAGCACGAATTGACCGGCGGTTCTCGGACCACAACGCCGGGCTACGCCGCCGGACGCTCCGCCCGGTAACACGCGCAGATCCCGAGCGTCAGCGACTTGGCCGTGGCGTTCATGAACCCGGCACGCGCCAGCCCCCCGAGCATCTGATCCCGCGACTGGAACGACGCGATCGACTTGGGCAGATACCGATAGGCCCCTGATCGGTCCCCGCTCAGCAGCGTCGCCGTCCGGGGCATCAGCCACCCGCTGTAGAAGTTGTTCGCCCACCGCACCGGGGGGCACCGAGGGGTGTCGAACTCGAGGATCACCAGCCGCCCGCCCGGGCGGAGCACCCGGAAGAACTCCGCCATCGCCCGGCTCGGCTCCTGGACATTGCGGATCCCGAACGCGATCGAGACCACATCGACGGACTGGTCCTCGAACGGCAGCGACTGCGCGTCCCCGTGCAGGTACCGCACCCGGCCCGCGATCGAGGTGTGCTGGCGGAGGCGCTTGCGGTCCGCGATCCGGAGCATCTCCGGGGTGAAATCGAGCCCGATCACCTCCGCCGCCGCGGTCCCGCGGGCGAACGCCTCGGTCAGGTCGCCCGTCCCGCACGCAACATCGAGCACGGTCTCCCCCTCGCGCACGCCCGCGGCCCGGACCGCGAAGCGGCGCCAAGCCTGGTCCAGGCCCAGCGAGTGCACGCGGTTGTTCAGGTCGTATGATGACGAGATCGCGGCGAACATCGACCGCACCTTGCCCGCCTTCTCCGAATGGGCGTGCGGGTCGGCGAGTTCCTCGTCGCGCCAGGCGGTGCCGTGTGCCGATTCTCGTGTCACCGGGCTCAATCAGGTTCCTCCGCACGCCCGCGGCTCGCGGCGGGCATGCCCGGGGGTTCGACTCTCAACGGGAGAAAGATGCCATGAAGCCTTGCTGGTCTGAGCGTATGCGTCGCCCCCTCGCCGTGTTCACCATCGCCGCGGTCGGCGCCTCGACGCTGCTCGGCGGTTGCGTCGTCAACGAGGCCACGGGCGAGTCCAGGCTCTCGCTCGCCTACATGAGCCGCGAGCAGCAGATCGCCCTCGGCGCCGAGGCCCAGCCCGCGCTCACCGAGGAATACGGCGGCAAGACGCCGTCCGCCCCCGTGCAGGCGTATGTCACCGAGATCGGGGCCAAGCTCGCCAAGCACACCGAGGCGGATAACCCCTCGCTCCCCTGGGAGTTCACGCTGCTCGACTCCCCGGTGATCAACGCCTTCGCCCTGCCCGGGGGCAAGGTCTTCATGAGCCGGGGGCTCGCCGAGAAGATGAGCAACGAGGCCCAGCTCGCCGGTGTGCTCGGGCACGAGATCGGGCATGTCACCGCCGAGCATGTCGCCGAGCGGGTGCAGGCCGCCACGGGGGCCAGCGTGCTCGCGCAGTTGCTCAGCATCGCCGCGGGCGCGGGCGAGTCGGCCGCGCTGCAGCAACTGACCGATGTCGTCGTCGGCTACGGGGGGCAGGGCTACCTGCTCAAGTTCGGGCGCGACCAGGAGCTTGAGGCCGACGCGCTGGGCATGCGCTACATGGCCCGCGCGGGCTACGACCCCGTCGGGCAGCGGCAGGTCATGCAGATCCTCGCCAAGGCCGCCGAGGGCCCCAGGCCGCCCGAGTTCTTCTCCACCCACCCCAACCCCGAGTCTCGCATCGCCCAGATCGACGACCTGCTCGCCACGACCTATGCCGACATCACCGGAAAGAAGTCGCACGGGCTCTTCGCCGATCGCTACAAGAAGCGCTTCCTCGACCCGGTCTCCAAACTGCCGCCCGCGCAGGCCTCCTCGGGCCGGGTCGGGCTGGCGCCGGAGGCCTGGTGCGCCATCTGCCGCGAGCACGCGATCGCGTCGGCCGCCCCCTGAGCCGCAACCCAGCGGGCCGCTAGAGCGAGAACACCCGATCCCAATTCCCGTGCGCGAACCCGGCGATCTCCCCGTCCGACCATCCCCTGTCCCGCAGCGCCTCGGCGAGCTTCAGGAGGTCCCCGGGCAGGTCGATGCCCTCGGGCAGCCGCGACGCGGGGAATCCTCCGTCCATGTCCGACCCCAGCCCGACATGCCGCCGGTCCCCGATCACCTCGCACGCGTGCTCGACATGCCGGACCGCATCGCCGATCGTCGCCCGCCCGCTCTTCGCGCAGGCCTGGTCAAGGAACGAACTGCACAGATTCAGACCGATGACGCCGCCACGCCGCGCGATCTCACGCATCGCGTCGTCGGTAAGGTGACGCTGGTTCCGCCCGTCCATCAGCGCCCGGCTGTTGGAGTGTGAGGCGATCACCATCCGGTCCGTCGCGCCCAGGAGGTCGTCGAGCGAGCGGTCGTTCAGGTGGCTCGCGTCGTGGACGACGCCGAGCGCGTCCATCGCCCTGGCGAATCCTCGCCCCTCGGCCGTCAGCCCGCTGCCCGCCTCGTCCGAGGGCACCTGGTTCCCCGACGCGTACCGCCCCCGCCGCGTCCACACCAGCCCGATCGCCACCACCCCGCCTTCAACCCAGAGCGGCAGGTCGTCCTCGGTCGAGATCGGGTCGGCGTTCTCCACCAGAATGCCGGCCCTTATCGCTGGCGTCCGCCCGCTCCCCCCACCCCCGCGTCGGGCCGGCAGGTCGATCACGCCCGCGTCGTGCCACGCGTGGTAGAGCTTGAGCTGCCGCATCCCGCAGACATACGCCGCGTCCGCGTTCCCGATGGGGTACGCGAACGCCCCCGTCTCCGCGCCGGGCGCCCCCGGGTCGGGCACGGGCTCGGTGAAGACGGTCGCCAGCACCCGGCGGACCCCGCCCTCCGCGAGCGAGGGGAGCGTTACCGAGGCGGGCGAGTGCCGCCCCCGCGCCTCCGCCGGGTCCACATGCATGTCCCGGCCCGTCTCCGCCAGGTAGGCCAGGTCCAGATGGGCATCGAACCACTCCATCGCCATCGCTGTTCCTCATGGGAGGTTTGCCGCCGGGAAGGTACACGGTAGACTCACCGCCCATGGAAGCGTGGCGGTCCAAGGTCAGGGCGGTTCCCCCCAGCGACAACGATCCTGTCGTCGTCAACCCGCTCAACGGCCGGGCGATGGAGAAATTCGAGATCGGCGGCGTCTGCATCGACCGGTGCCCCAGCACCGGGGCGATCTGGCTCGACCGCGGCGAGCTCGCCCGCCTCTCCTCGCTCGGCAAGGAGGCCAAGGCCCTTCTCAAGCAGATCGACCGAAAGCCCCCCCGCTCCCAGCGACGCCAGCGGGGCACGCTCGTCAGCCCCCAGAACGGCACGGACATGATGATCGTCGTCCGCGACGACGACCAGCCCCACATCGAGTTCGAGATGTGCCCCGTCAGCGGCGGGTGCTTCTTCGACGCCGGCGAACTCGCCGACCTCACCGAGTACTCCTTCGCCGAGAAACTCAAGCGCTTCTTCCGCACCTGACCCGCGCCCCAACGCGATACACTCGCGCCATGCCCGAGCCCTGGGACCTCATCCGTGTCGTCGAGCCCACCGAGGACGACCCTGTCGTGCTCAACCCGCTGAACGGGCGGCCCATGCACAAGCTCGACATCGGGGGCGTGAAGATCGACCGCTGCGAGTCCACCGGCGCCATCTGGCTCGACCGGGGCGAGCTCGGCCAACTCGCCCTCCTCGACGCCCGCTACAAGCGGGTCATCAAGGCGATCGACCAGACCCGACCCGACGAGACCCCACGAAAGGCCCGGGGCCAGATCCGCTCCCCCCGAACCGGCGCCCTCATGCTCATCGTCCGCGACCCAGACGACCCCAGCATCGAGTTCGATGTCTGCCCCGAGTGCGGCGGGTGCTTCTTCGACTCGGGCGAACTCGCCGAGCTGACCGACTACTCCTTCGCCGACCGCCTCCGCGCCATGCTGGGCCGCGCCTGAGCCCCTCACCCCCTCGCGCTGAAACCCGCGTCCCCCGTTTCCCTACTATCCCGCGCCCACACCGCCGGCGTCACCCGGCCCACGCACGAGAAGAGGAACACACCATGCACTCCATCAACACACGCGCCGCCCGGCCCGCCAGGGCACTCGTCGGCTGCCTCATCGCCGCGGGCGCCGTGCTGCTCATCCTCGGCATCGCCTCGTACCTCGTCGCCACCAACTGGCGAGGCTGGGCGGCCGATCTGCTCACCAAGGCCACCACGGCGATGCTCGAGCAGTCCGACCTGCCCGAGGCCGAGCGCAAGGAGATGATCGTCCACATCGCCGACTACGCCAGCGACTTCGAGTCGGGCGCCATCGGGTTCGACGCGTTCCAGCGCACCATGGAGCTGATGAGCTCGAGCTCGCTCATCCCCGTCGGGATGGTCTACACCGTCGACGAGGGATACCTCAAGCCGAGCGAGATGCCCGACGAGGAAAAGGCCGCCGCTTCGCTCGAACTGCAGCGGCTCGCGCGGGGCGTGCACGAGCAGACGATCCCGAGCACCGCCGTCGAGGAGGTCCTCACCCCGATCTCGTACCGCGACGCGGACGGGACCTTCCGCCTGAATGTCAAGTCCGCGGTGACGCCCGACATGCTCCGCGCCGTCGCCGCCGAGGCGAAATCGAAGGCAGACGCGGCGAGCGTCCCCGCCGAGCCGTTCGTGGTGGATCTGAGCGACGAGCTCAAACGACTGCTCGACGAGAGCCGAACGCCGGCGGGAGGCTGATCCCACCCGGGCCGGGCCCGCGATCAGGCGTTGTAGACCCGCCCGCCCCGCCGAACATACTCGCGCAGCACCTCGGCCGCCTCCCCGCGCCGCACGCCGCGCACGACCTCGATCCCGCGATCGCGCAGATATTCGTAAGACGCCTCGAACACCGGGCCCTCGTCGAACCCGCACGCCACCGCGTCCTCACGCCCCGCCCCGCACACCACCCGACGCACCCCGCTCCACAGCGTCGCCCCCAGGCACATCGCGCACGGCTCGCACGAGGTGACCAGTTCACACGCCGGCTCCTCCGCGAGCGTGTACGACCCCCGCGCCCGCTGCGCGAACATCAACGCAACAACCTCCGCGTGCAGAGAGCTGTTCCCAAGGCGCACCACGCTGTTCACCCCGGCCGCGATGACCCGCCCGCTCGACGCCTCGAACACCACCGCCCCGAAGGGCCCCCCGTCCCCGCGCTCGATGTTCCGCCTCGCGAGTTCGATCGCCAGCCCCATCCGCGCCTCGCGCGAATCGACCGCCATCCCAACGGGCGCGACCGACCCGATCCACGCCGGCGGCGAGATCTCGATCCGGTGCACCTCTCCCGGGTTTTCGCGTTCGGTGCCCATGACTCGGGCCCACTCTATCCCCCGCGCAACGACCCCCGCGACCGCCTCCTTCTCGGGGCCCGCCGTTGCGAGTATGCTCATCCCAGAAAGGAGCCCGCCTTGTCAGACAGCGAAACCAACAAACTCCTCCTCGTGATCATCGCCATCCTGCTCCCCCCTCTCGCGGTTGGCCTCAAGAAGGGTGTCGGCCTTCATCTCATCCTGAATATCGTCCTCACGCTCATTTTCTGGCTCCCGGGCCTCCTCCACGCGCTCTGGTGCGTGCTCGGTTGACGGACACGCCCATGAACGACCAAGCAACCGTGCACACCTGGCAAGCGATCACCCCCGACCACCCCATGCCCAGGATCGACCGCCGGCTTCTCCGCGGCCAGCACGCGATGCTCTCCCATGTCACCCTGCACCGCGGGTTCAAGGTCGAGCCGCACGCCCACCCGAACGAGCAGTTCGCGGTCGTGCTCAGCGGCCGAATCCGGTTCACCTTGGGCGAGCCTGGGGCCTCGCCCCACGAGGTCGAACTCGTCGGCGGGCAGGTCCTCCAGATCCCCCCGAATGTCCGCCACGGCGCCGAGGCGATCGAAACGACCGTGATCCTCGATGTCTTCAGCCCCCCGAGCGCAACGACCGGCGTGGACCGATCCCGAGGGTAGTGGTGGGGGCGCCCGGCTCGATCGGCCGATCGCTCACCCCAAGCAGTCCCGCTTGAACGCCTCGAGGGCCTCGCGTCGCCCGGGCAGTTCGCGGTGTTCGATCCGCGTGATGAGCCCCTCGGTCACGCGAAGCCACTGCTCGCAGGCGTATTCGTGCGACCGACCCCCGTGCCGGATCCGGTCGATGAAGCGGATCACGACCCACGCGCCCTCGAGGCGCACCCCACTCGAGTATTCAATCGCATCGAACGCATGCGCCGCGGCGGCGTTCCCGGAATACGACGAGATGATCGCGGAGGGCCCCCGCAGCCGCTCCCCGCGGACCTCGTACTCGCAGACGGGGTCGAGCAGCCGCGCCGCGGCCTCGTGGTCCTCGGCATCGAGGGCCCCGGCGAACCGGGCGGCAATGTCGAGGTCCCGCTCCGGCATCATCTTCTCCACAGGTCCCAGCATCAGGAAGCCGGCATCAGGCAGCCAGGGTAAGGCCCTGCCCCGGGCGCTTCACGGCAACGCGGTGAGGTCGGGCTCGACGAACCTCGCCTTCGCCTCGGCGGACATCATCCGACGCCGCGAGTAGAACAGCCGCAGCAGCGTCTTCGGGTGCAGCTCCGGGTGCCGGTCGCAGAACGCCTCGCTGGACTCGGCCGGGCCGTACTCGCGACGCATCGCGTCGACCACCCGCAGCCACGCGACAGTCATGGTCTCGTGATACCCGCGATCCGGGGCGTCGACCACGCCGTGGACCGCGTTGATCGCTTTGACGCCCGTCCGAAAGCGGCTCAGCGCCTCGTCGAACGGATGCCGCGAGAGCAGGAGGTAGGCGACCCGCAGGTGATCCCGGTGCCGCCACCGATCTCGGGGAATGTGAAGAGACTCGAACGCGCGGAGCAGAGCCTCGTCGTCGTTCATGGATGACTCTAGCCCCGCCCCACCGACGGAGATTCCCCCGCCCCGCCGCATCCGATCCACTGCGCCGACGCGAAGCCACAGCCAATGGCCGGCATCCCACTCATCGAGCGTTTCGTGGCCCGAGCGCTCATCCGGCGACACTGCCGGGCCAACCCGCCCGAGTCAACCGTCCGGATCGTTCGCGCCCAGCAAGGCGAGCTCGTCGGGCTGATCGGCCACGCGGGTGAAGCCGCATCACGCCGAGTCCGGATCAAGAGGCTCCCCGGTCTCGAACGGAGCAGCACGAACTACTCGCTCGCGATGGTCGCCGACCACCTCGCCCGGACCAACACGGACATGGCAAGGACCGTCGAGGCCCTCGCCCGGAATGAAGATCCCGGCATCGTCGTCGAGATCGCCCGATACAAGCCAGATCCCGATGCCGCACCGCAGAAGGCGCTCGCCGACCTCGAGTCTTCGATCGCCCTGCTCGAGTCCGCCCTGGCCGATCCCGCCGCGATCCGAGCGGCGACCCGCACGCTCGAGCACCCCTGGTTCGGACCGCTCACCGCGGCGACCTGGGCCTGCTTCCCGTCGTTCCACCAGGCCATCCACCTCAAGCAGGCCCGGCTGATCGCGCAGGGGATCCGCTGACGCGCACGAAAAAGGGCGCCGTCGCGAGAAGTGACGGCGCCCCGAAATTGCAAGATCCAACAGCCGATCAGCGACGCCGGCGACCCGCGGCCAGCCCGCCCAGCCCGAGCAGCGCGAGAGCCCCGGGCGCCGGGACCTCCGCGCCGGTCAACTCGAGCTTGAAGTTCAGGTTCGGGTTCGCGTCGAACGCACCCGCGCTGCCGATCGTCGCGGCCGCATCGGACAGGAACCACTGACCGCCCGCGTTCGAGCCGGCGCCCGCGAGGTTCTCGTCGTCCACCAGCATCTCGACAAACCCGCCCGCGGCGATCTCGACGGCGGAGTTGATCGTGATCGTGTAGATGAAGTTGCCGGCGTTGGCGAACTGCACCCCGAAACCGTCAACGAACACGCCGCCCGCGTCGTAGAAATCGAAGAACGCCACGCCGCCCGCCTGGTTGACGCCCCCGACGAACTTCATGACATTCAGATCAATGTTGTTCACCGCGGTCGAGGCGTAATCCGCCACGCCCAGCGACTCGAGCTGCCCGTCCACCTGGATGCCGCTCATGGGGAAGGCTGCAAAGCCCGTCCCGGAGCCCATGTTCGAGTAGTAGGTCGTCGCGCCGCGCTCCACGCCGAGGTCGACGCCGATCTCCGTGCCCACCGCCTGGTAGATCGCGTACCCGCTCCGGTCCAACTCCGCCGGACGCACCGGGCCCGCCACCGCGGCCGACGCCAGCGCAGCCACACCAACACCGACGATGCTCGTGCGAACCATGTCCTGTCTCCTCGTTTCTCGGACTCGCAAGCCCGGTCGATCTCCTCCCGGAAGGCCGCGCCCCCCGGTCTCTCCAATCGCCTCTCGGCGACCGCTCAAAATTACCCCGAATCAGGTGGGCGAACAAGGGCAAACTACGGCTGCAGAACCGGTTCGGATTCCTCTGGATCGCCAAATCAGGGTTTCAATAGGTATTCGCCCGACGCCGCGGGCTCGGGGGTCGCCGCGGGGGCCCGATCACTTCCCGTTCATCCCCGCCATCGCGTCGATGGAACGCAGCAGCCGGTCCTCCAGTTGGACATCCCGCAGCGCCTGCGCCAACTCGGCCATCACCAGCCCGACCCCGACCGCCATCGCCAGAATCCCAACCGCAAACGCGACCAGCGCGACATACCACAGCGAGTGGCTCACCAGCGAGAGCCCGATCGCCGCCGAGCACGCGAGCATCGCCAGCACCCCGGCGAGCAGGCACTGCAACGAACTGCGCAGGAGCGTCGCCCGCTTCAGCACCCGAGACGAATGCGCCTCGAGCGCCTCCAGGCGCATGCTGTCCAGCGCCGCCCCCACCGGGCCGGGCGTCCCGCCCCCCGCGGCCCGGAGCAACGCCACCCGTTCATTGGCGAACGCCCGGGACCGCGCGACCAGCGTCGCCAGCCGATTGAAGAACGCCAGGCACAACAGCCCGTTCGCCGAGATCATCACCACCGGGGCGACGAGCTGGCCAATGACCTGCGCCGTGTCGGGTTGAACGAACGGATCCATGGTGCGCCGCCCCCGGAGGCCCGGCTCAACTGCTCCCGCCACGCATCCGGTCCACGCTCTCCGGGAACGGGTAGGACGCGAACACGCCCACATCACCCGCCGCCCACATCTGCGGGCTCGGGTAGACATCGCCCCGGAACCCGGCGTCGTGCATCGTCCGCAGCACCGTCTCGAACGGGGGTTCCCCGCCCGCCGCGTCGAGCAACCGGTTGCTGCTCCCGCCCAGGAACGAGACCGTCGCGATCGGCTGCCGATCCGCCCGACCACGCAGCATCTTCGTGATCGTCTGGAACCCGTGCGTCAGGTCCTCGATCGTGAAATGCTCCCGCCCTCGGGGCCGCAGCAGCGCCAGCACCAGGATCGAGTCCAGGTCGTACTTGAGCACATACGGCTCGTGGTCGTGCGCCGCGTGGATGTACACCGATTCATGGAACATCTTCGCGTACGAGGTCACCGACCGAACCGACCACTGGCTCGTTGTCACCAGGTTCACCAGCTGCGCGATGATCCCGTGCGTGTTGTCCGTGTCGTTCACCGCGCAGATCACCGACCGGTAGCGGCCGTCGATCACATCCCGCAGCATGTCCTGCCCCCACATGATCCGGATCCGCGTCCCGGACTGCAGCCGACCCTGCTCCCCGGGCAGCAGCGTCACATGGTCCGTCAGCGGCTGCGAACGCAGCAGATCGTCCGCGGCGTCGTCGTACAGGCGGGGTTGGGCGGAGGCGTCGGTCGACATGGTGGGCTTCCTCGGAATCGGGACGGACCCGGCCGCCCCATTACTGGATAATCTTATCGCCTTCTGGGCCGATTGTCGCGTCAGGCCGTCCATTCCCCCGCGTACCGGCAGGAGTACGGGCCCCCGTCCGCGACCGTTCGCTGGTGAAGCCGTTTGATCAGTTGCCGAGCGTGCAGCAGGTCATGGTCCGCCCACGCCGACAGAAGGTCCCCCGCCCGGATCGGCCCGAACTTGGGATGCTCGTGCGCCCGCGGCCAGTCGGGCGCTCCCAGCCCCCGCAGCCACCGCACGCTCGTCGACCGTTCCGCGACAAACGCCCCGAGCACCTCAGCGGGGTCGGCGTCAATATCACGCTGCCGCGCGACATCGCCCTCCGGGTCGATCCCCGGCCACGCCGCGAGTGGGTCCTCCAGCGTCAATCGCAGCCGCACACGAAAGTCCTCCCGTTCCTCGCGGAGCAGGTGTCCAAGGATCTCGACCGGCGACCAGGAACTCTCGTCGGGCCTGGTCCGCCATTCATCCGGCGCGAACCCACCGGCGATCGCCCGGAGCAACCCCGGGAAGTCAGCGAGCCGATCAACAAGCCGCTCGGCGTTGAACCGCATCAGACCAGCATGCCGTGCCGCCCGCCCCGCGTCAAACGCGCCCGCGTCACGGCGTGACGGTCAACGGCAGCCGCACCACCAGCGTCGCCTCCCCCGCGGCGATGAGCACACGCCCGTCCACCGCGTCGATCGACGCCGGTTCCCCGAACAGCCGGACCGCCGCCCCCCCGACAACACGCGCCGAGTCGTGGTCGAGAAGGTGCAGAAGGAACCGAGTCCCCCCGAGCCCGAACCTCCCCCGCTCGATCTGCAGAAGCGCGATCCCATCTTCCGAGACCACCGCCGGGAGCAGCGTCGCGGGCTGGTTGAACGCATCGACCCCCAGCAACGCCCCGTCCCGGTCGAACACGCACACCCCGTCCGCGGAGGCCAGGATCAGGTCCCCCCCGATCACCTCGGCCACCACCCGGTCAGCGGTGTTGATCCGCCCCCGCGTGTCCAGCGGCGCGTCGGCGAGCCTGCCCGTGTGCGCGTCCGCGATCCAAAGGTCGTCGTCCAGCGCACGCACCAGCACCCGGTCCCCGAGCAGCCACGCGTCGTCGGTCTCGCTCACCTGCGGATTGACCAGTTCCCAGTTCAGCCGCGACTCCGCCGGCGCGACCGAGACGACCCGGTCGTTCAGCCCCGCCACCACATCCCCCGCGCCCGTGACCCGGACCCACCGCACCTCGCTCTGGATCGCGGTGTCCGTGTGGATGACCTCCCCCGTCCGAGGATCAAGCGCCGTCACCGCCGGGCCGTACTGCCCCGCCCGGTCACGCCCGACCCCGCCCACCGCCAGCACCGCTCCCGCCGTGTCGACATCGTGCACGCGCAGCAGCGGGAGCGTCCTCGCCCAGAGCGTCTCGCCCGACGCCGCGTCCACCGCCGCCGCCCGGCCCCCGCGCTCGACCAGCGCGATCGTGCGCGCATCGAGCGTCAGAAGAACCTCGTCCGCCCGCACGCGCCCCTCCACCGGGTCCACGAAACGGTCGCGCGCCGCGACCGGCTCGTCCGCGTCCGGCGGCGGCACGCCGAAGACCATCGTGTCCCAGGGCGAACTCACCCAGATCGCCTCGCCCGTGTCCAGCGCGACCCGCTCCAGCCAGCCCCCGCTCTCGTCGGGCCAGAACACCCACGCCGAGACCTCGTCGATCCGCAGCAGCAGCGGGTCGCGGTCCACCCGGCGCGTCCAGACCGCCCGCAGCGGCCCGTTCGTCTCCCCAGGGGCCATCCACGAGAGCGTCCCGTCCGGCGGCGAGACGAAGAGCGCCCCGTCAAACCGCGCCCGCGTCCCATCCCCGGGCTCGGGCCGGGCCAGCGGGCGAAGCGGGTAGCCCCGGATCAACTGCGGCTCCTCCTCGAGCATGATCTCCGACCCCAGCCGGGGGAGTGTCCGCCGCGACGCCAGCCGACGCGCGATCTCGCTGAACAGCGACGCCGTCTCGATCGGGTCCTCCCCGTCGAGCAGCCTGATGCCGGGGTGATCCGCCTCGGCCTCGGCCGCGAGCGCGCCCGCCTCCTCCAGCCGGCTCGCCCGCGCCAGCGCCATCACCTGCTCGCCGTACGCCCGCCCCAGCAGCGTCGGGTCCACCGCGATCCCCGTGGACGAGAGCCGCCCGAGCGTCTCCACCGCCCGCGCCCCCGACCGCACCGCGAGCCGCTCCTCTCCCGCCGCGCGGTGCAGCCGCGCCGCCGCGAGGTGCGCCCGCGCCGCCGTTGCCGAAAGCGGGAACCGACGCGCCACCAGTTCCAGCGCCCCAGGGTCGCCCCGCGCCGCCGCCGCCGCGAACTCCCCCTCGGCCTGCTCCGCGAACGGCGCATACACCGACGCCCCGGACCGCCGGATGAGCGCGTGCAGCCGCCGCTCCGCTTCGAGATCCGCCCGAACGCTCAGCCGAGGCCCGTGCCACGCCGTCACCGAGAGAATCGGGTCGGTCAGGATGCGCTGGTAGGTCGCGACCGCCTCGGCCGCGAGGTCCGTCGCCTCCTGCAGCCGCCCCAGCACCAGCAGGTGAGCCACGCGCTGGTCCGGCCCGTCGGCCAGACGCCCCAGCCGATCGACCAGCGCCGAGGTCAGCGCGGTCGCCGCGCCGCCCGCCTCGCCACCCGCCTCCGCCTCGACCCACCCCCGCTGGGCCGACTCGATCATCTCCAGCGTCGCCTCGAACAGCCGCCCGGCGATGGCACGCGTCGACGCCCCGGGCCCCGCCCGGTCGATCGCGGCCAGCGCCCGGTCTATCGCCGGCAGGATCTCGCCGCTCCGGCCTGCCCGGTGCGCCAGCTCGGCGAAGGTCACCGCGGGCTCGGGGTCATTCACCGACGCCTCGATCCGCTCCCGCAGCATCGCCGACGCGACATCCCAAATCAGGTACGACCGGATCCGCGAGTCATCGACCACCACGACCTGCCCCGCCGCGACCGCGATGTTGCCCGTCGAATCCAGCCCCACCAGGCGGGGCGCCCCCTCCCGTGGGAGCACCAGCACGCCCGATTCCACCGGCGCCAGCAGATCGCCCCCCGCCGCCGCGACCCGCGCCGTGAATCCCCCGTGCGACGCCGCGACATCGACCGTCCCGGCGGGCATCGGGTGCAGTGTCCCCCGCTCGAGCCGCCGCACCGTCGACAGGCCGACCGCCGCGATCGCGTCGCCCCCCTCCACGAGATAGAGCGGGAACCCGATCTCCGCCGCCGAACGCCTCGCCAGGATCGCCCCGGTCTCCGCGTCCAACCGGAGCACCGCAGACCGGTCCGGGCTCAGCAGCACGACCGCATCCCCATCCGGAATCGGCCGGTGGATCGCCCAGGGCAGCGGCGGGCCCGCCTGATCCCCCAGGCCCGCGGTCCGCCGAACCCACAGCGGCCTCCCGGTCGCGGCGTCCACGGCGGCGATCAGCCCGATCTCATCCACGAGATACGCCGCGCCGCGGTGCACAAGCGGTGCCTGAGGCGACCGCGTGTTCTGCTGGTATGGCAGAGCGCCCACGGAGCCCACAAGCCTCGTCCACTCCAGCGACCCGTCGTGCAGCCCCAACCCCGCCAGATAGACCCCGATCGTGCGCCGAGAACGCTCGTTCTTTCGCACCACGCCCACCACGGTCTCCCCATCGACCGCGACCGGGCCGCGCAGCCCGCCCCCCGCAAGGTCCCGTGAAAGCAGCGACGGATCCACCGCCCACCGCTCGGCCCCGCTCACCCGGTCCAGACAGAGCAGGCGCGTGTCCCCCTCCCGCCGCCCGCTCAGCACGAGGCCCATCGGCGCGAGCACGAACCGATCCGCCGCCGTCACGGTGGTGGGGTCCTCGATCAGCCGCGTCCGGTTGCGCAGCCGCTGGGCCGAACGAAGATCCGGGTCCGCGTCCCCGGCCTCCGGGGCCGCGGTCCGCCAGAGGGGTCGGAGCGTGAACCGGTCGAGCGCGAGCACGACATCGCCGTCATTCATCAGGATAAGATTGTCAAGAATAATCGGCAGCGACCAGAAGGTCCGCTGCCCGACGCCGCGCTCCGATTGGCCCGACCACGCCGACGCGGCGGGAAGCGAGAGGGCATGCAGCGGCGACGGCACCACCCCGCTCAGGTCCGTGCCGGGCCCCGCGCTGAACGGGTCGAGATCACCCGACCCCAGCCCGGGCGGCAACGCGACGCGCGGCGCCCCGACAGGGTCCATCCCGGCACGCTCGGCCCACCGCGCGGCCTGCTCGGCAAGATCGGCGCGCTCCGCGAACGATGCGATCGTCAGCGCCAACCGAGCCACCGCCCCGGCGTGCGCCGCATCGCCCATCATCGGGTGCCGATCCAGCCGAGACAGCGTGCGCCACGCGGCGTCGAACCGCGCCCCCTCGAGTTGCTCCTGGGCCACCCGCAGCGCCGCCTCGAACCCCGACGCGGTCAGCAGCCGCGTCGACTCGACCTCCCGGTGCCTCCCCTCCCCGAGCAGGCGGGCCGCCTCGGGTTCCTGCTGCTCGGCGTAGGTATCGAGCAGCGCAGCATCGCCCAGCAGCCGGGCGTGGACCGCGTCGCGCACGCTCACGAACAGCGAAGGCTCGGACCCGGGGTGCAGCCGGTCCGCCTGCTCGTCCAGAAGCCGTTGCAGCGCCCGGGCCGCCTCGGCCCGACTTCCCGCCCGGAGCAGATCGCCCAACTGCGACAGGGTCTCGATCGCCAGCGTCGAGTCATCCACATAGGGCTGCGGGGGCGCCTGGGCCATGGCGGCGGGCCCGAGAACCACCATTGCCAAAAGAGAGAGCCACAACCGACGGCACCCCCCGACTTGAGGGGAAATCCGGCGACGGACCAGCCCGGGATCGCTTCGTTCGGCCTGCATGCGTCGTGCGCTCACGATCGACCTCATCCGCTCGCGTCTTGCGGCATCTTGCTTGAACCGACGGGCCCAACGCGTCGATGCGGCGAGATCATGAGCACGCTGCCTGCCCGGCCCGGTCTGCCCGACGCCCTCAGGGGCGCTGAACACAGGTCGAGCACGCCCCTCGGCATCGGTCGAGGGACGCGCGTCCTGCTCCTCACCGTGGCCCTGGTCGCGATGAGCATCGTCGATCTTTATATCACCCTGCTCTACCTCCGGGGGGCCGGCCTGGCGGAGGAGAACCCCATCGCCCGGCTGGTCATGGCCCACGGGTCCGCCAGCCTGCTCACGGTGTGGAAGGCCATGACCGTGCTCCCCGCGGTGATCGTGCTGACCCGATACCGCCGCCGAATCTCGGCCGAGATCCTGGCCTGGGTCGGGTGCGCGGTCCTGCTCGGCGTGACGCTCCGCTGGGTCCAGTACGCCGAGGAGACCGACCTGCTCGTGCTGGCGATGGCCGAGCTGCAGGCCGGGGTAGATGAGCGCTGGGTGACCCACGCCGATTGACGCCCCCGGGCGGCGGCGCGACGGCCCTGCTACGCTGCCCGCGTGATGCGAAAAAGCGGACTGATTGCGGTCGGGTGGGGCCTCATGGTCGGCGCGGGGCTCGGCGGATGCACCGCCTACGACGCCCCGTCGTTCCGGGTGGTCTCGATCACCGAACGGGAGCGCAGCGACGAGGCGGTCGTGCTCGGGGTTGCGATCGAGGCACGGAACCGGAACGACGAGCCGCTCCCCCTCCAGCGGGCCCGCTACGCCCTCACCCTCGACGGGCAACGCGTCTTCGAGGGCACGCGGGCCGCCCGCGCGACCGCCCCGAGGTTCGGTGAACAGGTCCTCGAGCTCCCGGTGGTCATCCCCGCGTCGGCGCTCCCCCCTGGGCAATTCGACCAGCCCGGGGAGATGACCTATCTGATCGAGGGCACGGTCGAATACCAGACCCCGGGCCGGCTCGCCGAGTTCCTGTTCGACTCCAATGTCCGCCGCCCGAAGGCGCCGCTCAGCCTCGCCGGCACGCTCGAGTTGCCCGGCGTTGAGTGACCCCGCCCGCGCCCTCACGGCGCCCCGGCGGGCCCGAACAGCTCCGCTTTCGCGTCGTTGAGCAGATAAAGCCCCAGCAGCCAGCCCTGCACGATGTAGGCGTCGACCTGGAAAGTCCCGGTCAGACGCCCGTAGGCGACCGCGCCGCCCTGCCCGAAGGTCTGGGTCGCCGTCGGCGCAAGCCGGTCCTTGAGCCTCACCTCGATCGCGTCGTACGGCGAGGGCGGGACGCCGATGCAGCACCCGTCCCACTGGTTCATCATCACCAGCAGCTCGCTCATCGAGCCCCCCCCGATCGGGAGCAGCGCGTAGCCCTCGATCGCGACCCGCTTGCCGTTGAGCGCGGCCACCCACTCCGGGACGGTGTCCTTGCCCAGGCGGGGCTCGTACTCACGCTGAACCGCGACGAGCATGTCCCAGTTCAGCACAAAGGGCGACTCGTCCGTCCCCCGGCCCGGCACATTCCATCGCCCCGCCAGCAGAAGCCCCGTCTCGGTCTCCTGCACCGCGGGCGGCGCCGTCTCTCGGGCCGCCGGAGCGGGCGCGGCGGGGGGAGTGGGGGCGGCGATCTCCGGATCGACCGGGGCCGGCTCGGCGGCCGCGATCGGCTCTGCCTCGGGCGAGCCGGCTAGGGCGGCCCCTGTAACCTGTGTCTCGGATTCCTGAGTCCCGGGCTCGTCGGTGTCGGGTTCCTCGGTCCTGGCCTTCGCGGCCTTGACCTCCTCTATCCGGGGCTCCGCGGACTCGGTCGCCGCGGCCTGGATGGGCTCGTGTGTCACCTCTTCACCGGTCGGGACCGTTCCCGGGCCCTCGCCCTCTGAGCCGACCGCGATGGCTTCGGGCTCAGACGGCGGAATCTGGACCGCCTCCGTCGCCGCCCCGTGCTCCGCGGGGGCCTCATCGATCAAAGCCGCTGGGCCGGTGGTCATCGCAGGCGGGCTCAGATCGGTCGGCCGCTCCGCCGCGAGAGTTTCCACCACAACAGGGGTTGGGTCCGCGTTGGTCTCGGGCCCGGCGTTCTCGGCCGCCGGGGTGTGCCTTGCGGTCGCAGTCCCCGGCTCCTCGCGCCCCGTCGCCCCGAGGTCTGGCGACCAGGAAGCGGGGGTCTCTACGGCCCCGATTGAGGGCTCCTCGGAACCCGAGGGCCACAGAAAGACCGCGGCGGTCGCCGCCACCAGAACGAGCACGCCCAGCCAGAACAGTCGCATGCGCGAACCCCCCGATCTTCGAACGCGTGGTACCCGCCAGACCATACGCCCCCGGCCCGGGGGGCGTTCCGTTGGTGTCGGTTTCAAGGAGGTGCAGGGCCGGTTTCACGCCCGAGCGCCGGCCCGGGCCGTGCGCACGAGTTCGTCGAAGAGGCGCTGCCCCAGGTGGGGGTGCTCGGTCCGCTCCGGGTGCCATTGCACGCCGAGGTAGAAGGGTGCCTCCGGGTCGCCGATCGCCTCCACGACGCCGTCGGGCGCCTCGGCGAAGACGGCGAGCGACCCGGGCGAGGCGATCGCCTGGCGGTGCATGCTGTGCACGGCGCCGGTCCCGTAGCGCCACCCCGCGAGGGCGCGGATGGTGTGGGTGCCCTCCCAGTGCTCGCCGGCGGTCGGGGTGGTCTCGGGGAGGTGTTGATCGAGCCGGCCCCCCGCGACGAGGCCCATGAACTGCATGCCGAGACAGACGCCCAGCGCCGGCTTGGCTCGCCCCCACGCGCGGAGGAGCGCGACCTCGAAGGCCTGGCGTTGGGCGAAGACCGGTGTCGCCGACGGGTGCGTCGGCACGCCGAACTCCTCGGTCCGCGGGTCGTCCCCGCCCGAGAGGACAAGCCCGTCGAGCAACTCGGTGTACCGGGAGACCAGAGCCGGGTCAGGCGAGAGGACAACCGGCAGCCCGCCGGCGCTGGCGACGCGCTCGGCGTACGCGGTCATCACGCGGCAGGCCGGGCGCCCGCGGTGCTCGATCACATCGGGGGTGATGCCGATCAGGGGGGGGTTCATCGCGGCATTGTCGCCGATTCGCGGGCCCGGCGGAGCGGCCCCCCGGCCGGTACAGTGCCGGGCGTGAGCAACCGAGCGGTCTTGGGCGCCTGGGTGGTGGCGGCGGTGCTCGCGCTGGCGGCGTGGATGACCCGTCCCCCGGAGCGGGCCGGGCCCGAGTTGGCGGGCGGGGGGGGCGAGGTCTTCGGGCTGGGCCTGGAGCCCGCCGGCATCGAGGAGATCGAGGTGGTTTCGGCCGGCGTGGGGGCGACGCTGCGCCGGGACGGCGACTGGACGCTTGTGTTGCCGGATGCCTCGGGCGGCTCCCATCGCTGGCCAGCGGACCCTGGCGCGGCCCGCGGGCTTGTGCGCGACCTCGCGGCGTTAACGGTCGAGGCGGGGGAGATCGGGCCGGGCGAGGTCCGTGCCGAGGTTCGGGTCCGGGGCGGCGCGGGAGAACCCGTGACCGTGCGCGCGCTCGGGGGCGCGCTGGGCGGGCGCGTTCCCGTGGTAGTCGAGGCCGGGGGGAGGTCGCGCGGCGGGCTCGTTGAAGCCGCCCGGTTCCGCCCGGCGTCGGTGGAGGATCTGGCGGGGCTCGCCGCGGCGCGTCCGCTCGCGCCGGACGGCGTTGTGGTGGGCGTCGAGATCGTGTCGGAGGGCGCCGGCGTGCGGCTGGTCCGGCGGGCGGGGATCTGGGGACTCGAGGATTCTCCCGCCAGGCTCGACCAGGCCGCGGCGAGGTCGCTGGTGGAGGGGCTCGCGTCGGTCCGCGCGGCCGGGGTGGTGGTGCCGTTCGATGACGCGGGGATCGGGCGGGGCGTCGTGCGGATCGCGTTGCGGGTGCAGCGGGCGAGGTCGCCCGGCGAGCCCGCCGTCGAGCGGAGGCTGGGGCTGGTCATCGGGCCGCAGTCGACGATCGAGGGGGCGGTCTCGGCGCTGGCGACGCGGGGCGAGGATGAACGGTTGCTGATCACGCTGGATCCTTCGGCGCTCCCACCCCTCCCCGCGGGCCCCGAGCCGTTGCTCGACCGCCGCCCCCTGCCGTGGGACGCGGCCGAGACCGGGTCGATCGAGGTCGCGAGGGATGGGGCGACGCGGCGGTTCACGCGGCGCCTGGAGGGATGGGTCGCGGAGGACGGCCCGGCTGAGAGCGCGGTTGTCCGCGGGCTGCTGGACGCGCTCGCGGCGCCGCACCCCGCCCGCCTGCTCGGAGACGAGACGCCGGGCGGCACGCGGCTCACCCTGGCGCCGGTGGGCTCGGGGTCGCCGGTCACGCTGCGTGTAACGAGTTCCGGGGCGTCCGTCACGGTCGACGACGGCGCCGCGGCGTGGACGGTGGACGGCGCTGCGCTCGCCGAGGCGATCGGATCGCTGCTCGGGGGCTGATGGCCGTCAGAACGCGCGGTCAGACATTGAAGAGGAAGTGGCAGACATCGGCGTCGCGCATCACATACTCCTTGCCCTCGATGCGCAGCCGCCCCGCCTCGCGGATCGCCTTCTCCGTCTTGAGTTCGACGAGGTCCGAGACCGAGTAGACCTCCGCCCGGATGAACCCCCGCTCGAAATCGGTGTGGATGACTCCCGCGGCCTGGGGCGCCTTGGCCCCGATGGGCACGGGCCAGGCCCGGATCTCCTTGGGGCCCGCGGTGTAGAACGACTGGAGGCCCAGCAGGCGGTACATGGCGTGGGCGAGCGCATCGAGCGCGGGCTCCTCGAGGCCGTAGTCGGCGAGCATGGCGGCCTTGTCCTCGGGGTCGAGCTCGGCGAGTTCGCTCTCGATCTTGGCGCAGACGGGGATGATCTCGGCGCCGGTCGCCTTCGCGTGGGCCCTGACGCGCTGGCCGAACTCGCCCTGGCCGTGGACATCGGATTCGTCGACATTGGCGACGAAGAGCTGCGGCTTGACGGTGATGAGCCCGATGCCGCGGAGGGCCTTGCGGTGATCGGGGTTGGTGATCTCGTCGAGCGCGACGCGGGCGGGCCTGCCGTCCTCGAGCACGGGCTTGAGTCTGGCGAGGACATCGCGGCGGGCGACGGCGGCGAGGTCCTTGCTCTTGGCGGCCCGCTCGGCCTTGGGGAGGGCGCTCTCGACGGTCTGCAGATCGGAGAGCACGAGTTCGGAGTCGATTGTGTCGATGTCGCGCATCGGGTCGACGGTGCCGTCGACATGCAGGATCTCCTCGCCACCCGGGGCCGATTCGAAGCAGCGGACGACCTGGACGATCGCGTCGACATCGCGGATGTTGGAGAGGAAGGCGTTGCCCTTGCCGGCGCCCTCGCTGGCGCCGCGGACAAGGCCCGCGATATCCACCAGTTCGAGGGCCGACGGGATGATCTTCTGGCTCTCGATCAGGGAGCGGATCGTCTGGAGCCTGGGGTCTGGGATGGGGACGATGCCCACATTGGGCTCGATGGTCGCGAACGGGTAGTTCGCGGCCAGCGCCCCCGCGTTGGTCAGGGCGTTGAACAGCGTGCTCTTGCCCACATTGGGCAGTCCGACGATCCCGGCTTTCATGGCGGCGTCTCCCTGGGGGAGCGATCGTAGACGGGGACGCCGGGGCCCGGGCGGGGCGGCATCCTCGGGGCGGCGGGGCGGTTCAACCGGGCACCGGCGGGGCCGAGCGGGTAGGCTGCTCCTCCCGGCGCAGGCCAATCCGGGGAATCGGTGCCGACCGTGCTTTGAAGGAGGATCGCCGTGCTTGAGTCGAGGTTCCGTGCCGTGGCGTTGCTCGCGCCGTTGGTCTGTTCGCTGCTCGCCCCGCCCTCGTTGGCGCAGGAGGGGGAGGAGAAGAAGGACGAGCCGGTGCTCAGCAAATCGGCTTTCTCCGGGCTCAAGTTCCGCTCGATCGGGCCCGCGCTGATGTCGGGTCGCGTCGGTGACTTCGCGGTCAACCCGCACCGGCCCGCGGAGTACTTCGTGGCCGTCGCGTCGGGCAATGTCTGGAAGACCGTGAATAACGGGATCACCTACGAGCCGGTGTTCGATGGCGAGGGGTCCTACTCGATCGGGTGTGTCACGCTGGATCATCGCGACACGAACATCGTCTGGGTCGGCACCGGCGAGAACAACAGCCAGCGGTCGGTCTCCTGGGGCGACGGCGTCTACAAGAGCGTCGACGGGGGGGGCAGCTGGAAGAACATGGGCCTCAAGGAGTCCGAGCACATCGGCATGATCGCGATCGATCCGCGCGACTCGGACCGGGTGTTTGTCGCGGCCCAGGGCCCGCTCTGGCGGAGCGGGGGCGACCGGGGCCTCTACCGCACCACCGACGGCGGGGAGACCTGGGAGCGGGTGCTGCATGTCTCCGACGAGACCGGCATCAACGAGGTTCACCTTGACCCGCGCGATCCCGACACGATCTACGCCTCGGCGTACCAGCGCCGCCGGCATGTCTGGACGCTGATCAACGGCGGCCCCGAGTCGGGCCTCTGGAAGAGCACCGACGGCGGGACCACCTGGCGCGAGATCAACAAGGGCCTGCCGGGTGAGGACAAGGGCCGCATCGGTCTCGACATCTCCCCCGCCGACCCGGATGTGGTGTACGCGATCGTCGAGGCCGCGAAGGACAAGAGCGGGTTCTACCGCTCGACCGACCGGGGCGAGTCGTGGCAGAAGATGAGCGACCACGCGACCTCGAGCCCGCAGTACTACAACGAGATCGTCTGCGACCCGACGGATGTGGACACGGTCTATGCGCTCGACACCTATCTGCATGTGACGCGGGACGGGGGCAAGTCCTTCTCCCGCGTGGGCAAGAAGAACCGGCATGTCGACGACCACGCGCTCTGGATCGACCCGGCGGACCCGGCCCACATGATCATCGGGTGCGACGGCGGCATCTACGACACCTACGACGGGGGCGAGAACTGGCAATTCAAGGTCAACCTGCCCATCACCCAGTTCTACCGCGTCAGCGTCGACGAATCGCTCCCGTTCTACTTCGTCTACGGAGGCACGCAGGACAACAACTCCCAGGGGGGGCCCAGCCGGACGACGCGCCGCGAGGGCATCACCAACGAGGACTGGTTCATCACCGTCGGCGGCGACGGCTACGAGACCGTGGTCGACCCGACCGACCCCAATGTCGTCTACAGCCAGTGGCAGTACGGCGGGCTCGTCCGCTACGACCGCCGCAGCGGCGAGGTGCTCGACATCCGCCCGGCGGAGCGTCCGGGCGACGAGCCCTATGTCTTCAACTGGGACACGCCCCTGATTCTGAGCCCGCATTCGCACACGCGGCTCTACTTCGCGGGCAACTACCTGTTCCGCTCGGAGGACCGGGGCGAGTCGTGGCAGATCGTCAGCCCGAACCTGACCCGGGGCATCGACCGCAACACGCTCGAGGTCATGGGCGTGATCCAGAAGCCCGACGCGGTGAGCAAGCACCGCTCGACCTCGATCTACGGCAACGCCGTCGCGCTCGACGAGTCGCCCCTGGTCGAGGGCCTTCTCTATGTCGGCACCGACGACGGGCTGATCCACATCTCCGAGGACGGCGGGCAGAACTGGCGGACCGTCAAGAGCGAGCAGGTGCCGGGCGTGCCGGAGACGACCTATGTCTCCTGCGTGCACGCCTCGCCCACCGACCCCGATGTGGTCTTCGCGACCTTCGACAACCACAAGCAGGGCGACTTCTCGCCCTATGTCTACCGCTCGGACGACCGCGGCCGGACCTGGAAGTCGATCGCGGGCGGGCTCGAGAAACCCGATGTCTGCTATGTCATCCGGCAGGACCACGAGCAGGCGGGGCTTCTCTTCCTGGGCACCGAGTACGCCGCCTACTTCACCATCGACGGGGGCGCCAACTGGATCAAGATGAGCGGCGTGCCCACGATCGCGGTGCAGGACCTCGAACTCCAGCGGCGCGAGAACGATGTCGTGCTCGGCACCTTCGGCCGCGGGTTCTACATCCTCGACGACTACTCCCCGCTCCGGGCCGCGAGCGAAGAGGTCATCAAGGCCCCGTCCACGCTGTTCGCGGTCAAGGACGCCCCGCTCTACATCGAGTGGAGCCGGCTCGGCGGGCCCGACGGCCGCGGGTCGCAGGGCGCGAGCTACTACACCGCGCCCAACCCCCCGTTCGGGGCTGTTTTCACCTACCACCTCGGCGAGAAGATCGAGACGCTGAAGGAGGCCCGCTGGGAGGCCGAGAAGGAGGAGGGGTGGGACTACCCGACCATCGAGGCGTTCCGGGCCGAGGATCGGGAGGTCGAGCCGCAGATCGTGCTGACCGTGCGTGACGCGGGCGGCGCGGTCGTCCGGCGCGTCAAGGGCCCGCGTGAGAAGGGCTTCCACCGCGTCGCGTGGGACCTGCGGTTCCCCTACGACGGGCCGGTGAACCTCGGCTCGTCCTACATCCCCGACTGGGGCATGCCCGACCGCGGCCCGCTCGTCGCCCCGGGTGAGTACACCGTCACGCTGGATCTGAAGAAGGACGGGAAGATCGCGACGCTCCAGGGGCCGCAGCGGTTCAGGGTCTACGACCTCGACCTGGCGACCTTCGCCGCGAGCGACCCGGGCGCCGCCCGGGCCTTCCACCGCGAGGCGTCGGCGCTCCGGCGGGCCGTCTCCGGCGCGTCGCGGGCGCTGGGCGAGGCGGAGAACCGCGTGCGCCACCTGCGCCAGGCGATCCTGGACACGCCCGCGGCCGGGCCCGAGCACCTCGCGAGGCTCGACACGATCCGTGTGCAGCTTGCCGATCTCCGCGTCGCGCTCTCGGGCGATTCGACGCTCGGCGACCGCGAGGTTGCGCAGGGGCCCTCGATCGCCGAGCGGATCGGGGATGTCGTCGAGGGGATGACCGATGTGACCTCGCCCCCGACGGGCACCTTCCGCGAGCAGTACCGCTACGCCCGGGAGGCGTTCACCAAGGCGCAGTCGACGCTGCGGACGGTCATCGGGAGCGACCTCGTGCGTCTCGAGGAGGAGCTCGAGCGACTGGGCGCCCCGTGGACGCCGGGCCGCCTGCCCAACTACCAGCCCTGAGTTCGGCCGGACTCCGCGATCGAGTCACCGCGCCCGGGCCCCGGCCCGGGCTTTTCCTGCGCCGAGTCCGCGGGATAGACTGGGCGCAGAGCCGCCCGCGTAGCTCAGATGGATAGAGCGGGGCTTTCCTAAAGCTCAGGTCGCAGGTTCGAATCCTGCCGCGGGTGTTCGGTCGGGGCCGTGTTCCGGGCCCCGATCAGGCCTTCAGGGGTCTCGCCGGCACGCCGACGACGGTCGTTCCCGCGGCCACTGCCTCGAGCACCACCGCCCCCGCGCCGACCACGGCGTGCGCGCCGATCGCGATGTTCTGGATCACCGTCGCCCCGATGCCGACCTGCGCCCCGTCGCCGACCACGACCCGGCCCGCCAGACGCACGCCCGGGCAGATGTGCGCGAACGCTCCCACGCGGCACTCGTGCTCGACGATCGCGCCGCTGTTGATCAGCGCCCCGGGGCCGATCGCCGCGTCCGCCCCGAGGATCGCCCCGAGGCAGACCTGGGCGCCGTCCCCGATCGATGCGCTCGCCTCGCGGAACGCGCTGGGGTGAACCAGTGTCGCGGGCCGGGCCCCGAGCGAGACCGCCTCGGCCGTCGTTTCGCGGCGCAGGCGGTTGTCCCCGATCGCGACGGCGACCAGAGGGGCGCCGAGATCGCGCAGCGCGGTCAGGCCCGCGAGCACGGGGAGGCCCCAGGCGAACCGGGGCCCGTCCGGGCCCGGCCTTGGCTCGATGAACCCTGAAACAGCGAACCCGCACGCCCGCGCGAGGTCGAGCACCACCCGGGCGTGCCCCCCCGTGCCGATGATCCAGAGTTCCTTGCCGCGGGCGCTCATCGGGTCAGCCCGAGTTCCGAGACGGTGACCAGCGGCTGGTAGTCCGCGCCGGTCGCGCGGATCGCCTCGGCCCCGCCCGACTCCCGATCGAGCACCGCGAAGGCCTTGACGACCGTGTGCCCCGCTTCCCGGGCGACCTCGATCGCCTGGATGAGCGACCCCCCCGAGGTCACGACATCATCGACGATCACCACCCGCTGGGGCGACCCGGGCAGCGGGCCCTCGATGCGCTTCTGCGTCCCGTGCGACTTCGCCGCCTTGCGGACGACGAAGCAGGGGATGTCCAGCCCGTGCTGCCTGGCCCGGAGCGCGAACGCGGCGGCGATCGGCGTGGCCCCCATGTCCATGCCGCCCAACGCGTCGAATTCCAGGGCTTCGGTCTCGTCCAGCAACGCGTCGGCGATGAGCAGGGCCCCCTCGCCCGAGAGGCTCAGCAGGCGGAGGTCGCAGTAATACGAGCTCTTCGCCCCGCTGGCCAGCGTGAACTCGCCACGCCGCACGGCTCTCTCGAGGATGCACCGGGCGAGCGCGGGGTGTCGGGCGGCGGCGAGGTCGTGCATGCGGGCATGGTAGTGGGGATTGGGGATCAGGGATCAGGGATTGGGGATCAGGGATCAGGGACTGGTGGCCAGGAACGGGCCACCGGTCTCTGGGGTCCTGCGGCCTGTGCCTGATCCCTGATCACCGGTCACCGGTCACCGGTCACCGGTTACTCCCGACCCCCTCCCCCCTACACTTCCCGCCCTACCAGGAGCCCCCGCCATGCCCGACGCGCCGACCAAATCGATGGACGACATCATGGCCCTCTGCAAGCGCCGGGGGTTCATCTTCCAGGCCTCCGAGATCTACGGCGGCATCAACGGCTTCTGGGATTACGGGCCCCTCGGCTCCCAGCTCAAGAAGAACCTCCGCGACGCCTGGTGGGACGATGTCGTCATGACCGGCTGCCGCGGGCAGCGCGGGCCGGACGGCAACCCGGTGCGGATCGTTCCGGTGGACACCTGCATCATCCAGAACCCCAGGGTCTGGGAGGCCTCGGGGCATGTCGCGGGCTTCAACGACCCGATGGTGGATGACAAGGAAACGAAGGGGCGTTTCCGCGCGGATCATTTGATGGGTCTATACCCGATCCCAGCTGAATATGGCGAGGGGGAGGACGAACCAGGTATTGGTCCTGCCCAGCGTGCGGCTGATCGAGCTGAAGCGCTCGGTGTCCCCAAGGGAATACTCCCTCGATTTACAATTGTGGCAAGTACGGCGGGCGAGGCCGCCATGGAGTTGCTCTACACCAAAGGGTACCAAAAGGCATTTGGATTCAAGGAGGTCACCCAGGAGTTTCTCGATGGTGGGATTCCATTCATTGTCGCCAAGACATCCCGCGGGATTGAGTACTACCTGATCAAGCCGGTTGCAGAGCTCGACGCTCGGGCAAGCGAGATTCCATCGCCGTTCTCGCAAAAGCCGGGTGCTCTTACTGTTCCCCGCGCCTTCAACCTGATGTTCGACACGATCACCGGCGCGATCCGGGACGAGGCCAACAAGGCCTACCTCCGCCCCGAGACCGCGCAGGGCATCTTCATCAACTACAAGAATGTGCTCGACTCCACCCGCGTCAAGGTCCCCTTCGGCATCGCCCAGACCGGCAAGGCCTTCCGCAACGAGGTCACGCCCCGCAACTTCACCTTCCGCAGCCGCGAGTTCGAGCAGATGGAGATCGAGTTCTTCTGCCACCCCGACTCGGCCCGGGAGTGGTACACCTTCTGGCGGGACTGGCGGATGCAGTGGTGGAAGGACCTGGGGCTCGCCGGGGCCAACCTGATCCTGCGCGAGCACGACCGGGACGAGCTCGCCCACTACGCCAAGGAGGGCGCGGGGACCAGCGATGTCGAGTACCGCTTCCCCTTCACCGCCCCGGGCTACGGCGAGCTCGAGGGCATCGCCCATCGGACCGACTTCGACCTCCGCCAGCACCAGCAGTTCAGCGGCGCCAAACTCGAGTACTTCGACCAGGAGCGGAACGAGCGCTACCTGCCCCATGTCATCGAGCCCTCCGCCGGGCTCGACCGGGGCGTCCTCGCCGCGATCTGCGAGGCGTTCACCCCCGACCCGAACCGCCCCAGCGGCGTCTTCATGAAGTTCCACCCCCGCCTGAGCCCCATCAAGGCCGCGGTCTTCCCCCTCGTGAACAAGGACGGCATGCCCGAGGTCGGCGAGCGGCTGCACGCCGAGCTCGCCCGCAAGTTCGCCCGCGAGGGCCTGATCGAGCTGGACGCCAAGCAGTCGATCGGCAAGCGCTACGCCCGCATGGACGAGGCGGGCTGCCCGTTCTGCTTCACGATCGACGGGGACACGCTGACGGACCAGTCGGTGACAGTCCGCCACCGCGACACGCTGGCCCAGGAACGGGTGGCGTTGGACGCGGTGCCGGGCTTCCTGGCCGATCGTCTCGGGGGATGATGGCCCCCTCCATTCTGGAATCACTCCAAAGAGGGGCCGCGATCAGCGGCCGATCTCCGGATTCCGCGCCGGATTGCCCGGCATCCCGGCGGAGAATGGGCGGTAGAGCATCTGTCAGAGTGGTCTCGGCGATGCGGTGAACGAAAAGTCAGGGTGACCATTCCCAAGAAGTGGTCACCCGGGGGTCGACGCCCCCGGTGTCGGACCCCGCGCGAAGGGCGCGGGCGGAAGCGGAACGGGGTGGCGCGTGTGGAAGTGGATCCTGCTGCTTGTGGTCATTCTCGCCGGCGCGGGCGGCGGCATCGTCTATGTCGCCACGCAGGGCGCGGAGGGGGGGGTCAAGTTCTCCTTCGCCTCCGCGAAGGGAAAGGACGCCGCCAAGCCGGTCCGGGTTGAGCCCGCCGGGCGCGGCGACCTGATCCGGACCGTCTCGGCCCCGGGCTCGATCGAGCCCCGCACGCTCGTGAAGATCTCCAGCCAGGTCTCGGCGAAGGTGCTCGCGGTGCCCTTCCGCGAGGGCGACCGGGTCAAGACGGGCGATGTGCTCCTCCGGCTCGACCCGCAGAACCTGGTCGCGCAGCTCGCCAGCGCCAAGGCGGGCCTCCGCAGCGAGGAGGCCCGGCTCGACGGCGCCAAGGCCGACCTGATCAACGCGAGGCTCGAATACGAGCGGCTGCAGCAACTCGTCGAAACGGGCGACGCCCCGCAGGCCGAGCTCGATGGGGCCGAGGCCCGATACCTCGGCGCGAGCTCGAACCTCAAGGTGATCGAGGCCTCGATCGAGATCGCCAAGGCGAACATCTCTCGCGTCGAGGAGGACCTGGATAACACGGTCATCTCGAGCCCCATCGACGGCACGGTCATCGCCCTCAACACGGAGGTCGGCGAGACGGTCATCGTCGGCACGACCAACACCCCGGGCAGCGTGATCATGGAGATCGCCGATCTCTCCTCGATGCTGGTCAAGGCCCAGGTCGACGAGACCAACATCGCCCCCGTCGCGGTTGCGCAGCCCGCGTCGGTCTACATCAACGCCTACGACGACGAGACCTTCCGGGGCAAGGTGGAGAAGATCGGACGCAAGCGGATGGTCTCCGCCTCCGGCACGGGGTACTTCGTCGTCGAGATCGCCCTGGAGCTGGAAGAGGGAAGAACGCTGCTGAGCGGCCTGACCGCGAGCGTCGACATCGAGGTCGAGCCGTTCTTCGATGTCGTCCGGGTGCCCAGCCAGGCCGTGCTCGACCGGCGCGTGGAGGAACTCCCCGAGGAGATCCGTGGCAGCGAGTTCCTCGACAAGGACAAGACCTTCGCCACCGTGGTCTACCGGCTGATCGAGGGCAAGGCGGTCGCGACACCCGTGCGCGTCGGGCCCAGCGACCTCACCCACACCGTCATCGAGGCGGGGCTCGAGCCCGGTGAGATCATCGTCGTCGGGCCCTACCGCGACCTCGACACGCTCAAGCACGACATGGCGATCCGAGACGAGACCAAGGACAAGGACGCCCAGGGCGAGGACGCGGAGGGCGAGACCGAGCTCGCCGAGACCGACGCGGCCCCCGACGACGCGACAAAGGAAGGCGAGCCCGCCGCGGCCGGCGAGGCGGACGAATCCGGCGACGACAGCGAGGTGGCCGAGGGCGACGGCGCCGCGGCGGCGCAGACGGCGAACAAGGGCGGCTGAGCCCTGGGTGTGGAGGCCGCGTGGCGATCGAAGTGCGAAACCTGAAGAAGGTCTACCGGATCGGGGAGGAGCGCGTCCGCGCCCTCGACGGGGTGGACCTGGTGGTTTCCAGCGGCGAGTTCGTCGCGATCATGGGCGCTTCGGGCTCGGGCAAGAGCACGCTGATGAACATCCTGGGCTGTCTCGACAAGCCCACCGGCGGCGAGTACATCCTCAACGGAAAGCCCACACACCGGATGAACATGAACCAGCTCGCCCGCGTGCGCAACGAGGAGATCGGGTTCATCTTCCAGTCGTTCGAGCTGCTGAGCCGGGCGACCGCGCTCAAGAATGTCATGCTCCCGATGCTCTACAGCCGCCGGCACATGTTCACCGCGGGCCGGCGGGCCAGGCGGGCGCTGCGGCGGGTCGGGCTCGAGGACCGCATGGGTCACCGCCCCAACCAGCTCTCGGGTGGGCAGCGCCAGCGCGTCGCGGTGGCGCGGGCCCTGGTGAACGAGCCCTCGATGCTCCTCGCCGACGAGCCCACGGGCAACCTCGACAGCAAGACCACCGCGGAGATCATCCGCCTCTTCGAGGAACTGCACGAGCAGGGCCAGACGATCGTCGTCGTCACCCATGAGGAGGATGTCGCGGGGCACGCCGACCGGATCGTCCGCCTCCGCGACGGGAAGGTCATCTCCGATTGCCGCACCGAGGACGACCCGGTCCACCAGGATTGGCTGCGTTCCGTCTCCGCCCGGATGGGCGCGGCCAAGGTCGCCCGGGCCTCGGACAACGGGGAACGCCACGCCGCCCCCGCCGCCGAGGTCGCCGCCGCGGGCGCAGAGGAGGGCTCGAGGTGATCCGCTTCTTCTCGATCGTGTTCGCGCCCCTCGCCTGGATCGTCCGTCTTTTCTTCCAGACCGTGCTGCTCGCGCTGGGGCAGGTCTGGGCGAACAAGGTCCGCGCCGTCCTCACCGCCCTGGGCATCATCATCGGCACCTTCGCCGTCATCGGCGTGGTCGGCGGGCTCACGGGGATGAAGAACTTCGTGCTCGGCGAGTTCGAGTCCTTCGGCACACGCAAGATGTGGGTCTGGGGCGAGGTGCCCGACACCCTGCGCTCCACCCTCGCGTGGGACGATGTCCGCATGACCACCTCCGAGGCCGACCTCATCCTCGACAAGGCCCCCTCCATCGCCACCCTCACCCCCATGTGCTCCACCGCGGAGGAGATCTCCTTCGGCAAGGAGACCAAGCGCGGCGTGCGGACCTACGGCATCTGGCCCGAGTGGCACGAGATCGAGGACCGGGGCGTCATCTACGGCCGGCCCCTCAGCCGCATCGATGTTGAGGAGCGGCGTCAGGTCTGCCTCATCAACGAGGCGGCCATCGAGGAGCTGAACCTCGACCGCGACCCGACGGGGGATTTCCTTCTTGTCGGCAACCGCCGGTTCCTCATCATCGGCGTGCTGGAGACCAAGGAGGTCTCCGTCATGTTCGGCGGGGGCGAGGCCCGCAGCGAGCTCTACATCCCCTTCGAGACCTCGAAGATGATGAACCCCTACACATGGACCTATCTCATGCTCATGCTCGATGAGCCCACCGACACGCGCACCATCGATCAGATCGCCGGCGACGCACGCGCCGAGGTCCGCTTCGTCCTCCGCACCCACCGGGGGCTGCGGGGCGAGGACGAGGACACCTTCGGCATCGAGGTCATGCAGAACCACATCCAGCAGTTCAACGGCGTCGCCGCCGTCATCGGCGTCATCGCGGTCTGCGTCGTCAGCATCTCACTCCTCGTCGGCGGCATCGGCATCATGAACATCATGCTTGTCAGCGTCAGCGAACGCACGCGGGAGATCGGCCTGCGCAAGGCCGTCGGCGCCCGCCCCGTGGTCGTGCTCGTCCAGTTCCTCGTCGAGGCCGTCGTGCTCTGCCTCGTCGGCGGGCTCATCGGCCTGGGGCTGGGCTTCGCCGCGGTCGGCGCCCTCAAGCATGTCCCCAACATGTCGCTCGACCAGGCCACCGTGCCGCCCTGGGCGGTCACCCTCGCGCTGGGCTTCAGCGCCGCGACCGGCGTGGTCTTCGGTATGCTCCCCGCGATCAAGGCCGCCCGCCTCAACCCCATCGACGCCCTGCGGCACGAATAGCACACCAACGACCCCGATGAACGACCCCGGACCCCGAGCGTCGGCCCACACGGACCCCGGAGCGCCGCCGTCCCGACGCATACCTGCACGGATCCTCACCCGTTTGAACCGCGCGAGACCGACCATGACCCATCGTGCCGCACTCACCTCGACCCTCCTGCTCGCCCCCGTGCTCCTCCCGGGGTGCCAGGGCGGCCCGCTCGGGCGCTCCGAGCGGGATTTCGACCGTCGCGTCAGCCTCGCCCGCCTCAGGGAAGTCACCCCGCTCCACCTCGAGCAGTCGGGCGCCACGCCCCCGGCCCCGATTACCGACGCATCCGGGCTCGCCGCCCTCCGCGAGAAATTCGTGGGCGCCGAGCGCGTCGATCTCACGCTCGAGCAGGTCCGGGCGGCGACGCTCGAGAACAACCTCGATCTCGCCGTCTCGCTCGTCACCCCGACCATCGACGCCGAGCGCGTCAACGAGGAGCAGGGCCGCTACGAGGCGCTCCTATTTGCCAACGCCCGCTTCGGAGACTTCGACGACGCGACCGCGCTCGCCACCGAGAGCAACCAGTCCAAGTTCGCCTTCGTGCAGCCCGGCATCCGCGTGCCGCTCCGCACCGGCGGCACCGCCGAGGTCCGCAACTCCTTCAGCCGATCGCGGACCGACAACCGCTTCGCCCTGCTCAATCCGTCGTACACGAGCGACCTCGAGTTCAGCCTCTCGCACAACCTCCTCCGCGGCGCGGGCCGCAAGGCCAACTCGTTCGCGCTCCGGATCGCCGACACCAACCGCCAGCAGTCCGAGGCCCGCGCCAAGCTCGACATCATCCGCCAACTCGCCGAGGCCGACCGCGCCTACTGGCGCCTCTACGCCGCCAGCCAGGCCCTCGATGTCCGGGCCCGGCAGTACGAGCTCGCCGACCGGCAGCTCGGGCGAGCCAAGCGCCGCTTCGACGCCGGCGCCGTCGCCGAGGTCGAGGTCGCCCGGGCCGAGTCGGGCCTCGCCGACCGCCTCCGCGACATCGTCGTCGCCCAGAACAGCGTGCTCCTGGCTCAGCGGGCCCTCAAGCGGCTGATGAACATGCCGGGCCTCGATGTCGACAGCCCCCAGCACCTCGTCGCGATGACCGACCCCGAGCCGCTCTATTACGAGCTCGACGGTCAGGTCCTCGCCGACCAGGCTCTCGACGCCCGCATGGAACTGCTCGAACTCGAACTCCAGATCGCCGCCGACGAGGCCGCCGAGGCTCTCCGCCGCAACGAGGCCCTCCCCCTCCTTTCCGGCTCGCTCACCTACCGCGTCAACGGGCTCGGCGAAGAGTTCACCGAGGCCGTCCGCACCGCCAGCGAGAACCGATTCGAGGACTGGGAGATCGGCATCAACGCCGAGCTCCCGCTCGGGAACGAGCAGCGCCGCGCCGCCGTCGAGCAGGCCCTGCTCACCCGCCTCCAGAGGCTCGCCAGCCGCGAGGCCCGGCGGCAGACCGTGCGGCAGGAGGTCCTCGACGCGGTCGACAACATCGACTCGGGCTGGCAGCAGATCCTCGCGGCGCGGCAGGCCGTCGCCCTGAACGAGCGCACGCTCCGCGCCGAAGAGTCGCTCTTCGACAACGGCCGGTCGACGAGCACCGATGTGCTCGACGCCGACGCCCGCCTCGCCGACGCCCGCCTCCGGGATATCCAGGCGGTCGTCGAGTACCAGATCGCCCAGGTCGATCTCGCCCTCGCGACGGGCACGCTGCTCGGCGCCTCGCGCGTGGAGTGGGCCCCCATCGACCCGCGAGACACCCTCGACGGCGGCACGCCCCAGCGCCCCGTGCTCATCGGCTCGTCTGCACCCCAACCCGAGCCGGCCCCGTAACGCCCGCCTCAGGCCCGCGAGTCCAGCCAGATCGTCACGGGCCCGTCGTTCTCCAGACGCACATGCATGTGCGCCCCGAACACGCCCGACACCACCGTCACGCCGGGTGAGGCCCCCCGGATCGCCTCCACGATCCGGTCGAACATCGCGCTGGCTTCGCCGGGGGCCTTCGCCGTCGTGAAGTCGGGCCGACGCTCCTTGTGCGCCCGCCCCGCAACGGTGAAGTTCGGCACCAGCAGCAACCCGGGCTCGCCCGCCGCCGCGAGGTCCAGGAGCGATCGGTTCATCTTGCCCGCGTCGTCGGGAAAGACCCGCAGCGTGGGGATCTTCCCGACCATCCACGCCAGATCCCGATCCGAGTCGTCCTGCTCGATGCCCAGCAGCGCGACCAGCCCGAGCCCGATCGCCGCGTGGGCCCGCTCCGCGCCGCCCTCGTCGACCGCGAGCGACGCGGCCGAGACCCGCTGAATCACGCAACGCATGGCACCCTCCCGGCCTCGGCCGCTCCGAACCCAAAGATATCCTCAAGCCGAGACGCCGCGGCACACATGGAGTTGGAAAGTGGACCACACAACCGCACGGTTCGAGCACGGCCTGCCCGGGGGCATCATCGAATCCTGGCGCGCCGTCTTCGCACGCCAGCGCGCGTTCGCCGAGCACGCCTTCGATCAACTCGATGACGCCGGGTTTTTCTGGGTTCCGGGGCCCGGGCTCAACTCGGTCGCCGTCATCGCCCGGCACCTCGCGGGGAATCTCCTGAGCCGCTGGACCGAGTTCCTTACGACCGACGGCGAGAAGCCGTGGCGCGACCGCGACGCGGAGTTCCACGCCCCGGAGCCGTCCGGCGCCGCCCGGGCCTCGATCATGGAAGACTGGGGCCGAGGCTGGGGGGTGCTCGACGCGACGCTCGGAGCGCTCACCGAGCGGGACCTCGGCGGGCACATCACCATCCGTGGGGCCCCGCACGCCGTGCACGCCGCCGTGGCGCGGCAACTCGACCATTACGCCTTTCATGTCGGGCAGATCAATGTCATCGCCCGCCTTCGCGTCGGAAGCAAACAGTGGAGGTGGTTCACCCTGCCCCCGGGCGGCACCGCGGCGTTCAACGAGCGCATGCGAGGCGGTACCCCCGAGCCGGGCCGCGGGGGATGATCAAGCCGACTTCTCCTTCGCGGCCTCGGGCTTCTTCTCTCCGCCGGGGTACTGCACCCGCCCGTGGTAGATGCTCGCCACCGTCTTGGAGATCGACTCGCACACTTTGTGCAGCTCACGAAGCGTGAGGTCGCACTCGTCGAACTGCCCGTCCATCAGCCGCTTGTTCGCCAGCCCCTGCACCACCGCCTCGATCCTGCTCGGCGTCGGCTCGCGGAGCGACCTCGTCGCGCTCTCAACCGCGTCGGCCAGCATCAGGATCGCCGCCTCCTTGGTCCGCGGCTTCGGGCCCGGGTAGCGGTAGTCAAACTCCGCCGGGGCCGACCGTTCCTCGTCGCCGTCCTCGGCCTGCTGGCGGGCCCGGTGGTAGAAGTACTCGACCAGCGTGGTGCCGTGGTGGGCCTCGATGAAATGGTGCAGCGGGCGGGGCAGGCCGTACTCGCGGGCAAGCTCCAGCCCGTCCTTGACATGCCCGATGATCACCAGCACGCTCATCGCCGGGCTCAGCCGGTCGTGCTTGTTCGACCCGCCCGATTGGTTCTCCACGAAGTACTCGGGCTTGGTCATCTTCCCGATGTCGTGGTAGAGCGCCCCGGCGTAGGTCAGCAGCGTGTCCGCGTCGATCGCCGCCGCCGCCGATTCGGCGATCGTCGCCACATTCAGCGAGTGGTTGTAGGTCCCCGGCGCCCGCTGCTGCAACTCCCGCAGCAACGCCTGCTTGGGGTCCCGCAACTCGACCAGCGTCATCCCCGTCGTGATGTTGAACGCCCGCTCCACCGCGGGCAGGATGAACAGCGTCACGCCGCCCACCAGCAACGCCCCGAAGCCCGCCGTCGCCGCATCCGTGAGGATCTCCACCACACGCGCCGAGTCGAGTGGCAGCGAGGCGAGCCCCGACACGGCCGACGAGACCGCAAGCCCCAGCGCCAGCCACAGCGACATCCCCACGATGCTCCCCCGGTCGCGGATCTCCGGCAGCGACCAGAGCACGCACGCGATCCCGACGATGTTCACCGCGACGATGTGGTGGGGGGGCGTCACCGCGAACGAGACGAGCACCGACGCGAGGATCGCGATCAACGCCGCGATCAGGCGGTCGTGCGCCGTGACCAGCAGCACCGCCAGCAACGCCACCGGCGCCGTCGTCGCCAGCGCGATGAACGACGGGTCCACGATCGTCGCCACCGACGAGACCGCCACCGCGCCCGCCACCAGTCCGGCGATCCACGCGATCCGCGCGGGCGACGCCACCGAACGCGGCGCGAGCGTCACCATCCCGATCCCCAGCGCCACCGTGCACACGCCCACCAGCAGCCCGATGCCGACCCGACGCCCCCACAGCTGAGACGCCGAGGCGTTCACCCGGAACTGCTCGAGTTCCTGCTCATACAGCAGCAACTGCGTCGGCGTGATCACATCGCCCCGCGCGAAGATCGTCTGCCCCACCGCCCGCTTGTCCACCACCGGCTGCACCTGCGCCGCCGCCGCCTCCTGCCGTTCCTGCGTCGTCGCCGGGTCGTACGCATAGGTCGGCGCCGACCTCGCCCGCACCACCGACAGCACCGCGTCCGAGAGCGGGGGCTCGAACCCCGCGCTGCGGATCAGCCGCGACGCCTGGTCCCCGAACCCGGCCGCGTCCTCGAGATTGACCGCCTGGTCCCGCTGGACAAACTCGCTCCAATCGTCCGAGACCAACTCCAGCCGCCGGCTCAGACCCTCCGTGCGCGCGCGCTCCCAGTCCGCCCGCTCCAGCAGCGGATTGCGGCGCAGCACCTGCCGGAATCGCTCCGCCGCCTCCGCCCAGCCGGTCAGCAACGCCGCGTCCGCCGCGATCGCCCGCAACGCCGCCTGCTGCTCGGCGGGCAGGTTCTGCACCGCAAATCGACCCGCGACCTCCCCGGTTGCGCCCTCCGCCGAGACCGCCGCCGAGGTCGGCAGCCGCTCGATCTCGCTCACGATCGTGTTCAGCGAGACATCGATCGCGCGGTAGACCCGCGGCGTCGCCTGCCGGGCGTTCTCGCGGAGTTGGGCCGTCTGCTGCGCGTTCAGCGCGTCGAACTCGACCCGGACGGTCCGCGTCTCCCGGGCCGTCCGCCCGGCCGCCAACTGGGGTTGCTCCCGGGACCACGCGACGAGCACACCCACGAACAGGGCGAACACCACCCCCGTGATCAGGCCCCACCCCGTCGAGGGGTGCTCCGCCAGCCGCGCCAGGCGCTTGGCCAGCGGTTCGGACCGGCGCTTCCCCCGCTTCGGGCGGGATTTGCCCCCCTTGCCGAGGCGTCCTGATTGAGTCGAAAGTGAGCCCATAAGTTCCCGGCGGTCTGCTCAGCGATCGGCTCGACCGGGGCCCGGCTTGGGGCGATCCGGATCCGAACCATCATCCTCCAACGCCCGGCGCAACGCCTGCGCGTGCGGCGCCGACCGCTCGTCGTCCCCGTAGGCCTCGACGATCCGTTGCACGAGTCGGTGACGCACCACATCCCCCCCGGTCAACTGGGCAAACCCCACCCCTGGCACATGGCGCAGGCGACGGACCGCGTCGATCAGCCCGCTCTCGGCCGGGTCGGGCAGGTCGATCTGCGTCGTGTCACCGGTGATCACCATCCGGCTCCCATGCCCCATTCGGGTGAGGAACATCTTCATCTGCCCGCGGGTCGTGTTCTGCGCCTCGTCAAGAAGGATCACGGCGTTGTTCAGCGTCCGCCCCCGCATGAAGCCCAAGGGGCTGATCTCGATGACATCGTTCTCCATGAACCGCCGGATGGTCCCGAAGTCGAGCATATCGTGCAACGCGTCCAGCAGGGGCCTGAGATAGGGGTTGACCTTCTCCTGAAGATCCCCCGGCAGGAAGCCCAGGCGTTCACCCGCCTCGACCGCCGGCCGCGCCAGCACCACCCGCTGCACCGCCCCGATTCTGAGCATGTGCACCGCGGCGGCGACCGCGAGGTAGGTCTTGCCCGTGCCCGCGGGCCCGATGCCGAACGCCAGATCGTGGTCCCGGATGGTCTCGAGGTAGCGCTGCTGCCCGGTCGTCTTGGGCTGCACGGGACGGCCCGCGGAGGTGACATCGAGCCGGCCGTCCCAGGTCACCCGGGGGCGGGTGTCCGCGTCCGGTGCCCCGAACCGGTCACCGGTGGCGGAGGTGGCCCCGTTGCCGTGCACCGCGCGGGTCGCCTCCTGGGCGATGAGGTCGAGCACGCCCTCCCTCGGGCGGGGCCGGTCGGATTCGCGGATCAGCTGCTCGAGGACGGCTCGCGCGACGCCGACCTGGCGATCCTCGCCTCCGATCCGGATGATCCCGTCCCGGGCCGAGAGCGACACCCCGAGCGCTTCGCGGAGCATTTTCAGGTTACGCTCGGCGGGGCCGACGATGGAGGTCTGGTCAGAACCCGGAGGGACTCGGATCGTGATGTTCAAAAGGCAAGGCTCCGTCGGACGCCTCCCGGGCGTCGGGGTGATCCGGCGTCATTCTAGAACGCTTGTTCCGCTGGCCTTGCTGGCAATGGTCGGGTGCCGGGTGCCCCCGCCGGCGGTGGTGGCGTCGGGGCCCCCCAATCCCGGGCCCTCCACGCGGGAGGTGTCCGGCGACTGGGACGATGTCGAGGCGGTGGTCCGGACCGCCATGCGGCGTTGCCAGTTCGTCTACGACGGGCGGGTCTACTTCCGGACAGATCCGACGAGCGAGCCGGACATCGTCGAGTACAAGTTGATCATGGTCCGGGGCGATACGGGGCTGCTCCGGGTGAAACGGGGTCCAGTCGAGGGGATATTGGTGGTCTCGTGCCGCGTGGGGGCCCTCGGGTCGGCCGAGGCCGAGGCGTGCATCCTGGACGAGGTGGAGTCCCGCCTCGCCCGGCTGCACGGGAGAGATTACGCGCCGCTCGAGGATCTGCCCTGATCGGGGTCCCCGGGCGTCCCGGGCCCGGGCGGGTCGACGCAGCGGGGGATCAGGACCGTCATGGTGGTGCCCTCCTGCCAGACCGAGTCGACGGTGATCTCCCCGTCGAGGCGCCGGAGGGCGTGCTTGACGATCGCCAGGCCGAGGCCCGAGCCGCGCCTTGCGCCGAGGCGTGCCCGCGACTCGTCGACTTGGTAGAAGCGCTCGAAGATCCGTTCCTGGTGCTTGAGCGGGATGCCGACGCCCCGGTCCGCGACCTCGAACCGGGCCCCGAGCGGCCCCGCGGCGGCCGGGAGGGGCGAGCCCGTCACGCGCACCGTGGTCCCCTCGAAGGCGAACTTCGTGGCGTTGTCCACGAGGTTGCGCAGGATCAGCAGGACGAGTTTGCGGTCCGTGCGCATGCGGCGGAGCGCGGGATCGATCTCGAGCGTGATCTCGAGCGACCGCTTGCGGCAGACGGGCTCGAAGAGCGCCCGCAGGGCCTCGCCCATCTCGACCGCGTCGAAAGGCTCGACGCGCAGGGGCTGCTCGTCGGACTCCAGGCGGGTGAGGTCGAGCAGGTCGCTGATCATCTCCTCGAGCCGGGCGATGTTGGCGTCGAGCATCCCGAGCAGGCGTTCCTGCATCGCCGCGTCGGCCTGGTCGACGCCCCGCATGGTCTCCACCGCGGCCCGGAGGGAGGCGATCGGCGTGCGCAGCTCGTGGCTCGCGTTGGCGACGAAGTCGGTGCGGAGCTGCAGGGTCTGGGCGAGGTCGTGTACATCGCGGAGCGTGAGCACGACGCCCGCCCGCTGCGACCCGTGCAGCGGGATATCGGCGATGTCGAGGCGGACCGGGACGGCCGAGACCTCGTAGAACCGTGGCGCGCCGTTGAAGGGGAGGCGGATGCTGCGCCGGCAGGCCTCCCCCCCCTCGGCCCGGGCGTGCAGCTCCAGGATGGCGCTGCTCGAGACCAGTTCCTCGAAGGGCACGCCGACGAGCGAGCCCGGGGTGCGTTTCAGGAGCCGCTCGGCGGCCCGGTTGATCAGCGTGACCCGCCCCGCTTCGTCGGTCGAGATCACCGGGGTGTCCACGGCGTTGAGGCATCCCCGCAGGACCGCGCGTGACTCGAGCAGGCGTGCATGCATCCCGGCCAGGTCCTCGCCCCGGTTGCGGATCGCCAGGTCGAGCGCGTCCGCCGCGACGAGGTCGTCCGGGATGGGGCGGGGGGGCGGCGCGGGCAGCGAGGCGGCGGCGACTGTGCCCAGTTCGCCCACGGCTTCGGTGCTGCGGCGGAGGCGGTGCTCGAGCCCCGCCGAGCGGCGGACGCCGATCAGCCAGGCGATCAACCCGGCGGCCGGCACGCACAGGGCCGCGGTCCAGGCGGGGGCGAAGCGGGCGAGGGTGAACGCGACGGCGGTGAAGGCGAGCCACGCGAGGAGCGAGGGGTCGGCGTCGGGGCGTGGCCTGCCGGTCATGCGGTCCCCGCGGGGTCAGCGGGCCGCGGCCGAGGAGGGCGCGTCCGACCCGGCGTCGGCCGACGGGGAGGTGTCGGCGTCGATCCGATAGCCCACGCCGCGGACGGTCTTGATGAGGCCGGAGGCCTCTCCGAACTTCTTGCGGATGGCGGTGACATGGACATCGATGGTGCGCTCGGTGATCGTGACGCCCGACCCCATCGCCTTCTGAATAAGCGCGTGCCGGGAGAGTACCTTGCCCTGGGCCTCGATGAGGGCCGAGAGCAGGCGGAACTCGGTGACGGTGAGCGAGAGCAGTTGCCCCGCCAGGCTCGCCTCGTGGGTCTGCTTGTTGAGCGAGACCGGGCCGACGGTGAGCAGGCCCTGCTCGTCGCGGCTCTCGAACGACCGCCTGAGGAGCGCGTCGATCCTCGCCTCAAGCACCTTCATGGAGAATGGCTTGGTGATGTAGTCGTCCGCCCCCGCGGCGAGGCCCTGGAGCTCGTCGTTCTCCTCGCTGCGTGCGGTGAGGAGGATGACGGGCAGGCTGGCGGTGTCAGTGCTGCGGCGGATGCGGGCGAGAACCTCGTAGCCCGACAGCTCGGGCATCATGACATCGAGGATGACCAGGTCGGGGTTGAACTCGCCGAGGGCGCGAAGCCCGGCGTCCCCGTTGTGGGCGACGCGGGTCTCGAAACCGGCCTTCCAGAGGTTGTACGCGACGAGTTCGGCGAGATCCGCCTCGTCGTCGACCACAAGCACGCGCCGGGGCATTTCTCGGGCTCCTGAACGGTCCGGGTCTGGTCTCGGATCCTGTCGGGCGAAGGGTACCTCGGGGTGGTGCGGAGGGGTGCCGGCGGATCGTCAGGATTCCGTGAAGAGTGGATCTGGAGCGGGGAGGACTCTTTGTTTGTATTTTGATTGGATATTCGGGCGAGAAAATGACCCGAAAAGTGCAAATGCTAGTGAGTATTAGCCGAATCCTTGTCAACAGAGTTTGTACTCGCTAGCCGAGCGGGTATAGACTTCTCGGTCGTCGGGGAATCGACGATCGCGTCCCGAGGTGTGTGGGACGAGGCCGAGCGTCCGTCGCGTGACGGTTCGCCCGACGAGAGGACCGGCAAAGAGCGGGACAGTCGAGTAGTCCCGGGTAAAGCCCAAGGAGTCTCAGCCATGAGGAAGATCGTGACTTTCGTGATCGCGGGCACCGCTTGCAGCATCGCGGGCGCCCAGACTGACCTGGACATCGAGCGCGCGTACGCCGCCGAGCTCGCCGCCGATGCCGCCAACCGCTCGAGCCTGCTGCAGGGCGCGGGCGAGGGCAGCGGTTTCACCATCACCAGCGGTGATGGCTCGAGCACGCTGACCACCAACGCGCTGTTCCAGTTCCGCTATGTCGCCAACTGGCGCGACGAGGACGGCGGCGTGGGCGACGACGATTTCACCCACGGGTTCGAGATCCCCCGCGCCCGTATCGACTGGTCGGGCAACCTGATCAACGACAACATCACCTACCGCATCAGCGGCGATTTCGGTGACAACCGCGAGGGCAGCGACGAGAACACCTTCGGCGTGACCTGGGCCTACGGCCAGTACGCGTTCGAGGGCATGGACGGCGCCTTCCTCCGCTGGGGTCAGTTCAAGGCCCCGCTGCTCTGGGAAGAGCTCGTCGACCCCGAGTTCCAGCTCGCCGCTGACCGCAGCGTGACCAACGAGGTCTTCAACCAGGGCTACAGCCAGGGCCTGATGTTCGGCTACGAGGCCGAGGCCTTCCGTCTGTACGGTGCGCTGACCGACGGTCTCCGCACCATCGGCAGCGAGTACAACGGCTCCGGCGAGTCCGACATCGCCCTGACCGCCCGCGCCGAGTTCAAGTTCGCCGGCGACTGGGCCCGCTTCACCGACTTCACCTCCTGGCGCAACAGCGACTACGCCGGCAAGATCGGCGCCGCCATCCACTGGGAGACCTACGGCGAGACCGCCCCGACCACCGCGGGCAGCCCCCACCTGCTCTCCCCGGGCACCGAGGGCGACTTCATCATCTACACCGTCGACGCCACTGTTGAGGGCAACGGCTGGAACGCCGCCGCCGCCTTCATCGGCAGCCATGTCGACGACGACACCTTCGATGAGTTCGACGATTTCGGCCTGGTGGTCCAGGCTGGCGTCTTCGTGACCGAGCAGGTCGAGCTCTTCGGCCGCTGGGACGCCGTGTTCATCGACGAGGACCGCGGCTCCTTCGACGACGACGATGTCCACTTCCTCACCTTCGGCGTGAACTACTACATGTTCCCCGAGAGCCACGCGGTCAAGGCCACGGTCGACCTGAACTGGTCGATCAACGACCCCAGCGCGGTCAGCGGCCTCGCCGGCTTCACCGGCACCCCGGGCGCCCACAGCCCGACCAGCTACCTCGGCTCGACCGAGGATGGCGAGATCGCCCTCCGCGGCCAGCTCTCCGTCCTCTTCTGATCCCGAGATTCGGCTGATCTGAAGCAACCCGACGGCCGGCCTCTTGCGAGGCCGGCCGTTCTGCTTTTGGGCCGAGTCGGTGCTCGGCCTCTTCGCGCGGCCCTGGGGCGGGAGGACGAAGGGCGTGGGCCGGTCCTGCGGCGGTCGCCCCAAGCGGGCGGGGCCTGCTCATGCGGATGGGGCGCCCGACCGCGGCGACGTGCTTCGCCGGCGGCCGGGACCGGCGTTGTGGGGTTTCCGGGCACGGAGGGCCCGCGATGCGGGGCAGCGTGTGCGGCGGCGTGGAGCGGGGATCCGCGGTCTGCGAGGCGGGGAGTCAAACCAGTCCTGTTTGATCCGTGCGCGTCGCGCGGCCTACGCCGTCCTCTCGTGGTTCACTCTTCGAGATGAACCACGGCACCGACCATGGTTCACTCTTCGAGATGAGCCACGGCACCGACCATGGTTCACTCTTCGAGATGAACCACGGCACCGACGCCCGAGGACGGCAGGGAATCTGTATCAGGGGCCCCGCGGTCGGGACGGTTCACGCGGGCTGGAGGGACTCGGCGGGCTCGGCCGTGCCGCGTGCCGGGCCCGGGTTCTGGGCCGGCGGGGTTGCGGTCCGGTCCGCGTTGAAGGCGGCCCGCAGGCCCTCCATCGCCTGGATGGTCATGCTGAGCATGAGGGGGACGAGCACGAGCGTGAAGACGGTGGAGACGAGCAGCCCGCCGACGACGACGCTCCCCAGCCCCCGGTACATCTCCGAGCCGGCGCCGGGAAAGAGCACCAGCGGGAGCATGCCGCCCACGCTGGTGAGCACGCTCATGAAGATGGGGCGGATCCGGGTCTTGACCGATTCGCGGATCGCCTCGAGCGGGGCGAGCGGGTCGACGGAGTCGTCCGCGCCTTCGCCCACGCCGCGCATGAAATTGAGCGCCTGGTGCACGATGAGGATCGCGTTGTTGACCACCACGCCGATGAGGATGACGAACCCGAGCATGGTCAGCACATCGAGCTGCTGCGGGGCCTTGGTCGGGTCGGCGAGGGACCATGCGTGCACGATCGCCAGCCCGGCGAAGCCGCCGACGACGGCGAGCGGCACGCTGAACATGATGACGAAGGGGTAGACGAAGCTCTCGAAGAGCGCCGCCATCAGCAGGTAGGTCACGATCAGGGCCCAGACCATCCGCGCGAGGATGAGCCCCGGCTCATAGGCGAAGGCGAGCAGCGGCACGCCCGCCGCGAGGGCGATCCCCAGGGCGCCGATCACGCCCCAGGCCACGAGCCCGCTGCGCCGGCGAACGGCCCGCCACGCCGCGAACGCCGCGACGGCGAGCCCGCCCGCGCCGACGATCGCGGAGAGTGCATAGAGCGCGCCGGAGGCGACGCGGAGCTTCTCGCCGCCCTCGCCGCCGCCGAAGAGGGCGGTCTGCACCTCGCGGAGCTGCGCGGCGGTGCCCTCCATGTTGATCCGCATGGTCCGGTCGATCAGCCCCGCGGCGCGCGTCGGGGCGATGACCTCGCGTTCGAGTTCGGCCTGCATCTGCTCGACGGGCATGCCCTGCGGGGGGGTGAAGCGCACGGTCACCGCCGGGAGTTCCTCGATACGCCGGATGTCCTGCGGCGCGAGCGCGGGCACGATCTCGACGATCGAGTCGAGCGGGACGACCGGCCCGGCGGGGGTGGCGACGGGGATCTCCGCCAACTGCTCCTTGTACCGGAGGCGTCCCCCCTGCGGCACGAGGTTGATGTCGATGTTCCGGTCGGCGAGCTTGAACTCGCCCGCGAACGCCCCGTCGAAGAGCGCCCGGATGACCGTGCCGACCTCGGCGTTGCGCACGCCGAGTTCACGGGCCCGGTCGTTGAGTCTCACGCGGAACTCCTGCTGACGCAGGTTGAAGTTGCCGGGGTCGGGGCTGACCTCGGTGAACCCGTATCTCGCCCCGCCGATGCCGTAGATCATGTCCGCGGCGGCGATGACCCGGTCCAGATCGGGCCCGGCGATCTCGACATCGACGCTGTTGCCCGAGCCCCCGCCCGGCCCGCGCCCGAAGATCGAGGACTGCCGCGCCCCGCCGTAGGTGTCGGGCAGGGGCCGGATCGCGTTGGTCAGCAGCGTCCCGACCGGGATGACGACCTCGGGCAGCTCGCTTGTGCCCCCGACGAACATGCTCGAGCCGAACGCGCCGATGAAGAAGTTCTCGAGCGGCACGGCGTCGAACGGCGGGTTCGGAGGCCCGCCGTACGAGGGCCGATCGATCGGGGGCAGCGCCGCGACCGACGCGGGGTCGTTCACCGATGCGTCGAGGTAGGGCTTCACGACCGATTCGATCCGCTCGGCGAGCTGGGCCTTGTAGTCGACCGAGAGCCCGGGCGGGATCAGCAGCCCGCCGAACACCAGGTTGCGGTTGCCCGCGGGCAAATAGTCCAGCGGCGGGGCCAGCAGGACCGCGCCCCCGATGCTCACCGCGGTCATCACCAGCACGACCAGCGGGCGGAGGGTCCACCCGCGCCACCCGGTCATCGACCAGTGCAGCGAGTCGGCCGTCCATGTCACCAATGAGCCGAACACGCGATCGAGCCCGAAGAGCCCGTGCCACCACTTCCCGACCTTGGTCGCGAACCTGGTCCTGGGCCGGATCCACCGCGCCGCCGCCGCGGGGATCACCGTCACCGAGACCACCAGCGAGAGCATCACCGAGGCGACGATCGCGAGCGAGATGTCGCGGAACAGCTGCCCGGCCTCTTCCTGGATCGTGAGCACGGGGATGAACACCGCGGCGGTCGTGAGGGTCGACGCGAGGATCGCGCCCCAGACCTCTTTGCCCCCCCTGTAGGCGGCCTTCATGGGCGGGTCGCCCGCCTGGATCCGGCGGTAGATGTTCTCGAGCACGACGATCGCGTTGTCGACGACCATGCCCACGGCGAACGCCAGACCCGCGAGCGAGATCACATTGAGCGTCCTTCCCAGGCCCAGCATCACCAGGAAGGTGCCGATGACCGAGACCGGGATCGCGATCGCCACGATCGTCGTCGAGACGATCGACCGGAGGAACACCATGAGCACCACGCCCGCGATCGTCCCGCCGATCCACAGGTTCTGCACCACCAGCCCGATCGCCGAGTCGATGTAGGTGGTCTCGTCGTACACCTGGCGCATGCGGAGGTGGGGGCCCGCGGCCTCGTAGCCGTCCGGCGCGAGGTTGGGCAGGATCTCACTCCGCACGGTGTCGAGGCGGGTGCGGAGTTCCTTCATGATGTCGACGACATTCGCCCCGCTCTGCCGGATGACATTCATCGCGATCGAGGGGTGGCCGAAGGAGCGCACGAACCCGACCTGCTTCTCGTGCCCGAGCTCGACCGTCGCGACATCCTTGACGAACACCGGGGATCCGTCGCGGTAGGCGACGATTGTTTCGAGGATCTGCTCGGTCGTCTCGTACTGCCCGGTCAGGCGGACGCGGTAGTCGCGCTTCGACTCGGCGATCGTGCCTGCCGAGACATTCCGGTTCTCCTGCCGGAGGGCGTTGACCAGGTCCAGGTGGTTCAGTCCCCGCTGCGCCAGCGCGAACGAGTCCGCGTAGACGCGGGCCTCGCGTTCCCTTCCGCCGTAGATGTTCACCTCCGCAACGCCCTCGATGCGTTCGAGTTCGGGCTTGACCTCTTTGTCCAGGGCGTCGAAGAGGTGCGTGATGTCGAAGCCCGGGAAGTCGTTCACCACCGCGGGGTCGATGTCCACGATGATCCACGCGATCGCGTTCTCGCTCGCGCCGTCGGCCACGGTGATCCGGGGTTCCTCGACCTCCTCCGGGTAATCGGGGACCTGGCGCAGCGAGTCGGAGACCTCCTGCTGCGCGCGGTCGATGCTCGCGCCGATGTAGAACTCGAGCTCGATCGTCGCCTGTCCCTGCGTCGAGAGCGAGCTCATCCGCTTCAGGTTCGCGACATTCTTGAGCTCCTCCTCCTGCTTCTTGACGATCTCGTCGACGATCTCCTCCGGGCTGCGCCCGGGCCAGACCGTCGTCACCGTGATGATCGGGCGGTCCACCGTGGGCGTCAGCTGAATCGGGATCGCCGTCAGCCCGATCAGCCCGAACATCACCAGCAGGATCACGCCCACCGTCACCCCGACGGGCTTGCTGATCGCCAGACGCACGATGTCCATCAGTTCGGCCCGCCTTCCGCCGCCCCCGCCGCGAACGGCGACCCCTCCGGCGCATCCTGGATCACGAGCGGCTGCGTCGGGAAGACACGCTCGTTGCCCTCGACCAGCAGCATGGACCCCGCACGCACCTGCCCGGGGCGGATCGCCACGCGGTCGCCCGCGGCGAAGAGCCGATCGACCCGTGCTGGCACCGCCTGGCCCGTGATCGCAGGGTTGCCCTCGCTGCGGAACGGGACGGCCATGTAGACGAACTCGCCCGCGTCGTCCCGCAGCAGCGCGTCCTTGTGCACCGTGAGCACCGGCTCGAACGACCCTGTCGGCACGAACGCGGTCAGGCTCATCCCGGGCTTGAGCAGCCCCGCGTGGTTCGCCACCGACAGCCGCACGCGGAACATCCGGCTCAGCGTGTCCGCCTGCGGGATCACGCTGATCACGGCCGCCTCGGCGTCGGGCTCGGCGCCGAGCGCCGGGATCCGCAGCGGGATCGTCCCCAACTCCTCCGAGAGATACCCGATCAGGTGCTCGGGGACATCGATCCGCGCCTCGAGCTCGTCCATGCACACCAGCTCGACGATCGTGTCGCCCGGCGTGACCCATTCCCCGATCTCGGCCTGCTTCTGCACCACCCGCCCCGCGAACGGGGCGATGATCGTCTTGTCCGCCAGTTCGCGCCGGGCCAGCCCCAAGGCCGCCTCCTCCGCCTGCGCCTCGGCGCGGGCCTGCGCCAGCAGGGCCCGGCCCGTCAGCATGTTCGCTTCCGCCGCGTCCAACTCACTCGCGGTGGCCGATCCACGCTCCGACAGCGTCCGCACGCGTTCGAGGTCGCGCTCGGCGCGGAACAACTCGGCCTCCCGCTGCGCGATCAGCCCGAGCGCCGATTCCAGGTCCGCCTCCGCCTGGGCGACCGAGAGCCGCGCGAGCCCGTCGTCGAGGCGGGCGATCACCGCGCCCTTCTCGACCGCGTCTCCCGGGTTGAGCGCCAGTTCGATCACGAGCCCCTCCACCTGGGCCGCGATGAGCGAACGCCTGAGCGTGACGACCTCGCCCGTCACGGCCCGGGGCGCCATCAGGCGCTCCTCACGCGCCGCGTCGACCCGAACCGTCGCCGGCGGAGGCCCCTGTCCGAACGCGGGGTTCAGCCCCGCGAACACCGAGGCCGCCAGCGACACAACCAACATCAGCCGGTTCATTCGTCCTCCGTCTGCCCGGCCTGACCGGGCGACTGCGAGATCAGCGACTGCTCGAGCAGCCGGGTGTTCTCGATCAACTTCTCCAGGTCCTTGTCCAGCCGATCGATCGCGGTCTCGTCGAAACCGGTGAGCAGGGGCCCGAGGATCCGCCCCGCGAGTTCCCGCGTGAGCCCGTACGCCTGCCACCCTGCCTCCGTCAGGCCGACAAAGGTCGACCGCCCCGAGCCCGGCACGGAAAACCGGCTGACCAGCCCGTCGCCCTCCATCGCGGCCGCCATCCGGCTGATGTTCTGCGGGCTCAGCAACGCCTCCTCGCTGATCTCCGCGATCGTGCGCGGCTGGTCCGACCGGCCCAGGGCGCACAGCAGCATCCATCGCGAACTCGTCAGCCCGTGCGGCGAGGCCATCCGGTCGCCCACCCGCATCATCATGTGGTGCAACTGGAACACCTTGCGGATGACCGGCGATTCGTATCGCTCACACCCGCCGGGCCGCTCGCACGCGGCCTGATCCGGCACGGTCCCATCGATTGACATGGCTTGCCCCGGCCCGGCATGGGCCTCCCGGGAAGATTCAATGCGTGTTTGGGTAGCGATTCAACATGTTGAGAAAATTTCTCAACATGTTGTCTCAGAATGTTCTCTCGGATTCCGGGCTAATCCACCTGTTCCGGTGGATCTACTCCGCTGCGAACCGGGGAACGGTCGTGTAGACATTGTTGTCGGTGGTGGACGGGTCCCCGTCCTCGCCCGCCGAATAGGCGTAGGGCACGCCGCCGATCACATAGCCACCGTCGCCGTCGCCGATCGGCTGCAAGCCGTTTTCCAGCCAGCCGTTCCGGTCGGCCTGGGTCAGTCGGTCGCGGCGGACACGGCTGATCGGGAAATCGGCCGGCTCGTTGGGATCAAAGCTGGTGGGGGCCCTGTTTGCGGGGAGCCAGTAATCAAACTCGCTCCCGGGCGGATTGGACGAGATCGCGAGGACGCCGTCCCCGAACCGGCCGAGGGTCCGTTCGATGCCCCGGTTGTCCTGTTCGGTCACGATGCCGTCCCAGGCGGGGTGAACGAAGCGGATCGGGCGGCCCCATGCGTCGAGGATGGTCCGCAGCTCGGGCTGCCGGCCCGGGGCGTCGGTGACTTCGCCGGTGGTCTCGACGATGTCGATATCCCCGTCCCACCGGGTCAACACCTCGGCCGGGAGGGTCGCGAGGGTGTCCTCGAGCCCGACATCCTCCAACGCCCGCAGGAAGAGCCCGATCGAGTTGATGACGGTCCGGTTCGCGTCGCCGTCCGAGAGATCGACGCCGTCGAGCAGGGGATAGGCCGCGAAGTCCTCGCGGACGAACTGCCCGGTCTGCGGGCGGCCCGGGGCATAGGTGACAACGAACGCCGGTGGCGCCTGCCCGACCTCGGCGACATAGGTTGCGATGGCCTGGTCCACGGCCCGGATGGTGTCGGCGGTCTGCCGTCCCCGGCCGCCCGAGAGCGCCCCCGAGCCGACCGCGAGCACGAGCGCGATCAGCAGGCCGACGATGACGATGACGACCAGGAGTTCAACCAGCGTGAACGCGTGTCGGCCTGCGGGTCTCATCGGCAGTCTCCTTGGCAGGCGGGGGTCATGCGTCGCCTCCCGGGGCGGGGACGGAGTCTCCACCCGCGGCCCCCGGTGCCACCAGCCTATACGGGCTTGGGGGCGGGTGTGATCCGACTCCAGGAAAAGAGCGTTGCGATCAGGCCGACTCGCCGGTCTCCATGCCGTCCACCCCCGGGGCGGCCTGCTCGTCGGGCTTGGGGGTGGTCGGGCCCTGACCCGGGGTGGCGCGGGCGGGCCGGGGCGCCGCGAAGGTGAGCCCCGGGCCGACGATGGAACTGCCGGGGATCATGCCGGCGAGTGGGGCGGCGGCGGGGGCCCGGGCCGGGGCCGGGGGGCGGGGCGGGCTGACCGCGGGGGTGGTCCGGCCGCCCGGCATGGCGCCGATGCCGCGCAGGGCGGCGGCGGGGGTGATGCGGGCCTTGAAGATGTAGTCGGTGACCTTGTCGCGGACATTCTCGAGCATCTGGGTGAAGAGCTGGGAGCCCTCGCGCTTGTACTGGATCTTCGGGTCTGTCTGGCTGAAGGCCCGGAACCCGATGACATCGCGGAGCTTGTCCATCTCGTAGAGATGGTCCTTCCACGCCGAGTCGAGCGTGTCGAGCAGAATCGTGCGTTCGAAGAAGAGCAACTCGGCCCGCATGAGGTTCTCGACCCGGGCGGAGACGGCGTCGCGGCGTTCCTCGGCGTCGTCGAGGTAGCGCATCCGCTCCGGCAGGCCCGCGCCGCAACGGTCCTTGAGGAAGGCGTCGAGGGCGTTGTCGTCCTCGATCGCGCACGCCTCGTCGATGATCGCCGCGAGGCGGTTCTCCTCGACAAACGACTTCTGCCGTTCGCGGAGGCGCTCGGCGATCTTCTGGGGCGGGGTGCGTTTGATCTCGTCGGGCGTCAGCTCGAGCCCGAAGCGGTTGCGGGCCCAGGCCCCGAGCTCGTCGAAGGCGTGCTGCGGGTTCTGCCGGGCGAGCGTCATGGTCATCTCCATGATGAACTCGACCGGGTACTCGGCCTCGCGCTTGGTGTAGAGCTCGCGGGCCTTCTCGAGGATCGGGTCGCGCGGGTCGCGTTCCTCGTCGTCGCGCGCCGCGATGATCTCAGCCGGGTCGACCTCGAAGCCGAACTTGCGGTTCACCCACTCCGAGAGCCGGCGGGCCCCGAAGTTGCGGTCCATGAACTCGCCGAGCCCGTCGAGGTCGGCCCGGGCGATCTGCTCGTGGGCCGCGGCCTCGAGCATGTTCTGCACGGCGCGGCGCTCGCGGGCGCCGCCCTCGCGGAGGTCGCCCGCGTCGATCTCGACCCCGAAGCGGTTCTTGGCCCAGCGGATGAGCCCGGCCGAGTCGAAGTCGACGCTGATCTCCGAGCCCTCCATCGGCATGTACTCGCCGATGGTGATGTCGATCATGTGCGTCGCCTCTTCCTTGGCGATCTTTCGGATCGCCGCCTCCATCTCGTTGCGGTCCTTGCCGCGCAGGCGTTCGGCGGGGATCGAGACCTCGAGCCTCGCCTGCGTGAACTCGGCGGCGCACAGGGCGGGGTACTCGGGGTCGAGCATCTCCGCGATGGCGTCGTCGATCGCCTCCTCGATGTACTCGAAGATCAGGCCCTTGACATCGCGGCCCTCGAGCACGCGCTGGCGCAGCCCGTAGAAGAACTGTCGCTGGTGCTCCATGACCTCGTCGTACTCGAGGATGTTCTTGCGGATCTGGAAGTTCCGCTCCTCGACCTTGCGCTGGGCCCGCTCGACATTCTTCGACAGCCACGGGTGCTCGATCGCGTCGCCCTCCTTCATGCCCATCCGGGCCAGGAGTTTCTGCGTCGTCTCGCCCGCGAACATCTTCATCAGGTCGTCTTCGAGGGAGACATAGAACCGGCTCGACCCCTTGTCTCCCTGCCGGCCCGAGCGGCCGCGGAGCTGGTTGTCGATGCGTCGGCTCTCGTGCCGCTCGGTGCCGATGACATGCAGCCCGCCCATGGTCTCGATGTCGTCGAACCACCCGACCCGGTGCAGCCGGAGCCGCCCGGTCGCGTCGAGGGCCTCCATCAGCGCCGGGGCGTTCATCGTCTCGATCTGCTTGGGCGCGATCCATGTGTAGAGCCCGGCCCAGTGGCGAAGGAGCATGAGTTCGAGCTGGTCGAAGGGCATCTCCTCGAGGTCGCGCTTCTTCAGGCCCGCGTCCTTGAGCTCGGTCGGCGCGATCTTGCGGAAGACATCCTCGCGGACCTCGTCGTCGGTCGAGGTGACCGAGATCTTGCGGGAGCAGACGCCCCGGCGGAGCCAGTGGTCGAGCAGCGCCTCGCGGGTGAGCGAGCCCAGCTTGATGTCCGTGCCCCGGCCCGCCATGTTGGTCGCGATCATCACCGCGCCCAGCACGCCGGCGTCCTCGACGATGTGCGCCTCGCGTTCGTGCTGCTTGGCGTTGAGCACCTCGTGCTTGACCTGGTGCTTCTTGGCGAGCATCTTGCTGAGCATCTCGCTCTTCTCGACGCTGGTGGTGCCCACGAGCACGGGGCGGCCCAGATCGTTGAAGTGCTTGATCTCGTCGACGATCGCCTCCCACTTGTCCTTGGCGCGGAGGTACATCAGGTCGTCGTGGTCGACGCGGATCATCGGCTTGTTGGTCGGGATCGAGACCACATCGAGGTGGTAGATGTCGTGGAACTCCTGGGCCTCGGTGTCCGCGGTGCCGGTCATGCCCGCCAGCCGCTTGTACATCTTGAAGAAGTTCTGGATCGTCACCGTCGCGACGGTCTGCGTCTCCTGCTTGATCGGGACGCCCTCCTTCGCCTCGACCGACTGGTGCAGCCCGTCGGACCACTGACGCCCGATCATGGGGCGGCCCGTGTTGGTGTCGACGATCACGACGCCGGGCTCGGTCCGCCCGGTCATCCGGTCGGGGACATCCATCACGATGTAGTCGCGGTCGCGCTCGTAGACCGCGTGGGCCCGGACGGACTGCTCGAGGAGGTGGGGGATGTCCTGGTTCTCATCGACATAGAACGAGCCCACGCCCGCGACGCGCTGGGCTTCGGCGATGCCCTCGTGGGTCAGGTGGGCGGTCTTGCGCTCCATCTTGACCTCGTAGTACTGCGTGTGCGCGTCCCGCTCGCGCTCGAGCTCGGGGAGCCGCTTCTTCTCCGACTCGAGCTTCTGCTGGATCTCGGGGACGCGGGCCCGGTCGCGGGCCTGGCGGATGTCGCCCTCGTACCCCTTGATCCGCTCCTTGCAGGCCGTGACCTGGTCCTCGAGCTCCTGCCAGGGCTTCTGCTTCTCGACGAGGTGGCGGGCCAGCCGGTCCGCCAGGTCGTACCGGGGGTTGTCCTCGTGGGCGGGGCCCGAGATGATCAGCGGCGTGCGCGCCTCGTCGATCAGCACGCTGTCGACCTCGTCGACGATCGCGAACTGCCGCTTGCGCTGCACCTGCTGCTCGACCGACCGCTTCATGTTGTCGCGGAGGTAGTCGAACCCGAACTCGGCGGTCGTGCCGTAGACCGCGTCGCAGCGGTACATGACCCGCTTGATCTCCTCGGGCTGCTGGTGCTGGGGATGGATCGCGCCCACCGTCATGCCCAGGCCCCGGAAGAAGGGGAAGACCCAGTCGCGGTCACGCTGGACCAGGTAGTCGTTGACCGTCACGACATGGACATGACGCCGCTCGATCACCGCCAGGGCCGCCGCGAGCGGGGCGACGATCGTCTTGCCCTCGCCCGTGCGCATCTCGGCGATCTTGCCCTGGCTGAGCACCATGCCGCCGATGAGCTGCACATCGAACGGGCGGGCCCGGAACGGGGGCTTGGACTCGGGGTAGATCTCCCGCACGGCCTCGTAGATCTCGGTCGGGATGTCCATCCAGACCCAGGCGGGCACTGGCTCGGCGCACCCCAAGAGGTCGCCCTCCGGGGGGCGGGGCTCGGCCGCGTCCATCTCCGCCCGCAGGCGGTCGTAGACGGGGCGGACCGACGGGGGCAGGCGGCCCGGATCGAAGTGGTGCTCGGGGCTGAAGACCTTGCGAATGCCGACATGCCGGTCCATCGCCTCCCGGGCGAGGGCGAACGCGGGGACGAGCAGGTCCTCGGTCTTGGCCCCCTTGTCGTGCCGGTCGCGGAGCTCGTGCACAAGATCGCGGAGTTCCTGGTCGGTCTTCGCCCGCATCTCGGGTTCGAGGGCGGAGATCTGCTCGACGCGCTGGGTGTAGCGCTTCACGAAGCGGTCGTTGCGGGTCCCGAAGATCTTGTTGAGCAGCGGGCCGACAACGGGGATGTCCTGGCTGGCCATGGGTGCCTTTCACCGGCCCCGACCGGATGCGGAGGGGGCTCGGGGTGGGAATCGTGCAAACGCCGGCCCGGGAACGGGCGGCATGCGGACCTGGTTCTGATGGATGCGGGAAGGGGGACGGAGGAACGCGAATCAGGCCGTCGCCTGGGGCGGGGGCAGATCGAGCAGCGCGTCGCGCAGCAGCGGCTCGATGCGCACCGCGCCGGGAAGGGAGAACCGCGCCGGCTCGGCGGCAATTGTCGCGCGCGGCCCGGCGGCGTCGCCCTCGAACCGGATGCCGTTCCGCAGCGTCCCGGCGAAGACCGCCGGCAGGCCGGGGTGGAGGGCGAGGCCCGTGCGCGCGCCCGAGGCAGGATCGGCGACAGCCCGCATCCCGGCCGCGACCGGGAGCGAGAGCAGCATCACGATGAGCATCGAGACGGACGCGCTGACGGCGGCCCGTTGCCCGGGGTCTCGTGATGTCGCCCCACCGGCGGCCATGACGAACAAGTATCGGCCCGGAATCGGCGCCAAGCAACCGATCCACCCCCGCCGGGGCGTGGTCGTGGGGATTGTGGACGCGTGGCGCGGGGTCACCCGATAACTCGGGGGCCCCGGCGAGAGTGATCGGGGCTACGCTCCGGGCATGACGGAGCGGAGCGCATCGGAGAGTGCATTTGGGGGCGACGGCGACCCCTGTTCCGGGTCTTTTCCTGGGCCCGAATCCGGGCCCTGTTCCGGGAGTCGTGAACCCATGATCGTCTCACGCCACGCCCTGCCCTCGACCCGTCAGTCGATCACCCACAAGTTCATGGTCGCCAATATCGAGGGCTACCTGACGATCGGTCTGTACGAGGACGGGTCCCCCGGCGAGGTCTTCATCAAGATCAGCAAAGAGGGCTCGGCCATTTCTGGATTTTGTCAGGCTTTTTGCCGCGCGTTCAGCATCGCGCTCCAGCACGGGCTGACGGTGCGTGACGCGGTGGTGCGGTTCAAGGGGATGCGTTTCGAGCCGTACGGCGCGACGAGCAACCCGGAGATCCCCGAGGCGTCGTCGATCATTGACTATGTCGCGCGCTACCTCGAACTGCACTTCATGGAACCGGCGGGGCGGATGGGGCATCGCCCGGCCTGATCGGGCGGGCTGGGTTCAAAGCAATGTCGGACCTGCGTTTGGGCGTGATTCCCGGCGCTGGCCCCCGCGTGCTCGTAAGAATCTGGCGATAAGGCTTGTTCGGCTGCGCAGGTCCGGTATCCTGAGCTGAGGTTCTCTGGATTGAAAGGAGACCTCATAATGCGCCTGTCTGCCTGTCTGCCTGTCTGCCTGTCTGCCTGTCTGATGAGTGTGTCCGTCGCGTTGGCGGATGAGGTCGCGCCCACTTCGCTCGACATGGAAGGGTGGACCTCGACGCCGCTCCATGACGCCGGGGTGGTGAGGCGGCTGCTGATGCTGCGGAACCCGGATCAACTCCCCGCGGGGGTCATCGGGTTGCTCGCCGACAGGCAGGTTGACGGGTCGTGGTCGATCGGGGCGTGGACGACGGCGTCGTACGAGGAGATCGTGCTGTATCTCGCGGGCCAGACGGGGCAATCGCCGGATGAAGTTGTGGACGGGCTCGCCGACCTGCCGCTCGACTGGGTGCTGCTGGAGGACCCGGCGGTGGTGGGGGTGGCGCCGGAGCCGTTCGGTAGCGGCCTAGTGAGCGGCGACCCGCTCGAGCCCGCGGTGGAGGGGGCGGGGGATCCGTTGGCGTTGCTGGAGGTGCTTGAGTTCCTGGGCTACCCGGCGGTCGCGAAGATCGGCGCGGGCACCCCGCCGGTGGGGGGGAGCACACCGATCGACCCGAGCCCGCACCCGGACGACTGCATTCAATTGAGCGCGGGGGCGTGGTTTGACATGCTCGCCGAGTCGTTCGAGGCGGAGATCGCGGTGCCGGAGACCGGGTTCGGCGTGTTCGACGACCTGTGGGACGCGGCGCAGCAATGTTGCTGGCCGCGGACCTGGGTCTCGGCACAATCAAGTTCGCCTTGGGTGTGCGGCGCGTGGAGCCTCGATTCGACGCCGACCCCAAACCACCTTGGTCAGTGCGTCTTCGACTACTTTCGGATCGCAACACGCAGCCAATCCCGGACGCTCCGGCACCGCTACCTGAACTGTTCCGTGGCTGTGTGCACCCAGACGAGGTCCTGTTCCGCATATCAGTGGGACACATGCGTCGCGCAGGCATACCCAACAATGCCGCCGGGCGGAACATGTGTTGGGGTCTCATGCCCTCCGCAATCCGGGGTAAGTTGTGCGCCCACCAATACTTCACTCGGCGGGCAGGCGTGTACTCCATGGTTCCCGGAGTGTCAGTGGTGAAGCGCGACCCGAGGCCCATGTGGCGTCGAGTTCGAGCGCGTCGTGCCTTGGTCGTGCTTCTTGGGGCGATGGCTTTTCAGGCGGTGCTCGCACTCGCGCTCTCACCCTTTGTCGGAAACGGTCGGGCGCTCATTTCAGATCGGCCGGTCGATGTGTGGAACCCGGACACGGGGGGGACCTGGCATGTGACCCTTCGATGCGAGTTGGTGTTTCTCCCGTGGACACCGACGCAGCAGATCTGCGGGATCCCCCCCGATCTTGCGCAACTCGGGTGGATCAAGCTGGGCGAGCGGAATGAGCTTCTCTATGGGGGCCGGCTGCCGGAAGGCGGAGCCGGCGGCGGGCTGTTGGCGGTCGATGCTCCAGCATGGAGCGTGCTCAGTTGGCCGATGGACGATGAGGATGTTAAGCGAACACAGGAGTTTCGAGTCGCAGAGCAGGCAGTTGGTTTTCCGTTGCCTTCGATGCTGGGTCGGTGCTGGTACGCCCGGAAAGCGACCGCCGAACCGGCGGGACGGTTCGAGTGGGAGCCCGCGCGTTACGCATTGGGGCTGAGGATTCACCGATTGGCCACGCTGCCTGATGGTCTCAGGATTCCCCTGCATGACGACCCGATCCTCCCGCTCCGACCGCTGCTGCTGGGGACGGCGGGGAACACGGGGTTCTTCGCGCTGCTCTTCGTCGCGGTGTGGTCGGTTTCTCGTGCGCTCTGGCGGTTGTTGACCGGCGCCAAGAAGCGCGAGCGGGCCCGGCGTGGGGAGTGCGTGCGGTGTGCGTACCCGCTTGGCGATCTCGCCACCTGCCCGGAGTGCGGGAAGGCACGCCGGCGGGGTGCATCGGCCCGTGCAGTCAGCCATGTACACCGACAACTTCGTGCGGTCCGGGGCTGGTGACTTTATGCAACTCTTGGACCCCCGCATGCCCATGAGATCGGGGCGAAGGCGAAATCCGGATAGCACGCGCCATCGCTGGCTCGTTCAAGTCGTGGTTTGCGTCGTCGTCGCGTTTGCGGTCCAGGCAGGGATCGCGGTGGGCGTTTCGCCCTTCGTCGCCGGGGCGGGCTACTCGACTTCCGTCAGCGCCCCATTGGTGTCGCCGACGAGAAGCAGACAGGCGTGGATGGTGCATTCCTCGATTACGCTCGGCGTGCTCGAGTGGTACCCGCAGTTTCAAGTCATTTTCCCGTTCGATCTCGCCTTTCCTCCTGATACGGCGGGGTTGAGCGGGATCCCGCTCGGCCAGCGATGGGACATCTCGTTCCTCGGACCGAGCGCGGCGCCGAGTTCCCTGTCCATCGGGCTTCTTCGGCCGCCCGGTTGGAGCGTCATGTCGGCGGAAGCGTCGCCGGAGGAGATGGCACGGACTCGGTATATCCGGGTTGCTGAGCAGGTCACGGGGTGGCCGCTTCCATCGATGTACGGTCGCGTTCGCTATCGCCTCGGCGAGGTTGCGGATCCCGCGCACGGGTTCCCGTGGGAGGCTCCGCGGAATGAGTGGGCCGTCCGCATCCCGCGCCTGGGGACAAACTACGACGGGACGGCGATCCCGGTCTTCGACGACCCGATCCTCCCGCTCCGACCGCTGCTTGTGGGTACGGCGGGGAATACCGGGTTCTTCGGGCTGCTCTTTTTCGCGGTGTGGTCGGTAGTACGCGCGGTGTGGCGGTTGTTGACCGGCGCCAAGAAGCGCGAGCGGGCCCGGCGTGGGGAGTGCGTGCGGTGTGCGTACCCGCTTGGCGATCTCGCCACCTGCCCGGAGTGCGGGAAGGCACGCCGGCGGGGTGGGTCGGGGCGGCTGCGGCCCGGCCCGGTCTCACCCGGCGGCGGGTGAGTCGGCAGGCTCGTTCCCCGGGGGCAGCAGCCCGATGAGGACCAATAGGGACGCCCCCGCGAGCAGCCAGAGGCGGGAGCGTTCGCCTGTCGCGAGCCGGGCGAGGCGGGAGTTGAGGGTCCGGGCTTCCGGCAGCACCAGCGGGGGGGGCTCGAGGGCGGCGAAGACGGACGCGTCCTGGGCGTCGCCCTCGCCGGTCAGCAGCACGACGGCGGTGTCGGCGGGGGTCAGCCCGAGCTGGGTCAGGGCGAGGTGGTGCACGACGGCCTCGTCGCCCCGCTGGAGGGCGTCGAGGTAGGTCTCGTAACGGGTGAGGCGGTGGAGGCGGTGCATCTCCGCGTGCAGGACGCGGTCGCGTCGCCAGAGGGCCCGCTCGAGGTCCTGCTGCGCGGGGATCAGCACGCCGGCGGCCATGAGGAGCAGGCCGGCGAGGAGGAAGAGCCAGCCCGCGTCGATCGGGGGGCGCGGTCGCTCGGCTTGGCGTCGGCGCGGGGGCATCGTCCCCATTGCATCGGCGCGGCGGGTCGGCGGGCTGCAGCGGAGGCCCCGCGGGGCATGGGCGGACGCCCCCCGACGCGGCGACGGGCCGCCCTCTACACTGGGCGACGATGCATCGCGGGGTCGTCATCACCGGGGCCGGGGTGGTCGCCGCGTCGGGCGCGGGGGCCGACCGGGCTTGGGATGCGCTCGAGCGTGCGGAGTGCGTTCTGGGGCCGATCCGGTCGTTCGACGCGTCGGGCCTTCCCTGTCGCCTCGCGGGGGAGGTCGATGGGCTGAGCGCCCGCGACTATGTCCCGAAGGCGTACCGAAAAGCGACGAAGGTGATGGCGCGGGACACCGAACTCGCGGTGGCGGCGGCGCAGTTGGCGCTGCTCGACGCGGGGCTTTCGAGCCGGGGCAGCGGCGAGACGACTCTCGCGCCGACCCCCGCGGAGGCCGCGGCGATCACGCCGGAGCGGACGGGTTGCCAGATCGGGGCGGGGCTGATCTCCGCGGAGATCGACGAGTTGACCGCGGCGCTTTCGACGAGCACGGAGGGCGGGGCGTTCAGCGCGAGGCGTTGGGGTTCGGCGGACGGCGGGGAGGGGGCGATGAACAACCTGCCCCCGCTGTGGATGCTCAAGTACCTGCCGAACATGCTCGCGTGCCATGTGACGATCATCCACGGGGCGGAGGGGCCCAGCAACACGATCACCTGCGCCGAGTCGAGCGGGCTGCTGAGCCTGGGCGAGTCGAGCCGGGTGATCGAGCGGGGCGACGCGGATGTCTGCTTCTCGGGCGGCGTCGAATCGAAGGTCAACCCGATGGGGTTGATTCGGCTGAGCAAGGCGGGCCGCGTCGCGGGAACGGGCGACGGGGCCGACGCCCGGGCGTTCGCCCTGCCGTACGACCCCGCCTCGACCGGCTCGCTGCCGGGCGAGGGGGGCGCGATCCTGATGCTCGAGTGCGCCGAGCGGGCGGCGGCGCGGGACCCCGGGCGTGTCCTCGCGCGGGTCGCCGGGTTCGGCGCGGGGCATTCCGCGGGGGCGATCTTCCCCGGCCTGTTCGACGCCGATCCCGGGGAGGCGTTCGTCGACACCGGCCTGCGGCGGGCGGTGCGTGCGGCGTTGGCGGACGCGGGCGTCGGCCCGGACGAGGTCGACGCGATCGTGCCCGGGGCGCTGGGCATCCCCGCGGCGGACCGGGGGGAGCGCAACGCCCTGGCGGAAGTCTTCGGCCCGCGGCTGGCGGAGATCGAGACGATCACGGTCACGCCGATCCTCGGCAACACCGTGGCTGGGCATGGGGCGTTGCTCGCCGCGGTCGGGGCGATGGCGCTGCGGCGTCAGCGGCTTCCCGCGCGTATGCATGCGGGGGGGGGGGCGGCGGGCCTGCGGGTCGGCCCGGCCCCGGCGAGGGACGCGGATCTGCGTACCATATTGGTCTGCACCCCATCTCTTGGTGGGCAGGTCGGCGCCCTGGTGCTGACTCGATTCGAGGGGAGAGTCTGAGGGTTGGTGATCATCCCCCCCGCGTCCGGGCTGTGGACGGCGGCGGTGGCGGGGGGTCGGCTTGGAGAATCGCTATGCCAGGTGACTACGGATACAACAGCGGACGGGGCGACCATCGCGGCGGGAACTTCCGGGGCGGGCGAGGCGGCAACGGGGGGCGGGGCCGGGGCCCGCACCACGGCGGTCATCAGGGCGGCCCGCAGGGAGGCCCGCGTCGCAGCGTGCAGCTCGACGAGTTGGACCCCGCGCTGACCGAGCTCTCGCGGCGGGTCATCGGGTGCGCGATCGAGGTGCACAAGGAGCTCGGCCCCGGGTACCCCGGCGAGGTCTACCGCAAGTCCCTCGCGATCGAGCTCAAGGCCGAGGAGATCCCGTTCAAGGAGGGGCACGCCTTCGAAGTCGAGTTCGATGGAGAGGTGGTCGGGAAGGTCACCGCGGACTTCTTCATCGGGGACCGATTCCTTGTGAAGCTGATGGCCGAGCACGCCGAGATCGGCACGCAGCCGCGCAGCGAGCTGCGGGCCCAGCTCCGCGCGGCGGACCTTGAACTGGGTCTGGTGATCAATTTCGGCGAGCGCCGGCTGAAGGACGGGCTGGTCCGCGTGCTCAACCCCGACAAGCTGCGCGAGCTGCGGGGCGAGGTCGACGAGGAGGAGTACGAGGACGACTACGAGGACGAAGGGAGCGGCGGCGAGGGCGAGGAGTGAGCCCACGCCGGGTCGTCATCACCGGCATGGGGTGGGTGACGCCCCTCGGTTCGGATCTCGAGACCGCGTGGGCCCGTCTGCTCCGCGGCGAGTGCGCGATCGGGCCGGTCTCGAAGTTCGACGCCGGCTCGTTCGCGACCAACTTCGCCGCCGAGGTGCGTGGGTTCGACCTGGGCGGCGTGATGGGGGCCGAGTCCGCCGGGCGGCACGCCGGCGCGGGCGAGGGAACGCGGTTCGCCCTGGCGGCGGCGGCGATGGCGTGGGAGCAGGCCGGCCTCGGCGACCGCACGGGCCGACTCACCGCCCCGGTCGACCTCGACCGCATGGGCGTCTACATGGGCTCCGGCGAGGGTCCCCACGACTACGGCAACTTCTTCGCGACCGCGCTCGCGTCGTGGCGTGGGGACGCCCGGGCCGTGGACACGCCGGCGTTCGCCCGGCTGGGGCTCGAGCGGCTCTCGGCGCTGCGGGAGATCGAGCAGGAGCCCCAGGTCTCGATCTCGCACCTGGCGAGGGCGTTCGGCTGCCGGGGCCCATCATTCAATTGCATGACCGCGTGCGCCGCGAGCACGCAGGCGGCGGGCGAGGCGTACGAGATCATCAAGCGGGGTGACGCCGATCTCATGTTCGCAGGCGGCGAGCACTCGATGATCCACATCCTGGGAATGACCGGGTTTATCCGCCTCACCGCGATGAGCACGAGGCGCGACGAGTTCGCCTCCGCGAGCCGACCCTTCGACCGGACCCGCGACGGATTCGTGATGGGCGAGGGGGCCGGCGTGCTGGTGCTCGAAGAACTCGGGCACGCGCTCGCCCGCGGCGCGCGCCCGCTGGCGGAGGTGGCGGGCTTCGGCTCGACCGCGGACGCTTACCGCATCACCGACATCCAGCCCGAAGGCCTCGGGGCCCGGCGCGCGATGGCGGCCGCGCTCCGCCAGGCGGGCATCGACCCGCGAACGCCCGACGCGCGGGGCCGGGCGCCGGTGCAGTACATCTCCGCCCACGGCACGGGCACGCCCGAGAACGACGGGATCGAGACGGCGGCGGTCAAGGGCGTCTTCGGGCCGCTGGCGTCGAAGACCTGTTTCTCGTCGATCAAGAGCATGACGGGGCACCTGATCCAGGCCGCCGGGGCGGTCGAGCTGATCGCCTGCGTGCTGGCGATCCGTGACGGGAAGGTCCCGCCGACGATCAACCTGCGAGAGCCCGACCCGGAGTGCGACCTCGACCATGTGCCCAACGAGGCACGCGACCTGACCGACCGCGGGGGGGTCGAGGTCTGCCTGTCGAACTCGTTCGGGTTCGGGGGGCAGAACGACTCGATCTGCGTGCGGCGGTTCGTGGGGTGAGCGTGGCCGACTTGTCGGGATCCGCCAAGGGTTGATCGCGAAGATCGGAGTGATGCCCGGTGTTCCGCTTGCTCAACGCGAGAGTTCCGGGTATCGGAGAGCTCGCCTCGACCGAGCGAGCATATGAAGGCGATGCGTTGCGGCTTCGGCGGCTGCTCGAGCTGAGACGCCACGCGGAATATGGTCGGGCGTCTGCTTGGTCGGCGTTCTTCATGACCCTTCCCGGGCTCGTCTGGATGTTCGGCAAGCTCGCCACGATGGGGAGCGGGACATTCTGGCAGGCCGCGCCGGCGATACTTTCGGCGATGCTCCTCGGTCCTGCGGCCGGACTGACGCTCTCGCGGCTTTCAGACCGGTGGGTACTCCATCGTGTGCGGACGAAGACGGTCTTTCGCGACCCCAAACCACCTCCCGGGCGGACGATTCGCAACGCGTACATGCTCCTTTTTGTTGTGTTGCTGGCGCTCTGGTTGCTGCTCGCCCTGTCTCCGCCCCGCCTGTTTCTTCAGAACCTGCTCGACCTGCTGGCCATCCCGGCGATCGGCCTCGCAGTGGTTGGAGCCGGATTGGTCACCACCGGGATGTTCGCGTTCGATGGAAACGAGGTAGTCTGTGTCGCGTGCTCTGCTCCCGCGCCGATCGAGGCCGGCGACCGGTGCGGGATATGTTCTGCCGATCTGACCCGAATCGAGACACGATCGATAGGCAGACGGGTGAGACGCCCTCGGTTGCTGATCTCTGGCTTGCTGATCCTCGCTGCCGCAACGGTGCTGCTATTTCTCGCCTAGTCACAATCCCGTTCACTCACGAACCACCACCCCTTGCCGGGGCAAGCGGAACGGCCAACCCTATCTCCATGACCATTGACCTCTGGATCACCGTCGCCACGGCCCTGACCGGCGTGCTCGCCGCCGGGACCGCCCAGTCTGGCGCCCGGGAGCCCGGCGACGCGAAGGCCCCGCCCCCCGCGATCCAGGCGTGGATGGACCGGTTGACGGTCGAGCACGCCTACGACCCGGAGACCGGGTTCATTGTCGCCAGGGAGGTCGTCACGCTCCCGTCGATCCTTGCGGAGGGGCCATCGCTGGACGAAGCGATCCGGGAGGCCGAGGCGGCCGGGCGGATTGTCGTTGCGTTCGCGACCGCCGACCGGTGCGCCCCGTGTCAGCAGTACAAGAAATCCGCGCTCAACGACCCGCGGGTGGTCGAGGCGCTGGGGCGGGCGCACCTGATCGCGACCCATGTCGAGGTGGACCGCGACGCGGACCTGGCGCACGCCCGCCTGGGATCGCTGGCGATCCCGATGACCTACGCCTTGTTCGAGGGCGATCGGGTCGCGGTGCTCCGCGGGCAGCGGTCCGCTGAAGAACTGCTTGCCTGGCTCGACGCCCTGCCGGCCGACGCGCCCAGCGCACGCCTCCTCCGCGACACCAACGCCTGGCACCGCGACCGCCTCGCCCGCCTTGCCTCCGAGGACGGCTGGCTCTCGCTCGTCGGCCTTGAATGGCTCAAGCAAGGCCCCAACCGCGTCGGACGCGACCCGGCGGGCGAGATCGTCTACAGCGGCTTCCCCGCGGACCATGTCGCGACGCTGCATGTCGAGAACGGCGTGGTCCGCATCGAGCCCGCGGCCAACCTCCCCGAGGGCGTGTCCCTTGATGACCTGCCCGAGGACGGTGTGATGACCGCGGATACGCAGGGGTCGCCGGCCGTGGTGCGCACCGGGGGCGTCCGGTTCCACATCATCGAACGCGGCGGGCGGCTCGCGGTCCGCATCAAGGACGCGGACGCGCCGGCACGGACCGGCTTCAAGGGCATCGAGCGGTTCCCGGTGAGCGCGACCTGGCGCATTACCGCTGAATTCGAGCCCGCGGAGCCCGGCGTCACGCAGACCATGGGCACCGTGATCGGGGTCGATGCGGAATCGGAGGTCGCGGGCTGGGCCCGGTTCGAGCGCGCCGGGCACCGCGTGCGGGCCGTGCTGTTTCCCGCGGGCGATGGTTCGCTGTCCCTCCGTTTCGGGGACGCGAGCAACGGGAAGGAGACCTACCCGATCGGACGGTACCTGTCGATCCCCGCGCCGGGCGCCGACGGCACGGTCGTGCTCGACTTCAACCGCTCGTACAACCCGCCCTGCGCGTTCACGCCGTTCGCGACCTGCACGCTCCCGCCTGAGGAGAACTCGTTCGCGTTCGCGGTGGAGGCGGGCGAGCGCTCGCCGCGGTGAGGCCGGGGTTGGCCGGGCGTCAGACCCTGAAGATCGCGCCCATCTTCTTCCCGAGCAGCGCCGAGGCGGTGAGCAGCGTCACGGTGAGCAGGGCCATGCCCCAGACGCCCATGGCGCTGGCGATGTACGGCCCGTCTCCCAGGCGCAGGGTGTATTCGTAGATCTTCTTGGTGATCGGGAAGTGGACCGATCGCTGGGCGAGGATGAGGCTGTCGGAGACCTCGAGCATGCTGAACGAGAACACGAGCAGGCCGCCCGCGATCAGGTTCGCCATGATCAAGGGGACGATCACCTTGCGGACCGCGAGAACACGGCTCGCGCCCAGGTTGATCGCGGCCTCCTCGAGTTCGCCCGAGGTCTGCTCCAGCCCCGCGACGCTCGAGCGGACGATATAGGGCAGGCGGCGCACCGCGTACGCGATGATCAGCAGCGGGAACGGGTTGGGATCCGTCCCGAGCACGCTGAGGTCGAACACCGTGCCGTCGAGGAACGCGGGGATCTCCGCCCAGACCGAGCCGCCCCACCCCAGCACCAGCGGACGGTTGAACGGCCAGCCCAGGGTCAGCGCGACATAGCCGAACGCGAGCACCAGCCCCGGCACGGCGAGCGGGAGCATGCACAGCGCGTCGAGGAGCGAGCGCCCCCTGGCGTTCGTGCGCACGATCAGGTACCCGATCAGCACCCCGATGCCGATGTCGAGCATCATCGCGGCGGCCGCGAGCCCCAGGCTGTTGGTGATCGCGCCGAACGCCTCGGGCGATCCCAGGGCCTGCCCGTAGTGCGAGGTCGTCCACGCCGTCGGCAGAACGCTGCGGTACCAGGACGCGGGCTCGGCCAGGCTGGTGAGCACCACGCCGACATGGGGCACCACCGCCAGCGCGGTGATCAGTGCAAACAGCGCCGTGCCCGCCCAGCCCGCCGCACCCGGCAGGGGCTTGAGCCCCCCGGCCCGGCTGGCGCGCGTGGTCATCGAATGCCCGCGCCGTCCGAACGAGGCCCGGCCGATGATGTAAAAGAGGATGGAGACCGCGAGGAGCACGACGGTCAGGGCGAACGGCCTCGCCGAGCCCTCGACCTCCTTGAGCCCGTTGAAGATCTGGACCGGCGTGACCTCGTAATAGTCGAAGATCAGCGGCGTGCCGAGCTCGGTGAACGACCAGATGAACACGATCGTCCCCCCCGCGAACAGCCCGGGACGGATCAGCGGGAGCGTGATGCGGAAGAAGCGCTTCCACGCGGGGGCGCCGAGGTTCTCGGCGGCCTCGCTCATGGCGGGGTCGATGTTCGCCAGGGCCGCGGTCGCGTTCAGATAGATGATGGGGTAGAGGTGCAGCGCCTCAACGAGGACGACACCCCAGAACCGGGCCTGCCCGAGCGGGTCGAAGTCCGTCCCGAGCAGGGTGTTGAGCGCCCCCTCGCGCCCCAGGATCGCGCGCACGCCGAGGGCCCCGACGAACGGCGGCAGGATGAGCGGGATCAGGATCGCCGCCTCGAAGATCCGCTTGAGCGGGAACGAGTGCTGCGCGGAGAGGATCGCAAGCGGAAGCGCGATCACGCCCGCGAGCACCGTCGTGACCACGGCGACACGGAACGCGTTGCCCAGGCCCCCGAGCGTTGTCGGGTCGCGGAAGACCAGGATGAGGTGGTCGAGCGTCCAGCCCGTGCCCGCGGCGGTGTCGGCGGCGAACCCGCCGCGGACGGTCAGCCCGATCGGGTAGAGCAGCAACGCCGCGAGCACCGCGATCATCACGAGGACGAGAACTTGCTGGATCACACCCCGGGGGAGCATCGCCGCGAGTGTAGCCCTCCGGGGTCTCGGGCTGCTCAGGCGGGGGGCTTGAGCGGGCTCGGGCCCACGGTCTGAATCGTCAGTCGGCCAAGGCGACGGCGGGCCGCGTAGGCGTTCAGTTGGTCGAGGGTGACCGCATCGACCTGGGCGGTGATCTCGGCGAGCGAGCGCGGCCTTCCGAGGTTGTGGGTGTCCGCGGCGAGGCTCGAGGCCCGGGCCCCGGTCGATTCGCCGCTGAAGACAATCCGGCTCTTCATGCCGACCACGGCCCGCTGGAACTCCTCCGGGGTGATCGGGGCGTGCCCGTTGATCCGTTCAAGCTCGGCGCAGAGGACATCGAGAGACTCCTGGGCCCGCTCGGGGGTCGTGCCGACATAGGCGGTGACCGTTCCGGTCTCCTTGCTCGGCGCGTAGCTGGCGTTGACCGCGTAGCAGAGCCCGCGCTTCTCGCGCACCTCTGTGAACAGGCGGCTCGACATCCCCCCGCTGAGCACGCCGATCAGGAGTTGCTCGAGGACAACCTCGTCGCTCGGCTCGCGGGGCGCGTCGTGCACCACGACGATCTGGACCTGCGTCGAGTCGTCCTGCTCGTGGGCGTACCCGCGCGGCGCGGGAGAACCCTCGTGCCAGGACGGGCCCGACCCGGCCCAGCCCGCGAGCGCCTCGTTGAGCGAGGTGGCAGCCCGCTCGGGCTCGATCGCGCCGGCGATCGCGATGATCGTGCCCCCGGGCCGGGCCGAGTCGGACCAATCCGTGGCGAGGCGGCCGTGGGTCAGGGCCCGCAGGCCGAGCTCGTCCCCGAGTCCGGAGCGGTTGAGGGGTGCGGGGTAGTGCCTGGCGCGTGCGGCGAGCACGCACCGCTGCTGCGGGTCGTCGCGGAGCGAGGCGAGCGATTGCAGGCAGAGCTCACGGGCGGGCTCGATCGAGTCCGGATCGAACCGGGGTCGCCTGATCATCTCGGCGAGCAGCGGGGCGACCTCGCCGAAGCGTTCACCGAGCAGGGTGGCGCTGATCCTGGTGTAGAGCCGGCTGTTCTCGACCGAGCGGGAGGCGCCGAGAAGATCGAACGCATCGGCCTGGGCCTTGGAGTCGAGCTCGCCGGCGCCGCGGAAGAGCAGTTCGCTCCACATCGCGGCGCGTCCGAGCAGGTGTTCAGGGTCGTGCGCATCGCCCACGGGCAGAAGAATTTTCACGCCGAGTGAGCGCACACCAAAAATTTTTTCGGCGACGAGTGTCGCGCCGCAGTCGAGCGTCATGGCGGTGATGGGGGTCATGCGTGCGTCCTTCGAGAAGTGTGATCGCCGAGTCTATCCGTCTCGGCGGCGTCGCGCGGCGCGCCGGTCGACGCGCTGATCGTGTCGCCAAATAGCGTGAACATGCGGGGTACTGCGGCGATCTCGTCTTGATCTCGGCGCGGCGAGGCAATCGTTGCGGTCGGGTGCGGGCAAGCGTCGATGCGTCGAATCGACGCACGCAAGCGACGCGAGGGCGCGGTGCGTGCGACGCTCGAACGCCATGCACCGCGCGTTCGTGGAGCGCGGCGGCGTCGATCTCGGCTTGCAAGACCGCGATCACACGGTATGTTTGTGCATCCGACTTGAACCCGGATGCGCAAGAAGAGCGTTGTTTCCTCAAGCATGGCGTCAACGGGTTCCGATAGATGCGTGAAACGGTCGCGAGCGTGTGGGTGACGCCGGGCCGAGTCTCGTCAAGGTTCACACAGCACACCGAGGAGCATCATCATGGCCAAGAAGGCTGCAAAGAAGAAGGCGACGAAGAAGAAGGCCGCCAAGAAGGTTGCCAAGAAGAAGGTCGCCAAGAAGAAGGTCGCGAAGAAGAAGGTCGCCAAGAAGAAGGTGACCAAGAAGAAGGCCACCAAGAAGAAGGCCGCCAAGAAGACCGCGAAGAAGAAGGCCACCCGCCGCAAGGCGACCAAGAAGGCCGCGACGGCCTGAGCCGACCCTCGCCGTCGGCTCCCGGGATTGTGCCGCCGACGAGCAGTCCAACCCGGTCCCGCTCCGGGCCACAGCCCGGGACAGGATCACGAGAAATATCACCCAAACAGGGGTCCGGTTGTCCCGGGCCCTTTTTTCTGCGCGCCCCGCCCTCCTCTCTATACCCGGGACGGCCGCGATCGCGCACAATCCGGCATGCCCGTGCCGGAACCCAATCCCGTGAGCTCGCCATCCCCGGAACAGGTAGCGATCGCCCGACGGCATGTCCGCCGCTTCCGCCGCGGCGTCGTGCGCGCCGGAGATGAGGTCTTCGCCTGTTCGTTCGTGATCGACGGGCGCGACGGCGCGCTGGTGCTGCCCACGCCGGACGCGATCTTCGAGACCGAAGACCTCGTGCTCTATGTCCCCAACGACGGGTTCCATGAGATGGCCCTGCTCGTTTCCGCCGAGCCGCTCGAGTCGGCGTTCGACGAGGCGTGCGACCGGCACCTGGCCTATCACGGCCGGGCCGAGGAGATCCGCTGGGCCCGCTGCCGGGTTGACTCGGCGAAGTGGGGCGGGAGGGTGTACGAGGGGGCGGCGCTGCTCGGCCCGAACCCCATCGCGTCGATCGAGCCCAAGCTCTGCAAGCGGGTCAACGAGGACCGCGAACGCCTCGCGGCGCTGACCGAACTGCTCACGCGCGTGCGGCCCGAGTCGCCGCTGTGCGTCGGTGTGGATCACCTCGGGATGGATGTCCGGACGCGGGTCGGCGTGATCCGCGTGGAGTGGCCGCGCGAGATCGGCGGGCCCGACGAGGCGGTGCCTGTGATCGCCGCGCTGCTCGGGGGTGCGGCGTGAGCGCCCGGGGCGCCGGCGGGGCCCGCGGGCTGCGCGACGCCCACCTGCACCTGTACCAGTACGGGCGGTCGCTGGCGATGATCGACCTTTCCGCGTGCCGTGGCGGGGCCGAGATGCTCAACCTTGTCGCGAACGCGGCCCTTCGAGACCGCGGCGGGCTGGTCCTGGCGGACAAGGCACGCCCCGAGGCCTGGGATCCCCCCGGCTGGGTTTCGCTCGCGGAGCTTGACCGCGTGACGGGCGACGCGCTCTTCGCGGCGTGGTGCTTCGACTACCACGCGATCATGGCGAACTCGGCAGCGCTACGGCACGCGGGGATCAACTCGGGTTCACCCGATCCCGAGGGGGGCGTGATCGGGCGCGACGGGGCGGGGCGGCCGACCGGCGTGCTCTACGAGCGGGCCGCGGGGATGCTCTGGGAGAGCCTGCCCGACCCGGACCTTCCCCGTGCGGGGGAGATCCTGCGGCGCGCGGTGGACGCGTTGCGTGCGCACGGGTTCGTCGAGGTGCACGACCTCAAGGCGCAGCCCTGGCTCGGGGACGAACTCGCCAGACTCGCGGATGCTGGCGGGCTCGAGGGGTTCAATGTCGAGATCTGGCCGCTGGTGGAGGACCTCGAGGCGGTGGTCGCCACGCGCCGCGCGTGGGAGCGCGAGAGTGTGGGCCTGGGCGGGGGCAAGATCTTCGTCGACGGCACGCTCAACAGCCGGACGGCGTGGATGCTCCGCCCCTACGCGGACGCGGACAGGGCGGGGCGTCCGGGTCTGCCGTGCGGACTGGCGATGATGACGCCGGGGCAGATCGAAGACGCGGTGCGTCGGTGCGATGGGCTGGGCGTGCCGCTGGCGGCCCACGCGATCGGGGACGCGGCGGTGCGGGCGGTGCTGGACGCGATCGAGAAGGTGAGGCCCCGCACGCCCGGCTTCCGGATCGAGCACGCGGAACTGGTCGACGAGGCGGATGTGCCGAGGTTTGCGGCGCTCGGGGTCACCTGCTCGGTACAGCCGTGCCATCTGCTGTACGACATCGAGGCGCTGCGGCGTGGCGTGCCGGATCGGCTGGACCGGGTGCTGCCGCTTCGGTCGTTGATCGATGCGGGGTGCGAGCCGGGCCGGGTTTCAGGCGGGGGGCTGGTGTTCGGGAGCGATGCCCCGATCGTCCGGCCGGACCCGGGGGATTCGGTGCAGGGGGCAGTGGCGCGGAGGCGGGTGGGGATGGGGGAGGACGAGGCGGTCGGGCTGGGGGAGGCGGTGACGGAGGTGGAGGCGTGGGCGTGTTTCGGTGTCGAGAGGAGCCCGGAGCGTGCGCGACGGGGGCTTCGGCGCTCGTCTCGGTCACCACGCCCGTGATCATTCCGCGCGGCCTTCAAGCTCCCGCTCGTTGAACTTGCGGTGGGGGGGACACGCACCAGGATGCCTCTGACCGCCTTCGCCGTCCACCTTCCCGTCGGCGACGGAGAGGGGTCGAGTGAGGGTCGTCGCGAGGAAACAAAGAGCCCCAGAGTATGAGCGGCGCGTCGGTCGGGGGATGGGGTTGATCTGGACGCGGTTGGACGACGGGCCCCGCGCTTCCGCTTGGGGCTCTTTTCTTGTTGCGGCGCGCTACGGGCAGCCCGCGAGGAACGACGCGACGAACTGCGCGACATCATCAAGGTCCCAGATCCCCAGCGGCGTCGCGAGGTCGGCGGCCGGGTCCTGCGACAGAAACGCGAGCACGAAGGCGTTGATGTCGGCCAGATCGAGCAGGCCGAACGGTGGGGCGAGGTCGGCCGAGCAGATCGGGGATTCGACGATGAACCCGCCGATGGGGTCGGAGCCGAGGGGCGGGTTGTCGGGGCTGTCGATCCACTGCCCGGCCTGGAGGCTCGCGAAGGCGCCGAGGAGAATCGAGGCGTAGTTGTCCGGGCCGAAGTTGTTGGGTTCGGAGGCGTGCCAGTTGGCGTAGACGCCCGGGATGGAGCCCGCGCCGGGGGGGCCGATCCAGAACGCGGCGCCCGCCTCGGGCCCGTCGCGCCAGATCCAGGTCTGCTCGAGCGCCTCGTCGGTCCCGCCGATCCAGGCGAAGGGGTGGGGCAGCCCGGACATGACCGGGGTGAACGCGCCCGCCAGCAGGGCGTTTTCCTCGGCCGAGGTGATGTTCACAAGGTGCCCGCCGCGGGCGAGGGCGAAGTCGCGGGCGGAGGACCAGGTCCGGTCGTCGGGGGCGTCGAAGGTATAGAGGTCGTAGCGGGCGCCGTTCGCGGACACGGTCGCCGCGGGCAATTCGCCCCCGGGAGCGGTCACCGTGAGGGCGGGCAGGACGAGAAGGCAGAGGATGCTGGGCCGCATGATCCCTCCAATCCCGCCGCGCCCGAGTGGCACGGCGCAACCCTGAGTGTCTCACCGGGGGCGGGTGGGCACAAGCGGATTCCGGGGTGATCGGGCGGGAATCGGGAAGGCGGCGTTCTCGGACGGTAGACTGTGGTGGCCCAGCGACCACGGAAGCGAGCGAAGGAGCCCGGCATGCGCGCGGACATCGAGTACAACAACATCATCGACGGGGAGGAGTTCAAGCGGGCCCAGGCGGCGGCGGACGCGTCGGCGGACCTGCGCGAGGAGGAGATCGACCCCGAGAAGTTCTATGTGACCCAGTTGTACGACCGGTACAGCGAGGAGAACCACCGCGTCTGGAAGGCGCTCTACGAGAAGCGGTGGGGGATGCTCGAAGAGCAGGCCTCGAACACCTTCATCGCGGGGCTCAAGGCGATCAACCTCGTTCCGGACCGGGTCCCCCTGCTGTTCGGCGAGGCGGCCCACCCCGGAAAGCCCGGGACGACTTTCAAGGGCATCAACGAGTTCCTCCGCCCGCTGACGGGGTGGCAGAGCCGGGGGGTGCCGGGGTACCTGCCGGCGAAGGCCTTCTTTGCGTGCCTCGCTCGGCGTGAGTTCCCGACGACGGTGGTGGTGCGGCCCGAGAGCAAGATGGACTACCTGCCCGAGCCGGACATCTTCCACGATGTCTTCGGGCATGTGCCCCTGCACGCCGACGCGGTGTTCGCCGATTTCCTCCAGACCTACGGGAAGGCGGCGCTGCACACGAATGACCCGGTGCACATCGACCGCCTCGGCCGGCTGTTCTGGTTCACGGTGGAGTTCGGGCTGATCCACGAGGACGGGCGTCTGAAGATCTATGGGTCGGGGCTGATCTCGAGCCACGGGGAAAGCCACCACGCGCTGCACGCGCCCGAGGGGCGGGGCGAGGGCAAGGTGGAGCGGCGAGCGTTCGACCTCGACCGGGTGTGCGAGACGACCTTCGAGATCGATCACTACCAGCCGATCCTGTATGTGCTTGATTCGTTCGAGCAACTGCGGGACGCGATGGTCGAGTACGCCGAACGGGTGCTTGACGGGGCACCGGCCTGACCGCGCGCGGCGCGGGGTGGGCGGCGAGGACGGCCCGGTCGCCCCGCGGGCGTCCTACCCTTGGCGGATGACCGCGACACCGCACCAGCCGTCGACAACCCCGAAGCCCGAGTCCGCGCCGTCGAGCGCCCGCGCGGGGTCCCGGTGGACGCCGGGGATGTCGGTCTCGCTCTATGGGCTCGACGCGTGGGGGCTGGGCTATTTCGGGGTGAACGACCGGGGGCACGCGGTGGTGACGCCGATGGGGCCGGGCAGCACCGCGGCGATCGACCTGGCCGAGCTGATCGACGGGCTGGCGCTGCGCGGGATCACCACGCCTGTGCTTGTGCGATTCCCCGACCTGCTCGAGAGCCGGATGAAGTCGCTCAAGCAGGCGTTCCACGCTGTCATGGAGACCGAGTCTTACAAGGGCGGGTACGCCTGCGTCTACCCGATCAAGGTGAACCAGCAGCGGCAGCTCCTCGAGGCGATCCGCGACATGGCCGACCCCCTGGGCTTCGGGCTCGAGGCGGGGAGCAAGCCGGAGCTGCTGGCGGTGCTGGCGCTGACGGAAGGCCGGCCGCAGATGCCGATCGTCTGCAACGGGTTCAAGGACGACGAGTATGTCGAGACGGTGGTGCTGGCGCACAAGCTGGGGCGTCACATCACGCCGGTGGTGGAGACGGTCGGCGAGCTCGAGCGGATCATCACCCACGCGAGGCGGTACGGGGTGCGTCCTCGGATCGGGGTTCGTGTCAAGCCCAGCGCGACCGGCGCGGGGCGGTGGGCCGAGAGCGGGGGCGAGCGGAGCAAGTTCGGGCTGCATGTGCCGGAGTTGCTGACGGCGCTCGAGCGGCTCAAGAGCGAGGGGATGGCGGACTGCCTGCGTCTGGTCCACTTCCATGTGGGGAGCCAGATGTGCGACATCCGGCAGATCAAGACCGCGGTGAGCGAACTGGCGCGGATCTACTGCGAGCTGCGTCGGCTGGGGGCCGGGCTGGACACGATCGACATCGGGGGCGGGCTCGGGGTGGACTACGACGGGTCGAACTCGACCTGGTCGAGCAGCATGAACTACACCCTCGACGAGTACGCGTCGGATGTGGTGTACCGCATCAAGACGGCGTGCGACGACGCGCAGCAGCCGCACCCGCGGATCGTCTCGGAGAGCGGGCGGGCGATCGTGGCGCATTCGAGCGTGCTGATCTTCGATGTGATGGGGCGGAGCCGGTTCGGGAGCGATCCGGATGTGCCGTGGGTGAAGCGGATCATCGCGTCGGAGGAGTCGGCGGGGGGCGAGGTGCCCCAGCCCGTGCTCGACCTGCTGGGCGCGTGGGAGGCGCTGGCGGCGGTCGAGTCGATGGAGGACAACCAGGCGGCCGAGGCCTACCACGACGCCCTGCAGGCGCGTGACGAGGCGCTGAGCCTCTTCGGGCTGGGCTACCTGACGCTCCCGATGCGGGCGGTCGCGGAACGGCTCTACTGGGCGATCGGGCGCAAGGTGCTGACGCTGACCGCGGGCAGCGCCGCGGGCGGGCTTCCGGACCAGATCGACGATCTCCCCAAGCAGCTCAGCGATATCTACTACTGCAATTTCAGCCTCTTCCAGAGCCTGCCCGACTCCTGGGCGATCAACCAGATCTTCCCGATCGTGCCGATCCAGCGGCTTGACGAGGAGCCCCGCCGCCGGGCGATCCTGGCGGACATCACCTGCGACAGCGACGGGCAGATCTCCCGGTTCGCCTGCTCGGACCAGCGGGACTTCAAGCCCACGCTGGAGGTGCACGAGCTGCGCCTGAACCCGGACGGGACGGTCCGCGAGCCGTACTACCTGGGGATCTTCCTCGTTGGGGCCTACCAGGAGGTCCTGGGCGACCTGCACAACCTCTTCGGCGACACGCACGCGGTGCATGTCTGCCTCGACGAGGACGGGCACTGGACGATCGACGAGATCGTCGAGGGAGACACGGTCCGCGAGGTGCTCGGGTATGTGCAGTTTGATGTCGACGACCTCCGCCGCTCGATGCGCCGCGAGACCGAGCGGGCGGTCAAGGCGGGGCGGATGAGCGTGCCCGAGAGCCAGAGCCTGCTCCGGTTTTACGAGAGCGGGCTGGACGGGTACACCTACCTCGAGTAGACGCCGACGCGGGGTGCCGGCGTGACGACCACGGCGAACAACCAATCCCGGCTCGTCTCGCTCGCCAACCGCGTGCGGGGCGAGGTGCGCCTCGGCCTGCACGACCGCCTGCTCTACGCGACGGACGCCTCGATCTACCAGGTCGAGCCGATCGGCGTGGTGATCCCCGCCGACCTCGACGACGCGGCCGAGGCGGTCCGCGCCGTGGCGGGCCTTGGGCTGCCGATCCTGCCGCGGGGCGGGGGCACGAGCCTGGCCGGGCAGTGCGTCAACGAGGCGGTCGTGCTCGACCTCTCCGCGTTCTGCCGGGGGGTGTCGGCGATCGACCCGGCCGCGCGGCGATGCCGGGCCGAGGCCGGCGTCACCATCGAGGCCCTCAACGCGACGCTGAAACCGACCGGGTTGTTCTTCGCGCCCGACCCGGCGACGGTCCGCCAGGCGACGGTGGGGGGGTGCATCGGGAACAACGCGGCGGGGTCGCGGTCGATCCGGTACGGGCGCACAAGCGAGAGCGTGGCGGGGGTCGAGGTCTGCCTCGCGGACGGGCGGCGGGTGAAGTTTGAGGCGGGGGCGGGGTCGCGCGATCCGGTCGCGGCCGAGCTGGCCCGGGCGGTCGCCCGCGTCGTCTCGGAGCACGCGGGGCCGATCCGCGCCCGCTTCCCGCGGACGAGGCGTCGCAACGCGGGGTACGGGCTCGACATGATCCTCGATCAGCTTGAGACCGGCGCCTCGCCCGGGGAGCTCAACCTCGCCCCGCTGATCTGCGGGTCGGAGGGGACCCTCGCCGTGACGCTCGTGGCGGATCTGCTGCTATACCCGATCCCGGCGTGCACGGGGCTCGCGGTCGCGTCGTTCCCGTCGGTCGACGAGGCGATTGCGATGGTCATGCCGCTGCTGGGCCTCAACCCATCCGCGGTGGAACTGCTCGACTCGATGATCATCCGCCTCGCCCGGGAGAACCTCGAGCAACGCCGGCATGTCGAGCTCCTCCCCGGCGGGGGCGACGCTGAGGCGGTGCTCTACATCGAATTCCAGGCGCACGACGCGGCCGAACTCGCGCGCAGCCTCGACGCGGTGCGTGCCGTGCTGCCCGAGGGCCGCGTCGCGTGCCACACCGACCCACGCGCCATGGACCGCGCCTGGGGTCTGCGCAAGGCGGGCGAGCCGCTGCTCCACGGCATCCCGGGCGACCGCAAGCCCGTCGGGTTCATCGAGGACGCGGCGGTGCCCCCCGAACGCCTGGGCGAGTATGTCCGACGCCTCCGCGAGATCGTCGAACGCGAGGGGACGATCGCGTCCTACTACGCCCACGCCAGCGTCGGCGTGCTGCATGTCAGGCCGCTCCTCGACCTGCGCGACCCGGGCGACCGCGACGCGATGGAGCGGATCGCCCTCGGCTCGGCCGATCTGGCCCGCGAACTCGGCGGCGTAATGAGCGGCGAGCACGGCGACGGACGGGCCCGCGGCCCCCTGCTCGAACGCTTCTACGGCCCCGAGCTCATGGAGGCCTTCCGGCGGGTCAAATCAGCGTTTGACCCCGAGAACCGTCTGAACCCCGGCAACATCGTCGCGCCCGGGCCGATCGGCACGATCCACCAGAAGACCCGCCTGACCGCCGAGCGCACGCACCATGTCTCGCAGCCGACCTATTTCGACTTCGACGCCGAAGGCGGGATCGCCCACGCCGCGGCGCTGTGCAACGGCGCGGGCGTCTGCCGGAAGACGGCCGGGGGAACGATGTGCCCGTCTTTTCGCGGCACGCTCGACGAGCGGCACGCCACGCGCGGGCGGGGCAACGCCCTGCGCCTGGCGATCACCGGTCAGTTCGGCGGCGCGCCGCGGTGGGACGACCCCGAGACCATGGCCACGCTCGACCTGTGCCTCTCGTGCAAGGCGTGCAAGAGCGAGTGCCCCAGCAATGTCGACATCGCCAAACTCAAGGCCGAGTACACCGCCCAGGGGCACCTTGCCTCGGGGCGGGTTCCCCTCAAGGCGAGGGTGTTCGGGAACATCCACGCGATCAACCGCCTCGCGGGGCTCGCGCCGGGGCTGGCGAACCTGGGCATGAAGCTCACCCGCCCCGCCGCCAACGCGCTGCTGGGCCTGCACGCCGCGCGATCGCTCCCGGAGTACCGCACGCCCTTGCACCGCCGGTGGGGCTCGACTCCGCGGGCCGGCGCCGGCGACAAGGCCCGCACACGCCCCACGGTCGCCCTTTATGCCGACACCTTCACGGCGTGCAACGAGCCCGGCGTCGGGCTCGCGGCCAAGCGCGTGCTGGAGGCCTTCGGTTACCGAGTCGAACTCTTCCGCGGGTCCGACGCGGCCCGGGCCCAGATCTCCGTCGGGCTGCTGGCAGAGGCGATCCGCAGGATCGACCGGGAAACCCGGGCGCTGCTCCCCGTGCTCGAGCGGGTCGAGGCGGTGCTCTTCCTCGAGCCTTCCTGCCTCTCGGCGGTGAAGGACGACTGGCTCGCGCTCAAGGCGGGCACGCCGCTCGCTGATCGCCGGCGCCTCGCCGACCGGTCCTTCCTGGTCGAGCAGTTCCTGGACGAACGGTGGAGCGACCACCCGGTTCGTCCGGTCGTTTCACCGGCCGCCCCGATGCCGAACGCGGAGGGCGGCCCGCGCTCCGGGCCCGGCGGGACCGTCGCCACCCCAGACGCGATCCACCTCCACGCCCACTGCCACCAGAAGGCCCTGTGGGGCGCCGGCTCCTCCGCAAACCTCCTCGAACGCCTCTTCCCCGGACGCGTCCGCGTGCTCGACACGACCTGCTGCGGCCTGGCCGGCTCGTTCGGCTACACACGGGAGCGCTTCGACCTGAGCATGCGTATCGGTGAACTGGGCGTGCTCCCCGCCGCACGGGGTCTCAAGCCGGGCGAGGTGCTCTGCGCCCCCGGCACGAGCTGCCGGCATCAGGTCAAGGACGGCGCCGGCGTTCGTGCATTGCACCCGGTGGAGGTGGTGGCGGCGCGGCTGACCGAGCCCGGCCCGTGAGCGACGGGTCGGTCGAAGAACAGGCCCGCAAGATCCTCCATCTCTCCATCCACCCCGCGCTGACGCCCTAGGCTCCGCCCGGACGCGGTCACTCCTCCCGCACCTCCACCACCCGCGTCCGCGTCTCGTCGTAGACATACACCTTGCCCTCCGCCTCCGCCGCGCACAGATTGTGCCGCCCGTCGCAGAAGGGCCACTTCTGGCTCAGCCCGCAGGCGCAGATGAACACCGGTTTGTCCTGCGGCTCGATACGGATCGGGCCGGTCGCGTCGTGGGGGATGAGCCGGGGCATGGGGTTCACTTTGCTGCGTGGAACGACCAACGGGCCCGAGGCGCGAGCGAAGCACCGCCCGCCCCCGGCGATTCCGTCCTTGCGATCAGTTCAGGCTGGACGGCCTGTGTTGTCTCGGCGATCAGAGCTTGCTGACGACCGCGCGTGCCATCTCCGTCGTCGTCGCCGCACCGGGGCTGCCCGCCCGCACGCTCTTCATGTCGTAGGTCTGGACCCTACCCTCGGCGATCACCGCCGCGACGGCGCGCTCGAGCCGGTCCGCCATCGCCTTCTCGTCCAGCCAGTCCAGCATCATCTTCGCGGTCAGGATCATCGCCACCGGGTTGACGACATCCTTGCCCTCGTATTTCGGGGCCGACCCGTGCGTCGGCTCGAACACCGCGTACTCGTCCCCGATGTTCGCCGCGCAGGCGAAGCCCAGCCCGCCCACCAGCCCCGCGGCGAGGTCGGAGATGATGTCCCCGAACATGTTCTCCGCGACGAGCACATCGTAATCACGCGGGTTCTTGATCAGCCACATGCACATCGCGTCGATGTTCGCCTCCCACGCCGCGATCTCGGGGTAGTCCTTCGCCACCGCCCGGAAGACACGGGTCATCAGCCCGCCCGTCTCCCGGAGCACATTGGGCTTCTCCACCAGCGTCACGCTCTTACGCCCGAACTCCCTGGCGTAGTCGAACGCCTGCCGGCAGATGCTCTCGCACCCCTGCGTGCTCATGATCCGCGTCGAGACCGCCACATTCTCAAGGCCCTTGGCGTACCAGCCCTTCATCCGGGCCGCGTGCCCCACCTGCGGGTCGGCCATCGCCGCGGCGATCTTCTCCGGAAGCGGGAACCACTCGATGCCCCCGTAGGAGCCCTCGGTGTTCTCGCGGAAGACGACCAGGTCGATGTCGTCCCCGAGCTTGTTGAGCGGGTTGCCCGGGTAGGCCTTGCACGGCCGCAGGTTCGTGTGCAGGTTGAACAGCTGACGCAGCTTGACGATCGGGGAGAAGTAGGACAGGCCCTTGCCCCGCAGCGACGGGTCGAGCTCCTCGTTCGCCTCGTCGCGGGGCTTGGAGGTGATCGCCCCGAAGAGCGCGCAGTCCGTGTTCTTCAGGATCTCGATCGTCCGGTCCGGCAGCGGGTTGCCCTCTCTGCACCAGAACTCCCAGCCGATGTCCGCGGGGATGTACTCGGCGTCGAGCTTCAACGCGTCGAGCACGAGCCTGGTGGCGTTCATCACATCAACCCCGACGCCGTCGCCCGGCATCCACGCGATCCTGTACTTGGCCATCTGCATCTCCTTTGGTCCGCGGCTTGGAAGAGGATATCCCGATGCGGCGGTCCGGAGCGGCCCGGCCCCGGACGGCCCCCGGAATCCGGGCGGCGGGGCTGAATTCTCGGCGGCGCCGCTCCGATTCAGCATGAGGCTGGAGCCCATCGCACAGCCTCAGGACAAGGACGGTTTATGTACAAGCAGTTGATCTACCTGAGTCGTGCGGAGAGCCATGTCGGCTCCGACGATGTCGCGGCGATCGGCGGCGTCGCGTCGCTCCGCAACCGGGCCTTCAAGGTCACGGGGCTGCTCCTCTACGGGAACGGCTACTTCATGCAGATGCTCGAAGGGCCCGTGGACTGCGTCGACTCGCTCCTCGACACCATCCGATCCGATTCGAGGCACCATCATCTCGAGGTCGTGCTGGAGCGGATGACCGACACCCGCTTTTATCCGGACTGGTCGATGGGGGTCTACAACATCGAGTCCGATAACGGCTCGATCTCGCTCTCCCATGTCCGGGAACAACTGCGGGACATGACCAGGTCCGAGGCCGAGATCCGCGGGAACATCGTGCTCGCCTTCGAGATGCTCAGGGTCTCGGAGCCCGAAGCGGCAGGAACCCGCGAAGACGCGGCCTGACAGCCGCGCTCGGGGCCGAATAGCGGCCTAGCCCTCCTGCTTGAGCATCCGGAGCACCACCGCCTCGCTCCCGCCCGCGACGACCAGTTCCTGGGCCGTCTCGCTGAGCGCGCCGAACGCGAAAAACCGGTCCCCGCATGCCACCCGTGAAGCCCGGAAATCGACCCTGATCGTCGGCCCGGGGATCGTCCGCTCGCCCGCGGCGGCCTGCTCGCCGTGCCGCGACGCGAGGTGGTCCACCAGCCCCGGGCATTCGATCACGATGAACCCGTTGTTGAACGCGTTGCGCTTGTAGGTCTGCCCCGCCGAGGCCGCGATCACGAGGCGGATGCCGCGGGACGCGAGCGCCGTCGCCGCCTGCTCGCGGCTGGAGCCCGAGCCGAAGTTCCGCCCGCCCACGATCAGGTCGCCTTGTTTCGCGATCCGCTGGAACGCGGGGTCGTAGTTCAGCATCGCGTACTGGCCCTGCTGCTCGAAGGTCAGGTCGTCGCGGTAGGTGACATCCTTGCCGTAGATCCCGTCCGTGTTCAGGTTGTCGAGCGGCAAATAGAGCGCCCGGCCCTCGATCGCTTCGGGGAAGCCCTCGATGATCGCCTGCTCCTCCGCCTCCCGCGTCGGGAGTTCGTGGACCTCGATCGAGCCCCGCACCGGGCCCGAGACCGCGGCCGGCGCAGCGATGAAGCCCCGCGCCGCCGACTCGGCGACGACCTCCGGGCTCGCCAGGTAGCACAGCGCATCGCGCGAGCCCATCCGGCCCTGGAAGTTCCGGTTCGTCGCGCTGATGCCGACCTCGCCCGCCTCCAGGGTCCCTTCCCCGAGCCCGATGCACGCCCCGCACCCGGCGGGCAGGGCGATCGCCCCGGCCTCCATCAACCGGCCCCAGTGCCCCAGCCTCTTCGCCTCCTCCTCGACCACCGAAGACGCCGCGGCGACATAGAACCGCACCCCGGGCGCGACAGGCCGCGTCGACCCGTCGGGCGCGGTGAACACCCGGGCGGCGGCCTCGAAGTCCGGCAGCCGGCCGTTCACGCACGACATGAGATACGCCCGGTGCACCGCGATCCGCTCCGCCTCCACCTCGGCGACCGGGCGCATCGTTTTCACCGAGTTGGGCCCGGCGACATGCGGGGAGACGGTCGAGAGATCGAGCGTGAGCGTCTTGCTGTACCGCGCCCCGGGGTCGCTCGAGATCTCCTCCCGGTGGGCCCAGAGGTGCTCGATGTCGTTGGGGATGTACGGAACGCGGCCGTTCGGCGGCAGCGGACGCGTCGCGAAGTGGTGCGATCGCGCCAGCAGCCAGTCGCGGAGCGTCTCGTCGAAGGGAAAGAACCCGGTCAGCGAGCCCCACTCGGTCGTCATGTTCGCGATGGTCATCCGGTTCTCGACCGAAAGCGACGCGACCCCGTCGCCCGCGAACTCGACGCAGGCGTTGAGCACCTCGTCGTCGTTGAAGAACCCGCACAGCGTGATGATGACATCCTTGCCCGTCGCCCCGGGCGGCAGACGCCCCGTCAGCACCACGCGCACCTGCTCGGGGATCTGCCACCAGGTCGTCCCGACCGCCCAGATCGCCGCCGCGTCCGTGCGCACGACCGGCGTCCCGCACGCCGCGAGCGCCCCGTAGATGTTCGAGTGCGAGTCGCTCCCGACGCACAGCGACCCGGGCGTCACATACCCCTCCTCCATCATCACCTGGTGCGCGATGCCTCGCCCCGGGGGGTAGTAGTCCACCCCGTGCCTCGACGCGAACGCCTCGATCTTCGCGTACTTGCCCAGGTTCTCGGGTGTCGTGTTCTGGATGTCGTGGTCGATCGCGAACACCGGCTGGTGCGGGTCGGCGATCCGCCCCCGCTCCCCGGCGATGCTCAGGAATTTCCCGATCACCGCCCCCGTGTTGTCGTGCGTCATCAGGTGCTTCGGGCGGATCGTCACATAGTCGCCCGCGTACACCCGCTTGCCCGGGCCAAGCCCCACCGCGTGGCGGTTGACGATCTTCTCAAGAGCGGTCTGCGGCATCCCGGAACAATAGCCACAAATCCACCCCGGGCTGTCCGCAAGACCCTCCGGGCCACCAGCCGCTACTCAACGAAAACCCCGATCTGCTCCAGCGGTTTGCGCCCGATCGCCGGCACCACCGCGTCGCCCGTCGGGTAGCCCATCGGGATCAGCAGGTAGGGCTTCTCGTGCTCGGGCCGGCCCAGCACCTCGGCGAGGAACTTCATGGGGCTCGGGGTGTGGGTGAGCGTGGCAAGGCCCGCGTGGTGCGCGGCGGCGAGGAGCAGCCCCGTCGCGATCCCGACGCTCTCGTTCGTGTAGTAAACCTGCCCCCCGTCATCGTCCCGCTTCAACGCGAACACCACCACAAGCCAGGGCGCGATCTCCAGGAACCGCTTGTCCGGGTTCGTGCCGAACGGGCGCAGATCGTCGAGCCACCGCTCGCTCGCCCGGCGGCCGTAGAACTCCCGCTCCTCCTCCTCCGCCGCGGCCCGGATCCGCTTCTTCAGGTCCGGGCTGGAGACCGCGACGAACCGCCAGGGCTGTTTGTTCGCCCCACTGGGGGCCGTGCCGGCGGCCCGGATGACCCACTCGATGGTCTGTCGCTCGACCGGGCGGTCGGAGAACATCCGGACGGTCCGCCTTGTGCGCATGATCTCGTAGAAGTTCCGGGCGGCCTCGGGGGCCGGGACCCCGGGCCGGTGCGCGATGTACGGGACATGCGGGGCGTCCGCCGGCGGCGGGTCGTAGGCGGGGGGTGAGCGCGGGGGGTCGTCCTGGGGCATGGGGGCTCCGTCCCGGTTTGATCGGGGTGGTGCAGAGGCCCAACTCGGCGGGCCGATGATATGTTCCGTGCGGTCCTGCTTTGCGCTCATGCTCTGGGGGCTCGTCGCGGCGTCGGCGGGGTCCGTGCGCGGGCAGGACGCCCCCGCCGCGATCGACCGCCCCCTCTCCGCCGAGCGCGTGACCCGGCGGTTCGATTTCGAGGAGGGGGCGTCGAACCCGACCGACCTGCCGCGGCACTGGATCCGCGCCCAGCACGACCCCCCTTCCCGGGTGCGGCCCGCGTTCCCGATCTGGAACCAGGCCCACCTCGACGGGGCCCACGCGTACGCCGGGGCGGGCTCGGTGCGTCTGCCGACACGGGGGGGCTCGGCGAGCCTGCTGCTCGATCCGGGGGTGGTGCCGGTCTTTCCCGACGCGGACTATGTGGTGAGCGCGCGGGTGCGCACGGAGGGCGTCGATCACGCCCGGGCGCGCCTGGTCGCGCGGCTGCTCGACGCGTCGGGGCGCGTGCTCGAGGGGTCCGAGGCCTCGTCCGCGCCCGCGGAGACGCGCGGTCGTTGGGAACCGATCCTGGTGCACCTGCCCGGCAACGAGTCGGCGGCGGCCTCGCTGCAGATCGAGTTGCTTCTCGAGCAGCCCGGACCGGCGGGGCAGCTGCCGTTCCAGGACCTCGAAATCACGAAGCAGGACTTCACGGGCGCGGCGTGGTTCGACGAGATCGCGGTGGTGCAGGTCCCACGCGTGGAAGTCTGGACCGACTGGCCCGGGAACCTGGTGCCTGGGGGGGATCGGCCCCGCGTGCACCTGTTCCTGCGTGACCTGGTGGGGCAGTCGCTGCTGATCCGGCTCTCCGCGCTGGACATGGACGGGGCGCTGGTGGACGGGGTCGATCTTCCCTTCGAAGGGGGGCGGCTTGAGCATGACTGGACGCCGGCGCTGACGCGGTTCGGGTGGTACCGCATCCGGGTCGAGGTCACGCAGGACGGCATGCCGGTCGGGAGCGCGTTCACCGATCTGATCTGGCGTGCCCCGGCGAGCGAGAACGCGTCCCGCGCCCTGGTCGACCGGCCCATGGACGAGTTCTCGCTCTCGGTCGGTTCGGTCCCGACCGAGGGGCTCGGGCAACTGGGCGATCTGACGCTGGCGACCGGGATGGGACGCGTCGCGACCGAGTTGTGGTTCCCCGGCGGCCCGATCGACGCGACCCGGCAGGAGGCGCTGGCGTCGCTGGCGAACGCGCTCACGCCGGTGAACCGCGAGTTGTGCATGGTGGTCCCGGGGTTGCCGCCCGAGATCTCCGATGTGCGGGGCTCGACGGGGCTCCTGGCGGCGATCGGCGGTGAGGGCGGCGACGGCGCCGAGTGGCTCACGCCGCTTTTCTCCGAGTTGGGGCATCGGGTGCGCTGGTGGCGGTTCGGGGCGCTGGACGAGACGCTCGACGCGACCATGATCCCGGCCCTGCCGGGGGCGCTCGAGCGCGTCCGGGGGCTGGTGCCCGGCGCGGTGCTTGAAGCGCCCTGGTCGCCGTTCAACCGGCTGGACGCGGCGCTGGTCGCGCCGGGCCTGGTTCTGGCGCAGCCGATCGGGCCGGCGATCCCGCCTTCGGAGGTCGGGCGGGTGATCGAGGAGTTCCGGTCGCTCGCGGCGGCGGGCGGGTCGGCGGGGTGGGATGTGCCGCGGCATGCGTCGGCGTTCACGGCGCCCGACGCGGGGCGTGTGGGGTTGAACGCGGCGATCGACGATCTGCTCCGCTCCGCGGTCGCCGCGTGGATGACGCTGGAGCGTGAGGGGCGTGGATCGTCGCGGGGCCGGTCGTTCCGGCTCGACGACGCGTGGCGGTGGCAGGGTGGGCGGAGGCCTCAGTTGATGCCGTCGCCTGCGGCGGCGGCGTGGCTGACGCTGATGGAGATGGTCCGCGACCGGCGGGCGGAGGGGCTGGGGCAGATCGCCCCGGGCCTCGAGGCGGTGCTGCTGACCCCCACCGACGAGTCGCCGAGCGGGACCTCGTCGGTGCTCGTGGTGTGGCCCGCCGCGGAGGCGGGAGCGTCGGAACAGGCGTCGCTGCTCTTCTCGAGGGACGAGGTCGCCGTGGTCGACCGGTTCGGGAACCGGACACGGGTCGGTCCCGAGGAGATCGCGCCGACGCATGTCATGACGCACCGGGCGCTGCACGGGGGGCATGTGGCGTATATCGAGGGCGTCGACCCGGATCTGATGCGGTTCGCCTCACGCGTCCGGGCCGAGCCGGCGTTTATCGAGACGGGCACCGCGGTCGACTCGATCGACCTGGTGTTCGAGAACCCGTGGTCGTCGGCGATCCGGGGGAAGTTCTACCTGGTCGAGCCCGGGGGGTTCAGTTCGGGCGACCGGGCGAGCCGGGACCGGGCGTGGGACATCACGCCCCGGCACGGCCTGTTCGCGATCGACGCGGGGGGAGAGCACCGGGTGCCGGTGGAGATCAGCACGACGGCGGGCGTCGAATCCGGCGTGCGGCCGATGATCGTCGACATCGAGTTGACGAGCCCGACGACCTCGGGCCTGATGCGGTTCGAGCGTCGGGCCGAGGTGGGGCTCGAGCACATCGAGATGGAGCTGGGTTACCGCTTCGAGGATGAGCCGGGCGGGGCGCTGGTGGTGTTCGCCGAGATCACGAACACCGGGACGGAGCGTGAACTCGTGCATGTGTTCGCCAGCGCCCCCGGGTACGCACGACAGCGGAGCGCGCCCACGGCGATCGGGCCCGGTCAGCGCGTGGTCAAGGCCTTCCCGTTCGAGAACGGGCGCGAGGCGCTGGGGGGGCAGACGGTCAATGTGGGCCTGTTCATCCGGGAAACGGGGGGCAGGCTGCTCAAGAGCGTAACGATCGACGGCGGGTGAGCCGCCGAGCCGGCGACTACGGGGCGACGCCGTTCCGGGGGCGTGGGCTCGCCGGGGCGGTCAGCGGCCGGCGCGGCTGTCGCCGTCGGCCTTCGAGCCCCCGGTGATGAGCGGCACGAGGTCGGTGTTGGGCAGATCGAGGGCCCCGACCACGGCGGCCGCGGCGGTGGCGACGGCGAGGTCGGCGTCGCCCGCGAGGCGGAGGACGCGGGCGATCTGGCGCTCCTCGAGCATGTTCCCGAACCGCTTGGCGGAATCGGCGACTTTGCCGAGCAGATCGACCTGAGACTCACCCGAGGCGTCGAGGGCCGCGTCGAGCAGGGCGACCTGGGCCCTGGGCTGCCCGACATGGGCGAGCACCTCGGCGATCTCGGAGACCGTCTGCCCGCGGGCGTCGCCGAGGGCGCCGATCAGCGAGAGCGCGGCGTCCTCGACGCTGAGCACCTCGTTGCGGGCGACCGCGAGGTCCCGCAGCGCCGCGAGGGCGCGGGCGGTGTAGTCGCGGGCCTCGTCCGGGGCGATCGGGCCGCCGGCGGCCTGGTCGACGAGCAGGTTCATCGAGGCGATGAACTGGTCGCTTGAGATCACATCGCGGCGCACGAGCACCGTGCGGTCGCGGTCGAACCGGCGCTGGAGGTCGAGCATGTCCGCTGAGCGGGCGAGCAGGAGCATCGGGGCGGCGGCGAGGCGGGGCTCGGCCCGGGCCTCGTCGTGGGCGGCGACCGCGCCGGCGCCCGCCAGGGAAACGACGACGAGATCGACGCCCGGGGCCTCGGCGATCGGGCCCGCGATGTCGGCCACGCCCCGGTCTGCCGGCGGGAGGACGGTAAAGCCCTCGCCCGCGAGCAGGCCCTGGAGCCGGTCGTATTCCTCGCGGTCCGGCCCGGTGAGGACGACCGCGAACCGGGCGCCGACATCGCGGATCGCGGCGGCGAGGATCGGCACAACGCGCTCGGCGCCGTCGAAGGTCTCGGCGGGCTGCGAGCGGGCCAGGGCGAGCGCGGTCTCGAGCTGGACCCGGCGCGAGTGGAAGGTGAGCGACTCGAGCAGGGGCCTGCGGCCGTCCTCGACCCCGGTGAGGGTGTCGGTGCCGCCGGTGCGTTCGATCGCGGCGATCGCCTTGCGGGCGAGCGGGGTGTCGCGGGTGTCGAGGGCGCGGGCGAGGATGCGCTGCCCGATCGAGGGCCCGGCGGCGACGGCGTAGTACATCGCGTCGCGGTCGGTGATGGGGCTGACGCCCGGGACACCCTCGCCGCTGATCTCGCGGCGGAAGGCCGAGGCGATCCAGAGCGCCAGCGTCTCGGCGGAGGAGGGGTCCTGCCGGAGCGACCGCTCGGCCATGCGCATCGACATGGTCTCGTGGAAGATCTCGCTGGGGACGGCGCGCATCTGGAGGCCGATGCCGGCAACATAGTCCCAACCCAACTGGAACTCCTCGCCGGGGAAGCTGGTGAGTTCGTCGAGGTGGGCGTAGTAGCCCTCGGCGAGATCGGCGTAGAGCCCGGCGACGGGGGCGTCGGGCGAGGCGCCCAGCGCGGCGATGACCCTGCCCGCCGCTTCGCGGACGCCGCTGGAGGCGGTCTGGTTGAACACGCCGACGACCGCGGGGAGCGACGCGCGGTAGGGTATCGAGGCGAGGACATTCAGCACGCGCTCCTGGTCGGCGGGGCTGAGGTTGGGCAGGGCCTCGGCGAGTGGGCCGACGGACTGCCGCCCGGACTCGATCAGCACCTGCTGCACGCGGGCCCGGAGGGCGGGGTCGCCCCCGCTGATGAGCGATTCGAGCAGCTGGGGAACGGCGTACTCGCCGGCGGCGATGAGGCGCGACCGTGCGGCCAAGCGCTCGCCCATCGTGCCCGAGAGCAGCCCGATGTTCCGCGTGATCTCCTCGGCGTTGCGGGCACGCTGGAGGCGGCCGGCGCGGTACATCTCGTCGAGCCGGGCGGCGACATCCTGCACGGCCTCGACCCGCAGGGCCCGGGCGACGGAGGACTGGAAGCGGTCGAGTTCGCCCGAGGCGTCGACAAGATCGACGAACTGCTCGGGGGTGATGCCGCTGTCGAGCAGCGTGCCGGCCTCGCCCGCGGCGACATCGTACCGGGCGATCTTGATGAAGTGGATGAAGTTGGCGAGCAACTCCTCGTTGGTCCGCTCGGCGTCGGCCTGCGCGGCGGCGCCGGAACAGACGAGGGCCGGGGTGGTCAGCAGGCCGGCCGCCGGGAGCACGCCGGCGAGGGCGCCGAGCAGACCACGCAGAACGAGCCCGGGCCGAGAGGATGGGTTGATGTCGCGAGGCACGGTGGTCTCCTGCTATCGGCGCGTTGGTGGAACGCTTGGGCGGCGGGGGTCGGTGTGCGGTCCGACCCGGGGTGCCGACCCGGTGGCGGGGCGGCGCGAGGTGGCGGGCCGAGGCCCGGCCCATGGGGGTCATTGTTCGCCCGCGACGGGTATCCGTCTGCCGCGGCGGTCGGTTCCTGGCGAACTTCCTTGTGCGGGTTCTGCATGGATCCCGGGGTCCGGCATCCCAACCGGAGGGCCCGTCCCCTTCACCCGAGGCCGATCGCCCGGGAATCTACCGACCGGGGCCTCGGGCTGTCAATCGGGGGTAGTGGGGGCGGGCCCACTTGAACCGGTGGCCGAGAACGCGGGGGATCGGGGATCGGTCGTGAAAGAAGTGCGGATTGTGAGCGTCCGCGGCGTCAAGCCGGGCCCGGAATGGTCCGATGACTGAGCCGTGGTGGGATCAACCGTCTGGAATCGGGCCACCCTGTCAGAGTAATGAGAAGGTGAGACCATGCCTTTCGACCGCGATGTGCTGACAACGGGTGAGGTCGCCAAGCTTTGCAATGTGGCCCCCCGGACCGTCTCCAAGTGGTTCGACGCCGGGCAGCTCAAGGGCTACCGGATCCCGGGGTCCAAGGACCGGCGGATCCCGGTGGCCGAGCTGATCAGGTTCATGAAGGAGCACGGGATCCCGCTCGACGGGGTGGTGAGCGGGAACATCCGTGTGCTGATCGTGGACGAGGACCGCGAGGTGGTCGACATCCTCAAGCGGGTCCTGGGCGAGCAGACCGAGTACGAGGTGCATGTCGCGACGGGGAACTTCGAGGCGGGGCTGCTCTGCGAGCGGATCCGGCCGCATGTCGTCCTGATCAATGTCCACCTCGAGGGCGGGAACGGGCACCACATCGCCGACCTGATCCGCCGCTCCGATGCGACGCAGCTCACCCGGGTGATCGGCATGAGCGGGAAGCTGACCGATGGGCAGCTCCACGCCCTCCGCGGGGCCGGGTTCGACGGGTTCCTCAAGAAGCCGTTCCAGGTCCGCCAGGTCATTTCCGCCATCGAGCATGTGACCAGCATCGCCGCCTGAGCGGTCGAAACAGGAAGAACAGAAGCGACGCCGGGTGCGGAGACCCGGCGTTGTTCATTTTGCTCCGGCGTGGGCGCCCCGGCCCGATCGCGGGCCATGACGACATCAACGCCCCTCGTGCAGACGCTGAATGAGACGCCTGTGGGGCGCGACGCGAAAGTCTGCGACCACGCGGTCGGCGATCCGGCTGCGCTGATCGACAAGGAAGGTCGCGCGGCGTGTGAGCCCGAGCGGCCCGGCGACGCCGAAGGCCCGGATCGCCTCGCGGCCGGTGTCCGCCAGGAGAATCTGGGCGAGGGCGAAGCGGTCCCGGAAGCGGGCGTGCGAGTCGCTTGCTTGCGGGCTGATCGCCACCACGCGGTAGCCCGCCTCCGACAGGCGGGCGGCCTCGTCGCGCATCATGCAGGCCTGCGCGGTGCAGACCGGGGTGAAATCGGCGGGATAGAACGCGACGACCACGGGCCCGTCGGCGAGCAGGTCGCTGAGACGAACGGTGTGCCCGTCGGCGTCGGGGATCGCAAAGTCCGGGGCCTGGTCGCCGACCTTGAGCATCGCTCGTCCGATCGCGGGCGGAGCGGGCCCGGATGCACCCGGGACTCCGCGTTCAGTGGTACCAGGGCGTGAGCGGCAGGAGGATCGACACGAAGATCAGGACGATGATGACCCATTCGAGCGTCTCGAGCCGACGCGTCGAGGCGGCGTCGGACATCTTCTGGTAGAGGCTCTCGGTGACCTCGAGCTTGCGTTTGACGCTCGAGTTCCACGCCGGGACATCCAGGCGGGCCGCGGCGAGGCGGTAGAGGCGGGCGAGGTACTGGTTGCCCAGGAGTTTGATGGCGTTGTTGACGCCCTCGAACATGACGGCGGCGTCGGTCTGCACGGAGGCGAACCGCCCCAGCATCCGCCCCGACGCGAACCCGGGCCACACGCGCCGGCGGAGCATCGCGGCGAGCATCTCGTCGGCGTGGTCCAGGATCGCGTCGAGCTCGTGGTCGAGCACGCGGAGCTCGAGCAACTCGACATTCGCGTGCTGGAGCACGGCGACAACATCCTCGGCGTTCGCGTCGAAGAGCACCGCCGCGTTCCAGTCGATGATCGCCAGGTCGTTCGGGGTGTAGGAGATCCTCCCCTCGACCGACCGGCGGGCCTGCTCGGGCGCGAGGTCCGTCCGCTCCGCCTCGATCATCCGGGAGAGTATCGGGCCGGCCCGATCGACGATCTCCGCGGGGCTGAGCCCGGGCTCCCACTCGGAGATCACGAAGACGGTGTAGTCCTCCACCGCGGGCGCGAGCGCGGGCCGCTCGATCGCGGGGCGGATCGCCTCCATGATGCGTGATGCTCTCGCCCGCGCATCGGCCTCGAGGGCCGCGTGTTCGTAGAGCGCACACCCCAGTTCCGGGAGCTCGTCGAGGCGATCGGGGAGCGGGATGCGGTAGGTCAGCAGCGCCGCGCCGAAGTCGTAGATCAGGACCTCGGCGGCGGGGTCGGTCGTCCCTTCGCCCACGGCGACCGCGTCGCCTTCCATCACCAGGCGGAGCGGTGGGGGGCTGTAATCGAACCAGACCGGCGCGGGCCGACGGGCGCGGACAACGCGGCGTCGGGTTGCCTCGCGGACCAGCGGCTCGGCGCGGTCAAGATCGACCTGGAAACCGATATCGAGCGCGAAGAACACCAGCGCCTCGCCGCGGACACGGATCCCCTCGGCCGTTGAACCACCGTGGGGCGTCATCGTCACCTCCCGCCCGCGCCGCCCGGCGCCCGCCGGCGTCGGGCCTTGGACTGCTTGACTATAGAATCCCTCGCCTCCATCGGCACGGGAGCGTGCCCGGGGCGAATCACGAGGTGGCCGATGTCCGCCGATCGTCGGGTTCCCCATCGCGACCCCGCAGAGCATCACGACGACCCCGAGGGGCGTTCCCAGCCCCTGGTGCTGCCGCTGGAGATCCTCCCGCAGCCGGACGACGAGACCTGCGGGCCGACCTGCCTGCACGCCGTGTACCGATACTGGGGCGACGCGATCACGCTGGGGCAGGTCGTTGAGTCGAGCCACATGCTGCACGCGGTGGAGGCGGGCCGGGGCACGCTCGCCGTGCTGCTGGGCGTGCACGCGCTCACGCGCGGGTACCATGCGTCCTTGTTCACTTTCAACCTCCAGATCTTCGACCCGACCTGGTTCGACGAGCAGGGCCACGCCAAGCCGGAGTTGCTCGAGTCGAAACTGCGAGCCCAGGCGGAGGTCAAGGCGGGCCGTGACCCGAGGTTCCGCGTGGCGACCGACGCCTATCTCGAGTTCCTGAGGCTGGGCGGGCGTGTGGGTTTCCGCGACCTGACGAGCCGGCTGATCTCGGGGTTCATCCGCGACGGGGCGCCCGTGCTCACGGGCCTGAGCGCGACCTATCTCTACCGCTGCGCCCGCGAATGGGGGCCCAAGGACGACTACGACGATGTCCGGGGAGACCCGGCGGGGCACTTCGTCGTGCTGCACGGGTACGACCCGCGCACGCGACGGGTCACCGTGGCCGACCCGCTCGCCAACAACCCCGGATTCGAGACGCAGACCTATGTCGTGTCGATGGCGAGGCTCGTGCCCGCGATCATGCTCGGCGTTCTGACCTACGACGCGAACCTGCTGGTGATCGAGCCGAAGGATCGTGCGGCACACGCGAGACCGAATTCATGAAGCCCCTGCTCGTTGTCGACTTCCCCAAGCGCTGGCCGCTCGAGATCCCCGGGATGGAGCTGGTGTCGTCGTACCAGTACCTGACCGATTCCGCGCTCGCGCAGGGCCCGGGGCGGAAGGTCTTCAACCTGTGCCGCTCGTTCAAGTACCAGGCCGCGGGGTACTATGTTTCCCTGCTCGCCGAGGCGAGGGGGCACCGCCCGTTGCCCTCGATCACCGCGATCCAGGACCTCAAGCTCGCGCCGGTGGTCAAGCTCGCCTCGCAGGACCTTGACGACTTGATCCAGACGAACCTCAAGCGGATCAAGTCCGACTCGTTCGAGTTGAGCATCTACTTCGGGCACAACATGGCCGAAGGGCACGACCGCCTGGCCACCGCGATCTTCAACGCGTTCCCCGCCCCGCTCCTGCGCGTGCGGTTCGAGCGGGAGACGCTGTGGCGGCTCGTCTCCATCCGCGTCATCGGCGTGGCGGAGGTGCCCGACACGCACCGCCCGTTCCTGATCGAGCAGGCGGCCAAGTACCTCAAGCGGGCGCCGCGGAAGAGCAAGGAGGCCCCGCCCGCGAAGTACAGCCTCGCGATCCTGCACAACCCCGCCGATCCGATGCCGCCCTCCGACGCGGACGCGCTCAAGAAGTTCGTCGCCGCGGGCGAGCGTGTCGGCATCGAGTGCGAGCTGATCGAGAAGGACGCCTACGGGCGGATCGCCGAGTTCGACGCGCTGTTCATCCGCGAGACCACGCAGGTGAACCACCACACCTACCGGTTCGCCCGCCGCGCCGCCGCCGAGGGCATGGTGGTCATCGACGACCCGATCTCGATCGTCCGCTGCACGAACAAGGTCTTCCTCGCCGAGACGCTCGCCCGCCACCGCCTCCCGACACCGCGGACACTGATCCTGAACAAGGAAAACGCGGCCGAGGGCCTCCGGGCGATCGGGTTTCCCTGCGTCATCAAGCAGCCAGATTCCTCGTTCTCCGCCGGCGTTGAGCGGATCGACTCCGAGGAGGGCCTCGCCGAGTTGCTCGAGGCGCAGTTCGAGAGCACCGACCTGCTCGTCGCGCAGGAGTATGTGCCGACGGACTTCGACTGGCGCATCGGCGTGCTCGGGGGCGAGGCCCTGTTCGCGAGCCGGTACACGATGGCCAAGGACCACTGGCAGATCGTCAAGCGCGACGAGGACGGGGTGCACACCGGCGGCGCCGAGACGATGCTCGTCGACAAGGCCCCCCGCGATGTGGTCCGACTCGCCGTCCGGGCGGCTGACCTGATGGGCGAGGGCCTGTACGGGGTGGACATCAAGGTCGTCCGCGGCAAGCCCGTGGTGATCGAGGTCAACGACAACCCGAATATCGACGAGGGCGTCGAGGACACCGCGCTCGGCGACGAGCTCTACCGCCGGATCATGCAGCACTTCTTCTGGAAGCTCGAAGCCCGATGAACCCCGGAGCCTGGTCATTCCCGCTCGGCCTGTTCGACGCGTTCGGTGTCGAGCTCGAGTACATGATTGTCGATCGCGACTCGCTCGAGGTCCGCCCCATCTGCGATCGCCTCTTCGAACGCGCGACGGGGCGGGAGACCTCTGATGTCGAGCCCGACGGGGAGGGCGGCGTCGTCTCGTGGTCCAACGAGCTCGCCCTGCATGTCGTGGAATTCAAGACCCAGCGCCCGGCGGCGACGCTCGATGGGCTCGCCGAGGCGTTCCAGGACCATGTCCGACGCGTCAACGACCTGCTCGGGCCGCTCGACGCACGCCTCCTGCCCACGGGGATGCACCCCTGGATGCACCCCGACCGCGAGACGCGCCTCTGGCCGCACGAGAACACCGAGATATACCGCACCTACGACCGCATTTTCGGCTGCCGGGGGCACGGCTGGGGCAACCTCCAGAGCACCCATATCAACCTGCCGTTCGCCGACGACGACGAGTTCGGGCGTCTCTACGCCGCGGTCCGCCTGCTGCTCCCGATCATCCCGGCGCTCACCGCGAGCACGCCGATCGTGGACGGCGCCTGCTCGCCTCTAGCGGATCACAGGATGGAGGTCTACCGCACCAACTCGGTCCGCGTCCCGATGATGGCGGGGCTGGTGATCCCCGAGCCGACTTTCACGCGAGACGCGTTCGAGCGCGAGGTGCTCGGAAGGCTCTATGCCGACCTTGCCCCGCTCGACCCCGAGGGCGTGCTCCGGCACGAGTTCGCCAACGCGCGGGGCGGGATGGCCCGGTTCGACCGCGGCGCAATCGAGATCCGCGTGATCGACATCCAGGAGTGCCCCCTCGCCGATGTCGCCGTGACGGCGCTGATCGTTGAGGTGCTCCGGCAGATCGTCGCGGAACGCTGGATGCCGCTCGCCGATCAGCAACGGGCCGACACCGCGCCACTGCACGCCGTGCTCCTGCAGACCATCCGCGACGCCGAGCGTGCGAGGCTGCGTGAGCGGGCGGTGCTCGACGCGTTCGGCGTGCGTGCGCCCTCAGTCTGGGCGGCGGATCTGTGGGCATCGCTGCTCGAGCAGGCGCTCCCGGGGCACCCGGTCTTTACGCCGATCCTCCGCCGCATGATCGACGCGGGGACGCTCGCGTCGCGGATCCGCGGGGCGTTGCGGGGGGTGCCCACGCGGGCGGACCTGCAGACCGTCTACGCGGAACTCGCCGATTGCCTCCAGAACGGAGCGCTCTTCCGTGTTCCCTGACGCCGAGGGCCCGGTCTTCCTGCTCCTGACCTGCGAGCACGGCGGGCGTGAGGTCCCGCCCCGGTTCCGTCGTGCCTTCCGGGACGCTGGAGAGGTCCTCCGCACCCACCGGGGCTTCGACATCGGCGCGCTCGGGGTGGCCCAGCGCGTCGCGGCGCGCCTCGCCGCGCCGCTCGTTTTCTCCACCGTCACCCGCCTGCTCGTCGATCTCAACCGCTCACCGGACGCGCCCGGGCTGTTCAGCGAGTTCTCACGAGAATTGGCCGATGAAGAGAAGCGGGCGATTCTGGATGAGCACTACCTCCCGCATCGATCGCAGGTCGCGTCGATCGTCGAGATGGCCGTCCGCGCCGGCCGCCCGGTGCTCCATGTCGGCGTCCACTCCTGCACCGATGTGCTCGACGGTCGCGTCCGCGATCTCGACACGGCGTTGCTGTTCGATCCCGACCACGGCGTTGAATCCGCCTTGTGCACGGCGTGGCAGGGGGAGCTCGAGAAGCAGGCCGGGCATCTCCGACACCGGTTCAACGAGCCTTACAAGGGCACCGACGACGGGTTGACCACCACCCTCCGTGGGCGCTTCGAAGGCCGCCTCTACGCCGGGATCGAGGTCGAGGTCCGACAGGGTTTGATCCACCACGCGGCCGAGCAGAAGTCCATGGGCGATCTGCTCGCCGCCACGCTCGCGCCCGTCTTGCGGGCGAGCCACGCCCCGCCCATGTCCGGAGCATGAAGGTGACCGCCTGGCTTCTCATCGCCGCCGGGTTCGTGGTGCTGCTCATCGGGGCCGAGGCCCTTGTCCGCGGCGCCGTCGCCCTCGCCACGAGGCTGGGCGTCTCCCCGCTCGTCGTGGGCCTGACCGTCGTGTCGTTCGGGACGAGTTCACCGGAGATCGCTGTCTCACTGGGCTCGGTCTCCCAGGGCAGGCCCGACCTCGCCCTGGGCAATGTCGTCGGCAGCAACTCGTTCAATGTCCTTGTCATCCTCGGGCTGTCCGCGCTCGTGACGCCCCTTGTCGTCCACGCCAAGCTCATCCGCGTCGATGTCCCCCTGATGATCGGCGCCTCGATCCTCCTCTGGCTCCTCTGCGTCGACGGCGAGATCTCCCGGCTCGACGGCGCGGTGCTCTTCGCGGGGATCGTCGCGTACACGCTCGCCGCCGTGAGGGGCGCCAGGCGGGAGAGCGCCGAGGTCAAGGCCGAGTACGACCGGGGGGTCACGCCGGCCCGCCCGCCCCGCCTCTGGCTCGCCCTGGTCCTGATCGCCGCGGGGCTCGGGCTCTGCGTCCTCGGCGCAAGATGGCTCGTGGACGGCGCGGTCCGGGTCGCCCAGGCGATGGGCGTGAGCGAACTTGTCATCGGCCTGACGATCGTCGCCGCCGGGACCTCGCTCCCGGAACTCGCGACCTCCATCGTCGCCGCGTTCCGGGGTCAGCGCGACATCGCGGTCGGCAATGTCGTCGGGAGCAATATCTTCAACATCCTGGCCATCCTGGGCCTGGCCGGGCTCGCCGCGCCGAACGGCCTGCCCGTGGCCCCCAGCGTGCTCGCGCTCGACCTGCCCGTCATGACCGCCGTCGCGGTGGCCTGTCTGCCCGTCTTCTTCACCGGCCGAGAAATCGCCCGATGGGAAGGGGCGGTCTTCATACTCGCTTACGCGGCGTACCTCGCGTACCTGATCCTCGCCGCCACCAGCCACGACGCCCTCGCCGGATTCTCGTTCGTCATGCTCGCCTTCGGCCTCCCCCTCGCCGGGCTCGGGATTCTCGGGAGCGTCGTGGCCTCGATCTCGGCCCATCGGCGCCCCGGACCCCCTCTCTAAAGAGGGATTTCGGTCCCGCCGTTCGCCCCCACAATGCCCCGGTCACCGCGACTGAACCCGCACCCGGAAGAAGGAGGCCGAACGCCATGGCAACGACGAACACCCAGGCCCGAATCGCCGCTCTGCTCGCCTTGTCCGCTCTGATGAACCCCGCGCACGCAGAATGGCCGACGGTCGCCGACGCGCCGTTGGTCGTCGGGCCGATGCAGGCGTTCGTCGGCTTCGCCCCCAGCGTCGTCGCCACCGCGGGTGAAGACCTCTGGGTCGCCTGGCAGGACTCGATCTGCCAGGGCGACCTCCGCGTGCAGCGCGTCAACCGGGCCGGGCTGAAACTCGCCCCGGACGGCCTCGCCGTGCAGCCCGACCCGACCTGCGGGTTCGTGCTCCCCCCGGCGCTCGCCCCGAGCGGGCCCGACGCCGTGCTGAGCAGGGCGATCGCCCAGCTCGACGCGACCCCGCTGCTCCGCGTCAGCCCCGACGGGGCCCCCGCGTGGGGCGACGGCGTGCTCGCGGAGCAGGCGCTGAACATGGGCGGGCTGCTCGCGCTGGCCGGGGGCGACACACTCGTTGTGGCGCGGGGGTTCGATTTCCTCCGCGCGTTCCGGCTGGATCCCTCGGGCAAGCCCGTGTGGGATTCGCCGACCGACATCCCCAGTTCGGTCGGGGCGAATTTCGAGGTCCTCGCGATGGTGACCGACGGCGTCGACGGCGCGTTCGTGTTTTGGATCGCGCCCTCCACCTACCGGCGCACCATCCGGGTCACCCGCATCCTCTCCGATGGTTCGCTCGCCTGGCCCGACTCCATCCGCCCCGTCCCCGCCCCGCCGCTCGGCGGCGCGTCACGCCACACCGACCCCGTCGCCCTCGCCGACGGCGTCGGCGGCGCCTTCCTTCTCTGGACAAGGGGCTTCGAGCAGGTCGAGATCCCGACGCCGCTGCTCATGCAGCGCATCGGGCCCGATGCGTCGCTCTCCTTTGATATCGAGGGCCAGCGCGTCTCGCTCGCCAATTCCCGCCAGTTCGACCCCAGGGCCCGGGTCGACCAGGCCACAGGCGACCTGCTCGTCGCCTGGCGCGACGGCCCGTTCAGCGCCCAGACCGTCTCGTCGCAGCGGCTCACCGCCGACGGAGATCGCCTCTGGGGCGACAACGGCGTGATCATCGAGCCCGCGGACTCCCTGACCACCTTCGACGCCGCCTGGCTCGCATCCAGCCCCGCCGTTGCGGTCGGCCGCGCCGCACCCGCTTCCGGCGATGCCGCGGTGCTTGTCCATCGCCTCGACGGCGAGGGCGCCCCGCTCGCCGCCCCCACGCCGGTCTCGGGCGACACGCCCGCCGCCGCCATCACCCTGACGCAACTCGGCGACGGGCTCGGGGTGGTCTGGCGCGCCGATGCGCCGGGCTTCGACGACCTGATCGTCGCCCAGCGTCTCCGCGCCGACGGCTCGCTGGGCGGGCCGGGGTGCACCCTGGCCGATCTCGCGCCGCCCACCGGTGTGCTCGACCTCGCCGACCTCGGGGCGTTCGTCGCCGCGTTCATCGCGGGCGATCCGCTGGCCGACCTGGCGCTCCCCCTGGCCGTGCTCGACCTGGCCGACGCCCAGGCTTTCGTGGGGTCCTTCGTCGCGGGCTGCCCCTGATCGCGCGTGCGGCTCAGCGCCGCCGGAGCAGCGCCCTCGCCCCGTTCACCACGCGGTCCCAGTCCATCGCCGGGCCGGGATCGACTTTGTTCTCCTGCACATGCCAGTGCCCGAGCACGCCCCTGAACGCCGAGAACTCCTCGTCCGTCATCGCCCGGTCCAGCACAAGGCCGTCCTCGCCCCGCGGGTAGTCGCACTCGAGTTCGGGCAGCACCGCGCACAGGGCCGCGGTGAGCTTGATCAGCGAGTCGTACTGCTCGGGCGTGAAGTCGTGCTGCACAAGCGTGTTCCCGTTGATCGTGCCCCGAGCCGGCGTCGGGGTCGCGGGGCGGCCCACGAACCCCGGCGTGCGCACGCCGCCGTCGCCCATCCAGGCGGGCAGGTTCACCCTGGGCCCGGACGCGTCCGGCGCGTACCACGCCTCCAGCGGCGAGCCCTCGACCGACTCGTAGGCGCCGATGTGGGCGATCTCGACGCCGACCGATCGGTCGTTCGCCTTCGTCGCGTGCCAGGCTCGCTCCTTGACATCGAGCGTCTGGTAGATCGTGCCGTCGATATCAAGGAGGAAGTGCACGCTCAGGCCCCGCCGGTCGTGCAGGATTTTGAAGCACTGCCGGCTCGTCCCGCAGACATCGTAATGAAGCACGAACTGGTCGACCGTGCTCTGGACATCCTCCAGCGTCCAGCCCCCGCCGCGCACGCGCTCGAGCGTCGCGTCGTCAAGGCCCTCGCGCCGCAGGCTGTAGCGATTCGGCGAGCCGATCGCCTCCTTGATGACATCCCACCCCGCTTCCTCCTGGGGCACAAATCGCCGCTCGACCCGGTACGCGTCGTACCCGCCCGGATCGAACCAGAGCACCACCGGCGCGCCGGTCCGCACCAGCCGCCCCGCGACCATGATCTCATCCCCCTGCCGCTCGATCACCCGGCCCACCTCGACCCGCTCCGCCGAGCGGCAGGTCGCCATGCCCGCCGAGAGCCCCGCGAGCCCGAGGGCCGAGAGGGCAAGCCCACCGCCCCGAGCCAGCCGCCGCTGCAACGACCGTTTCATTCGGGCTTCTCCTCGCCGCCCCCGAGCCACACGCGGGCCAGCACCTCGCCCACATCGGCCCAGAACGGGAACGCGACCCCGTCATACTCGTACACATTGTCGTTCAGGGTGCCGTTCGCGTTCGTGTAGATCGCACCCGCGAGAAACACCGACGGACGCCCGCCGTCCAGCGTGACCCCTGTCGTCATGCTCGTGAACCCGTACGCCAGCCCGATCTTGCCCACCTCACCGACGCGGTCGCCCGCGAACACACGCCGCAGCCCGGGCAGCAGGAACTTCACCCAATGGTCCGGGTACTTCTCGGCGTCGTGCACCGGGTTCTGCGACTCGCGCGGCAGCCGCGTCATGGCGTCGATCAGCAGCAGGCGGTGCCGCTCGGTGAGCGCAAAGCCCTTCTTGCCGAGGTCGACCTCGGGCCGCACGACCATCACCAGCGCGTCCTGGAGATCAACAAGCGAGACACGGTTCGAGCGCAGGAAGGACTTGGGCCGGTCCAGCCGCTCGCCGCCGACCATCTCCGCGGTCCCCACCTCGAGCCCGGCGACCCCTTCGTTGTCGAGTTCGACCGTGCTGAGCCGTTCGGGGATCGTGCGCACCGATCCGTCCGGGAGCACCAGGTCCACCCGGGGCATGCGCCGGTTCTGCTCGGCCGACAAACCCACCCCGAGCCGGTGCGAGACCCGCACCGAACCCAGCCCCGCCTCCCACATCATGCGGTTCAGGTCGTCCCGGCCCACGAACCCCAGGAGCCGGTTGAAGGCCCGGTTGTCCGAGACAATGAAGAGCTTGCGGATCTCGTGGGCGACCGTGATCGTGCCCCCGTCGAGGTTCGATTCGTCCCGGTCTTCGAGCGACTCGCCCTCGAACAGCGGGTGGAACACGAGCGGCGTGTCCGCATCGACCGGCAGGCCCGCGTCGCCCAGATCCTGGAGACGAAGCAGCGCGCCCACCGCGGCGCACAACTTGATCGAACTCGCCGGGTAGAAGTACTCCGCGTCCACGCGATACCCATGCCGCGCGAGCCGCGGGGGTGTCGTCGAGTCGTCGACCGTCGCGACAAGCAGTTGCACCCGGTGCTCGGCCGCCCGCTCAAGAATCGCGTCAAACCGCGGATCCGCGAGCGGCGTCCCCGCCCGCTCGTCCGCCGAGATCGCCGGGCTTCCCAGCAGCAACGCACACGCCAGCCCCATCCTCGCTCCCATGCGCACAGCGTACTCCGCCCCGCCCCCCGCGGGTCACGGGAAGATCTCGTGCTCGATCAGGTCAGCCGCCGACTCGCGCCTGCGGATCAGCCTCGCCTTCCCCCGCTCGACGAGCACCTCCGCGGGCCTCGGGTGTTGGTTGTAGGTTGAGGACATCGACATCCCGTACGCCCCCGCGCTGAACACCGCGAGCAGGTCCCCGCTCTTCACCTCGGGCAAAGGGCGGTCCTGGGCGAGGAAGTCGCCCGTCTCGCAGATCGGGCCGACCACATCCGCCGGCGGCTCGACGCAGCACGCCTCCGCCCCCGCGTCGAACGGGCCCACGACGCCGCGCACCGGCCAGATCGCGTGGAACGCCCCGTACAACGCGGGTCGCAGCAGCGTCTGCATCCCCGCATCCGTGATCACGAACCGCCGCTCCGCCGTCCGCTTCACATACTGCACCCTCGTCAGCAACACACCCGCGTTCGCCACGATCGAGCGCCCGGGCTCGAGGTGAATCCGCGTCCCACGCCCGGCCTCGGGCCCGAGCACCGGCTCGAGCGCCGCGGCGAACGCGCCGAGATCGCGCGCCTGATCGGGCCGGTAGGGGCTGGGCCACCCACCTCCCATGTCGATCAATTCAACGCGCGCCCCCGCCGCACGCAGCCGATCGGTCGCCCCGACGAGCGTCTCGGCCGCCCGCACGAACGGCTCGCGGTCGTAGACAGGCGAGCCGATGTGCGCATGCAGCCCCACGGGCCGGGCGCCGGTCGGGCCCGCCCGATCCGCCCACTCGAGGTACTTCGCCTCCGCCGTCGCCAGATCGATCCCGAACTTGTTCCGCCGCTTGCCCGTGGTTGTGTAGGGGTGCGTCCCCGCGTCCACATCGGGGTTCACGCGGACCGCCACCCGCACGGGCGTTCCCATCTCCCGGGCAAGCCGATCCACCCGCGCGTATTCCTCCACGCTCTCGATGTTGATCAGCCCGACCGTTCCGCGACCAGCCGGATCGCCCCGCCCAGCCCGCGCCGCCAGCGCCGTTCGGCGCAGCGGGCTGTGCTCGCCGCTCAACGCCGCCCGGATCTCCGCCTCGGTCTTTCCCACCCCCGCGAACGCGACGCGCTCCAGGGGGCAGCCGGCGAGCCAGGCCCGCTCCAGCTCGCCCCCCGAGACCACATCGATCCCCGCGCCGAGCCCCACCAGCAGCCTCAGGATCTCGATGTTCCCGCACGACTTCGCGGCGAAGTGGATCTCCGGTTCCAACCCCGCGAACGCCCCGCGGAGTGCCCCGAACCGCGACTCGATCCCCTCGCCCGAATACACGAACAGCGGCGTGCCGTGCAGGTCCGCCAGTTCCTCGAGCCCCAGACCCCCGCAGCGCAGCGTGCCGCCCCGGTGAGCGAACGGCTCGAAGATGTTCGGGGTGACCGGCATGGGCGACCTGGGCGGTGGGGGTGCGGCGGGAATATTCTATAATATTCCAGCCCCGGCTCCGCGGCCTCTCCGATCCCGTCGCTCTCCGCCCCCGCCGGGAATCGGGCCACCGACCCCGGCCGGGCGGGGTCAAAGAACCCTGGGCGTAGACTCCGCCATGGTGCCCGAGCCCGACAACGCCACCGCCCACGAGCGGACCCGCCGCGATCACGCGGCCGAGACCGCCGAGGACTATGTCGAGGCCGTCGCCGACCTTCTCGACGCCGCCGGGGTCTGCCGGGTGACCGACCTTGCCGACCGGTTCGGCGTCACCCATGTCACGGTCATCCGCATCGTTCAGCGGCTGGAGAAGGAGGGGCTCGTCTCCACCGCCCCGTACAAGCCCGTTGAACTCACCCAGAAGGGCCGCCGCCTCGCCCGCCACTGCAAGGACCGGCACGAGATCGTCTACCGCTTCCTGCTCTCGATCGGCGTCGACCCCGCCACCGCCGCCACCGACGCCGAGGGCATCGAGCACCATGTCAGCCCCGAGACCCTCGAGCGGCTTCGCGCGTTGGTCGATGAAAACTCCACCGGCGCAAACCCTCCCCCGTCCTGACGCGTCCCCCCCCTGAGCAAGCCCTCCATGGTCACCCACGCCTCGCTCCACCGTCCCCCCCTCTGGGTCTTTGCCGGCGGGGCCATGCTCACCGCGATCGCCGGGTTCGTCAACGCCGTCGCGCTCGCCGCGGGTCACCTCGCTGTTACCCACCTCACCGGCAGCGTCTCCCAGGTCAGCGGCGACCTCGTGCGGGGCAACACCGAGCACGGCGTCACGCTCGCCGGCATCGTCGCCGCGTTCATCGCCGGGGCCGCCGCCGCGGGCGCGATCATCGGCGACCCCCGGCTCCGCACCGGCCGCCCCTACGGCATTGTCATGCTGATCCAGGCCGCCCTCCTCGCGCTCACCGCCCTGCTGATCAACCCGCACCCCGCGATCGCCGTCCCCATCGCCTCCGCCTCCGCCGGCATGCAGAACGCGATGGCGTCGTCCTACGGCACGCTCATCCTCCGCACCACCCATGTCACCGGCATCGCCACCGACATCGGGCTTCTGCTGGGGCAGGTTCTCCGCCGGCACCGCGTCGAGGCCTGGAAGCTCACCATGCTCTCCCTGCTCTTCATCTCCTTCTTCAGCGGGGGCGTCGTCGGCTGGATCGCCGCCGCCCGCTTCGACGGCGCGGCCCTCTTCCTGCCCGCCGGCGTGCTCGCCATCGCGGGCGCGGGCTATTTCGCCTGGAGGCTGCGCCAATCCCGGCAGGCCCACGAGCACCACTGAGCGCAAGAGAGCGCCCCGGCCCCCGGGTGAGCAGGGGCGGGGCGCTTCCCGTTCCAAGCAGAATCATCGATCTCACTCAGCGCCGACGCCGGGCGGCCAGCAGGCCCATCGCCCCGATCGCCGCGAACGCCCCCGGCGTGGGCACCGTCGCCTGCACCAGCGCATCGCCCACATCCGCCCCGGCCAGATTCGCCGCGGAGAATCCGTTGTCGAACAGGAACTGCCCGAACTCGCCCGACACGAGCAGATCCGCCCGGATGGTCAACGCGTCCGTGCCGGGGTCGAGCACGCTCGGGGCGCCGACATCGAACAGGACCGCGTCGATGCCCGCCGTGCTTTGCACGAAGAAGCCCGAGCGATCGCCCCCGACGCGCGACCCGTCGAACCCGATCGTGAAGTTCCCCACCTCGATCGCGTTCGCGTTGAAGAACACCGAGCCGGTGTGCTCGATCGTGCCCCCGAAGGTGCCCAGGAAGTCCGACGGGTCGTAGGCGAAGGTGGTCGGCAGCGACGCGGCGTCGCGCGCGTTGATCCCGAACGCGACCGACCCCGGGATCGAACCCGGGTTGATCACATCCCCTGAAACGCCCGACAGATCGAGGCTCGCGGCCGCGCTGAGGGTCTGCGTGTCCAGCAGCACGCTGGTCTGCCCCCCAATAACGCTGACGACCTGGGCAGACGCTGCGCCAGCGAGCGACGCGGCGGCAAGGACACTGAATGCAGAGCGGTTCATCGTGCAATCCTCCGGAACTGCTGTCTTGCGACAGACGGACAACGACCCCGCCTTCACGCAAGGCGGGCGTACACAACGCGCAAGCCCCCGAGTTGTCCCACGAGTCGCCGTATCCCCGGCGGTCCGGCCTCTCTCCGCGCGTCCTCTCGGACGCGACCAGACCTCGCCGTTGCGTTTCGGTTCGCAACAAGACCGGATGCACCGCCGCGCGAGAAAACGAGAGTCTTCACGATTTCGTCATGAAGCAATGCCGACCCACGGCCCGCGCATTCGCGGCCTCCGCACCCGAAAATCTGAAATCTGATCCCGGCAGACTCAGCGTCCCAGGACGCTCAGCAGCCGGGCTTCGTCCCAGACCTCGATGCCCAGTTCGTGCGCCTTGTCGAGTTTGCTGCCCGCGCTCGTGCCCGCGATGACAAGATCGGTCCTCGCCGAGACCGAGCCGGTGACCTTGGCCCCGATCGACTCGAGCAGTTCCTTCAACTCGCTCCGCTCGAACGACTCGAGCGTGCCGGTCAGCACCACGGTCTTCCCGGCGAACGGGCCCTCCGCCGCCGGCTCGGCGCCCGCGGGCCGATAGTCCCGGCTCGCCAGGTCAACCCCCACGGCCCGCAGGTCTTCGAAGGTGTGCCTCGCCGCCTTGCTGTGCAGATAGGCGTGCACGATCGGGGCGGTGTCCCGCCCCAGGCCCGTCTCGTAATCCGCCGCGATCTTCTCCGAGGAGCCCGAGAGCCGTTCACGCTCCGAGGCCGACATCGTGTTGAACGCCTTGGGCATCAGCAGGTGGACCGGGGCGGCGAGCAGCGCATCCAGATCAGGGAAGACGCGGGCGAGCGCCTTCGCCGTCGAGGCGCCGACATGCCTGATGCCGAGCCCCGCCAGCACCCGGGCCAGCCCGCGCGACTTCGCCTCTTCGACGCCGCGCAGCAGGTTCTCCAGCTTCTTCACGCCCATGCGGTCCAGCGCGAGCAACGCGTCCCGGTGCGCCCCGAGCCTGAAGATGTCCGCGAACCCCCGAAGCGGGATCGCGGCGTCCGTTCCCGCCGTCGCGAGGATCTGGTCGATCGTCTGCTCGCCCAGCCCCTCGATGTCCATCTGGTCGCGCCCCACGAACCAGACCAGCCGCTCCCGCAACTGCGCGGGGCACTCGGGGTTCACACACCGCCGCGCCGTCTCCGCCTCCGCCTCGAACGCGTCACCCGGCGCAAAGACATGCCCGTCCGCCGTCTCGATCTCCACCGCCGAACCGCACACCGGGCACGCCTCGGGCGGCTCGATCCGCTTCGCCCCCCTCGGCCGCTCCGCGAGCACCGGCTCGACCACATAGGGGATGATCTCGCCCGCTTTCTCGACGAGCACCGTGTCCCCGATCCGGATGTCCTTCTTCCGCGCAAGCCCGAAGTTGTGCAGCGACGCGTGCCGCACCGTCGTCCCCGCCAGGAACACGGGCTCCATCACCGCCCGCGGCGTGATCTTCCCCGTCTTGCCGACCTGGAAATCAACCTCCACCAGCCGCGTCGGCTTGCGCTCCGCCGCGTATTTGAACGCGATCGCCCACCGCGGCGCCTTGCTCGTGAACCCAAGCTCTTCCTGCTGCGCGAACGAATCCACCCGCACGACCATCCCGTCCGTGTCGTAGTCCAGGGTCGATCGCGTCGCCTCGAACGCCCCGATCGCGCGCACGATCCCGTCCGCGTCCTCCGCGATCACCGCGTGCGGGCTGGTCGGCAGCCCCAGCGCCGCGATCCGCGACACGAACGCCGAGTGCGAGTCCGCGAACCCATCGTCGGAGATTTCTCCCCGACCGTGCGCGATGAACCGCAGGCGGCGCTGAGCAATCGCCGAGGCGTCAAGTTGCTTGATCGTCCCCGCGCACGCGTTCCGTGGGTTGGCGAACAGCTCGAGCCCCTTCGCCTCGCGGTCCGCATTGATCCGGTCGAACTCGGGCCGGGGGATGAAGACCTCGCCCCGGACCTCCAGGACCGCCGGGGCCTCGCCGCCGAGCACGAGCGGGACGGCGCGGACCGTGCGCGCCGCGTGCGTCACATCGTCGCCCTTCTCCCCGTCCCCACGCGTCAGCGCGCGCACGAGCGAGCCGTTCTCGTACCGCAGCGAGAGCGCGACGCCGTCAATCTTCGGGTCGCACACGAACCGCGTCGCCCCCGCCCCGGGCCCGAACAGCCCGCCGCCGCCCGAGGGCCCAAGCCCCCGCGCCACGCGCTCGACCCACGCCCGCACCTCCTCCTCGGAATAGGTGTTGTCGATCGACCGCATCGGCACCGCGTGGCGCACGCTCCGGAACCCCTCGATCGGCGCCCCCGCGACGCGGTGCGTCGGGCTGTCCGGGTCGTCGACCTCCGGGTGCGCACGCTCAAGGCCCTCCAACTCGGCCAGAAGCCCGTCGTACTCCCGGTCCGACATGATCGGCGCGGCGTCCGCGTAGTAGGCCCGGTCCGCGCGGCGGATCAGATCGCGGAGTTCCTGGACGCGCTGGGCGGGGGAACGGGGCACGGGCGATGGTATGATGGCGCACGGATGGGGATCTCCGCCAGAATCATCGACGGGAAGGCGCTCGCCGAGGCCGAGCGGACGGGCATCGCCGCCCGGGTCGCCGCCGTGCGCGCGGCCGGGGGCGAGGTCCGTCTCGACGCGGTGCTCGTCGAGCCGCCCCCCGGGCAGGGCGGCGGCGGGGCCCGGGTCTACGCGGAGAACCAGGCGCGGACCTGCGGCGAACTCGGCATCGGCTACGAGTTGCACGAGCTCCCCGCGACCATCGGCGAGGCGGGTCTGCTGGGCACGATCGACGGGCTGAACGCGGACCCGGGCGTCCACGCCGTCATGGTCCACATGCCCCTGCCCCCGGGCCTCGACGAGCACCGGGTCAAGAACCGGATCCTGCCCGAGAAGGACATCGAGGGGGTCAGCGCCGCCAACATCGGCAACATCATCTACGGGCATTCGAGCATCGCCCCCTGCACCGCCCTCGCCACGCTGCGCCTGATCGACGCCACGGGCCTCGACCTCCGCGGCAAGCGGGTCGTGGTCATCGGGGCGAGCAACACCGTGGGCAAGCCGATCGCGGCGTTGCTCATGACACGCGACGCGACCGTCGTGTCCTGCAACAAGTGGACCTGGGGCATCGAGGACCTCGCCCGGTCGGCCGATGTCCTCGTCGCCGCGGCGGGGGTCCCCGAGCTCGTCGCGGGGGCCTGGATCAAACCCGGGGCGGTGGTCATCGATGTCGGGGTCAACCGCGTGGTGGACGGGGCGGGGCGAAGGCGGACGGTCGGGGATGTCGCCTTTGACGCCGCCTCACGCGTCGCCGGGTGGCTCAGCCCCGTTCCGGGTGGGGTCGGCCCCATGACCGTCGCGGTGCTGCTCGGGAATGTCGTCGAGGTTGCCGAGCGGGCCGTCGGGATCCTCGCCCCCTCCCCCGGGTTGACAGCCCCCGACGCGGGGACTTGAATCGGAGGGGCCCGTCCATTGGTTCGCAGCGCCGAGGCTCGGCGTTGGGTGCGCAGGCGCGACGCCCCGGCAGGAGCAGACCTTGAACACGCTCGGCTTCGGGATGCCCGGTGGATGGGAATGGCTGGTCATCGGCGTCGTGATGCTGCTGCTGTTCGGCAGCCGGCTCCCCTCCGTGGCCCGCAGCATCGGCGACGCCCTCCGCGAGTTCAAGAAGGGCGTGCACGACATCGGTGCGCCCGACGAGCCCCGCACGCCCCCCAAGTCGCAGAACTTCAGTTCCGCCCGCCCGCCCCTGTCCAGCGGCGGCGTCGATCAGCGCGTCAGCCACGGCAGCGAGCCCGAGCCCGTCTCGCACGAGCAGGACACCGACGCGAACCGGTCCTCCTGAGCCGCCCCGCCAGGACCCCGAAAGCCCCGGATCTCATCGCAGCCGGATCGCGGTGAACCCCGCGTCCATCAGCGCGTCCTGCGCGGCGATCACCGCCTCATAGGGTACCTCGTCCTCCGGCACGATCACCACCGCGGCCGACGCCGCGTCGATCTCGCGCGCGGCCCGGCGGGCGGCGCCGACCAGCCCGGGCAGGGCCGCCCCGTCGAGCCCGAGCCCGGACGCGGCCACGCGGTCGCCTTCGATGAACAGCCGCACGGTGAACGAGGGCGGGGCGATGGCGAACGCGGGGTCTCCGGGGGCCTCGCCCCGCTCCGTCGGCTTCGTCGCGTCGAGCCCCGCGTTGAGAAGCAATTCCGGGCCCATGATGACCGTGCTCGCCATGAAGAAGATCAGGATCACCATCACGACATCGACCATGGGCGTCATGTTGGGCCCGTGGTGCTGTTCGTAGATCGCCCGCGCGTCGCGCCGGCGCCAGCCGTGCGGGGTGACGGTCATCCCTCCCCCTCCTTCGAGCGCGCCGCCAGTTGCACCTGGGCGACGCTCGCCTCGCGGCACGCGTCCAGGGCCGCCCTCACCTCGCGGTAGGGCGCCGCCCGGTCCGCCCGGATCTGCACCGCCCGCCCCGGCCGCTGTTCGAGGAGAACCTCCAGCATCCGCGGGACCACCTCTGCCGGCGTCAGGATCGCCTCGACGGACATCGTTCCATCTGGGTTGATCACGATCGAGATCGGTGTGTCCGTCGGCTCGGCGGGCTCCCCCCGCGCCGACTCGGGCAACTCGAGTTCCCCTCGCCGATCGACCGCGAGATTGCCGACGAGCAGGTAGAACACGATCAACACCATCACGATGTCGATCAGCGGCGTGACATTGATATGCCCGCCCCCTTTGGGCGAGAGGCGGTGCATCGCGGTGAGCGGGCCGACGGGTTTCATGGGCGTTCAGGCGGCGCTCTGGGGCGAGCCGCGGTGGCCAGGTCGGCCCGGGCGCAGCGCCTCGGGGCACTCGGGCCCGGCCGGCGTGCGCCCAACCAGCCTGGCCGTCTCCGTGATCGCCCGGGTGCAGTGCCGGTCGATCATGGTGCGGTAGAACCCGGACACGAGCAGGCACGGGATCGCGAGCATCAGCCCCAGCAGGGTGTGAAAGAGCGCCTTCGAGATGCCCTCGCTGAGTTCGGCCGGGCCCGCCTGGCCCCCGGTCACGCCCAGGCTCGTGAACGCGAGGATCATCCCCCACACCGTCCCGGCGAGCCCGACCAGCGGCCCGAGGTTCCCGATGATGTTGAGCGGTTCGATCTTGCGGAACCACCGGGCCGTCTCGGCGCTGGCGGCCATCTCCGCGGCGTCCTCCAGGGCCTCGCGCCCCCTGTGGGCCTCGGCGATCGCCGGGCGGAGGACCGCGCCCAGGAAGGTCTGATCCTCGCGCACAGCCTCGCGCACCTCGCCCCAGCGCCCGTTCTCTACGAGCGTCGCCACGCGGTTGAGGGCCGCCTCGGGAAGGATTGCGCGGGGACGGATGTCCAGGGCGCAACGCACCATCACCGCCGCCGCGTAGAGCGACCCCATCAGCAGCAGCACCGTGAAGACATCGAACGACTGGACGAACAACGCCCACAGGTCGCCCCCCGCGTCGGCCTGCGCAAGAACGGCGGGGGTCAGCAATCGGTCGGTCAAGGCGGGATCTCCGGGTATCTCTGCGGAGGATATCGCGACCGAGCCGCCCAGACCGCCGCAAAACGCCCGCCCCGGCCGCCGAGAACTTTCGCACGCCGCCCTTGCTCTTGACCGACTGCCGCGAACGATCTGCCGTGGCCCGATTCCCGCGTCCCGACACCCCCGAGTGGCTCAGCGCGATCAACCCCTTCGGCCGGGTGGCCCGCACCGTCGGGTCGTTCCACCCCGCGGCGATGCCCCCGCTCACCAGGCCGAACTACGCCCGCGAGCTCGCCGCGGCGGTCTTCCTGCCCTGGATCATCGCGATCGTCGAGGGCGGGGTGATCGGGGTGATCGTCAAGAAGTACTTCGAGGACGCCGTCGACCCGGTCTGGATCAGCTACGCCGTCGCCACGCTCACCGCAGCCCCCTCCTTCGCCAACATCACCTCGTTCATCTGGGTCCGCCTCACGCACGGGCGGCACAAGATCCGCAGCGTTAACCGCCTGCAACTCGCCGTCGCGGGCCTGATCGCCCTGATCGCCCTCGCCCCGCGGGACGAGTGGGGCCTGCTCATGGTCGTCGCCTGCGCCGTCGCGGCCCGAATCGGTCTTGCGGGCATCGTCACCATCCGGGCGACGGTCTGGCGGCAGAACTACCCCCGCGAGGCGAGGGCCCACCTGACGGGCCGGATCGCCACCGTCGTCACGATCGTCGTCGCGCTCGTCGCGGGCCTGGTCGGGCTGGCGATGGAGGTCGACGCCGCCGCGTTCCGCGTCGTCATCCCGCTCGCCGCCCTGGTCTCCGTCGTCGGCATCCGCATCTGGAGCACGATCCGCGTCCGAGGCCACCGCCGCCTGCTCCGCGCCGAGCGCAACAACGACGGCGACGACCGCCCTTCCTTCAACCCCCTGCGCATGTGGCGCATCCTCGTCGACGACAAACGCTACGGCCTGTTCATGCTCTGCCAGTTCACCATCGGCGCCGGCAACCTCATGCTGCTCGCCCCGATCGTCCTGCTCGCGACCGATTTTTTCGACCTGGGCTACTTCCAGGGCATCCTCGTCGCCCAGGTGGTGCCGATGGTCATGATGCCCGTCTTCCTCACCCTCTGGGCCAGGCTGCTCGACGCCTGGCACATCGCCCAGTACCGCGCCGTCCACTCCTGGGTCTTCGTTCTCATGGCCGCCCTGCTCTTCGCCTCCGCCCAGGTCGACGCCGTCTGGCTGCTCTACCTGGGCGTCGCCGTCCGGGGCGTCGCCTTCGCGGGCGGGGCGCTGGCCTGGAACCTCGGGCACAACGACTTCGCCCGCGACGACAACGCCGCCCAGTACATGGCCGTCCATGTCACGCTCACCGGCATCCGGGGGCTGATCGCGCCCTACATCGGGGTGTGGCTCTACCAGCGCTTCGAACAGGCCGAGCCCGGCGCGGGCTCCTGGGTCTTCTTCGTCGGGGGAGTCATCGTCGCGGTGGGGGCCCTGGGCTTCTACGCCCTGCACCGGGCGATACGCCGCGACGGGGCTGCCGACGGGGGCTGAATCCCGTCAGAGAATCCGCCTGCTCCGTGGGTAGCTCCCCAGCACCGCCATGTCCTTGCAGTGCGCCCGCACCCGAGCCAGGGCCGCCTTCATCGCATCGTCGCTCTCGTGACCCACGGCGTCGGCGAAGAAGGTGTAGGTCCAGTTCTCCCGCCCGCTCGGGCGCTTGTCCAGGTGGCTCAGGTTGATCCCCGCCGCGTGGAAGACGCCCAGCACCTCCACCAGCGCCCCGGGGCGGTCCTCGGTCGTGAACATCACGCTCGTCTTGTCGTCCCCCGTGCGCTTCGCCTTCTCCCGGCTCAGCACAAGGAACCGCGTGATGTTGTTGGGGTTGTCCTCGATCCGCGGGAAGAGCGTCTTGAGCCCGTACATCTCCCCCGCCAGCGTCGTCCCGATCGCCCCCGTCGCCGGCGTGTGCCCGATCGAGATCGCCTTCTCGTTTTCCTCCGCCGCGATCTGGGCCGCCCGGCTCGAGCTCGCCGCGGGGATCAACTCCGCCCGGGGCAGCTGCTGGCTCAGCCAGTTCCGGCACTGCTGGAAGACCTCGGGCTTGGAGTAGATCCGCCGCACCTCCGCCGGGGGGCAGTTCGCGAGCAGCGCGTGGTGGATCGCGATCTGCACCTCGGCGTAGACCGAGACATGCCCCGCGTTGCGCGCGAACGCGTCCAGCGTCTCCACGATCCCCCCGCCCGTCGAGTTCTCGATCGGGACAAGCCCGTAGTTCACATGCCGACGCCTCACCTCGGTGAACACCCCCGCGATCTCGTGCAGGTCGTCGTACTCCACGCTCGACCCGAACTGCTTCACCGCCGCGACATGGCTCTGCGACCCCGGCGGGCCCAGGTACCCGATCCGCAGCGGCTGCTCGAGCGCGAAGCTCCCGCTCATCAACTCCCGGTAGACCCCCTCGATCGTCCGCGAGGGCAGCGGGCCCTCGTTCGCCTCGAGCACCTTCCGCAGCACCTCCGCCTCCCGGTGGGGGGCGTAGATCGGGGTGTTCGTGTCACGCTTGTGCTTGCCGATCTGCACCACCGCCCGAGCCCGCTCGTTCAGCAACGCCACCAGCCGCCGGTCGATGTCGTCCACCTCCGCACGCAGCCGGGCGAGGGCCTTCGAGTCCGCCACGGTCTCGGCGGCCGGGCCGGGCCGGGCCGGTGCGCGGGACCTGGGCTCGGCCTTGCGGGTGGTTTTCTTTGTGGTCTTCTTCTTGGCCATATCGATCCCGGGAACTCCACGGGCTTTATCGCCCGAAAAGGCGGGATTGTCCAGCCCCCGACCCGGGTTGGCCATCGCCGGGGGCTCTTCCCCCCGAAAATCGTGAACTCCGCTTCCGAATCCCGATGACAGAGAAGGGTGCGCCCGTGATCCTGAACCTGGTGCAGCACAGCACGACGCTCGCCGCCTCGCCGGCCTCGGCAGGGGATGCGGTCGAGCGCGCGTTCAGCGTCGTCCAGGCCCTCCCGCTCGAAGCCCACGCCGCGATGGGCCTGGTGCTCCTGGGCGGGATCGCGTTGTGGCTGTTCGGGGGCCGGCTCCTCAAGCCCCTGTTCGGGTTGCTCGGGCTGGCGCTGGGTGGGCTGATCGGCATGGTCGCCCTCCCCGCTTTCGGGCTTCGGGAAATCGGGGGCGTGAGCGGAGCCCTGATCGGGCTCGGGGTCGGCGCGGTCGTCGGCCTGGCGCTCGCCATGGTCCTGCTCAAGGCCGCGATCGTCTTCGCCGCCGGGGCCGGCTTCGCGGTGCTCGGGTTCCTCGGCGGCACGATCTACACCGAGCACAACCCGATGCCCGACGACCAGCCCCCGGCCTTCGTGGTCGACGACGCCGACCGGGCGCCGGGCGGGCGGCTGCTGTTCACCAACCCCGTGACCGGGGAGCGGATGACGATCGATCGCCTGACCGAGTCGCTGCGCGAGGCCCAACGGGTCATCGGGGGCGTGCCCAAGGACGAGGTGGGTCAGACCGACCCCGACGCGGCGAGCAAACGCTTCGAATCGATCGCGGTGCTCTGCCAGGCGGTGGTCGCCGAATCGCGTGAGGCGATCACCACCCACTGGAACGGGCTCTCCGTCCGGGAGCGGCTGGTCGTGGTCGGGTCGTCGCTCGGCTCGCTCGTCGTGGGGCTGCTCGTGGGGCTGCTCATGCCCAAGCGCGCGACGGCCGGGGTCACGGCCCTCGCGGGGTCGGCGATCACACTCGCGGCGGGGGTCTGGCTCATCGATGCGCTCGCCCCGGGCATGGCCCGCCTGACCACCCAGCCGCCCGAGGCCTGGGCGGTGGTCTGGGGCGTGATGTTCCTCGCGGGGATGGTCGCCCAGCTCGCCGGGCTGGGGCGGCCCGTCGAGCCCGCCAAGCCCTCGAAGAAGAAGGGCGACGACGAGGACGAGGGCGACGAGGAGGAGTGAGCCCGTCCAGCGGGCCCCGCGGCGCCGGTCAGGCGAACGCCTTCTTGTAGTCGGCGAGGAACTTCTCCAGCCCGATGTCCGTGAGCGGGTGGTTCATGAACTGCTTGATCACGCCGAACGGCACCGTCGCGACATCCGCCCCGACCATCGCGCAGTCGAGCATGTGCTTGGGGTGGCGGATCGAGGCGGCCAGGATCTTGGTCGGCATCCCGTAGTTGTCGTAGATCTGCCGCATCTGGGCGATCAGGTCCATCCCGTCGAGCCCGATGTCGTCCACGCGGCCGATGAACGGGCTGACCAGGTACGCCCCCGCCTTCGCGACCATCAACGCCTGCAGCGGCTGGAAGCAGAGCGTCATGTTCGTGCGCACGCCCTCGTCGGAGAACGCCTTGCACGCCCGGAGCCCGTCCACCGTGCAGGGCAGCTTGATGACGATGTTCTCGGCGATCTTCGCCCGCTCGCGGCCCTCCCTGAGCATGCCCGCGGTGTCCGTGGCGATCACTTCGGCGGAGACCGGCCCGGAGACCATCTTGCAAATGTCGGAGAGCCGCTCGCCGTAGTCGACGCCCTCCTTGGCGATCAGCGACGGGTTGGTCGTCACGCCGTCGAGCACGCCCAGGTCGTGGGCCTGCTTGATCTCGTCGAGGTTGGCGGTGTCGATGTAGAGCTCCATGCTCGGCCTCCGTGGTGAGGGGGGGTGGGGCGCAAGTGTAGTGAGGGGGCAACACCCCGGAGCGGGGCCCGCTCACGCCTCGTCGTCGCCGAGACCCTCGCGCTCCTCGATCCACAAACGCTGGATCTCCTCGAGGATGCGCTCGTTGACCGGGTGACCGGATCTGGCCTCGAACCCATCGAGGGCCTGCACCAGGTCGCGCAGGTCGACGAAGTTCACCGTCGCGGGGTCAAGGCGGGGGTGCGCGTCGCAGAGTTCCTCGGCGATGCGCTGCACATCGAGCCAGTGAAAAGTGTCGCCCATTCGGCACCCCCTTCCTCCCCAGCGTAGCCCCGCGATGCGCCGACCCGTGCGCGCAGGAAAACCCCCCGGCGGGGGAAAATCAGACCGCCGGGGGGCGAGTGGGAACGGCCGCCCCTTCACGGGGCCGCCGGGGTCGAGGCCGAGGCCCCGGGCCTTTTCGGGCGCCGGGACCGGTGCGGCGGGCGCCGGACCGCCCCGCAGCGTCGATCACCCTGAAGACCACCTCGGCGTCTTCTCGGCGCTCGACGACGAACGGGGCGGGCCGGCCGGGATGGACTCCTCCGCGTCCATCCGCGTCGCGGGGGCAGGGCAACCCCCGCGTCCCACCGGGGTCGACCCGGCCGGCGGGGTCATGCCGGCCGGGGGGAGTCGCCGCCGGGCGAGCGGTGGTCGCGCCGGCGGCGTGGATCGGCGTGTCGGCCTCGGGTAAGGTAGTGCGGTGCAAGTCCTCCCTCGATGAGGAACATGGCGCTGGATAGCGCCGCAACCGGCACGCGGGGCGTGGGCCGAGCCCCCCGGCGTCCGAGTGGGTTTCCTCCGCGGGCCCCGCCGTGCGCGCGTCCATGGTGCTTGCCTGCACGGTGACAGTTTCGATGCCCGCCAGCAGCGTTTGGGCCGCATCGCGCGGGAGCAGACCCTGTCGCGGTTTGAGCGGCGCAAGCCCCCGTTCACGGCTGAATTGGTCGAGCGCCGCCCGGGTTGCCGGGCCGTACAGACCGTCCACGCGGTCGCGCGGGTAGAAGCCCATCTCCGCGAGTGTCTGCTGATGCACGCGCCACTGGTCGCGGGGGTCGAGGCGGGCCAGGACACGCGTCCGGAAGGTCTCCCCGTCGATCTCCACCTCGTATGGCCTCGACCCGAGCCCGGGCAGGCCCAGCGCGAACGGGGCGCTCCGCAGGCCCGAGACGCGGAGCGACGACCCGGGCCTCCGGTCCGCCGCGGGCCGCGCGGCCGGGCGCGGGTGCAGGTGAATCGCCATCGGGACGGGTTCGGGGAGGGGGGCGATCGCCAGCGGAAGATCGGCGATCCCGTTCGAGGGCCCCGCGCGGTGCAGCAGGGCCCACGCGCCGAGACCCAGCAGGGCGCACGCCGCCACCGCCGCGAGCGAGCGGCCCGGGCGCCGGGGGCGGGGCCCGGGCACGAGCGTCTCGGCGTGTCGCGCGACGGCGCCCAGCATGCGCAGCTGCACCAGCACCGCCGCGGCGCACCGCTCGCACTCGGCGAGGTGGGGCGGCCAGCTCGTGTCGCGGCCCGCGGCGCGGTCGATGGCGTGCGCTGCCGCCAGCCGACGGGCCTGCATTTCCTCAAGGTGCTCGCTCATCGGCGGCCCCCTCTCTGCCGGCAGCCCCGGGATCCTCGCCGCTCTCCTCGCGCCCGATCATCTCGACGGCGCGGGTGAGCGCGCGCATGAGGACGCGCCGCGTGCCGGACTTGGACCGGAAGCCGATCTGCTCGCCGATCTGCTCGAGTGTGAGCCCGCGGGCGTGCAGGATGACCGCGGTGCGTTCGGGCTCGCCGAGGCGGGCGATCACGCGGTGCACGGTCGCCCGGTCGGGCTCGCTGAGGCCCGGACGCTCGGCGAACTCCTCCGAGGCGGCCCCGAGCGAGCGGGTGAGGTACTCCCCGCCCCGCCGCGCGTCCCGAGCCTCGCGGACGAGCAACTTCGCGAGCGTTCGGGAGATGATCACGCGGAGCAGCCCGCGGAGGCTGCTTCCCCGGGAGGCGTCGAACCGCGCGCGCATGAACATGGTGTAGACATCCGCGGCGGCGGACTGGGCGAGGTCCTCGGCCAGTTGGGCGTCCCGCCGGCCCGTTGTGCGCCGCAGGATCGCGGCGGCCTCGCGTTCGCTCTGGCGGATCACCCATGCCCAGCTCTCCTCGTGCCCGCAGGAAAGCCAGTAGGCGACGATGGACATCGCGTCGCGATCGCCCTCCTCGGCCTGGGCGAGCACGCTCTGCACGAGCGCAGAGTCGACGCGGGGCCTGGGCCGTTTCGCGCCGGCGTCGCGTCTCGTGAACGGCGCGTCGGGCTTCGCCTCGGCGAGGTGATGCTCCGACGCGATCCCCCGGTCGGCGCGGTCGTTGGGCGCGGGACGCCCAAGACTTTCCGCCATGCGGCCTGACCTCTCTCCCCAGCAGCGTCATCCAACACGAGGGGATTGCCGCGTGCAACCCGACCGTGCGCGCCGCCGCGGAGAATTCTCGCGGGGACCCCCGGAATCGGGCTTCGGCGCCGGCCCCCACACGCCCGAATCGGGGTTCGGTATGCTTTTGGCATGATCGCGAGAGTCCAGTCGTGCCTGCTCCAGGGGATTGACGCCCGGCCGTGCGAGATCGAGGTCGACCTCGACGAGCGCGGGATGGACAAGCAGACGATCGTGGGGCTGCCGGACGCGGCGGTGAAGGAATCGCTCGAGCGTGTGCGCGCGGCGGTGGGGAACTCGGGGTACCCGTTCCCGCTGGGGCGGTGCCTGATCAACCTCGCGCCCGCGGATGTCCGCAAAGAAGGGCCGGTCTACGACCTCCCGATCGCCTTGGGGCTGCTGCTCTCGCAGGGGGTGCTTCGTGGCGACGCGGGTGGGATCGACCCGAGGCGGTGCGTCGTGGTCGGGGAGCTCGCGCTCGACGGGCGGGTTCGGCCCGTCAAGGGCGCGATCGCGATGGCGGCGATGGCGAAGGAGCGCGGGATGGCGGCGCTGATCTGCCCCAAGGACAACGCGGCCGAGGCGGCGGTGGTGGGGGGGGTCGATGTCTTCGGCGTGCGCACGCTGAGCGAGGTGATGGGGCTGCTGAGCGGGGAGATCGGGGCCGAGCCCGAGCCCGCGCCGGATGTGCTCTCGATGCTGCAGTCGGCGGGGGCGCCGATCGATTTTGCGGAGGTGCGGGGGCAGGAGGGCGTGAAGCGTGCGATCGTCGTGGCGGCGGCGGGGGGGCACAACCTGCTGATGCTCGGGCCCGCGGGCACGGGCAAGACGATGATGGCCAAGGCGCTGCCCGGGGTGCTTCCCCCGCTGACGGCTGAGGAGGCGATCGAGATCACGCGGATCTACTCCGCGGCCGGGGCGCTTAAGAACGGCGAGTGCCTCGTGACGGCGCGGCCGGTGCGCACGCCGCACCACACGGCGTCGAGCCCGGCGATTGTGGGCGGGGGGATCATCCCGCGGGCGGGGGAGATCAGCCTGGCGCACCGGGGCGTGCTGTTCCTGGATGAGTTGCCCGAGTTCGGGCGTGGGGTGCTGGAGACGCTGCGGCAGCCGATGGAGGACCATGTGGTGACGATCGCGCGGGCGCACGGGGCGGTGCGTTTCCCGGCGAGTTTCATGCTGGTGGCGGCGATGAACCCGACGCCGAGGGGGGATGTGTCTCCCGGCGAGGTGGGTCGGCGGGAGATGGAGCAGTACATCGGCCGGCTGAGCGGGCCGCTGCTGGACCGGATCGACATCCATGTCGAGGCGCCGGCGGTGCCGTTCAAACAGCTCGCGGACCTGCCGCGGGGGACGAACTCGCAGGCGATGCGCGAGCAGGCCGCGGCGGCGCGGGAGCGGATGGCGGCGCGTCAGGGGGCGGGGGTGCCCAACGCGCGGCTGAGCGGGAAGCAGCTCGACTCGATGGCGGTGCTGACGGAGGGGGCGCTCTCGTTGCTGGGGCAGGCGATCAGCGGCCTGGGGCTGAGCGCGCGGGCCTACGACAAGATCCGTCGGGTATCGCGGACGATCGCGGACCTGGACGGGAAGGACACGATCACCGAGGCGCATGTGGCCGAGGCGGTGCAGTACAGGCTGCTGGACCGGCGGGTGTGAGTCTCCGGCGTGTGATCGACGGTGCGCTGCTGAACACCGCCGCACGCCCTCGGGCGGGCGGCGGTGGGGGGTCTTAGCCGCGTCGCCTTCGGCCGAGCGCGGTGACGCCGGCGAGGGCGATGAGGAGGGCGGCGTTTGGGGCCGGGACGATGGCGGCGCCGTCACCCCCGAGGATGAACTCGAGGGAGGCGCCGTCGAGGAGCGAGGTGAAGTCGTAGTCGAAGGTGAAGAGGTTGGTGAGGTCGGCGATGGTGAACCCGTCGGAGAGGTCCTCGCCGATGCCCGGAAGGACAACGGTGCTGAAGAACCCGGTGGCGAGCGAGGTGGTGACGAGGCCGTCCTCGATTTCGAACTGGAGCGAACCGCTCTGAGAGAGGAACGGGGAGTCGGGCATGGAGATGTTGAGGACGAAGTCCGAGCCGGGCCCGGCGCGGAGGCCGGCGTCGTCCCAGTTGACGGAGTAGTTGGTGAATTCGGTGAAGACATCGAAGAACGAGTCGAACCGGATGTAGTTCCCCGCGGCGTCGAGGACATTGACCTGGATGGGGTCTGAGAACCGCATGGCGGTGCCGCGGGCGCTGGCGCTGCCGGAGACGACATCGCCGAAGATGATGGGTCTCCAGGTGAGCGTGCCGCTGGCCCAGGACCAGGGGGCGAAGATGCTGGTGGTGAGGCTGCTGGTGGCGTCGGCCCGGTTGGGGAAGATGCGGGCGTGGGCCGAGCCCGCGGAGGTCATGGTGGCCGAGTAGGCGCCGCCTCCCCAGTTGTTCACGGCGGCGTTGACGGAGGCGGTGGCGCCGGCGTCGAAGAAGAGCGGGGTGGGGCGATCGGTGCCGGCGCGGGCCTGCTGCGAGAAGTTGCCCGGTCCGACGATGGCCCACTGCCCGGGCCCGCCCTGGACATCCCATCCGGGGAGGGGCTCGAAGGCGCGGGCGAGCGCGTTGTAGTTGAAGACGGCGACTGGGACGGCCCCGCCCGTGTTGAAGTTGAAGGTATGGCTGACGAAGTAGGACGAGGAGTTCTGGGCGAGCGACGCGGGTGCGGCGGCGAAGAGGACGGCCGCGGCAGACGCGGCGAGTCGGCCCTGGCGTTCGGGTGTGTGCATGGTGCGTTCCTTTCAGAATGGCAACGCGTGGCCCGGGATGCCTCACCGTGGGGCGTGCGGGCGACGGTTGGATGTGTCTTCGGCGCTGGCCGCGTGCGGTGCGCGTTTCTCTCCCGCCCTCCGCGGCCGTGCGTTCGCTCTTCATTCACCGTATCTCGGCGGGTCGAGATGTCGAGGCGTCCGCGGGGTGTTGCTTTCGATCGCGGGAAAACCCGGCATAGACGCCGAAGTGGGGGCACCCCTCGGGGGCGGGAACGGGGTGGTTTCGACGGGGTCGATCTGGTAGAACGCAGGGGAAGGAGGCGATTCATGCAGGGCATGCAAGAAGAGGAAGAGGTGATGATGGACGCCGCGTCCGGGACGGCTGGGAAGCGGTTCGAGGCCGCGCAGAAGAAGCACATCGCGGACAAGTTCGACGCGAAGCGGAAGTTCGAGAAGAAGGCGGCGACCAAGTCGGCGGCGCAGATCAAGGAGACGAAGGCGGCGCGGAAGCCGGCCGCGGGCGGGGGCGGTGGGGGCGGCGGGTTCGCGGCGTTCCAGGAGGAAGAGGAGATGCAGATGTAGGGCCGGGCTGTCGGGACATGCGGATTCCCGGTCCATCTTGTGCTCGGAGCCCGCGGTCATCTCGAAGCGTGACGGCGGATCGGAACGGCCCACGCCGTCCGCTCGTGGTTCACTCTTCGAGATGAACCACGGCACCGACGCCTGAGGACGACCGGGAATCCGATTCAGACGGATCGAGATGAAACGCTGCGTCACGAGACTGACGCGCCGGCGAGGGAATCGCTCAGAATCCGTTGCTCGCTCGCGTTTCAGGCTCGTCGGGAGGCCGGATCAGACACGATTCGTATCAGGCGAGGTCGGCGTCGATCGAAGCGGCGGCGTTGAAGGCGTCGAAGAGGCTGTTCTCGACCGCGGGCAGGGCCCAGTTGTCCTGGTTCACGAAGTAGACGGCCTGTCGGAAGGGCCTGATGAGTTCTTCCGGGATGCCCGAGGCGAGCGTGCCGACCGAGGCGATGGGCAGCGCGTGCCCCCATCGGGCGAAGCGGACTTCGAGCACGGACGACTCGGGCAGTTCGAGCAGCGCGAGCGTCTCGCGGAGGCGCGGGGCGAGGTCGAGCGCGAAGCGCTCGATCGGGTCGTCGAGCAGCGCGTGGAAGCGGCCCGTGTCGTAGGGCAGGGGCCAGAAGAGCGAGAGCACGCTGGGGCGCGGGGGGAGCGAGGCGGCGCGCGGCCCGGGGGCGTAGGACCCGTCGAGGATGTCGGTGTAGCGACGGAGGTTCTCGGCCTGGCCCGGGTGCATGGGGAAGGTCGCGGGGTCGCCCAGGTCGAAGATGTCGTAGAAATCGAGCGGGACGGGGCGGTCGAGCACGACATTGGCGAGCACATACGCCCTCGTCTGGAGCTGCATCGCGGCGTGCTTGGCGGGGTCGAGCCGTTCGAGCTGGTGGATGACATGCCGGCAGATGTGCTTGGGGCAGGCCATCACGACGCGTCGCGCGAGCAGCGAGCGGAAGCCCCCATCGGGCGTGCGCCAGGTCACCTGCACCATACCGGTTTCGAGCACGCGGACATCGACCACGCGGCTTGAGGCGCGCAGGTGCGGGGCGTGGGCGGGGTCGGTCTCGTCGAGCGGGGCGATGGCGGCCCAGAGCGCGTCGGCGAGGCCCGCGTTGCCGCCCGGGAAGATCCAGCGGCCGAATTCCTCGGCGGCGAGGAAGTTCCAGCCCAGGGTGGCGGAGATCTCCTCCCAGCCGGCGTTGAAGGAGGAGTAGCAGTAAGCCTGGATGGCGGCGGCGAGGGGGGCGGGGATGGGCAGGCCGACTTCCTGCTCGATGTGCTGGCGGAGGGAGAGCAGGTCGAGTTCGCGCATCCAGGGCTCGGCGAAGGGGACATCGGGGTAGTCCTCGTCGGCCATGCGGAGGACGAGTTGGCGGTAGGCCTCGTAGGCGGGCAGGTCTTCCGGGGGAACGCCGAGCCCGGACCAGATGTCGGGGTTGAGTTCGCCGTTGATGAGAACGGGGGCGGCGTCGGTGTCGGGGCGGACGATTTTGTGCAGGCCGAGGTCGGTGTACAGGGTGTCGAGGTCGCTGCCGGGGTCGGGGGTGATGACATAGGCGCTGCCGGTGGTGTACTCGGCGCCGCGGATGACGCCGCCCTGGGCATTGCCCCCGAAGCGCGGGTGGAGCTCGAAGACGACGGGGTTGCGGTGGCGGAGGAGGTAGGCGGCGGCGAGGCCGGAGATTCCCCCGCCAACGATGGCGACCTCGACGGTCTCGTCGGGCGCGGGGGGGAGGCCGCCGGGGAAGGCGTTCTCGGCGCTGTGGAAGGGGATGACATTGCCGTTGTCGAAGTCGTCGCCCTCGAAGCGGGAGCGGACCGGGAAGCCCCCGATGATCCGGGGCGCCGGGTCGAAGGAGGTCGCGGCGAGGGGACGGGAGGCCTTGAGGGCGCCGTCGCGGAGGCGGCGGGGGTTGGGCTGGGCGGCGCCGAGTGGTGAGCCGAGCGTTGAGAGGGCAAAGAGGCCGAGGCCTCCTTTGAGGACTTGGCGGCGGGTTCGCATGGGGGCTCCGGGGCTTGGGCTTCTGGAGCGCATCATGCAGAATCCGCCCGAGAGGTCAAGGGCGAATGCCGGTGCGGCATGGTTTCAAACCGGTAGGCTTGGCGCGGACCGGGGGATTCATGCACGGAGATGCGGATGAGATGGACCGGAATTGCGGCGTTGTTGGCCGGGCTGATGTTGACCTGCGTCGGCGGGTGCGCCGGGGGCGCGAGGGCGGGCAGGGGAGAGGAGAGGCCGGCCTACGCGGTGGAGCTGGACTACGGGCCGATCGATGAGTCGGCGCGTCGGCCCGCGGGGCTGGGGGTGGAGAGCCTGTTCGAGCCGATGGCCTACGCGACGGCGAACGAGCGGCGGCTCGGGTCGGGCGCGCCCGGGCCGGCGTACTGGCAGCAGCGGGTGGACTACGACATCGACTGCCGGATCGACACCGAGCGTGACGCGGTGAGCGGGACGATGCGGGTCGTCTACCACAACAACAGCCCGCACGCGCTCGATTTCATGTGGCTGCAGCTGGAACAGAACCTGTTCAATCCGGAGAGCCTCGGGGCGAGGTCGCACACGCCGCGGGGGATCCTGCGGGGCAGGCCGACCTTCGAGGGCGGGTACACGATCCCGTGGATCCGCAGCGGCGGGCGGGTGCTCGGGTTCAGCGTGTACGACACGCTGGCGCGCGTGGAGCTGCCGACGCCGATTGCGCCGGGGGGCGTGTTCGAGTTCGAGTTGGAATGGTCGTTCGAGATCCCGCCGTACCTGAGGCGGATGGGGGCCGAGGAGGTTGAGCAGGGGAAGATCTTCGAGTTGGCGCAGTGGTTCCCGCATGTGTGCAACTACGACGATGTGCGCGGGTGGAACACGCTGCCGTACCTTGGGACGGGGGAGTTCTACACGAACTTCGGGGATTACAGCGTCAGCGTGACGGTGCCGGCGTCGTACACCGTGACGGCGACGGGCGAGTTGATGAATGAGCGGGAGGTGCTGTCGCCGGTCGTGCTCGCCCGGCTCGCCGAGGCGATGCGGAGCGATGAGCCCGTGTGGATCGTCGCGCCCGGTGAGGTGGGCGACGCGTCGCTGCGGCCCGCGACCGGGGGGGAGCTGACCTGGCGTTTCCGGGCGGAGGATGTGCGGACTTTCGCGTTCGCGGCGAGCGACGCGTTCATCTGGGACGCGTGCAAGGCGGATGTGACGGGCCTGGACGGCGTGACGCGCGCGGTGCGGGTGCAGTCGCTGTACCCGAAGGAGGCGAGGGTCTGGTTCGCCGACCACGCGGAGGGCGGGAGCACCCGGATCCTGAAGCATTCGGTCGAGTACTACAGCCGGTGGCTGTACCCGTACCCCTACCCGCACATGACGAATGTGAACGGGCCCGAGGACGGGATGGAATACCCGATGATCGTCTTCTGCGGGGCGAGGGAGAATGTGCCGGGCATGCAGGGGGTCACCGATCACGAGGTTGGGCACACCTGGTTCCCGATGATCGTGAACACCGACGAGCGCCGGCATGTGTGGATGGACGAGGGGTTCAACACCTTCATCAACATCTACGCGAGGGCGGACCGGGCCGGCGGGGCGATCAACACGGAGCGGCACCGCGACCAGTCGCTCGAGGTGGCGCGGGCCACGAACCCGCAGCCGATCGTGCTGCCGCCGGATTACCTGTGGAGGCGCTGGGTGGGGAACCTCGGGTACCGCAAGACGGGGATGGGCCTGGTCTTGCTGCGGGAGCTGATCCTGGGGCCCGAGCGGTTCGACCGGGCCTTCCGCGAGTACATCAGGCGGTGGGCGTTCAAGAGCCCGCAGCCGGACGATTTCTTCCGGAGCATGGAGGACTCGGCGGGGATGGACCTCGGGTGGTTCTGGAAGGGGTGGTTCTTCGGCACGGGCGCGGCCGACTTCGCGGTGGAGGAGGCGCGGCTCGCGGAGGACGGGGAGAGCGGGTTTGTGACTTTCCGGAACCTGGGCGAGGTGGTGCTGCCGGTGCCGTTCCGCGTGACCTACGAGGACGGGTCGGTGGAGGACCACGAACTGCCGGTGCAGGCCTGGGCGCAGACGGACCGGTGGCGTGCGGTGCTGGACGCGAAGGGGCGGGAGATCACAAGGGTGGAGATCGACCCGGGCCTGCTGATCCCGGAGCGCGACAAGCGGAACAATGTGTGGGAGCGGTGAGAGGCGGGCAGAGGTGAGAGGCGGGCACCACAGAGACACAGAGAGCACAGAGGTTTGATCCTCAGTGGTGTTGAATGCGAAGCACGATCAAGAGTGCGCAGGCGATCAGCACGCAGGCTGAGCCTGACGACAACCAGAGCACGGGCAGCCCGGTCGGCATCTGTGCTGTCAGAAGGTGCTGAGACCATTCGCCGTGTTCGATAGCGATCTCGTGTTTCTCGGACACTGACCTCACCAGATCTGACATCCCGGCCTCAGAAGCGGCGAGCAGCCACCAGACGCGGAATGTCACCCACACCGAAGTTCCGAGGACGACCATTGCCGTGGCCGCGAGGGTGATCAGGAGGAGTCGTTTCTCGGAAAGTGTCATGATGCCTCTCGAAACGATCCGGCGCGGCACGCTCGCGGTTCCGAGATTCCCCTCTGTGCCCCTCTGTGCCTCTGTGGTGAACATCAGAGATTCAGATAAGAGATTAGCGTCGTGATTCGTCCGTGAAGCAATTCCACGGACATTCGACCAGCACACCGCGGCCGTCCGGCCGCCGGGGCGCCGGTTGCCGTTCGCGGGCAGCCCGCGTCCACCGACTCCGGGAACCCCAGCCCATCGAGAAGGTCGCGGCTCCGCCCCCGGTCGTCGCGGCTCGAGATATACAGGCGCAGGTGGGCGCCGACGGGCCCACGGCTCCCAAAGCAGGTGCCACCTCTGCCGACACCCTGAGGCCGAGCCAGCCTCGGCGAGCGTGCCGGAAGTCCCAAGGGGACCCCAATGCCGCCAGGCGGCGGTGGTCCGCGTCACAGGAGATGCAGAATCGCCTGGGTCGCGATGAGGGCGTAGAGCCCCGCGAAGAGATCATCGATGAGCACGCCCCAGCCTCCGGGGATCTTCTGGAGGGCGTGGGCCGGCGGCGGCTTGACGATGTCGAAGAGGCGGAAGGAAAGGAACGCGACGGCGAGGGCGGCGCCGAGGGCGACGGGGCCGTCGGTCGCGGCGACGGGGAGGAACGCGAGCGGGATGCACTGCCCGGCGGTCTCGTCGGCGACGACCCAGCCCGGGTCCTCTTTGCCGTACCACGCCTCGGCCCATTCGCCGCAGGCGACGCAGGCGGCGGATGAGGCAAGAAGGATCGCGAGCAGCGCCGCGTGGTACACGAGGGGCTGGTCCCCGGGGCCCATGCCCAGGGCGATCAGCAGGCCCGCGACGGCGACGGGGGGGAGCGAGCCCCAGGTGCCCGGGGCGGGGCGGAGGTGGCCCAGGCCGAGCGTCGTGGCCGCGAGCCAGCGGGGGTCGGAGGGTCGTGGGATCATGGGTGTGTGGCTGACCTTTGCATGGCCCGGCTGCGACGGCCGAGGTGGAGAGGTTGCCCCCGGCCCCGCCGGGAGGGTTGGGGCACACCTTACCGATCTGAGCCCGGCGAGGCACCGAGTTGCTTGCGGGCTCGGTGGGCGCGGGCGATGTACGGGGCGGCGGACCAGACGGTGACGGCGACAGTGATCCAGAGCAGGGCCTCGGTGACAGGGTGGGGTCCAAGGCAGTCGTGCCCGTTGGGGGCGGCCGCGTCGAGCAGGGCGACGGGAATGACGATGCTCTGGATCACCATCTTGAGCTTGCCCGAGGCGGTGGCGGAGAAATCGACGCCCTCGGCCTCGTAGACACCCCGGATCGTGGTGACGAGCAGTTCGCGGGCGAGCACGAGCACGACCATCCAGGAAGCGACCCCGCTGTGCAGACCGAGTTGCGGGCCGGCGAGCATGATGAACCCGGCGAGGATGAGGACCTTGTCGGCGAACGGGTCGGCGACGCGGCCGAACCGGGAGACCGCGTTCCACCGGCGGGCGAGGAAGCCGTCGAGGGCGTCGGTGGTCGCGGCGACTATGCCCGGGGACCAGGCGGCGTCGCCGGGCGAGGCGGCGGCGAGGAGGGCGATGAAGACCGCGGTGAGGACGAGTCTGGAGATGGTGAGGGCGTTGGGGGTCCGGGCCCTCCACCCGACGGCCCTTGGGCGGGTCTGATCGGTCATGCCGGGATGGTAAAGGGGGCGGGGGCGGGGGCGTGCGGTTGCCGGTCGTTGGCCCGGGTTCTATCCTGATCACCCGCCGCCGATGTGTTCATCGCCCCAGGGACGGCGGAGGCAGGACGCAGATTGAACTCGGTCATCGCTGGACTGTCGATCAACCCCTTGTTGTTGTATGTCGCCTGTGCCCTCGGGGCGGTGGGTGTCATCCTGGCGATGCCGCGCAAGGGGATCAGCCCGGCGGTGCTGGGCGGCCTGATCGCGGCGGTGGCGGGGGGGCTGGTGGTGCTGGGGCTGACGCTCAAGGCCGACAAACACGAGCAGCTCCCGAGCATCTATTTCTATGTGTTCGGGCTGATGGCCCTCGGGGGCGCGTTGCGGACGATCACGCACCCCAGGCCGGTGTACGCGGCGCTGTATTTCATCCTGACGATCGTGGCGTCGAGCGGGTTGTATCTCCTGCTGAGTGCGGAGTTTATGGCCTTTGCCCTGGTGATCATCTACGCGGGGGCGATCCTGATCACCTACCTGTTCGTGATCATGCTCGCCACGCAGGCGCCCAGCGAGGACGAGGCCGACGCCCTGAGCACCTACGACGCGTCGGCCCGGGAGCCGGTCGCGGCGACGCTGGCGGGGTTCGTGCTGCTGGCGTTGCTGACGACGATGCTCTTCCGGGGGACGCCGGGGCTGCCGACGAACCCGGGGATGGCCGGTTCGGACGCGATTCTGGCGGCGTTGCCCGGGAAGGTGGACGACGCGTTGCTGCCGGTCCTGCGTGAGAACGGGCTGATCGACGCCACGGAACAGATCGCCCGGCTCGACACGGGCGAGGTCGTGATCGACAGCGCGGCCCGGACGGTCCTGGTCTCGAGCTCGGGCGATGGGCCCGAGGCGGGGATGACCCGGCTGGTCGAGGTGCCCGCGGAGTTGTGGCCGGCGGACCTGATCGGGACCAATGTCGAGGGCCTCGGTCTGAACCTGCTGGCCGAGCACCCGATGACGATCGAGATCGCGGGCGTGATCCTGCTGATGGCGATGCTTGGGGCGACGGTGCTGGCCCGCAAGCAGGTGGACCTCGAGGAAGAAGCGAAGGCCCGGCAGGCCCGCCGGCTCGCGCTGGAGGGTCAGCGGTGATGAACACGGTGCTGACCCTGGCGCAGGCGGGGTTTCCGGAGGCGATGGGCGTCCTGACCCTGAACCACTACCTCTTCATCTCGGCGGCGATGTTCGCGCTGGGGCTGATCGGGTTCATGACGCGTCGGAACCTGATCATCATGTTCCTGTGCACGGAGTTGATGTTCCAGGCGGCCGGGCTGGCGCTGATCGCGTTCGGGCGGTATCACCTGAACTTCGACGGGCAGACATTCGTGATCTTCGTGCTGACGATCGCCGCCGCCGAGGCCGCGATGGCGCTCGCGCTGGTCGTGCTGCTGTTCCGGCGTCGCGAGAGCCTGGACGCGAACGAGTGGGCCGAATTGAAGGGCTGAGGGGGGAGCGATGACGACGGGGTTGATCGAGTCCATCGTCGCGGGCGCCCTGGCCGAGCCCGGGGGGCACGCCGACGCGCACGGGGCGGTGACGCACGCGGTTGAGTCGGCGTCGCACGGGGTGACCGGGGCGTGGTGGATGGGGTTGATCCCGCTGCTGCCGCTGCTGGGCGTGGCCCTGGTGACGATCTTCGCCTGCTTCAACGAGAAATCGAAGCTGCCGGCGTGGACGAGCGTGGGCCTGCTGGCGGCGTCTTTCGCGCTAACGCTGACGGCGTACCTCGGGTGGGACGGGCACTCGGTGATCCATGTCCACCTGTGGGACTGGATCTCCTTCGCGTGGGGCGACGGGGTGGGCGAATCGCTCACGGCGGGGTTCGCGTTCTATCTCGACGGGTTGAGCCTGCTGTGGATGCTGTTCGTGACGGGGCTGGCCTGCCTGATCGGGCTGTACGCCAGCGAGTACATGGAGCACGACGCGGGGCTGGGCTACTGCCGGTTCTTCGCCGCCTTCAACCTGTTCGTGTTCAGCATGTCGTGCCTGGTGATGGGCGACAACCTGCTGATGCTCTTCCTGGGCTGGGAGGGCGTGGGCCTCTGCTCGTACCTGCTGATCGGCTACTACTACAAGAAGAAGGTCGCCGTCGACGCCGGCATGAAGGCGTTCGTGGTCAACCGGATCGGAGACCTGGGGCTGCTGGTCGGGCTGCTGCTGACCTTCACCACCTTCGGGACGATCGAGTACGACACGCTCTTCGCCCGGATCGGCGAGGGGACGACCGCGACGGGGATCGATCTCGCGAAGACCTGGCAGGTCTGGGTGATCCCGCTGCTGCTGATGGCCGGGGCGTTCGGCAAGTCGGCGCAGTTGTTCTTCTATGTGTGGCTCCCGGACGCGATGGAGGGCCCCACGCCGGTAAGCGCGCTGATCCACGCGGCGACGATGGTGACCGCGGGCGTCTACCTGATCGCCCGGATGATGCCGCTGTATGTCGCCGATCCGAACCTGGTGGCCCTGACCGCGGTGACCTGGTGCGGCGCGATCACGGCGTTCTGGAGCGCCACCATCGCGATGGCGCAGTTCGACATCAAGCGGATCATGGGCTATAGCACCATCTCGCAGCTCGGGTACATGTTCGCGGGCCTGGGCGTGCTCGCGACGACCGGCGGCGTGTTCCATGTGTTCACGCACGCGTTCTTCAAGGCGACGCTCTTCCTCTCCTGCGGCGCCGTCATGCACGGGTTCGCGGGCCAGCTCGACCTGCGGCGCCTCTCGGGCCTGTGGGGCGTGCCCGGGTTCAAGGTCGTCGTGATCGCGATGCTGATCGGGTGCCTGAACCTCGCGGGGTTCCCGTTCACCGCCGGTTTCTTCAGCAAGGACATGATCCTCGCCGAGGCGTTCGTGACCTCCGACTCGGCGATCGCGGGCTCCTCCTGGGCCGGCTGGCTGCTGCTGCTGACGGCGGGGATGACCGCGTACTACACCTTCCGCGTCTTCTTCCGCGTCTTCGTCGGGCCGACCGAGTACCACCCGGGGACGGAGAACCACGGCGCCCACGACGCCGAGGCCGAGGCCTCGATCGCCGAGGAGGTCGAGCACGAGCACGGCGGGCGCGGCGCGGGGCACGCGCCGGGCAACCACGGCGGTCACACGCACGACGCGCACGGGCACGGCTTCCACCCGCACGCGCCGAAGTGGGCGATCAACCTGGTGCTCACGCTGCTCGCGGCGGGCTCGGTCCTCGCGGCGGGGCTGTACTTCGCGGGCCAGCACCACGGCTGGGCGGGCGACATGGTGCACGCGTCATCGGCGTATTTCGACGCGGCCCATGTGGGGCCGGCCCACGGGGACGGGCACGCCGAGCATGGCACGATCTTCGGGTTCGATCCGCACAAGGCGATGTACTTCGTCTCCTCGGCGGTGGGGCTGATCGGGATCGGGCTGGCCGCGGGGCTGCACTTCATCGGTCGGACCTCGGCGGCGAGCTGCCGGATGGACTCGGTGGCGAAGAAGTTCGGCCCGATCCCGCGTTGGGCGGAGAACAAGTGGTATGTGGACGAGTTCTACCACTTCATCATCGTGACCCCGCTCAAGGTCTTCGCCCACCTGTTCCACTGGTTCGACAAGCTGGTGGTGGACGGGCTGGTCGAGCTGTTCGGGGGCGTGCCGAAGACCGGTTCGGAGACGATCGGCCCGATGACGCAGACGGGCGTGCTGCACGACTACGCCCTGCGGATGGTCGCGGGGGTCGCGGTCGTCCTGGTCGTGGTGGTGCTGGTGGTGTTCTGAGGCAGGGGGCTGGGCGTGACGACGATGCTGGTCTTGATCATCCTGCTCCCGCTGCTGTTCGCGGCCGCGGTCCTGTTCAGGCCTCCCGCCGCGGCGAAATGGTGGGCGCTCGGCGGGACGGGCGTGTGCCTGGCGATCGGCGCGATGCTGGTTGGGCGGTTTTTCAGCGCGGGAACCGATGGCTTCCAGGCGCAGGGCTCGCTCGAGTGGCTCCCGGCGTTGGGTCTGAGTCTTTCGGTGGGGGTGGATTCCATCGCGGTGCTGCTGATCGCGCTCTCGCTGCTGCTGGGCCCGATCTGCGTCGGCGCGTCGTGGACTGCGATCCCCGAGCACCGCGCACGCCTGTTCTACGGGTGGCTCCTCGTGCTCCAGGGCGCGATGGTCGGCGTGTTCGCCGCGCGGGACCTGCTGCTCTTCTACACCTGCTTCGAGTTCACGCTGCTCCCGATGTTCGTCTTGATCAACGAGTTCGGCTCGACGAATCGGCACCGGGCCGCCACCAAGTTCTTCCTCTACACCTTCACGGGCTCGCTGGTGGCCCTCGCGGGCCTGGTCTACACCGCGTGGGCGGTCGCGACCCGCGGCGTGGGGGTCGAGGGCTTCAGCCTCGACATCGCGGTGCTGACCGAGCACGCCTCTCGCGTGCTGACCTCGGGCGAGCAGGGCCTGGTGCTCCTGGCCATGCTCTGCGGGTTCGCGGTCAAGGTCCCCCTGTTCCCGCTGCACACCTGGCTTCCGCTGGCCCACACCGAGGCGCCGACCGCGGGCAGCGTGATCCTGGCGGGCGTGCTGCTCAAGCTCGGCACCTACGCGATGTACCGCTTCGTGCTCCCATTCACCCCGCTGGCGGTCTACGAGAACGCGCCGGCGATCGCGGTGCTGGCGATCATCGGGATCGTCTACGCCGGGCTGATCTGCTGGGTGCAGTCGGACATCAAGAAGCTGGTGGCGTACTCCTCGGTGAGCCACCTCGGGTTCTGCGTCCTGGGCCTGTTCGCGCTCAACACCGCGGGCATCACCGGCAGCGTGCTCTACATGCTCAACCACGGGCTGAGCACCGGGGCGCTGTTCCTCCTGGTCGGCTACATGTACGAGCGGTACCACACGCGCGACATGCGGCAGATCGGCGGTCTCGCCTCCAAGATGCCGGTCTGGTCGACCTTCATGGTCTTCTTCGTCATGTCCTCGGTCGGTTTGCCCGGGCTCAACGGGTTCGTCAGCGAGTTCCTGTGCACCATGGGCGCGTTCACCAGCCACACGCCCTGGACCTCGGGCGTGGACACGCAGGTCGGCGCCACCTGGGGCCCTCTCGGGCCCTGGTATGGGATCGTCGCCGGAACCGGCGTGATCGTCGCGGCGATCTACCTGCTCTACATGGTCTCGCAGATCGTCTGGGGAACGCTGCGTGAGCCCCCGCACCACGACGGGGACCACCACGGCCCGCACCTGCCGGCGGACCTGACCGCCCGGGAGGTCGTGACGCTGCTGCCCATCGCGGCGCTGTGCGTGGTGTTCGGCCTGTTCCCCAAGCAGACGCTCATCGACGCGGTCGAGAGCCCGATCAATCAGCAGATCGCGTTCATCCAGCAGCGGGTGAGCGAGGCCCCGGGGCACGACGCCGACCTCGCCGGTCGGCAGCGTGTCATGGATCAAGGGTCGGGCGGGCATGAGCTCGCGGGGGTGAAGCCGTGACGGAGAAGATCGCCCTTGTCTGGCCCGAGATCTGGCTGTTCATCACGACCTGCGTCGTGATGATCCTGGGCCTGAGCCCCGACCTGCGGGTGCGGCGGCTCTGCTCGTGGGTCTCCGGCCTCGGGCTGCTCGTCGCGATCGGCGCCGCCGCCCCGGTGGCGGACGCCGGCGGGCTCTTCCCCTCGATCACGCCCTACGCCAAGGGCCTGATCGGCGTGGTGGGGCTGATGCTCCTCCCGCTGCTCGCGGGCACGGTCGACCGCGACCAGGACGCGGCGATCCGGGCGGGGCACGCGAAGTTCGACGCGCTCCGGGCCAACCGCGCCGAGTTCTACGCCTTCTTCCTCTTCAGCCTCACGGGCCTCATGCTGACCGCGTCGGCGGACGACCTGATCTGGCTCTTCCTCGCGCTCGAATTGACGAGCCTCCCGACCTACATCATGGTCACCATTTCGACGCGCGGCACGCGGAGCCAGGAGGCGGGCGTCAAGTACTTCTTCCTCGGCGCCCTCGGCGCCGCGGTCTTCCTCTACGGCTTCGCCCTGATCTACGGCGCCACCGGCACCACCGATCTGGCCGAGGTCGCCCGTGCCTTCCAGGCCCAGGCCGCCGAGGGAGGGCTCAACGCGATCTCGGTCGCCGGGATGGCGATCGCCCTGATCGGGCTCTGCTTCAAGATCGCGGCCGTCCCGATGCACATGTACGCGGCCGATGTCTACCAGGGCGCGGCGTCGGGCGTCTCGGCGATGCTCGCGTTCGTTCCCAAGACGGCGGGCTTCCTCGCCATCATGATGCTCTGCGCGACCGTCGGCTGGGGCCACGGCCTGCTGCACGACGCCCTCCCCCAGCCCATCTACATCCTGCTCTGGGTCATCGCCGCGGCGACCATGACCGTCGGCAATGTCCTCGCGGTCCGCCAGACCTCGGTCAAGCGGATGCTCGCGTACTCCTCGGTCGCCCACTCGGGATACATGCTCGTCGGCGTGATCGCCGGGCCCGGGGCCGGCAATGGCGAGTTCTGGGACAACGGCCTCGCCGCCGTGCTCTTCTACCTGCTGACCTACGGCGTCACCAATGTCGGCACCTTCGCCGTCCTCGCCAGCATCGAGCGGTCCACCGGGGAAGAGGCCGACGATCTGGCCGACCTCCGCGGCCTCCACCGCACCCGCCCGCACCTCGCCGGCGCGATGCTTCTGTGCGTGCTCAGCCTGCTCGGTCTGCCCCCGCTCCTCGGGTTCTTCGGCAAGGTCGGGCTGTTCACCAGCGCCATCGCCGCGGGCGAGATCCCGCTCGTGCTGGTGCTGGGCGTCAACTCGGCGATCGCCGCGTTCTATTACCTCCGCATCGTGCGGGCGGCGTACCTCGAGCCGACCGAGGAAGGCCTCGTGCTCCGCCCGAGCCCCGCGACGCCCCGGGTCTTCGCCGCCATGCTCTCCGCGGGGGCCGTGGTCCTGCTGCTCGGGGTCGCACAGATCCTCATCGAGCGCAGCGTGCAGGCCTCGCGCCACCAGGGCCCGCACCCGATCGTCGTGGGTGCCCTGCCGGACCAGCACCCGGCCCTCTCCGCGGGCCTCGATGAGACCGCCCGGGCACAGCCTTCGCGTGATTGACCGTCGATCGGCGTCAGAGCTTCGATCGCAAAGGGCGGCGTTGATACGCGCTTCTCGCGGGCCCCGGCTACCCCGCGTTCGCCAGCGGCCTCTCGCCCAAGCGTCGCAGCAGGGTCTGCCCTTCCTCTGTGAGGGCGGGCTCGTCCTTCCACCGCCCGCGCAGCACGATGTGCCGGTGCTTGACCAGCATGTCCCGCAGACGCGTCCAGTCGTCGCCGAACTCCAGCCAGAGCCGGTCCTCGAACTGCGCCCACCGGCCCTCGGCGAGCAGCGCGAGGGCCTCGGCGAGTCGACAGCATTCGGCGGCGTTCAACTGCATCCGGTCCCTCCGCGTCCTTCGTGGGAGAAGCGACGGCCCGATGTCGCGCTCACACCCAAGGGGAACGCAGATTTCGGCGGATATTGCCCGGGGGGAGAGATTCGACCCCGATTGCGGGGTGCCGCCGTGCGGGTCGCGCCGGCCCGGGTCCGAGATTGAGGTAGTCCCCGGCTTCACGCCCACGATCTCGGACGCCCCCACGGTTCTCGGGCCGATCACGCCCCACGCCCCCGCGCGGCGAAGTGCGCCCCGCGATCACGGGCACCAGTTGCTCGTGCGGACCTCGCGCCCCCCGACATCCAGCCCCTTGAGCCCGCCGCGCGTCCACTTGTAGAACCCGGGGAAATCCACCCCGTCGGGGGTGTTGTAGTCCTGGAAGTAGCGGACATCGATCGACCGGTACCGCAGCCGGGGAAGCTCGGTGTTGTCGCACGGCGTCACGGGGTCCCACCCGGGGTTCGCCTCGCCCCCGACCCATGCGCCCGCCTGCGCGTCGAAGCTCGGCGTGCCGGTCGTGTACCGCCGCACCGACCCGTCGAAGAACTGCACGCTGACCGTCGCGCCCGGGTCGGCGTAGTACGCCGCCTCCTTGCCCGAGCGTTTCGTGTAGTCGAACTCCTCGAAGAAGAACGCCTTCATGCTCGGGAAGGCGACCTCCTGCATCCCGCGGGGGAAGAACGCGTTCTGGTCACCCACGACGATCAGCGTCGCCCCGGGCGCGGGCGCCAGGCCCAGCAACCCCGTCTCCGCGTCCGGCCGCTCCGGCGTCCAGGCGTACACCGTGCTCTGGTAGCTCGACGCGTACGGCCAGCGGTTGAAGACCTGCGTCTCCCCCCAGCGGTCGTAGGTCTCCGAGAACGGGCTCCCCCCCGGCAGCGCCTCGTAGTCGAGCGGGCTCTCCTGGAAGTCGAGGTGGTGCTCGTCGAGCGGGCTCACCGCGATCGGCTCGGGCAGCTGCCCCGTCAGCGACTCGAGCAGCGGCAGGTGCAGATAGCGGCGGTGGGGGATCCGGTCCGTGTTCACCGTGATCGCCGTCTCTCCGGTGAATCGCCCCGTGGCCTTGCGGATGATCGCCGCCTGCTGCGCCTGGGCCGCCTCAAGGTTCGTCTGCGGGGCGAAGGTCTCGCCCCCGCCAAGGTCGTATTCCCGCGCCGACAGCGCCCCGGCTTCCCCCGGCGTGACCTCGGCCTGCCAGTCGAACCCGGCCATCTTCTCCCGGTTCTCCGCCGCGTGGGTCGCGTTGCCGATCGCGAGCTGCCGCAGGTTCGACTGCGACACCGCCAGCCGGGCCGAGAGCCTCGCCTTGCCCAGCGCGGGCAGCAGGATCCCGATCAGCAGCGCGATGATCGCGATGACGACGAGCAGCTCGATGAGCGTGAAAGCGCGGCGTGACTGCAACGCGGTGTCCTCGGGTGGGCCCCCGCCCCAATTGGCGGGTCGGTCGGCGGGTCGGCCGGCGGGCGCGGTCGGCGGGTCGGCCCGATGCGGACGGCGCCCACCCCCGAGTCGTCCCGCAGGCCCGTCCGAAATCGGGCGGGCGGGTGCTCCCCGCACGCCCGGTGAAAGGGTTGTCGATCCAGGCCGCGCCGGCGGGGCGAGGCCGTCCGCGCTGAGTCAGTCCCTGTGGGTTCAGTCCCAGTTCGAGGTGTCGATCTCGTTGCCGCCGACATCGAGGCCCAGCAGCCCGCCCCGCGTCCACTTGTAGTAGCCCGGGAAGAAGGTGTTGCCGTCCGCGTCGCGGAAGTCCTCGTAGTTGGGGAAGTAGCGGACATCGATCGAGTAATAGAGCAACTCAGCGTACTCGTTCATGTTCGCGAAATCGTCCGGCTCCCAGCCCGGGTTCGCCTCCGAAGTGCGGATGCGCCGGACCGAGGAATCAAAGAACTGGACATTCACATTCGCCTCGGGGTCGCCGAAGTAGGCCGCCGCCGGGCCCGCCCCCTTCGTGTAGTCGAACTCCTCGAAGAAGAACGCCTTCATCGAGGGGAACGCCACCTCGGTCATGGTCCGCGACTCGATCTTGCTCGGGTCGCGCACGAACATCAGCGTCCCGTTCCCGCCCGGGGCGACCGGCAACTCCCCGTCGATGGGGCGCGACGGCGTCCAGGCGTACACCGTCGTCTGGTAGCTCGACGCGAAGGGCCACCGGTTCGCGACCTGCATGTTCCCCCAGTTCGTGTCCGGGTCCTCCCGGAACTCGGCCAGGCGACCGGGCATGATGTCGATGTCCAGCGGGTTCTCCGCGAAGTCCTGGTGGTTCACATCCAGCGGGCTTACCGCGACCGGCTCGGGCTGGTTGCCCGTCATGAAGTCGATCATCGGGATGTGCAGGTACCGCCTGTGCGGAAGGCGCTGGGTGTTCACGCGGATCGGACGCTCGTGGTCGTCGTACCGCCCCGTCGCCTTCCGCAGGATCGCGGCCTGCTGCACCTGGGCGCCCTCGAGGTTGTTCCGGGCGGGCCAAGTCTCGCCCCCGCCGATATCCCACCTCATGACATCGAATTCCCCGGAGGAGGAGTCGAATCCCCCGCCCCAGTCGTACCCGCCCATCTTGTCCTCGTTCTGGGAGGCGTGGTTCGCGTTCGCCACCGCCAGCTGCTTGAGATTCGAGGCCGACGCCATCAGGCGGGCCGCCTCGCGGGCCTTGCCCAGCGCGGGCAGCAGGATCCCGATCAAGAGCGCGATGATCGCGATGACAACCAGCAACTCGATCAGGGTGAAGGCACGACGGTCTTTCACGGCGACCCCTTTCCGATTCGCGCCGGCGACCCGAGAAGGCCGGCGAACACTCCGATGCCGGCGCGCCGCCGCCTCGACCGGGCCGCGAGACCGCACCGCGGAAATCGAAAAACGGCCGGGTGTTTCACCGGCCGTTCCGAGTCATGGTCAGGTGATCGGTTCAAACATCGGAACCGTCCTGTTCTGGCTCACGGCTGGGTCGGTCAATCGTCCCAACTGGAGGTGTCGATCTCGTTGCCGCCGACATCGAGGCCCAGCAGCCCGCCGCGGGTCCAGCGGTAGTACCCGGGGAAGGAGGTGTTGCCGTCCGCGTCGCGGAAGTCCTCGTAGTTGGGGAAGTACCGCGTGTCGATCGAGAAGTAGAGGAGTTCCGCGGGCGAGTTCATGTTGCCGAAGTCCTCGGGGTCCCACCCGGGGTTCGCCTCGGAGGTGCGGATCCGGCGGACCGAGGAATCGAAGAACTGGACATTCACATTCGCCTCGGGATCGGCGTAGTACGCGCCCGCGGGGCCCGCGCCCTTGGTGTAGTCGAACTCCTCAAAGAAAAAGGCCTTCATCGAGGGGAACGCGACCTCGCTCATGTTGCGGGGTCCGAGCGCCGCGGCGTCCACGAACATCAGCGTGCCGCCCGCGCCGGGGCGGATCGGGAGAGCGCCATCGATCGGGCGGGACGGCGACCAGGCATACACGGTCGTCTGGTAGCTCGAGGCATATGGCCAGCGATTCGCGACCTGCATGTTGCCCCAGGCCCCGTCCGGGTCCTCGCGGAACTCGGCCAGGCGACCCGGCATGATGTCGATGTCCAGCGGGTTCTCCGCGAAGTCCTGCTGGTTTACATCGAGCGGGCTCACCGCCACCGGCTCGGGCTGCTGACCCGTCATGAAATCGATCATCGGGATGTGCAGGTAGCGCCGGTGCGGCAGGCGGTCGAAGTTCACGCGGATCGGACGCTCATGCCCGTCGTATCGCCCCGTCGCCTTGCGAAGGATCGCGGCCTGCTGGATCTGTGCCGCCTGGAGGTTGTCCCGTGCTGTTTCGGTCTGGCCGTCGCCGATGTCAAACGAGGGGGCGTTGAACCCGCCGGCGCTCTGCCAGTCGTACCCCGCCATCGTGTCGTCGTTCTGGGCCGCCCAGTTGGCGTTGCCCACGGCGAGCTGCTTCATGTTCGAGGCCGACGCCATCAGGCGGGCCGCCTCGCGGGCCTTGCCCAGCGCGGGCAGCAGGATCCCGATCAAAAGCGCGATGATCGCGATCACGACGAGCAACTCAATCAGCGTAAATGCGTTCCGTTTCCTCACGGAATTCCCCTTTCACTCAGTTGTCGCGAGCCGCACCCGGCCCGGGCGGTGACCATCCCCAAGAGCGGTCAGGTTACCAGTGTTGAACCAAATTTTCAATGTCCAATCACACACCGTGCGGTCGGTCGGGGGCCTCGTCACGGCGAGCCGCGCCCCGCTGCCGTCCCTATACGAGGGTCAGATGGCGTTGCGATGCACAATTCCGCGAAGAATTGTCATGAACAGAATGCGAATATCGAACCAGATCGACCAGTTCCGGATGTAGTACAGGTCGTACTGCAGCCGCTTCCGCAGGCTCGTGTCCCCCCGCAGCCCGTTCACCTGGGCCCACCCCGTCATCCCCGCCTTGACATGCTGGCGGAGCATGTACCCCCGCCAGTCCTCCCGGAAACGCCGGACCAGCTCGGGCCGCTCCGGCCTCGGGCCCACCAGCGACATCTCCCCCCGCAGCACATTGAATAACTGGGGCAATTCGTCGAGGCTCGTCCGGCGGAGGAACTTCCCGACCGGCGTCACCCGGGGGTCGTTGCGGACCGTCCAGGAGGGCTCGTCCTCCGGCATATCCGACCGCATCGTCCGGAATTTGTAGATCTTGAACTCGTCCGTCCCCAGGCTCACCCGGCTCTGCTTGAACAGGATCTTGCCGGGGCCGCTGAGCCGGACCGCCACCGCGATCAGGATCAACAGCGGGCTCAGCAGGATCAGCCCCGCGAGGGCGCCGGCGAGGTCGATCACCCGCTTGGTGATCCCCCCCAGCCCCATCGTCGGGTTCTCGCGGTAGGAAAGGATCGGCATCCCCTCGAGCTGGCCCATGTGCATGCTCTGGGGCATGTGCCGCGGGAGCATGTCGGGAACGATGCGCACATTCACGGTGAACCGGTCGAGCCTCTGGAGAATGTCCGGGATCCGCCCCGCCATCCGACCCGGGATCGCCAGGTACACCGCGTCCACCCGCCGCGTCTCGAGCAGGTGCTCCAGATCGGCCAGGCCCCCGAGCACAGGCCGGCCCAGGCAGCGGTCGCGCACGGTCCGGTCGTGGTGGCTGATGAAATAGGAGATCCGCAGCCCGGTCCAGGTGTTCCGGCTGAGCGTGCGGGCGACGATCTGCCCGAGCCGGCCCGTCCCGATGACCGCAACATGCCGGAGGTTCCACCCGCGCTTGCGGAACTGGCGCAGCGTCGTGCGCACGGCGAGCCTCTGCACCCCGAGACAGAGGGGCAGCAGGACGGCGAACGCCCCGATCTGGAGGCGGGCCGGGTCGAGCCCGGGCGCGAGCCCGCCGGGCAGCGGGGCAGGGGGGGCCCGGCCGCTGGTGTCGATCAGGTCGTTGCCGACGACCCACATCGCCAGCACGATCCCGGCGCTGGCGATCAGCGAGCCCTTGAGCACCTCGCCGAGTTCGCTCACCAGGCTCCGGTCGCGCTGGGGCCGGTAGAGGCGGAGCGTGCGCATGACCAGCAGCGCGATCGGGACGGTGAAGAGGACCAGCGACTCCTTGAAGTAGTTCTCCCACTGCCGGGGCCAGGGCTCGCCCCGCTCGTGGAGGCGGAAGGCCCACGCCCCGACCGAGGCGAGCGCGATCATCAGCCCGTCGGCGATGACGAAGAGGGCGACGAAGAGCTGGTGGTGTTGCCTGAGCACGGGGCCGCTCCGGGGGGACGATCGATCACAGCACGCCGAGGGGGCGTTGTCAATCCCGCTCAGGCCGATCGATCGGCAGGCTCGGCGCGGGGCGATCGCAGGCGGCGGGCGAGCGATTCGAGGGCGGCCCGCTCGGCCGGCGTGAGTTCATCGGGGTGGGGGGGCACGATCCGGACCGTCGCATAGAGATCACCCGCGCCGTCGCCCGGGCCGCTCAGGCCCCGCCCGCGCAGGCGGAGCGACCGGCCGCTCGCGGTCCCGGGGGGCACGGTGAGGCGGACCGGGCCCTCGAGCGTCATCGCTTCGACGGTCGCGCCGAGCGTCGCCTCGGTGATCGAGACCGGGAGGGTGAAGAACAGGTCGAGGCTCTTGGGGTCCGGCTCGCCCGGCTTGCCGCGCACGAAATGGGCGTGAGGGATGACCGAGATCGTCAGCAGCAGGTCGCCGGGCTCGCCGCCCGGGCCCGGAGGGGGCTGGCCCTTGCCGCGGACGCGGAGCTGGGCCCCGTCCGCGCAGCCGCGCGGGATGCGCACCTCGACCTGCTCCCCGGCCGGGGTGGTCAGGCGGACCGTCTGCCCCCGCGCGACGGCGTGCAGGTCGACCGAGACCGCCTGTCGGAGGTCCGCCCCGCGGCGGGCCTTGCCCGCGTGTCGGCCCGGGGCCCGCCCCCGGAAGAACGAATCGAAGACCGACCCGAGATCGTCGAGATCGAAGTCGGCGGTGTCGTGCCAGGCGTGCGGCGCCCCGGGGCCCTCGGCTCGCCCGGTCAGGTCGTACCGCCGGCGTTTGTCGGCGTCGGAGAGGACCTCGTGGGCCTCCTGGATTTCGGCGAACCGACGGGCCGCGTCGGGGGCTTTGTTGACATCGGGGTGGTGCTTGCGGGCGAGGGCGCGGTAGGCGGCGCGGACCTGCTCGGGCGTGGCGTCGCGAGATACACCGAGGATCTGGTAGTAGTCCTTCTTCGACAAGGCCAACCCCCTACGGGCCCGAACGAGAAGGGGGCGCCGCGTGGCGCGGCGCCCCCGGGTCACGCGCAGCTGTCTCGTGCTCGATCAATCCTCGCCCTGGCCCTCGGCCGCGGGGGCCTCCTCCGCCGGCGGGGGCGGGGGGGGCTGGACGGCGATGACCTCGGCGTCGAAATAGAGGTTGGCGTTGGGCCCGATGCCCGCGCGGGGCACGCCCCGCTCGCCGTAGGCCAGCGCCGCGGGGATCACCAGCTTGCGGACGGTCCCCTTCATGATCCCGTCGAATCCCTGCTTCCACCCGTCGATGACCCGCATCTCGGAGACGGGCCAGGTGAGCGGCCAGGGCTGGCCCTTGTCACGGCTGGAGTCGAACTTGTTCCCGTCGGCGGTCCATCCCGTGTAGTGGACATAGACCCGGCCCCCGGCCTCGGGCTTGTCGTCCTCGGCGTGGTAGAGGTCGAGGATCGCCAGGCCCCCGTCGCGCTTCTCGAGCTTGGCCCAGGGCTTGGTCCGCGACCAGGTGTAGGCCGCGTCGTCCCCCGAGCCCCAGACCACCGCGCCGTCGGCGGCGATGCCGCGGTCGGCGGTCCGCATGCTGTCGCCCGAGACGCTGATCTCGCTGGTCATCTCGACCGCGCCGCCGACCCCGGTGGGATAGGGGTAGGGGGTCTTGCCGGCAAACCCGGTGGAGGAGGCCTTGATGTCGAGGTCGAGCGTGGCGATGAGGTCATCGCGGCTCAACTCGGGGAAGGCCTCGGGGAGCATGCCCATGCCGGTGAGCACGCCCTTGAGGTCCTCGCTGCCGAGGATCTCGTAGGTGCGCAGGCGGACCCCGTCCTTGAAGCGGTAGAACTGCATGACCGACTGGCGGAAGGGGCGGGCCGGGCTGTCGGAGCGGTACTGCTCGACATACAGCGCGTCGGCGACGCCCTCGACCGGGGCGGGCGAGATGGTCATGAGCATGTCGACCGAGGCCGAGTCCTCACCGGTCGAGGCGACCGCCTGGGTGGTCTTCCAGGCGCCGATGAAGGCGACGGCGGTCTCGGCGATCTCCTGGTCGGACCAGGTCGGGGTCCACTCCCCCCAGACCTCCGTGTAGGAGGGCGTCTCGACCGGGGCCGGGGCCTGTTCGTCCTGGGCGAACGCCTGCGCGGCGAGGAGCGCCGCGGGGATCGCCATCCACGCTCGACGATGGTGTTTCATGATCTTCAACTCCGTTGGTTCTGGGCCTTTTGTTCGGCGTCCGTGGCGGAGTATATGCCGCTGTGGCGGGGAGGTCCCGGTATGCACTCACGAGCCGCGCGGGTTGGCGGCTTGCGGACTGAGGTGTTAGGATGGGAATAGAGACCGAACGGCGCACACAGCCCGGGGCGAAGATGGCCGACTCGCGGGGCAACCTCCCCATCGAAGACGACGACGGGCTCGAGGAGACCGTCGCGGATGTCGAGTTGGACGAATCGCTCGACCAGATCGAGCCGGAGGCGGTCCCGCAGGCGCTCGACGCGGATCTGGGCGAGTTCGACCCCGAGGCGGGGCAGAGCCGGATCGGGGGCCGCCAGGGCCTGACCGGTCAGATCATGAGCGAGGCGGGGCTGTTCGTGCTGGGCCTGCTGGCGGCGATGGTAGGGACGAGCCTGCTGATCTACGCGCTGGTCATGCGCACACCCGCGACCCTGATCGCGGCGGGGGTGGTCTGCCCCCCGACGCTGATTTGGGCGTTTCTGAAATGGCGCCGGTGGCTCGGGAACGCGCCGTATGTCTACCGCCTGCTGCTGTCGCTGAACGAGAAAGAGGCCGCGGCGGAGGCGATCGAGGCGCACCGCGAGCGTCAGCGGCAGCGGGTTGCCAAACGGATCGCGGAGATCGAGGCGAAGGGCCCGCGGGTGGAGGGGTAGGGCAGGACTCAGCCGGCGATCTCGGCGAGCAGTTCGACCTCGACCGGGGCGCCCAGCGGAAGGGCGACGCTGCCGACGGCGGCGCGGGCGTGCCGGCCGGCGTCGGCGAAGATCTCGACGAGCAGATCGCTCGCCCCGTTTGCGACGATCGGCTGCTTGGTGAACGAGGGCTCGCTGGCGACGAAACACCCGACGCGGACGATGCGCACAATCCGGTCGAGCCCCCCGGCGGCCTGGGCGGCGACGGCGAGCGCGTTGAGCGCACACTGGCGGGCGCACTCGACGGCGAGTTCGACCGGGACCTCGTCGGGCACGCGGCCCGTGGCGACCATGGCGCCGTCGCGGAGGGGGATCTGCCCGCTGACGAAGACGAGCGAGCCGGTGCGGACCGCCGGGACATAGGAGGCGACGGGCGCGGGCGGGGTGGGGAGGGTCAGGCCCAGCGCGGCCAGGCGTTCGGAGGGTGTGTGGGGCATGGGGGTGATTCCCTGAAGGCGACCGTGGTGGGCGTGGGACCGGAGAGATTCGTCCGTTCCGGGGAACACGGGTCGCTTGACGGACGGATGGTATCGTGTACTCTTCCCGCACACGCGTGTGCGATGGTTGTGGTGAGGCTGGGATTCGATTGACCTGCCCTCATCGGCCGCTTGACCGCGGCCCCCCTTGTGCCTGACCGGCTGAGCCCACAACCGACAATCCGGCAGCGATGGACGGCCGCGAGCCGTCGCGTGGCGGCCCGGGGAGGATCCCGGGACCGTCTGAGCCGCGGCTTCCGCGATTTCGCGGGGGCCCATCCGTTGGAGCGCGTGGCGCTGGTGCGTCACGCCGGGCAGTCGAAAGGCAAGGAACCATGATTTCGCAGACTCTGAACCGTCGCCGGTATGGCTTCACCCTCATCGAGTTGCTGGTGGTCATCGCGATCATCGCGCTGCTCATCGGCATTCTGCTGCCGGCCCTGAGCAAGGCCCGCCGCAGCGCCCGCCGCCTGAAGGACTCGGCGAACATCCGCTCGGTCATCCAGGGCCTGGCGATCTTCTCGGACAGCAACAAGGGCCGCTACCCGCTGCCGAGCCGGATCGACGAGGCGAACAACACGATCGACGAGACGCAGATCGCGGGTATGACTGTCTCCTACTCCGGCGTCCTGGACGATCCGGAACTGAAGGACAACTCCTCAAACATCTTCTCGGTGCTGATCTGGGACCAGTTCGTGGCGGCCGAGATCCTGTTCAGCCCCTCCGAGCCCTCGTCGACCTTCCGGGCCGACACGGAGTACCAGTTCTCCGAGCCCAGCGCTATCACCGATCAGGCTCGCGCCCAGAACGCGCTGTGGGACCCCGGGTTCGTGGCGACGCCGGCCGGTAGTGGCAGGTACTCGGTGGGCAAGCTGTCGTATGTCCACATGCCGGCGATCGGCGCGAGGCGTTCGCTGTGGCGGAACAACTTCAGCGCCACCCAGGCGATCGTGGGCAACCGCGGGCCGACCTTCCAGGCCAAGACTGATGTGACCGACCCGTGGGAGCTGACCGAGGATTCGCTGTACGGCGACGGGTCCATCACGCTCCAGATGCACGGCAACCGGAACAAGTGGGAGGGCCTCGTGGGGTTCAACGACTCGCATGTCGAGTTCGTGAACGACGCGGCCCCGGAGACGCTGACCTTCTCCTTCACCGAGGTGACCCCGGCCGCGGACCAGACCCAGCCCGACAATGTGTTCGTCAACGAGAACGACACCGACGGGAAAATGGTGTTGAACCAGCAGGACCTGGGCAACGGCGGCTCGGTGAACCGCAACGCCTTCCTCGCCCTCTACAACCAGGTCGATATTGAGTCGAATTCGGCCATCATGGACGACACCAACGCCAACGGCGAGCTCTCGGACTGGGGCTCGTTCCACGACTGATCCGGACCTCTGGCGGATCAGACCTGGGCTGAATCAAGAGGGGCCCGGCTCGACGCCGGGCCCCTTGCTTTTTGCGGGAGTATCGCGGTCGCGGCCGCGTTCGGGGGCGAGGACCGCCCGGGGCGAGGGATCAGGCGAGGTGGGTGAGGACCTCATCGAGGTTCATGGCGTTGCCGGGCTGGCGGGCCTGGGACCACTTGACCTTGCCCACGCCGTCGGCGGATTTGCCGATGATGACGGTGCCGCGGCTGGCGACATTCATGTCGGCCCAGTAGAGCCCGTAGGCGCGGCAGACGGTGCGGTGGAGGTCGCTGAGCATGGTGTGGGTGTACCCGTCGCGCTCGGCCCAGGCCTTGAGGGCCGCGAAGGAATCGCAGGAGATGCCCACGACGGTGGCGCCCGCCTTGGCGAGCCGGCCCATCTCCTTCGAGAGGCACTCCATCTCCGTGCCGCAGACGCCGGTGAACGCGAAGGGGAAGAAGCAGAGGGCGACATCGCCTTTCTTGACATGCTCGGCGAGGGACCAGGGCTGGCGGTCCTGGGTCTGGACGGTGAAGTCGGGCGCGGTCTCGCCCGGGGCGATGAGTGTGTCGCGGGGTGCGGGGGTGGGCATCTCGGGTTCTCCGTGAAAGTGTGTCGTGCGGGCGTCTCGGCGCCGGGCCCGCGGCGGTATGCTAGAGCCATGTCGGCGGCCGAATCACGCACCGGGGGCGCGACCCTCGAAGAACGCTACCGCGAGGTGAAGGAGCGCATCGCTGAGGCGGCGGTGCGCGCAGGCCGCGCGCCCGATGAGGTCATCCTGGTCGCGGTGACGAAGTACGCCGAGCCCGAGGACATCCGGGGCCTGATGGAGCTCGGGCATGTGGACTTCGGCGAGAGCCGGGTGCAGCAGCTGTCACACCGGGCGGCGATGGCGAATGAGTGGCTCGAGCGGGTGCGGGTGCTCGGAGGCCCCGGGGAGGGTTCGAGGCTTCGGGCCGAGCAGGAGGTCCGCTGGCACATGATCGGGCACCTGCAGCGGAACAAGGCGCGGAGGGTGGTCGACTGCGTGCGGCTGGTTCACTCGGTGGACAGCCTCCGGATCGCCGAGGAGTTGCAGCAGATCCTGCGGAAGTCGGACCGTCGGCTCGATGTGCTGCTGCAGGTGAACATCTCGGGGGAGGAGAGCAAGAGCGGGTGTCTGCCCGCGGCGGCGCCGGCGATGGTCGAGCAGATCGACAGCATGTACAACCTGCGCCTGCGCGGGCTGATGACGATGGCGCCGTACTCGGACGATCCGGAGGACGCACGCCCGCACTTTGCGCGGTGCCGCGAGTTGTTCGAGGACCTGCGGGCCCGGGGCGCGGGCGACGGGGCGTTCAACCTGCTGAGCATGGGGATGAGCGGGGACTTCGAGGTCGCGATCGGCGAGGGCGCGAACCTGGTCCGCGTGGGGTCGGCGATCTTCCATCACCCCGACCGCCCCCCGCCGGCCGAGGAGCCGGACACGGACCACGACGGGGAGGGGTGACCCGAACCGGGTGGGTCCGAGGCGGGGCCGGCTCGGGGCGTGGGTGGCTCATTCAGTTCGCCCCGGTTTGGGCCGATAGGCGCTCCGCGGGGTGTGTCGGTGCGCCCCGGAACAGGGAGCCCCCGGATGCCCCGCTCGCTGCTCGTCGTTGATTCCTCTGCGGTGGTCGCGCACGCGATCGGGGCCGCGGGCGTGCCGTTTGGGCTGGCGCCGGTCTACGCGTCGGACTTTCAGAGCGCGACGGGCGTGCTGGCGGGGGAAACGCCCGCGCTGGTGGTGACCGGGTTCGAGTTGAATGGGCTTCCCGGGGCCTCGCTCGTGGCCGCGATGCGCGCGAGCCCGACGCACCGGGTGGTCCCCGCGATCTTCGTGACCTCGCGTTCGCTGGGAAGGGGTGTCGAGACGCGGCTGGGGTGCCCGATCGTCGTCAAGTCTCCGCGGCTGCGTGAGGAGATCGCGGCGAAGATCGAGGAACTCGGGTTCGCGCGCACCGCGGGTGGGCCGGCGCCCGGGGGCGACGCGCTGCGTGGGAGGCGGTTGCTGGTGGCGGAAGACACGGAGGCGATGCGCCGGCTAATCTCGCACCGCCTGCACCTGCGCGGGGCGTCGGTGACGCTGGCGAACGACGGGTTCGAGGCGAGCGTGGCGGGGCTCTCGGGCGGGTTCGATCTGATCGTGCTCGATATCGAGATGCCGCGACTGGATGGTCGCGACGCGGCCCGGCTGCTGCGCGAGTCGGGCGTGCGGACGCCGATCGTCGCGCTGACGGCGCACGACGACCCGGGGCTGCTTGGTGAACTGGTGGAGCGGTGGGGGTTCGACGCGGTGATCTCGAAGGAGAACGCGATCGAGTCGCTGGCGGCGGGGATGCCGGCGTGGTGCGGGAGGCGAGCGGCTTGAGGCGGGCCCGCGTGCGCGGCTTGTTCGACGCGCGCGGTTGGGGCGTCTGATGCGGATTCCCGGTTGCCTTCGGGCCACGGTGCCGTGGGTCATCCCGGAGGGTGACCCACGAACGGACGCGGTCCGACATCCGCCGCCGTCACCCTTTGGGATGACGGCGGGCACCGGCCGTTGTTCGCCGCTGTCACGCTTCGCGATGACAGCGGGCACCGGGCGTGAGATGGCACGGAGATCGGTTTGGGCTGCTCGATGCTGGTTCGCTGCCGCGGGGGGCGATCAGGCGAACGGGCTGGTGCGCAGGGTATCAAGCGCGACGCGGATGGACCCGCCCGGGTCGCGGGCGGCCTGCATGTGGGACTGGAGATGCCTGCCCGGGCAGGCGGTCGCGGCCCACTCGCGGTGGGTCATGACCTTGTTGACCGGCACGCCGTACTGGTCCATCTTGGAGGCGACGAGCATGTCGATGGCGCGGAGGGCGGCGTCGGTGGGGCGCTGCTTCTCGAAGTTGCCCAGCACGACGATGCCCAGGTTCCGCGGGTTGCGGTCCTTGACATGGGCGCCCTGAAGGCTCTCGGGTCGGCCCTCCCAGACGCGGCCCGCGGGATCGACGGCGAAGTGGTAGCCGATGTCGGCCCATTCCTGGTTGACATGGGCCCGGCGGATCGACTCGAGACGGCGTGAGGTCTCTTCGAAGAGCGTGCTCGTGAACGGGTTCATCCCGTCGTGGTGGACGGTGATGTACTCGACGCGCCCCATCCGGTTGGCGCGGCTCATGATGGGCCCCTGGCTCGCCCAGGTCGCGCGGTTGACCACGGTCAGCCGCCCAGAGCCCGAGGGGGGAGCTGAACGGGGGGGCAGCGATGAACCCCGGCGTCCGGGCATGGGGGTGTAGCCCGGTGAATCCGGGATGGGATCGCCGACGCGGCTGTGGCGGCGTGATGTGCCGCTGCACCCGGTCAGCACCGCCCCGATGCCGGCGCAGAGCGCAAGCCCGAGGATCTCACGACGCCCCAAGGGCGGACGGCCTGCGCTGTCGGTCTGGTCTGTCACGCCACTTCCATCGGTTCGGGGAGTTTCGCGGGTGCAATGGTACCGGGCGGGCGCCTTCGGCGGAATGGGTCATGCGGGTTGGGCCGGTCCGAGAGTCCGGGTCGCGCCGCGCTGGGTGCGTTGAAGCCAGCGGCACCAGATCGAGAGGACCAGGAGCATGTACAGACGCTGGCTGTGGTCGCGGCCGTGCCACGGATTTCGGCTGGCCTCCCCGGCTTGGTCGTGATCCCGCAACATCTTGAGGACATAGGGCCGGCGGATCTCGATCTGGGCCCCGTCCAGGCCCGGGAAGGGGTCGGCGGATTCGAGGTGATCGCGCAAGAGCTGCCGCATCCCCCCGAAATCGGAGCGGAACCACTCACCGATGGGGATGGCGAAGCCCTGTTTGGGGCGGTCGACGGTCCCGGCGGGCAGGACCCGCCGCGCGAGGGCCCGGAGCAGGCCCTTTCGGCCGCCGAGCGTCAGGTGCTCGCCGAGTTCGTCGCTGAGCCTGCGGACGCGGTCGTCGAGCAGTGGGGCCCGGGTCTCGATGGGAATCTGCATGGAGGCGGTGTCGACCTTGCGGAGGTAGTCGCCCGGGAGGGTGAAGGCGCGGTCCTGGCAGGCGGCCTCGTACCCGCTGCCCGGGAGGGTCATCCATTCCGGCTTGAGCGCCGAGCCGCCCAGCAGGCGGGCGGCGTGGGGAGCGGGGAAGATGGCGAGCAGGCTGTCGTACGAGGCTCGGCGGAGGGCAAAGGTGGCGCGGGCAAGGCGGGAGGTGATCGAGGCCGGGTCGCGCTGGGGCAGGACGGTGGTGGGCACGAGCCAGGCAAGCGGGAGGGTGAGCGGGGACGAGGGGCCGAGCCGATCGGCGAACATGTGTCGGTCGTACCCGACGAACATCTCGTCGCCCCCGTCCCCGGTCAGGACGACGGGGGCGACGCGTCCGGCCGCGCGGCAGGCCCAGAAAGTCGGCAGGAGGGAGGAATCGCCGAACGGGAGCCCGAGCGTTTCGAGGAGGCGGACGAGGTCGGACGCGGCGTCGGGGTTGGCGTCGACGGTGAGGTGGTGGGTGCCGAGGCTGTCCGCGACCGCTTGCGCGTGCCCGGATTCGTCGAACCGGGGGTCGGGCATGCGGACGCAGATCGTGGTCAGGCCCGGGCAGAAGGCCGCGGCGTAAGAAGCGACGAGGGAGGAATCGACGCCGCCGGAGAGCAGACAGGCGACGGGGACATCGGCGTCGAGGTGATCGGCGACGACCTCGGCGAGCAGGGCGTCGAGCGGGTCGAGGACGCGTTTGGCGACCGAGGCGGCGCGTGTGAGCGAGAAGCTGCGGACGGGGCGCTTGGGCAGGATCCGCTCTTCCTTCCGGGCTTCGGCGGGGTCAGGGCCTGCGGGCTCGGGGGCGGCGGCGAGCGCGGTGATCGACTCGGCGAGGAAGTCCGCGGTGTTCTGGGGCAGGGCCCAGAGGTTGTCCCAGGGCGTGGAGGGTTCGGCGTGGCCGTAGGTGATCGTGGCCGAGGTGTTCCAGCGGTGCAAGTGCGGGGCGCGGTCGGGCAGGGCCTTGGAGAAGAGCCTGATGAGCCCGGGGACCGTGCTCGAGAACGCGATGATCCGTGTCTGGTCAGGGTCGCTGTCGTCGGCCGCGATGTAAAGCGGCTTCTGGCCGAACGGGTCGCGGAGGGCGAGCAGGTCGGCCCGGGCGCGGTCCCAGATGACGGCGGCGTGCATGGAGCGGAGGTGTTCGGACAGGTCGGCGCCCCATCGCCGGTAGGCGTGGACCAATACCTCCGTGTCGGCGTGGTCGGTGTGGAAGCGGTGTCCGAGCGATTCGAGCTCCACGCGGAGGTCTCGGTGGTTGTAGATGCACCCGTTGAAGGCGACGGCGACGAGGTCGGCCCCGGCGGGGATGGCGGTGGCATCGAGGGTGCGGGGTGACCGCCGGATCGATTCGGTGGACGGAAGGAGCCCCGGGTGAAAGCGAGGGGTCTCGTCGGGGTTTGAAGGACCATCGGACTTCGGCCCGTCGCTGACGCTCGGGGCCCCTTCGGACGGATTGTCGCGCGTGGGTCGTGGCTGGAGGAGTTCGCCTGAGCCGTCCGGGCGGCGCAGGTGGACCATCGGCTGGGCGCCGCCTTGGTGATCGATGATGCTCAGGCGGCAGTGGACGAGTGCAACATCGACGGTCGTGCCGTCGGGGCGTGTGGCGCGGTCGCGGAATCGGCCGGTGCCGTCGGGGCCGCGGTGCTTGATGGCATCGTCGAGGATGTCGAGCCAGTGTTCGGGGATGGAGGCGTGCGGCGGCGGCGGGCGTTCACCCGGTCGGGTCATTCTCAGCACGCCCGCGATGCCGCACATGGGGGGAGGATAGTGGAGCGGTGAGCGGCGGAGGGGGTGCTAGGCTGGAGTCGATGCAGACCGATTCCGCCCGGCTCGCGTCGCTCGATGTGTTCCGCGGCCTGACGATCGCGGCGATGCTCCTGGTGAACAACCCGGGGTCGTGGTCGTTCGTGTACGGGCCGTTGCGGCACGCGGCGTGGCACGGGTGGACGCCCACGGACCTGATCTTCCCGTTCTTTCTCTTCATTGTCGGGGCGGCGATGGCGTTCAGCCTGCGGCGGCACACCGAGGGGGGCGAGCCGGCGGGCGGTGCGTTCTGGCGCCGGCTCTTCCGACGCGTCGCGTTGCTCCTTGCGCTGGGGCTGCTGCTCAACGGGTTCCCGTACTACGACCTGTCGACGATCCGCATCCCCGGGGTGCTGCAGCGCATCGGCTTGGTGTATGCGATGGCGGCGCCGGCGGTGGTGTTCCTGCGGCCTGGGCCGCGGGCGGCGGTGGCCGTGGCCGTGGCCGTGCTGCTCGCGTACTGGGGGCTGGGGGTGCTGGTTCCGGTCGGAGGTGAGGCGCCGGCGCTGGAGCCCGATCGGAATCTCCAGCGGGTTGTTGATCTCGGCGTCTTCGGGCCCGAGCACCTCTGGGGCGGTTCACCGACCGATCCGGAGGGGCTGCTGGGGACCCTGCCGGCGCTGGTGACCTGCCTGCTCGGGTACGGGGCGGGCGTGCTGCTCCGGGATGCGGGGCGATCGGTGCGCACGGCCCGGACGCTCGCGATGCGGGGGCTGGTGCTGACGAGCATCGGGCTTGTCTGGGGTCTGGTGCTGCCGATCAACAAGCCGCTCTGGACGCCGTCCTATGTTGCGCTGACCGGGGGGCTTGCGATGGTCTGCCTCGCGGCGTGCTTCTGGCTGGTAGACCTGCGAGGGTGGCGCCGATGGGCGCGACCCGCGGAGGTGATGGGGCTCAACGCGATCACCGCGTTCGTCGCGTCGGGGCTCGGCGCCAGGACGCTGGGGCTGATGAAGGTCGGCAGCGAAGGTGGCGGAATCGCACTCAAGCAGTGGATCTACGAGTGGCTTGTCTCGCTCGGGCTGCGCGGGGTCGATGCGTCTCTCGCGTTCGCGGTGGGGACCGTGGTGTTCTGGTGGGCCGTCGTTGCCCTGATGCAGCGGCGTGGATGGGTTCTGAAGGTCTAGGTTCTCAGGCGTTCCGCGTGATCGTGCGGACCTGGCAGAACTGGCGGTGCCCGTCGGGGCCCATGTGGTAGCCGATGCCGGAGTGCTTCGAGCCGGCCCAGGGCGAGCCCTTGGCGCCGTGGATGCCCCGGTTGACGCCGATCATGCCCGCGTCGATGCGGGAGGCGACCTCGCGGGCGAGGGGCTCGGGGGCGAAGACGACGGCGCCGAGGCCGTACTCGGAGTCGTTGGCGAGTTCGACGGCCTCGTCGGCGTTTCTGATGGTCGTGACGGCGGCGACGGGGCCGAAGGTCTCGGTGCGCATGATGTCCATGTCCTGCGTGACGCCGGTGAGGACGGTCGCGGGCATGAAGTTGCCCGGCATGTCGGCGCCGCCGTGAACGAGTTTCGCGCCACGCGCGACGGCGTCGGCGACCTGGCGGGCGACATGGTCCTTCTGGGCGCGCATGACCATCGGGCCGAGCACGGTTCCCTCCGCCAACGGGTCGCCCGCGGGATAGGCCTTCGCGGCCTCGATCAGGCGGGCGGTGAAGGCGTCGGCGATCGTGTCCTGCACATAGATCCGCTCGGTCGAGACGCAGACCTGCCCGCAGTTTCGGAACGAGTTGCGTGCGGCGAACTCGGCGGCGGCGTCGAGGTCGGCGCCCTCGAGGACGATGAGCGGGTCCTTGCTGCCCAGTTCGAGGATCAGACGCTTGAGCCCGCCCGCGGCGGCGGCCATGATCTTCTGCCCCGTCGCCTTGCTGCCGGTGAAGGCGATGAGGTTCACCTCGCTCGCGACGAGGGCCTTGCCCTGGTCGTCGGCGCCGTGGACGGTCTGGAGCACGCCGGGGGGGATGAGCTCATTGAGGATGTCGGCCCAGGCCTGGGCGATCAGGGGCGTCTGCTCGCTAGGCTTGAGAACCACCGCGTTGCCCGCGACCAGAGCGGGCAGGGCCATCCATTGGGGCATGAGCATCGGGAAGTTCCAGGGCGTGATCGCGGCGACGACGCCCAGGGGGTCGTAGCGGAGGGTGGTGACCAGGCCCTCGCCCGGGAGATCGCGCGGCGCGACGGCCTCGGCGATCTCGTCAACCTCGGTCAGGAGCTTCTCGCCGCAGTGCGTGACCTCGCTGAGCCCGTCGGCGAGGGGCTTGCCCTGCTCGGTTGTCAGCAGGTGGGCGAGTTCGTCCTTGCGGTCGAGGATCGCCTGGCCCGCGGGGCGGATGATGTCGGCCCGGGCCTGAGCGGGCAAGGCGCCCCAGGCTCTCTGGGCCTCGCGGGCGCGGGCGACGAGGGCGGGGATCTCGGCGGCGGGGGTGACGGGGACCTCGCCGACGGGCTCGCCGGTGGCGGGGTTGAAGGAGGTGAGCGTGGTCATGGGGGGAGGGTAGGGAGGACGGTGGCGGTGGTTCACCGCCATCACCCTTCGGGATGATGGCGGGCACCGGGGGTCGGAGGTGCGGGTCACGCCCGCGCCGCCACCAGCACGATGAACGAATCGTCGAGTTCCTCGGGGTCCTCGACGGGCAGGACATACGCGTTGCCCTCCTCGTCCACCGCGTCGGCGGTCTTGGCGTAGACCTCGGTCGACGCGAAGCCCGCCTCGAGCATCGCGTCGCGGAGCTCGGGGACGCTCCAGAGCCGCCATTCGTAGACAAAGGCGTCGAAGAACTCCTGCTCGATCACGCCGCCCTTCTCGACGCGGAAGTGCAGCACATCGGTGACCATGCCCGTGAGGGGGTTGGCCTCGCGTTGCTCCCAGGTGTAGCGCACGCGTTTGCCGGCGTGGGGGCCGAAGCGTTCCTCGCTCGGGATCCAGTGGTCGCGGTGGACCTCGCCGGTGAGGAAGGCGGACTCGCCGCCGTAGGTGTCGCAGAGGAAGACGCCCCCCTTGGTGAGGCGTGCGCGGGCGTGGGCGAGGTAGGCCACGAGGTCGGCTCGCGAGTGCCGGTAGCCGATGGAGAAGTTGCCGACGAAGATCACATCCGCAGGGTCGTCCGCGAGCATGACATCGACGCACCGCCGCAGGACGCGTGGGTGCTCGGGGTGGTGGCGCAGCGCCCCGGCGTCGAGGTCGACGGCGACGGCGCGGTGGTCGCCAGACCGGTCGACCCAGAGGCGCGAGAGGGCGGCCGTGCCGGCGAAATCTTCGCCCAGGACGCGGGGCTCGCCGCGGTGGACGGCGTGGAGGAGGGGCACGAGGTGCCTGGGGCTCTGGACGCAGAGTTCGTAGAGGTCGTGCGGGGTGGGATCGGTCATGCCGCAATCAAAGCCCGGATTACCACGCCTCGACAAACCGGTTCCACTTGAACTTCTCGTTGCCGTGATAGAACTCGGGATCGCACAGGTTCACCCGTTCCCTGGCCTCGATCTCCATCCGGTTGATGCTCCCGTCCTTGAAGAGGACATAGACATAGGTCCCGTCGGTCGTGATGCCGACGGGCTCGAGCGTTCGCTTGGCGGCGGACCGGGAATCAGCAAGGCCGAGCATGGTCGCTCCGGCGAGGGCGGCGAGGAGAGCCACGAGCGAGGTGCGGAGTCGGCGGTTCTCCCGGATGAGGCGGTCGGTGTTCATGGCGGCTCCTTTCGGCGGCTCTGGGAACCCGCAGCCTACCCGAAGTCCCGCCCGATCCCTAGGCCATCCGCACCCACTTGATGAGCGTCGCGAGGTTGGGCGGCTTGCCGAACATCAGCAGCCCGACTCGGAAGACCTTGCCGGCGAACCAGAGGAAGGCGACCACGGCGAGGGCGTTGACGCCGACGGAGGCGAGCACCTGCCAGAGCGGGGGGGGCTCGTTGCTCGCGACCCGCATGATCATGACGAAGGGGCTGATCGGGGGGATGAAACTCAGCGTGGTGCTCAGCACCGAGTTGGGGGCGCGCACGACGGGGAGGAAGAAGAAGTAGGGGACCATGACGAAGAGCATGACCGGCGTCATCAGGGCCTGGGCTTCGCGCAGCTCGTTCACGGCCGATCCGATCGCGGCCATGAGCGAGGCGAACATGAAGTAGGCGAGCGCGAAGAACAGGAGCATCCAGGCGATGACGGCGCCGTCGATCAGGTCGAGCCGCTGGAAGGCGACGAGGGCGACGATGCCGACGGCGTTGTAGATGAGCAGCAGCGTGAGGCCGACGGCCATCTGACCGATGATCTTGCCGGTCATCAGCTCGACGCTGCTGACGGCGCTGAGGAGGATCTCGACGACGCGGCTTGATTTTTCCTCGATCGTCGTGGTGAGGAGGTACTGCCCGCCGGTCATCACGCCCATGAGCATGAGGATCATGAAGGCCCCGGGCAGCAGCATGTTCAGCCCGAAGGCGCTCTCGCGGGTGCCCGTCTCGGTGACTTCCTGGGTGGAGGCGGCGTTGACATTGGTGAGGGCGTCGATCTTCTCCCGGTCGAGCCCCGCGGCGGCGAAGCGTTCTTCGCGGATGACCCAGCCCAGGGCCGAGCGGACCTCGCTGACGGTCCGGTCGTCGAGCTTGGGGACGGTGTACAGCTCGAAGGCGCCGTACGCGCCGCTCTGCGGGTCGGGCTCGACGGCGTGCTCATCGACCACGGCGAGGGCGAGCAGGCCGCGGTCGGCGCCGCGTTCGGTCTTGCCGATGTTCTCGCGCAGGCGGGCCTGCTGGGCCTCGAGGTCGGCGTCGGGGGCGAGCGTGCTGACGCGGAGCTGGGGCACGCCGAACTGCTCGTAGAACTTCTCGAGCTGCTCGGGCGAGAGCGAATCGAGCTGGGACTTGCCGAACTCGGGCAGTTGCCGGCCCAGCATGTCGCCCATCGCCTTCATCATCTCGTCGGTCTGCTCGAACCGGCTCTCGACGATGCTCTCGGGCTCGAGCCGCTCGGCGAGCATCTGGGCGACGCGACCCGAGCGGTCGATCAGGGCGAGTTCACCCCGGTCCGCCGGCGGCTTGGCGCTCTCGACGAGGATGACGACCAGCGGCATGATCACCGCGACCAGCGCCGGCGCGAGCAACGCCGCGATGATGAAGCCCTTGGTGAGCGCCGTCGAGGCGAACTCCCGCCCCGCGATCTGGATGACCTTCACAGGATTCATCGGGCGACCTCCTCGGCGTCGATGGGCCCGGCGGGCGCCCCGGCCCGCAACGCGGCGCGGAGATCCTCGCCCGAGTCGCCCTTGCCCTTGACGATGTCGATGAAGATGTCCTCGAGCGTGGGGCGGTGCACCTCGACGCGGGCCATCGGGGCGGCCGAGGCGACCGCGGCGACGGCGGCCGCGGGGTCGGCCCCGTCGACGAGCCTGGCCTCGAAGTGGCCCTCGGTGAACCGCACGCCCTCGATCATCGGCAGCGCCTCGACGCTCGCGGTGCCCGAGTCGCCGTTGAGCGGCTCGAACCAGAGGGCCCTCGGCGCGGCCCGGGCGCGGATATCACGGACCGTGTCGTCGAGCACCTTGCGCCCGTTGTGGATCATCACGATGTGGTCGCAGAGCTGCTGGGCCTGCGCCATGACATGCGTGGAGAAGATGATGGTGGCGCCGCGCTCGTGCTCGGCCCGGAACAGGTCGCGCAGCAGGCGCATGTTCACGGGGTCGAGCCCGCTGAAGGGCTCGTCGAGGATCAGCAGGTCGGGTTCGTGCAGCACCGCGGAGATGAACTGCACCTTCTGCTGCATGCCCTTGCTGAGTTCCTCGCACTTCTTGTTCCAGACACCGGGCAGTTCGACCCGTTCGAGCCACCCGGCGATCCTGTCGTTCAGCCCCCGGGGCGAGACGCCCTTGAGGCGGGCCATGTAGCGGAGAAAGGGCCCGACCTTCATCTTCTTGTAGACGCCCCGCTCCTCGGGGAGATACCCGATGCGGTCCTTGCTCTCCACGGCGGACTTGCGGCCGAGCACGGACAACTCGCCCGAGTCGGGGAAGAGGATCGCCATGATCATGCGGATGGTCGTGGTCTTGCCCGCCCCGTTGGGCCCGATGAGCCCGACCAGCGAGCCGGCGGGGATGTCGAGGTCGATCCCCTCGACGGCCACCTTGGCGCCGAAGGTCTTGCGCACGGACCGCAACGAGATCGCTTGTTCGGTGTTCACGGGGGGAGGATAGCCGGATTCAGTGCGGGAGACCGCCCAGCCAGGCGCGGAGCAACTCGGGCCAGAGCCCGAGGCGGGGGTGCTCGAGGCCGAGGCCGAACCCGTGCCCGCCGGTCGGCATGATGTGAAGCTCGATGGGGCGGCCTGCGAGTCGGCATGCGTCGGCGAGTTCGAACGCGCCGCCGACCGGCACCGCGGGGTCGTCCTGGGCGTGAAGGAGAAACATCGGCGGGCTGTCGGCGGTCACGCGGGTCTGCAGCGACCGGCTCCGCCGCGCTGCTTCGCCCGCGTTCTGCCCCAGGAGGTTGGCGACGCTCCCCTCGTGGCACGGCGGGAGCATCGAGACGACCGGGTAGATCAGCGCCGCCGCGTCGGGACGGCCCGACCAGGTGTCCGCGAGGTCGTCCCCGGTGTCGGTCTCGGCGTGCAGCAGGGCCGCCGAGCCCGCGAGATGCCCCCCGGCGCTGAACCCGAGCACGGCGACCCTTCGGGGCGAGAGCCCGAACTGCTCGGCGTGGTCGCGCACGACGCGGATCGCTCGGCAGGCGTCGCGGAGCGGGCGCAGTCCCAGGGGCTCGCCCGCTCCGCCGTCCGCCGCCGTGGTGTACGGCACATCGACGGCGGCGAAACCGTGCATCGCGAGCCAAATGGCGACGGCGGGTCCCTCGTGCCAGGAGCGGAAGCGATAGCCGCCCCCCGCGAGGCAGACCACGGTCACCGGCGGCCGGTCGCGATCGACGCGGGCCGGCAGGAGGAGATCCATGGTGCGGTCCCCCTCCCAGAGGGGGAGTCGCTTGGTTCGCTCTCCTTCGGATCTCCAGCCCGGTTCCACGCGTCGGCGCTCCTGTGTGTCTCGGGCCCCGGTCGGAATCCTCGAAACTCGGGGCTCAGAGTCCCGAATATGGTACCGTCCGCCGCGCACGGGGGTGCCGCGGCGCTCGCCTTCTCAACCGGGTGAAACGAGAACAAGAACAGCATCGGAAAGGGGAATGGTCCATGGCTCACTCGCGGATCCTGTCGGTTTGTCGTCCGGGGCGTCTGCTCGTGCCGTCGCTCGCGCTGCTCGGGGGCGTCTCGCTGCTGGCGATGGGCGCGGGTCTGGGGGCGGGGCAGGTGAACCAGCCCGCGGAGGCGCCCGCATCGCCCGCCCGGGGCGGCGGACCGGGCGACCTCGGGAGAATGCTCGTCGAAGGGCTGCGGACCACCGAAGGGTGCCTCGGCGTGGACTCCGGGCAGTTCCAGAGCGGGTTCAGCACGATCATCGCCTGGTTCGAAAACAAGGCGGCCGCCGAGCGGTGGTACTACTCCCCGACCCACGCCCGGCTCATGGGGATGGCCGGGGCCGACCCGCAAGCCAGCAAGCCGCTCGAGCATGTGGCGGATGGGGACCTTCCCGTCATGGTGATCGCGTCGATCGCGTTCGACGGCCCGCCGGCGGTGCCGGGCAGCCCGATCCCGTTCAGCAAGATCTCGATCGAGATGTACACCCCGCTGCCGGGCGGGGCGGCGATCAACGGGCGTCTGGCCCCCGAAGCCTTCCCGATCCCGCACTTCCGGCGGCTCGACAACGCTGCGGGCGACTGATCCGGATTCCCGGTCGTCCTCCGCCGTCGGTGCCGTGGGTCATCCCGGAGGGTGACCCACGAGCGGACGCGGTCCGCCATCCGCCGCCATCACCCTTTGGGATGATGGCGGGCGCCGGTCTTTTTTTCCACATGGCCCGGTGCCGTGGGTCATCCCGGAGGGTGACCCACGAGCGGACGGTGTCCGTCGCCGTCACGCTCCGAGAGGACGGCCGGCACCGAGCACACGGTGGAACGGGGATCGGTCAAATCCGGCCGTCCTGGCTCACCCGGGGAGGCGACCCGTCGGATCCTGATCCTTGGGGAGGACGCTAGGCTCCTTCCATGGCGCTGGAGCCGCTGTCCGCCGCGGTCGCGTTGAAGCTCGACGAGCTCTCGTCGCAGTACGGAGAGATCACGCGCCGGCTCGCCGACCCCGATGCGCTCGCGGACCACCGCCTCGTGCGCGATCTGTCGATCAAGCGGGCCGCGCTCGCGCCGGTGGCGGAGGGTTACGAGCGCTACCGCCGGCTCGCGGCGCAGATCGCCGAATGCCGGGAGGCGCTCGCGCCGGGGGGTGACCCCGACCTCGCCGAGATCGCCCGGGAGGAACTGCCCGGGCTCGAGGCGCGGGCGGCGGAGGAGATCGAGCGGGTGAAATCGTCGCTCGTGCAGTCCGACGACCGGCGGGTCGGGTCGGTGATGCTCGAGGTGCGCGCCGGCACGGGGGGGGACGAGGCCGGGCTGTGGGCCCGAGACCTGCTCGCGATGTATGAGAAGTACGCCGCGAGCAAGGGCTGGGCCTGGGAGACGCTCGACCTCACCGAGGACGGCTCGGTCGGCGGCGTGCGGCACGCGGTGGTCAACATCCGGGGCGAGGGCGTCTGGGCGGAACTTGCGTTCGAGGCGGGGGTGCACTCGGTCAAGCGGGTGCCCGCGACCGAGACGCAGGGGCGGATCCACACCAGCACCGCGACGGTGGCCGTGCTGCCCGAGCCCGAGGCGGTCGAGGTGAACATAGACTGGGCCCGCGATGTGGTCGAACATGTGACGACCGCGCAGGGGCCCGGGGGGCAGAATGTCAACAAGGTCGCGACCGCGGTGCACATGGTGCACACGCCGACGGGCGTCGAGGTGCGCATGCAGGAGACCAAGAGCCAGGCCCAGAACCGCGAGAAGGCCAAACGCCTGCTGATCGCGAGGGTGTACGAGATCGAGCGGGCGAGAGCCGAGGCCGAGCGGTCGGCGGAGCGGCGAGGGCAGATCGGGACCGGTCAGCGCAGCGAGAAGGTGCGGGTCTATCGCTACCAGGACGGCATCGTGGCCGACGAGCGGCTGGGGCAGAAGTTCCAGAAGGCGAGCGTGCTGGACCGGGGAGAACTGGGGCCGGTGATCGAGGCGCTGATCGAGCAGGAGACGGCGCGGAGGTTGGCGGCGCAGTGACAACCCGGTGCCGTGGGTCAACCCGCAGGGTGACCCACGAGGGGATGGCGTCCGCTGTTCGCCGCCGTCACGCCGCGCGATGACGGCGGGCACCGATCTTGTCCGTCCTGTTCTCCTCCCCCGTCGCCGACGGGGCCCTCAGAGAGGGAGCGGTGGCCCACCGCAGACGCGTCGGAGGGGGTCTTGGTGGGACAGGCGTCCCGCCTGTCTCTCGTTTTCGGACAGGCGGGACGCCTGTCCCACCGGACATCGGGCCCCCCCTCCGCCTCCGCTTCGCTCCGGCACCTCCCCCGTCGGTGACGGGGGAGGAGAACCGCACCGATTGATGCACAGATACGCTCCGTAAACCCACCGGAGCCTCGCCATGCACCGCTTTCCCGCCATCCTGCTCTGCCTGCTGGCCGCCGCGGTCGCGTTCGCCGCCGAGCCGCACCGCGTCGCCACCTACAACATCCGCTTCGGTTCCGCGGACGACGGCCCCGACGCCTGGCCCCTGCGGCGTGACAAGGTCGTCGAGACGATCGAGGACCTCGACGCCGACATCGTCGGCTTGCAGGAGGCGCTCCCCTTCCAGATCGCCTACCTGCTCAAGGCCCTGCCCCGCTACGCCGCCGTCGGCGTGAGCCGGGAGGACGGGCGGACCGAGGGCGAGGCGAGCCCCATCCTCTACGACCGGACCCGCTACACGCTGGCCGGGGCCGAGACCTTCTGGCTCAGCGACACGCCGGGCGAGCCCTCCAACACATGGGGCGCCGCCTGCACGCGCGTCTGCACCCGGGCGAGGCTGGTCGACCTGAAGAGCGGCCAAGCGGTCGAGGTCTTCAACACGCACTTCGACCATGTCTCGCAGGCGGCCCGCGAGCGCAGCGCCCGGCTCATCCGGTCGCGGCTCGGGTCGCCGCCCGGAACGCCCGTGATCGTCATGGGCGATTTCAACGCGGGGGAGGACACCCCCGAGATGGAAACCCTGCGCGGCCCGGGCTCGCCGATTCCGCTCCTGGATTCGTACCGAGCGGTGCACCCGGAAGGTCCCGCGGGGACCTTCACCGGCTTCCGTGTCGACAGCGACGGCGGCTCGCAGAAGATCGACGCGGTGCTCATCGGCCCGGGGTGGCGCGTGCGCGGCGCCGGCATGGACCGCAGAAAGATCGAGGGCCGCTTCCCCTCTGATCACTTCCCGGTCTGGGCCGAGCTCGAGGCCGCGGAATGACCGCGCGAAGAAAAAGACCCGGGGTTGCCCCCGGGCCCGATCGATCACTGGAGGTACAGGGCGCTCTTACGGGCAGCCCGCGGTGAACGCCAGGATGAACGCGCTCAGGTCGGCGAGATCAAACACGCCGCTGGGCGGGGCGATGTCGGCCGCGGGGTCCTGCCCCACGAACGCCACGATGAACCCGGAGATGTCGCCCAGGTCGAGCACGCCGTAGGGCTCGGCGATGTCGGCGTCGTTGCACCCGCCCCCGCCGAGGAGGAGGATGCCCTCGCCGCTGGGGCCGCCGAGCGCGATGACCTCGCTGTCCTGCAGGATGTCGTCCACGAAGAGGAGGTTGGCGAGGTAGACCGGGCGCGAGCCCCCGAACCGCAGATCGCTGAACAGGCAGAAGGTCGAGGCGAGCGGGTTGGGGATGGGATCGCCCGTGTCCGGGTCGGGGTTGTTCACGCCGCTGGAGAACGCCCAAGGGCTGGGGAACTCGCCCCAGGCCGCCCAGTCGCCCGGGTCGACCGCCTCCCCGTCGCCGTAGAACTGCTGCCCGGGCGTGGGGTCGACGGCGTTGTAGACCCAGTCGCTCAGGATCTCGCCCACGAACGAGCCGTTGATGAAGACGCGGCTCTTGCCGGCCTGGAACTCATCGACCACCACGGCGAGGCGGAACCAGGTGTTGGGGGCGATGGGCAGGGCCAGGGGCTGATCGCCCGTGAAATCGTCGCCCTCGCTCGAGTAAACGATGACGGGCGAGCCGCCCTGGTGTCGGATCCACAGGTCCGCGCCGCTGTCGTTGTTGTGCTGGTCTTGGATCAGCGCGACGAGGAACTGGTTGGGCGTGGTGTTGGCGGGGAAGTCGGCGAACCAGGACGACGCGGGGATGTACATGTCCCACACCATCGACCACTGCCCGATGAACCCGCCCGGGTAGGCGGGCTTCGCCGCCGGGTAGAGCGCGAGCCCGATGCCGCGACGGAGCGCGTCGTCGTTGGGGTTCGACAGGTTGAACGCCGGGCTCGTGCGATACACCATCGCATCGACGCCCCCGATGGCGGGGATGTTGGGGTCGACCGCGGTGTCGATGAACGCCGACTGGGCCGCCGTGACGCCGGTGGGGGTGGGGGGGTTGGGGAAGATGTCCTCTTCGCCGCTGCCGCCGAGGATGGGCCCGAACGCGGGATCGTCGAGATAGCGGAGGGCGCTGTTGTCCGACCCGGGGGCCGGGGAGAAGTCGCCCTCGAAACGCCACTCGGTGACCTGCCGCTCGCTCTGGGTCCAGGTGCTCACGATGCACGAACCGGCGTCGAAATCGAGCGTCGGCGTGAGCCCACCCAGCGAACTCTGGATATCCCGGACGGCGATCGTGACCACGCCGTTCTCCGCGATGGTGATTTCCAGGCGGATGCTGAGAATCGCGCCGAAGGCCCCGCCCTCGAACTTCTCCTGCCAGGCAACGATGCCGCCAGGGGGAAGCCCGCCGAAGCGGTTGCGGATGTACCCGCTGAGCAGGCGAGAGTTGCCGGGCTCGAGCTGGTCGAGGAGGTCGGTCAGGAGGACGGGGTCGCCCAGGGGCAGCCCGAAGAACGGATCGCGCAGCTGCAACAGACCCTGGATCGCGAACGAGTACCCGTCCGCCGCGAGGATGAACGAGTCCGATCCCGGGGCCGGGCTGTCCAGGCTATTCCGGCTGATGTCCGCCGCGGGGAAGTCGACCATCACCCCGCTCATGTCGATCTCGACCGAGGGTGACTGGGCGAACGCGGACGGCGCGGCGAGCGCCGCGAGCGCGAGCGAGAGAATCATCGGGCGTGGCATGCTCTGTCTCCTGAGGTCCGACCCCGGCGAACTCCCCCGGGACGGGTGCGTGGACCGATCCTACAGGATCGCCCCCGCCCGAGCGAGCGACAACAGGCGGATTCAGCGCCGAGCGGCCCAACACGGGCTGGGCGCTTGCCGACCACCGGATCTCGTGGTACAAAGGGGGGTTAGGCCACCCCGGGGACCTCCGGGCGGGGTCATCGTCCTCGTCTGCGGTTCTGGGCTTGGAGGCCGCGCATGGTGGTGAGACAAGGTCCGATCGGGGTTCGGGCGAGCCGGCGGGGCGGGTTCACGCTCATCGAACTGCTCGTCGTCATCGCGATCATCGCGCTCCTGATCGGCATCTTGCTGCCCGCGCTCGGCGCCGCACGCGAGACGGCCCAGCGGACGGTCTGCCTGGCGAACCTCCGGCAACTGGGTATGGCCGGGCAGATGTACGCCAACGACACCAAGCACGGGCTCTTCCTCCCAACCTTCTTCAGCTTCGAGGACAACCTCGGCTGGTTCTTCCCGAGCTACATCGACACGGCCGATGTCGCGGTCTGCCCCTCGACGGCCAACCGGGTGCGGTCCGAACTGCGGCTCGACAACCCGGACCACCCGGGGTTCGACGGGCAGAACATCGGCACGCTGCTGCTGCTGCTCACCGTCGAGGGGCGGAACGACTTCCTCTTCGACCTGTACAAACCCGCCGTCGATGCCAACGACGACGAGGGCGGGCACTCCTACGAGACCTTCATGTGGTTCAACGCCGGCAAGTTCCCCGACGGCACGATCTTCCGCCAGGGCGGCCCAGGGAACGCGGTCCACGGGAGCGTCTGGGACCAACTGGGGTTCCGCAAGCCCGCGGGGGGCATCGCCGACGGCGTCAGCCTGCTCGACTATCCGCAGGACAAGCTCAAGACGCTCTCGAGCGTGACGAGCCCCAGCAACACGCTGCTCTTCCTCGACGCCGATGTCGACGACGCCGGGTTCATCCCCGCCGATGTCCAGGGCTTCGTCGATTCCATGGGCATCCCCTACCGGGAGGGCGAGCCGAACTGGCCCAACGAGTGGAACAACCACGGGACCAAGGGCGTCAACCTCGTCTACGCCGACGGCTCGGCCCGATTCTCCGCCACCGGCCGGGAACTGATGGAGACCTACATCGGGTCCTACGAGGATTTCAGTTCCGACGAGGGCACCTTCCTGCGCAACAAGGTCCCCGAACTCACCGAGTTCCGTGTGCGGGACATCACCGTGCCCGGCTCGAGCGGGCCCATCCCCGAGCTCTACCGCCCCTGACGCCCGGCGCGTTCACCCCACGCCGCTTTCCACCGCCGACCGACCCGAGACACTCGGGTGATCCGTCGGCGGCGGCAGCCGCAGGTACCGCGCGAGCCTGGGCGCCAGCAGCACGAACGGGATCGTGTCCAGGAGCGCCGCGACGAACTTGAACGCATACCCCGTCGCGATGAACACCAGCAGCTGCGGCCAGATCGCCCGCGAGGCATCGACCGGCAACGCCTTGGCGTAGAAGTGGGTGATGAGGATCACCGCGGTCGTGTCCACCAACTGGCTGATCATGGTCGAGCCGTTGTTCCGAAGCCACATGTGCTTGCCGCGGGTGAGCCACTTCCAGAAGTGAAACACCTGCACATCGACGAACTGAGCCACCAGGTACGCCGCCATCGACGCCGCGACGGCCCCGAACGCGAGGTTCCGAACCTCGAAATACACCGGCAGCCGACCCGCCGCGTCGGGTGCGATTGTTCCTGTGACCGGATCGATCGCCTCGAACCCCGGCAGCACGCCCCCAAGCCAGAGCACCCCCATCACCCAGAGGTTGAGCACCAGCCCGATCCAGACCACGAGGTTCGCGCGCTTGCGCCCGTACAACTCGCTGATGTAGTCCGTGCACAGGAAGGTCAGCGGATAGGGCAGCACGCCCACCGCGACCGCGAACGCCGTGACCCCCGGTGTCGAGGGGTCGAGGTCCAGCTCGAAGAGCTTGATGAACCGGGTGATCCCCAGGATGTTCAGCATCGCGAGCGTCCCGAGGAACAGCCCGGCGAGCAGCAGGAACACGCCCTCACGCCGCTGGTGCAGCACCGCCTCCGGGAGCGGCGGCAGGCCTTCATAGCGATGCTGCGAAGACGGCAGCAGAGCGGCAGGGGTCGGCATCCGGGGAGCGTACCCGCGCCGGCCCGGGTACAGTGAACCCATGCCGACACAGGCCAACCAGAACGGCCATGCCGCCCCGGCGGAGCTCGACCAGCCGGGCCCCGCGCTCGACGCCCGGGTCGAGGCGATCGTCTTCAGCAACGCCCGCCCGGTCTCCGCCGCCCGGATCGCCGAGGTCCTCGCCGCCGTCGCGGGGGAACCCGTTCTCCCTGCTGAAGTCGACGGCGCGGTCACCCGCCTGAACGAGGTCTACCGGCAAACCGGCCGGGCCTACGGAATCGAGCATGTCGCCGGCGGGTACCGCGTCATGACCCGGCCCGAGCACGCGGATGTGCTCGCCGCGTTCCATCGCCGGCAGGCCTCCGGAAAGCTGAGCCGGGCCGCGGTCGAGACGCTCGCCATCATCGCCTACCAGCAGCCCATGACGCGTGCCCGCCTCGAGGCGATCCGCGGCGTCGCGTGCGGCGAGGTCCTGAAAACGCTGCTCGAGCGCCGCCTCGTCGCCGTCACGGGGCGTGCCGAGGAGCTGGGCAGGCCCATGCTCTACGGCACAACCCGGCAGTTCCTCGACACCTTCGGCATCGATTCGATCAAGGACCTGCCCACCCTCGACGCCGCCCGCGCCGCCATCCGCGAACCGGCGTGAGCACCCCGGCGTATCGCATGAGGATGCCCCGGAACATCGCCGACCCCGAAGTCACGGCGAAGACCGCCGACGCCGGGCTCCTCGCCCCGGTGCGCCGCCGCTACGAGCTCCACCCGCCCGGGGTGCTCTATCTGATCATCACCCTCTTCCTCGCCGTCGGCTCGATCAACAGCCAGAACAACCTCCTCTTCCTCACTTTCGGCATCGCGATCGCGGGCTTTCTCATCTCGGGCCTGATCAGCGGGCCCCCGCTCATGCACCTCGCGGCCAGGCGGGTTGCGCCGGGTGTGGCGCATGTCGGCGAGCCCGCCGAGATCCGCTACATCGTCGCCAGCCGGGGCGGGCTGCTCGCCGCGATGGGGCTCGAGATCCGGGAGTTGACCCTCCCGCCCGGCGACTCGGAAGATCTCTCGGTCAGGCCCGCGTGCATTCTCCGCGTAAGGCCCGGGACCGAGATCGCCGCGGTCTCCCGCATTACCCCCGCAAGCCGAGGCCGGCACACCCTGCCCGGGTTCTCGATCACGACGACTTTCCCCTTCGGCCTGCTCCGAAAGACGCTCATCTTCGAGCAGGCCCACGAGTGGACCGTCGCCCCGCGGCGGATCACCCTCCGAGACATCCCCTGGCGACGCGCCGGGCGAGAGGGTGCAACGCTCTCCGCGACGGCCGCACGCCGCGGCGTCTCCACCGAGTTTTACGCACTGCGCGGCTATGTCCCGGGCGATCCGACCCGGAGCATCGCCTGGAGGCCCTCGGCGCGCCTCGGCGAGCTCGTCGTCCGCGAGCAGGCCGCCAGCGCCCCGCCCAAGATCTGGATCCGCATCGACAACCCCGACCCCGAAACGCCGGGGCACCTGGTCGAGCGCGGCGCCGCGCTGGTTGCCGCCCTGGCTCAGGACGCCACCCAGGCCGGTTTCGCCGTCGGGCTCGGGGTCGAGGGGATCGCATCGCTCCGCCCCCTCGTCGGCTCGCGACAGGTCCGCGCCATCCAGGTCGCCATGGCAAGGCTCGGCGAGCCGCGCGACCCGGACGCGCTCGACGCCCCGCCGCCGGGCCCCGATCGCGGAACGCTCCGCGTCCGCGTGCAGTACCGGTCCGCTGGGCGAGCCGCCGGCGGCGAGTTCCGTCTCGCCGCCGAGGAACTCGCGCGCTGGTACCAGGGCCAGTCCCTGCCCCCCGAATTCCGCGACCCGCGCGACGCGATCCAGCTGCAGGGTTCGTCACTCGCCCGAGTGATGGAGGGGGCGAGGAGGCGCATCGCGTCCCTCAAACGCCCGGGGGTGGCACGATGAACGCCGCCCGCAACTCCAGGTCCTCGACCCTCGCCGCGGTCCTGCTCTCGCTCGTCGCGTACGCCGTCGCCGACCGCGACCCCGTCGTGGCGGCCGTTGGCCTGCCCGCCGCGCTCGTGGCGATCGGGCTGACCCGGGGCTCCCCCTCGCGCGCGATGCCGCGTTGGCTCATCAACTTCCTGCTCTTTCTCATCGTCGCGTGGGCCACGCTCGCGATGCTCCGCGAGGGCCTGGGCGTCAGCCTCTTCAGCGAGTTCGTCGCCTCGCTCATGGTCGTCAAACTCATGGACCGCAGGACCGCCCGCGACGGCGCCCAGATCCTCACCCTCTCCGCCTTCCTCGTCATCGGCGCGGTACTCACCAGCAACGGGTTCTGGTTCGGGCTGCTGCTCGCCGCCTACCTCCCCGTGATCGTTGCCGCGGTCCTCTGGCACCAGGTCTCCCGCGTGGAGGAGCACGCCGCCGAGCCCCTGCAGGCCCCCCCGGGCCTGCGCCGCTCGATCGGTCTCAGGGTCGCGGGCGTTTCCCTCGCGGCCTCCCTGATCGCGACCGTCGTCTTCCTCCTCATGCCCCGGGAGGTCGGCTCGCGAACCCTCGGCGCCTGGGGCGCCGCCGCCGTCGGGCGCGTCGTCGGGTTCAACGACGAGGTCCGCCTCGGCACCGGCGGGCTCATCAGCGAGTCCAACGAGCCCGTCCTCGATCTCCAGCTCTTCGACCGATCGGGCGAGCCCGTTGGCTCGGTCGGACGCCGCTTCTACCTCCGCGGCGCCGTCCTGGACACCTACGACCGCGACGCCGGCGCCTGGGTGCGGGGCGACGCACTCCGGTCCAAGTTCCAGGTCGGGCCCGCCCCCTTCATCCGCTCGGGCCCAACCCCCGTGGGCGGCGCCCGCCCGAACGACTGGACCCTCCGCCAGGAGTACACCATCCGCAACATCGTCGGCGAGCGGGGGCACCTCTTCTCGATCGCTCGCGCCAGCCAGGTCCAGGTCGACCCGCCCGCGCGGCTCGAGTACTCCCCGACCGATGCCGCCCTCCGCGTCCAGGGCCATTCCGGCAAGGTCGCCTACACCGTCTACTCCAACGACCAGATCCCCCCGCCCGAACACTGGCAGGAACACGACCCCGAGGACCGGCTCGAAGTCGTCCCCGATCTCCCGGAAGTCCGCGACATCGCCCGCCGAATTCTCCGGGACGCCGGCATCGAGCCCGACCCCCTCGCACGCTCGGCCGCCGACGACCAGGCCGCCGCCGCCGCCCTCCGCAATTTCCTCGCCGCGGGCGGGTTCACCTACACCCTCGACACCGTCAGCGCCCCCGCGGGACGCGACCCGATCGAGTGGTTCCTCAACGACAACCGCGAGGGACACTGCGAGTACTTCGCCTCGGCCCTCGCCGCGATGCTCAGGACCGTCGGCATCGACGCCCGTGTCATCACGGGGTACCTCGCGACCGATTTCAACGAAACGACCGGGGGATACATCGTCCGCGCCAGCAACGCCCACGCCTGGGTCGAGGCCGAGACACTCCCGGGCGACTGGCGCATCCTTGACCCCACCCCCGCCAGCGACCTCACCCGCATCCACGAGCCCCCGCACGGCCTGCTCGCCGACGCCCGCCGGTTCTTCGACACGCTCGAGTTCGCCTGGATCCGAGCCGTCGTCGGCTACGACGCCGACCGACGCGCCTCGCTCCTGGGCGGTGAGCGTGGCGAGGACTCGGTCTTCCCCGTGCTCGACCGACTCGCCGGCGCCGCCGACCGCTTCCGGTTCGCCGGACGCGAGCTCATCCTCCGTGCGCTCACCAACGCCCTGATCGCCTTCATCGCCATCATGGGAACCGGGCTCCTCCTCGCCCACGAGCGCCGACGCGTCGGGCGGCTCCTGGCCTTCCTGTGGGCCGCGGCCCTGGGCCTGCTCAAACTCGGCCGAGGCGCCGCGCCGCCCCCCCCCGAGCACGCCCTCCAACGAGGCCTGCTCGCCGCGTACCGCCGAGCCGGGGTGCCCAAGCCGGCGTGGATGCCCCTGCGCCAGCACACCGACGATCTCCGGCGCGACGGACACCTGGCGGGTTCCCCCGCGGAGTCCGCGACTCGCCTCGTTCACCTGATCTACGACGCCATTTTCGGGGGGAGAGCGCTCCCCCCGGAGGGCATCGCCCAGGCCACCCAGGACCTTTCCACCCTTCAACGATGGGCCAGAGATCCCAACGCATCCGCCCGGGCGCAACAATCCCCTCCCGAGACCCCCGCTGATCGCCGATGAAGACAAGGGCCGATTGCCGCGGCCCCGCCCCGATCCAAGGAGGACCCCGATGCCCGCCAGCCGACGCCGCGGAGACCAGTGGCAGAACACCCTGCTCCAGATCGCCGAACGCGGCGGCGGCATCGAACTGGCGATCGACCGCCGCGGGGGGCCGGGGTTCCGGTCCGACCCGGGGGTTGAGGTCCACGCCCCACCGCCCGATCTGCTCTGGCGCGTCCGCGTCCGCAAGGTCACCGACGACGCGATCGTTGTCGAGAACCCAGTCGCCATCGGCAAGCCGATCCTCCTCGCCAAGGGCACCCGGATCGTCGCGGTGATGGCGGTGGGGCAGAACCGCTGGATGTTCCTCAGCGAGGTCACCGCCGCCTTTCCCGGCCCCGACGGCACGCTGCACCTCGCGGTCCCGGAGCGCGTTGAGCGTTGCACCCGTCGCTCCCAGCAGCGTGTTTCCTCCGCTGAGATCAACCTCCCCGAGGCCCGCTGCTGGCCCCTCCGCGACCCGATCACCGCCGTGCCCGCCGAGGCCGCCAACCGCCAGCGCATCCTTGCGCTCCAAGAGCGTGCCTCAGCGGACCGGGCTCCCTTCGACGACGCCGAACTCGACCGCCTCTCCGAGATCGCCCCCGATGTCGGCCCGGGCTTCAGGGCCCAGGTCGCCAACATTGGCGGGGGCGGCGTCGGGCTCAAGGTCCGCGCCGAGCACGCCTCCCTCGTCGAGGGAACCCGTCTCTACTGGATGAAGCTCGACCTGCGGCCCCACATCCCGGCGCCGCTCGAACTGATCGTCCGCCTCGCCCACACACACCTGGACAGCGAGCAGAACATCTACGCCGGCATGGCCTTCGAATTCGGCCTCGACCCGGCCCACCGCGCCTTCGTCTCCGAGCAGATCCAGCGCTTCATGAACTTCGCCGTCGCGTCCTGAGCCGCCCTGCGCGGGGTTTGAGTCGGCGCGGCAGTTCAGTCCTTGAACAACGCGAGCCAATCGTCCGAGACGCTGTACATCTCGGCGTTGCGCTGCACCTGTACATGAACATCCCCATCCCCGCTCCGCGCGATGACCGGGTTCGCGCCCGAGTTCCACACGCCGCGGAAACGCCCCAGGCTCGGACGCACCTCGGTCACCGAGCCGAACTCGGACTCGAACTCCGCGCTGCCCGACTCCGAATCGAGTTCGATCAGCCCGCTCCCGCCAGGACCGATCACCGCGCTCACCTTCCCGCGCGCCGTCACCAACGCCACCGGGTCGGTCAGGGGCCGGCTCGTGCGGACCTCGATCCGGCCGCCCTGCTCCCCATTCCGCGCCGTGATCGCGCCCCCGACCCCGACCAGCACGATCGGGCCGCCGTCGTTCAGTACGGTCACACCATCGCACCGAGGCGTCCGGACCCGCACATCCACGAACGCCGACTCCGGGGCCCCCTCGTTGAGGGTGGAGGAAATCCGGACCACATCCCCCGCCGCCTGCGTCGTGTCCCGCGCGGCGTACACCGCCGCACCGGCCGTGTCGCCCGGCCAAGTCTTGGTCCGCTCCTTCCCGTCCCAACTGACCCGGGCCACCACAACAGGCGCCTCAAGCTTCTCATCGACCTCGATCCAGACCGACCCCCGGTCGTTGCGGACATCGAACGCCAGCGGCGTCCCCGCCCGCAGCTCGCCGCCGTCCCACGACACCGGGGCCCAGCGGTCGGGTCGGAACAGGTGCTCGCGGGCGATGTCCGGCTGATGACAACCGGCCAGCGCGCCCAGACCAAGGCAGGCGGCCAGTGACAGCGGGCGGAGGCGGAATTTGTTCGGCACGGGCAACTCCTCGCGCAACAGCGCTCTCCAACCACTATCGACCCGGTCCGGCCCCGGGTTCGAGCCGAACCCGCCGCGGGCCGCAACCCGGGCGAAATTCTCCCGGCTATGATAAGCGTTCGGTGAAGGCCTCCGCGGTGGAGGCCTTCCGCAGCAGACCAATGACCGATCGCCTCGCTCGTGGCCGGGCCCGGCGGGGTGTGGGCAGCAGAGCACCACCGGGATTGGGGTCTTCCCTCCCGGTTCCCGCGGATCCGCGGGCGACGCGGCCGCCGAGTCCGGGCGGCTCGTCCGATCGCCGTGGATCCCTCTTCCGGGCCGCCTCAAGGGGGCCCGGTGTCCATTTGCCGCTGGCCCACGCCCGTCTCACCCCCCGCGAACCCTGGGCGGTCGTTTTCCGAGGCTCGCGCGGGCGGATCCCGCGCCGCGGGCCCGGGATGCGGGGTGTGGCGTGGGCGATTGGACGATCATGCTCGCGCAGGGTGAGCCCGGAGCCGGGGGTGTTTCGACCCTCGGGGCAATCCTGATCGCGGTGGTTTTCACCGTCTTTGGCGCCGGGGCGATGATGCTCGCCCTCCGGACGCTGACCGGCAAGACCGTCTCGGCGGCGCGGGGCGAGGCCGCGACCATCATTGAGCGGGCCAAGGAAGAGGCCCGCAACGAGGCCGAACGCGTCCGCCTCGAGGGCGAGCGGGCGGCCCTGTCGCGCAAGGAGAAGCTCGACGCCGAGCTGGAGCAGGCGCGGGCCGAGATACGGGAGAGCGAGCGACGCCTGACCAAGCGGGAGGACCTCTTCGACCGCAAGGAGGAGGCGCTTGCGCTCAAGGAGAAGTCTCTCGCGGAGACCTCCGAGACCCTCCGCCGCCGCGACGAGGCCCTCGCCAAACGGGAGGCAGAGGCGGCGCAACTGCGGGAACAGCAGACCGAGCGGCTCCAGCAGATCGCCCAGATGACCCGGGCCGAGGCGAAGCAGGAACTGCTCGCCCGCGTGGAGGAGACCGCCCGGCTCGACTCGGCCAAGCTGATCCGCGCGGTGACCGAGAAGGCCGAGGAGCAGGCCAAGGAGAAGGCCCGCGAGATCACGCTCATGGCGGTCCAGCGCTTCGCCACCGAGCACACCAGCGAGAGCACCGTCCGCTCGGTCGAGATCCCCTCCGACGACATGAAGGGGCGGATCATCGGCCGAGAGGGCCGCAACATCCGCGCGATCGAGAAGGCCACCGGCGTCGACATCATCGTGGACGATACCCCGGGCGTGATCGTCGTCTCCTGCTTCGACAAGGTCCGCCAGGCCGTCGCCGTCGAGTCGCTCCAGCGCCTCATCGCCGACGGCCGGCTGCACCCGACCCGCATCGAGGAGGTCGTGGAGAAGGTCCGCTCCGAGGTCAGCGAGAAGGTCATCGCCGCGGGCAAGGACGCCGCCCTCGAGGTCAACCTGGGCGGGTTCCACCCCAAGGTCATCGAGGCGATGGGCAAACTCCACTACCGGACCAGCTACGGGCAGAATGTGCTGCGCCACTCGATCGAGGTCGCCTACCTCAGCCAGTTGATCGCCGAGCAGCTCGACCTCGACGGCAAACTCGCCCGCCGCTGCGGATTCCTCCACGACATCGGCAAGGCCATGGACCACGAGATGGAGGGCGGGCACCCCAAGATCGGCATGGACTTCGCCCGCCAGCACGGCGAGAAGGACGAGGCCGTGCTCAACGCCATCGGCGGGCACCACGCCGACATCCCATCGACCACCTTCTACACCCCCATCGTCATGGCCGCCGACGCGGTCTCCTCCGCCCGCCCCGGGGCCCGGCGCGAGTCGATGGAGCGTTACATCCAGCGCCTCAACGAATTGCAGGACATCGCCCTGTCCATCCCCGGGGTGACCGAGGCCTACGCCATCCAGGCCGGCCGCGAGGTCCGCGTCATGGTCGACGCCGATCGCGTGGGCGACGACGAGGCCTACCTCATCGCCCACCAGATCGCCAAGCGCGTCGCCGAGGAGATGACCTTCCCCGGTGAAATCCGCGTGACCGTGCTCCGAGAGACGAGGGCGATCGAAGTGGCCCGATGAGGTTATTTGCTTTCAAAGTGCCCGGCCTGTGATCTCCCCACTCAAACCTCGCGAGATGTGGGATTTAAGGAACTCCACCGCCGGGACTTCAGAAAAGACGACACCGATGTCGGTAAAGCGGGGTAGACCGGCGGGCATCGCCGACGCCTAGGAAAACTTCCGAGATTCGGAAAAATCAGGGAAAAGTGCTGTCTG
>DAINDF010000005.1:184778-201125 GCA_036732005.1 Phycisphaerales bacterium
AAATTTTCTTTATATTTTTAAAATTTGTTTTATGTTCGGCCCCCCCCCCCCCCCCCCCGCAATCTTTTCGCTATTCTCTGACCAGTCGTCTGCTTTGCCCTCTTCACATCACAGGGGAAACAAATGAGAAGCAAACTGCCCATGTTGCGATCGTTGGTCAGTGTCGCTCTGGTCTCCGCTCTGGCGGCCACGGCGGCCGCCCAGAGCACAAAGACATGCACACGCGCGGCGAGTTCTGAGGAGACATGTGACGGAACATCTATTTCCGTCGTATTAACCTGCTCGACCACCCAGTATTGCAACTGGACCATCTCGTATGGCGAGGATTGCTGCTGTATCCTCGACATACAAGGAGTGTGCGGGAGCAATTATGTCATTCCCAAACAATGCATCCCTGACCCTGACGAATGCGTCCAATAGGGCCCGTCGTGGCTCGGTCAGGCCTTGGGTCCGTGTGAACACCCGTGTCGCGTGCCCGTCGTGGGCCGTAGACGGCTCGGCCAAGATGTGAGCGTGCATTCTGCGAGAGAGCCCGCGGCGTCTTCGGAGGATCCGGAAATGGCGGTCAAGCACATGTTCGCGCTCGGGTTCGCGATCCTGGGTAGCGGCGTCGGCGTGTTCGCGGTATGGCGGTTCCTGGATCGCGAACCTCCATCGCCGGAGCTCCCCAAAGGCGCGGCCATCAATCGCTTGTATGAACAAGCTGCGGAGCAACCGAGCGTTGATCACCAATCGGAGAGCTTCGCCGACGCCGCGATCGTGAATTCAATCATCGACTCGGGGCGTCGGCTGGGCATCTCTGACGCCGCGGAACTTGGTGATGCGGTGCAAAGATCGATTGACTCGTACGCACTCCCGGATGTTCAGAGTTTCATTGATTGGCAGCTCGCGGAAGGCATCACGCCCATTCCGAAGTGGCAGGCGAACCCAGACCAGTTTCAATCGGCCTGGGATACGCTTCGTGCGACATTCGTCTTCGCCGATATTGATGCGTCGAAGGTCCGTGTTGTACAGAGGTCGCGCGATGACGATCGGAGCGTCGAAGCTCAGGTGCAACTCAAGTCGAAGACGCGACCCGACGGCCGGCCTTTCCTGGCAGACCCGACGGGTGATCTGGTGGTATGCGAAGTTCTTCTGCCGGGCATCTACCCAACGCTGGATGGTGATTTCGTCGAGACTGAACTCGGTATCGAGATGACGAAGAGGCCCGATACCGGTGGCTGGGTGATAACCGGGATCTATCACTACACGGATATCGACCCGCCCCCGCGTATCGCCATTCCCCCGCTATAGCGATGTCCGATCCGCTGCGCACATCCTCGGCCGCTTGCACCAGCGTGCTTGGGAGGGTATCCTCAAAGCCGGGATTCACTCTACTGGAAGTGCTTGTTTCGATGGGTGTGATCGGTGTCCTGCTGGCTCTCATCCTGCCGGCTCTGTCGCAGGTGCGAGGAACCGCGCAGGCTCTGCAGAGCCAGTCAAACCTTCGAACCTTGTACATCGGCATGATGTTCTATGTCGAAGGTGAGGAAGCCTATCCCTGTATTGTCGGCGGGATGTTGTACCCCGACATCGATGGCACATCGTTTGTCCACACCTATTGGGAAGTGGAGAATGTCTGGCACGGGATAATCTACCCGTATTTTCCGCACGATGAAAACCTAGAAGTGTTCTTTTCGCCCGGACTGAGCGAGTGGAGCCCTCGCGCCGTTCCCTCCTACGCGTATTCTCATTCATTCGTTGGTAGGCCGGCCATCTGGAGCGGTCGCTCATTGCCGAACACCGCCGGACTCGAGAGCCCGGCTCGTCCGGGCGCTGTTCAGTTCCCGTCGAGCAAGGTCCTACTCTGGGATCGTGCGCTAGGTTTCTCGAGAGATGCCATCAAGTATGATGCGGGCGGCAACATTGCCCAGGCGACGCCGACCGGCTTTGCTGATGGATCCGTGAGAATGCTAACGCCGACATCGGCTTCTCAGCCAGTCCCGAATCCGCTGAACCTGCGTGACAGCGGTCAAGTCAAACTGCACAACACGCAGGATGGGGTGCTGGGACGAGACTACTGACAGCCCCGGTTTTCAGCCCGTAGGCGGTACATCCGTGATGGGGTCGTCGCCGTCAAGCGACAGCCACCACCCTGCTCTGCGCGATACCAATTCGTGGCCCGCGGCGCGTTACCGACGAGATGACCTTCCCCGGTGAAATCCGCGTGACCGTGCTCCGAGAGACGAGGGCGATCGAAGTGGCCCGATGACCGAAGAACCCCGAGAAGCCGCCCGTCCCGCCCCGAAGCCCCGCACGCCGCTCTGGCTCCGCGTTCTGCGCATCGCCCTGCTCCTCGGCCTGATCCCGATCGCGATGAAGATCCTCGGCGTCGGCGAACGACTCTTCTATTGGCCAAGCCGCGGCGCGTTCGAGACGCCCGCCGGCGTCGAGGATGTCTACTTCGAATCCGAGGGCCTCCGCCTGCACGGGTGGTTCTATCGCGCCACCGATGCCGACCCGGGCGAGGTCCGCCCCGTCGTGGTGCACGCGCACGGCAACGCCTTCAACATCAGCCGCCACGATGTCTTCACAGACTTCCTGGCGAACGAGGGCTTCCATGTCCTCATCTTCGACTACCGAAGCTACGGACGGAGCGAGCGGGGCCCCCTCAACCGCGACGGGCTCGTGCACGACGCGCTCGCCGCGGTGGAGTACGCCAGAGGCCGCCCGGACACCGACCCGGACCGCGTCGGGCTCTACGGCCTGAGCCTCGGGGGCACCATCGCCCTCGCCGCCGGCGCCGAGGACCAGCGCGTCGCCGCGGTCTGTTCCGTCGCGACCTTCAGCCGGTGGAAGCGCATCGCCAACGGGTATGTCCCCCTGCTCGGCAACTGGCTCATCCGCGACGGACGCGACGCCGAAGAGAGCGTGACGAGGCTGGGCGACCGCCCCCTCCTCCTGCTGCACGGCACGGACGACGAGATCGTGCCCTTCGCGCACGGCCCGATGATCCGCGACGCGGCTCTCGCCGCGGGCGCCCGCGTCGAGTTCCGTGAGTTCGAGGGCGCGGGCCATGTCGACTGGGTCGATTCCGAGCCCGCGATGCGGGAGGCGATCGCCGCCTTCTTCACCGAGCACCTGCGCCCGAAGACCGCCGCCGGGGGCGAAGCGCAGGAAAAAGGCGTCGGGCCTTCCGACCCGACGCCCTGAAGGTCACGCGATTCCCGGGTCGATCAGAGCTTGAACCGATCCACCAGCGAGCGCATCCGCTCGCTCTGGCGGCTTAACTCCGCCGCGGCCTCGGAGGCCTGGCCCGCCGCCTGGGCCGACTCGTGCGACACCGCGGTCACACGCTGGACATTGTCGCCGATCTGGGCCGCGCTGGCGGACTGCTCCTCGGCCGCCGCCGCGATCGCCTGCACCTGCCCCAGCAGCTGCTTGCTGCTCTCGACGATCACGCGGAGCGAATCGCCCGCGCTCGTCGCCAGTTCGACGCCGCGCTCCATGCGCTTCGAGCCGTTCTCGATCCGCTCGACGGCCCGAGAGGTCTCCTCCTGGATCTCGCGGATCGACTGGCTGACCTCCTCGGTCGCCTGCGTCGTCCGCTCCGCCAGCTTGCGGACCTCGTCCGCCACCACGGCGAACCCGCGCCCGTGCTCGCCCGCACGGGCCGCCTCGATCGCGGCGTTGAGCGCGAGCAGGTTGGTCTGGTCGGCGATGTCGTTGATCACGCTGATCACCCCGCCGATCTGCTCGCCCTTCTCGCCCAGCAGCGCAACCGCCTTGGCCGACTCGTCGACCTCCGACGCGATGCCCTTGATCTCCTGCACGGTGTCCGCGACAACCCGCCCGCCCTCGTCGGCGTTCTGGCGGCTGCCGTCGGCCTGGCGGGCCGCGTCGGCGCTCTGCCGCGCGATGTCCGCCGCCGCGTCGTTCAACTGCTCCACCGCCGCGCTCGCAGACCGTGTCTGCTCCTGCTGGTTGGAAAGCCCCGCGGCCATCTCCTCGTTCGACGCGGCGATCTGCGTCGCCGCCGACGCGACCTCGCGGCTCACGCTCGCGATGTCCGCGATGATGTGGTGCACATTCTCGATGAAGGTGTCGAACCAGTGCGCCAGCCGCCCGATCTCGTCGCCCCGGTTCAGGTTCACCCGCTTGGTCAGGTCCCCGTCGCCCGTCGCGATGTCCTGCATCAGGTTGATCAGGTTCGCAAGAGGCTTGCCGAGCATCCGGCTGAGCATGAAGACGAACCCGCCGCCCGCGATGATCACCAGCGGCACCGTGAACATCAGCCCGTTGCCGATGAACCCGGCGACCTGCGCGTCGGTCCCGTCCAGCGGCATCGCGATCTCGAACGCGCCGTGCATGTCCCCGACCTCCCAGCTCTCCATCGCGAAGCCAAGGGGGTCCTTCCCGTCCCCGTCCGTGTCGTACTTCGCCGGCGCCCCGTGGCAGATCATGCACGAGTTGTCCAGCTTGATCGCACGCATGTAGTGCAGCGTGTTCGTGTCCTTGTTGATCCGGCTGATCGCCTCCTCGCCGCCCGTCTCCACCTGCGCGTACAGGTCCTTGAGCAGCTGCGAGCGGAACGAGCCCGGCTCGGGCTCGTTGTCCGGGTTCCGCGCCTCGAACGCCGGGACCTTGAAATCGATCCCCTCACGCGACGCCGCCTCGCCCGCCGCGGTCCACCCGACCACCACCGGGATCGTCTGGAACACCCGCGTGTCCTGGTAGCGCCCGCCCTTGGCGACATGGGCCTTCATCTCCTCGAGCAGGCCCGCGACATCCACCGCGCCCTCCTCGATCAACTTCGAGGCGTGGTTCTTCGCCTCGTCCGCCACCGCGGTGAACGCCGCGGCCTTCTGGACCATCGCCGTCTCCGCGTCCTTGCGGTACCCCGTCGCGAACACCACATAGTTCACGACCACGATGGCGACGATGATCCCCAGCGTCGTCGCGATGATCCGCGGCGACAGCCCAATCGAGCGCTTCTGCTGACCCTGCATGGTGACCTCCGTATGCGCGTGCCGTCGGCCGGGACTGAACGCCCGGCCCCAGATCAGCAGATCGGGCCTTTTGCAGGATCTCTGCGTCCTGGTTTCGGGCAGCCCGGCCGCCACCCCGGCCGCGGGTGGGAATCGGGAGGCCCATCCCCGGTTGTGGGAGGGCCCGCACCCGAGATTCCATCCCCCCCCCCCGGACCTATCGGCCCGTGCGAGACCCGAACCGGGGCCGGGGGGGCCGCCCGCGCGGGCCCGAAGGGACCCCGCCCAACGCCCCCCCGACCCGAGCGCGCCGCGTCTTGCGGACCTCGATTTCGCGACGCAGCGAGGCGTCGTCATGCCGCCCCGAGGGGGAGGCCGGGATCACCGCGTGCACCAGCACGATCGCGTACCCCTCCCCCAGCGCGACCACCCCCCCCGCTTGACCCGGGGGCGTCGCCCGCACCGCACGCCTCAGCGCATCCGGGTACTGCGGGTCCGCCGGGCTCACCACCGCGTGCCAGGGGGTCAGGCCCCGCTCGGCGGCCTCGACCCAGACCACCCCGGCGGGCCCGCCCGGGTCCGTGTGCGCCCGCTCCAGCACCCGGGCCGCCGTCCCGGCGTCGGGCAGCACCAGCCCGCTGACCGCGAAGCGCTCCCCGCCCCGGATCTCGCGCGCCAGGCGGACCTCGCTCTCCTGGACCTCGATCTCCGCCGGGTCGATCAGCGCCCGCAGGGCCGCGTTCCGCCACAGAAGCCCGCGGAACCGCTCGGGCCCGAGCCCGCGGCGACGCCGGATTTCCGATTCCGCGGACGCGGACACACCCTCGCGTTCCAGCAGATCGAGCCACCGGCTCCGCTCGGCGTCGATCGCGTCGTCCCCGATCGTCAGCCCGCGCGCGCGCAGCGTGCGCTCCAGCGCCGCTTCGAGGGCGAGTTCGTCCACCACCCGGCGCCCCGCGTCCTCCGCGAGCAGGGGGGTAAGCACACGCCACGAGACAGGCTCCCCGTTGATCAGCACCGGGACCGAGGTCTCGGCGGGCTCGGGCCGGCCCGCGGGCCTCTCAGCCCGGGATTCGTCGCGGGCGGGCGCCGCCGCGCATCCCACGGCCGCCGACATGCTGAGCAAGGCCAAGACCAACGCGGGCCACCCGTGGTTGCGCATGGCAGATCACAGGTCGCGGCATCCGCCCGGTCAACCCCGGGGTATAGGCTCCTGCATGCCGCCCCCGCCGCAGGACCGCCACAACGGCACCGCCACACGGGCCTCGCAGGCCCCGACCGCTGGGCCGACCGGCCCCGAGATCTGCCCGTTCTGCGGCGGCGAGCAGCACACCCCCAACCGCTGCGAGCAATGTGGGGCCCACACCGACCCGCTCTCCCGGCAAGCCACGCAGAACGAGATGGGGCCCTGGTTCATCCGCGACGAGGCGAGGCCCTTCCGCCCCGGCTGCCGGTTCGAGACGCTCGAACGCCTGATCAGGGCGGGCAAGGTGGGGGCGGACACCGTGATCCGCGGGCCGGGGTCGAACCAGAATTGGATGCGGGCAGACCGGGTCCCGGGGGTTGCCCGGCTCCTCGGCCGCTGCCACGCGTGCGCGTCGGAGGTCGATCCGGCTGAGTTGATCTGCCGGGGGTGCGGGGCGGGGCTGGACATTCTCCGCGATCGCCAGCACCTGGGGCTTTCGCCGGTTCGTCAGTTGCCGGGGCGGGCCGACCCGGCCTCGGTGGCCGCGGCCCTGCTGCGAGGGCCCGAACCGCTGCCCGCCGCGCCTCTCCCGGGGCCGACCCCGAGCCCGATTTCTCCAGCGCCTCCCGGGCCCTCCGCTGACCCCGCCCCGCCGGGCGACCCGGCCCGTCGCCTCGCGACGCTCGAACGACGCCTCCGGTGGGCCCGACGGCGGACGGCGATCGCCTCGGCGGCCGCGGCGGGGCTCGGCCTGGCCCTGACGCTGGTGCTGCTCGGCGGCAGGCTGGGGGGAGGTCGAGCCGATCCCGCGGCGCCCTCTCCGGGATTCCCGGAAACGGCCTTGCCTGCAGCGGGTGAGCCGGAGCCTGGTTCAACCGACACAAACACACCGGAGGCCGCCGCGCCCGGCCTCGGCGGCGTGGGAGACCCGCGGGCGCGGGCGGGTGAGCCGGCGGGTTCGTCCGAGTCCGCCACGGCGTTGGTCGCGGAGTTGGAGCGAGCCCTGCTGGCGGGTGGTGAGGCCGCGGCGGACGAGGCCGAGCGGCTGCTCGACGGGGCGCCTCCCGGGGTACTCCCCCCGGAGGAGGTGGCGCGTTGGCGGGGCCGGATCGCGGCGCTCCGAGAGGCCGAGGAGCGGGCCCGCGTGCCGTAAGGCCGGCCCCGGGTGGGGAATACGCATCCGATTCGGGGGAATTTCTCGTATTCTGAGTGTGGGCCGTGCTCACGGCTCGTTCGAGACGGGGGCCGTTGTGTGGTCTCGGCGGGGGATTTCCGGGGGTGTTCAGGAGGTGTGCCGGATGGGACGGACCCCGTTCGCCCGACGCTCCGAGGGTCGCGGCGGGTTCACGCTGATCGAGCTGCTGGTGGTGATCGCGATCATCGCGCTGCTGATCGGGATCCTGCTCCCGGCGCTCGGCAAGGCCAGGGCGAGCGCCCGGACGATGGTCTGTTTGAGCAATCTGAGGCAGATCGGCACGGCCGCGCTCGCGTACGCGGTGGACGATGACAACGCCGTCTTCGCGTTCAGCTGGCAGGCGGGGCTCCCGGTGCCGAGCCGGTACAGCGATCTCACGGGCGTGTACGCACTCGACCTTGAGTCGGTGCGTGTCCAGGCGATCGACGCGATGCGGCGGCTGAGCGGGCGGGACGATCTGACCGTGACGAGCTTCAACTGGTACGCCCACCTCTACTTCTCGCACCTGGTGCTCGCGCCCTACCTGACGGGGCTGCCGATCGAGGAGGTGGCGATCTGCCCGGAGGACCAGACGCAGTTCGATCGGATCGACGAGCCGATCGAGACCATCGACCCCGCGTTGGTCTTCCGGGTCTACGAGGGAACCTACGAGGTCGTGCCCGCGACGCACAGCAACGATCAACTCCGGGATGGCCAGCTTCCTCCGGTCCATCAGAGCGAGCAGAACGCCAACAGCTTCGTTCGAGGAACGCGTTACCTCGTGACTCGACAGGTCGATGAAGTCGGGTTCCCGTCCAACAAGGTCTGGGTGATGGACCAGTTCGACAGGCACAGCGGCGGGGAGGACATCTTCTTCGCCGACCCTTCCGCCCGGTCGACGCTGCTGATGTTCGACGGGTCCGTCTCGCGTCGGGCGACCTCGGAGGCGAACCCCGGGTTCCGACCGATGGACCCGACAAGCCCGCTCCCGACGCGTCTGGTCGTGTCCCAGGGCGGCGGCGTGCCCCCGCTCGAGTACAGCGGCGTCTATCGCTGGACCCGCGGCGGGCTGCGCGGCGTTGATTTCGGGGGCAGTGAGATCAACACCGGGCAGCCCTGAATGTCTTGGCCCGATGCCTAACATCCCTGATTGCGCCCTCGACAGGGCGCAGACGAGGGGGTCGGCATGCTGGTTGTCGTCGCGGACAAATCGGAAGAATCGCTGATCGAGGGGCTCAAGCGGCACGGGTGCGAGGTGCACTACGACCCCGCTCTCTCCCCGGACACCCTGGGTGAGGCCTGCCGGGCGAAGAACGCCCGCGTGCTGATCGTCCGCTCGACCAAAGTGCCCGCGCCCGCCCTCGAAGCGGCGTCGGGTTCGCTCAAACTCGTCATCCGGGCCGGGGCCGGGTTCGACAACATCGACACCGCCGCGGCGGCCTCGAAGGGCATCGCCGTCTGCAACACGCCGGGCATGAACGCCGTCGCGGTCGCGGAACTGGCGATGGGGCACCTGATCAGCCTCGATCGGCGGCTCCCCGAGCAGCACGCGGAGTTGAGCGGGGGGCACTGGAACAAGAAGAAGTACGCCGCCGCGCGGGGGCTCAAGGGGTCATCGCTGCTGGTGCTCGGGGCCGGGGCGATCGGGCGCGAGGTGATCACGCGTGCGCAGGCGTTCGGGATGAAGGTCGCCGCGTCGGATGTGATGCTCACCCGCGAGGGGGCGGCGAAACTGGGGGTGGAGCATGTCGAGTGCACGCGGGAGGCGATCCTCAGGGCCCTGCCCGCGTTCGACGCGGTCTCGATGCATGTCCCCGCGGTCGCGGAGACCAAGGGGATGTGCGACGCGGCCTTCTTCGGGGCGATGAAGCCCGGGGCGTACTTTGTCAACACGAGCCGGGGGGCGATCGTCGACGAGGCGGCGCTCGCGGAGGCGGTCAAGGGCGGTCGCGTCCGGGCGGCGGTCGATGTCTACAACGGGCAGCCGGCGGAAACGGCGGCGGACTGGTCCCCCTCGCTCCGGGGCGTTTCAGGGGTGTATTTCTCGCACCACTGCGGGGCGTCGACGGACCAGGCCCAGAACTCGGTGGCGGACGAGGTGGTCCGTATGGTCGGGCTCTACAAGGCCGAGGGTCGGATCGAGCACTGCGTCAACGGGGTCGCCTGACCCGGGCCCGGGCCGGCGAATATCATGCTGCGGGGTCGGGAATGCCCGGGCGGGCGCCCGACGGGTCACGGTGTCCTGCCCGGCGGGGCGGGCGATGGAGGTGTCTGATGGGTGATCGCGTGTTCAACTTCTCCGCGGGCCCCGGGGTGCTGCCGGAATCTGTGTTGCGGAAAGCCCAGCAGGACATCATCGACATCGATCGCTCGGGGATCGGCATCCTCGAGCACAGCCACCGGGGCAAGGTCTTCGACAAGATCACGGCGGAGGCCGAGGCGGATTGCCGGGCGATCGCGAACATCCCGGACGAGTACGCGGTGTTCTGGATGCAGGGCGGGGCGACGAGCCAGTGCTACTTCGTCCCGGCGAACCTGCTGCCCGAGGGGCGGACCGCGGACTACTTCCAGACGGGCAAGTGGGCGAACGACTCGATCAAGGAGGTCCCGCTCTACGGGAACTGCCACATCTGCGGGTCCAGCAAGGCGACGAACTACGACCACATCCCGAGCGGGTCGGAGGTCAAGTACTCGGACAGCCCCGTGTATGTCCACTTCACCTCGAACAACACGATCATGGGCACGGAGTTCCAGGCCGAGCCCGCGAACATCCCGGCGGGGTCGTACCTGGTGTGCGACTCGTCGAGCAACATGTACAGCAAGCCGATCGATGTCACGAAGTACGGGTTGATCTACGCCGGCGCGCAGAAGAACCTGGGCCCCTCGGGCATCGTGCTGGTGATCGCGCGGCGTGACCTGATCGCCGAGCCGGTGCGCCCGCTGCCGACGATGATGCAGTACGGCAAGCACGCGGAGGAGCACGGGCGGTTCAACACGCCGCCGACCTTCGCCGTCTACCTGATGGGCCAGGTGTTCAAGTGGATCCTCGCCGAGGGCGGGCTGAAGGCGATGCGCGAGCACAATGTCGAGAAGGCGAAGATCATCTACGACTTCCTGGACAGCCAGGATTTCTACAAGCCCCACGCCAAGCCCGACAGCCGGAGCCTGATGAACATCACCTTCACCTGCCCGACGCCGGAGCTCGACAAGCAGTTCATCTCCGAGGCGACGAAGAAGGGCCTCGACGGGCTGAAGGGGCACCGCATGGTCGGCGGGATGCGTGCGAGCATCTACAACGCCTTCCCGAAGGCCGGGTGCCAGGCCCTCGTCTCGTTCATGAAGGAATTCGCCCACCAGAACGCGGCGGCGGCGAAGGCCTGAGGCACTTCCGATGCGGCTCGACCCCCAAGCCCCGGCCTCCCGGGGCTTGTTCATGCGCGTTCCGCACACCGTGCCCATCGGCCGCCGCGGACCGGCCGCCGGCCCTCACCCCGCGGCGCGGGGGACTGCAAGGCCCGGCGGGTGCAGCCGCGTCAGGCATGCTGCGACGACCTCCTCGACGGCGATCCGCTCCATCATCGCCCGCCCGGTCTCGGCGTCCTTGTGATCGAACCGGTCGGCGGGGCGGGCGTGCTGGATCACATCCGCGTCGCGTCGGTACGGCCCGACGAGGCCGACCCGCGTGGGCCCGAAGAGCGCGACGAGCGGGCGATCGAAGCCGACCGCCATGTGCAGCGCCGCCGAGTCGTTGGCCACCACCAGCGACGACCGGGCGATCACCGCCATCAGCCTCGCGATCGAGGTCGAGCCGACGAGATCCACCGCGCGCGGCTCGGCCGAGGCCCACTCCAGCAGCGGCGCGATCTGCGCCCGCTCGTCCGGGCCGCCCACGATCACGACCGCCGGCACGCCTCGGGCGAGCAGACGCCGGGCCAGTTCCGCGAACCGCTCCGCCGGCCATTGCTTGCCGGGCCATCGGCTGGTCGGCGCGAGAACCGCGAAAGGGGTGGAGTTGGATCGCGCCGGGGCTGACGCCCACGGCTGCCGGCCGACCCACGCCAGTTCGTCGGGGTCGGCGTACAAACGCATGTCGCGGAGGGCCTCGGCTCCCGCCAGCGGCAGGAGCGCGAGCATCCGGTCCACCGCGTGCCCAGACCTTGAGACGCGGACAGCGCGGTTCAGGAACAGCCCGCCCATCTCCTCGGCGTTGCGGTACCCCACGCGGGCCCGGGCCCCGGTCCACCACGCGAACAGCCCGCTGCGGAAGAGGCCCTGGGCGTCGATCACGAGGTCGTAGCGGGGGTGGGGGCGCAGCGCCGCGTTCATCCAGCGGAGCGTCGGCAACAGGTTCCCGCGCCGGCTCGACCCGCCGAGATCGCCGCGGGGAAAGGGCACCACCGCGTCGAGTGCGGGGTGATGCCGGACCGCGTCGGCAAACGAATCCTGCACGAGCCAGTCGATGACCGCGTCCGGGAAGGCCCGGCGCAGACTCGCAAGCACCGGCACGCTCCGGCAGACATCGCCGAGCGCGCTGGGGCGGACGAGCAAGATGCGTTCTGGCGTGGGCACGGTGCGTGCAGGGTATATCGGGTGCGGGGAACGGGGGTGTGGCTTGATGCCCGCGCCCCGCGATGCGGCGACCATCAGACCGCCAGCGCCCGCATGACCTCACTCATGGTGGTCACGCCGTCGAGCGTCTTGGCGAACCCGTCCTGCCGCAGCGTGCTGAGCCGGCCCGACTTGAGGGCGTGCTGGGCGATGCTCGGCGCGTTGATCCGCTGCATGATCATCTCGCGGATCTCCTGGTCCATCTGGAGCAGTTCGTAGATGCCGAGCCGGCCCCGGAATCCCGTCTGGCGGCACGCGCGGCACCCCGGGCCCCTCGTGAGCGTCTGCCCGGGCCGAAGCCGGAAGTCCGGGGGGAGGTCCCCGGCGTCCGGGGCGTACGCCTCGGCGCACTCCGCGCAGACCCGCCGCACCAGCCGCTGGGCCAGCACCCCCTCGACGGACGAGGCGATCAGGAAGGGCTCGACACCCATGTCGATCAGGCGGGTCACGGCCCCCGCGGCGTCGTTGGTGTGCAGCGTGCTGAACACGATGTGCCCCGTCAGCGACGCCTGCACCGCGGTCTCGGCGGTCTCCTTGTCGCGGATCTCGCCCACCATCACCGCGTCGGGGTCATGCCGCAGGATCGACCGCAGCCCGGCCGAGAAACTTAGCCCGACCTTCGTGTTCACCTGGATCTGATTCACCCCCGGCACATGGTACTCGACCGGGTCCTCCACGGTGATCACCTTCACCTCGTCCGACACGATGCTGTTCAGCGACGCGTACAGCGTCGTGCTCTTGCCCGAGCCCGTCGGGCCCGTCACGAGCACGATGCCGTGCGGCCTGGTGATCATCGAGTTCCACGGCTCGAGCACATGCCGCGGCATCCCGAGGTCCTCGAGCCGCATCAGCACCGCGGACTTGTTCAGCACGCGCAGCACGACCCCCTCGCCGAACAGCATCGGGATCACGCTCACGCGCAGGTCGAACTCCTCAAGCCGCCCGTCCTTGTTGCGGTGGTTGAAGGTGATCCGCCCGTCCTGGGGCTTGCGCTTCTCAGCGATGTTCAGCGAGGACATGATCTTCAGCCGGCTGATGATCGCCGACGCGTAGCGGTTGATCGTCGCCGGCACATTCGCCCGCTGCAGCACGCCGTCGATCCGGTACCGCACGATCAACTCGCGCTCGTACGGCTCGATGTGAACATCCGTCGCCCGCTCGCTGATCGCCTCGATCAGCAGGTCGTTGACGAGCTTGATGACGCTCGCCTCCTGGGCCTGCTCGATCTCGTCGCTCGCCTCCGCCGAGGCCTCGACCGACCCCGCGGCGGCGCTCATCGCGTCGAGCGTGTCGCCCCCCACGCCGTAGTGAGCCCGGATGAACTTCTGCAGTTCCTCCTCGTCGGCGAGCACCAACTCGATCGAGCACCCCGTCAGCAGCCGCAACTCGTCGAGGGCGGTCAGCTCGAACGGGTCGCTGGTCGCGATGGTCAGCGTGCCGGACTCACGGTTGATCGGGACGCAGTTCTGCCGGTAGACCAACTGGGCCGGCAGCATCCCGAGCACCTCTCGCTCCACCGCGGTGACCGCGAGGTCGACCACCGGCATGTGGAACTGGTCACCCAGCGCCTCGAGCACCTGGGAACGCGAGACGAAGCCGAGGCGCACCAAAACATGGTCCAGACGCTCCCCCGAGCGACGCTGCTCGGCGATCGCCTGATCCAACTGGGCTCGGGTAATGAGCCCGCGTTCGGCGAGAATGACACCGATCCCCATGAACCCCCGATTCTAGCGGGTAGGCCGCAAGCGCCCGCAATCACTTAGTACACGCTAACAGAATTGGCCCGCTATCTCAATGCCATTTTGGATCGGCCTACCGCGCTCCGCAGGATCAGTGGCGGCCCGGCGCGGGTTTTCGGGGTTTCCCCGGGCATCACGCCGGATAGGTCGCGCTCGTCCGGTCCGTTTCCCAGACCTCGACGGACCGAAGGTGCCCCCCCGCGGCCTCGATCGGGCCCCGGAGACGCTCGTAGCAGACCCGGGCGATGTTCTCCACGCTCGGGTTGACCCCGTGGTCGAACGAGAAATCGTCGGTCTGCTCGTTGAGATGCTTGTGGTCGAACGGCTCGATGACATACTCGCCCACGATCTCCTCGAGCCGGGCGGCGGCCAGCGGACGATCGGGATCGATCGCCACGCACGGCTCGACCCGGTAGTTGTGCCCGTGCCCCGCGGGGTTGTTGCACTTGCCGAAGAGCCGGCGGTTCTCCTCCTCGCCCAGCGTCGGCACATGCAGCCGATGGGACGCGGAGAACTCGAATCGCTGCCGGATCAGGACGGATGCATCCGCCATGTGCGCCTCCATGACAAGGAACGGGCTGAGCCGAAGGGCCACCGACTCCACGCCGACCGGCACGCCCGATGCGACCTCCCGGAGCAGGTCGCGAACGAACGGGGCGGCGTGGGCGCCCCCGGCCCCGCGGCACCAGGCGTCGGCGAGCGGCGCGGCGTTGGCGAGCACCGCGGCGTCGATCTCCTTGATGTTGATCAGGTACCCTGTCGCGGGGTCGGGGTCGCCGACGCAGCGGACCTCGAGTTCGAGGAAAATCGCCGGAGCGTCGAGGGCCGGCCGACCCCCGAAGCCGTTGCCGCCTCGCGCGGGCGCCGCCCCGGGCCCACAGGCGAAACGGACTGTCCGCGTGAGCCGGTGCATCCCGGGTACTCTACTCCACGAAGCAGGGGACGCCCGACCCGGGCCCGCTTTCACGAACAGGAGTGCTGCCGATGATTCTGTCGCTCGTCTCGCTTGTCGTCGCCGTTCTCGGGTCGGCCCTGGTCTCGGTCGAGCCCGCCGCCCCGGCCGCGGATTCGTTCGTGCTCAAGTACGAGATGCACCGCATCGACGGGACGCCGGAGAAGCTCGAGGCGTACAAGGGCAAGGTGGTGCTGCTGGTGAACACCGCCAGCCGCTGCGGGCTGACGCCCCAGTACGAGGGCCTCGAGGCCCTCTACCGTGCGCACAAGGACGCGGGCCTCGTGGTCCTGGGCTTCCCGGCGAACAACTTCATGGGACAGGAGCCCGGCACCAACAAGGAGATCGCGGCGTTCTGCGCCGAGAAGTTCGAGGTCACCTTCCCGATGTTCGAGAAGATCAGCGTCAAGGGAGAGGACGCGCACCCGCTCTACAAGCAGCTGGCGTCGCTCCCCGAGCCCGCGGGCGGGGAGCCTTCGTGGAACTTCACCAAGTACCTGGTCGATCGCGAGGGCCGGGTGGTCCGCCGATTCGATCCGCGCGTGAGCCCCGACGACGAGAAGCTGGTGGCCGAGGTGAAGCGGCTGCTCGGCGAGGGGTGAACCGCGGCGCAACAGGGCACGCCCGCCCGCGCGCGGGCGGGTATCCTGCCGGTCGGACGCATGCCGACCTTCGAGTACATCGCGGTAGATCCCTCCGGCGTGCGCACAACCGGGGTGCTCGGGGGGCAGTCTGAGAGCGCGGTGATCGCCGAGCTCGAGAACCGGCGGTTGATGCCGGTGCGGGTGGTCGAGCAGCGCGAACAGGGGGCGGCGCGGGGGGTTTCCTCGCGCACGCTCTCGACGGTGTACACGCAGCTGGCCGACTTGCTCCGGGCCGGCGTGCCGCTCATGCGGGCCCTGGCGTTGCTGAGCCGTCAGAAGAGCAAGCCCCGGCTCGCGGCGGTCTTCCGGCGCCTGGCCGAACGCGTCAGCGACGGGGGCGAGCTCGCCGAGGCGATGGGCGAGCAGCAGGGGGTCTTCCCGAAGGTCCATGTCGCGATGGTGCGGGCGGGCGAGAAGGGCGGGTTCCTCGAGCAGGTCTTCGAGCAGCTGGGCAAGTTCGTGCTGGCCGAAGCCGAGCTCAAGAGCAAGATCGTCGGGAGCCTGGTCTACCCGGTGATCCTGGTGGTGGTGGGCTCGGGGGTGATGGGGGTCATCTTCGGGGTCTTCGTCCCGATGTTCCGCGAGGGCATGTTCTCCCGGCTCGACGAGCTGCCCGCGATCACGGAGTTTGTGCTCGGGGTGAGCGACCTGGTGACGCGCTTCGGGCTGCTGATCCTCGCGGCGATCGTGGCCGCGGGGGTCGCGGTCTGGAGGCTGCGATCGAACCCCGCGGTCCGGCGGCGGGTCTCGATCGTGCGCACGCGGGCGCCCGTGCTCGGCCCGCTGACCCGGGCCCTCGCGGCGGCGCGGTTCTGCCGGCTTCTGGGGACGATGGAGTCCAACGGCGTGCCGCTGCTGGCGGCGATGGCGATCGCCCGGGATGCGGCGGGGAATGTGCTGATGGAGGAGGCGATCGACCGGGCGATCGAGGCGGTGCGGGCGGGTCAGCCCCTGGCGGGCCCGCTCTCGGAGTCGGGGCTGTTCGCCGAGGATGTGGTCGAGATGATCTCGGTGGGGGGGGGGGGGGGGATTTAGGAACGGTGGAGCAGGACATTTCGGCGGCGGAGGGGGGGAGGG
>DAINDF010000005.1:201135-236536 GCA_036732005.1 Phycisphaerales bacterium
GTCTGCCCTGGGTGGGTCCGCTCTCGGTGGCGTGGGTGTTCGCTGTGTTGGTGGGCTTTTTGAGCTCGGTGGGGTAGGCGGCGGGGATTGTCGACACGGTGCTGCTGACCATTGCGGCGACGCTGGAGGGTCGGGTGGACCGGCTTCTGGGGGGCGCGGTCAAGCTGATCGAGCCGCTGCTGCTGGTGGCGATCGCGGGGGCGATCGGGCTGGTGGCGGTGGCGCTGATTTTGCCGATGACGCAAATGACTGCGAACATTTGACTTGCGAGATTCCGGCGAAGATCGGGGGTTGTGGGGATTGCGGGGGCGGGCCCGGCAGGCTAGCGTGGACTAAGCAGTGGGGGCGACCCCGCGCGGGTCAACAATCCGTCTACCGGGTCAAAAGGGCCGCCGCGGGGCGCGGGTGTGTGATTGAAGGAGCGATCGCCATGAACGGAATCACAGGGCAGGTTTCCCGTCGGGCTTCTCGTCGGCTCCGCCGGCGCGGGTTCACGCTGATCGAGGTGCTGATCGTGATCGCGATCGTGCTGGCGCTGGGGGCGCTGGTGGGGGTCGCGGTGCTGCAGCGGCAGGACACGGCCAAGGTGGACCTGGCCAAGGCCCAGTTGAAGCAGGTTGAGAACGCGCTGGACCTCTTTTATGTCGACTTCGGGCGGTACCCGACCGACGACGAGGGGCTGGCGGTGCTGTGGAGCAAAGAGACGCTCGACCAGGACGCCGAGGAGGCGAAGTGGGTCGGGTATATGCAGAACCCCTTGCCCAAGGACATCTGGGGCAACGAGTGGGGCTACCGGGGCGAGGAGCCCGAATACGGGGAGAAGTACGACCTGTGGTCGGTCGGGCCCGACGGCGAAGAGGACACCGAGGACGACCTGACATCGTGGTCCGACACGGAGGGCGATGAGTTCGGCGACGACCTCGGGTCGGGCCTGCCCTCGCCCTCGCCGGAAGGCCCGTGACCGGTCGGCCCGCCGTCCCGGTTCCTCCGCGGGGGCGTGGGTTCACGCTCCTCGAGGTGCTGCTGGCGCTGGGGCTGCTGGTCGTCGCGCTGTCGCTGGTGGGCCCGGCGCTGCTCGGGCGCATCGCCCCGATGACTTTCGAGAAATCGGCCCGGTCGGTCGAGTCGGCGCTGCGGCTTGCGCGCGAGGAGGCGCGTCGATCCGGCGCGACCCGGTTTGTGTACGCGGAGCGCGAGGGTGAACGCGGGGCGGTCTCGCTTGTGCTCCGGGCCGACCCGGTCGAGGGCTCGGGGGAAACAGGCGGCCCGAGCGAGGGAGACGCGGAGGGGGAGCGTCCGCTCCGGATTCTCATGGTCCTGCCCGCGAAGTTCGCGTTGACGGACGAGCGGCCCGCGGTGCTGCGAGACCTCCCCGAGGGGGAAGTGCCGTCGGGACAGGGAGCGTTCGACGACGCGGTCGAAGAGCGGGACGGTCCCCGGGATGAACCCGCGTCCGCGGCGCCCCGGCTCGTGCTCGCCTGCCTGCCGGATGGATCGGTGGTGAGCCCCCGGCGTCTCTGGCTCACCGATCCGGGTGGGCGTGCCGCGTCGCTGCGGGTCGACCCGTCGCTCGGGCTGATCCGGGTCGTCGCGGAGCCCGCGGCGGCCGGCTCGGGGGAGGTTGGTGTCGCGGCGGAGGGGGTTTGGCCGGCCGAGGCGGGGGAGGAGGTCCCGTGAGGCGTGGGCTGATCCTGCTCGAGGTCCTGCTGTCGCTCGCGTTGTTCGTGATGACCTCGCTCGCGCTGCTCTCGATCGTGAGCGATGCGGTGGACGGGCTTCGGCGGTCACGGGATCGGCTGCTCGCGGCCGACCATGCGCGCGGCGCGATCTCGATGATCGAGGCGGGTTTGGCACGCCCGGAAACGCTGAACGGCCCGGTTGTGCCTTCGGCCGCGGAAGCGACCGACGATCCCGGGTTCATCGGCGTTGATCCGGGTGATGCGCCGCAGGGTTCGTTCGTGTCGGTCGCGGAATGGGCGTTGGAGATCGAGACGGAGCAGACCGAATGGCCCGGGCTGACCCTGGTCGCGGTGCGGGCGTATCGGATCGACCCGGAGGGGTTCGAGATCGAGGGGGAGAGTTCGTTCACGCTGAGGCAGATCGTCCGTGTTGCGGGCGGGGCCGGCGAGAGCGGGGTGGGGCGATGAACCGGCCGACGACACGGCGCGCGTTCTCGTTGCTCGAGCTGATCGTCGCGATCGCCCTGCTCGGGGTGCTCAGCGCCTCGGTCTACGCGTTCATGTGGAACCTGTTCGCGGGCGAGACACGGGCGCTGGCGATGGCGGATCGGACGCAGGTCGCTTCCATCCTGTTTGACAGGCTCGAGCGGGATCTGGCGACCGCGGTCGCGGCGGGCCGGTCCGGGCCCGGGCTCGTCGGCGAGGCGCGTGGGCTTGCGGTGGTGCATCGGGGTGTCCCGGCGGCGGGATCGGCGCCGCACGGGGGCGATCTTCAGCGGACCGAGATCCGGTTCGACCCTGCCGATGGTGTGCTCACGATCCGCCGAGCGCCGGCGTCGGGCCCGGAGGAGCGGGAGGCCGGCGCGGAGAACGAGTCTCCGCCCGCCCTCGGGGCGATCACCGGCCTGCGTTTTCGCTACCACGACGGGCGTTCGTGGCGAGATTCGTTCGAGTCCGACGCCGGGCTGCCCGCGGCGGTCGAGGTCTCGGTCTGGTTCGGCGCGATCGGCGAGGCTCCAACGCCGGGGTCGCCGCCGCCTTCCGCGGAGTTCAACCCGGGCGCGTCCCGGCTTGACGGCGGGTTCGACGAGCCCGCCGGCCTGGGCCTCGAACTCGAACCTGCGCCCGCCGGGCCGGTCTCACCGCCGGACCGGGTCCGTGTGATCGCGATTCCTGATGCCGCGATCGCCGGGGGGGCGGGTTCGGAGGGGGCGGCGGGCTTTTTCGCAGGGGGGGAGCCGTGATGCGGGGGCGGCCGGTCGACCATCGTCGTGCGACGGTGCTGTTCGCGGTGCTGTTCCTCGTGGTGGTGGGGGCGCTGTCGGCCACGACGATGCTCTCGGCGGTCTCGGCGGAGCGGGCCGCGGTCGCCCGGGAGCTCGACGAGTTGGAGCTGCGCGCGGCGATGCGTTCGGCGCTCGAGGTGATGCTCCACGAGGGCTCGGCGTCGCGGGAGGCCGTGCTGCGGGGCGGGGCGCCGTCGCTGCCCGAGGAGATCGAGATCGCCCGCGGAGAGGGGCGGGGGCGGATTGTGGTGCGGCTCGTGCCGGGGGCCGGTGGGGTGCTGGTCGAGCCCGAGTCGGCCCGCCTGGACCTGAACCATGCGCCGGAGGAGGTGCTGGCGAAGCTCCCGGGCCTGTCCGGTCCGCTGGCCGGCGCGATCGTCGCGTCCCGGGAGCAAGCCTGGTTCCAGTCGCCCGAAGAGGTCCGCGAACTCCGCGGTGCGGGTGGGGCGGTGCTGGCCGACTCGATCGCCTCGGACCCTGGGGAGGGCTTCGATGAGAACAAAGGTGTTGATCCGCTCCGGCTGTTGACCGTGTTCTCGTTCGAGCCCGAGAGCCGAGCCGGGATCGGGGATGAAGAAGTCCTTGGCCGGCCCCGGGTCAACATCAACGCGCCCTGGTCGGACGCGTTGGAGAAGGCGGTCGCGTCGGAACTCGACGAGGCCACGGCGGAGGTCGTGCGCGGGCTGTTTGTGGACGCACCGCGGATCGAGAAGCGGAGCGACCTGGTGGACCTGCTGATGCGCAAAGCCGTGCCCCGCGAGTCGTGGGCCCGCTTGCTGGATGGGTTGACGGTTTCCGCGGAGCCGTACCGGCTCGGGGCGGTGGATGTGAACCGGGCGTCGCGAGAGGTGCTTGAGGTCCTGCCGGGCCTGGACGCCGAGACGGCGCAGGAATTGGTCTCGACGCGCGAGCGCCTGGACGAATCGAGCCGCCGGAGCGTGACCTGGCCCTTGGACGAGGGCGTGGTGGACGAGGAGTCGTTCCGGTTGCTCGTCGATCACGCGGTCACACGGAGCCTGCAATGGCGCTTCGTTTTGCGGGCGTCATTCGAGCCGGGCGATGAGGCGTTCGGCGACAATGGCGGGGAGGGATCCGTCTCGCTGCTCCCCGATTCGGACGAGTTCGGCGTCGAGATCGAGGACGAAGGCAAGGCCGAGGCTTCCGCGGCGATCGAGTACGAGGTCGTGCTGGATCTGGCGGGGTCGCGGCCTCGGCTTGCGTACCTGCGTGACCGCACGGGGCTCGCCGAGGCGGAGCGGCTCGCGTCGCTCCCGGAATTTCGCGTGGACGAGCCCACCCCCGGCCCCGCAACGCTCGAGTTCGGCCCGGGTGGCGATCCGGAGGGGTGGCTCGACGGAGAGGATGTTCCGGGCGAGGAGAGCGCGAACGGCGTCCCGGGAACGGCTCCGGACCCGGCTCTGAAACCGGGCGCCTTCCCGGCGTCGTTCTTTGACGGGCCCGCGGACGGGGCCGGCGACGCGGCGGATGGGGCGGGATCGGGCGGGCCGGCGGCTGGCCCGGGCGGGGCGGGGGGCGACAATCGACTGGGCCGGTGGGCGCCGGCGCGGGGCGGAGGGGGCCGATGAGCGGGACATCGCTGATCGTCGAGTTCGACTCGGACCAGTTTCTCGCGGTGGAGGCGAGAGTGGAGGGCGACCGGGTCCGGGTTGTGCGCGCAGTGTGCACCCCCCGGCCGGCGAAGGTGGGCGAGGACGCGGCGGCGGTGGGGCGTTGGATGCGTGAGACGCTCGATCGGCACGGGTTCTCGGCCAAGCCGGTGATCGTGTCGGTGTCGCGCGGCGAGGTGATGATCAAGCGGATCGATCTCCCGACGGAAGGCCTGTCGCCCCGCGAGCGGCACGAGGCGATCCGGATGCAGATGTCGCGGCAAGCGGCCGCCGGGGGCGGGGAGCATGTGGTGGACTACATGCCCTCGGACGAAGGCCGCGCGCACGCGGGCGCGGTGACGGCGGCGGCGATGCCGGCGGACCGGGTGGCGTGGCGTCGCGAGGCCGCCAGGGCGGCGGGGCTTCGCCTCGTGGGGATCAGGCTGCGCAGCGCCGGCGTGCGCGCCGCCATGGCGCGGGTGGCCGAACGCTCGGGCCCGGTGCTGGTCATCGCCCCGGGGGTCGGGTCGGTCGAGATGCTGGTCATCGCCCGGGGCCGCCTGGTCTTTGCGCGGTCGATCGACGCGGCGATGCCCGCGAGCGTCGACCGCCCGACGCTGGAGGCCTTCGCGGATCGGATCGCGGTCGAGGCGAGCCGGACCTGGATGAGTTACCGGGTCTCCCCGGAGGGCGAGGAGGTCGAGCGGACGGTCGTGCTGGCGGCCGAGCCGTTGGGGGGCGTGCTGGCGGCGGCGGTCGAGGCGAGGCTCGAATTGCCGGCGTCGGTCGAGTCGCCCGGGGGGCTGGTCGAGGCGGACGAGGGCGTCGACGCCTCGCTGCTGACGGCGGCGCTCCCCCTGGCGGGGCTGTTGCTGTGCAAGCCTAGGGGCATCCCCGTGTTCGATTTCGCGACCCCCACGACGCCGCCGGATTCCCGGGCGGGGCTCCGCCAGGGCGTGCTCGCCGGGATGCTCTTGGTGATCGTCCTCGGGGGCGCGGGCTTCCTGTTCGCGCAGGGGCGGCTGCGGGAGCAGCGTTCGGCGATCGAGGTGCTCAAGGAGTCGCAGAAGCAGGCGTCGGACCGGTATGTGAGCGCGATGATGGACGGGGCCCGGGTCGGGCACCTCCGCGCGTGGATGGACGAGGAGATCGATTGGTTGGCGCACCTGGCGCATGTGATCGAGCTGATGCCCGGGCCGACCGAGGGCGCTCTTTCTGAGCTCTCGCTGGAGGTGGCCGGGCAGGTCAGGTTCAAGCCGAGGGCGCAGCTGAACGACCCCGGGGCGTGGTCGGCTGACTCGGCCCTGATGCTGCGGGTCTCGGGCTCGGTGCGTGATCGCTCCGCGACGCAGCGGTTCAGGCAGCGGCTGCTGGATTCGGGGCTCTACACCGTCACGAGCCAGGGCGCCGAGGTGGAGGACCGGTTTGGGTTGCAGATCACCACCGCCGCCCCGACCCCGGCGGAGCGCGTGAAGGAGACGCCCTGATGAACGCGTTGACGAAATTGATCGTCGGGGCGGCGGTGGTGGGCATCGCGGGCGGGGGCTGGCTCGCCGCCAAGGTCGTGTACCTCGATCCCGCCGCGGCGTTGACGAAGGAAGCGGCCGCGCTCCGGGACCGAGTCGCGGCGTTCGACTCGGCCTCGAAGGGCGCGCGCGAGAACAAGATCGCGCTGCGTGACCTCGCCTCGACCATGCTCGGGGGCGACCAGGTCGTGGTCGAGCACAGGCTCCGGGGCCTGCTGAGCGAACTCGCCGAGTCGTGCGGGCTCGGGGAGATCGTGGTGACCCACGGGAAGCCCCGTTCGCAGGACAACCCGGCGCAGGAGCGCGGGTCGGAGGTCAACCGAACGCTGCGGCGGCTGCTCGCGGATCGACAAGACTTCGCGGTGGTGCAGGCCCGCGTGCAGGGCGTCGGGACGCTGGAGCAGGTCTCGCGGTTGCTCGCGGCGGTGCGGGCCCAGGGATGGATCCACCGGGTTGAGGGGGTTGGCCTCGCGCCGAAGGGCCGGGACCGGCGTGTGTACGAGGTGCGTGTCGATCTGGCAACGGTGTTCGCGCCGGACCTGGTCAGCTCGGACGCCGAGGCGCCCGTGCTGACCGCCGCGTCCGACCGCGATCTGTCGCTGGTTTCGGGGCTCGTGGCCCGCGAGCCTTTCCGGCTCGCCGAGCCCGTCGCGGTGGCCGAGGCGGCGCCGCCCCCGCCGCCGCCAGCGGCCCCGAAGCCCAAGCCCGGGCCGCCCTACGACAAGTGGAGGGTCACGGGCGTGCTGGAGACCCGTGGGCCTTCCGGGGTTCTTGTCGAGGTGATGCTGGCCCGGTCGGACACGGGCGAGTTTCGGACGCTCGTGCCGGGGGATTCGGTGCTCGGCGCGCAACTCGAAGGTGCGGCTGGGGAAGCGGCGCGATTCGTTGTCGACGGACGCCGCGTGCTGGTCCGAACCGGGCAATCGCTCGCCCAGGGTGAGCCCGCGGAATCGGTACACTCGGAGGCGCCGCCGCCTCCGCACGGCTGAGGAAACGAGACTCCCCTGAAAAGGGGAATGAAGGAGTGTGTGATGGAGCACCAGTCCACCACCCGCGTGTTGATCGCCGCCGTCGTGGCCGCCGCCGGGCTGCCGTGCGCCGTGTCCGGGCAGGACGGGGCCGAGCCGGCGGGCGAGGTGGCGCCGGGCGTGCGCGCGCCGGGGTCGGAGGCGCGTGTGCGGTTCAACTTCTCGGAAGCGCCGTTCGCGCAGGTGCTCGATTACTTCTCGCGTCAGACGGGGCTGCCGGTGATCCGCGAGGCGGAGATGCCCGCGGGGGCGATGTCGTTCATCTCTGCGGAGGACTACTCGCTGGTCGAGGCGATGGAGATCCTGAACCTGAACCTGGCGATGCACAACCGCCTGCTGGTGCGGCAGGAGAACTTCCTGTTCCTGCGCACGATCGAGGACGCGGCGCGGAAGCCGGGGCCGGTGTTCGAGGGCGAGGCGCTGGAGGGGGTTGACCCCTCGCAGTACCTGACGATCACGATCCCGCTGAGCAACGCGAATGTGACGCAGGTGGCGGAGAAGATCGGTCCGCTCATCAAGGCGCCGGGGCTGGTGACGCCGGTCGAGGCGCAGAACATGCTGATCGTCGTGGAGACGGCGGCGCAGTGCGCGCGTATCCGGGAGATCGTCAGGCACATCGACGCGGTGCGGCCCGTCGATTCGGAGTACAAGATCTTCACGCTGCGGCACGCCCAGGCCGGGCCGGTGGTCGAGGCGCTCAAGGGGCTGGTCGGGCAGCGGATCCTCAAGCAGATCATCGAGAAGGACGGGCAGATCCGGCAGGTCGAGGAGATCGATGTCGCGGGTCTGAACATCCAGGCGGACGAGCGGCTGAACGCGGTGATCGCGGTGGGTTCGGCGTCGCGGATCCAGACGGTCGAGGAGCTGGTCTCGCTGCTGGACGCTCCGGAGGGCGGGGTCGAGGGGGGGACGGCGGAGCTGGCGACCTTCCAGATGCGCACGGTGACGGCGCAGCAGGCGGCCGAGCAGTTGAACGCGTTGTTCCGCGGCGTGCCCGACAGCCGCAAGCCGACGCTGATCCCGCTGGAGGCGGTCGGGAAGCTGGTGGTGGTGGCGGAGCGGGGGCTGCTGTTGCAGGCGACGGCGCTGCTGGGAGAAATGGACCCGGGGGCGGACGGGGCGGACCCGATGCTGCCGGCGACGACGGCGCGGGTGATCAGGCTGGAGCACGCGGCGGCGGGGGCGGTCGAGTCGATCGCGCGGCGGATGCTGACGCCGAGGCAGACGCAGATGCTGCGTTTCACGCCGACGCCTTCGGGCGAGGGGATCCTGGTCTCGGGCCCGCCGGGCGATGTGGAGGCGTTCGAGTCGCTGGTGCGGGGGATCGACACGAAGCCCGAGGTCAAGCGGGATGTGCGTCAGGTGTCGGTGCCGGGGTCGGGTCCCGCGCGGGAGGTCGTCGATCGTGCGCTCGAACTGGACGCGCTGGCGGACGGGGCGTCGGACGATCCGGTGCGTGCCTCGCTCGAGGAATCGACGCGGACGGTGACGCTGGTCGGCTCGGCGCGGGCGATCCAGCGGTTCGAGGGCCGCCTGCGCGAGGCGGCGGGGTCGGTGGCGGTGCGCACGGTGAAGCGCACCTATTCGCCGAAGGTGCTCCGGGCGAGCGAGCTGGGGCAGCGGCTCTCTCGGCTGGCGCGGCCGATGCTGACTCCGGAGGACGGGTCGGTGTTCGTCGAGCCCTCGTTCGAGGCGATCGACGAGTTGGACACGCTGGTGATCCGGGCGGAGCCCGAGCAGTTCGCGGTGCTGGATCAGTTGATCGCGCAGTTGGATGTCGAGCGTTCGACGGGGCGTCAGCTCCGCGTGATCCCGATCAGCGGCCACGATCCGCGGGGTCTGGTGGCGCGCGCACGGGAGCTGATGGCGCAGCGCGTGGCGGGGATGGACGAGAAGGACCCGGCGGCGGACCCGGTGGACGCGGAGTTCGACGAGGTGAGCGGGAACCTGATCGCGCGGGGGACGCCCGAGGCGATGCGGCTGCTGGACGACTCGCTCCGTGAGGCGCAGATGCTGATCCCCCCGGAGCGGGTGACGCGGATCATCGATGTGCGCAATGTGCAGGCGCAGAACATCCTGGGCCCGCTCCAGGAGTTGCTCTCGTCGGCGCAGCCCGTGGATCCTTCGCGGGCGGTGCCCGAGCCGACGCTGCGGGTGATCGAGCGGACGAATTCGCTGCTGGTGACGGCGGAGGGGGCGCAGCAGCGGGTGATTGAAGAGTTCGTGCGTCGGCTGGACACGGTGGAGCAGGGCGAGCTGCCCCCGCTTCGGCTGCTGCAGGTGCGGACGGCGGATGTGAACGCGATCGCGGCGATGCTGAGCCAGCAGTACGACAGCCGGCCTCTGGCGGACCGGACCGCGAAGCCGGTGCAGGTCCGGGCGGACGCGGCGACGGGGACGCTGATCGTGTCGGCGCACGAGGAGCTGTACGAGGAGATCCGGGACTTTGTGGAGGATCTCAACAAGGAGCGTGAGGACGGCCCGGAGCGGGTGACCTTCATCTTCCCGCTGAAGGTGGCGCGGGCGCTGGATGTGGCCCAGGCGATGGACAAGTTGTATCCGCAGCCTCCGATGCCGGTGGATCGTCGCGGGGCTCCGATGCCCTGGCTTCAGGAGCAGAAGGAGGTCACGGTCTCGGCGGATCCTTCGAGCAACTCGCTGATTATCGATGCGCCGGCGGATCGGCGCGAGTCGCTCGAGGCGCTGGCGGAGACGCTCGACCGGGTGGAGGTTCCCCCGGTGGCGCAGCTGCGGACCTACCGGATCGAGCGGGCGGACCTGGGCGCGGTGGCGAGCATGCTGACGGGGCTGGCGCGGCGGGGCACGCTGGCGGCGCCGGCGCAGAACGGGAAGCAGAAGGTCGAGGTGGTGATCGAGGTTGAGCCGAGGTCGAACACGCTGATCGTGGCGGGCGACGAGGTGACCTTTGAGAAGGTCGAGCAGATCCTGGCCGACCTGACGGCCGTGCCGGTGGAGCGTGGGCTTCGGATCATCCCGGTGGCGAACGCGGACGCGGGGGATGTTCGCGAGCGGGCGCTTGCGATCTACTCGGCGCAGATTGCGCAGATCCCGGGCGCGGGCCCGGTGGATGTGACGGTGGACGCGTCGAGCAACTCGCTCGAGGTGGTCGCGGACACCGACGCGATGCAGCGGTTCATGCGGATCATCGACGAGTTGCAGAGGCAGGTTGGTCCGGCGCGTGAGGTCCGGCTGATCGAGCTGCGCCTGGCGCGGGCGGACGAGGTGATCGTGTTCCTTCGCGAGCTGGTGGACGCGAGCGAGGCGCTCCGGGCCGACGGGGCGACGCAGCCGGTGTTCGAGGCGATCGAGTCGAACAACTCGATCATGGTAGCGGCGCAGCCGGCGCAGTTCCCGATCATCGAGCAGCTGGTGCGTTCGCTGGACAACCAGCAGACGGCGGAGCGGCCCCCGCTGCGGATCATCAGGCTGCGTTCGACGGACGCGGTGAATGTGGCGGACATCCTGCAGCGGAACTTTGCGCAGCGTCGCCCGGAGGAGCGGCAGCGTCGGCCCGTGGATGTGCAGGCGGACGCGGCGACGAACTCGCTGATCGTGAGCGCGCACCCGGAGGTGCTGCCGGAGATCGAGGAGATCGTGCGGAGCCTGAACGAGGCGCAGGCGTTCGATCGGGAGGGCCGGGAGATCAGGATCTTCCCGCTGCGGGTGGCGCGTGCGGAGGAGCTGGCGAAGACCATCGATGCGATGTACCCCGAGCCGCCGATGCCGTACGACAACCGGGGCAGGCCTTTGCCTCATCTGCAGGGGAAGAAGGAGGTGAGCGTCCGGGCGGATCCGGTGACGAATTCGCTGATCGTGGACGCGCCGGCGCAGCGGCTGAGCGGGTTCGAGCAGATTGTCTCGGCGCTGGACAAGCTGAAGGTGGACGAGGGCGTCGAGCTTCGGACCTACCGGATCGAGCGGGCGGATCTGAACGCCGTGGCGTCGACGCTGCGCACGCTCGGGGCGAGCGGGGCGCTCGGGGCGACGGGGACGACGCCGGTGACGGTGAGCACGGAGCCCGAGAGCCGGACGGTGATCGTCTCGGGTCCGGGCCCGATCTTCGAGCGTGTCGAGTCGGTGCTCGGGGAGTTGGACGGAGAGGTGAATCGTCCGGCGACGGTGCTCCGGATGTATCCCTTGAAGTTCGCGAAGGCGGAGCGGCTCGAGTCGCTGCTGGACCGCCTGCTTCGGGCGAGGCTGCGCGAGAGCGGGGAGGTTTCGCCGCGCGTCGCGGAGGGCCTGCTCGATGTCGCGGCGGACGCGGCGAGCAACACGCTGATCATCTCTGGACCGGGGGAGATCCAGGAGGTCGCGGAGCAGTTGATCTCGGCGTTGGACACGGAGGCTTCGGCCGCGGGGCGGTCGGTGGTCAAGGTGGTCCCGTTGATGTTCGCGGACGCGAACGAGGTGGCGAGGACGCTGAACGGGGCGATCCCGTCGATGGAACTGCCGGGGGGAGGTCCGGTGTCGGTGCTGGCGGCGGTGGGTTCGAACGCGATCCTGCTCGCGGGTGCGTCGGCGGATCTGGAGCGTGTCGAGACGCTGGTGGAGCCCCTGGACCGGCAGCCCTTTGATCCGGAGAAGCCCTCGGTGCAGTCGTTCGCGCTCAAGCACGCGGACGCGGGGGAGATCGCGCGGACGGTGGAGCGGCTGCTGATCGACCAGCAGCAGACGGACCCTCGGGTGCTGGCGATGCGGCTTCGGTACTCGCGAGGGATGTACGCGGAGCCCCCGAAGATCCGTGTGGAGGCGGAGGCGAGGACGAACTCGCTGATCGTGAGCGGATCGGCGGAGACGATCAAGCTGGCGGAGTCGCTGATCGAGCGGCTCGACGAGCCGGCGCAGGAGCTGGATCGGACGGTGCTGACCTTCACGCCGGCGAAGGCGGACCCGGCGGTGCTGGCGCAGACGGTTGCCCGGATCGCGCGGGAGACGATGCCGACGGAGCGCCGTCCGCTGGAGATCTCCGCGGAGCCCGGGTCGGGGACGGTGCTGGTGATCGGACCGGAGGCGCAGGCTTCGGAAGCGGTGCGGCTGCTGGCGGAGTTCGACGATCGGTCGGCCTCGATGCCGCTGGTGGAGATGCGTTCGTTCTCGCTGGAGCACGCGGAGGCGCGGGCGGTCGCGGGGACCGTGCAGCAGATGCTGGGGGACCGGAGCCGTTGGCCGGAGGACCTGCTTCGGGCCGAGCGTGCGGGGTTGAACATCGCCAGGCCGACGATTCAGGCGGACGGGGGGACGAATCGGCTGCTGGTGAGCGTGCCGGGCCCTCTGATGGCGATGGCGAGCGATCTGATCGAGACGCTGGACCAGCCCCGCGGGGAGTCGGCGGTGGAGGTCCGGGTGTTCCGGCTGACGAAGGGGGACGCGGAGTCGGCGGCGAAGGCGCTGCGTGAGACGCTCAGCGCGGGGATTCCGCCCGGGGAGCCCGCGCCGATGATCTCGGCCGAGCCGAGCAGCAACACGGTGGTGGTGGCGGCGGCGGGTTCGCGGCTCGACCGCGCGGGGGAGTTGATCGACGCGATGGACGAGGTCGCGGCGGAGCCGGCGACGATCGGGGTGCGGACGATCTTCCTGAAGCACGCGAGCGCCGAGGCGGTGGCGCCGATCGTCGAGCGGGTGCTGACCGATCAGCAGGACGATCAGTACGACTTCTGGATGCGCTGGCAGTTGGACCTGCAGCGGGCGCGGAGCGGGGCGGCGGACGAGGCCGCGCCGATCCGGGTGGCGGCGGAGCGTCGGCTGAACGCGATCGTGGTGAGCGCTCCGGCGCCGGTGCTGGAGTTGGCGGAGCAGATTGTCTCGGGGCTGGACATCGATCCGGACGGGGGCCCGGGCGGCGGTCGCGTGGTTCGGGTGATCACGCTCAACAGCGCGGACGCCGGGGAGTTGGCGTCGAGCCTTGAGGCGGTGCTGGCGGACGAGGGGGAGGGGGGCACGCCGCCGACCCTGCGCGTGGATCGGTCGTCGAATTCTCTGATCGTGAGCGCGAGCGAGCCGCAGATGCGGCTGATCGCGGGGCTGGCCGAGCAGCTGGACCAGGCGACGCTGACGAGCGGGCGGCAGATGCGGACGGTGCGGATCGATCGGTCGCGGATCGGCGCGGACCGGGTGGCCCGGACGCTCCGCCGGCTGCTGGAGCAGCAGGGGGGGATCAAGGTCGAGGTGATCAGCGCGGAGGAGTTGCTGCGGGGGACGGAGAAGGACGATGGTGAGGAGGGGTCGTTCCGCGGGCGGCCGGACGGGGTGATGCCCGAGCCGATGTCGGGCGGGATGTACCGGGTGATCGAGCGGATGATGGCCTCGGTTGCGTTCGCGGCGGTTCAGGACGGCGACGGGGACACGGGCGGGGATGCGACGGTGACGATCGCGGTCGACCCGGAGACCAACACGCTGGTGCTGGTGGGTTCGGAGCGGCTGACGGAGCGGCTTGCGGAGCTGGCGCGGGAGTTGGAGCGGCAGGCGCCGCCCGAGCCGACGGCGGTTCGCGTGGTGAAGTTGCCGGAGTCGGCGGACGCTCGTTCGGTGGCGAGCCTGATCACGCAGACGGTGCGGCAGGTGGGGCGGGCGAGCGACGCGAACCCGAGCGGGTTCACCGGCTCGGTGGCGGTGAGCCCGGACCCGGAGGCTGGGGCGGTGATTGTGTGGGCGAACGACACGGACTTTGAGTCGGTGTCTGCCTTGATCGGGGGCGTGGCGAGGCTCGACCGCTCGGCGGAGCTGACGATCAAGGTCTACCCGCTGACGAACATCGACGGGCGTGGCGCGGTGCGCGCGGTGCAGGACCTGCTTTCCTCGTCGCCCCGCGGGGCGCAGGCGAGGCGTGTGCGAGAACTGGTGCTGACGGTCGAGGGGCCCGAGGGCGAACGCCTGCGCGGGTCGTTCGATCCGGAGCAGGTGTCGATCACGAGCGATCCGGCCGGGCGGTCGTTGATCGTTTCGGCCCCCGCTGCGGCGGTGGATGTGCTCGATCGGTTCATCGGGCTGCTCGACCAGAGCCCGGTGACGGACCGGATGGAGGTTCGGCGGTACGCGCTGGAGAACGCGGAGGCGGGCACGCTGTCGGCGACGATCCAGCGGCTGATGGACGCGAAGCGGCAGGGGCCGGGCTCGAACATGGTGCCCCGGGCGACGCTCGTTCCCGACGCGCGGACGAACAGCCTTCTGGTGACGGCGACGCGCGACCAGCACGGTGAGATCGCGTCGCTTGTGGCTTCGAGCGACCTCTCGCTCGAGGAGGACAACCTCGAGATGGCGATCATCCCGCTGGAGCACGCGAGGCCCTCGGCGGTCTCTCGGATCGTGCAGCAGGTGGTCGTGGGGCGGGACCCCGCGAAGAAGGACGCGGTGCAGATCTCGGCGCAGGACGATGTGAACCTGTTCGTGGTCAAGGCGGCGCCCGAGATGATCGAGGAGATCCGGGGGCTGGTGGATCGGATCGATGTGGCGGAGAGCGCGTCGTTCCCGGTGCGGTCGATCAAGCTGGAGCGGGCGGACGCGGGGGAGGTCGCGGCGGGGCTGCAGCGGTTCTTCCAGCAGCGGGCGCGGATCGCCGGGCAACGGGGCTCGGGAAGGTCGGGCGACGCGGCGATCTTCGGGGACCGGCGGAGCGGCACGGTGGTCGTGGCGGCGAGCGACGATGACTTCGCGCAGATCGAGAGCCTGGTGAGCCAATTCGACGCGCCGTCGCCCGAGCGGGCGTCGGCGTTCCGGATCATCCCGCTCGAGCACGCGAGCGTGACGGACATCGCCGAGACGGTGCAGAGCATCACCTGGGAGCTGCAGTGGGAGCGGGTCTCGGGGCGGAACCCGCAGAACGCGATGGACGGGCGGGTGCTCGTCGAGACCAACCGGCGGACCAACTCGGTGCTGGTGTTCGGCGAGGGCGAGATCGTCGAGACGATCGAGAAGGTGATCGCCGAGCTCGATCGGCCGACCTCGGAAACCACGAAGATGACGGTCAGGTCGGTGTTCGTCGAGCGGGGCGACCTGGCGGCGATCGAGCGGCTGATCGAGCAGGTCACGGGCTCGCCCGACTGGCCCTGGTGGAGGGGGCGTGACCCCGAGCAGGTGCAGGTCGAGGTGGACCGCGAGCGGCGGCTGCTGCTGCTGATCGGCGACGCGACGCGCGTCGAGCAGGCGGCCGAGTACATCGCGGAGATCGACAAGGCCGGGGGCGGTGAGGGCCAGGTCGTCGAGTCAATCGTGCTGCGTTACGCGGACGCGACGCGGGCGGCGGCGAGCCTGAGCCGGTTCTTCCGGGAGAAGTCTCGGGCCGAGGAGAAGCGGGACGACCGCGTGGCGGTGATCGGGTCGCGGGAGGGGAACCTGCTGATCGTGAGTTCGCCGCCTGAGGAGATGGCGGTGCTGCGGGATCTGATCGCGCAGATCGACCAGCCCGAGATGGGCGAGAACCGGCGGATCGAGGTCTACACGCTTGCGAACAGCGAGGTGGGGGAGGTCGCGAACACGCTGCGGACAATGTTCCCGCGGACGGGGGCGATCGAGGACCAGGTGATCGTGACCCCGCAGCCGAGCCGGGGAGCGTTGATCGTTTCTGCGCCCGAGAAGGACCTGGAGCGGATCGAGGGGCTGCTCGCGGAGCTGGACCGTGTGTCGGACGAGGCGGCGCAGAGCATCGTGACGGTGCCGCTCGAGTCGGCGCGGGCAGCGGATGTCGCGGCGAGCCTCCGTTCGGCGCTGCCCCGGGGCATCAAGGTGACGATCACGCCGGTGGAGCGGAGCAACGCGCTGCTGCTGACGGGCTCGGACGAGGCGGTGCGGCTCGTGATGACACGGGTCAAGGAGCTGGACTCGGCGGCGGTGCAGTCGCCGGTGGTGTACCGCAAGTTCGAGCTGCAGCACGCGGAGGCGGTGGACGCGGCGTTCACGCTGCGGGCGATGGTGCGGAACCGCCCCCGCTCGGCGGGGCAGCCCGAGCCCAATGTGGATCCGAGCCTTTCCGGGAATGTGCTGAGCGTGACCGCGACGCCCGACGAGATGCTGTTCATCGAGGAGATGATCGCGCAGCTCGATGTGGCGGACCCGAGCACGCGGCGCACGGAGTTCGTGACGCTTGAATTCGCGAAGGCGGATTCGGTCCGGGAGGCGCTGAAGGTCTTCTACGGTCGGCTGGCGCCGGAGGCGCGGAGCCCCGCGGAGCGGAATGTGACGATCGTGGCGGATCAGACCGCGAATTCGCTGCTGATCACGGGCGATGAATCGGTGTTCGAGGACATCAAGGCGTTGCTCGGCAGGCTCGACACGCCGGCGTACGACACCTCGCGGCAGCTGGTGCTGATCGCGCTCAAGCACGCGGACGCGGAGAGCGTGGCGAGGTCGCTGAACGAGGGATTCCGCGCTCCCTTGGATCAGCAGCTGCAGCGGGAACGGATCCGCCTGGAGCGGGAGCAGCGGGGCCAGCGGGACGCGCGGGGCAACCAGCTCAACGAGCCGACGGTGCTCGTCAGCGCGGAGGAGACGCCGAGCGTCTCGGCGGAGCCCGTGACGAACACGCTGATCGTGTTCGCGAGCCGGCGCGAGATCGAGCGGATTGAGAAGATTGTGGAGCAGCTGGATGTGCCGGACTTCCAGCGGATGCCGAGCGCGAGGCTGATCCCGGTGGGGGGGCCGGCCCGGGCATCCGTGCTGGCGGCGCGGGTGCGTGAGGTGTATCTGAACACGGGCGGTCGCGAGCGGTCGAGCCGCGTGGTGGTGGTCGGCGACGACGACGCGGGCGTACTGATCGTTCGCGCGGAGGACGCGGCGTTCGAGGAGATCCGGGATCTCGCCCAGTCGTTGCAGGAAGCGGGCGAGGATTCGGCTGTCTCTCCCCGGGTGATCCGGTTGAGCAACCTGCCCGCGGCGCGGCTGCGGACGATGGTGACGAATATCTTCGCGCCGATCGCGCAGCGCCGTGGCGAGACGCTGACCGTCGAGGTCGACAGGGACACCAACGCGCTGGTGATCGCGGCCAGCGCGGAGGTGCATCGGCAGATCGAGGCGCTGACGACGCAATTGGACGGCGGGCCCTCGGAGCCCGCGGGCGACGGGGAGGAGCTGCCGACGCCGGGGCTGGGGCAGAGCGTGGGCGTGTTCGAACTCGAGCGGACCTCGCCGCAGTCGATGGCGGGGCTGCTCGAGCGGCTCGGGCTGACGGGCCCGCAGCCGGCGGATCGGCCCGGGATCGTGGGCGAGCCGATCCGGGTGGTGCCGATGACGACGCGTCGCGCGGTGGCGGTGCTCGCGAGCCCGGTGGATCTTGAGACGGTGGGGGCGTTGATCGAGCGGCTTGACGCGGCGGTGACCGAGCCCGAGCAGGTGGTCGGGGTGGTGCCGCTGCGCGTGGCCGAGGCGGCGCGCACGGTCGCGCTGCTCGAGAACCTGCTCCGTCCGGCGGCGGGGGACGGGAAGACCGAGCCCGCGGCGGCGTTGGCCGAGCAGGTGAGGCGGCTTTCGCTGGTGGAGGGCGTGTTCGACCGCAAGGGAGTGTCGCTGGATCTCTCGGCGCCGATCAAGTTGATCGCCGACGCGCAGGCCAACGCGGTGCTGGTCGCGTCGACCGCGGACAATGTCAAGGCGATGGAGGAGGTCATCCGCCTGTTCGACAGGCTGCCGTCCGGGGACGCGGTGCTGGTTCGGATCTTCCCGCTCGAGAACGCGTCGGCCTCGCGGGTGCAGCGGATTCTGGAGGAACTCTTCCAGCGGGGCGATGCGCTGAGCCGGCTGCCGGGGACCCGTCGCGAGGGTGAGCCGACGACGACGACCGGCCAGGCTCTGCGGGGAGAGATCGCGCTGACCATCGACGAGCGCACAAACGCGCTGATCGTGGCGGGTCGGGAGGAGGCGGTGGCGCTGATCGAGGTGCTGATCGGCGATCTTGACAGCGACCGGGCGGAGCGGGGCTGGATCGAGGCGAACATCCTGCCGTTGGAGTTCGCCGACGCGGTGTCGCTCGCGGCCAAGCTCAAGGAGGTGCTGGTCCGCGGGCTGGGTTCCACGCCGGAGGCGGTGGGGCTGCGGGAGCAGATCGGGCGGCTGCGGCTGGTGATCGAGGAGGGTGGGGATCGGCTGCCGACGGCGGTGACGAGCGATCTGTTCGCGCCCATGTCGGGGCTGGTGATCGAGGCCGAGGAGACGCTCAACGCGCTGCTCGTGATCGGGACACCGAGCAACTTCGAGGTGGTCCGTGCGTTGGTCGATCAGTTGGATGTTGAGCTCGCGTCGGCGGGCAACACGGTTCGCGTGATCCCGCTGATGCACGCGTCGGCGGACCGGGTTGCGGGCGTGGTGCGCGAGGTGTTCCGGGAGCGTGCGGAGTTGGCGTCGGCCCGGCCCGAGGATCGGCTGATCATCTCGGTGGACACGCGGACGAATGCGCTGGTGGTCTCGACGAGCCCGCGGAGCTTTGCGATCCTGGAGGCGTTGATCGAGACGCTGGACCGTGACGAGGCGCGGTTCGCGGTGGGTCTGCACGCGATCCCGGTTCCCGGCGCGGATGTCGCGGATCTGGCGCCGAAGATCCGCCGGCTGATGGACGAGCGGCTGCGGGCCCAGCAGCGGCGGGGCGGGGTGGAGGATCCGCTCGACGCGTTCAGCATCGAGGCGGTCCCCGCCGAGGATCTGCTGATCGTCGCGGCGAGCGATGAGAACCTCGAACTGATCAAGGAACTGATCGAGGCCCTGCGGCTGGGGGGAGAGGGCTTCGGCGAGGGGGACCGGGTTGAGTTGATCCCGGTGGAATCGGCGGGCGGCGCGGCCGAGATGGCGCGCGCGGTCGAGGAGTTGTATGTCCGGCGTGAGACGGAGCGGCGGGGCAGGCGGGCCGTGAGCGTGGTCGCCAGCGAGCGGCAGAACGCGCTGCTGGTGAGCGGGACGGCGGAGGATGTCGAGGCGATCCGGGCGTTGGTGCGGACGCTGGACCGTCCCGAGGCGGACGCGGTGCAGGAGGTCAAGCGGATCCAGTTGCGGGCGGCGAATTCGCTCGAGATCGTCCGGCTGATTGAGAGCCTGCTCGCGGGTCGCCCGATCGCGGGCGGGCGTGGCGGGGCGCAGGCGACGAAGCTGCGGTTCTACGAGGCGAAACTCGGGGCCGCGGAGGGTGTGACGGAGGCGACGATAGACCCGGCGGTGCGTGAACAGGTGCGTTTGACGCCGGACCTTCGGACGAACTCGGTGCTCGTGTCCGCTCCTCCGGCGATCATGACGCTGATCGAGGACATCATCCGGGATCTTGACGAGGAGACGAGCGGCGATCGGGAGATCGAGCAGTTCAGGCTTCAGAACGCGGACGCGCAGCAGATGGCGTTGCTGCTTCGGGACCTGTTCAATCTCGAGCAGCAGGGGGACCGGCTGGTGCTGGTGCCCAGGCAGGCCTCGCCGGCGGGAGAGGAGCCGTCGGAGCTCGACGGGACCTTCACGCCGGTGCCGGACCAGCGTCAGGCGCTGGCGATCACGATCGACCGGCGGACGAACACGCTGCTTGTCTCGGGGACCCGGGAGTATCTGGGGCAGGTTCGCCAGGTGGTGTCGGAGCTGGACCAGATCGAGGCGAACGAGCGCGAGCAGCTGGTGTATGCGTTGAAGAACGCCCAGGCGGCGGACATCCAGCGGGTGCTCGTGGATTACTTCAGCGGCGAGGCGGAATTGCGGCGGAGTGTGCTCGGCCCGGGGCTCTCGGGCTCGCTCGCGCGGCAGCTCGAGCAGGAGGTCACGGTCGTCGGGGACGAGCAGTCGAACAAGGTGCTGGTGTCGGCGTCTCCGCGGTACATCGACACGGTGCGGAAGATCATCGGCGAGCTCGACGCCACGCCGCCGCAGGTGATGATCCAGGTGCTGCTGGCGGAGGTGACGCTGGACGACACCATGGAATGGGGGCTGGACTTCAACATCGGGCTTGATGTCGCGTCGAGCAGGTTCGGGGGAGACGGGTATGTGCTCAACAGCCTCGCGGCGGGCGCGGGGGTGGCGACGGCGCTGGGCGTGCCGAACCTGTCCGTCGCGAGCACGGACTTCGAACTGCTGATCAGGGCGCTCGAGGTCCAGGGCAAGCTGGAGGTGCTGAGCCGACCCCAGGTGACGGTCAACAACAACGAGCCGGCGTTGATCCAGGTGGGCGAGAATGTCAGCATCGTGACGGGGAGCAACCAGTTCACGGACCGTGTCTCCGCGGTCACGGAGCGTCGCGATGTGGGCATCATCATGAATGTGACGCCCTCGATCTCGCCCGACGGGTTTGTGCGCATGGAGATCTCCCCCGAGATCTCGCAGGTGAGCCAGCGGACGACGCAGATCGACGAGAACTTCGAGAGCCCGATCATCACGCAGCGTCGCGTGCAGACGACGGTGACGGTGCGCGACGGGCAGACGGTTGTGATCGGGGGGCTGATCCAGACGCAGGGCGAGCAGCGGATCTGGAAGGTTCCGCTGCTGGGGGATATCCCGCTGGTCGGGAGCCTGTTCACCTCGACGAAGACCAACAATGTCAAGACCGAGTTGCTCGTGCTGCTCAGGCCGGTGGTGATCCCGGGGGATGGCCCGTGGTCGGAGGACCTGCAGGGCCGGATTCTCGAGAACGCGTTCGAGTCGCTCGACGAGTCGGAGCGGGTGCGCGGGGCGGTCGAGCAGGGGGCCCAGTTCCTCGAGGACCCCTCGGGGACCAGGAAACCCGAGCCGCCCCCGGTGGTGCCGCCCGAGTTGCGGCCCGAGCGGATGGATCGCGAACGGCGCGACGGGCGGGGAGCGGGCGGATGATGCGGCGCGGCGTTGGGCGTGGGCTTGCGATCTCCGCGGGGGTCGGTGTTCTGCTGGCCGGCGGGTGCGTCGTCGAGAACAAGCCGAGCGCTCCGGAGCGGGAGCGACCCCGGTCGGTGGCGCCCCCACGCCCCGCGGGTGTTCGGCCTCAGCAGATGACGCTGTCCGCGGGGGTCGGGATGGACTCGGACGGGAACGGGTACCCGGACACGATCCCGGTGGTGGTCTATCTGTTCGCCGACACGCGCCGGTACCCGCTCCCGATCAAGGAGCGTGGCGAGTTCAGTTTCGAGCTGACCGCGGCGGAGGGCGTCGAGATCGGGTCGTGGGTCTTCGGCGAGGATGAGTCGGCTCGGGCGGTGGGGGACTCGGCGGCCGGGGTCTGCTACCGGTTCGCGCTCCGCCTAGGGCCGGGGCGGGACAGATTACCCTCGGTCCCGGCGAGTCTTCGCGCAATCTTCACAAATGCGGCGACGGGCGAGCGTTTCGCGAGCCCGGGATCGGCGACGATTCGGATCGGGTCGGGCGAATGAGCGAACGGTCGCGGCTAGGATGGTCGCGTTGTCGCGAGGCTCTTCAAGAAGGGATTGACGATGGGGTTGCTCCGTCGGATCGGGGTTGTGGGGATGGTGCTGGCGCAGTCGGCGGTGGCGCTGGCGATTGATGTTCAGGTCGATCCGGCGTTGCCGGCCTACGAGCCCACGCGGGCGGTGGGGGGCAACCTGCGCAGCGTTGGATCGGACACGATGCTCAACCTCGTCAGCCTGTGGTCGGGCGTGTTCCGGGACAAGCATCCGTCCGTGCAGGTGCAGGTCGAGGGCAAGGGCTCGTCGACCGCGCCGCCCGCGCTGCTCGAGACGCAGGCGCAGTTCGGCCCGATGTCCCGCGCGATGAAGGACGAGGAGGTCGATCGGTTTGTCGAGCGGTTCGGGTACGAGCCGACGAGGCTGCGCGTGGCGATCGACTGCGTCGCGATCTATGTCAACAAGGACAACCCGGTGGAGTCGCTGACGCTGGGCCAGCTCGAGCAGATCTTCTCGGTCGCGGGCCCGGAGCGGATGACCTGGGGCGATGTCGGGGTGACCGACGCGGCGTGGAGCGGCAAGCCGATCACGGTGACGGGGCGGAATTCCGCCTCCGGGACCTACGGCTACTTCAAGTCGGTGGCGTGTGGTGGGAACGACTTCAAGCCAACCGTGCAGGAGAACCCGGGGTCGTCGGGCGTCGTGAACGCGGTGTCGCGCGACCCGCTGGCGATCGGGTACTCCGGCATCGGGTACCGCACGCCTGATGTGAAGCTCGTCCCGCTCGCGTTCGCCCCCGGCGAGACGGCCGTGCTGCCCGAACCAGAGCATGCCTATTCGGGCGACTACCCGCTTGCCCGGTTCCTGTATCTGTACCTCAACATCGACAAGCGTGAGCCGCTGGACGCGCTGCGCGAGGAGTTCCTGAGGCTGATTTTCTCCCGCGAGGGTCAGGAGTCGGTGATCAAGGACGGGTCGTACCCGGTTTCCGCCGACATCGCCCGCGAGGAGCTCGAGCGCATCGGGATCGACCCCGGGTTCTGAGTCGCCGCGAGGTCTGCACGCATGCCTGGGGCCGCCACAACCGCACAGCACGACGCGGCGGCCGGCCGTCGGACTTCGGCGTGGGTCCTGTTCCAGGACCGGGCGGCCGAACTGGTGATTACCGCGGGCGGGCTCGCCGTGCTGCTGGCGATGCTCGGGATCTGCGTCTTCCTCGTTTCGAGCACGGTCCCGCTGTTCACCGGGGGGCGGCTGACCGGGGAGGTCGCGAGGTTCCGGCTCGAAAGCGGGTCGCCCCTGTGGGTTTCGCTCGATCCCGCCTTCGACCGGTTCATCACGCTCGACCGCGACGGCGTGTATCGCGTGCGGTCGATCACGGATGGTGAACCGCTCGCGGCCGCGCCGGCGCTGTTGGACGCCGCGGTCCCGGGGGCGGTCCGGGCGGAGGCGGGCGAAGGCTGGGCGACGCTGACGGGGTCGGACGGTTCGTTCGTGCTTACCAGGCCGGTGCTCTCCTGGAAACCGTTCCGGGGCGAATCAGGGTCCGTCGTTTCTGGTGAGCCCTCCAGCGACTCACCCGAGGTGTACCTCCAGACGCTGGGCGATGGCAGCGTCCGGCGCTGGACGCTGACCATCGATCGGCGCGGCCCGTTCGATTCGGGAACATCGGGCATCGTCGACTCGCGGGGCCGATCGGATCGGGAGCGGTCGTTCGCATCGTCCGGCGACTCGGGGATCCTCGCGGGGGCGATCCGCTCCAGGCGGGCCCTCGGCTCATCGTCGCTTCGCTTCACGGTCACGCCCGACAAGGCCCCGCTTCGATTCGACGAGACTCTCGACCCGCGATGGGTGTTCTCGACCGGCTCGGGCCGGTGGGTGTACGCGGTCTGGGAGTCGGGGGTCCTGCTCGCGTTGGACCGCGAGGCGGGCGCGAGGAACGGGGTTTCTCGCGCGAGACTTCCCTGGCCGGACGCGACCATCACGGCGGCGGAGATGGGACTGGGCGCCGAGTCGCTCCTGGTTGGGGACAGCCAGGGCCGGCTTTCGGTCTGGTCGGCCGGGGGGGACGCGGGTTCGCTGGAGATGACTTCGGTCGACCCGTTGGGGGCCGCGCCCGTTGCCGCGATCCGGCCCGGCGACCGGGACCGGACCGTCTCGGTCGGGTTCGGGGATGGGGAGGCTGTTTTGTACAACCTCCTCAGCGGGAAAACGGTTGTTCGGACAACGGGGGAGGGCTCGGCGGCCCACGTCGCGGCGTCGCCCGGGTCTGAGATGCTGCTCGTCTGCAACGATCAGGGCGAGGTCGTGATCTTCGGCGTCGAGCCCGGGCACGCGGGGGTTTCGTTCCGTTCCCTGTTCGGCAAGGTGAAGTACGAGGGGTACGACGAGCCCGAGTTTGTTTACCAGTCCACTGGCTCGGCCTCGTCCGAACCCAAGTTCAGCCTCGTCCCGCTGATCTTCGGGACCATCAAGGCGACGATCGTGGCGATGCTGTTCGCCACGCCGCTGGGCGTGCTGGCTGCGGTCTATTCGAGCGAGTTTCTGCACCACGGTGTCCGCCGCGTCGTCAAGCCGGCGATCGAGCTGATGGCGTCGCTCCCGTCGGTCGTGCTGGGGTTCATGGCGGCGATGGTCGTTGCGCCGTTCGTCCGCGATTTCCTTCCGCAGCTCATGCTCGCGGCGGCGACTGGGCCGCTGGGCGTGGTGCTCGCGGCGCACGCATGGCGATCGATCTCCAGCGGTCGTGCGGCGCAGGGCGGGCCGGCCCGGCAGATCGTGCTGATCGCGTGCGCGCTTGCCGGCGGCATCGCGGCGGCGGTGCTGATGGGTCCGGCGGTGGAGGGTTTTCTCTTCGCGCCGGGGCCCGGGGAGGAGGGTTCGATCCGCGGGTGGCTGAATCGCGACTTCGGCGGCCCTGGGCCGGGATGGTTCGTCGCGTCGCTGCCCGTAGTGGCGCTGGTGCTGCTGATCGCGGACGCGGGCGTGCTCGACCCCGCGTGGCGTCGCTTCGGGGGCCTCTGGGGTTATCGCTTCGCGAACGCGGCGGAGTTTTTCCGCCTGCTGGTGAACCTGGCCGTCCTGGTGCTGGTGTCCGCCGCGGTCGCCTGGCTGCTCGGCGCGACGGGGCTCGACCCGCGGGATTCGATCTTTGGCCCGTTCAACCAGCGGAACACGCTTGTCGTCGGGATGATCATGGGGATCGCGGTCATCCCGATCATCTACACGATCAGCGAGGACGCGATCCGGTCGGTGCCGGACAGCCTGCGTTCGGCGTCGCTGGGTGTCGGGGCGACGCCCTGGCAAACGGCGGTCCGCGTGCTGCTGCCCGTGGCGGGCAGCGGGATCTTCAGCGCGTGCATGATCGGGTTGGGGCGGGCGGTGGGCGAGACGATGATCGTGCTGATGGCGACGGGGAATACGCCGGAGATGTCGTGGAACATCTTCAGCGGGTTCAGAACGCTCGCGGCGAACATCGCCGTCGAGCTGCCCGAGGCGCCGCGGGAGTCGACGCACTACCGGGTGCTCTTCCTGTGCGGGCTGGTGCTCTTCGCGATGACGCTGGTCATCAACACCACGGGCGAACTGGTCCGCCAGCACTTCAGGAAGCGGAACGCGGCGCTATGAGCAGGGAGCAGGGCCCCAACCCGGACGCGACGACGCCCCCCGGCGTGCACCGCCGTCGCGCGACGCCGCCGTCGGCGTTCGGCGAGCCATCGGTGTGGATGATGGGCGCAGCGTTGCTCGTTTGCTTGGCCCTGGTCGTCACGACGGTGCTGCTGATCACGAGCGAGGGGCTGCGCACGCTCTGGCCGAGGCCGATCGAGCGGATCACGCTGCGCTCGGGCGAGGTCTTCCTCGCGCTGCCCGTGGGCTCGGAGCACTTCACGCCGACCGACGCCGACCGCGACCGTCTGCGTGAGTTGGAAGCCGGCGGGTCATTTGAGTTGAGCGGGGATCGCCCGGTTCGGCATCGGTTCCGCGTCGGCAACCGGGACATCGGCCGCGAGCCGTTCCGCTGGGTGCCCGAGCACGAGATTGCCTCCCGCGACCGTCCGCTCGACGCGGTGGTGGTGGAGCGGGACGAATGGGGCGTGTTCATCGGTGTACCGAATTCGGTCATCGTCCGGCAGATTGTCGAGGAGCCGGCCTCAAGTCCGTTCACGGACCGCGTTGAGCTCACGACCGAGCACGGGTCGGGCGTGGCGACGCAGCGGGTGATCGAGGAACGGGCCGAGGGCGTTCGACGGGTCTTGCGAGAGCTCAGGCTGACCGAGGGCGCCGACGCGACCATCGAGAAAGTCCGGGACCTGGCGGCGCAGGCCGGCGCCCGGCGCGGTGAGATCGAGCGGCTCCTCCGCGTCGAGGTGCCCTCCGTTCAGAACACGATCCTCGAGCTGGGGTGGAAGGAGAAGGCGGTTCGGCTCGCGGCATCCTCGCGTTTGGAAACGCCCGCGCCGCTCTGGCTGTGGATCTGCTTCGCCGCAGCGGGCGTGCTGGGGACGGGGGGCGCGTTCGCCGCGGCCCGTTCGATGGCGCCGTCGCGTCGACGCACGCTCGCGTTGCTCGCGTTGGGCGTGGTGGTGGCCTCGTGCGGGCTCGGGGTTGTGCTCGAACGCCCGTTCGCGCGGGGCGAGATCGACGAGGCCGAGGCCCAGGCGAGGATCGGCACGATCGCGGCGGAGCGTACGGCCCTCGAGCGACGCAGGGAGGAGCTCATCGCCCGGGCGCGGATGCTCGAGCGGCTCGACCAGACCCTCCGGCTCGAGGTCATCGATCCGGCCAACGGACGGTTCGCGCCCGTGGCCCAGGCGCAGCCCGATGAGCCGATGCGCCTCTCGCAGGCGATCCGCGTGATCGAATCGAACCGCCTCGGTCTGGTTGATCGTGCGTGGCTCTATCTGGTGCGCTGGCGTGACTTCCTTGCCCGGCCGCCCGGCGAGAGCCCCGGTGAGGGCGGCGTTTTCCCGGTGATCATCGGGACGGTGGTGCTCACGCTGCTTCTGACGGTGACGGTGGTGCCGCTCGGGGTCGTCGCAGCGTTGTACCTGCGCGAGTACGCCCACCAGGGCTTGGTCACCAGCGCGATCCGGATCGCGATCAACAACCTCGCGGGTGTACCGAGCATCGTCTACGGCATGTTCGGGCTGGGGTTCTTCTGCTACACGCTGGGCGCGTTCATCGACGAGGGCCCAGGGCAGGCCGCGTTGCCACGCCTCTCGTGGTGGATCCTGCTCGCGGGCCTGGGTCTGGTCGTCCTGCTGGCGGGGGCGTTGACGGTCGGCTCCTCCGGCCCGGGCGTGACCTCGGGCGGTCGCTCGGCGGTCTCGCGTGCGGCCCGGTTCGCGGCGTGGTGGCTCTGGCTCGCCGCCGTTGTCTGCGCGGGCGCCCTCGTCTGGACCAGCCCCTACTTCGGCGGGTTCTTCTCGGCCAAGCTGCCCGAGCAGCCGACCTTCGGCTCGCGCGGCATCCTCTGGGCGGCACTCACGCTCGCGCTGCTCACGCTCCCCGTGGTGATCGTGGCGACCGAGGAGGCGATCGCCGCCGTCCCCGGGTCGATGAGGGAGGGGAGCCTCGGGTGCGGGGCGAGCCGGTGGCAGACGGTGCGTCGGATCGTGCTGCCCGCGTCGATGCCGGGCGTTTTGACCGGGGCGATCCTGGCGATGGCCCGGGGGGCGGGCGAGGTTGCCCCGCTCATGCTCGTGGGCGCGGTCAACCTCGCGCCGGCGCTGCCGCTGACGGCGGAGCCCCCGTTCCTGCACGGGGACCGGACCTTCATGCACCTCGGGTTCCATATCTATAACCTCGGGTTCCAGAGCCCCGACGCGGAGGCCGCCCGACCCCTGGTGTGGACCACGACGCTCCTGCTGGTGACGATCGTGCTCGCCCTGAATCTCGTCGCGATGGTGATCCGGGCGAGGCTCCCCGGACGGCGTGGTGGAGGTGGAATGTGACCCCGATGCAAACAAGCGGGCCGCTGGCCGAGGCGCCCGCGAGCAACCCGCCCGACCACACTTCTCAGGCCCGGCGCCCGGGCGCCGTGGGTGGCAAACCCGCGCGGCGGAACGGGGCTGGGCCCGAGTCCTCGGTGCTCGACGCGATCCGGCGGGGCGAGCACACGGAGGCGAGGATCCACCCGGAGGTCACGAGCCAGGACGCGGTGATCCGGACCGTCGATTTCTCGCTCTGGTACGGCCCGCGTCGGGCCCTGTTCGATGTGTCCATGCCGATCCCGCGGGGGAAGGTGACGGCGCTGATCGGGCCTTCCGGGTGCGGCAAGAGCACGCTCCTCCGGAGTGTCAACCGGCTTAACGACCTGATCGACGGCGTTCGGGTCGAGGGGGAGATGCTGCTGAACGGGGCCTCGGTCTACGCCCCGCGGGTGGATGTCATCGACCTCCGCAAACGCCTCGGGATGGTCTTCCAGAAGCCCAACCCGTTCCCGATGTCAATCTTCGAGAATGTGGTCTACCCGCTCCGGATCGATGGCGTGCGCAAGAAGTCGGTCCTCCAGGACGCCTGCGAGCGGGCCCTCCGCGGGGCGGCGCTCTGGGACGAGGTCAAGGACCGGCTCGGCGCCCCGGCGCTGGGGCTCTCGGGCGGGCAGCAGCAGCGGCTTTGCATCGCGCGGGCGATTGTTTCGGATCCCGAGGTCCTCTTGCTCGACGAGCCCTGCTCGGCGCTCGACCCGATCGCGACCCAGCGCGTTGAGGAGTTGATCGCGGGCATCTCCAAGCGTTATTCGGTCCTCATCGTGACCCACAACATGCAGCAGGCGGCGAGGGTGAGCCAGTACACCGCGTTCATGTACCTCGGGCACCTTGTCGAATATGGGCCGACGGGGACCATCTTCCAGAACCCGGCGCTGCCCGAGACCGAGCAGTATGTCACCGGGCGGTTCGGGTAAGCCGAGCGGGCCGGGAATACGGGCCGAATCCACAGGCGGGCCGGTGAACGACCGATACAGGCGGGTACTATCGGGGACACCCGAGGCGTTCTCGGTCCTTCTCGGCGCGGGCCGACGGGGGCCGGGCGTCGCACCCACCGGCCGGTACCATGACGACAGCCCCACGCCCGATTCCCCGTTCCGTGAATGGCTGGAGCCCGGACTACCTCGAGGAGCGGTACCGGATCTACCAGTCTGATCCCGGGTCGATGTCCTCGGCGGAGCAGATGTTCTTCGCCGGGTACGACCTCGCGATGGCGGGGGAGTTGAAGATGTCGTCGTCGGCGGTCGCGGCGAACGGCGCGGGCCTCGCGGCTCCCGCGGCAACGCCGGCGCAGGCGTTGACGCCGGCGCGGCCGGTCTACGACGACCGTGGGACGCCGCTGCGCGTGACGCCCTACGAGGGTCGCCCGGCGGGCCAGGCGTCGCACTTCCAGGCGGTGGTGGACGATTTCATCACCTCGTACCGGGAGCACGGGCACTTGGTCGCCAAGATCGACCCGTTCGATCGGGTGAGGCCGCGTCCGGCCGAGTTGACGCTCGGGTACCACGGCCTGAGCCGGGAGGACCTGGACAGGCCGGTCGACGCCGGGTCGTTCGGGCATGAGGGGACGGTTCCGCTGCGGGATCTGGTCGATCGCCTGGAGGCGACCTACTGCGGCTCGATCGGCGTGGAGATCATGCATGTCACCGACACGGAGGTGCGTGCGTGGCTGATCGAGCGGATCGAGCGGTCGGGCGGGCGGGTCGAACTGAGCCGTGGGGAGAAGGCCCATGTGCTCGAGCGGCTGATCCGGGCGGAGATGTTCGAGCGGTTCCTGGGCAAGCGTTATCCCGGCGAGAAGCGGTTCAGCCTTGAAGGGTCGGAGTCGCTCATCCCGTTGCTCGATCGTGTCATGGAGACGGCGAGCGATCTCGGCGTCGAGGAGATCGTGCTCGGGATGGCCCACCGCGGCCGGCTCAATGTCCTCAACAATGTCCTCGGGAAGACCTACCAGCAGATCTTCACCGAGTTCGAGGAATCCTGGCTCGAGGACTTCGACGACAGCGGGGGGGATGTCAAGTACCACCGGGGCTACTCGGGCACGCGGCGTTTCCCGAACGGGCGGATGCTCCACCTGGCGATGGCGAGCAACCCGAGCCACCTCGAGTGCGTCGGCGCGGTCGTGCAGGGTCGCTGCCGCGCCAAGCAGAGGCTGCGCGCGGACTTCGATCGCGTCCGGGTGATCCCGCTGGTGATCCACGGCGACGCGGCGGTCGCGGGGCAGGGGATCGTGGCGGAGATCCTCAATTTCAGCCAGTTGGAGGGGTACACGACGGGCGGCACCGTGCATGTCGTGGTGAACAACCAGATCGGGTTCACCACCGTTCCCGAGGACGCCCGGTCGAGCCGGTATTGCACGGATGTCGCCAAGATCATCGACGCCCCGATCCTGCATGTGAACGGGGAGGACCCGGAGGCGGTGGTCGCGGCGGGGCGGTTCGCGATGGAGTTCCGCCAGCGGTTCAAGCGGGACATCTTCATCGACCTGCAGTGCTACCGCAAGTACGGGCACAACGAGCAGGACGAGGCGAGTTTCACCCAGCCGATCCTGGCCGAGCTGATCCGGAACAAGACGGGTGTGCTCGAGCAGTACTCCCAGCGGCTTCTCGACGAGGGCGTGATCAACCAGGCCGACCTCGAAGCGATCCGCCTGCGCATGGACGAGGCGCTCGAGCAGGCGCAGCACGAGGTGAAGGCGAGCCCGCACGACCCCACCATCGATCCCGGGAGTTCGCGATGGGCGGGGTTGACCGAGAAGTTCAACTTCGACCCGGTCGAGACCGGCGTCTCGATGGCGTTGATCGAGGAGGTCTGCGAGGCGCTGGGGCGGGTTCCCGATGGGTTCGAGGTTAACCGCAAGCTCAAGCCCCTGCTGAAGTCTCGGGCCGAGTTGCCGAAGACCGGCGAGATCAGCTACGCCGACGCGGAATCGATCGCGTACGGCACGCTTGTGGCGGAGGGGAACGCGGTCCGGCTGAGCGGGCAGGACTGCCGCCGGGGGACCTTCAGCCACCGCCACGCGGTCCTCCGCGACGCGAACACCGGGGAGCCGTACACGCCGTTGAACCACATCCGCGAGATGGGCGTGATCGGGGCGGAGAACCCGCCCGGCTCGATCGGCGCGGACGGCAAGCCGAGGCAGGCGAAGTTCTGCGTGTACGACAGCCCGCTGAGCGAGGCGTCGGTGCTGGGGTTCGACTACGGGTATTCGCTGGCCGACCCAAGCATGCTCGTGCTGTGGGAGGCGCAGTTCGGCGATTTCGTGAACGGCGCGCAGCCGATCATCGACCAGTTCATCGCGACGGCGGAGGTGAAGTGGGAGCGCTGGTCGGGGCTGGTGATGCTGCTCCCGCATGGGTACGAGGGGGCGGGCCCCGAGCACTCGTCGTGCCGCATCGAGCGGTTCCTCAAGGCGTGCGGCAACAGCAACATGCAGGTGGTCTACCCGACGACCGCGGCGCAGACCTTCCACATGATCCGGCGGCAGCTCCGCCGGAACTTCCGCAAGCCGCTGATCGTCGCGACGCCCAAGAGCATGCTCCGCGTGCCCACGAGCCGGATCGAGGAGCTCACCACCGGCGGGTTCCAGGAGATGCTGGACGATCCGGCGTTCACGACGGGCCTCAACGGGGCCAAGGCGTTCGAACGCAAGAAGGTCCGCCAGATCACGCTCTGCTGCGGGAAACTCTACCACGAGTTGAACGAGCGACGGATCGAGCTCGGGCGGCAGGATGTCGCCCTGATCCGGATCGAGCAGATCTACCCGTTCCACAACGAACTGCTTCGTGAGATCCTCGGCCGCTATCCCTCCGGGGCGGAGATCGTCTACGCCCAGGAAGAGCCGCGGAACATGGGGACCTACCTCTTCGTCGCCGATCAGATGATGACCTATCTCGGGTTGGCGCGACCGAGGTACATCGGGCGTTCGGCGGCGGCAAGCCCCGCGGTGGGTTCCAAGCGGATCCACAAGATGGAGCAGGAGCAGATCCTGACCGAGGCGATCGGACCGATCTCGAAGGGCGAGAAGCACTGAACCGCCGGCCCGGCGCGACCCGGGCCGGCCGACACCGCCCCACGCGGGCGTACACGAGGCGAGCATGGCTCAGGACATTGTCATCCCGACGGTGGGCGAATCGGTCACGAGCGGCGTCATTGCGTCGTGGACCAAGGCCGAGGGCGAGTGGGTCGAGCGCGACGAGACGGTGATCGAGCTCGAGACGGACAAGATCACGATGGAGATCCCTGCGCCGGCGTCGGGCATCCTCAAGCGGGGGGCGGGGGTGGGCGACACCGTCGAGGTGGGGGCCGTCGTCGGCTCCATCGACGACTCGGCGCAGCGGCCCGCGGGCAAGGCGGGCGGGGCGAAGGCCGGCGCCTCGGCCACCGCGGTCCTCGACGCGCCCCCGCAGGTGAGCAAGAAGACCGAGGCCCCGCCCTCGGCTCCCCCGGCCGCGGCGCCGGCGCCGAAGGGGCCCGAACACGCGGGCGAGGCCAACGGCGAAGTACGCGCCACGCCGCAGGCGAGAAAGCTCGCGACCGAGGGGAGTATCGACCAGCACGGCATCCGGGGCACCGGCCCCGGCGGACGCGTGCGCGAGCAGGATGTGCTCGCGGTGCTGCAGCAGGGCGCCGAGCGTTCCGCGTCTGACACGACGCCCGCGGGCCCGGCCCGCGCGACCCGCCTCGAGCGGATGAGCCCGATGCGGCAGCGGATCGCCTCCCGGCTCGTCGAGGCCCAGCAGACCGCCGCGATGCTCACTACCTTCAACGAGGTGGACATGACCGCGGTGATGCAGACCCGTTCGCAGTACAAGGACAAGTTCGCCGAGCGGCACGGCGTCGGGCTCGGGTTCATGAGTTTCTTTGTGAGGGCCGCCGTCTCGGCGCTGCGGGCCTTCCCGATGATCAACTCCTATGTGGTGATCGACGCCGAGGGCAAGCCCGCGGTGGAGTCGCACGACTACCAGGATGTCGCGATCGCGGTCGCAAGCCCGAAGGGCCTGGTCGTCCCCGTGCTGCGGAACGCCGAGACCCTCTCGTTCGCGCAGATCGAGGCGCGGATCAAGGACTTCGGCGGGCGAGCGAAGGAGGGCAAGCTCTCCCTCGACGAGATGCAGGGCGGGACCTTCACGATCACGAACGGGGGGGTTTTTGGCTCGCTGGTGTCGACGCCCATCCTGAACCCGCCGCAGTCGGCGATTCTCGGGATGCACGCGATCAAGAACCGGGCCGTCGAGGACCCCGACAGGCCGGGCCAGATCGCGCTTCGTCCCATGATGTACCTCGCGTTGTCGTACGATCACCGCATCGTCGACGGCGCGGAGGCGGTGCAGTTCCTCGTGCATCTCAAGAACGCGATCGAGGATCCCAAGCGGCTGCTGCTCGACCTCTGACCCGCGGGGGCGGCATGCGACGGACGGTCGGATCGGTCCTCATCGCCGTCGGCATGCTCATGATGGCGTTCGGCGCCATCGGCGCGGTGCGCGAGATCGGTCAGACCTACGAGCGGCTCTCCAACGACCCGCTCGGCGAGCCGGATATCCCCGAGGAAGCGCGACCCGGGCGGATGCTCCGACACGCGGCACTCGGCGGTGCGGGTTTGGTCCCCCTCCTCGCCGGGATCGTGATCGGGCGGCGCCGAGTGCGGATTCGCCTTCGCTAGATCGCCGGGCGTTCAGCCGGACGCGGCCGCGGCGGCGGCCTGCTGCTGGGCCTGCAGCGCGGCGACGAGCGCGGCCTGCCCGCCGTCGTTCGAGCCGCCCATCATGGTCGCGACGATCGGCAGCGATGTGCCCGCGTCCTTGGGGCGGAAGACCCAGAGCACCTGCCCGGTCAGCGGGTCCAGACACGAGACCGTCCCCGTCCGGCAGACATAGACGCCCGTGGGGTCGGCCGTCAGCATCATGAACCCCGAGTTGAACCACTTGCTCCCGGGAACCTCCGTGCGCCATACGGGCTCACCAGTCCGGCCGTCCACCGCGGTGACCCACTTCTTGGCGGCGACGAACACGAGCGTGGTGAAGTCGAGCATCATGGTCCCTTTCAGCAGCTGGCATCGTAACGCGGGCGGCGGGCCGGCCGAAGGGGCCCCGCGGATCGGGAGGCCCCAATGCCCGCACGGCGTACCCGCTTGGGAGTGCAGCCGCGGTGGCTCTATACTCCTCTCATGCCGCTGACACGAGACCAGATCGCCCGTCGCGCCGCCCTCGAGTTGAAGGACGGCTTCGTCGTGAACCTCGGGATCGGGATGCCGACGCTGGTGGCCAACTACATCCCTGAGGGGATGGATGTGTGGCTCCAGTCAGAGAACGGGCTGCTCGGCATCGGGCCCTTCCCGACCGAGGCCGAGGTCGACGCGGACCTGATCAACGCCGGCAAGCAGACGGTGACCGCGCGGACGGGGGCCAGCTTCTTCTCCAGCGCCGAGTCGTTCGGCATGATCCGGGGTGGGCACATCGACATGTGCATCCTCGGGGCGATGCAGGTGAGCCAGACGGGCGACATCGCCAACTGGATGATCCCCGGGAAGATGGTCAAGGGCATGGGCGGGGCGATGGACCTGGTCGCGGGCGTGCGCAAGGTCGTGGTCATGATGGAGCACTGCTCGAAGAACGGGGAGGCGAAGCTCGTCCGCGAGTGCTCGCTCCCGCTCACGGGGCGCGGCTGCATCGACATGGTCATCACCGAACTCTGCGTCCTGAAGATGGACCGGGACCACGGGCGGTTCCGCCTCCTCGAGGTCGCCCCCGGCGTGACCGCGGACGAGGTCGTCGCGAAGACCGAGGCCGAACTGCGGATCGACCGCGAGCCGGCGACGATCGCGGTGTGATCCGGCCTGTTTCGCGAGCAAGCCCGGCGGCTTACGACACCGTCCCGCACAGCCGGTAGAGCGCCCGTGCCCCGACCATCGCGTCGATCGGCGGGGCGCCCTCGACCGAAGACGGGCAGACTTCGACAAGATCGAAACCCACGACCTCGCGATCGGACTCGCGGAGCATCTTCAGCAGCAGGCTCAGTTCGTCCCACGACAGCCCCCCGGGCACGGGGGTTCCCGTGTTTGGGCACAGCGTCGGGTCGAGCCCGTCGATGTCGAGGCTGATGACCACTTCTCGCGGGAGGCTGTTGATGATCCGCTCGCAGATCACGCCCCAGGACGCACCCCCGAACCGTTCGTCCGCGAGGTCGTCCCAGAAGAAGGTCCGCACGGTCGTCCCGCCGTGCCGCGCGGTATCGGGCCCGTGCTCCTCGGCGAGGGCCGCCTCCTGCTCGCAGAAGTCGCGGATGCCGACCTGGACGATCGAGGACACATGATCGAGGTTGAACAGCACATTGTGCATGATCGACGCGTGCGACCAGGCGAACCCCTCGAACGCCGGGCGGAGGTCCATGTGCGCGTCGATCTGGAGGATGCCGACCCCCGGGTGCCGGTCGGCGGCGGCCTGGTACAGCCCGTACGAGACCGCGTGCTCACCCCCGATGACCCCGGGGACCTTCCCCTGCTCGTACGCCGCCTGGGCGTGGATCCGGGCGTGGGCCGCGGCCCGGGTTGAGAACTGGTCCACATGGTGCAGGGCGTCCTCGTCCCCCTCGGCCGGGCCGCCCCGGTCGATGATCGGCTCGGCGAGCGCCCGGGCCTGCCGCGACCAATGCTCGATCTCGACGGGGTGGGGCTCCATGAAGATGCCCCGCTCGAAGATGTTCCCGAACCGCCGGTCGAAGAGATCGACCTGCATCGAGGCCCGGCGGATCGCCTCAGGCCCCCGCGAGGACCCGAGCCCGTAGGAACTGGTCGCGTCGTAGGGGACCGGGATCAGGATGATTGACGCGTCCTCCCGGCTATGGGGGAGTCCGAAGACATTCTCGGCGTGAGCGGCGGCGGCGTTGGGGTCAAAGGTCATGCCCAAAGCGTACCGGAGCCACGCCCCCCCCGGCGGGGGGGGGGGGGGGGGGGGGGGGGCCGCCGGGGGGGGGGGGGGGGGGGGGGGGGG
>DAINDF010000006.1:0-210470 GCA_036732005.1 Phycisphaerales bacterium
CCCCCCCCCCCCCCCCCCCCCCCCCCCCCCCCCCCCCCCCCCCCCCCCCCCGCCTTGATTCGGGTGTGCAGCGGCGAAAGAACCCAAAGCGATCCGGAAATCTGGACGAGTTGTCGATCAAGGGGCTTGGCAAATACGGATATGTGGACTAGGATGTTCTCAATTGCCATGGATCTGGAGGAGAGTGGACGGCGGCGGTAATTGAGACCTAGTCTCAACTGAGGTTCCGGGGTGGAGCCGGCTCGTCGGGGCAAGGAGATCGGCCGTGAATCAGGACCAAGTGGCAGGAATTGCGCGAACGGGGGTTCTGGGAGCGCTGGTGCTGGCGAGCGGGGCCGCCTCAGCGATGCCGCCGACTTCGGTCGGTCAGCCGACGGTGGGGGGTGTTGCGTCGCGGCCGACGCCGGTGATGAGCTCGGTGTTCTTTGATCGCCCGACGAAGGACACCTCGACCTACTCGAACATCGGGGCGTCGGGGAACACTCGTCCGTATGTGTGGATGAGCACCTTCCCGGGCGAGGGTCGTCAGAGCAACCTGGTGACGATGTACAACACGGGCGCCCGCGGCGTGCCGATGGGGGTTGATGCGCGGCGGGTGCGTGTGACGCGGATGGTGTTCACGGTGTGCACCTATCCGTCGGGTCCTCGGGCGTCGTACGACCCCAGCCCGGACGCGTGGCAGAACACCCTTTGGTCCGGGGGCGAGATCGCGGTGTACGACGCGTTCATCGGGGGCTCGGTGCAGGTGGGGAGCGTGTTCGTTCCCGCGGAGCCGAGGTATGTCTCGCTGGGGGCGTCGGAGGACGGGAACAAGCCGGTGGAGTTGTTCGGCGCGAAGTTCAACAACGGCTGGACGGCGGCGTCGTGGGTCGAGACGGGTGTGGGGACCCCGGCGTTCCAGAACGGGATGTACAACATCGAGCCGATCGACTTCGACGAGCACGGCGTGGCGCGGAGCGTGCTGGAGTCGATGGGCGAGACGGCGGTGGAGTTCGAGTTCGGGCTGTTCGAGGGGGACGACGGGGAGTTCTACGACACCTACTACCCGACGGGCGGGTTCATCAGCGACCCGATCGACGGGTTCGACCCGAACCCGTTCGGGATCGGGCGGTCGTACGAGATCCCGGACGGGACGCCCGGGCACAGCATCGACGGGCAGGGGCAGGACCCGATCGGTCTGAACACCCTGATCCCCCCGGGGCACCGGCTGCGGGTCGAGGTGAAGGTGGACGAGCCCGCGGTGCAGCGGTACCTGCGGGCGGGGTTCGAGCAGGGCTGGGTGAGCTTCGTGGTCTCGCAGTTGGCGTACGCGGACCTTGGGTTCTCGGGGGCGTACTCGTACTGGCTGACCAAGGAGGGGTCGCTGACGCTGCCGCCGGTGTTCGATCTGGACCCGTGCACGCTTGATTTCGACTACATCTATGCGCCGCCGGGGGATTTCAACCTGGACGGGCGGGTCGACGGGGCGGACCTTGGCCCGGCGATCCGGGCGCTCAGCGACCCGGCGGGGTACGAGGCGACGCACCCGCTGGCGGACGCGGCGGTTCTGACCGATATGGACGGGGACGGGGACACGGATCTCTCGGATGTTTCGGCGATCGTGAGGCTGCTGACCTCGTATTGAGGAGCGAGCGATGAGGCGTGCGACGGGCTCGGATCGGGATCGCGGCGGATTCACGCTGATCGAGTTGCTGGTGGTCATCGCGATCATCGCGCTGTTGATCGGCATCCTGTTGCCGGCGCTGGGCAAGGCCCGGATGACGGCGCAGAAGTCGCTCGAGCTGGCGGCGGCGAGGCAGCTGATGCTCGGGTACTCGTCGTACGCGCTGGACAACAACGGGGACCTTCTCCCGGCGTACTCGGCGACGACGGCGGCGAACGCGCAGCTCTTCCCGTACTGGTCGGAGGATGTGTTCAACGACCGGGGGACGAAGATCTGGGACGCGCGTCGGCGTCGGATCCCGCCGGGGTGGGGCAACTCTCCGGCGGCGGCGGCGTACCCCTGGCGGCTGGCGCCGTACTTCGACTACCAGGTCGAGGGGGCGTTGCTGGTGAACGAGCAGGCCCGCATCCTGCACGAGTTCGACCGGGCGAACATGGACGAGCTCGTCTACACCTACAACACGAACATGGTCCCGAGTCTCGGGATGAACGCCTGCATCGGCGGCATCCCCGGGTTCGACTTCGGCGTGCCGGGTGACCAATGGGGCGGGCTGCTGCCCATGGGGTTCGGGGTGGTCAAGATCGAGAACGAGGCGGATGTGGTCGGGGCGTCCGGGTTCATGGTCTTCGCCTCGGCCCGCAACGGGCTGTATGAATCGGATCAGACCGATCGGACGGACACCGGGTACATCTTCCCCGAGGGGTTCTACGCGATCACGCCGAGCAACCTGGATTACGACCCGAACGAGCCGAACTCGCTCGGCAAGATCCACCTGCGTTGGGATCGCAAGGCGGTGGTGGCGATGCTGGACGGCTCGGCGGGCAGCCGGGGCGAGGACGAGCTCTCGCTGACCGAGCGGATGAGCCAGGAAGAACTGGCCCGGAACCGGCAGCTGTGGGGCAACCTGAGCGGTCGATCGGAGTTCGACGAGCCGTGATCCGGGGCGCGCTCCTGGCGGGCGCGGGCGGCGGAAGATCCGGGGGTTTCGGGGGTCCGGGGCGCGGGGTCAGCCGGTTGGCTCGACCCCGAGCCCCGATTTCAATTTTGCGGCGGAGACGCGGATCTCGACCCGCTCGCGTTCCTTGAGGCGCTCGGCGCCGCGGACGACCATCGCCATGCGCTGGTTGGAGCGGAAGCGGTCGGCGTGCCGGAGCAGGAAGTCCCAGTAGAGGGTGTTGAAGGGGCAGGCGTTCGGGCCGGTGCGTTCGCGTGGGTCGTATCGGCAGGCCTTGCAGTGGTTGCTCATGCGGGCGATGTACTTCCCGCTGGCGGCGTAGGGCTTGGTGCCGACGACGCCGCCGTCGGCGTGCTGGCTCATGCCGATGGTGTTGGGGTTGCTCGCCCAGTCGACGGCGTCGACGAACATGGCGAGGTACCAGTCGGCGACCTGCCGCGCGTGGACGCCCGCGAGCATGGCGAAGTTTCCGAGCACCATCAGCCGGGGGATGTGGTGGGCGAACCCGTGCGTGAGCACGGAGGCGAGGCCGTCCCGCAGGCAGTTCATGTCGGTCTCGCCGGTCCAGTAGAATTCGGGGAGTCGGCCTTCGTGTCCCAGCGTGTTGCGGAGGGGGTAATCCTCGCCCTGGGTCCAGTAGACGCCCCGGATGAACTCGCGCCAGCCGATCCATTGGCGGATGAACCCCTCGACGCTGTTGAGCGGGGCGTGTCCCGACTCGAGCGCGGCGAGGGCCTTGCGGACGCAGTCACGCGGGTCGAGCAGCTTGAGGTTGGCGGCGGGGGCGAGGAGGGAGTGGTAGAGGAACGGCTGGCCCTGCCACATCGCGTCCTCGTATGGGCCGAAGAGGGGGAGGCGGTTCCGGATGAAATCGTCGAGGGCGAGGCGGGCGTGGTCTCGGGTGACGGGCCAGCGGAAAGTGTCGAGCGTGCCCGGGTGGGCGGTGAAGCGCGCGTTGACGAGGTCGATGACCTCTCGGGTGATTTCGTCGGGGCGGGGGGTGTAGGGCGCGGGGGGGTTCGGGGCGGTGCGGAACGGCTCGCGGTTGTCGGCGTCGAGGTTCCACGCGCCGCCGACGGGGGTCTTGCCGTCGGGCTCGATCAGGATACCGAGGCGTTTGCGCTGCTCGCGGTAGAAATGCTCCATCACGAACGACTTTCGTCCCTTCGCCCAGGCGGCGAAGGTGTCGAGCGTGGTGAGGAAGTGGGTGTCCTCGTGGAGTTCGAGGGGCAGGGCGAGCGCCTCGGCGGCCGAGCGGAGCAGCCTGAGCACCCGCCACTCGCCGGGGTGGGTGGCGTGGATCGACTCGGGGCGGAGGCTGCGTGCGGCTCGCGCGATCTCGGTGTCGAAGGCGTGGGTGTTCGCGGGGTCGGTGATCGCGACATAGCGGACGCGGACGCCCGACTCGGCGAGCTCGACGGCGAAGTGCCGCATGGCGCTGAGGAAGAGCGCGGTGCGTTGCTTGTGGCTGGGGACATGCGTCGACTCGGCGTCGACCTCCATCATGAGAACGGCGTCGCGGGCGCGGTCGAGATCGGCGAGGGCGCCGATGGAGGCGTCGAGTTGATCGCCGAAGACGACGACGAGGCGGCGGGCCTTGTTCCGGTCGTTGAGGTCGGGGAAGGCGGGCATGTCAGGCCCCCGGGAGCAGAAAGAGGAGGGCGACGGCGGAGCGGGCGGTCCACGCGAGGGCGCGGAGGAGATTGTGCCGCATGAGCCAGCGGTGGGCGGCCGGGTCGAAGCCGCGTTCGAGGCATGCGTGCATGGGCACGGCGCCGGCGAAGGTGCTGATCCAGACGATGGCGAGCAGGACAACACCGACCCATGCGAGCGCGACGGCACGGGCGTCGACCAGGAGGAAGGGGAGGGCGAGCGCCGCGGCGGCTTCGGGGAGCATCATGGGGGGGATGACCAGCCCGGTGCGTCGGAGGTGCTCGCGTTCGTAGTCGCGCCAGCGGTCGTCGCCCGCGCGGGCGACGGTCGCGAACATGGGGTAGTGGACCGCGTGCACGAACCATACGAGGCCGGTCATCATGAGCGTGGCGGCGGCGTGGAGGGCGAGGATGGTGGGCAGGAGGGCGCTCATGCGGGGTTCATCGCCCGGGCGGGCCCGTCCGCTGGAAGTTCGCAGGCGATGGCGGCGTAGTCGGGGCGATCGGCGGCGGTGCGGTGGCGGAAGGCCCGGAGGACCACGCCGTCGCGCAGCAGGAAGGCGCCGGGCATCTGGAAGCCGTCGCCTTCGAGTCGGCCGACCATGTGGCCGCGGAGCGTTGCGGCGAGGCCTCGCATCCAGACGGTCGGGCCGAAGAGTTGGGTGAACGAGCCCCGGCCGAGTTCGAGGGCGCGGTAGAGGCGGCGGTCGGGGTCGGCGATGTGCTCGACGGATTCGAGGGCGTGGCGTTGGAGGAGGGCGTCAAAGGCGGTGGGCTCGGACATGTGGACGAGGATCGGCGTGACGCCCTCGGCGTCGAGGCGCGGGCGGGCGGCGGCCAGGTCGGCGAGCGCCTCCTTGCAGAAGGTGCAGCCGGCGTGCCGGAGCAGGACGAGGAGGACGGGCCCCCGGCGTGTGCGGTCGATCAGGGGGACGCCGGTGCTGGTGCGCATCGCGTTGAGGACCGCGGGCAGGGGCTCGGGTTTTCCCGGGGGGGTGTGCGCGGCGCGGAGGGCGGCCCAGAGGATGAGGGCGAAGGGGGCCCACCAGATGAGGTCGTTGGTGACGAGGGTGACGCCGAACTCGGCGGGGACGGCGCCGGTGAGGAGGCCCTGGAGATACCCGATGGGGCCGAGGAGTTTGCCGAGCAGGCCGACGAGGACGATCGGCCAGTGTCGAAGGGGGTTGGAGGCGGCGATCCAGTAGCCGACGCCGTAGACACCGACGATCATGCCGACGCACTGCCAGATAAACGGGTAGGCGGGGGGTTCGAGGCCGGTGAGCGCGAAGAGCCAATTCGGGGCGAGGATCGTGAGCGCGCCCCAGGCGAGGTTGTAGACGGCGGCGGCGCGGAGGACCGTGGATTGCCATCGTGGGAAGGGCGGTTGCATCATCGTCCCCTGATCGCGGCGAGTCCTCCGTCGACGCCGATGGTCTGTCCGGTGACCCACGAGGCGTCGTCGGTGAGGAGCCACTCGACGGCGCGGGCGATGTCGTCCGGTTCCCCGAGGCGGCCGAGTGGGTGCATGGCGATCGAGGCGGCGCGGGCCGAGTCGGAGGCGGTGAGGCGGGCGGCCATGGGGGTGTCGGTCAGGCCCGGGGCGACGCAGTTGACGCGGACGCCCGAGGCGGCGAGGGAGGCGGCGGCGGCCTGCGTGAGCCCGATGACGCCCGCCTTCGCGGCGGCGATCGCCTCGTGGTGGAGCAGCCCGGTGCGGGCGGCGCATGAGGACATGAGCACGATGGAGCCCCGCCCGGCCTTCTGCATGGGGCGGGCGGCGGCGCGGACGAGGGCGAAGGCGCTGGTGAGGTTCTGGTTGATCGTCTCGTGGAACTCGGCCTCGGAGACGGAGGAGACGGGCTTGATGAGGATCGAGCCCGCGAGGTTGGCGACGCCGTCGAGCCGGCCTTGGGTCTCGAGCACGCGGGCGACGAGGTCCTGGACCGGCTGGAACGAGGTCGCGTCGACGGTTTCGGCGTGGGCGGCCCGGGCTTGGGTGTTGAGCTCATCGGCGAGGGCGCGGGTCCGGGATTCGTCGCGGCCGGCGAGCACGACACAACCGCCGCGGTTCACGAGCCGGCGGGCGAGGGCGGCACCGATGCCGCCCGCGCCGCCGATGAGGAGAAAGACGGGTTGGTGGGCCATGGACTTGTGCGTTCGGGGTTCCGCGGCGTGCGGATGCGGCGTGCGTCGGTCGGGTAGAGTGCCCGGATGGGAGGGATCGAGGGGATTCTCGAGTCCGTGCTCTACGCGTCCGATCTTGCACGGGCCGAGGGGTTCTACGGCGGGACGCTGGGTTTGCCGATCGTGTCGCGGGATCCCGGTCTGTTTCTCGCGTTTCGCGCGGGGGCTCGCTCGGTGCTGCTCGTGTTCGACCCGGGGGCGAGCGAGGAGGCGGGCCGGTCGGTGCCGGCCCACGGCGGGCGGGGGCCCGGGCATGTCGCGTTGCGGATTGAAGCGGGCTCGTACGGGTTCTGGATCGAGCGGTTTCGGGCCGCGGGGATCGAGGTTGAGCAGGAGCACGCGTGGGACACCGGGGCGAGATCGATCTATGTTCGTGACCCCGCGGGGAATTCCGTCGAGCTGATCACCGGGGATATCTGGCCGACGGGGGCGAGGCCGGAAAATAACACCGCCTGATCCGCAATCGGGGCGGGCGTGGGGCGTTCTCCAGAGACCATGAGAAACCCCATCACGATCTTGATGCTGGCGGCGTCAATGCCGGGCGGAGCCGGCGGGGCGGGCGGCCCGGCGGTGTCGGTCGACCGACTCGAACTCACCACCGCCGAGGTGCTGGTTCTGGCGTACGAGGACGAGCGACGGGCCGAGGCGTTCTACGCGGCGGTGATCGCCCGGCACGGCGAGGTCAGGCCGTTCATCAACATTGTGCAGGCCGAGCGGCGGCATAGGGCGATGCTCGAGCCGTTGCTGGAGAGGTTCGGCGTGCCGCGGCCGGAGGGGGAGGTCGAGGTGCCCGAGGTGCCGGAGACGCTCCGGGCGTGCTGCGAGGCGGGGATCCGGGCCGAGGAGGAGAACATCGCGTTGTACGACCGGCTCTTGCCGGCGATCGAGGACGAGGCGGTCCGGGCGGCGGTCGAGCGGCTTCAGTGGGCGTCGCGTGAGCGGCACCTCGTCGCGTTCCGTCGGTGCGCCCAGGGGGAGGTCGCGGGGCGCGGTGGGGGCCCGGGGCGCGGGCGTCCGTGAGGGTCGTCAGCCCCGGGCGCGGGCGACGGCGTCGTTCCACTGGGCCCGCAGGGCCTGGGCCCGGTCGCGCGCGATCTGGGGCCTGAAGACGCGCTCGGGTTCGTCGGCGCCGGCGATGTCGTCGAGTGACTTGAACACGCCGACGCCGAGCCCGGCGAGGAGGGCGGCGCCGAGGGCGGTCGATTCGAGGTTCCTCGGGCGGATGACGGGCAAGCCGAGCACATCGGCCTGGATCTGCATCAGGAGGTCGTTGGAGGCGGCGCCGCCGTCGACGCGGAGTTCGGTCATGGGGCGGCCCGCGTCGGCCTCCATCGCGCCGGCGACCTCGGCGACCTGGAGGGCGATCGCCTCGAGCGCGGCCCGGGCGATGTGCGCGGCGGTTGTGCCCCGGGTCAGGCCCGTGATGGTTCCGCGGGCGTGCTGGTCCCAGTGGGGGGCGCCGAGGCCGGTGAACGCGGGGACGAACGCGACGCCCCCGTTGTCGGGCACGGATCGGGCGAGTGGCTCGATGTCCTCGGCTCTTCGGATGATGCCGAGCCCGTCGCGCAGCCACTGCACGAGGGCGCCGGCGATGAAGACGGCGCCCTCGAGGGCGTAGGCGGGGCCCGCGGGGGTGCGCCAGGCCGCGGTGGAGAGCAGGCGGTGGGCGCTGGCGACCGGCTTCGGGCCCGTCTGCATGAGCATGAAGCAGCCCGTGCCGTAGGTGTTTTTGGCGCTGCCGGGGGTGAAGCAGCGTTGCCCGAAGAGTGCGGCCTGCTGGTCTCCGGCGATGCCCGCGACCGGGACTGGGCCGCCGAGGAGGTCTGCGCGGGTCTCGGCGACGACCCCCGCGGAGGGGACGATGCGGGGGAGGACGGAGCGGGGGATGGCGAAGAGCGCGAGGAGTTCGTCGTCCCAGTCGAGCGTGGCGAGGTCGCAGAGCATGGTGCGCGAGGCGTTGGAGACATCGGTCGCGTGGACAGCGCCGTCGGTGAGTTTCCAGAGCAGCCAGGCGTCGATCGTGCCGAAGGCGAGTTCGCCGCGCCGGGCGCGCTCGCGGGCCCCTGGGACCTGGTCGAGCATCCACGCGAGCTTGGTGGCGGAGAAGTAGGCGTCGATCTCGAGGCCCGTGCGTTCGCGGATGAGGCCGGCGCGGCCCTGGGCGCGGAGGCGGTCGCATTGATCGGCGGTCCGGCGGTCCTGCCAGACGATCGCGGGGCAGACGGGGTTGCCGGAGGCGCGGTCCCAGAGGACGGCCGTCTCGCGCTGGTTGGTGATGCCGATCGCGTCGAGATCGGCGGGTTTGGCGTTGGCGCGGGCGAGGCACTCGGTGATCACCCCGAGTTGGGTGGCCCAGATCTCCGCGGGGTCGTGTTCGACCCACCCGGGCCTGGGGAAATGCTGGGTGAACTCGCGTTGCGCGGCGGCGCGGACGGCGCTTCCACCCTCCCCGAACAGGATGGCGCGGCAGGAGGTCGTGCCCTGATCGATGGCAAGGAGCATGCCGGGAGCGTACCGGGGGCCGGGGCGGGACCGCCGAATTGGGGCTCGGTCGGCCCTGGTGACGGGACCGGTCGTACGCTGCATCTTGACAGACGGCGGTTTGGGGTCAAAAAACGGGGTTGGCGGCGTGCCGCGAACCGGGAAAAAGGGATGATCGAGACAACAAATCTGCGCAAGGTGTTCGGGCCGATCGTGGCGGTGGACCGCCTCTCGATGAAGGTCGAGAAGGGGGAGGTGCTCGGGTTCCTCGGGCCGAACGGGGCGGGCAAGAGCACCACGATGAAGATGGTGACGGGGTTCCTGACGCCGACCTCGGGGCACGCGAGGGTCTGCGGGCACGATGTCGCCCGGGAGACGCTGGCGGCGCAGCGGGCGATCGGGTATCTGCCCGAGGGTGCGCCGGCGTACCCGGACATGACTCCGGAGGGGTTCCTGCGGTTCATCGCGGGGGTGCGGGGGCTGACGGGCTCGGCGGCGAGGTCGGCGATCTCGCGTGCGGCGGACCTGGTGCACCTCGAGGGGGTGATGCGTCAGCCGATCGAGACGCTGAGCAAGGGGTACAAGCGTCGCGTGGGGCTGGCGCAGGCGATCCTGCACGATCCGGGGGTGCTGATCCTCGACGAGCCGACCGACGGGCTGGACCCCAACCAGAAGCACGAGGTCCGCGAGCTGATCCGGCGGATGGCGGGGGAGAAGTGCGTCGTCCTGTCGACGCACATCCTCGAGGAGGTCGACGCGGTGTGCACCCGGGCGGTGGTGATCGCGCGGGGGAGCATCGTGGCGGACGAGACGCCCGCGAGCCTGCGGGCGCGGGCGGCGAACCACAACGCGGTTCGGCTCGCGGTCTCGGGGGACCGGGGCGGGCTGGTCGAGGCGTTGGGCCGCGTGCCAGGCGTGGCGGGCGTGGACGACCCGACGACGACGGACGGGGTGTTCCGCTGCCGCGTGCGGGCCGAGCGGGGCCGGGAGATCGCGCACGCGATCGGGCAGCTGGTCCGCGACCGGGGGCTGGCGCTCGAGGGGCTGAGCGTGGAGCAGGGTCGGCTCGATGATGTCTTCCGGACGATCACCTCGGGCGGCGGGGCCGGGCAGGCCGGGAAGGGGGCGGCGTGATCGGCGCGGGGCATGTGTTCCGACGGGAGCTCGGGGGGTACTTCGCGACCCCCGTGGCGTATGTGTTCATCGTGATCTTCCTGATCCTGGCGGGGGTGTTCACCTTCCAACTCGGGCAGTGGTTCGGGCGCGGGCAGGCGGACCTGCTCCCGTTCTTCTCGTTCCACCCGTGGCTGTACCTGTTCCTGATCCCGGCGCTCTCGATGCGGTTGTGGGCGGAGGAGCGCAAGAGCGGGACGATCGAGTTGCTGCTGACGCTGCCGATTTCTCCGGCGGGGGCGGTGGCGGGAAAGTTTCTGGCGGCGTGGGTCTTCTCCGGGATCGCGCTGGCGTTGACCTTCCCGCTCTGGGTGACCGTGAATGTGCTGGGCGACCCCGACAACGGCGCGATCCTGACGGGGTATGTCGGGAGTCTCCTGATGGCGGGGGGGTTCCTGGCGATCGGCTCAACGGTGAGCGCCGCGACGAAGAGCCAGGTGATCGCGTTCGTGATCTCGGTGGTGCTCTGCTTCGCGATGCTGCTGCTCGGGTTCGGGGCGGTGCAGGAGTTCTTCTCGGGCTGGGTGCCGGCGCCGGTGCTGGACACGGTCTCGTCGTTTTCGTTCCTGACGCAGTTCGACATGCTGAGCCGGGGCGTGATCGAGGCCCGCTCGGTGGTGTTCTTCGTGAGTCTGGTCGTGTGCCTGCTGGTCGCGAATGTCGTCATCGTGGAGACGCGCAAGGGCGCGTAAAGGAGAACGGGAGATGCCGAAGACCATCGGGCTGTTCTCGCTGGTGCTGCTGCTGGTGCTGTTCCTGGGGGTGAATGTCGCGGCGGACCGGGCGCTCTCGGGCGTGAGGCTCGACCTGACCGAGGGGCGGCTGTACACGATCCAGCCGGCGAGCAGGCGGATCGCGGCGTCGCCCGAGGAGCCGATCCGCATGCGGTTCTATTTCTCGAAGGACCTGGCGCGGGGCATCCCGCAGGTGGAGACCTTCGGGCGGCGGGTGACGGACTTGCTCCGGGAGTTCGAGGCGGCGTCGGGCGGGAAGATCGAGCTGTCGATCATCAACCCCGAGCCGTTCAGCGAGGCCGAGGACGAGGCGGTCGCCGAGGGGATGAGCCCGCAGCCCGTCTCGGCGACGGAGAACCTCTACTTCGGGCTCGTGGCGACGAACAGCCTGGACGGTCGGGAGGTGATCCCGCTGTTCCGTCCCTCGGACGAGCGGTTTCTTGAGTACCGCGTGTCGCAGTTGATCACGAAGCTGGCGAGCCCGAAGAAGCCGAGGATCGGGCTGATCACGAGCCTGCCGATGCTGGGCGGGTTCGATCCGCGGATGCAGCGGCCCCGCCCGGAGTGGGCGGTCATCCGCGACCTGCGGGCCTCGTTCGAGGTCGAGCAGATCGAGGAGACGGCCGGGGCGATCCCGGAGGGCCTCGACGCGTTGCTGGTGGTGCACCCGAAGAACCTGACGCCGCAGACCGAGTACGCGATCGACCAGTTCGTGCTCAGGGGGGGGCGGGCGGCGTTCTTTGTTGACCCGATCTGCGAGTCGGACCAGTCGCAGTCGTCCATGGGCATGCAGGTCGGCGGGGCCCGGTCCAGCAACCTCGAGAGGCTGTTCGGGGCGTGGGGGCTGTCGATGGCGCCGGGCGAGATCGCGGGGGACCTGAACCTGGCGATCAGCGTGCGCACGCCGGGGCCCCGGCAGGAGGTCGTGCCGTATGTGATCTGGCTGGACCTGGGCAAGGATCAGTTCCCGGCGGACGATCCGGTGACGCGGAATTTCACCCGGGTGAACATCGCCTCGGGCGGGTCGCTCTCGCTGGCGGAGGGCGCGAAGGTCTCGTGGGAGCCGCTGCTGTCGACGACGGACCAGGCGGCGACGGTGCCGGTGGCGCGGGTCGAGGTGATGCCCGATCCGAAGGCGCTGCTCAACGAGTTCTTCCCGTCGGGCACGCCGATCGTGATGGGGGCGAGGCTCACGGGCACGCCCCCCTCGGCCTTCCCGGAGGGCCCGCCGCAGGCCGAGGGCGAGGAGGGCGAGGCGTCGGACGCGGGCGGTGCGCCCGCGGGGCACCTCGCGGAGGCGTCGGGCCCGATCCATGTGATCGTGGTGGCGGACGCGGACATGCTCGAGGACGGGGGCTGGGTGCGGGAGATCCGAGTGGGCCCGGCGTTGCTGGGCTACGACATCCTCGCGGACAACGGCGCATTCGTGCTCAACGCGATGGAGCAGATGACCGGGTCGACGGACCTTCTGGCGCTGCGGGCACGGGGCTCGTTCAGCCGGCCCTTCACGCTGATGCAGGAGATGCAGCGGGAGGCCGAGGCGGAGTTCCTGGCGAAGGAGCAGACGCTGGTGGAGGAGATCGAGCAGACGCGGCAGCGGATCAACAACCTCCAGATGGCCCGGGCCGACGCGGGGACGCCCGGGTCGCTCGTGCTGACCCCCGAGCAGCAGAAGGAGGTCGACGATCTCAACGCGGTGCTCGTCGAGAAACGCAAGGAGCTGCGCGAGGTGCAGTTGAACCTGCGCAAGGACATCGAGGCGCTCGAGACGCGCCTCAAGGCGATCAACACGGGGCTTGTGCCGCTGCTGCTGTGCGGGTTTGCGCTCTCGCTGGGCGGGTACCGCGCGGCCAGGCGTCGGGCCGACCGCAAGCGGGGGAGTGCGCGATGAACGCGAAGGGTGTGGCGGTGCTCGTGGGGCTGGCCGTGCTGGCCGGGTTGCTCGCGTGGTTCGCGGCGTTCCGCGGCGGCGGCGGGCGGGCGGTCGTGGCGGAGGAGACCGGCGCGGGGGCTCGGCTGCTGCCCGCGCTGGTGGAGCGCAGCGGAGAGATCGCCCGGATCGAGATCGAGCAGAGCGGGTCGTCGGTCGCGATCGCGAGGGCCGGCGAGGGCTGGGCGATCGAGAGCGTGGGGGGCTACCCCGCCGACGGGGAGCGCGTCCGGCAATTGGTGACGACGCTGAGCGAACTGCGGACCGAGGAGGGCAAGACCGCCAAGCCCGAGTACTACGCCCGCCTCGCGGTGCAGTGGCCGGACACGGCGCCGCAGGACGCCGAGGCCGAGCCCGGGGCGATCCGTCCCACGCTCGTGCGTCTGCTGGACGGCGCGGGCGGCGCGATCGCCGAGGTGGTGCTGGGCGAGACGACCTTCGATGTCGGGAAGACGAGGCAGTACGCGCGGGCGTTGTCGGACGCGCAGTCGTGGCTGGTCTCGGCGCGGGTGGACGCCCCCACGGGGGCGATGCGCTGGCTGAACGCCCGGTTCATCGAGCTCCCGCGCGAGAGCGTCCGGCGCGTGACGATCACCCAGGCGACCGGCGAGTCGGTCGCGGTCTCGCGGGACGATCCGTCGGGGGACTTCGGCGTGGAGAACATCCCCGAGGGGATGGCCGCGATCAGCGAGGGGCTCGCGAACCGGATCGGCGCGGCCCTGGCGTTCGTGAATTTCACGGATGTGCGGCGAGCGGGCGGAGAGGCGGGCGGCGAGGCGGGCGGCGAGGCGGCCGTGGCTGTCTTCGAGACCTTTGACGGGCTAACGCTCCGCCTTGAGACCAGGCCCGACCCGGAGGGGGGCTGGGTGGTCGCGCGGGCCGAGGGGACGGGCGCGGAGGCCTACGCCCCGAGGTTCGACGGCTGGGCGTTCCGCCTGCCGGCGACGACGGTGGAGAGCCTGACGCGCAGGCCCTCGGACCTGCTCGAGGAGATCGCCCCCGCCCAGGGCCCGACGCCGGGGGACGAGGTCCCCGAGTTGCTGCGGGCGCCCGAGGACGGCTGATCGGCCCGGATCTGCCTGGATCGGGGCGGATTGGGGGCGCGGAGTGCAACCCGGGCCGGCGCGGTGCGTTAGTCTGTGAGGCGGCAGGCGCGCGAGCCGGGAGGTATGGGTATGGCCAAGGCGGTCGTCGATCCGGAGGAACTCCGGCAGTTCGCGATGGCGTTGAAGAAGTTCACGGGGCGGCTGAGCTCGGACATGACGGCGATGCAGGGGAAGATGCTCAGCCTTGGTCAGACCTGGCGCGACCAGGAGCACGACAAGTTCGCCGCCGAGTTCGACGAGACGATGCGCGCGATGGCGAAGTTCACGCGGGCGGCCGAGCAGCACATCCCGTTCCTGCTCCGCAAGGCGGAGCGGATCGAGGAGTACCTGCGGCAGCGTTGACGGGGGGCGGGTCAGATGGCCGAACGCGCCAAGGTGCACGCGATCGACGCCCTGACGCGGTTCCGCCCCGCGCTGGTGAACTTCGCCGAGGAGTGCCGGGCGGCGCTGATCTCGGCCGAGGCGGACGCGGGGCGGACGATCTCGCGTATCCGCTCGGATCGGTACCACCACTGGAAGAAGCAGATCCGCGTGCGCCAGGACGAGTTGAACCGGGCGAAGACGGAGCTGGTGATGAAGCAGGCGATGCGCGAGCCCGACGAGGCGCGGTCCACGGTCGAGGAGCGCAAGGCCGTCGAGCGGGCGAAGCGACGGGTCGCGGAGGCCGAGGAGAAGACACGCCTGTGCCAGGACTGGGCCCGGCGGCTTGAGAAGGAGCAGTCCAAGTTCGCGGCGTCGATCTCGGCGCTGCGCCGGGCGCTCGACGCGGACATGCCCCGGGCGATCGCCGAACTGGACCGGATGGCGACGGCGCTCGAGGAGTACACGAAGCTCGGCGGCAACCGGCCCGCGGGGCGGCCGCGCGAGGAGCCCGCGCCCGGGGCGGAGGGGGGCGTCTCTTGAGCTTGGGGGTTTCCAAGGGGATGGTCGCGGACGCGGCCAAGCAGCTGGTCGACGCGTGGCGGGTCGCGCGGCGTGACTGGGACGACGACATGGCGCGGTGGTTCGAGGCGGAATTTCTCGAGCCTCTGAGCCCTCGGATCCGGGAGGCGATCGCCGCGATGGACACGCTGGGCTCGATGAACGCCCAGGCCGAGCGGGACTGCGCATGACCCCGGAACACACCGGGCGGGCGGCGTCCGTGCTAGGCTGGATCGGCTGGGCACGACGATGACGACGCAGACACCAACGGGCACCGCGGGTGAAGCCTCGCTCGGGGCACGCGAGCGCGAGGTCGTGCTGCGCCTCGTCCGCATGGTCGCCGAGCGGCAGGAGTTGCAGGCCCGGATCGACCGGGAGCGGGACGCGGCGCTCGAGTCGGCCGCTCGCACGACGGCGCAGGCCCTGCGGGCGGCGGACGAGCAGGCCTCCGCGTCGGCGGCGCAGGCGGAGAGTGAACGCGAGTCGCGGCTCAAGGCGCTCGCGGCCCAGTTCGACCAGCAGGCCGCCGAGACGAACGCCGCCCACAAGAAGGCCCGCGCCGAGGCGATGGCCGAGCTCGACGCGGCGCAGCGTCTGGCGGAAGAGGGGCTGCGTGACGCGGCGTGGCTGGCAGAGGCGTCGTTCGAGGGCGGCGCCGAGCAACCCAAGCAGGAACTCGAGCGCGTCAAGGGCCTTGTCCGCGCGGAGATGGGTAAGCTCGACTCGATCGAGGCGCACGCGAGCCGCCTCGCGGGCCCGCGCGTGCCGATGCCGCCCTGCCGCCCCCCCGACGATGCGCCCGACGGGCCGCCCCAGGGGCCCCCGCTCGACCTGATGGTCGAGCGGAGGGAGTCGGCGCTGGCTCAACTCCAGCGTCTCCGCGGGCCGACCCTGCACGGGTTCCTCCGTGTCGGCGGGCCGATCTTTCTGATCGTGTTCGCAGGGGTCGGCACGGGGCTCTGGCACGGGCTGAACTCCGGGCTCGGCACGCCGGTCGTGACCGGGGGGTTGGCGCTGGGCGCCGGCGCGGCGGTGCTGCTGCTCACGCTCCCGCTCCGTGCAATCGCGCTGGCGGGGACACGCAAGCGCCTCGTCCCGCTCGCGGGCGACCTGATGGAGGCGAGGCGGCTCGGTCTTCTCGCGGTCAGGCTCGCCGAGGAGAACAAGCGCGAGATCGAGCGTGCGGTGACCGAGCGGCGCGAGGCCGAGGTCAGCGCCGGGAAGGCGAAGTACGAGTCTCGGTTGTCCCGCGTGCAGATGCGGCGGGATCAGATCATCGCGAGGCTCGATCGCCGCCACGCGATGATCGCCGCGGAGATCCGCAAGCGCCGGGAGGTCGAGCTCGCCGCCGTCGAGGAGCAGACCGAGCTGCGCCGGGGCGAGATCGAGCGGGAGCGATCCGGGCGGCACCACGAGATCGAGCACGCAAGCGAGGAGGCGAGGCGGCGGGCGATCGCCCACCACGCCGCGGCCACCGCCGAACTCGCCACGCGGTGGAGGTCAACCCTCGAGTCGGCCCGGGCCGTGCTCGGGGAGGTCGACGCGGCGATGGAGTCGGCCTGCCCGGCGTGGGGTGACGGCGTGTGGACGGCGTGGCGCCCGCCGGAGCGCGGGGCCCCGGCGGTCCGCGTCGGGTCGTTCACCGCCGATCTCGCCTCGCTGCCCGGGGGGCTGCCCGAGCAGCCCGTGATGATGGAGGGCCTGCCGGCGAGGTTCGCTCCGGCGGCGGTGCTCGATTTGCCCGATCGGGCCTCGCTGCTGCTCCGGGCCGAGGGCGACGGGCGCGACCGGGCGCTCGCGTCGCTCCGCAACGCGGTGCTCCGCGTGCTCACCGCCTTCCCCGCGGGCAAGGTGCGCCTGACGATGATCGACCCCATCGGGCTCGGGCAGTCCTTCGCGGGGTTCATGCGGCTTGCCGATTACGACGAGCGGCTGGTGAGCTCGAAAATCTGGACGGAATCGCGGCACATCGAGCAACGCCTGGCGGACCTGACCGAGCACATGGAGACGGTGATCCAGAAGTACCTCCGCAACGAGTTCCCGAGCATCGAGGCCTACAACGAGCAGGCGGGCGAGATCGCCGAGCCCTACCGGTTCCTCGTCGTCGCCGATTTCCCGACGGGGTTCACCGACGAGGCGGCCCGCCGGCTGGCGAGCATCATCGAGTCGGGCCCGCGCTGCGGGGTGTTCGTGCTCATGCACCAGGACCGCCGCGGCAAACTCCCCGAGACCATCACCGGCGAGGATCTCGAGAAGGGCTGCCAGCTCGTCGAGCACGACGGCGAGGGGGGCCGCTTCGTCTGGCGCGACGCCGCGTTCGAGGGCCTGCCGCTCGAACTCGAGACGCCCCCGCGCGACGACGAGATCGCCCGCGTGCTCGATGTGGTCGGCCGGGCCTCGCTCGAGTCGGGCAAGGTCGAGGTGCCGTTCCGCGTGCTCGCGCCGGGGGGCGACGCCCTGTGGAGCGCCTCGTGCGACGAGGAGCTGCGCATCCCGCTGGGGCGGGCGGGGGCGACCAAGCTCCAGCACCTCGCGCTTGGGCGCGGCACGAGCCAGCATGTGCTCATCGCGGGCAAGACCGGGTCGGGAAAGTCCACGCTCCTGCATGTCATGGTCACCGCCGGGGCGCTCTGGTACGGCCCCGATGAGCTCGAGTTCTACCTGATCGACTTCAAGAAGGGCGTCGAGTTCAAGGCGTATACGGGCGGGCGGCTCCCGCACGCGCGGGCCGTCGCGGTCGAGTCCGACCGCGAGTTCGGGCTCAGCGTGCTCGGCCGCCTGGATGAGGAGCTCAAGCGCCGGGGCGATCTCTACCGCGAATTGGGCGTGCAGTCGATCGGCGCGGCGAGGGCGGCGCTGCGGCGTGCGGGCCGCCCGGACTCCCTCCCGCGGACGCTGCTCGTCATCGACGAGTTCCAGGAGTTCTTCACCGAGGACGACAAGCTCGCGCAGGACGCGGGCCTGCTGCTCGACCGCCTCGTGCGCCAGGGGCGCGCGTTCGGCATGCATGTGCTGCTCGGGAGTCAGACGCTCAGCGGGGCGTACTCGCTCGCCCGCAGCACGGTGGGGCAGATGGCGGTCCGCGTCGCGCTGCAGTGCTCCGAGACCGATTCGTACCTGATCCTCAGCGAGGACAACGCCGCCGCGAGGCTGCTCAACCGCCCGGGCGAGGCGATCTACAACGACTCGAACGGCACCGTCGAGGGCAACAACCCCTTCCAGGTCTGCTGGCTCCCCGACGAGGAGCGCGACGCGACGCTGTCCCGCGTGCGGGCCGCGGCGGCGGGGCTCGAGCGTCCGCCCCCGCCCGCGATCGTGTTCGAGGGGAACATCCCGGCGGATCTTGCCGACAACCAGGAACTCGCCGCGAGCCTTGTGCCCGGCGCAGCCCCGCCGCGCGCGCCGAAGGCGTGGATCGGCGAGCCCGTCGCGATCAAGCCGCCCTCCGCCGCGCTGCTGCGTCGCCAGGCGGGGGCGAACCTGCTCGTCGTCGGGCAGCAGGACGACACCTCGCGCGCGATGCTCGCGTCGGCGTTTCTCGGGCTCGCCGCCCAGCACGCCGCGGCGCCGGAGGGCGTCCTGCTGGCCTTCGTCGACTCCACTCCGCCCGACGACCCCGCCGCCGACGAGGTCGAGCGTCTCGCCGGTGAGTTGACTGCAGCGGGCGGGCCCGGCGTCGAGTTCGGGCGGGTCCGCGCCGCCGCCGACCTGCTCGCGCGCTTCGACGAGGAGCGAAAGCGCCGCGAGGAGGACGGGTCCGCGTCGCACGCCCCGTGGTGCCTGTTCCTGCTCGGCCTGCAACGCTTCCGCGACCTGCGGAAGAAGGACGACGACTACTCGTTCTCCTTCTCAGGCGACGCGGACGGCGGAGGGGCCGCCTCGCCCGCGACCCAACTCGCCGACCTCCTCCGCGACGGGCCCCCGCTGGGTCTGCATGTCGTCGCCTGGTGCGACACCGCCTCGAGCCTCGCCCGCACGCTCGACCGCCAGACGCTCGGGCAGTTCGAGCAGCGGGCCGTCCTCCAGATGAGCGCTTCCGATTCGGCGAACCTCATCGATTCGCCCGCGGCGGGCCGGCTCGGCATGAACCGCGGCCTGCTCTTCAACGAGGAACTCGGCACGCTCGAGAAATTCCGTCCCTACCGCATGCCCGACGGGGCCCTGGTCCGCCGGGTGGTGGACGCGATCCGCCGCGGCGGGTGACGCCCGCCCGGGGTTCGCGCACGATTCGCGCCCCCCGGCGTTGCCGGGCCCGGTCGCGCCCCGTACGCTCGGGTCGGAGGGTCCCCCGAAACGAGGAGCGATCGATGGGTGTGCTCGAATCCCTGGCGCGGATATTCGGCGTGTCGCGGCGGCCCGAGCCCAGCGAGGCGGCGGAGCCCGCGGCCCATGACCAGCCCGCGGGCGCCCCGATCCCGTCGCGCCCGGTCGCCGTTGATCTCTACACCGACGACGATCTCGACGGGGTGGACCCCGCCGAGAGCGACACCGGCCGGTCCCCGCTCGCCGCGCCGAAGAACAGGCAGGAACTGATCAACGAGCTGCGGAAGAACTACACCGAGGTGCTGGGCCTGGTGCGCAAGGTCGATGCGCACCTGGATGAGCAATCGACCCGGGGCGAGCGGCTGCTCGAACTGGCCGAGCGTTCCACGCGGCACGCCGAGATCCTGCCCGAGATCGCCGAGCAGAACCGCCGCATCGCCGACGCGCTGGTCGACCTCGTCGAACTCACGCGCGACCTGCGCACGAGGCAGGACGCGTCGTCTGAGCGGCTCAACAAGACCGCCCTCCAGCAGCTCGAATCCGCCCAGCGCCAGACCGCGGCGATGCAGGCCATGCAGGCCTCCCTCCACCGCGTCGGCGAGGCCGAGGCGGAGACTACCAGGACCATGCAGGGCCTGGGCGAGACCCTGACGACGCTCTCGGGCTCGACGCGCGACTTGGGCGACACCATCGCGGCGATGCGCGAGACCGACGCCGAGCGCGAGGTCGAACTGGCCCGCCTCGTCTCCAACAGCCAGAAGTGGCTCGTCGCCGCGGTTGTGTTCTGCGGACTCCTGGCGGTGGGGGTGCTCGCGCTGGTGCTCAACCGGGTCGTGTAGACGGGGGCCAGGGCCCCCCGAGTTGCCACCCGGGCTCGGGGGGGCGATACTCACCCCATGCTGAACCGCGCCCCGACCCCCGTGCTGTGGGCCCTCCTCGGGCTCCCGTTCCTCCCGGCCTGTTCCACCGGCTCGGGGTCCTCCCGGGGCCTGGTCATCGACGGAGACACCGGGGATTGGCGGTCCGGCATGGTCACCCAGGCCGACGGCGACGCCCTCTATTTCCGCTTCTCACCGGGCCGCGCGGGCACGCTCCAGGCCAACGACGAGACCACCCGCCTCGTCTTCGATCTCGACAACGACCCCGCGACCGGCAAGACCCTCGCGGGCCCGCCCGAGGTCGGCACCCTCGGCGTCGATCTCGAGATTCTCTTCAGCCCTCCCCTCGCCGAGCTCCCACCCGACGAGGCGAGCCGCATCGTCAACCGCCGCGCCCAGCGCGGCGAGCCGGCCAGCGATTTCACCACGGGGACCACGATCGTCCGCCACGGCCCGGGCGGGGTGATCACCCGCCACAACCACGCCGACGCCGGGTTCCTCTCGGGCCCCACCTACGCCGCCGACTGGTTCGAGGCCCGCCTCGACCGCCACGCCGCCGCCCTCGCGGGCTCCGGGCTCGACCGGGCGGGCACGGGCCGGGGGATTGTCCTGATCACCGACGGGCGGGGCGAGGTCGCCCGCTACAGCGACCCCTTCTCGTTCATCCTGCCCGAGCCGTTCACCGACACCGGGCCGTCGCACGCCGCGATCCCCGCCCAGGCCCCGGGCACCATCCGGGTCATGAGCATGAATGTGCTGCGCGGCAAGCCCATCACCGAGCCCGCCCCGTTCGCCCGCCTCATCGCCGCCGTCGCGCCCGATGTCATCCTCTTCCAGGAGGCCGACGACATGACCAGCGACTCGCTCGAGTCCTGGCTCACCGGATATGTCGGGCCCATCGCGGGCAAGCACGAATGGTCCGAGTCGGTCCAGGGTCTCTCGGGCGGGTCCGGGTCCTGGGACGCCGTCGCGATGCCCGATCTCGGCGTCGCCATCGCCACCCCGCACCTCATCGCCGAGGACTACACCGCTCCGGTCACGATCGCCGACCCCGACTCGGGCCGCGAACGCCCCGTGCGAGCGGTCTTTGCCATGATCTCCACCCCCGCGGGCGACATCCTGGCCTGCTCGACCCACCTCAAGTGTTGCGGGTCGGCCGGCTCGCTCGAGGACCGCATCCGCTACGCCGAGACCGAGGCGATCAACGCCCGCTTCGCCGAGCTCGCCGAGTTCGTCACCGCCCTGACCGGACGCGACATCGAGGCCCGCATCGTCGGCGGGGACATGAACCTCGTCGGCACCCGGGGCCCGCTCGAGACGCTCGGCGCCGGCATCGGCCCCCGTGGGGGCGACCTCACTCCCGTCGACGCCCCGGTGCTCGGAGACAATGTCGCCTACACCTGGCGGGACGACCGCAGCGCCTTCGGCCCGGGCCGCCTCGACTGGATCCTCGCGGGCGACGCCCGCGTCGAACGGGCCTTCGCCCTGGACACGCGCCTGATCGACCCCGCCGTGCTCGCCCAGGTCGGCCTCGAACCGGCCGACAGCGCCGTCAGCGACCACCTGCCCCTCGTGGTCGACCTCAAGCCCTGATCGTCCGGGCCCCGTTCGCGTGGGAAGTTCACCGGTGCCGTGGTTCGGCCCGCAGGGCGAACCACGAACGGACAGCGTCCGAGTTCGACCAACCGCCTTCGCCCTGCGGGTCGAAGGCGGGCACCGCGAGCTCGATCTCGCCGAGCCCGCGGAGCGTTGTCTCCCAGTTCATTCCGGGGCCGTGGCACGCGAGAGGCCCCAAAAAAGAAGCCGCCCCGCTGGTCAGGCGGGGCGGCTCATGTGGTCTGTTGACTGATCCCGGTTCGGCGTGTGTCGCGAATCACACAGTGTGGTTCCGCGTCACCGGGTCAGGCAGTGATCGACGCGGGGTCGATTAGCGGCGACGGCGGGCCGCGGCCAGGCCACCGAGGCCGAGGACGGCCAGGCCGGCGGGGGTCGGGACCTTGTAGTCGACCGCGAGGGTCAGGGTGCCGAACTGGCGCGAGTCGATGGCGTCCGCGACATCGTCGAACGACTCGAAGAGCTCGATGGTCAGGATGCCGCCGGCGGCGAGGATGTCGGGCAGGCCGGCGTCGTCGCCGAGGTCGATGATGCCGCCCGAGCTGAACGAGCCGGTGCCGGGGAAGTCGCTGCCGGCGCCGGGGCTGAGGAAGATCTGGTCGGCGAAGTTGTAGGCCGACTCGCTCATCCACGACGCGCCGAAGGCCTGAATCGTGGTGTCCCAGCCGAGGCCGGTCACGAACGCGTCGCTGCCGGCGACGCCGCCGAGCAGGGCGTTCAGGTCGAGCGAGAGGATCGTGTTGCTCGAGTCACCGGAGAGGTCCCAGTGGTCGCCGTCGACCGCGAGGACATACACGGCCGAGTTGTAGTTGCTGCGGTTGGCAGCGCCGTTGTGGCCGGCGTAGTTGGCGTTCCGGGTCAGGGCCGGGTTCGCGGAAGCGACGGTGGCGAGGCCAGCGAGGGCGATGATGCTCAGAGTCTTCATGTCTTGTCTCCCATCCAAATCTTGGATTGCTGCACTACGCAGCGGGCATACAACCGGCAACACCCAAACGCGGGCAGAACACCCGCTCTCCTATGAACGATCCGATTTGGGTAAGTTGCCCTCTCTCTGTCCGGCCACACGGCCGGCCTATGTGCATGCAGTTTCTCCGATTCCGCTCCGTTGTCAAGACTCCAAGGCGTGAATTTTCAGAGATTGGCTGGTCGAGCCCAAAAGAAGGACTCTGTTCGTAGGGAGATCCCCTCAAAAAGGGAGCAGCCACCCCGCCACACCCCAAGCATCAGCGCGCCGGGCGGCCGTTGTCTCGTGTGATGGGACCGAAAGTGGGGGCTCAGTCCCCGTGCCGGGCCCGGAGCTTCGGGCTCAGACGGCAGAGCAGGTGAACCCGCTCCAATTCGTCGAGCCAGTCCTGCTGGGTTGCCCGGACCTCGTCCCCGTCGACATGGGCCCCCGGAAGCGGGCAGGAAGCCCCGAGCGACCGGGCCGCCAGGGCCCGGTAGCGCGACAGAGACCGATCCCCGAACAGGGAGATGAAGTCGAAGTCCTCATTCAGGTAGATCACCACGGGCACCCGCAGGCCTGCGCTGATCATCACGCGCTCGGCCAGATCGGCGTGGGTGTCGCGGTCCAGAAACCGGGGGCGGAACCGCCCCCCGCTCGCCTCCGCGAACCGCGCGAGGAAGGGCGCCTGCTGCACGCAGTCGCCGCACCAGGTGCCCGAAAGGACGATCGCGTTCACCTCCCGGGCGAACCCGGCCAGCAGCCGCGACTGGTCCTCGGTGAGTTCGACCCGCTCCAGAAACGACCGCCAGGCGTCGCGTTGGTGGGGCGATCCCGTGGCGACATAGTCGTCAAAAGAGAGGCCGGCCGCGTGCTTTCGGGCGAGTTCCGGGCTGGTCAGCATGGGCGTTCCTTAGGGCGCGGCGGTCCGGGCGTTCACGGGCCGCGGCTTCCCACGGCGATCTTGCGACGGGCCGAGATTATTGCACGCGCGGACGCGTTCCGTTCGCATAAATCGCCCGACGCGATCTCTTGCTTCCAGCGCGAGGCGATGTAGCATTTCTTCAGCCGCCTCTGTTGATGGTGGCTGAAGGATGGACGCGGTACGGACAGGGGAGTCGGTCGACGCACGCGGGTCGTGCGGCCAAAGCCGAGCCGGCCCGGGTAGATCGGGCCCGGCCCCCAAGGGCTGATCGCCGTTTTCAACACCCATATTCGACCCGATGGCCGACCCGGCGTGCGCCGGGTGGGCTTGTTCGATGCACCGACCCGCGGCGGTCGCTCCGCGGGGCCGAGGCGCGCGCCCACGCGCCGCGGATCCGGGCCGCGCGGCCCGATGGGGAGATTCGCCATGACACGCATGCTGATGACCACGACTGTCTTGTTGTCGCTCGCCGGCGCCCTCGCGGCGTGGGGCCCGGCCGACCAGCCCGCAGCCCAGCCCACGCCCACAGCCCAGCCCAAGCCGGCGGCCCCTGCCGCGCCCGCGATGCCGCAGGTGCTCCCGGCGATCGGCGAGCCGGCCCCTTCGTTCGACCTCCCGGACAGCGAGGGCAAGTTCGTGCGGCTCGCCGACCTCAAGGGGACCATCGTCGTGCTGACCTGGGTCCACCCGGCCTGCCCGGAGACCAAGGCCCAGTTCACGCGCGGGCCGATGTACGAACTCCCCCGCCTCTTCGAGGGCGAGAACATCAAGTGGCTCGCCCTCAACCCGCTCCCCCCGAGCGAGCAGTTCGGCGGGCCCGAGGGGGCCGCGCTGGCACGCGAGCAGCTGCGCATCAAGGGGCCCATGCTCCTCGACGCCGCCGGCGTGGTGACCAAGGCCTACGGCGTGACCAGGAGCCCGACGATCGCGGTGATCGACGCGGCGGGCGTGCTCCGCTATCACGGCGCGATCGACAACGCGCCGGGCGGCGTGGTGCCCGAGGGCGAGAAGCGTCTGACCTATCTCGAGGATGTGCTCAACGCGCTCGTCGACGGCAAGGAGATCGCAACGACCCGGACCGCGCCCTACGGCTGCGAGTTCGCGCCGAAGAAGCCCGGCTGATCCTGGGATGAGCCGTGACCCCGCGTCACGGTGAAGAGAGAGGGACCCGCTCGGGCAGATCCCGTGCGGGCCCGTTCTGGAGGAACCATGAAAGAACGAATCAAGTTCATGCTGCTCGCCTGGCTCATCACCGGGGTGCTTGGCGTTGTCGCCATGCTGACGCCGATCGTGTGGCTCAGCGAGATGCTCGGGACGATCCCGATGATCACGGGCGTCGGGGCCGGGATCCTGACCTTCATCGTCTTCGCGGAGGTGCTCGCGGCGGTGATCGCACGCGTCGGCCCCGAGCACCGGCCGGCGGCGGCCGATTTCGAGCCCGGTCCGGGCGACCAGCCCTTGGCGCCGCCACCCCCGCGGCGGGCCGCCTGACGCCGATTCGGCCCCGGCCTTGTTTTCAGACTCTGAGATACCATAATGTCGGTGGGGCTCGGCGGTCGGCCGGGCTTGGGATGCGGGGTGCCCATGCGACTCGCTGAACGCACCGATTATGGACTTCGGGTCCTGCTCGTGCTGGCGGCGGCGCGCGAGCGTATGGCGGTCGGGCTGCTCGCCGAGCGGCTGGGGGTTTCGGAGAATCACCTCGCCAAGGTCGTGCAGGATCTTCAGCGCTCGGGCTGGGTCGCGACGACCCGCGGGCACGGCGGGGGCGTCGAGCTCGCGGCCGATCTGGCGACGCTCTCGGTGGGCGAGGTGGTCCGACGGCTCGAGCCCGACGGGGGCGTTGTGGAGTGCCTCCGGGAGGGTGGGTGCTGCGTGCTCTACCCGGCGTGCCGGCTGGTGCCCGTACTTGAGGGCGCGACCGAGGCGTTCTTCGCGGCGCTCGACGGCGTGACGCTGGCGAGCCTGGTGCGGGGGGCCGAGCCGGGGCTTCTCAAGGCGGTGGGGATCCGCCGCGCCGACCCCTGAACAGGGTAATTTGCGGCCGAAACCAGAAAAAGACCCTCCCAAAGTATTCTTTATAGAGGAGTCTGATATACTTCTTTGGATTCCGGGTCGGCCGTTAGCCGATCGGGAACGGGGAGCCGCCATGAAACCCACGAACGCCAGCCCCGCCGCGTCCACCGCCCCGAAGCGACTTGGATTGCTGCCGATCGCGGTGGTCCTCTCGCTGGGGGTGCTGGGGGGGCTGGGGGCGTTCACCTTCGGGTACGGGGAGGGGGCGGCGTACCTGTCCAACGACCCGACGGCGTGCGCGAACTGCCATGTGATGCAGGCGCAGTTCGATTCGTGGCAGAAGTCGAGCCACCACGCGGTGGCGACCTGCAACGACTGTCACCTGCCGCACCACCCGCTGGGCAAGTGGGTGACGAAAGCGGACAACGGGTTCTTCCATTCGCTCGCGTTCACGACGAACGACTTCCACGAGCCGATCCAGATCAAGCCGCGGAACGCGCGTGTGGCGCAGTCCGCGTGCCTGCACTGCCACGCGGAGACGGTGGAGAACATGCTCCCGACCGAGCACGGGGGGGACATGCTCTCGTGCGTGCAGTGTCACGCGAATGTCGGGCACTCGCAGCGGTGAGGGGATGGCCCGCCGCGGCACTTGAACTCAAGAACGGGGAACGCCATGCTGAGCAAGAGGGACAACGGGACGAGGGGCACGGGCCTCGCCGGCGCGGCCAGGCCGGGGCGGGCGGCGCTTTTGGCGATGGTGTTCGTCGTGGCCTGCGTGGGCACGCTGGTGGTGACCTGGGTGCTGATCACGATGTTCGGGCACAAGCAGGAGGCCCGGACACCGTTCGTCCGCCTGGCGGACACGACGGAGATCAGCGTCGACCCCGAGCCCTGGGGGCTGAACTTCCCGCACCAGTTCGACGGGTGGAAGGCGACGGCGGGGGACAAGTTCTACGGCGGCAGCAACGCGATGCCGCAGAGCAAGCTGGACACGCAGCCCTGGCTGAAGCGGCTGTACGCGGGGTACGCGTTCAGCATCGACTACCGCGAGGCGCGCGGGCACGCGTACATGCTGTACGACCAGGGCGTGACGGAGCGGATCACCAAGAAGCCCCAGGCGGGCGCCTGCCTGCACTGCCACGCGTCGGGCACGGTGCTCTACCGCAAGGTGGGGCTGGAGGCGATGGGGCAGCCGGCCGACGAGGCGGCGCTGGCGGCGGACTTCAACATGCCGGCGGTGATCCGCGGGTTCGAGGAGTTGAGCCGCAAGCCCTATCAGGAGGTCATGTCGATGCTGCTGGCGTGCCCGGACGGGACGCCCGGGGAGAACAAGCCGGTGTTCGAGCAGCCCCCCGCGGGCGGGTTCACGGGCGAGTTCGCGGGCAAGCCCGTGCCGGAGGGCCACCCCTCGGTGGGCGAGGCGCACCCGGTGTCGTGCATCGACTGCCACAACCCGCAGACGATGGCGCTGCGGATCACGCGTCCTGGGTTCATGCAGGGGATCGCGGACTTCGCCGCCAGCGACGAGCCCGCGCCGCAGTTCCCGAGCATCGAGAGCTGGCGCAAGGGTGATCGCTCGCGGCGGTACGACCCCAACGCCCTGGCGACGCGGCAGGAGATGCGTTCGTTCTCCTGCGCCCAGTGCCATGTCGAGTACTACTGCGCGAACAAGGCGACCCTGACCTTCCCGTGGAAGAACGGGCTGCAGGTCGAGGATCTCGAGAAGACCTGGGCGGAGATGACCTTCGAGGACGGCACGCCCTTCTTCGACTACAAGCACGGCGAGACCGGCACGCCGGTGTTCAAGGCGCAGCACCCCGAGTTCGAGCTGTGGAGCCAGGGCATCCACGCGAGGAGCGGGGTCTCCTGCGCCGACTGCCACATGCCCTACCAGCGCGAGGGGGCGATGAAGCTCTCGAGCCACAATGTGCAGAGCCCGCTGAAGAACATCAACAACGCCTGCCAGCAGTGCCACAATGTCAGCGAGGACCAGCTCCGCGAGCGGGTGGAGACCATCCAGGCCCGCACCCTGGCGCTGATGGACCGCGCGGCGTTGGCGATGACCGACATGCTCGACGCGATCCTCGAGGCGAAGGCCTCGGGCGCGAGCGATGAGCAGCTCGCCGAGGTCTACGACCTGCAACGCAAGGCGATGTGGCGGCTGGACTACATCAGCAGCGAGAACTCCCGCGGGTTCCACGCCGACCAGGAGGCGGCGCGCATCCTCGGCGAGTCGATCGACTACAGCCGGCAGGCGCAGTCGCTGGCGATCCGCCTGCGGGCCCCCGAGGCGCCGAGCATCGACGACATGCCGATCGACCCGATCCAGGGCGTGACGCCGACGGTCGACGCCGGTCCATCGGCCGACAAGCCCGCCGGCAACGCCGGCTGACCTCGGGCATCGTGACCGGTCGGATGGGAGCCGCGCCCGGCGCGCCGCGGGCTCTCCCTCCGCCCCGGACCTGCACCCCGCGCACCCACAGGGCACGACGAAGACACGACAGGAGCGAACCATGACCGCCTCGAAGTGCATCGGCTCGGCACGAACGCTCGCGATCCTCCTCAACGCCGGGCTCGCCGCCTCGCTCGCCTCGGCGCAGCAGGCCGCCCCCGCCGAGCCGGCCCAGACGCCCGCCCCGAAGGAGGCGCTCAAGTTCGGAGAACTGCCCAAGAACACGGGCTGGCTCGTCGACCCCGAGGCGGCCCCAGCCAACTTCTTCGAGGCCCTGCTCGGCAAGGTGCACCTCAACGACCGGCTCCGCTTCGAGTTCGCCGAGACCGACGGCCGCAAGCCCTCGTACGCGTTCACCAACCGGCTGCGGCTGGGCTACGAGACCCGGTCGTGGGAGGGCTTCAGCGGCATGGTCGAGATGGAGAATGTCGCCTCGATCGACACCGACCTCTACTTCGTCCCCGGCACCGACCACGGGGACCCCGACCGCACCGTCATCGCCGACCCGACCGGGACGGAGATCAACCAGGCCTGGGGCCGTTACCACACGAAGGGCCTGTTCGACACCGACGCGTCGCTCGATCTGAAGGTCGGGCGGCAGCGGATCATCCTCGACAACGCCCGGTTCGTGGGCAATGTCGGGTGGCGGCAGTTCGAGCAGACCTTCGACGCGGCCCGCGTCGATCTCGGGTCGGGCCCGTTCTCGCTGACCTACGCCTACTTCTGGCATGTCCAGCGGATCTTCAGCGACGAGGGAGTGAATTGGGACGCGAACTCGCACCTCGTCCGCGGCTCGTGGAAGGCGGCCGACTGGCTGACCGTCATCCCCTTCGTCTACCTGTTCGACTTCGAGCAATCACCGCTCGATTCGAGCGACAACTTCGGCGTGCGGCTCACCGGCTCGGTGTCGCTCAACGAGGACAAGACGACCACGATCATCTACGAGGCGACCTACGCCCACCAGTCCGACGCGGGGAACAACCCGGTCGACTACGACGCGGACTATTTCGAGGTCGACCTCGCCCTGGCGGTCAAGGATGTCGGCACGCTCGGGGCCGGGTTCGAGTACCTCGGCAGCGACGACGGCGCCATCGGGTTCCGATTCCCGGAGGGGACCAACCACGCTTTCAACGGCTACGCCGACCTCTTCCTCGTGACCCCGCCCGAGGGGCTGCAGGACTTCTATGTCTACGCCAAGACGGACCTGCCGTGGGGCGTGAAGGGCGCGGCCTACTTCCACCAGTTCTGGTTCGCCGAGGGCGGGGACGACATCGGGTGGGAGGTCGACGGCGTGCTCACCAAGTCGATCAGCCGGAACTGGAGCGTGCTGGCGAAGGTTGCCTATTTCGACGGGCAGGGGCGCTTCCGGGACACCGTCCGCGCATGGCTGGAGACGACCTTCTCGTTCTGATGCGGGAATCTATGCAAACTCGGGCGAGCCATGGGCGCAAGCCCATGGAGTGATCGGGAGACGAAGCGCGGTGGGATCGCGCCCGCGGCTCCTCGATCACAAGTCCGAATGGGGATCCAGCGAAGAAGCCGTGCTGGAGCAATCAGAGTCAAGATGTCGCGTGTGTGCCGCGGCCATCCTGGTGCTCTGCAGAACGCACCTTGTGGGCGTCGGCGGGTGCCACTGCTCGCCGCCTCGGCGCAGCAGTGTTCCACACGGGATCCGGACCCCGTGCGACGGCACGACTGCGCCGAAGACGGCGAGTCGTGGCACCCGGCGCGGACCTTTCTACAGAGCACGGCCTTGGCCGTGCGAGCACCGTGAGCCGATTCTCACGGCCAGGATGGCCGTGGCACACGCGACGAGTTTGCGTTGCTTGCTTTAATCCCGAGGGGCCCCGAGGCTCGGCAGCGCCAGCGCGCGGTCGGGGCTGGCGAGCAGGGTGGCCGCGCCGGTGCCCGCGCGCACCTCCTCGTCGCTCGCGTACCGGATGTCGAGCAGGCGGTCGACGAGCAGGCCGGTCCGCATCTCGTTGATCGCGGCGAGCGCGCGGTCCCATCCGGCGAGCCAGGTCTCGAGCGAGGCCCGCTTCGACGGGTCGCCCGAGTCGTGGACCACCAGGTCGAGGTCGGTCGCGGGCCCCGCGTGCCCGTCACGCACGCCGCCCACCAGGTAGACCCCGCGCACGCCGAACCGGTCGTGGTCCACCGCCTCGGCGATGCGGTGCGCCATCTCCCAGCGCCAATGGGCATGGTCCGTCACGGCCGCGCCCTCGCCCCAGCCGACGGCTCCGTCGGCGGCGTGCGGCTCGACGAGCACGCCGACGGCCCGCTCGATCTCACCGTTCATCATCACGCTCAGGCTCAGCCCGGGCGAGGCCAGATCGACCTGGATTACACGGACCACCGGCGCGAGGGACGCCGCCGCGGGGAGAAGTTCTTCCAGCCGGTTCGCGGCGTTGCGCAGGTAGGCCTCGTTGAGCATGCCCCCCGGGGCGTCGGGGTAAAGGGGGAGGTAGCGGATGCCGGCCTCGACCATGTCCTGAAAGAAGTGGGTGCCAAAGCTGAGTTCGGGGACATACGAGCCCGAGGCGCGGGCGATCTCGATCAGCATCGCCGTGTTGCTGATCTCCGAGTAGGTGACGGGCACGCCAAGGCTGATGTCGCCCCGGCTTCCCCAGCGCCCCGGGCCCATCAGGATGAACCGCTTGCGGGGCAGCAGCCCGTTCAGGCGGCCGACGACGCGGGCCACCTCGCGCTTCAGGCGCAGGTCGGGCAGCGCGTCGTACGCGGCGGGGTCGACATACACGATGTGGGAGATCCCCTCGACGAGCCCGTTGGCGATGTCCCGGTCGCTCGCGAACAGCAGCCTGTCGCGCGGGATCTCGCGCGGGATCGCGGCGGGCGTGGAGACCCCCGAGCGGCTCTGCGGGCGGCACTGCACCAGCGAGAGGCTCTCCCCGTCGCTTGCGAACTCCAGGTCCACCTCGTACCCGAACGCCTCGCGCAGCGCGGTCAGCATCCGGTTGATCTGCTTCATGAACGGCGTCCGCGAGAGCATGCCCTCGAAGGTCACCGCGAACCGGTCGTTCTCCCAATCGGGCCCCAGCCCCGTCGGCGTGCGGGCGATGCCCTCGCCGGTCAGCGAGATCAGGTCGCGCGCCCCGGGAAGCGAGGAGCCGAATCGGCGCAGCAGCTGCTCGGCCTCGATGGTGGCGAAGGAGTTGGATTCGAGGTCGATCACATCCATCCGGCGCGGGGCGTACCGCTCGATGTCCGCCGGGGCGGTGGAGACGCGAAGCGTGGGCTGGCCCGGGCTGAGCAGCACGGGGTAGTCATCGCTCATGCGGTCCACCGCGCGGGTGCCCAGGCCCGGGACGAGGCGGATCAGCCCGTCCTCGCGCCGGAGCCGGGGCGACCAGCGGTACTCGTTGCTCCCGAACGCCACGCCGCTGAACAGGGGCGTGAACCAGGGCCCGACTCTCCGCCCCACCACGCCCTGGATCAGAACGCCCATCTCCTCGTTGAAGTCGAGCAGCCCTCGCTCGGCCCGGTACTCGATCGGATCGGGCCCGAACACCGAGGCGTAGATCTCCGCGATCGCGTCCTGCAACGCCGCAAGCCGCTCGCGCTTCGTGCCCTGATTGGCGAGGAACAGGCTCTTGTACTTGCCCGCGAACGAGGCCCCGGTCCGGTCCTCCAGCAGGCTCGACGAGCGGACTACGATCGGCTGATCGCCGAACTCGTCCAGCGCCGCCCCGAGTTGCTTGCTCATCTCGGGCGGGAAGGCCGAGTTCTTGAAGACCTGGATGATGTTGGGGTAGTCCCGGCGGACCTGCTCGAGGTCCATGTACTTGCGGTTGTAGACCTCCTCGAGCCGGTTGTAGTGGATGAACGCCAGGATCCCGTCCGAGACGACATACCAGGTCTTGGGCACGCACAGATTGGCGAACAGCTCGCGATCGCCCTCCAGCCCCCGCAGCACGCGGTGCGCGAGAAACAGCCCCGCGCCCTTGCCCCCGACCCGCCCGTGACTGTTGCCCGGGAAGACCAGCCGGTCCGTGATCTCGGGCATGTCCTCGACGGCGATGTGCGGCTTGGCCAGCGAGATGAACTCGGGCTGGTCGAGCAGGTATCGGCGGATGAGCCCGACGCGCACCGTGCGCTGCACCGCGGGCTGGAGCTCCCGATCCGACAGCCCCGAGACCAGGAAACGCCGAAGCGCCTCGCCCGTCTCGGCCAGCCCGCTCTCGGGGTTCTCGAGCGTCTGCACCAGGAACAGGCACTTCTCCTCGTTGATCCACCCCTGGATGCAACGCAGGATCTCCGCCTCGGGCAGGTGCCGCCTCGCGACCTCGAAGGTCTTGTCGATCTGCTCGGGCGTCGCCGGCTCGCCCCCGCGGTGCAGCGGCGCGTTGTCGCCCAGCCGCCCGTGCAGCGCCTCCATCCCCGCGACCGACACGAGCAGGTCAGACGAGCCCGGGATCCCCTTCCAGCACAGGTGGTTGATCATGCGCCGGTTGATCCGGTGCAGCAGCTCCATGTCCGAGTGGGTCAGGAAGTCGAGCACGATCCGCCACGCGGGCTTGGCCTCCCCCTCCCGCCGCAGCGCCCCCGCCATCCCCGCGTGCGCCTCGCGGAGGCGACGCTGCAGCAGGAACAGCCCGATCCGCTTGGCGATCGTCTCGATCAGACGCCGCTCCTCGCTCAGGAACGGGCCCTCGTCCATCTGCGGCGTCGCCTCGCGGTAGCAGACCTGCACCGACCCCGCGGGCTCGTCCTCCGGCACGATCGAGGCCTCGAGCAGCCAGGGCGTCAGCTCGAACCCGGGCGTCTCGTACACCGACTTCCCGACCCGGACCCGGGCCTGGCAGAGCCTCGAATGCTGCCAGCCCGACGGCATCGTGCGCACGACCTGGGCCATCGCCTCGGCCTCGGGGGCCGAGCCGTCGCCCAGCAGTTCATCGATCCGGTAGAGGCACTCGAGTTCCTTGGCGCGCTCGATCAGCGGGGCGATGATCCGTTCGAGTTCGTCGGGCTCTCGCGTCACCGCCCCCCCAGTCCGCCGGCCCGATCAGATCCATCCCCGGTCGCGGCACGCCCGCACCACCCGGTCGATCGCGATCATGTACGCCGCGTCGCGAGCATACAGCCCCCGGCTCCGCACCAGTTCGCTGACCGCGCGATAGGCGGAGGTCATCTTCGAGTCGAGCTTGCCGAGCACCTCGTCCCGCTCCCAGTAGTAGTTGGTGTTGCCCTGCACCTGCTCGAAGTACGAGCAGGTCACCCCGCCCGCGTTGGCGAGCACATCGGGGATCAACGCGATCCCGCGCTCGTGGATCAGGCGGTCCGCCTCGGGCGTCGTCGGGCCGTTGGCGCCCTCGGCGATAAGCCGGACGCGGTCGCTGATCCGCAGGACATTGTCCTCGGTGATCTGCCCCTCGAGCGCCGCGGGCACGAGGATGTCCACATCCCGGTCCAGCCAGGCGTCGCCCGGGAGCACCTCGTAGCCCATCTTCTCCGCCGCCGCCCGGTCGATCCCGCCGAAGCGGTCGGTGATGGGCATCAACTGGTCGATGTCGATGCCCTGCTTGCGATAGAACGCGAAGGTGGTCTGCTCGCGCTGGTCCCAGCAGGAGACGCACACGGGCGTGCCCCCCATCTGGGCGTACGCCCGGACCGCGTACTGCGAGACATTCCCGAAGCCCTGGAACGAGGCGCTGGTCTTGGCGATGTCCAGGCCCAGGTCCGCCATCGCCTCGCGGACGGTGTACATCACGCCGAACCCGGTCGCCTCGGTCCGCCCCTTCGACCCCCCGACGCCGACGGGCTTGCCCGTGATGAACCCGGGCGCCCGCCGCCCGTGGATCGTCTCGAACTCGTCGAGCATCCAGAGCATGTGCTGGGCCGAGGTCATGACATCGGGCGCGGGGACATCGATCTCGGGCCCCATGTGCCGGGCCATCTGCCGCACGAACCCGCGGCAGATCCGCTCCTGCTCGCCCGCGCTGAGCCCGTGCGGGTCGCAGATCACCCCGCCCTTGCCGCCGCCCAGCGGGATGTCGACGACCGCGCACTTCCAGGTCATCCACACCGCCAGGGCCCGCACCGTGTCGAGCGTCTCCATCGGGTGGAAGCGCAGCCCGCCCTTGCAGGGGCCGCGCGCGTCGTTGTGCTGCACGCGGAAGCCGCGGAAGACGCGAACGCTGCCGTCGTCCATCTTGGTCGGGATCGCGAAGGAGAACTCCCGCAGGGGCGACCGCAGGAGCTCACGGGCCCCCTGCTCCAGGTCGAGCATGTCCGCGACCCGGTCGAACTGCGCCTGCGCGATCTCGAATGTATTCGCCGCCTTCGTCTTGGTGGTCAGCATGACGCCCCGTCCTCTCTGCGACCCGGGCCGCCCGGTGCAAACACGCCGAGGCGACCCTGGTACAACACAAAATGGTAGGGAAGCACCGACCCCGAACACGCCCACGGGGCGTTCCACCCGAACGCGGAGTGCACAAACCAAGCCCGAACGAAACACCGCCCGGGCCGACCCGGGCACCGGCCACGGCGGTGCCGGTCGTGCACAAGAGACAGAGCCTTGATGAGTGTCGCGGCTCGACGACACACAAGGGCACGCAACACGCCCAAGATGGCCGCGGTACCCGGCCGTGGCGCCAGGAAGGTGCTCGGCAAGCCCCGCCGACCGGTCGGTGCCACCACCCGCCGCGTCAGCGGCGCGCGGCGCGGGACGGGCGCCCAAGACACACGCACGACGCGCCCTGCGGGCGGGTCGTGGCGCCGCCCCCGATTCGACGGCAAACCCGGATCAAGCTCACGACACCGCCCGACGCAGCGCCTCCACCTTGTCCGTCCTCTCCCAGGTGAAGAACTCCCGACCCCCCTCGCTGAACGGCTTGCGCCCGAAGTGCCCGTGCCGCGCCGTCGGGCGGTAGATCGCGTTCCGCAGCTTCAGCGTGTCGATGATCCCCCGCGGCGTCAGCGGGAAGACCTCACGCACCGCCTGCTCGATCTTCGCCTCGTCCGCCGTCGCCGTCCCGTTGCAGTTCACGAACACGCTCGTGGGCTCGGCCACCCCGATCGCGTACGAGAGCTGCACCTCGCACTCGCGCGCCAGCTCGGCCGCGACGATGTTCTTGGCGATGTACCGCGCCATGTAGGCCGCCGAGCGGTCGACCTTGGTCGGGTCCTTCCCGCTGAAGGCCCCGCCGCCGTGCCGCCCGCGCCCGCCGTAGGTGTCGACGATGATCTTGCGCCCTGTCAGCCCGGCGTCGCCGTGCGGGCCCCCGATCTCGAACCGCCCGGTCGGGTTCACATGCACCGTGACGGTCGGGTTCCACAGGTCCCCGAGCACCGGCTTGATGATGTGCTCGATGACCTCCTTCTTGAGGTCCTTCTGCCGCTCGTTCCACTGCGGCCCGTGCTGGGTCGAGAGCACGACGGTGTCGATCCCCCGCGGCTTGCCGTCGACATACTCGACCGTGACCTGCGCCTTCGCGTCGGGGCGCAGCCCGGGCACCGCCTCCTCCCGGCGGACGAACGCCTGCCGCTCCACGAGCCGGTGGCTCAACTGGATCGGCAGCGGCATGAGGTCATCGGTCTCGCGGCACGCGAAGCCGAACATCATCCCCTGGTCGCCCGCCCCGTCGCGGTCGACGCCCTGTGCGATGTCGGGAGACTGCTTGTTGAGCGCCACCAGCACCGCGCACGACTCGGCGGCGAAGTGCATGTGCGCGTCGTTGTACCCGATCTCGCGGATCGTGTCCCGCACGAGGTCCTGGATGTCGACATAGGTCCGCGTCGTCACCTCGCCCGCGACCACCACCAGCCCCGTCGCGACCATCGTCTCGACCGCGACCCGCGAATAGGGGTCCTCGGCGATCATCGCGTCCAGGATCGCGTCGGAGATCTGGTCGCAGATCTTGTCCGGGTGCCCCATCGAGACGGATTCAGAGGTGAACAGGTGGGTGGTCATCGGGCCTCCAGCCGCGTGCGAAACGGGGGGAATTGGTTCTTCCGTTCATCCGCATGGACGGAACAACCGAGCGTAGGCGGGCTCGACCGATCCTACCAGCACCGGGCCCGCCTGTCCGCGTCGCGCCGCGCCAAAGCACGCGGCGCGCGGGCGGTTCAGCCGCGGCGTACGCTATCGCCCGCCGTGCCAGAGACCCGCGCCAAGCCCGCCAAGCCCCTGACCTACGCCGACGCGGGCGTCGACATCGACGCCGGCGACGAGGCCGTCCGCCGCATCCTGGGGCACATCCGCCGGACGCAGGGCCCCCGCGTCATCGACCGCCCCGGGGGCTTCGCCGGGCTCGTCCGGCTCGACTTCAACGAGCAGCTCTTCCGCCGCAACTACAAGGACCCCGTGCTCGTCGCCTGCACCGACGGGGTGGGCAGCAAGGTCCTCCTCGCGATCGAGACCGGGATGCACGATTCGGTCGGCATCGACCTCGTCGCGATGAATGTCAACGACCTCATCGTCGAGGGCGCCGAGCCCCTGCTCTTCCTCGACTACATCGGCATCCACAAGGTCGACCCCGCCCAGATCGAACGCCTCGTCGCGGGCGTGGCCCGGGGGTGCGAGATCGCGGGGTGTGCGCTCATCGGGGGCGAGACGGCCGAACTGCCCGATGTCTACAAGCCCGGCGACTACGACCTCGCCGGCTTCGCGGTGGGCGTGGTCGAGCTCGCCCGCGCGATGGACTCGGCCCGCGTCGAGCCGGGAGATGTCGTGCTCGGGCTCGAGAGCGACGGCGTTCACTCGAACGGGTACACGCTGGTGCGCCGCATCGTCAAGGACGCGCGGCTGGGCCTGGGCAAGGTCTACCAGGAACTCGATCCGGAGAAGACCCTGGGCGAGGTCCTGCTCACCCCGACGCGGATCTACGCCCAGCCCGTCGTGCGCGCGCAGCGGGCGTACAAGGTCAAGAAGGTCATCACCGGCATGGCCCACATCACCGGGGGCGGGCTCGCGGGCAACCTCTGCCGGGCCCTGCACCCCGCGGTGGACGCGGTCATCGACTGCAAGGCCTGGGACATTCCCCCCGTATTCCGCTTCCTCGAAGACAAGGGAGGCGTCGAGCGGGCCGAGATGCGCCGCGTCTTCAACATGGGCATCGGCTACTGCGTCATCGTCCGCGAGCCCTTCGCGGAGGCGACCGCGCGGCGGCTGGCCAGGCTCGGCGAGCGCGTCCATGTCATCGGGCGCATCGCCAAGGGCAAGGGGCGGGTCGTCGAGAAGAACGCCTGACCGGGCCCGCTCGGGGCCTACCGGCGCGTCAGCTCCGCGTGCCGCTCCACGAACCGCACGCAGGTCACCAGGAACGCCGAGTGGCTCCAGGTCAGCGGGCTCACGCTGATCGGGGCGCCCGTATATGGATGGAACTGCTCGGCCAGCACGCCGCTGTCCTCGGCCTTGTCCACGACCCAGTGCAGATAGGCCAGGGCGTCGTTGAGCTCGTCCAGGGTCTTGGCGTGCTCGATCAGGTACCACCCCTGCCAGAGCGTGCAGATCACCCAGGGGTTGCCCGGGACCTTGTCGATGTCCTCGGCCTCGACCTGGTGGTAGTAGTCGAGCTTGTAGCGGGCGTACCCGCCCACCTCCGTGCGCACGCGGAGCAGCTCGCGCAATCCCGCCATGTCGTTCTCGACATCCGGGTCGCTGGGGGGGAGGGCCCCGAAGGCCCAGATGGCGTGGTTGGCCGAGTCGGGGGTCATGTCGAGGCGGTAGGACCCGTCCTTCTCGACGATCGCCATGCGGGCGAAGCGCTTCTCCTTGGCGTTCCAGAAGTGGCGGCGGAGGGCGGTGCGCATGCGTTGGGCGGTGTCCCGGAAGGTCTTGGCGCGGTCCATTTCTCCGAAGTCGGTGGCGAAATCGGCGGCGGCGTCGAGGGCGCCGATCGTCGTCGCGACGGTGAAAGTGTGCACGCCCCGGCGTTCCTCCCAGAGGTCCCACGAGGGCCGGGGCAGCCCGTTCTCGTCGCGGTAGCCCACCATCCACTCCGCCGGGCGGGCGATGAGCCTCGAATACAGCGGCTTGACGAACTCGACATCCCGGTAGGTCTCGAAGTGCCGCCGCAGGGCCCAGAGGACCAGGGCCGTCTCGTCCTGCTGGATGGGCAGGACGCGTTCCCCGTTGATCGTCCAGGGGTGCCACGACGAGGCGAGCGCCCCCGCGGGGGTGTACTTGTGCAGGAAGTAGCCCTCGTCCCCGATGCAGCGCTCGGCGTAGCGGAAGAAACTCCGGCTCAGCTCGGACTGCCCGGTCAGCACCAGCCCGTGCGCCACCAGCGCCCCGTCGCGCATCCAGCAGTAGGAGTAGTGGTCCCCGCCGAACTGGGCGATGTCCGAGTCGTTCGCCGCGATGATCGCCCCCCCGTTGTCGATCTGCGTGCGCATGATCAACTGCGAGCGGTAGTACATCTCCCGGATGGGCGCCGGCAGCGCCGAGGTGTCCAGGGGCTCCTTGCGGCACCAGAGCCGCCAGTACGCCTCAGTCCGCTCCATCATCTTCAGCGGGCCCTTCTCGAGGATCCGCTTGTTGAGCGAGCGCACCTCGTTGTACGAGCCCCCGCACGCCATCCAGGAGATCGTCTCGGCCTCGCCCGAGGCGGGCACCGCGAGGTTGAGCCCGATGGTCGCGTCGATCGAGCCCTGGCTGATCGCGTTCCGCCCCAGCACGCCGTCCTCGGCGTCGCGCCAGGTGCCCTCGGCGCCGCCGATCTTCTTGTGCCCGATCGCCCAGTGGTCGATCCCGCACTTGGTCGCGTCGCAGGCGTTGTAGAGGAAGTAGGACTCCTCCTTGTAGAGCACCACCGCGGCGGTCTGCGGGTCGTAGTTGGCGGTGTCGCCCACGGGGGACCCGTTGATCGAGAGGTCGATGTGGTAGAACAGGCGCACATCCCGGTCCTTGCCCGAGAGGTCGCGGACGCGCACACGCCGGAAGCAGACCGGGTCGTGGAAGTCGACGGTGTCGTTGCAGACCAGTTCGAGTTCCAGCCCCGGGTGGCGGAGGCGGACCTCGGTGACGAGCGAGTCGGGGCGATAGCGGAGTTCCCGCTCCCATTCCGGCTCGACGATCCAGGCGAACTTGTGGTCGGCCCAGACGCCGAAGCGCTGGACATGCCCGGTCGTGTGGTTATGCGACCCCACGAACGGGGAGTAGAAATCCCGGACGCGGTAGAGCGAGTCGAAGTTGACGAGGAGGCTTCCGTTGCCGATGGGGAGATCTCGTGCCATGGGAGGGGCAGCGTAGCCGGTGCGACCACGATTGGGCGCTCGGTGGACGCAAACTCGGTTAGTGTTCGTATTTCGATTGGGCACAACGGCCGCAGCGCTGCGATATTGATCTCGTCGGCAGCATTCCATATGCTTCCCTCCGAAAGGAGGTCCGATATGTCACTGACCGGGCTTGCGGTTTGTTCGGCACTTGTGGGGTTCGGTTCTGTCATCGTTTCGCCGAGAATCGACACTCCGGACTGCTGCGGGGATTCGCAGGAGTTTGGGTTCACAGTCGACCTTGAAGTGAGTTTTCATTTGGTTCCGAACGGATGCCAGTTAATCACTGCGCCGGCCGCTTGTGGTGGAATCGCCCAGTATTTCGGAATTGTAGTGGACGGTCTTTTCGGGTACTGCGACAACGAAGCCTCCGATCAGGATCAAGATTTCTGTTCCGACGCCGATGCGGGCGACGCGGCTATTGCCGATGTGGAGGCTTCTTGCGGGGTGTTTGGAACGCTTGCGGGGCTAGACTTCGCAGAGTTTAGCGTCGACATTTCTGGCCTAGGGTCGCAGTATGGAGTTCGCACAACAATGACGGAGGGGCGGGGAGATGTCTGGGATGTACGGGACTCAGAAAACTGTATGTATAATGGATTTGTTGTTCGGCAAGGCGCCGGCCTTGCCGCGTTGGATAGTGAGGCAAAGTGGGTATTTGAGGAAGATGAGAATTGTGGTCCGATTGGCTACTATTCACAGATCTCGTTTGATGTGACGCTTGATTTCACCCTATTTCAGGGATTTCCAAGTTCGCCGACCTGCGTCGAGAGACACTGTACTGGCTCGCCGGTCCCGCGTGGATCAGCAGCGGTTCCACTCGGGGCAACGGTTGTTGTCGTCGAGTCGGCCTACCTGAATCCGGACGACTCCATTCTGTCTGAAGTCTCCTCTACCGGATTGCTGGTTGCCTACTCGGATGGCAGCTACTCGGGTGTGGGCATGTACAACGACCCAGCGCTGGACACAGACACCACGGTAATCGACGGGCAATCGCTCACAACGATCTCTGGGGTTTTGGCCCTTCCCGCTGCGGCGGTAGCTTCCGGCCGGGTCCAAAGTCGGACATTCTCAGACACGATCCGTGTGTCAGAGACTGGCGATGTCTCGGGCGATGGCAGTTTCGATGGTCGGGATACTCTCATAGTGCGATCAAAGGTCGGAACCCAGTTGGGTGATTCGCAATATTCCCTCGCGGCGGATCTCGATTTTGATGCAGCCATTAACGAGAGCGATCTGCAGGCTGCTCTGTCCAGGAATTGCTCGGCAGATTTTGCGGCCCCGTTTGGTGTCGCAGATGCTGCCGACATTGCGTTTTGGACGCAGAATTTCGTATCACTGAATTGGCAGGCGGATTTGGCTGCCCCTTTCAATGTCTTTGATCTCGCGGACTCTGTTGCATTCATCACTGCCTTCAATCTGGGGTGCCCCTAGTTCGAAGCGTTTCATAGCGAGTTGCTTCTTCTGAAAATAGTGGATTTGTGTTGATTGCAGATCGATATTATTAATCCGATCGCGACTATCGGCTTGGTATTAGTTTCATGTGATTGCCGCGAAGCAAAGCGCATCATTTCTCGCGGCCAACTTGCCTGGGGTCTTTCCTAGACCTCGGGTTCAATCTGTGGTCTGACATTCACTTTTATCAATCGGCGCGCGGAGGCGCGGCGTGCAGGGGTACGACCTCGAGCGCTGAGTCGGGCCCTTCCCGCCCCCGGCCCCGTGGGCTCGACCGGATTCCCGGTCTCTTCTTTTGTGCTTGGTGCCCGCCGTCATCTCGAAGAGTAACGATGGATCGGGACGGCCCACGCCGTCCTCTCGTGGTTCACTCTTCGAGATGAACCACGGCACCGACCCCCAAGGACGACCCGGAATCCGTCTCAGGCGCTGAGGAACTGGGCCGCGAGGGCCTCAAGATCGGTGTCCGACATCTCGGCCGACTCGGCGGTCGCGGCGGCGGCCCGCTGGTCCTCGCTGCCGACGACGGTCAGGCGGATGCCGAAGTTCTCGCCGACCTTGACGGCCGCGCCGAGGGCGATGGTCCGGTTGTTGACGAGGAGTTCGAGGGGCTCGTCGGCGTTCTTGGGCAGTTCGAGGATGGAGCCCGGGAGGAGCCCGGTCACCTCGCGGACGGTCATGGTGCGTCGCCCGAGCTCGACGATGATCGGGACCTCGAGTTGGTGGAAGTGGGTCGGGGCCTTGGGCATGGCGGAGGATCCTCACGGCGCGGATCGGCAGGAACTGCGCACGGCTTGAGCGCGAGGAAGGGATCGCAAAGCGGATGCCGGGGAGATCGGGGGAGGGGTCAGCCCTCGAAGCGGCGGAGGATGAGGGTGGTGTTGTGCCCGCCGAAGCCGAAGGTGTTGTTCATGACGACCTTGACGGGCCGCTCGCGGCTCTCGTGGGCGACGAGGTCGATGTCGAAGGCGGGGTCGGGGTCGTCAAGGTTGATGGTGGGGGGGATGACCCCGTCTCGGGCGGCGTGGAGGCAGGCGATCATCTCGATCGCCCCGGAGGCGCCCAGGGCGTGCCCGTGCATGGACTTGGTGGAGCTCATGAGCAGGCGTCCGCCCGAGGAGCGGCGGGCGTGGCCGCCGAAGACGCGGAGGACGGCGGCGACCTCGGCGTCGTCACCCAAAGGGGTGGATGTGCCGTGGGCATTGATGTAGTCCACCTGATCCGGGGTGAGCCCGGCGTCCCGCAGGGCCCACTTCATGGACCGGGCGGCACCGTTGCCCTCGGGGTCGGGGGCGGTGATATGGCCGGCGTCGCAGGAATTGCCGAACCCGACCATCTCGGCGTAGATCGTTGCGCCCCGGGCCCGGGCGTGCTCGAGCTCTTCGAGGACGAAGATCGCGGCGCCCTCGGCCATGACGAACCCGTCGCGGCCCCGATCGAAGGGGCGGCTGGCCTTTTCGGGCTCGTTGTTGCGGGTGGAGAGGGCCTTCATGGAGGAGAAGGCGGCGATGCAGAGGGGGGTGATGGCGGCCTCGACACCGCCGACAAGCATGACATCGCAGTCGCCGCGGCGGATGTAGCCCATGGCGTCGCCGAAGGCGTGCCCGGCGGAGGCGCAGGCGGTGGCGTGGGCGGAGGCGGGGCCCTGGAGCCCGTACCGGATGGAGACATTCCCCGCGGTGGCGTTGACCATGAGGCGGGGAACGGTGAAGGGGCTGACGCGGGTGGGGCCCTTGTTTGTGAGGGCGTTGAGCCCGGTCTCGATGGTCTCGATGCCCCCGATGCCGGACCCGATAACCACGCCGCACCGCTCCGGGTCTTCGCGTGCGAAGTCGATCCCGGCGTGGGCGACGGCCTCGTGGGCGGCGCCGAGCCCGAGAACCGTGGAACGGTCGAGCTTCTTCGCGTCCTTGGGGGCGACGAAGCCCGAGATGTCCAGGTCCTTGATCTGCCCGGCGATGCGGACGGCCCAGTCCTCGCCGTAGGGGGCGAATGGCTCGCGGCCGAACTGGCTGATGCCGGACCGGCCCTCGCGCATGGCCTCCCATGTTTCGGGGGCGGACTTGCCGAGGCAGGTGAGGGCCCCCAGCCCGGTCACGACGACACGGCGTGCCTGGGGCCTCTGCGGGGCCTGCGCGGCCCCCCGGGCGTCGTGGCTGGGGTGGTCCATCGCGTGGGGAGTGGCTCAGTCGAGCCCGTGGGCCTGCTTGATGAAGTTGATGGCCTCCCCGACGGTCTTGATCTTCTCGGCCTGGTCGTCGGGGATGGAGGTCTCGAACTCGTCCTCGAACTCCATGACGAGCTCGACGGTGTCGAGGCTGTCGGCGTTGAGGTCGTCCACGAAGCTGGTCTCGCGGGTGATCTTGGACTTCTCGGCGCCCAACTGCTCGGCGACGATGTCGATCACTTTCGCTTCGATCTCTTGTTCGGTCACGCGGTGTTCTCCGGAGCTGCCCCTCGGCCCCAGCCGAGTGTTGAGGGGGGGACCGTATCCTCCGGCCCACCGGGTTTCCGCTTTTCTTGCCTAAACATTCTGGGGGGGGTGGGCCCCGGTCATGTGGGGGGCGTTTTTAAATGCGGACCCCGGGGGAGGCCGGGGCGGGTCCGAGAGCGTGGGGCGGGTCGCGGGCTGGCGCGCCGGTGCGGGCTGTGCGGGGGGGGGCGGTTCGCGGGGCGGCGAAGGGAAACACCTCGCTTCGCTGTGCGTATGGGGTTGACGATGAGGTCGGCCAGTTCTTGGTCGGCCCAGCGCCGAGTTCACAGGGGATCACGCGGCCGGGGCGGGGTTTGTCTTCCCCGCGGGCGGTGATGGTGCGCGGAGGAGTCCGGAAATGACGCAGATGCCCATGGAGCCCGAGGCGTTCGCCGAGCAGGTGGCGTTGTTGCTCAGGCGGTTGCAGCCCGAGTACGCGATCGCGAAGGTGGGCCCGCGTGAGCTCCTGGTGAACGGGCGTCGGCTCGACCTGGACAACCTGTACCGGATGGTGTCGAACGAGCCGGGGCGGGGGCAGGAGATCGTCGAGCACTTCCTCGATCAGTTGTTCACGGGGGAGGGGTTCGAGGTCTCGGAGATGCCATTCGACTTCGTCCGTCCCCGGGTGATGCCCCGGATCCAGCCGGAGAGCATCTTCGAGCATCTGAGCCGGGAGCTGGTGGCCCATGTGCCGTTCGTGAACAACACGGTGATCGTGTTCGTGACGGACCTGCCGCAGATGACGGTGAGCATCACCACCGAACAGATGATGCGGTGGGGTGTGGACCACGACGAACTGGACCGGGCGGCGCGGGCGAACCTCGAGGCGTACGGCCCGGAGCCCGAGTTCCAGGTGATCGAGAGCCGCGAGGGGGGCAAGGCGGTGATCGTCGCGGAGCAGGACGGGTACGACGCGGCGCGGCTGCTGCTGGGGGACCTGTACACGCGGCTTGGTCCGAAGCTGGGCGGCGATTTCTATGTGGCGACGCCGGCCCGGGACATGTTCGTGGCGATGAGCCTGGGCCCGGAGGAGTTCGTGGGGCGGCTGCGGGCGCGGGTGGACGACGACTTCAGCCGGATGCCGTACCCGATCTCGCGTGAGCTGTTCTATGTGACGCGGGACGGGATCGCGGGGACGATGGGCAAGGGCATTGCGGCGTGAGGGCTTGGGCCCGGCTCCTACACTCGGCCCGTGATCCTGCTCATCGATAATTACGACTCGTTCACCTGGAACCTGGTGCAGCGGCTCGGGGAACTCGACCCCACGATCGTGCTGGATCGGGACCTGCTGGTGGTGCGCAACGACCGGATCACGCCCGACGGGGCGGCGGGCCTGGACGGGGGTCGCGGGCCGAGCCATGTGGTGATTTCCCCGGGCCCGTGCACGCCCCGTGAGGCGGGCGTGTCGGCGGCGATCATCGAGCGGTTCGCCGGGCGGGTGCCGGTGCTGGGGGTCTGCCTGGGGCACCAGTGCATGGCGGACATGAGCGGGCTGCCGGTGGAGCGGCACGGCGTGCTGATGCACGGCAAGACGAGCGAGGTCGAGCACGACGGGCGTGGGCTGTTCGCGGGCGTGCCCACGCCGTTCGTGGCGACGCGGTACCACAGCCTGGTGGTCCCGGAACGGGCCTGGCCCGCGCCGCCCGGCCCCGGTTCGGACGGGTGGGAGGTCTCGGCGTGGTGCCGCGAGGCGGACGGGGCCCGGGTCATCATGGGGCTGCGGCGGGTGTGGGGCGAGCCTCTGTGGGGCGACGGGAGCCCCAGGCAGCCCGTGGAGGGCGTGCAGTTCCACCCCGAGTCGTTCATGACCGTCGAGGGCCCGCGGCTCTTGGCGAATTTTCTGGGGATGGGGGCGAGGCCGAGGCGGGCGGACCCGGCGCGGCTGGCGGCCCTGGTGGCGACGGAGACGGTCTGAGCGCGGCGGCGCTATCCTCAGGCCATGCTGCACCCCGCCCCGACAACGAAGATCGACCCGGGCCTGGCCCGCGGCGTGCTGGAAGAGGTTCACGAGCAGACGGCGACGAATCCCGCGTTTGTCGTGCTGAGTTTCTATAACACGAACTACCGGCTGCACCTGCTCCCGACGGGGGAGATCGCCTCGGAGCCCGGCAAGCGGGTGCAGGGCGTGATCCGGGCGGAGGCGAAGCGGGTGGATGTCGTGAAGACGGGCGGCAAGTATGTCGAGCCGGTGCTGGGGAGGCCCCGGCGGGTACAGGGCCGCGTGATCGAGACGGACACCTCGCGGAACGCGTTGACGGTGGACGCGGGGATGCCGATCGTGTGCCGGCTGACGGACCACCGCCAGCGGGCGAGCGATTTCGAGCCCGGGCAGTTCGTGTCGTTCGATGTGCTGCGCGGGGCGACCTTCGAGCCGGCGGGCTGAGCGGGCGGCTGCGATGCTCCGGGGGCTGACCAGGCCTGAGGGTGTGTACGACGGCCTGGGGTTCCGGCTGCGCGGGCTGGAGATGACGCGTCTGGAGACCTTCGTGGACGCGGCGTTCGCGTTCAGCGTGACGATGCTGGCGCTGTCGCCGGACCAGATCCCCGGCTCGTTCTCCGAGATGTTCGACTTGTTCCGGGGGATCCCGGCGTTCGTGTTCAGCCTGGCGATGCTGGTGCTGTTCTGGCACGCGCATGTGGTGTTCAGCCGGCGGTACGGGCTCGACGACGGCCCGACGACGGTGCTGAGCCTGGCGTTCATCGCGGTGATGCTGGTGTATGTCTACCCGCTGAAGTTCCTCGCGACGATGGCGTTCGGGCACTACATCCCGGTGCTGCGCCCCGCGGGGGGGCTCTCCGGTGGGACGGTGCACGACCTGTCGGCGATGTTCCTGGCGATGAGCGCCGGGTTCGTGCTGCTCCAGTCGGTCTTCGTCGCGCTGCATGCGCACGCGCTGCGTCGGGCCGACCGCCTGGGCCTGACGGCTCACGAGCGGAAGGTGACGCGTTGCGAGATGGGCTCGTCGCTCGTGTACGCGGGGGTCGGGGTCGCGTCGGTGGTGCTGGCGCTGGTCTTCCGCGGGGGGGCCGCGGTGGTCTCGGCGGGGTTCGTGTACGCCTCGCTGGGGCTGTTCGTCCCGCTGTACTGGGTGCTCCGCGGGCCCTCGAGCGCGGCGTGCGAGGCCGCGCGGTCGGGTCAGGAGATCCTGGGGTCGACGACGCGGTAGAGGACATCGACCGCGAGGTTGAACAGCACGAGCATGCCGGCGAAGACGAGGACGACGCCGATGATGAGGAAGAGGTCCTTGTTCTGGACGGCGGCGACGAAGTGCTGCCCCATCCCCGGGATGTTGAAGACCTTCTCGACGACGAACGAGCCGGTCATCGCGTAGGCGGTCGCGGGGCCCAGGTAGCTGAGCACGGGCAGGAAGGCGTTGGGCAGGGCGTGGCGGACGAGGACGCGCGTCTCGCTCGCGCCCTTGGCGCGGGCGGTGCGGACATAGTCGCTCGAGAGCGCCTCGATCATGCCGAACCGGGTGAGGCGGGCGATGTAGGCCGCGAACGGGAGGCTCAGGGTGAGCGCGGGGAGGACGATCGCCCGGGGCGAGCCCCACTCGGCGACGGGGAAGAGGGGGATCGCGACGGCGAAGAGGAGCAGGAGGAGGGTGCCGACGACGAACGAGGGCAGGCTGATGCCGATGAGGGCGAGGGCGAGGGTCGCGAGGTCGGCGGGGGAGTTGGGCCGGATCGCGCCGATGATGCCCGCGCTCAGGCCGATCAGGAGGGCGACGAGGATGGCCGCGGCGCCGAGGGTGACGGAGACGGGGAGCGATCCGGCGATGATCTCGCTGACGGTCCAGTCGTCGTACTGGAGGCTGGGCCCGAAATCGAAGAAGGGCCTTGTGGGGGGCTGGAGCCCGGCGTCGCGGGCGCGGGCGGCCTGGGCGGCGGCGTCGCCCGAGAGCGTGTCGCGGACCCACCGCAGGCCGGTGACGCGGTCGAGGTAGGAGACATAGAAGCGCGGGTAGGAGTCGAGGTCGTACTGGCGGAGCATCTGCTCGGCGATCTCGGGGGAGGGGCGCCTGCCCTCGGGGTTCTCGAGGGGGTTGCCCGGGATGGCCCACGCGAGGGTGAGGGTGATCGTGTAGATCACGAGGAGGATGAGGGGCAGTTGCAGGAGGCGTCGGGCGATGAGGCGGGTCACGGTGCGACGCTCCGCTCGTTCTTCATGGTGATCGGCGCGTCGGCGCCGAGGCCGTCGCCCAGGATGTCGACGAGGTGCAGCGTCTGCTTGGTTCGGGGGTGTGAGGAGACGCCGGTGACGCGGGCGGGGTCGAACATGTAGAGCGAGACATAGTGGAGAATCGGGAGGACGGGGAGTTCCTCCTCGACGATGACGCGTTCGGCCTCGGCGAGGATGCCGAGCCTGCGTTGCGGGTCGGGTTCGGCGCGGGCGCTGTCGAGCAGGGCGTCGAATCGCGGGCTGGAGAAGTTGCGGTCGTTGTTGCCGTCGCCGGTGCGGTTGATGTCGAGGAAGGTGGTGGGGTCGGCGAAGTCGCCGAACCAGCTCCCGCGGCTGGTGATGAAGCGGTGCTCCTTGAGTTGCTCGCGGTAGATCTTGAGCTCGGTCTGCCTGAGGGAGACGGGCACGCCGAGGTGCCGACGCCAGTTTGAGGCGAGGACCTGGGCGATGAGGTCGTGGCCCGAGTCCTTGTTGAAGAGCAGTTCGACGGTGATGGGGAAGTCGGAGGCGGGGTTTGGGTAGCCCGCCTCGGCGAGGAGGGCGCGGGCGGTGCCGACGATGTCGTCGCGTTCTTCGTCGGTCAACGCGTCGCCGATGTTGGGCAGGCCCGCCGGCGGGGTGTAGCCCGCGATCGACCCGGGGGGCACGAGGGCGCCGGCGGTGCGTTCGCCGAGGCGGCGGACCAGGTCGGCGATGGAGCGTTTGTCGACCACGAGGGCGAAGGCGCGGCGGACGCGGGCGTCGGCGAACGGGTTGGGCCGGCCGTCGGGCAGGGTCGGCGAGCAGTTGAAGTTCCAGAAATAGGTGCCGAAGGCGGGGACGATGTGGGCGTCTCGGCGCGGGTCGGGGGGGAGGCGGCGGTCGATCTCGAACTGGTCGAGGCCCAGGTCCGCGAGGGCGCGGGCCTGGTTGTCGTGCTCGGCGCGGAAGGACAGCTTGGCCTCGACGATCTCGCCCCGGTATGGGGCGTAGACCTCGGCGAGCATGTCGACGGCGCCCGTTCGGAAGGCGAGGACCGCGGCGGTGGGGTCGCCGATGGAGGGGATCGAGATCGAGCGGATGTTGAGGGCGGCCCGGTTCCAGTAGTGGGGGTTCTGCTCAAGGCGCATCGCCCGCTTGAAGCGCCACGCCGAGAGGGTGAACGGGCCGTTGGAGATGAGGTGGGGCGGTCGGGTCCAGCCCGGGCGGCGGAGGAGCCTTCCGGTCTTGGGGTCGGGGCGTTCGAACTGATCGACGAGCGGGGGGTAGACGGGGCTGAACGGATCGAAGGCGCACAGGTCAAGGAAGAAGGGCACGCGTTCGCGGAGCTCGACGACGAGCGTGCGGTCGCCCTCGGCCCGCAGGCCGACGGTGCGGTCGAAGCGATCGAGCGTGGCGGCCCAGAGCGTGTCGCCGTCGGGGAAGGGGCTCTGGCCGCGCTCCATCAGGGCGAGTTGCTCGGTGCGCCACTCGGCGAATTCGTCGGCGCCGCGGACGAAGCGGAACATGGCGGCGTAGTCGGAGGCGAGGTCGGGGAGCATGCCTCGGCGCCAGGCGTAGATGAAATGGTGCGCGGTGACCGGCGAGCCGTTGGACCAGCGGGCGTCGCCGCGCAGGTGGAAGGTGTATCGGAGCCCGTCGGGTGAGACCTCCCAGCGCTCGGCGGCCGCGGGGACGATGGCGGCGTCGGGGCTGAGCATGTCGTTCTGGACGAGGGGCTCGAAAACGAGTCGGGCGACGCGCATGTCGGGGAGCCAGCTGACGCGCTGGGGGTCGAGCGTGGTGACATCGTTCCCGTTGTAGAAGGTGAAATCCGCCGGGGGCTCGCCCGATCGCAGGCTCAGCAGGACGACGAGCGCGGCGAGCGCGAGGATGACCAGAGCGGCCCGTGCCATGGCGAGACGATACCACCCGCTCGCGGGCCCCGGCGGGCGCGGCTCAGCGGATGAACTCGTCGTCGGCGAATCCGTAGGGGGCGTCGGTCAGGAGCCCGTTGGTGGAGATGAGCGCGAGGGCGGACTGGCGGAAATTGCGGTCGCCCTGGCCGACGAAGGCGTCGAGAAGCCCGCCGGCGGCGGTCTCGAGGGCCTGGTTGCGGCGGCGCCCGGTCGCCTCGGCGTGGCGCTGCTCGCCGAAGAGGAGGAGGTTCTGGGCGAGGGCGAGCGTCTGCTTCTCGATCTCGGCGTTGCCGTCGGCGCTGCGGTCGGCGGCGGGGGTGGCCCGGCCGGCCTCGACATCGCGGTAGATCGCGGCGGCGAGGTGCCCGGCGAGCCGCACGGCGCCGAGGGGGGCGTCGACGCCGAGCTGGGAGCCCTGGGCGACGGCGCGCTGGACGGCCTGGGCGGCGGTGAGCCAGACGAGTCGTTCTTCCTCCGTGGGCGCCCCGTCGGCGAGGCGGCGGATACGCCGGGAGGTCTGCTCGGCGATCTGCCGAACCGCGTTGACCGAGAGCCCGCCGATCTGATCCGGGCGGACCGAGGCGGCCTCGGCGAGAGAGCGGACGATCGCCGCGGCGTGCCGGGGCGAGGGCTCGGTCACGAGCAACTCCCCGAGTCTCGGGGCGAGCCCCTCGGCGCGGCCCTGGCCGAGGTCGGCGAACAGGGCCCGGTCGGAGACCGCCGGGGCGGCCGTGCGGACGGCGAAGAAGACGGCCTCGGTGCAGTGGATGGCGAAGAACCGGATTCCCGGGTCTTCGTGTTCAAGGTTCTGCACGATGACGGCGAGCGTGCGGTCGGTCGCGAGATCGCCCGCGATGCGGAGGGCGACATAGGGGGTGGCGTTGAGCGTGCCGTCCTCGAGGAGGGGCTGGGCGTGATTGAGGGCGGCCTCGATGTCTCCGATCAGTCGGGAGGCGAGGGCCTGGCGGAAGGCGACGGAGACGCGGTCGTCGCGGAGCGGGTCGAGCAGTTCACCGACGGCGCGCGACGACGCGGCCTTGTCTTCGCCGAAGAGGTCGCCCCGGAGGGAGTCGACGAACTGGTCGACCAGCGCTTCCTGATCCGGCGAGAGCGTGACGCTCTGGGCGACCTCCACGGGCACCCGGACGATCTGGGCGGCCGCGGGGAGGCAGAAGAGCATCGCGGCGGCGAGGGCGACGCGCAGCACGCCGACGCGGGGCGGGCGGGAGCGTTGGAAGGGCGTCATCATCCTGGGAAACCTCGGCCCCACGGTCGTCCTTTCGGTGGCGCCCGACCGGGTGATCCCGGCCTTGCCGGGGTCGCGGGTCCCGTATGGTCCGGTGGGACCGAAACCTATCAGGGGCCGCCGCCCGCGTCAACCAGAGGGGGGGCGGGGCCCCGGGCCTGGCGGGGTCAGTAGACCTCGAGGAAGACCCGGCGGGTGGTGCGGATCTCCCGGTTGATCATCCGCTTGTTCCAGGCCTTCGGATCCCCGGCGACGGCGTCGTCGACGCGGATGTACTGCGACGCGGCCACCGGGCCGAGCGACCTGAACAGGCCTTGGAAGATCCCGATCTCCATGCCAGCGAGGCCGCAGACATAGATCAGGGCCCGTTCAGACGCCAACTGCTCGGTGAGCGAGCCGGGCCCGGTGCCGAGGGGATCGTGGAGGATGCGGTCCTGGACATAGAGCTTCTTGTCGAGGTCGTCCTGGCGCTCGCGGCTGATGGCGGTGATGTAGCGGAAGTTCGGGTGCTTCTCGGCGAGGTCTCGGAAGAGATCGTCGTAGATGAGGTCGGTGCGGTAGGGCGAGCCCATGACGAGGGTGACGCGGCAGTCGTGCCCGCCCTCGAGCAGGTCGAGGGCCATCGCCCTGAACGGGGCGATGCCGGTGCCGGTGGCGAAAAAGACATAGTCGTGTTTGGCGGGCTCGGCGGGGATGATGAACCGCTTGCCCGAGGGGCCCGTGACGCGGATCTCATCGCCGACCTGGGCGTTCGCGAGGTAGTTGCTGCACACGCCGGTGAAGAGGCGGTGGTCCTCCCAGTGCTCGTCGAGCACGCGCTTGACGCTGGTGGAGAGGACGCAGCCCTGGCCGTCCTCGCCGCGGGTGGGGGCGGAGATCGAGTAGAGGCGGAGTTTGTGGGGCTTTCCCTTCTCGTCGGTGCCCGGGGGGAGCACGCCGAACGACTGCCCGGCCCGGAACTTGCCCGCGAGCGCGGTGCCGGAGACATCGACCGCGACATGCCGGATGAACGCGGCCGACTTCCGCTTGCCGAGGGTGCACAGTTCGGAGGCGACGACCTTGCCGATGACGGGGTCGGTCGGTCGGACAGTGTTGACCTCGACCTCGGGAAGGACGGGCTCCCCGGGCACGGTGGTGTCGTTCACGGCGGTCTCCGGCGCGTTGGGTGAAGTGGCGGTCATGGCGAATTCTTCCTGGTGTGCCGGCGCAGGGGAAGAATTCTGGTCCAAAAAATCCACAATTCGACCGTGGGATTTGTTCGAATTTTACTCGTCTTCGTCGGCGGCCTCGTCGTCGCGATCCGCCGAATCCGGGGGCGGGGCGTCGGCGGGGGGCTCCTCCCCGCGGAGGGCGAAGGCGAGGGCCTCGAGGGCGTCGGCCGCGGCGGCGATGCCCGCGGCGTCGGGCCCGCGGGCGCCGGCGTTGCGGAGGGCGCCGGCGGCCTGGCTGTAGGCCTCGGCGGCGCGCTCGTTGAACTCCGCCTCACGGGCCCGTTCGGTGTCGGCGAGGTCGGAGAAGCCGCTCGCCCCGGGGAGCGAGGGGGAGGCGGAGGCGAGTTCTTCCAGCAACGCCGCGAACCGGGCGTGGCCCTCACCCCGCGACTGCAACGCCTCGGCGAGGCGCCGCTGGGCGGAGGACTTCGACAGGCTGCCGGGCACCCGCTGGATCTTGCCGGCCTTGTCGCTCGACCGGCTCGCCTTCTCGAAGGCCTCGATGGCGGCGTCGGAGGCGGGGATGACCCGGGCCTCGCGCTGCTCGGCGATGTCCTTCACGACGGCGTCGATGCGCGCGGCGACCTCGGCGGCCTCGGCCCGGGCCCGGACGCTCTCCTCGGCGCGGGCTTGCACGCTCGCGCGGAGCTGCTCGCCGAATTCGATCTTCAGGGCGCGCTGCTCGACGAGCTTGTCGATCTCACCCTGCAGCTCGGCGAGCCTGGGACGCAGCGTCTCGGCCTGGCCCCTGAGGCGATTGGACTCCATGTCCAGCGCGTCGGCCTTGCGAGAGATCCCGCGGATCCGCTCGGCCTGCTCGGCGGCGCGGACGGCGGTCATCGCCGCGGCGGCGAGGCGGAGTTCGGCGGCCTGGGTGCGGCTCTGGTTCGACTCGGCCTGGAGGGCGGCGATGCGTGCGTCGAGCGCGTCGATCCGCTCGGCGAGCTCGGCGTGGTCGGCCCGGCGGGCGTCGGCCTCGCGGGCGAGGGCCTGGGCCTCGGACGCGATCCGGTTGAGGTCCTGGGTGGGGTCGTAGGCGACCAGCGCCTCGGCGGTCGTGCCCAGCGTGCTCCAGCGGCGGGCCAGGTCGCGGGCCGCGGCGAGTTCATCGAAGAGCGACCGCTCGGCGAGCATGGCGTCGCCGGCCGAGAGCGAGCCCTCGCCCTGCTGGCTCTGGGCGAGCAGGCCCGCGCCCACCGAGGCGGGCATGCCCTCGCCGGTGTCGAGCCCGCTCAGCTGGCGCGAGACGGCGGCGTAGCCCGCGCCCTCGGCCAGGCCCGCGGCACCGACCGTGGCGAGCTTCCGGGCGGCCTCGGTGACGGCGTCGGCCTCGGCGCCCCGGTCGGTGCAGCCGGGCAGCGCGGCGCCGAGCAGAGCGGTCGTGCCGGCGAACATGGCGAGAAGGTGCGGTCTCCGCGGCATCGGTGTCGGGCTCCGGGGGTGAGGGTCCGCGCGTGGGGAGTTGGCCTGGTTGGGCCGGGGGTCCTTCAGAGACAGCGCCCGGCCCGGGCCACAACGATAGCAGACCGGTGGGCCGGAGGGGTCATCGCTCCGGGGGTTCGTCCTGCCCTTCCATCCGCAGAACGCCCTCCGGGACGGGGGGGACATAGTCGATGGGGTAGTCGGGCCTTGGGCGGTACATGGACTTGATCCAGTCGACGGCCCGCTTGAATCGGAAATCGTCCTCGTCCCTGAAGTAGGGGCGCCAGCCGCGCCGGCCCTCGGTGCGCCCGACCTCGGGGTGGGGGAGCCGGGATTTTTCTCTTGGGAGCGCCATCTGGAGGAGGGGGGATTCGGCGGGCTCCTCGTAGTTGATCAGGGGGGCGCCGGAGGCGAGGCGGAAGCGGTCGATGATGAAGAAGTTGGTGTAGACGGTGGCGTCCTGGTTGGTGCGGTGGTTGTTGAGGTAGAGCCGGCCCGCTTCCTCCCCGCCGTGGCAGGCGGAGGAGGCGCACGAGGCGTTGGACCCGACGAGCCAGGTGCGGTGGACCTCTTCGCGAAACATGCCGAGGGAGGCGGGGTCCTCGAGCACGCGGACCTCGCCGTAGAGGGGCCTGGCCTGCACGCGGAACATCAGGTCGAGGACGGTGAGCGGGTCGCGACGCAGGAGCGCCTCGCGCCCCTCCTGCGTGCGGGGCATGAGCTCGTGATCGGCGTAGAGGGTGATCAGGCTCTCGACGGTGGGCCGGGGAATGAGCATGCGCGGCGGGTCGGCGAAGCTGACCTCGTAGACGCGCATGAGGTTGATCTCCTCCGGGGTAAGCACGGGGAAGTCATCGATCTTCCGGCGCGGGGCCGGGCTGTGCGGATCGGGGAGGCCCGCCTCGTCCCGGGCGATCGAGTTGACGCGGAGGCGGATCTGCTCGCTCAGCCACGCCCGGACCTGGCCCGCCTCGGTGTTGAACGGTTCGAGGCGGAGGATGCGTTCGGCCTCCGCCTCGGCGGCGAGGTAGGCGCCCCGGTCGCGGAGCCAGCGGACCAGGTGGAGCCGGGCGGGGATGTCCTCGTCCGCGATGGCGGCCCGCATGGCGTCAAAGTTCTCGAGGACGGGCCCGAGTTCCTCGAACTCGACCGCGTCGGCGAGGTCGATCGGGAGGTCATCGCCGCGGACGCGGAGGGTCGCCGTCCGCCCCTCTTTGGAAACCAGGAGCCCGACGAGCTCGCGGCCCGTCCGGAGCAGGACGCGGGCCTCGACAAGCCCGGCCTCCTCGCGGCGGAGCTGATCCAGGACCGAGGGCACCCCCGCCGGATCCACTGGGTCGGGGGGTGGGGGGAACGGGGCGGGTGCCGGGGGTTCGCCGGACGCGACGGCCGCCGCGAACAGGACACCGGCGGCGGCGCACCCCGCCGGGCTCGGCAACCTCCGCGGTCCGCGTGTTCGCGTCATGGTCGTGCTCCTGCGGAGTCGTGGCGACGCCTGTGCGCGGCATCGGCCCGTCGGCACTGTACCGCCTGGCGGGTTGGGAGGTTCCCACGAGTCCGGTGGGCCGCGGTCAGGCGGCGTCGCGGTGGGCCCGCGGCGTGCCGCTCCGGAGCATCTGGATCGGGTCGTCGTCGGTGTCGAGACGCCGCACAATGGCGATGGTATGGGCGGGCACGGGCTCCGCCGCGCCGCGGATCCAGCAGACGGGCTCGCCGGCGGGGTCGAGTTCGATGGTCAGGGGGCCCTGGACCATGTCCTTGAAGGTCAGCACCGCGGCCCTGAGTGTGACACGGGCGCCCTTGTAGACGGCCCGCTGCACGACAAGGCGGGGCACGGCCCAGGCCTCGGCGGCGTCGAGCAGGCGGGCGGTGGCCTCGTCGAGCCGGGCCTCGTGCTCGTCGGCCCGGGTCGAGGTGAACTGGAGCTCGGTGAGCCGCTCGGCCTGGGTGGCGGTGAGCCGGGCGATCTGGTGGTTGAGCGCGTGGAGTTCGGAGGCGGCGCGGTCGCGTTCGTTCTTGAGGATCTGGCGCAGGTTGAGGGCGCGGCGGGCGATCGCTTCGAGTTCCTGCACCTTCCCGATGGTCAGCTCGGTCTCGACCCCGCCCGGGGCGCCGAGGACGCCGATCTCCGCGGGCTTCTTGGTCTCGATCAGCCCCCCGAACAGCGCCGCGGAGGGCGCGATGAGGGCGCGGCCGACGGCGAGGTGGCAGGCCTTGATCTCGTGGGCGGCGCGGAGGTCGCCGGCGACCTCGCCGATGACGCCGTCGAGGTAGCCCGCGGTGAGGTTGCCGGCGATCGCGACGCGTCCGAGGTCTCGGGCGGCCATGCCCTGGGTGAGCGTGACATCGCCCATGGCGTTGATGATCGCGCCCTCGACGAGTTTGCCGATGGAGATCGAGGCGGTGGATCGGACGACGAAGTGGTCCTTGACGCCCCCGTGGACGACGACGGGGCCGGGGAAATCGATGTTGCCCGTGTGGTAGTCGACATCGCCGTCGACCTCGAGCGTGCGCTCGACGGCGAGGCGATCGATCTTGGCGACGAGCCGGCCGTCGCAGGCGGCGATCGCCTCCCCGTTGCACACCCGGACCGAGGCGTCGAACTTCATCGGGAGCGTGTGCCCCCGGCGGGCGGGGATGGTCCCGCCCCGGACATCAACGCCGTCGGAGCCGCTGGACGCCTCGCGGACGACGCCGAGGACGGCCCCGCGGCGGACGATGACGAACGCGCTGGTCGCCCGGTGGTCGACGGTCGCGTCGTCCGGCGAGTTGGAGGGCGGGAGGCGGACCGAGGTCAGCGTGCGGATCGCCTCGGCGCGGTGGCGGGTCTCGTCGAGCCTGTCACGCAGGTCGGGCGAGAGGTCGAAGGCGGCGTGGTCGCCGTGCACGGGCGGCGTTCCCCGGGCGATGACGCTCTTGTGGTCGACCCCGGGCTCGGATTCGTGGAGGGCGAGCAGATCGCGCAGGGCGTCCCCGTCGACCAGCGAGGGCGCGATCCCCTGGGCCTCGAGCGCGGCCCGGACCTCGATCTCGGGGATCGGGCCCGCGTGGTCGCGGGCCGGGAGGGCGAGCGAGGCGGTCAGCGCGTCCGCGTCGACGGTGACGACGAATCGCTCTGGGCCGCCCGCGTTGCCCGCCATGGCAGTTCTTCCGCCGCGGGGGCGGTCAGGCGGCGCACTTCGCGAGGGTCTCGTTGATCCGCTGGCTCAGGAGGTCGGGCGTGAACGGCTTGACAACATAGTTGTTGACGCCGGCCTTGATCGCCTCGATGACCCGGGACTTCTCGGCCTCGGTGGTGACCATGATGAGCGGGGTGGTCTTGTTGAGCTTGCGGAAGGCCTTGATGAACGAGAGGCCGTCCATGTTGGGCATGTTCCAGTCGACCAGGATCAGGTCGGGCTGGAAGGCGCCGACCTTGCTGAGGGCGTCCTGCCCGTCGCAGGCCTCCTCGACCTGCTCGATCCCGATCTGTCGCAGGACCGACCGCTGGATGTTCCGCATGGTCTTCGAGTCGTCGATCAGCATCACCTTCATGGCGTTGTCTCCGTCGGTTGGTCCCGGATCAGGCGTTGGCGGCGGCGGCGCGGCCCTGGGTTGTGGTGTTCTGGTTGTTCTCGCGGATGGCGACCTCGATGACGAACTCGCCGCAATCCGTGGTGCAGGGGATGAGCACGCAGGGGACATCGCTGGGCAGGCTGACCCCGTGGTCCTTGCCGATGATGACGCTGGGGCAGGAGATCGAGACCGACTTGGTCTGGGTGAACAGCGCCTTGGCGCCCCCGCAGACCATGTTGACCAGCTCGCCGATCGCGTCGGCGAAGTCCGAGCCCGCCGGGTCGAGCCGCTCCCCGCAGAAGAGCGAGACGATGGACTCGGCGGCGTCGAGCTTGAAGCTCAGGACGACCGAGCCCTTGACATCCCCGCTCATGCCGATGATGCCGGAGACATCGTGGCTCGGGGAGTTCCCCTGCTTGATCGTCGGGTCCAGCACCGTGACCGGCAGCTGGAGCATGGTTGAGAAGACATTCTGGATGCTCTTGACGAAAGGCGTGATGTAACTGGCGTCCATGATCGCGAACCTCCCGGGCTGATTGCGCCTGCTAGATCGATTCCCTGATGAGCTCGGCAACATCGATGATGAGGCTCACGCCCCCGTCGTTCCGTACGGTTGCCCCGCTGAACGGGCCGGTGCGCTCCAGCCCGTCGAGCGGCTTGATGACGATCTCCTGCTGCCCGATCACCTCGGTGACCAGCATGCCCACGCTCTTCTCCTCCCCGTTGAGGACGACCGCGAGCCGGCTCTCCGCGCCGTCGCGGCGGGGAACGCCGAACCGCTCGGTCGCGTCCATGAGCGGGAGCACGGACCCGCGCAGGCGGATCACGCGTTCCTTCACAATGGTCGCCAGGTCGGCGGGCGCCGGGCGGACGATCTCGGTGATGTTGCTCAGCGGGATCGCGTAGATCTCGTTGACCACCTTGACCATCATCGCCGGCATGATCGCGACCGTCAGCGGGATCGTGATCACCAGCGTCGTGCCCTGACCCCGGACGCTGTGCACATCCACCGAGCCCTTCAGACGCTCGATGTTCGTGCGGACGACATCCATCCCCACGCCCCGACCCGAGAGGTCGCTCACGGCGTCCGCGGTCGAGAACCCGGGGGCGAAGATGAACCGGAACACATCCGCGTCGCTCAGGGTCGCGAGCTCCGCCTCGGTGGTCAGCCCGCGCTCGACCGCCTTGCGGCCCAGCCGATCGCGGTCGAGCCCCTTGCCGTCGTCGGCGATCGAGATGACCGCGTGGTTGCCCTGGTGCGAGGCGCGGAGGATGATCGTGCCCGTCTCGGGCTTGCCGGCGGCGAGCCGGTCGGCGGGCATCTCGATCCCGTGGTCGGCGCTGTTGCGGAGCAGGTGGACGAGCGGGTCGCCCAGCTCCTCGATGACCTGCTTGTCCACCTCGGTCTCGCCGCCCTCGATCCGCAGGTTGAGCTTCTTGCCGGTCTTCGTCGACAGGTCGCGGATCAGCCTGGGATAGCGCCCGAACAGCTTCTCCATGGGCTGCATCCGGGTGCGCATCACCGCCACCTGGATCTCACCGGTGATCCGGTCGAGCCCCGCGCCCGCCAGGGTGAGCGGCTCGGCGAGGTCCTGGGCGGACTCGGAGCCGAGGTCGACCCGCCGCGTCAGCTCGCAGATGCGGTTCTTCTGGAGCACCAGCTCGCCCACGAGGTTCATCAGCGACTCGAGCCGGCCTACCTCGACCCGAAGCGTCTTCTCCACCAGCGGGGGACGCGATCCCTGCTTCTCGGCCTGCGCGGCGCCGGCGTCCTGGGCCACGCCTTCGGTCGAAGCGGTGTCGGCCCGGGGCCCAGCCCCCGGGTCCTCGGCGAGGCCCTCGTCGGCGAGCACGCCGTCGAAGCGCAGCACCGCCTCCGCGTCGGCGTCGTCGGGAAGCCGCCACGCGGGGTCGGCGCGGCCGGTCTCCGCCAGCGAGCGGAGGCGGTCGACCAGCGTCTGGCTCGGCGGCTCGATGAGCACGCCCTCGCCGATCCCGTCCTTCTGCGCGTTCAGCAGCGAGAGGACCGCGCGCATGCGGGGGAGGAGCTGATCGAACTCGACGGACTCGGCCTTGGAGGCGAGCGTCGCGGTCTCGATCAGGCTCTTGGCCAGCCCCAGCATCGAGTCGAATTCGAAGAAGTCGATCGTCGCGGAGAGCCCGCGCCCGAGGCTCTCGATCTCGTCGGCCACGGTCGCCCGCGACTGCTCGTCCAGCAGCAGGTCGATCTGGTCGCCCAGGCGGTCGAGCTGGTCCTCGAGGTCCTGCACGAACGGGCCGAGCAGGTCGGACTTGCCCGGGTCGAGCGTGAGCGGGCGCTTGCCGGCGGCGTTCGGCGTGGGCTGGGCGGCGGCGGGCGCGTCGGCCTGAGGCCCCTTCTCGCCGATCGCGGCCAGCGAGGAGACCAGGTCGGGGGCCGCCTTCGTCAGCGAGGCCTTGCCGCTCTCGATCTCCTTCATCTGCTGCTTGATGATGTCGACGGCGCGGAGCAGGAGGTCCATCAGCCGCCGGTCGACGACCGCCTCGCCGTTCCTCGCGGCGTTGAGCGCGGTCTCGGCGGCGTGGGCGATCTCGACGAGCTCGGTCAGGGCGAGGAACGAGGCGCTCCCCTTGATGGTGTGGAGCGCGCGGAAGACCTTGTTGATCAGCTCGCCATCCGTGGAGCGGGACTCGAGCTCGATCAGGTCGCCCTCGAGCGATTCGAGGAGCTCACCGCACTCGGTGATGAACTCCTGCATGATCTCCGGATCGATCGAGATGCCTGCCATGGCGGTCTCCTGTCTCCCGCGGGCTCAGGCGGCCCGGCTGGTGGTGGCCTTCAGCGGGCGGTAGCAGAAGCCCTGGGTGTGCGGGAGCGATTCGAACCGCGCGTTGACATCCCGGATGTTCTCCGAGTGCCCGATGAACAGCGTGCCGTCCGGGGCGAGCTGGTCGGCGAACATCTCGACGACGCGGCGCTTCATGTCCGTGTCGAAGTAGATCATCACATTGCGGCAGAAGATCACATCCCAGGTGCCGTGCCGCTTGGCGGCGAGGCGGTCCTTGAGGTTGTGCAGCTCGAAGTTGACCATCGAACGGATCTGCGGGTCGACCGACCAGACGCCGTTCGCCTCCTTGAAGTAGCGGTGCTTGACGAGATCGGGCGTGCTCCGCATGGCGTAGTTGGAGTACTTGCCGTCGTCGGCGACCTTGAGCATCCGCTCGGAGATGTCGGTCCCGAGGATCTCGACATTCCAGTCCTTGAGCCGCACGCCGAGCGTCCGGTGCACGATGATCGCCAGCGTGAAGGGCTCCTCGCCCGAGGAGCAGGCCGCCGACCAGAGGCGGAGCCGCTTCGAGCCCGCCCGGGCCTCGAGCAGCTGAGGCAGGATCTCCTTCTCGAAGACGCTCAGCTGCGGCTCGTTGCGGAAGAAGCTCGTCTCGTTGATCGTGATCCGGTTGAACATCTCCTGGAACTCGTCGGTCTGGTAGGGCCCCATCGTCAGAAACACGATGTACTGGTCGAAGTCCTCGAGCTCCAGCTCGACGAGCCGGTGCGAGAGCCGCGACTCGACGATGTACTTCTTCGTCTCCGGGAAGTGGATCCCGGAACGGTCGTAGATGATCTTGGCCAGCTGCGTGAACTGGCGGTCGGTCATGGTCTTGGTGTGCGGGGTGCTCACGCCGGGCCTCCGGGGATGGGTGCGAACGAACGATCAGGGGTCACGCGGCCTCCTCGGCCGGCTCGACGCCCGGGAGACGGAGCGCGCCGAACAGGCGCTCGAGATCCAGCACGATCAGCAGCCGGTCCGCCAGCTTGGCGATCCCCCGGATGAAGTCGGTGTCGACCGAGCCCATCACCTCGGGCGTCGGGTCCATGATCGACGAATCGATCCGCAGCACCTCGTGCACCCGGTCGACGATGAACCCCGTCTCCCGTCCCCCGAACTCGAGAACGATGATCCGCGTGTGCTCGCCCGCCTCGGCGTCGGCGAAGCCGAACTTCCGACGCAGGTTCACCACCGGGAAGATCTTCCCCCGCAGGTTGATCACCCCCGCGATCTCCTCGGGGCTCTTGGGGACCCGCGTCAGGTCGATCAGACGGTTGATCTCGCGGACGGCATGAATGTCGACCGCGAAGCACTCCCCCGCCAGCTCGAAACTCACCAGTTGCAGCTGAACCGTGCCGGCCGGGCCGCTCGCCGTTTCGCGTTCCGGTGTCTTCTGAAGTGCCGCTGTGGCCATCTGCGCCTCCGTGTCCGCTCCGCCCGCCGCCGGCCGACTCGATCCGGCCCCTCCGCTCCGCTATCGACTTCTCAGGAGCCCGGCTTCATCGCGGGCCGGAGATCGCAACCGCCCGTTCAGGCCGACTTCCGGATCTGCTCCGCGGGACCACCACATCCGGCGGCCCCCGCGATCAGCCGCGCCAGGTCGACCGGGTCGAGCGAACCCGCGGTGATGCCGGCCTCGGTGACCGCCCGCGGCATGCCGTATACCACGCACGAGGCGGCGCTCTGGGCCACGATCGGGGCCCCCTTCTGCGCCATCGCCGTCGCTCCGATCAGCCCGTCATCCCCCATCCCGGTCACGACCACCCCGAGCGCCCGCGGGCCTACCGCCGAGGCGGCGCTCGCGAACAACTCGTTGACCGAGGGCTTGTACAACGCGTCGGCGGGCTCGCCCGAGACCTCCAGCAACAGCCGCCCGTACCGGCGGTGCACCCGCAGGTGCTTGCCGCCCTCGGCGAGGTAGACATGCCCGGTCTCGGCCGTCATGCCGTCCTCGGCGAGCACCACCTTCGCCGCGCACATCGCGTCGAGTCGCCCCGCGAGGCTCCGCGTGAACAACGAGGGCATGTGCTGGGCGATCAGGATGGGCTTGCCCCGATCTCCCGTGATCGCCTCGATGATGCGTTCGAGCACCGGCGGCCCGCCCGTCGACGACCCGATCACCACCAGGTCGAACTGCTCGGGCCCGAAATCCCCCTTGGGTCGACGCGGCGGCGCGGCGGGGGCCTCGGTCTTGGCGACCGGGCGGGACGCCGCCCGCATGTGCATCCCGATGGCGCGCACCTTCGTCAGCAACTCGGTCCGGAAGGGGGTGTTGTCCTCGCCGACGCCCAGGTGCTCCTTGGCGATCACATCCGACGCGCCGAGGCGGAGGGCCTCGAGCGCCGTCCGGCTTCCTGCCTCGGTCAGCGTCGAGCACATCAGCACCGCCGGTCGCACCGGCCCGCGGGCGGCCCGGATGCGACGCAGCGCCTCCAGCCCGTCCATCTCGGGCATCTCGACATCGAGCGTCACCACATCGGGGTCGAGTTCGGCGCACTTGGCCACCGCGTCCGCGCCGTTCCGGGCCGTCCCGACCACCTCGAAGCCACGCCCGGACTCGAACAGCTGGGTCAGCATCCGCCGCATGAACGCGGAGTCGTCGGCGATCAGTACGCGCACGGGTCGAACTCCCCAGTATGGGTTGCTGCCTCACCCCGCCCACGCGCGGCGGGGCCCAATCGGAGATATCGAGAATCCGACCGGGCCACTGAAGGCGGGCATGGGGGAAGGGACCCACTCCGGGGACTGCGGGAGGGGTCACGACCTCGGCGCATGAAAAACCCCCTTTACAAGGGGGTTATCAATGCCCAGGAGAGGACTCGAACCTCCACCCCGTTTCCGGGACTACCACCTCAAGGTAGCGCGTCTGCCAGTTCCGCCACCTGGGCCTGGATGGTCGGCCCGCCGGGCCGGAGCCGGCGGGGTCCGGATGGTATCCCGGTTCCGGGCCGGCGTCAGCAAGGGTCCATTGAGATTGGCTTGGGGGGGTGGCTCCCTCGGGCCGGCGAACTCTGGGGAGGGGCCCCGCAGCGTTGACGGGGTCGGCGTCGAACAAAGTCGGGGTGCGCTGCGAAACTTTCTTGCTTGTTCAGGAGGCGCGCAGGCAGCGCGCTTATCGTGTGGGGCACGCGAGATCGGTGGGGAATTCTGCAGCATCACAGTGTTGGCCAAGGGGATGGAGTCGGTCGATGACGCGCGATGAGTTTCTCAACACAGTCCGGGGGATGGTGCTGCAGGCCGATGTCTTCGAGTCCGCCCGCGTCACGGAGGGTCGGCTGGAGTGCGAGGCCAGGGGCTCGGCGGCGCCGGCGTTCTACCGGCTCGAGGTCGACGGGGGCCGGGTCTGGGTCTCGCTTGTGACGCCCGACCGCTGGCTGAGCGAGTCGATCGAGGCGGACCTGATGCACACGGGGGACAAGCTCGAGGAACTGCTCGAAGAGGAGCTGGTGGACCTGGGCTACGACGGCCCGACGCCCACCTACGAGCACTTCCGGTCCGAGGACAAGCAGTTTACATTCCGCACCGCGCTGCCGGGCTCGGCCGAGTCGTTCGACGCGGCGGGGGCGGATCGGGCCCGTCTGATGCTGCTGGGGTACGAGGCGTGCTTCCGGCAGTTGGGCGACATGGCGGAAGACGAGGAATAGTCCGGCGGGTGGGCGCCGGAGAGGGACCGCGATGCGCATCCTGATGCTGGGGTGGGAGTTTCCGCCGTACATGGCGGGTGGGCTGGGGACGGCCTGCTTCGGGCTGACCCGGGCGTTGCACCGGGCGGGCCATCAGATCACCTTCGTGATGCCGCGCGCCGTCGGACGGGGCGGGGCGGAGCATGTGGACCTTGTCGGTCCGGATTCGCTCCGGGCGACGATCTCGAGCGGCGTGCATGCGCCGGCACGACCCGCCGCCGGGGGGGCGGGGTCGGCGTTGGCGGCGGGCCTTCAGGCCGAGGTCCGCACGCTCGTCGAGAAGCAGCTCGTCGAGGAGAAGGGGTTCGACCTGGAGGGGACGCGGGTGGTGAGCCTGCCCGCCGGGTTCGACAACCCCTATCCGGGCGGGCGGGCGTTCGACGCGGCCCGGGAGGCGACGCGGCTCAAGGAACTGATCCGCATCCTCCGTGAACGGGGGATCGAGTTGCCGGCCGAGGCGTCGCGGGTGGTGTCGGGCGCCTCGTCGCTGCCGCTGCCGTCGGGCACGGCGAACGAGTTGAACGCGCTGCTCGACGCGGCGGACCGGCTGTGCGCCGAGGGGAGCCAGTACGGCAAGGACCTGTTCGGCGACGCGGAGCGGTACGCGCGGGTGGTGGCGGCGCTGGCGTCCTCGCTGCGGTTCGACATCATCCATGCGCACGACTGGCTGGCCTTCCCGGCGGGGATGGCGGTGCGTGCGGTCTCGGGCAAGCCGCTGGTGTGCCATGTGCACGCGACGGAGTTCGACCGTTCGGGCGAGCACATCAACCAGCATGTCTACGACATCGAGCGGGCGGGGGTGCACGCGGCGGACCGGGTGGTGGCGGTCTCGCGGCTGACGATGGAGATCCTGACGCACCGGTACGGGATCGGGCCCGAGAAGGTGGATGTGGTCTACAACGGCATCGAAGCCGAAGAGGCCCAGCCGCAGATGGGCGGGAAGATCGAGAGCGACGACAAGATCGTGCTCTTCCTGGGGCGGATCACGATGCAGAAGGGCCCGGAGTACTTCATCCGCGCGGCGGCGCGGGTGCTCGAGAAGTACGAGAAGGTCAAGTTCGTGGTGGCGGGCTCGGGGGACATGGCGCTGCGGATGATCGAGGAGGCGGCGCACCTGGGCATCGGGCACAAGGTGCTGTTCACGGGCTTCCTGCGGGGGCGGGATGTGGAGCGCGTGTACGCGATGGCGGACTGCTATGTGATGCCCAGCGTCTCCGAGCCGTTTGGGATCGTCGCGCTGGAGGCGATCAAGCACGACACCCCGACGATCATCTCGAAGCAGTCGGGCGTCTCGGAGGTCCTGAGCCACGCGCTCAAGGTGGACTTCTGGGACATCAACGACATGGCCGACAAGATCCTCGCGGTGCTGCGTTACCCGCCCCTGTCGCAGACGCTGCGGCAGCACGGGCCGTTCGAGATCCGCCGGCTGACCTGGGACGACGCGGCCCGCAAGGCGGTCGGGTCGTACGGTCGGGCGATCGCGGCGCACGCGGGGGCCTGAGGCCGATCCCGGTTCATCGTGGCGAGGCGCGGTGACCCGCTGGCGGGTCGCGTTCCCGCGCGCGGGCGCGCGTCGCCGAGTCATACTGATCTGGATTGGTTGACGCGCGGAAAGCGGTGCCACGACCCGCCCGGAGGGCGCGTCGTGCGTCTCTCGTCGGCGTCCGATCCGCACCACGCGCCGCTGACGCGGCGGGTGGTGGCACCGGCGGCGCACGCGCAGCGGTCAATCACAAGCCGTATCAGGGGAGTTTTGTATGTTCTATTCACCGACTTATGAATTCGGGGGGGGTAGCATCTCTGGGTTACCTCGCGGAAGGAGAAGCCATGCGGCGGATGGGGCTGCTCGCGGCGGCGCTCGGGGCGGGGGCGGTCGCGCCCCTGGCTCGGGCGATCGATGTGCCCGACTACGACTTCGAGTGGTGCGTGATCGGGGACCCGGGGAACGCGGCGTACCCGGGGCCGATCAACTACTCATTCTTCCCGGTCATCGGCCGCGGGCGTGTCCAGTATGTCTACCGGATGGCGAAGACCGAGGTGACGACGGGCCAATGGGTCGAGTACTACAACGCGCTGGCGGCGGTGGCGCCCGAGATCGCGTGGGCGGAGCGGCCCGGGCGTTCGGGCGCGGTGTTCGTGGGGTCGCAGGCGCACCCCCACTGGGAGGTCGGTCCCGGGCCCGGGGACGCGATGCGGCCTGTGGAGATCCCGATCCGGGCGGCGGCGCGGTTCTGCAACTGGCTGCACAACGGCAAGGCGCCGGAACTGGCCGCGTTCATGGACGGGGCGTACGACGCGTCGACCTTCGGGTGGAGCGAGGACCTCGACGACTTCACGGACGACTACACGCGTCGCGCGGGGGCGCTGTTCTTCATGCCCAATCTGGACGAGTGGATGAAGGCGGTGTACCACGACCCGGCGAAGCAGACGCGGGACGGCTGGTGGCACTACCCCTACGGGAGCGACGCGTGGCCCGCGCCGGGGTGGCCGGGCGAGCCGGGGGCGGAGACGGCGGTGGGGACGGACAACCTGGTGTGGACGCAGCTGGATGTGCCGCTGCTGTCGTACCCGGACGCGGCGACGCCGTGGGGGCTGCGCGACGCGTCGGGGGGGATGAGCGAGTGGTCTGATCTGCGAGCGAGCGGCACATTCGGCACAGCGGTCCGCTCGTTCGGCTCCCGCGGTGACCAGCCAATCTTTGTAACCAATCCTCACGAATTCTTCCATCCTGACGAGTTGATTAACGCGTTTGGTGGGTGGTATCCGGACCTCGTACCTTGGGGTATCAACCTGCGGGTCGCGTCCGCGGCGTCGTGCCTCGCGGATCTCGCGCTGCCGTTCGGGACGCTGGACCTGGGCGATGTGGTTGCGTTTGTGGCGGCGTATGTCGCGGGAGTGCCGGGCGCGGACCTGGCCGAGCCGTTCGGCGAGTTGACTCTGGACGATCTGACGCGGTTCGTGGATTTGTTCACGGGCGGGTGCCCGTGAACGGCGGACCGTGCGCAGAGCGCAAGAAGGGAGTCGTGATGAAGCTCGTGAGTGTGGCGTTGATTGGTGTGACCGGTCTCGTGTTCGATACTCAGGCCCAGGTACCGCCTGAATTCGAGGTGCATCTGCGGACCATCATCGGCGGATCGATGCAGTGGATCGGGAGCGACGACCCGGGGTGGAGCCCGCCGCAGGACCCCGCCTGGATCGCGTTCACGGAGACCTCGCCCGGATCCAACCGGTGGATCGTCCGGCTCCCCTCGAACAGCCCGGCGAACGACGCGGGCAACACATGGACGATCACGGGGCTGGGTGACCCGCTTCCGAGCATCGAGAGTTTCGAGCAGGAGCGACTGATCAACGGAGACCCGGTGAGCGTGATCATCAGCGGGACAACGGAGATCACATTCAACCTCGCCGCAACCTCCCCTCTACTTGACAACGGTTGCGACAACTTCGGCGGGCTGGTCGGGGCGAACACGAGCAAGATCCAGTTGATCGTGGTCGCGGAGGGCGCGGTGTCGGGCGACATCGAGTGCCGGCGGATCGGGCGGCTGGAGGCGGGCGGGTCGCTGAGCGCGGACATCGTGACGACGGACGCCTCAGCACCGATCGAGATGGTCCGCACGGACGGGCAGTTCTCGGGCTCCCTCGAGACGGCCGGGACTTCGCTCAAGTCGTTCGTGTCGGGCAGCTACACGGGCGATCTGGATCTGTCCGGCGATCTCGGGCGGTTCGATGTGTAGTCGGGCCCGATCGCGGGGACCCTGGTGTGCGACAGGGTCAGCCTCGCGCTCAACCCGCTCGCCGGCCTGTCTCTCGACGACAACAGCTCGACCGACATCACGCTGGGTGATGATCTGCCGTCGACGACGATCACGATCAACGGCGACTTCGGCGGGCAGATCCGGATCAACGGCGACCTCACCGCGAACTCGGCGATCGTCATCAACGGGACGCTCCTGAGCACCGGGGAGATCGATATCCGGGGTGAGATGCTCGCGGATTCGGAGATCCAGGTCGGGCTGCTCACGGGGACGGCGGTGGAGGCCGGCGGGCGGATCTCGATCCGCGATGAACTCCGCGACGACGCCGCGATCGGGGTCTTTGGCGGCTTCGACGGGGTGATGATCCTCGACGACCTCGAGGGCGCGGTCACGATCACGGGGGCGGTGGGCGCGGCCGGCGTTGTGCAGATGGACGCGCTGGCGACCGGTGTCTCGAACGGGCTGTTCATCGGCGGTGAACTCGCGGGGCAGGTGATCATCAACCAGCAGAACGACGGCAGCGCCTGGAGCGGGTTCGTCTGGGTCGACGAGGACCTGTTCCATCCCGGTGTGTCGCAGCCGGAGCAGGCGCCGTTCTACGAATCGACGAGCGCGGATCTGGGCGGCGGCGCCATTGGGCTTGTGCCGTACTGGTTGCACGCGGTCGATTGTGTCCCGCTGCCGGGGAGCGCCCCGGACGGGTCGCCCGGGAGCGTGATGCTCTCGCACTACGGGCCGGTGCTGGACGATTCGACGACGGGGTTGCCATTCACGGTGGAGAAGAAGCCCCTCGTCCAGACCTGGCCTCCGGTGGATTACGCCGATGTCTCCGACGACTTCACGGCGACCATCAACGGCCGTGTTGCCGAGATCGCTCCGAAGCCGTTCCGTGCAGGCTTCGAGGGGGGCTTCTACTACAGGATCAAGCCGACCGGCGACCTGCTCTGCGGCGGGATCGCGCAGGAGGTGGCCGTGCTGGATTACACCTACATCATCCGGGTCTTCAGCAAGGCGGACCTTTCGATGAACGGGGTGGTCGACGAGCCCGACCCGGTGCTCTGGATCGCCGGGCCGGTGGATGTCAACGAGGACGGCGTGACCGACACCAACGACCTGAGCGAGATCTTCGCGCAGATGTCCGAATGACCTCCCGTCGGCCGGGTCAGTCGATGACGAACGCGGTCTTGCCCAGCGTCCCGTTCACCTTGGTGAGCCAGTCGCCGAAGCCCTCGCGTCCCATCAGGCCGAAGGTCGCCTTCTTGCCGGTCTCGACGGCGGGCTGGTCGTAGGCGTCGATGTTGAGCATCACGCCGGCGTAGGCGGTGGCGACCTGCCAGAGCATGATGAACTCGCCGACGGCGTGCTCGTTGACCGCGGGGAAGCGGATCGTGAAGTTCGGGCGCTGGCTCTCGACGAGGGCGTACTCGGTGGCGCGTTTCTCGGCGTTGAGGAGGTCGCTCATCTGCTTGCCCTCGAGGTAGCGGATGGCGTCGACGCCCAGGCCCGTGGGGATGGTCGCGTCGTCGTCGCCGAAGTCGCGGACCTCGAGAAACCCGAAGACCTTGTCGTTGGGGCCCTCGCGGTAGAGCTGGACCTGGGAGTGCTGGTCGGTCGCGCCCAGGGCCTTGATGGGCGTGAAGCCCTCGAAGACCTCGTTGCCGGCTGCGTCGTGCCGCTTGCCGAGGCTCTCGGCCCACAACTGGCGGAACCAGTCGGCGAGCAGATACAGCCCGTTGCAGTAGGGCATCATGACATGGTTGGGCTTGGCCCGGCCTGTGCCCGGGGCCTTGGTCCGCCCCTTGCCGAGTTCGACAAGGATGGTCGCGAGCATCGCGGCGGGGTTGCGCGCGAGCTCGGGGTTGCGGCACTTGGTTTCCATCTCGTGCGCGCCGTCGAGGAGGGCCTCGATGTTGACGCCGCACATCGCGGCGCTGAACAGGCCGACGGGGCTGAGGACGCTGAACCGCCCCCCGACGCCGTCGGGGACGGGGAGGGTGTCGTACCCCGCGGCGTCGCAGATCTGCCGCATGGTGCCCTTCTCGGAATCGGTGATCGCGACGATGTGCTCGTGCCCCTTCGAGCCGACGGCGCGGAGGAGCAGGTCGCGGATGATCATGAACTGGGCGGCGGTCTCGGCGGTCTCGCCCGACTTGCTGACGACATTGAAGAGGGTGCGTTCGGGGGGGCACTCTTCCATGACCGCGGTGAAGTTGGCGGGGTCGACATTGTCGATCACGAAGAGCCGGGGCCCGCGGCGGCCCTCGGTCTTGAGGTTGTGCGTGGGGGGGTTGAGGGCGCTCTGGAGGGCGATGTTCCCCAGGGCCGAGCCGCCGATGCCGAGGACGACCAGGTTGTCCCACTTGCCGTGGTGCTTGGCGGCGATCTTCTGGACAGCCTGGACATGCCCTTTTCGGGTGCCCGCAGGGTCGGCCAGGAGGCGCCAGCGTTCCCATCCGGTGCCCCGGGACTTCTCCAGCCGGGCGGTGAGGTCGCGGGCCCGGGCGGCGAGAGGCCCGGCGAGGGCGGCGGGGTCGATCCCGTGTTCGGGGGAGACGCGGTCGGCCATGCAGTTGGCGTAGTCGAGCGTGAGCATGGCGTGAAGGTAGCACGGGCGAGATTGTCCGGCTTGGGGATATCGGCATGGGCTGATCCAGAAACTTCTGTGCCGATTCGTGGGGACCTCTCGCACCGTCGGTTGCGAGATTGGGTTGTGCCGGGTCCGTTTCGGGCCGAAAGGTGCGATTGGTGGGCACCCCGTGTGGCGCGGGGATGCTGCGGCCACCACGACGGCATCGCTGCGGAGAAGACCATGACGCTGACGATCGGGCGGAAACTGGCCCTTGGGTTCGGACTCGTGCTTTCGTTGCTGCTGGCGCTCGTCGCTGTAGTCCAGACGCAGGTCGCGCGGGTGAAGGCGGCGAACTCCGAGGCCGTGGACCGGGCGGTGCCGGCGGTGGAGCTGTGCCTGCAGCTCCAGGGCGAGATTCACCACGCGCTCTCGATGCACCGGGGGTACATGATCCTGGGGCTCCAGGCGCTGGCGGACGAGCGGGTGGAGACCTGGGAGGTGATCGACGGGTACATCGAGGAGATGGACGGCCTCGCGGCCGCCTGGACCGACCGGGCGCTGCTGGAGGACTACAAGGAGTTCAAGCGGGTGATGGACGACTTCCGCGCCGCGCAGCAGCGGATCGCGGATGTGAGCCACACCAAGGCCGACAACCCGGCGCACGAGCTGTATTACGGCGCGGCCGAGCCGTTCGGGGAGGAAATGGTCAAGCACCTCCAGGCGATCCTGCTGGAGGAGGAGCGGCTCGAGGCGACGCCCGAGCGGAAGACGCTGGTCCGCGGCATCGCGGCGGCGGAGGGGCATCTGCTCAAGTCTCGGCTGGCGATCGCGTCGTTCCTCGGCTCCGGGGCGGAGTCTGACCATCAGCGCGTGACGGACTGCGTGACGGCGTGTCAGGCGTCGGTGGACAGGCTCAAGACGATGACCGGTCTGCTGACCCCGACGCAGAAGACGCAGTTCGAGGGCTACATCTCGGCGCGGGAGTCGTTCCTCGCCAAGGCGAAGGAAGCGGTGGCGATCCGCTCGGGGCCCGGGCATTGCGTCTCGGAGGACATCTGCCTGAACACCGTGACGCCCCTGGCGATCCGGGCGGTGGACCTCATGGGCTCGATGGTGGAGAAGCAGTCGTCGCTGAAGGACGGGGCGGTCTCGGAGTCGGCCGGGGCGATGGCGCTGCTGGTCCGGGTGGTGTGGATCACCGCGGGCATCGCGCTTGTTGCCGGGATCGCGGTGGCGGTCCTCCTCGGGCGGTCCATCACCGGCGGGCTGTCGAAGGTGGTGGCGTACGCCGAGCGGATCGCGCGGCGTGACCTGAGCGTGAGCGCGATCGATGTGAAGTCCAACGACGAGGTCGGGCGGCTCGCCAAGACGATCTCCGACATGAACAAGGCGCTCCGCGACATCATCAACGATGTGGCGCGGGCGTCGCACGAGGTGGCCGGCGCGGCCGCGCAGATCTCCGCGAGCAACGAGGAGATGGCCGCGGGGACGGCGGACCAGACTCGCCAGATCGAGCAGGTCTGCGGGGCGATCACGGAGATGACCGCGTCGGTGGAGGAGGTCGCGCGGCGTGCGGACGCGGCGGCGGAGAGCGCCCGTTCGTCGGGCACGACGGCCCGCGACGGGGGGGACATCGTCCGGCAGACCATCGACGGGATGCGGGCGATCGACGAGGCGGTCGCGGGGAGCGCCCGTTCGGTCGAGGAGCTCGGGCGCCGCGGGCAGCAGATCGGGGCGATCATCGACACGATCAACGAGATCGCCGAGCAGACCAACCTGCTGGCGTTGAACGCCGCGATCGAGGCGGCGCGGGCGGGCGAGCACGGGCGCGGGTTCGCGGTCGTGGCCGACGAGGTCCGTAAGCTCGCGGAGCGGACGATGGGCGCGACGCAGGAGGTCGCCGATTCGATCTCCGCGATCCAGACCGAGACCGCGCAGGCGGTGGAGCGGATGGGCCGCGGGAAGGAGAATGTGCGCGTGGGCGTCGAGCTCGCGGAGAAGGCCGGGCAGAGCCTCGAGCGGATCGTGGGCAGCGCCGAGTCGCTGACCGGGACGGTGGTCTCGATCGCGGGGTCGGTCGAGGAGCAGACCGTCGCGGCCGGGCATGTCAGCCAGGCGATCGAGACGATCCGCGCGGTGACGATGCAGTCGAGCGAGGGGACGCAGCAGGCGGCGGCGGCGGCCCACCAGTTGAATGTGAAGGCCGAGGAACTGAACCGGCTGGTCGGTCAGTTCAAGCTGTAAAGGCCGGGAGCGGCCCAGTGAATCCAGTCGCCGGCCCGCGGGTGAACCGCGGGCCGGCTTTCGTTGCGGGCTCAGTCCTCGCCCGCCGCCGGCGCCTTGCGGGCGCGGGCGGGGTCGAGGGGCCGGGCGTCGGCCGGGAGGGCCTCGAACTCGAGGTGGAAGTGGACGGGTTCGAGGAAGGTGCCGGGGAGGTCGCTCTGCCAGGGGTCGCGGAGGTTCCGCAGCGCCGGGTAGCGGAAGCGCACGGTCATCGAGACCGAGCCGTCGGGCTCGACGCGGAGGTCGGCCGAGCCGAGCGCGTCGCCCCATTCCTCGGGGTTGCCGGCCCCGGTGAGCGCGTCGAGCCTCGCGTCGATGCCGGGGCGGACTCGGTCGTTGAGGGTCTCCCGCGGGTCGGCGAGGTTGAACTGCTCGCGGGCGTCGCCCGGCATGCCGCAGGATTCGATGTCTCCCCCGTCGTACTTGATGTGCTGGACGATCGAGCGCGGGTCGACCGCGACAGGCTGGTTGAACCGGACGCCGGCGAGGGTCACCTCGACGACGGTGTCCCGGGTGATATCCCGGAAGAAGGGGGCGTTCTTGTCCTCTTTGTAGAAGCCGAGGCGGACCACTGCGCCGGCGGGGTGGCCCGCGCCCTTGGTGAGCCGGGTGCCCCCGACGGCGATGTAGGCCTCGATGTTGGGCCCGATCGGCGCCCGGCCCGCGTCGCCGGCGTAGGGCGCGGTGAACTCGAGGCGGATGGGATCCCCTTCTTTGGGGGTCCAGGCGAGCGACCCGGTGGGCTGGGCCCGGTCATCGACCAGGAGAAGCGAGGGCTGGTTCGCCGGTTCAGGGGCCGGGGAATCGGGCTGGGCAACGAAGAGGAGCAGGGCGGCGGCGAGCAGGGGGTTCATGGCGGGGGGTCTCGGGGCCGAAAAGGGGAATGTCCGCGCGGGGGCGCTCGATCTGGAACATGCGGGTATGGTCCGCGTATCGGTTGCAGTCTAGGGCGGTCCGCTGTGGGTCTCGCCGCGCCGATTCGGCATTCGAACGATCGATGTTCGGAGTTCAATCAGGAGATTCGTGCGATGGGTGCACCTCGAACAAGGGCTGGTGTCGTTGCTCGCGTTTCCGGTCGGGTGGCGATGGTCGCGGGTCTGGCGGCGGCGGTCGGGGCGGGGGCGCACGATGAGGACTGGCGCAAGCTGGGCGATCGGCTCGCGCCCGTCGAGGGGGAGATCTGGCGGCTGGGCGATGGGGTGACCCGCGGCTCGGGGTTCGATTCCCAGGGCGTGGTGTTGCTGTCCCAGATCCCGCTAAACCAGTTCGCGGGGGGGCACACCTCGGGCAACGACTGCTGGGGTTACACCTCGCCCTCCGGTCGTGAGTACGCGATCATGGGGCTCGAGCGTGGCTTCGGCTTCGTCGAGATCACCGACCCGGTCAACCCGGTGATCCTGACCACGATTCCCGGGCCGGCGAGCCTGTGGCACGATGTCAAGGTCATCGGCCAGTACGCCTACGGCGTGAGCGAGGGTGGCTCGGGCATCCAGGTGATGGACCTTTCGCAGATCGACTCGGGGGTGGTGACGCTGGTCCGCAACTGGGCCGCGTCGGGGCACAGCACCACGCACAACATCGTCTCGAACCCCGAGGCGGGCACGCTCTATCTCGCCGGCGCGAATGTCGGCAACGGGGGGCTGGTGCGGCTGAGCCTGACCGATCCGACGCGTCCGGCGATCAGCGGCGGGTGGACGCAGATGTATGTGCACGACGCGCAGGTCGTGACCTGGCAGGGCGGCGCGCTGGACGGGCGGGAGATCGGCTTCCTCGCGTCGGGGCTCGACGGGGGATTCACGCAGACCGGGCTGCGGATCGTCGACCTGACGAACCCGGCGAGCCCGGTGACGCTGGCGACGGTGTTCTATCCGAGCGCGGCGTACAGCCACCAGGTCTGGCTCTCGAGCGATCGGCGGTACGCGTATCTGAACGACGAGCTCGACGAGCCGAACGGGCTGGTGGGCACGACGACGACGCGGGTGATCGATGTGTCCGACCCGGCGAATCCGCAGTTCGTGGGGACATTCTCCTCGGGCCGGCCCGCGGTGGACCACAACCTGTACACGCGTGACAACTTCATCTTCCAGGCGAACTACCGGTCGGGGCTGCGGGTGTTCGACGCGGCCGACCCGCTGAACCCGATCGAGATCGGGTTCTTCGACACCTTCCCCGGGAGTGACTCGCCCTCGTTCAACGGGGCGTGGTCGAGCTACCCGTACTTCGAGAGCGGGACGGTGATCGTCAGCGACATCGAGCGTGGGCTGTTCGTGCTGGGCGTGCCGGCGCTGACCGAGCCCAGGCTGATCTTCCAGCCCGTGGGAAACCCGCCGGCGACGGTGGACCCGGCGGGCGGCGCGACATGGTCGGTGGGCGTCGTGGCGCGGAACACCGACCTGGTCGCGTCGAGCGTGGAACTGGTGCTGACGGACGCGAACGGGACGCGCACGATCCCGGGGGCGGACCAGGGCGGCGGGGTCTACGCGTTCACCTTCCCGAGCGTCGCCTGCGGGCAGGTCTCGTTCTACATCACCGCGGACGCGACCAGCGGGCAGGCGTTCACGCTCCCCGCCGCGGGCGCGGCCGGGGCGTTCGAGGCGGCCGTGATCTCGGAACTCGAGACGGTGTTCGCCGACAACTTCCAGACCAACCTGGGCTGGACGGTGACCTCGACGGCGGCGGACGGGCAGTGGACGCGCGGGGTGCCGGTGAACGGCGGTCGCGGCGACCCGGCGACGGACGCGGACGGGTCCGGGGCGTGCTATGTCACCGACAACAGCGCGGCGAACGGGGGCAACTCCGATGTCGACGACGGCGCGACCACGCTGACGAGCCCGCTGCTCGACCTGACGGGCGGGGTGCGTGTGTCGTATTCGTACTGGCTCAACGATGTGCCCAGCGGCGGGCTGAACAACGACGCCCTGGTCGTCGAGCTCAGCCTCAACGGGGGCGGCTCCTGGACCGAGGTCCGGCGGTACGAATCCGCGGCGGCGGCCTGGCGGGACGACGCGTTCGATGTCCCTGCCTCGCAGGGCACGGCCAACGGCCGGGTCCGCTTCACCGTGTCCGACTTCGATCCGCAGAATGTCGTGGAGGCGGGCGTCGACGCCTTCGAGGTCAGCCGGGTGGTGTGCAACGAGGTGACCTGCCCGGCCGATCTGGCCGAGCCCTTCGGCGTGCTCGACCTGGCGGACATCCAGGCGTTTGTGTCGGCGTTCCTGGGGTCCGACAGCGCCGCGGATCTGGCGGCGCCGTTCGGGGTGTTCGACCTGGCGGACCTCGGGGCGTTCGTGACGGCGTTCGCGGCGGGGTGCCCGTGATCTGAATCTCACGGCGACGCCCGGGGCGCCGGGCGTCGCCGACTTTGAGTCATGCGACCGGCGGGCCCGTTCGGGCCCTGAGCCGGGGTCCTCGATCGGGGATGTGGTCGGCCCGGGTTCCTGCGGGCATTGTGTGGAGTTTTCTGATGCAACGGATTCTCGTTTCGATCCTGATGAGCGCGTGCGCCGCGGCGCAGGCGGATGTGCTGTCGCAGGCGCAGGGGCTGGGCGTGTCGCACCTGACGCTGCAGGAGGTGGCGCCGGTGCAGGCGCGGGACGGCGTCATGCTGCTCTCGGTGGCGCTCGACGGCCGGCCCGTGGTGCTGGAGTTGTCGCCCTACGACATCTGGTCCGATTCGTTCACGGTCGTGCTCGACCACGGGAACGGGGTGAGGGAGGAGATCACCCCGGGCGTGTCGACCGCGGTCCGCGGGGTGGTGCTGGGCGAGGAGGGCTCGGTGGTGGCGGGGTCGGTGATGAACGGCGAGGCGAGGCTGCTCATCGCGACCGGCGATGATCTCTGGACCGTCCAGCCCGCGGAGGGCGAGGCGCCGGGCGTGCACGCGGTCTACCACGCCGACGATGTGCTCGACCACGGCGGCACCTGCGCGGTGCCGAACCCCGCGGGCGGGGTCCGCGCAGCGCCGCTGCCGGGGTTGGCGGAGAGCGATTTCGGGACCCGGGGCAGCGGAGATTTCCGCGTCGCGGAGATCGCGATCGAAGCGGATTGGCAGCTCTTCAGCTCGTCGTCCTACAACCAGAATCAGAACACGCTGCTGAACGACATCAACGCGGTCATGGCGGCGATGAACACGATCTACCAGCGCGATGTGCTGCTGCGGCTCGACCTGTCGCATGTGCTCATCCGGACCAGCTCGGCGTCGAACCCGTACACGACCAACGACGGGGGCGGCCTGCTCGACCAGTTCGCCAACGAGTGGAACACCAATCAACAGGGCGTGCCGCGCGATGTCGCCCACCTGTGGACGGGGCGGAACATCTCGGGCTCGACGATCGGCATCGCCTACCTGGCGACGATCTGCACCTCGTCGGCCTACGGGGTGGACCAGATCCGCTTCACGAGCAACTTCAACAGCCGAGTCGGGCTGTTCGCCCACGAGCTGGGGCACAACTGGTCGGCCGAGCACTGCGACGGGCAGAGCGAGTGCCGGATCATGTGCAGCGGGCTGGGGGGGTGCAACGGGCTGGGGAACCCGGTGCGTTTCGCGCCGGGCCCGATCGCGCAGATCAACGCGTTCATCCCCACCCGGTCGTGCGTGGACATCCCGCCGCTGCTGATCCCGTTCGGCGAGGGGTTCGAGACCACCCCGATCAGCCCGCTTATCTGGGGGACCGTCGCGGGGTTCGACACCGTCCTCGACGGGCAGGCGCCCGCGGGTTCGCGGGTCGGGCGGCTCACGCCCTCGTTCGCCGTGCTGGGCACCGTGCCGGCCGACACCGCCGTGGCGCCCGGGAGCACGATCGCCGTGCGGTTCGCCGTGCGACCCGAGACGAGCGGGTCGGGGAGTTTCCGCGTAACGATCCTCGACGAGTTCAACCTCTCGCAGACGGTCGGGCAGATCGCGGCGTTCAACCCGGCCCAGGGGTACCAGACCTTCACGCTCCAGCTGCCGGGCTCGGCGCTGAACCGGCAGACGCCGCTGCGGTTCTCCCCGACCAGCGGGGTGACCTGGCGGTTCGACGCGATCGAGGTGTTCGAGGCCTCGTCCTCGAACGCCAGCGCGTCGATCCCGTTCGCGGAGGATTTCGAGCGGGCGTCGATGTTCCTCGACCGTTGGCAGCCTTCGGCGGGCGATGTCGACGACAACGAGCCGGGCGCCCCGAGCGGGCTCTACTCGCTGGCCCTGCACCCCGGGGAGCGGGCGGAGACGGCGAGGCTCCTGGCGGGCTCGGCCCCGGACGGGATCGCCGTCTCCTTCCAGGCGTCGAGCCCCAGCGACGCGGGCGCGGCGAACACCCTCGTGGTGTCCTACCGGGATGACCAGGGCGTCTGGCAGCAGGGGGGCGTGATCGCGCCCGCGGCGGTGCCGGCATCCGGCTTCGGCCCGGCGGAGGTCTTCCTCCCGGCGGCGGCGGCCCACAACAACCTCGCGGTGCGGTTCGAGGCCGCCGGCCCGGCGACCGCCGATGCCTGGCGCCTGGACGACATCCTGGTCGAGGAGGGTTCGGCCCCGAACTGCCCGGCGGACCTGGCCGCCCCCTTCGGCGTGCTGGACCTGGGCGACATCAACGCGTTCGTCGTCGCGTTCACGGGCGGGAATCTCCTGGCCGACCTGGCGGCGCCGTTCGGCGTGCTCGACCTCGGGGACCTGAACGCGTTCGCGGTGAGCTTCATCTCGGGCTGCCCCTGAGCCCGATTCGACCGGTCTGAACCAGGGGGCGTCCCGCGCGGGGCGCCCCTTTTCACTTGGGCACCCCGGTTCGGCGGGCCGATACCATTGGCTCGCGAGGTGCATGCATGAACATCGTCGTCTGCGGAGCGGGTCAGGTTGGTCGGCACACGGCCGAGGTGCTCGTGTCGGCGAACCACCGGGTCACGGTCGTGGACAGCGACGCGAACGCGATCCGGATCATCCAGGACAACCTCGACGCGGCGACGCTTCAGGGATCGTGCACGGAGCCCAGGGTGCTGCTGGACGCGGGGGTGGCGCGGTGCGACCTGCTGGTCGCCGCCACCAACCGCGACGAGGTCAACCTGATCTCGGCGTCGCTGGCCAAGGGCCTCGGCGCCAAGAGCACGGTGGCGCGGGTCCACCACCGCGCGTTCTTCGAGAACACGGTGTTCGACTACGCGGCCCACCTGGGCATCGACCGGCTGATCTGCCCGGAGTTCGTCACCGCCGAGGCGATCGCGCGCTCGCTGCGCAACCCGGGGGCGATCGCGATCGAGAGCTTCGCGCGGGGCAAGATCGAGATCCAGGAGTTCCCGGTGCCGGAGGAATCGCCCGTGCTGGGCAAGCCGCTCTCGACGCTGCGGCTGCCGCCCCGGACGCGGCTCGTCGGGATCTCGCGGAACCACTTCGTGTTCCTGCCGAGGGCGGACAGCGTGATCGAGCCGGGCGATGTGGTGATCCTGCTGAGCGACAAGGAGCACTTCGGCGAGGCGCTCGACCAGTTCGGGAACAAGGCGGGCACGGCCCGCCGGCGGATCGTGATCATGGGCGGGCCGGCGATGGCGGTGTGGCTCTGCCGGTCGCTGCGTTCGAGGCGGTTCTCGATCCGGGTGTTCGAGGAGAACGCCGCGCGGGCCGAGGAACTGGCGGAGAAGCTCGACTGGGTGACGATCGTCAACGCCGACCCGACCGACGCGAGCGTCTTCGCCGAGGAAGCGGTGGGGCAGGCGGATGTCTTCATCGCGCTGACCGACGACGACGAGCGGAACATCCTGGGGAGCGCCTGGGTCAAGAGCCTGGGCGTGCGGCAGACGATCGCGGTGGTGCAGCGCCCGCAGTACGGGCACCTGCTCGAGCATGTCGGCATCGACCGGGCGTTCAGCCCCCGGATCACGGCGGTGAGCGAGATCCTCAATGTCCTCGAGCGCAAGGGCCTTCGGCGCCTCACCTCGCTGGCCGAGGGGGTGCTCGATGTCTTCCGCGCCCGGGTCGAGCCCGGGTCGGCGATCGTGGGCCGCCCGCTGCGCGAGGTCAAGGAGCTCGGCGCCTGGGTCGTCGTCGCCGTCGAGCACGGGGACGACATCACGGTCCCGACCGCGGACACCGTCGTCGAGGCGGAGGACACGATCCTCGCGGTCGGGCCGCACGGGACGGACAAGGCCCTCGCCGAACTCCTGGATACCACCGTGGTCAAGGCGCCCACGGCGTACGCGGCGTACGCCTCGTGAGGGCCGGGCCGCGTCGCCCGGCACGCGGTAGACTCTCCGTCACAGTTTCCCGAGGCCGGAGCCGACCGTGAACTTCCCGTTCATCCTCAAGCAGCTCGCGCTCCTGGTGGTAGTGCTCGCGGGGATCATGCTGATCGTGGCGGCGTGGGGGCTCTACGAGGTCGCGACGGGGGTGCAAGGGGAATGGATCGCGTCCCAGGCCCTTCTCGCCACGGCGGGGGGCTCGGGGGTGCTCGGCGGGCTGCTCTGGCTGGCGACGCGGCGCTTCACGGGGTTCCTCGATCGGCGTCAGGCCCTGCTGCTGGTCGTGTTCTCATGGGTCTTCGCCGCGGTCATCGGGGGCGCGCCGTTCCATCTCTGGACCCGCTTCGAGGGGCTGGGCGATCACCCCTTCGCCTCCCCCGTCGCGTGCGTGTTCGAGGCGATGAGCGGGCTGACGACGACCGGCGCGACCGTGCTCACCAACATCGAAGAGGTGCCGCGGGTCCTGTTGCTCTGGCGAGCGACGACGCACTGGTTCGGCGGGCTCGGGATCATCGTGCTGTTCGTCGCGGTGCTGCCCTCGCTGGGGGTCGGGGGGCGGCGGCTCTTCGGGGTCGAGTCCGCGGGGCCGCAGCCGGGCGGCGTGCACCCGCAGATCCGCGAGACGGCGCGGGTGCTCTGGTACATCTACTCGGGGTTGACGCTGGCGCAGGTCCTGGCGCTGAAGATCGCGGGCATGTCGTTCTACGACGCGGTCTGCCACGCCTTCGCGACGCTGGCGACGGGCGGGTTCTCGACAAGGAACGCGAGCGTCGGGGCCTATTCGCACGCGGTGCAGTACATCATCATCGTTTTCATGATCCTCGCGGGCGCGAATTTCGGCCTCTTCCACGCCCTGCTCCGGCGGAAGTACCGCGAGGTCTGGCGCGACCCCGAGCTCCGGGTCTACCTGCTGATCCTCGGCGCATCGACCGCGATGATCGCGTTCTGGATCCACGGGACCGTTGTCACCACGACGCAGGGCGAACGCGTCTTCGCCGACACCGCGACCGCGGTCCGCGAGGCGGCGTTCAATGTCGCCGCGATCCAGACGACCACGGGGTTCGGCACCTCAGATTTCAACATCTGGCCCCCGGCCGCGAAGCTGCTTCTGGTCATCCTCATGTTCGTCGGGGGGTGCGCCGGGTCGACGGCGGGGGGGGTCAAGGTCATCCGCCTCTGGATCGCGTTCAAGGTCATGATCAACGAGGTCGAGCGCGTCTTCCGCCCGCACATCGTCCGCCCCGTGCGGGTCGGCGGCCGCGCCGTGGACGCGTCCATCCGCAGCGCCGCGGTGGTCTACATCGTCGGGACGGTCTTCCTCTTCGTGGCCGGGGCGTTCGCCGTCCTGGTGCTCGAGCCCGAGCGGGCGGACATCACCACGGCGGCGACGGCGTCCGTCGCCTGCCTGTGCACCATCGGCCCGGGCCTCGGCGCGATCGGGCCCGTCCAGAACTACGGGTGGATGAGCGATTCGACGCTCGCGACGCTCACCATCCTGATGCTCATGGGCCGGCTCGAGGTGCTGCCCGTGCTGGTGCTGCTGGTGCCATCGTACTGGCGCGGCGTGTGAGCCCCGACGCACGCTCCTACGCTCGGGCATGGCCGAACCGATCATCGGGATCGATCTGGGCACGACCAACAGCCTCGTCGCCGTCGCCGACGAGCGTGGGCCCCGGGTGCTTGCCCCTGCGGGGTCGGGCCCGCTCGTGCCCAGCGTTGTGCGCTACGAGCCGCAGCGCGGCGGGTGGCGCACCGTCGTGGGCGAGCCCGCCCGCGAGCGGGCCGTCGAGTTTCCTGAGTCGACCATCTCCAGCGTCAAGCGGCTCATGGGGCGGAGCGTGGCCGATGCCGCGGGCGATCTGCCCTATCTCTCCTATCGCGTCGCGGCGGGCGAGCACGACACGGCCCGGGTCGCGCTCCCGGTCGATGGGGGCGAGCCCAGGCTCGTGAGCCCGCAGGAGGTCTCCGCGGTCATCCTCCGGGAGCTCAAGGCGAGGGCGGAGGCCTGCCTGGGGCGTGGGGTGTCCAAGGCCGTGGTGACGGTGCCGGCCTACTTCGACGATGCCCAGCGTCAGGCGACGCGTGACGCCGGGCGCCTCGCCGGGCTCGAGGTCGTGCGGATCGTCAACGAGCCGACGGCGGCGGCCCTTGCCTACGGGCTCGGGACCGACCGCGAATCGACGCGGAACCTCGCGACGCGGCATGTCGTCGTGTACGACCTCGGGGGCGGCACCTTCGATGTCTCGGTGCTCCGCCTCACGCCGGGCGACGAGACCTCGTTCTTCCAGGTGCTCTCGACCTCGGGCGACACGCACCTGGGCGGGGACGACATCGACCACGCGTTGGTCGGCGTGTTCACCGGCGAGATCAACGAGAGGTTCGGGCTCGGGCTGACGGACGGGCGGGGCCTTCCCGCGGCGACGCGGCGGGCGCTCGTGCAGTTCGCCCAGGCGGTCAAGCACTGCCTGAGCGGCGATCCGGAGGCCGCGGTCAGGATCGATCTCGGGGCCGGGCGCGTGTACGAGCGCACGGTCTCGCGGGCGGAACTCGAGGCGATCATGTCGCCCTGGGTCGAGCGAACGATCGCCTCCTGCGAGCGGGCGCTGCGCGACGCGAGGCGCGACCTCGGCTCGGCGCCGATCGACGCGGTCGTCCTCGTCGGGGGCTCGACGCGGATCCCGCTGGTCCGCCGGCGCGTGGCCGAGGTGTTCGGCGTCGAGCCCTACACGGCGCTCGACCCCGACCAGGTCGTCGCGCTCGGCGCGGCGGTGCAGGGCTCGATCCTCGCCGGTGCGCAGGCCGGGGCGCTGCTGCTCGATGTCATCCCGCTGAGCCTGGGCATCGAGACACGGGGCGGGGCGGTCGCGAAACTCGTCATGCGGAACAGCCCCGTGCCCGCCCGGGCCACGGAGATGTTCTCCACCAGCGTCGACGGGCAGACCTCGATCAAGCTCAATGTCGTCCAGGGCGAGCGCGAGATGGCCGAGAACTGCCGCAGCCTGGGCCAGTTCAACCTCTCGGGCCTGCCCCCGATGCCCGCGGGAATCCCGCAGCTCGAGGTCGAGTTCCTCGTGGACGCCAACGGCGTGCTGAATGTCAGCGCCCATGAACGCCGCAGCGGCAAACGGGCGGGACTCCAGATCATCCCCAACCACGGGCTCACGCGCGACGAGGTCGACCGGATCGAGGCGGAGAGCTTCGCCCACGCCCGCGAGGACATGACCCGCCACCGCGTCGTCGACCTCGTGGTCAACAGCCGGCTCGACCTCAAGTGGATCGGCGAGCGGCTCGAGCGGTTCGCCGACCGGCTCGACCCCGCGTACCGCGACGAACTCCGGCGTCTGATCGACGCCCTCGCCGAGCGCGTCAGGCTCGCCGACGCCGACTGGAAGGCGGTTGACGCGGACGAGTTCTACCGCCTCAAGCAGTCGCTCGACACCGCGAGCGTGAGGCTGCAGGAGGTCGGGATCGCCGAGAGCCTCCGGGCAGACGCGGGCGGGGGCTGAGCCGCCTTCCGGCGCGTCACTCGAAGTTCATCAGGACCTTGATCCCCTCGCCCGAGATCATGGTCGCGAACGCCTTCTCGAACTGCTCGGCCGGGAACTCGTGGGTGATGATCTCGTCGAGCTCGAGCCGCCCGGAGAGCAGCAGTTCCTCCATCTGGTACCAGGTCTGCCACATCCGCCGCCCGTTGATCCCGAGCACGGTGCAGCCCTTGAAGATGATGTTCGCGTTGAAGTCGAAAGTGACGCTGCGCGCGGGCAGCCCGAGCAGCGCGGCCGTGCCCCCGTTGCGCAGGGCCCGGAAGCCCTCGTCCATCGCGGTCGGGGCGCCGCTCATCTCGAGCAGCACATCCACGCCCTCGCCCCGCGTCTCGCGGCGGACGGCTTTGATCCACTCCGAGCCGCCGCTCGCGTCGAAGGCCTCGTGGGCCCCGAGTTTCTTCGCCAGCCCCAGCCTCGCGGGGTTGACATCGGTGCAGTAGATCCGGGCCGCCCCCGCCGCCTTGGCGACCGTCACGCCCATCAGCCCGATGATGCCGACGCCCGAGATGAGCACGGTCTTGGCCGAGACATCCGCGGCCATCACCGTGTGCACCGCGTTCCCGAGCGGGTCGAACGCCGCCGCGATGCGGTCGGGGATCCGCGGGTGGATGGGCCAGACATTCGATTCAGGGACGCAGACATACTCGGCGAAGATCCCGTCCCGGTCGACGCCCAGGATCTGCGTGTCGCGGGCGATGTGCGCGTTGCCGGTGCGGCTGTTGTAGTCGACGCCCGCGGTGATGTGCCCCTCGGCGCTGACGCGCCGCCCGACCTCGACCGTCGTCACCGCTTCCCCGACCGCCACGACCACGCCCGCGAACTCGTGCCCCGTCACGATCCCGACGGGGATGCGGGACGCCGCCCACTCGTCCCACTGCCAGATGTGGCGGTCCGTCCCGCAGATCCCCGCCTTCTTGACCCGGATGAGCACATCGCGCGGCCCGACCGTCGGTCGGGGGCGCTCGGCGTCGAACGCGAGCCCCTCGCCCGCGTGGTGCTTGTACAGCGCCCGCATGGTCCGGGGAAGGTCGAGGTTGTCGGTCGGCAGAGCCGGGGAGGGGGCGGTCAGCGTCATGCGGGAGTGTATCCGCGGCTGTGGCAATCCAGCCGGCGGCGTCCCGCAGCCCGCCCCGTCCGCGGCGGTAGGATGGGGGCGTTGAGCCGGGCCGCCGCCTCCAGGTCGTTCGTCTTCCTCGCCGCCAAGCATGGCGGGGGTCGCGCCATGGGGGTCAAGTCGGCGCGGAGCGAGCGGGCCCTGGCCGAGGTGCTCCGCCGCGACCGGCTCGTGCTCCTCCGAACCTGGCGGCTCCCGGGCTGGATCTCCACCGAATCGCCCATGAACCTCAAGGACCAGCTCGCCCTCAACGAGCAGCTGGCCCAGTTGCTCTCCCGGGGCGTCCCCCTCGTCGAGGCGCTCGAGGTCGCCGGGTCCGTCGTCCGCCCCCAGCAGCGGGGGCGGGTCGACCGGATGCGCGAGGCGGTTTCCGCGGGCTCGAGTTTCTCCGATGCTTGCCGGCTCGTCGGGGGGTTCGACATCGTGACCACCGCCGTCTACCGGGCGGCGGAGCGGACGGGCGACCTCGCCGGCGCTTCGGCGCAGCTCGCCGAGACCGCGCGTCGGCAGATGAAGATCTCGGGCAAGGCCCTGACGCTGCTTCTCTACCCCCTGATCGTGCTCTTCATCGGGCTCGTGGCGGGCACGGTGCTGCTCACCACGATCGTCCCGACGATCGGCGAGTCCCTCGCCGAGGCCGGCGCCGACATCCCCGTCTACACCAGGATCGTCATGGGGCTGGGGATCTTCCTGCGCGAGAACTGGCTGGTGCTGCTCTTCGCCGTCGCCGGGCTCGCCATCCTCGCGGCCCTCGGGCGGGCGGCCGTCGCCCGCGTGATCGGGCAGATCGCCCGCGTCACGCCGCTGATCAAAGAGGTGCTGCTCACGCAGGAGTCCGCCCGCTTCTTCGCCGTCATGGCGGCCCTGAGCCGCTCGGGCGTGCCGCTCGCCGACTCGCTCGGCGTGGCGACCAACGCGATCAACCACCCGAAACTCCGCAGGCAGCTCGACCGCCTCCGCGTCAAGCTCGTCGAGGGCGGGGTTCTCCCCAGGCTTATCGACGGGGTCGAGGCCCTGCCCGTCGCGACCCGCCGCCTCCTCATCGCCGCCGACCGGGCCGGCGACCTCGAAACCGCCTTCGACGGCCTCGCCCGCGACATGGGCGACCGGCTCGAGTCGCAGACCCAGCGCCTGCTCGCCGCCCTCGAGCCGCTCCTGATCGTCCTGCTCTTCCTGATGATCGGGTCGCTGGTGCTGTCGATCATGGTGCCCATGATCACCATGTCCACCCAGGTCGTCGGGTAAGCGCTCGGTTCGGTCTCCCCGCCCAGGAGACCCCCTAGAATCCAGCGGAATCGCAACACGCGGGGCGGGCATCGGTACGACTCTGCATCGCCGCTTGCTCCGCTCCGCTCGGCTTGTCGTGGTGCGTCACCCGAGCCGATGAACTGACAGACCCACGCGACGCCCCCGTCGCCTCCAGGAGCACGACCATGCCACGCCCCGCCACGACCCGAGCCCTCCGCGCCGCCCGCCCGGCATTCTCGCTCCTCGAACTGATGCTCGTCCTGGTCATCCTGGGCCTGCTGAGCACCGTCGCCGCCGTCGCCCTGCTGCCCCAGGCGGAGAAGGCCAAGGTCCGGACCACCAAGGCCAGCCTCGAGGTCATCAAGACCGCCATCACCGGATACCAGATCGAGAAGTCCCGCCTGCCCGAGTCGATCCTCCAGCTCGTCCCCGGGTATCTCGAGGAGGGCAAGACCAAGGACGGGTGGAAGCGAGAGTTCTACTACAAGCCCACCCCGGGCGGCGCCCGCGAGTTCGAACTCATCTCCTTCGGCAAGGACGGCGAGCCTGGCACCGAGGACGACATCGATGTCTGGACCATGCACCTCGAAGACGAACAGGGCTGACCCGATCGGCCCCAGCCATCCATGAGCACCCGGCGCCCCCGATCGACCTTCCGCCCCGGCGTGACCTTCGTCGAGGTCGTGCTCGGCGTCACGCTCATGGGCCTCGTCGCCGCCACGCTCGCCGCCGCCGTGGGCGGGATCGGCAAGTCCTTCCAGCGGCAACGAGACCGCCTCGCCGCCGCCGAGCTCGCCAGCCGACTCCTGCTCATCCGCGTCGACGACGAAGAGGGCATGCCCGAGGCGAGCAAGCCCGTCGCCTACGGCGAGCGCGAGTTCCGCTGGACGATCGAGGAGGGCCCCACGCTCGTCACGCTCTCCGCGCCCGCCCAGCAGAGCCGGGACTCGTCCTCCGTCGCGGGCGGGGTCGACCTCTCCCGCCGCATCATCTCCGTCACAGTCACCACCTGGCTCGCGGAGACCTCGGGCGGCTCGACCCTCTTCGACCCCGAGGTTCCCCACGCCAGGATGACCCGCCTGGTCGACCCCATCGCGTTCTCCACGCAGGACTCCGCCGAGCGCCGCCTCGACACCCAGCAGGACATCGAGCGGTTCCTGCAGGACTTCGTCAACACCACCACCGGGTCCGCGCCCCGTGCGCCCTCGGGGCAGGCCCCCAACCAGGCCCCCACGCGGCCCCCGGCCGGGGGGGGAGGATGACCCGCCCGTGCCGCCCCACGCCCCGGGCCTTCACCCTGCTCGAGACCCTCCTCGCGACCGTCATCGGGGGGATGGTGCTCGCCGGGTCGCTCTCGCTCTTCCTCGCCATGAGCCGGGCCGAGCAGACCATGGCCCGCGCCAGCCGCGCGATGGAAGAACTCGCCATCACGCAGCAGGTGCTCCGGAGGGCCTGCATGTCGATGGTGCTCGCCGGGCGGGATTCTGTCGCCGAACTCGTCGAGCAGGCCGAGGAGGACGGCGAGGTCACCCCGGAAGAATGGGCGGCCTTCCCCAGGCCCAGGCTCGTGCTCGAGTTCGACCGCGCCCAGTCCATCAACGCGATGCGGCAGACCGCGATGCTCGACGGGGCGACGCTCTACGACCCCGCCGGGTACGGCATGGGGCCCCAGCGCCTCGAACTCGTCCTGCCCGACAAGCCCGTCCCCGAGAGCATGCGCCTCTTCCCCGCCGCCTGGAGCACACGCCCGACCGACGATGTCATCGAGGTCTTTGATCCCTCCGGGGTCGAACGCCCCGAGCAGGAGAACGGCGTGCGCGGGTGCTTCGAACTCCGGCCCGACGGCGCCCGCGAACGCGTGATGGAGGGGTACGGGTTCGTCCCCGCCACGGGCCTGCGCCCCCCGCCCCAGACCCCCGCCGCCCGCGTCCCCGCCCAGGGCTGGACGCTCTGGTGGCGCCCCGTCTACGGCGAGGAGTACCAGGCCCGGCAGAACCAGGAACCCTTCGACATCGACCTCCGCCCCCAGCTCCTCGCCGAGGCCGTCCCGCTCGTCCGCGGCATCCGCCGCCTGCGCTGCACCGCCTTCGCCGCGGAGGAGAACACCGAGGACCCCACCGCGCCCGCGATCGTCGAGCGCTGGCCCGAGTACGAGAGCACGACCGTGGAGGACCTGCCGGGCTACATCGAGATGGAGATCGAGACCGTCAGCGGGACCTATTCCAACTGGATGTTCGAGATGGGCTGGTCGCTCGCCGACGAGTCCACCGGCGCCGACGAGACGGCCCCGGCCGGGGAGGAGTCCGAGGAGACCGACGAGGACGGCCAGCCGCCCGACCCGTCGCAGGCCCTCGACCAACTCGGGGGGCAGACATGAGCGCGCGCCCGACGGGCAACCCGACGCCGCAATCCGGGGGACGCGGGTTCGTTCTGCCCGTCGTGATCCTCCTCGTCGTTACGCTCGGCGCGACCTGCGCGATCATGCTCGAACGCCATGTCGCGCGCACCAAAATCGTCCAGCGCCAAGTCGAGGCCTACCAGGAACACCACGGCGTCCGCAGCCTCCAGACCGTCATCGAGGCCTGGCGCAAGAGCCCGACGGCCCAGCCCCGCAACATCGCGGACATGCTCGAGGACGACGGCCTTGCCTTCAGCATCGAGCCCGGGGACGGCACGCGGATCTCGGTGTACCTCTTCCCCGGGCAGGAGACCATGCTGCGGCGCGTCGCGGGTGTCCGGGGCGAGGAACGCAACGCCGCCGAGCGGGCCCTGGCGATCCTCCAGGAGACCGTGCGCGACCCACGGGACCGGGAGTTGCTCCTCCGCAACGCCGGGCCGCTCGCCGTCGACGCCAACCGAGCCGACCCCGCCGTGCTCACCGCGATCGTCCGGGGCGCGCTGGGCGACGAGCCCTCGTCCCGGACCTACGAGCGGGCTCTGCTGGCGGCCCGCTCGCGGGGCGAGACCATCGGGCTGCAGAGCCTGGCCAACTTCGCCACCGAGGCGGGCATCTCCACCGAGCAGCGGGCCACGCTCAGCCGGATGCTGAGCGTCTCCCCCGAGGTGTGGCGGTTCCGCGTTGACCTGCGGGGCATCGGCGTCGCCGCCGGGGCGGGCGTGGTCGCCCGCTATTCGGGGCTGATGACCCTCGGCAGCGTCGACCCGACCTCCACCAACACCTTCGAGGAGCCCACCCCGTTCCTCACCTGGACCAAGGAAGACCTCGATCGCCCCCGTGCGGTAGAGTAGAGTCGTCCCCAAACACGACGGAGCGTGCGCATGTCCGACGAGATGATCAGCAGGAGCAAGGCGAGCAGCATCAGGCTGGCCAGCCAGGCCACCGCGGTCGTCCTCATGGCCGGCGCCGTGCTGGTGGCGGCGGTCGGGCTCCCCTTCTCGGGTGGGTCGGCCCCGGAACCCGTCTCCTACGAAACGCTGGTCGAGAGCGCCGGCGAGCAGGCCGCGGCGATCCGCGCCGCGCGAGAGGAGGGCAAGGGCACGACGACCTCCCTCGCCGCCGATGTCGAGGCGATCGAGTATTCGTTGCAGATGGTCTCCAACGCCCCGAAGCGCCCCGAGCCCGACGCGCCGGAGACCCCCTCCGAAGAGCCGAACGAGCCGGAAGCCCCCGCCGAGGTCGCCGGGAGGACACGGTTCTTGGGCACCGTGGGCATCGGCGAGCGGCTGATGGCCCTGCTCTCCGCGGGGGGCGGTCAGCGCATCCTCGGGCCCGGGCAGACCGCCACGCTCGCCCTGACTCCCGGCGACCAGGGCACCCCCCCCTCGGTCGAGGTGATCCGCGTAACCGCCGACGAGGTCTGGCTGAAAGAGAACGGCGCGGAGCGCCGCGTTGAGAAGGCTCAGCGTGTCGGGTTCGCGATCAGCCAGAGCGCCGCGCCCGCCTCGCCGTCGCTCCCATCCGACAAGGTCAACGCCGCCGTCGACGCCGCCGCGGGCCAGGAGGGCATCCTCGAGGCCGACAAGCCCATCAACCCGGACGACTTCCGCCGCGACGACGGCACGATCGACTACGAGGCGCTCCGCGAGGCCGCCCGGGCCCGCGCCAGGGCGAGGCAGGAAGCCCGCCGCCAGCGCGACGAGGAAAACGGACGGAACTGACAGGCGAAGGACCACTTGAGCGCACGCGTCTGCTACATCGAACGCGAAGACCGGGGCGCCGTCCTGCGGCGCCTTCGCGTCGTCGGCGCGCGCGCCGACGAGGCCTGGGAGGCCCCCGCCGGACCCGTCGACGGGGAAGCGGTCCGCCGCGCCGCGGCCTTGGGCGCCGCCTGGGCCGCCGAACGGATCACCGGGCGGCTCGGCTCCCGCGTCCTCGACCGGCTCTGCCTCGATGTCGACGGGGCCGTCTGCACCTGGGTCACCGCCAACACCGCCGAACCCCGCCTGCTCCGCGCCGTTATCGAGCAGGAGGCCACCCCGGACGCCGACGACCCGTTCGCCGAGGCGGGTCACTCGAGCGCGGGGCGCTTCCCCGACCTGCCGGGCGAGGTCGGCTACCAGGCCCTCGACCCCCGCCGCGGCAAGGGCGAGCGAGGCCGGGTGCCCGTCTTCGCGGTGCCCGAGGTCGCGGCGCGGGCGTTGATCGACGCCCTCGACACCGCCGGGGTGCAGGTGGGCGCGTGCATGACGCTCTGGCAGGCGATGCTGCGGGCCTGGGGCGCGGGCCCCAGGGCGTCGTCGGACCGCGTTGTCGCCGATTCGGAGCGGGTGGTCGCGATCGCGATCTGCCAGCCCGGCGAGCGGGTCGTCTGGGCATGGGGGCGGGGCGACGCCGTGGTCGCGGCCGGGGCTTTCCGCACCCGCGCGGGCCGGCACGCCAACGCCCCGGCGGGCCTCGTCCTCCCGGACGGGAGCGAGGGCGGCTACGAGACCCCCCCGCCCGCGGCGCCCGTCGATTTCGGGGGGCGACTCGCGACCGACTGGCTCGCCTGGAGCGCCCAGATCGGCGTGGTGCCCTCCCGGGTCGTCTGGGTCGGGCCCGTCGAGGGCCAGGCCGGCACCGGGCTCAGCGGGGGCGAGATCGCCTCCTCGCTGCGCCGCGCGGCTCCCGGGGCGACGATAGATGTCATCGACGAGCCCGACCCGATCGGCCTGACGCTGCGGCGCCTCGCCGAGTACCTCGACGACGCCGCCGACCCGCGCCCGACGCCGACGGACCATCTCGCCCTGCTCACCAACCGTCCGGGGCGCATCCACCGGGCGATGTACCGCTGGCTGGCGGTCGTCTTCATCGCCGCGTCGGTCGCGATGGGGGCGCTGGCGTGGTCGTTCTGGCAGCGTCGTGAGGAGTCCATCGAGCAGCTCGCCCAGATCCGCGCCAATCAGCGCGAACTCCTGGAGAAGGCCGCCCCCGACCTGGTCGACGACAGGATGGCCCTGCTGAATCTCCGCGGCCGGGTCGACCAGGCCCGGGCCCGCCGGCTCGACACCGGCGCGATCCCGCCGCCCAAGCCCGTGCTGCGGGAACTCGAGACGCTCGCGTTCGTGCTCGGCAACCCCGACTACGAGCTCGTCGAGATCGACATCGGCCCGCTCTCGGTCTCCTTCCGCGTGCGCGTGCAGGACACGCTGGCGTTCGAGGGCCTCCAGAGCAGCCTGTTCGGCATCGCCGGGTCGAGCGTCGCCTGGACGCCCCTGAACCCCAGGCAGGTCAACAACAAGATCGAGGTCTCGGCGACCGGGACCTGGATGCGCGAGGACCGTGCGGGCGGGGGGGATTCATGAGCGAGCGCGCCCCCGAGCACGCCCGGCTCCCCGCCGACGAGCGATACGAGATCGCGCTCGCAACCGACGCCGCCGCCCGGCGCAACCGCCCGAGCCACCTCGTCGCGGTCGCCGGCCTGGTCTTCATCGCCTCCTGCGCGGCGCTGGGGTTCACCTCCTGCCGGGCGACCCAGGCGTCGCAGGACCTCCGCCGGCGTGCCGACCAGCGGGACTCGATCGCCGAGCTGCTCGTCGATCTCGAGGCGTTGTCGCAGAGCGAGGACCGGGCCGACGCCGCCTCCACCGAGCCCTACATCGGCCTGCGGTCGAAGATGGAGGAGATCGCCCGGCAGGTGGGCATCGAGGGCTCGCTGGCCCTGCCCCGGGAGCGCCGCAGCCCCGACGCGGCGGGCGCCGCCCGCGTGACCTATGACTACAGCCTCAAGGGCCCGACGCTGGGCCCGCTGCTCGCCTTTGTCAGGGAGGCCAAGGCGCAGGTCCCGGGGATGCGCGTCGCCGGCGTGACGCTCCGCCCCAGGAACGAGCAGTGGGAGATGGAAGCGAAGTTCGAACGCTGGGAGAGGACCGCCTCGCCATGACCCGCCCAAACACCCTGTTCCTCGCCGTGCCGATCCTCGCCGCCGGGCTCCTCGCGATCGGCGCGTGCAGCACCGCCCAGAAGGCCGACACCGCCGGCGCCATCGAGGACGCCGACCAGCGGGCCCGCCGGGCCGTCGAGCTCGCCGCCCAGGCCGACAAGGCCCGCCTCGCCGGCGACACCGAGCGGGCGATGAACCTCTACCGCGAGTCGATCGAGCAATCCCCCGAGTTCGCCGATGTCTGGAACAACCTCGGCCTGCTCCACCTCGAGGAGAACGAACTCGACAAGGCCCTCTCCGCCTTCAGCATGGCCGCGGAACTCGACCCGGCCGATCCCAGGCCGCACACCAACATCGGCATCACCAACCTCCGCGCCGGGTGGGCCGAGTACGCCCTGCAGGATTTCCACAAGGCGCTCACCATCAGCCCGTCGTACCTCCCGGCGCTCCGGGGCGCCGTGCGGGCGGCCGACCTGCTGGGCCAGGCGGAGTTCGAGGATCTCGACCGTGTCCGCCGGGCGCTGCTCGCGGAGCGCGACGAGCAGTGGCGGGCCTACCTCGAGCGGCAGCGCTACCTCATCGAGTCCCGCCTGCGCAGCCCGAGGACGACCCCGCCGGCCGGCGCCTCCGCGACGCCCTGATCCGGTCCGCGCGGGCCCGGCTCTCGTGCAGCTCGACCAGTCTCCCACGCGTCGTGGTCGCACGCCGCCCCACGGGCCCTCGGCGCCCGCGCGTGACACGGCTCGTGACCGACCGCGGCGCGTGCACCGCCGGTGCCACCACCCGCCGCGCCAGCGGCGCGTGCTGCGGATCCGAAACCGATCCCTGTTCAGACTCATGCTCGACGAGCCGCGGGCGCGGGCCCGCGGAGCTCCGTGTTCCGATCACTTCAGGGGCTCGCGCCCATGGCTCGCCCGCGTTGGAGCGATTCCAGTACAACGAAAGCCGCCCCCCGCGCGTCGACCGATCCGGATCGGTCCTACAGCCTCGCCGCCGCCAGGCTCGCCAGCTCGCTGCGCTCGCTCCTGGCGAGCGTGACATGCCCCACGACCCCCAAGCCCTTCATCTTCTCGATCGTGTACGAGAGCCCGTTCGACGAGCTGTCCAGGTAGGGGTTGTCGATCTGCCCGATGTCGCCGGTCAGCACGATCTTCGTCCCCTCGCCCACCCGGCTCACGATCGTCCTCACCTCGTGCGGCGTCAGGTTCTGCGCCTCGTCCACGATCATGAACTGGTGCGGGATCGAACGCCCGCGGATGTAGGTCAGCGGCTCGAGCACCAGCTTCCCGTCCGCCATCAGCTTGTTGATGTGGTGCTCCGGGCTCCGGCTCTCGGGCGCCTGGTGCGGGCTCCCACGCGTGCTCAGCAAGTAGGTCAGGTTGTCGAAGATCGGCTGCATCCACGCCCCGAGCTTCTCGTCCTTGTCGCCCGGCAGGTACCCGATGTCACGCCCCATCGGCATGATCGGCCTTGCCACCAGCAGCTTGTCGTACCGCTGCTCCCCGAAGACCTTGGCCATCCCCGCGGCGATCGCCAGCAGCGTCTTGCCCGTCCCCGCGGCCCCCAGCAGCGTCACCAGCCGGATCTCGTCGTCCAGCAGCAGGTCCAGCCCCATCGTCTGCTGCACATTCCGCGCCATGATCCCGAAGGTCGGCTTCTTCTGACCCGTCACCGGGATGATGTGGTCCGTGTCCGCAAGCCGACGCCCGAGCCCCGTGTGCCCCGCGTCCTCCGTGTCACGAAGGATCACGAACTCGTTGGGGATCGGCTCGTCCGGCTCGCGCCCCGCCGGCAGCAGCTTGCGAACCGCCTCGAGCAGCGCGTCGATCGCAAGCATTCGGTCCGCGTACAACTCGTCGATCACCTCTCGCGGCACCTCCGCGTCGAAGTACCCGGTGTAGAGCCGGCTCGCGTCCACCTTCTGGTTCTCGAAGTCCTCCGTCTTGATCCCGAGCGTGTCGCTCTTGATCCGCGCCGAGAGGTCCTTCGAGACGAACACCGCCGGCAGACCAGACTGCATCAGGTGGTACGCCACCGCGATGATCTTGTTGTCAGGCCCCTCCGCCGAGATCACCGGGGGCCGTTCGTAGTCCGTCACATCGATCCGCACGCTCCCCGTGACGCCCCCGGGGCCCGTCGCGAAGCCCTTCCCCGCGACGATCCCCGCCTCGCCCCAGTTCACGCCCTCGGTGAGGATGCCGGTCTGCCGCAAGTTGTCCAGGTGTCGGATCGCCGCCCGGGCGTTGCGCCCGATGTCGTCGTCCCGACGCTTCATCTTGTCGAGTTCCTCGATCACCTGGTAGGGGATGATGACCTGGTTGTCCTCGAACACGAACAGCGCGTTCGGGTTGTGCAGCAGCACATTGGTATCCAGCACAAAGTGCTTGACCGTCGCGGACTTCTCCTTCGTCGCTCGCTTGCCCGCCGGGGTCTTCATCCGTGTCATGCGTCTCTCTCCGAGGCGCATCCGGGCGCCTCTCGCCAGACTATCGCGGGGGCGGCCACGCCGCCCGCGAGGTCAATTCCAGAACGCCCCGACGATCAGCACGCCCGCCGCCGCCGCGGCAAACGCGGTCTTAATGACCGTTGACATCGCGCGCCCCACGGCCGCGCCCTTCCCGCTCTTCCACGACTCATCCCACCCCCGGCCCGCCACCCCGCGCTCCGCGACCACCGCGCCGACACCCGCGCCGGCGATCCCGCCCAGGATCGTCCCGATGATCGGCAGGAACGGCAGGAACACCGTCCCGAGCACCAGCCCCACCAGCGAACCCACCAGCGAACCGACCACGCCCGCCCGGCTGCCCCCCGCCTTCGCCGAGCCCGCCGCCGCGCTGAGCCCCTCGGCGACCTCGGCGAGCACCGCCAGCAGCAGCGCCGCGCCGAGCGTCCAGGGCGAATACAGCGCCGGCTGCCAGACCGTGCAGACCAGCGCCACCAGGCACATGATCCAGATGCCCGGCAGCGTCACCGCCGTGAGCAGCACACCCAGGAGCGCTGCGATCGTCGTGATGATCCCCGCGGCGATGAGCATGATCGCTAGGGCCTTGGGCGACCCGAGGGACCGGTTTCACCGAACCCCGCGCCCCGCCATGCCCGCGCGGTTACGCGGGCTCGCCCGCGGCCTGCGGGCCGGTCGACGACTTCGCTTCCTCCGCCGCTCGCTTCGCCGCTTCCTCCGCGGCGACGCGCTCGGGGAACGCGGCCTTTTCCATCTCCAGGATCCAGCCCTCGATCTTGCCGGTCCGATAGGTGTCGAAACGCACCTCGGACCCGCCGAGCTTCGGGTGCTCGTCCTTGATCTTCAGGTAGACGATGAACTTGTCCCACTTGCGCTTGTCGACATCCGAGAGATCGCCCGGAACCAGACTCTCGCCGCCCGGCAGCGTCAGCCGCTTCGCCTTCGCGTCCCAGGTGTAGGTCTTCGTCGCCACCATCACGAACAGCGAGATCAGGTACACCGCGAACGCCGCGCAAAGCACCGTCGCCAGCTTGTTCACCGGGATGTCGTACCCCTGCAGGGGGCCCGGCGGGGACTCGACCGTCCAACGCTGGTTCAACGCCGCGAAGCGGTCCTTCGGCGCCATCGGCGCGAGAGAGGCGAGCAGCGACTCCGCCTCGGCCTTCTGCTCCGGGGCGAGCGTCCCGCCCGCGTTCAACTCAACGAGCCGGTCCTTCGCCGCCGGGTCGGGGTTCGAATAGAAGTTCGTGTACGCCGGGTGCAGGTGCCCGATCCGCGACAGCGCCGTCAGCCAACGCTCCCGCGCCAGCTCCATCTCCGCCCGCTTCTGCCGGGGACCACCGCCCGCGTCCGAGAGATTCCGGTTCATCGTCTCAGCGTCGTCCAGACGCTCGAGTTCGCCCGCGGGGTCCGCGATCGCGGCCTCGCGGCGCAGCACGCCGGGCGACTCCACACGGTCCGCCTCGATCGCCTTTTCCAGGTACGCCCACTCGCAGTGGCTCGCGTAGTCCGCCCCACGCTTGGGATAACTCACGAACGCGTCGTACGCGCTCCAGATCCCGTACCCGACCAGCACCGACACGATGATCACGATCCGGACCAGCCAAGGGCGGGCGATCACGGAGCGCTCGACGCCGCCTCCCCCCGGATCGGCCTGCCCCGTGCTGTTTGGTCCCTCTTCGGTCATCCATGGCTCCGCGTCATCCCGGAGCGATCGCTCTACCGCGCGCTCCGGGAGGTCTGAATCGGCCGATCCCGCCCCGGGGATCAGCCTCGCCACGAGAGTCTAGGAACCCAGAGCCCCGCACGCCGACCCCGGGACGGACGCACCCGGCGTGATCCCCGTACGCTGCCGCCGTGCCCGGGTTCACCATCGAGGCCCGCGTCGAGCAACTCCTCGGCGTCCCCGTCGCCCGCGTCCAGCCCCTCCACGGCGGCTGCATCGCCCGCGTGCAGCGGTTCGACCTTCTCGACGGATCGTGCGTTGCCGTCAAGTCCGACCCCGGCCCAGCCCCCAGGCTCGACCTCGAAGCCAAAATGCTCGCCCGGCTCGACGAGGCAACGGTCCTCCCCGTTCCCGGGGTCCTCGCCGCCCAGCCCGACCTCCTGATTCTCCGCTTCATCCCCAACGCCGGAGGGCCGAGCCCCGCCGGAGAGGCCGAACTGGCCGAACGCCTCGCGGCCCTCCACAGCCGGTCCTCCGACGCCTTCGGTTACGACTTCGACACCCTGATCGGCCCGCTCGACCAGCCAAACCCCCGGGCCCCCTCCTGGCCCGAGTTCTTCGCTCTCCACCGGTTGCTCCCCATGGCGCACGCCGCCGATCGGACGGGGTCCCTCCCCCGCGGTTTGATCCCCCGGATCCGGGCCCTCGCCGACCAACTCGACGATCTGCTCCGGCCCCTTCCGCCCGCACCGTCCCTCATCCACGGCGATCTCTGGTCGGGGAACATGCTCTGGCAGGGGGGCCGGCTCGCCGCGGTCATCGACCCGGCGATCTACCACGCCGACCCGGAGATCGAACTCGCGTTCATCGACCTCTTCGGGGGTCTGGGGCCCGCGTTCTGGGAGCGATACCAAGCCCTCCGCGGCATCCGCCCGGGCTTCTGGGAAGGCCGCAGGGATATCTACAATCTCTACCCGCTGCTCGTCCACGCCCGGCTTTTCGGGGGCGGATACGGCGTGCAGGTCGCACGGATCCTCGACTCGCTCGGGTTCTGACGCCCGAGCCGAGCCGCGAAACCGGCCCACCAAAGGTCCCAAATGCCCGCGCCGAAGGGAGACCGACGGGATTCGAACCCGCGACCCCCTGGACCACAACCAGGTGCTCTAACCGACTGAGCTACGGCCTCCGTTGCGACCCACACGGTAGCGGGCTCACCCATCCCGGGCAACGCGCCCCGAGCCCGCCATCTGGGGCGCACAGCCCCATCCCCCGCCCCCCGCGGGCCTAATCTTCCCTTCCAAGTCTGCGATTGGAAGGAGACGGCATGACCGCGATCGGCGCCCGGGAAATCGAACTCACCGCGGAGCACACCCACCGCAATCTCTCCACCGCCGAACTCGTCGAGAGGGCCCTGGCCTCCGGCGAGGGCCGCCTGGCCTCCAACGGGGCCCTGGTCTGCATGACCGGGGACCGGACCGGCCGGAGCCCCAAGGACAAGTACCTCGAAGACTCCCCGGGCATCCATGACAAGATCTGGTGGGGCAAGGTCAACCTGCCGCTCGAGCCCGCCAAGTTCGACGACGCCCTCGCCATCGCCACCGAGCACCTCAACGCCGTCCCCGAGCGATTCGTCTTCGAGGGCTGGGCCGGCGCCGACGCGGCCCACCGCCTCGGCGTCCGGGTGATCGCCGAGATGGCCTGGCACACCCTCTTCGCCAAGACCCTGTTCATCGAGCCCGGGAGCGGCAGCGACCCTTCCGGCAAGCCCTGGCGGCACGACTGGACCATCCTCAACGCCGGCAGGCGCCGCCTCACCGCCGACGAGCAGAAGAGGCTGGGCGTCAGCGGCCCCGTCCTCATCGCCCAGAGCCTCGAGCGCAAGACGGTCGTCATCCTCGGCACCGAGTACGCCGGCGAGATCAAGAAGAGCATCTTCTACGCCATGAACTACGACATGCCCGAGCAGGGCGTCTTCCCCATGCACTGCTCGGCCAACATCGACAAGGAAGACCCCACCAATGTCGCCCTGTTCTTCGGCCTCTCGGGCACCGGCAAGACCACCCTCTCGGCCGACCCCGACCGCTCCCTCATCGGCGACGACGAGCACGGGTGGGGGCCCCAGGGCGTCTTCAACTTCGAGGGCGGCTGCTACGCCAAGTGCATCCGCCTGAGCGAGGAGGGCGAGCCGCAGATCTGGAACGCCATCCGCTTCGGCTCGGTGCTCGAGAATGTCGTCATCGACGACACGACGCGCGTCCCCGATTTCGACGACGGGTCCATCACCGAGAACACCCGCGTCACCTACCCCGTCTCCTTCATCCCCGGCGCCACCATCCCCTCCGTCGCGGGCCATCCGAAGAATGTCATCTTCCTCACCGCCGACGCCTACGGCGTCATCCCCCCCGTCAGCAAGCTCACGCCCGAGCAGGCGATGTACTACTTCATCAACGGGTACACCTCCAAACTCGCCGGCACCGAGGCGGGCGTCACCGAGCCGGTGCCCAACTTCAGCCCCTGCTTCGGCGGGCCCTTCCTCCCACGCCGCCCGACCGAGTACGCCAAGATGCTCGCCGACCGCATCAAGAAGTACAAGGCCAATGTCTGGCTCCTCAACACCGGCTGGACCGGCGGCGCCTACGGCGAGGGGCACCGCATGAGCCTCGCCCACACCCGCGCGATGGTCACCGCCATCCTCGACGGCACACTCGCCCGCGAGACCTGCGACCCCGACCCCATCTTCGGGCTGGCCATCCCCCGCGCCGTCGTCGGCGTCCCCGCCGGCGTCCTCCACCCCGAGGACGCGTGGGAGAGCGCCGACCGCTACCGCGAACAGGCCCGCAAACTCGCCGCCAAGTTCCGCGAGAACGACACCCAGTTCGTCATGTCCGACGAGGTCCGCGCCGCCGGGCCCAAGGGCTGAGCCGGCTTTCGCACCTCGTGTCAGGCCTCGAAAAAAACCCCGGCCAACGCCGGGGTTTCTACTTCTCCCACGCGGCGGTCCCGTGTCAGGGGCACCCGCCCACGAACGCCGTCACGAACGCGGACAGGTCGCCCAGGTCGAACAGCCCGTCGCCCGTCAGGTCCGCGATCGGGTCCTGCGTCACGAACCCGCCCACGAACGCGCTGATGTCCGCCAGGTCCAGCACGCCGAACGGCGCCGCCAGATCCGCCGGGCACGGCGCGTCCCCGATCAGCGCCAGGTCGTCCGCGTCGAAGTCCCCGTCCCCGTCCGCGTCGAGCATCTCGAGGCCCGGCTCGATCGGCTCGGCCCCGTTCTGCTGGAACCGGGCGTGCGCCGCCGAGCGGTCCGCGTCGTCGACATCGCCGTCAAGGTCGTAATCCCCGATGCGGTTCGGCGGGTAGAGCGTCCAGCGGCGATCCGCCGCGTAATTGTGCAGCGTCCGCGTCACGCCCGTGTTGGGCCAGGTGACGACGATCGTCTCCATCACCGACGCGTCGCCCAGGCCCATGTGCACCGTGGTCGGCTCCTGGGCCTTGTAGTTGTGCCCGGCGCGGACCTCGCGGATCAGCGGGCCGTCCGCCGCGGTCCACACGCGCACCTGGGCCCCGATGCCGAACCGGTTCATCGAACCCTCGCCCACGACATCGAACTTCGCCCAGTGGCGCGTCGAGCCCTCGTTGTTGATGAACAGGCGGATCCGCTGGAACTGGTGCGAGATCATCAGGTCGAGGTCGCCGTCGTTGTCCACATCCGCCGTCGCCGAGCAGTACGAGGTCCCGGTCGTCGCGACCCCCATCGATGCGCCGATCTCGCTGAACGGGAACGACCCGGGGTTGCGGTACAGGCTGTTCGCCGCGTTGGCGTTGCAGATGTAAATATCGTCCCAGGTGTCGTTGTCGAAATCGAACGCCACCGTCGACCACCCGAAGATGTACGACGCCGTGCCCGCGTCCACCGCGCGATCGGTGAAGGTCCCGTCGCCGTTGGCCATGTACATGACATTGCCCAGCGGCAGGTTGGTCAGGTACATGTCCAGCCAGCCGTTGCGGTCAAAGTCGCTCAGCGCGATGCCCATGCAGTCGATGTTCGCCTCGGTCCCCGTCAGCCCCGTCACATTCAAAAAGGCGCTGCCGAGGTTCTCGAAGAAGTGGTTCGTGAACGGCTCGGCCGAGCCCTTGTCTGTCCCGAGATACAGATCCGGGTCGCTGTCCGCGTCGTAGTCGAAGAACGCCGCCACCAGCGTCGGGTCCCCCGCCCGCTGGATGCCGACGAACGCGGCCTTCTCCGAGAAGGTCCCGTCCCCGTTGTTCTCGTAGAACGCGTTCTCCGCCCAGTTGTTGTCCGTCCCCGTCCGGTTGCAGACATACAGGTCCAGCCGCCCGTCCGCGTTGCAGTCCGCCCACGCGGTCGAGACCGCCGACCCGGCGTCCGCCACACCGGCCGCCGCCGCGATGTCCGTGAAGACCCAGTTCCCCTCGTTGCGGTAGAAACGGTTCGGGCCCGTGTACCGGCTCAGGTAGATGTCGAGGTCCCCGTCCCCGTCGAAGTCAGCCGCCGAGACCCCCGAGTAATCGGTGTGCAGCGCCATCCGCGGCACCCCGTTGTCGTAGGTCCGCATCGTGAAGTTGCCCGACCCGTCGTTCTCATAAAGCCCCACCCGACCGTCCGACTGCCCCAGCACCAGCGCATCCGGGTCCCCGTCCGCGTCGATGTCGAACAGACCAAGCCCAGAGCCGAAGTGGATCGACCCCACCTGCACCGGGTAGTTGATCCCACGCGTGATCGCCTGCTCGGTGAACGGCGCGGGCGCCCCGGCCCACGCCACACCCGCCATCGCGAGCAGCAATCCGATCGAAGCATTCCGTTTCATCGCACGACCCCATTCCGCGCGGCCCGGCCGCCCCGGGTCGCACGCAGCCAAATGCGTCAGCCGATGGAGCGAACCCCGCTCCCCACTCGCCGAGCGAACGCCCGGACCTTCACACGCTAACACATCACCCCGCCGAGAAAAAGCGCAATCCACGCCCCTGAGCCCCCAACCCCGCCGCGGTTCCGAAAATCTCGCGCGAAACACGGGCCAGTCCTCCTATAAATCCCCGTTCGACACCCGAATTCACCGTCCGCCCCGCGGACACCGGAGATCCCCCATGGCCCGCAACGCCACCCGCACCCCTGTCGTCGGCGGCAACTGGAAAATGAACACCGACCGGGCCTCCGCCGCCGAACTCGCCGCCGCGGTCGCCGCCGAACGGCAGGCGTCGGTCGAGGTCATCGTCTTCCCCCCCTTCCCCTACCTGCTCCAGGTGCGCAAGGTCCTCGACGACGCCGGCGGCGCCGTCGCCCTCGGCGCCCAGGACCTCTGGCACGAGCCCAACGGAGCTTTCACGGGAGAGATCTCCACCGACATGCTCCAGGACTGCGGCGTCCAGGCCTTCCTCGCCGGGCACAGCGAACGCCGGCATGTCATCGGCGAGAGCGATGAACTCGTCAACCGCAAACTCCTCGCGGGCCTCGCCGCGGGGCTCACCGCCGTCCTCTGCGTCGGCGAGACCCTCGAACAACGCGGGGCCGGGCAGACCGACGAGGTGAACTCCCGGCAGATCCGCGCCGGGCTCGCGGGCGTCGCCCCCCAGCAGATGGCCTCGGTGGTCATCGCCTACGAGCCCGTCTGGGCGATCGGCACCGGCAAGACCGCCACCCCCGCCGACGCCCAGGACGCCCACGCCAAGATCCGCGCCCTCCTCGCCGACCTCTACGGGACGGACATCGCCGAAGCCACCCGGATCCAGTACGGCGGCTCCGTCAAGCCCGCCAACGCCGCCGAACTCTTCGGCCAGCCCGATATCGACGGGGGCCTCATCGGCGGCGCCTCCCTCAAGGCCGGCGACTTCCTCGGCATCGTCCGCGCCGCCGCCGAATAGCCCCTCCGGAACCCCTCCGGGCCCGCCTAGACTCCGGGCCCGGCGTGATCGCCTCGCGCCAGATCGACTGGAGTACGGATGGTCCTCACGCTTGCCCAGATCCCCCCTTGGATGATCTCCCTCCTCGCGGTGGTCTTCCTCCTCGTCTGCATCGTCCTCATCCTGATCGTGCTCATCCAACGCCCGCAGGGCGGAGGGCTGAGCGGCGCCTTCGGCGCGGGCGGCGGGGCCGGGCAGACCGCATTCGGCACCAAAACGGGCGATGTGCTCACCCTTGTGACCATCACCCTCTTCGTCCTCTTCGTCCTCGCCGCGGTCGGGCTCAATTTCGCCTTCAGGCCCCCGGCCGCCCCGTCGTCAACGCCCACGGTGCTGACCCCCGAGGCCCAACAGACCCAGCAGGCCACCGAACGCGAGATGCAGGACATGGGCGTTGAGGCCCCCGTTGAAACGCCCGATCCCGCCCAGGTCCCCACACAGGACCCGCCCCCGCCCGGCGGGGACGACACCCCCTGACCATCCCCCCGGGGCCCGGCGACGGGCCCAGCAGGAGCCTTGCGTGATCCGGAGCATGACGGGGTTCGGCGACGCCTCGGTCCGTGAGAACGGCATCGAGCATTGCGTCGAGGTCAAATCGGTCAACAACAAGTACTTCAAGACCATCATGCGACTCCCCGAGTCGCTCCAGCCCCTCGAACCCGAGTTCGAGGTCGCGCTGCGCCGCCGCCTCGACCGCGGCACGGTCACCCTCTCCGTCTCGGTCAGCGACATCTCCGAGCAGGCCGCGTTTGTCATCAACCACCTCGCGCTCGACCACTATGTCGAGCAGGTCAGACGCTCCCGCTCCGTCCAGGCGGGCAACCTCTCGCTCGACCTCGCCGCCCTGCTCACGCTCCCGGGCGTGCTCCAGCCCCCGGGTGACGAAGAGGGCCGCCTCCAGCGGGCCCGCGCGACCCTGATGCCCCTGATCGAGAAGGCCTGCGACGAACTCATCGGGATGCGCACACGCGAGGGCGCCGACCTCCAGCGGGACCTCATCGAGCAGCACGACCTCATCGCCGCCTACCTCGAGCGCGTCGCGGCGCACGCCCCGGGCGTCGTCGCCGAATACGAGAAACGCCTGCGCGCGCGCATCGACGCCCTCCTCGCCGACGCCGAGCTCCGGGTCAACGAGGCCGACCTCGTCCGCGAGATCGCCGTCTACGCCGAGAAGACCGACATCGCCGAGGAGATCACCCGTCTGCGGGGTCACCTCCGCCAGTTCTCCGACCGCATCACCGGCAACGACGGCGCCCCGATCGGGCGCACGCTCGAGTTCCTGACCCAGGAGATGCTCCGCGAGGCCAACACCATGGCCAGCAAGTCCCCCAGCGCCGAGGTCAGCCGCCTCATCGTCGAGATCAAGGGCGCGATCGATCGAATCAAGGAGCAGGTTCAGAACGCCGCGTGAACCTGCCGGGAGTTGCGGCCCATGCCCGGCTCACCGCCCCCTCCGGACAACGACCCCGGCGCCATGACCCGGGCCCAGGTCCTCACGGTCCTCGCCGCCTACGGGCTCGACGGGGCCCGCCGCGTGCGCACACTCCGGGGCGGCAACCCCGCCGCGCCCAAGGCCGTCGCCGACACCCCCTCCGGCCGCTACCTCATCAAACGCCGCGACCCCCTTTTCTCCGACTTCGCCCGCATCCAGGCCGAGCACGCCGCCCAGTCGGCCCTGCAGTCCGCGGGCCTGCCCGTCCCGGCCCCGGTCGCCGCGACCGACGGCACGACCATCCTCGTCATCGGCGGCGCGCTCTACGAGGTGCTCCCGATGGTCGATGCCGGGACCTGGCCCGGCACGCCCGCCGCCGCGCGCGAGGCGGGACGGATCCTCGCCCGCATGCACCTCGTTCTCGCCACGCTCCCCCTCCCTCCGGGCGAGCCCCCCCCGGGGGCCGGGCAGGCCCTCCGGGCCCTCGACCACCTCGGGCGGGCTCTCCCCTCCTCGAGGCCGGCCGTCGACCGTCTGCGCCACGATCTCGAGACCGCGTCGGAGGTCGCCGCCCGGCCGCGCCCGATCCAGCCCATCCACGGCGATTTCCACCCCGGCAACACGCTCTGGCGGGGCGACACGCTCGCCGCCGTCCTCGACTTCGAGCACATGCGGTCCGGCCCTGCGCTCGCCGACGCCGCGATCGCCTCGCTGCACTTTTCACTCGACCGCGCCGGGTCGGACCCCGGGGCGTGGCCCGACGCCCCGAACCTCGATCGGCTCACCCAATTCTGGGCGGGCTACCGCCTCCTTCGCCCGCTCGCCCGGGCCGAAGCCGCCGAGATCCCCCACCTGATGGTCGCGGGCCTGATCGCCGAAGCGGCTCCGCGGGCCTGCCACCCGGGGGGCTTCGGGAGCTTCGGCCCGCAGGCCGTCCTGCCCGCGCTCGCCCGCAACACGGCCTGGCTGATCGACCACGCGGGGGGTCTCGCCGCGGCCGTGTTCCCGGACGACCGTTGACCCGCCCCCCTCCGCGGGGGACACTGTTGCCGATGCCGCACCGCCTCCGCCCCAGCCTCGCCGCTCTTGCTGCCGCCTGCCTTGCCGGGCTCGCGGCGGCCCAGCCGGAGATCGAGTCGCTCCTCGCGTCGCTGGATTCCCCCTCGTTCGAGCAGCGCGAGGCCGCCGAGGCCCGCCTGCTCGCCGACGATGGCCCCTCGCTCGCGCAGATCGAATCGCTGCTGGCCGGGGGCGACCTTTCAGCCGAGCAGCGCCTCAGGCTCGAGTCGGTCGGTCGGGACCTCTTTGCGCGCATGCCGCGCGCCGGCTTGGGCGTCCGCTTCGCCAACCAGCGGGCCGAGCGGGGCGTCCGGCTCGACGGCGTCGTCGACGGCTTCCCCGCCGCCGGGTTTCTCAGGCCGGGCGACATCGTCCTCGCCGTCGACGGGACGCCCGTTTCGAACTCGGGGCACATGGGCGAGGTCATCCTCTCCCACACCCCGGGCGAGACCATCCGTCTGGACATCGCCCGCCCGGTCGGGCCCCCGTTCAACGAGATGGCCGATCCGCCCCTCGAGCAATTGACCGTCGAGGTTCCGCTCGGGCGGTACGACGACCTGCAGACCGGCATCGTGCTCACGCCGAGCCGGCTGGACGGCGCGCTCAAGCAGCGTCTGTCCCGCGCGGGCGTGACGCACGAGCCCGGCACGGTGGGGGCCTCGCTCTCCCCGCTCGCGTGGCTCCACGCCGAGGGCTACGACACCGAGGACGCCTCCGCGCCGTTCAGCGTGTTCCAGCCCGTGCCGGCCTGGCGCGTCGTCTCCTTCGGCGGGCAGCCCGCCTCATGGGTCTCGAGCCTCGAGATGCGCCGCGGCGATCAGGGCACGATGATCCGGCGGGGCAACATCGCCCTGCAGGCCGACGGGATCTACGACGAGATCGAAGAGGCCCTGGCCGGCTACCGCGCCCTCGCGCGGCGTCTGGCCGAGCTCAGGGACGAGATCACCCGCCTCGCCGAGGCGACGCCCGAGAACCCCGCGCAGGCCGTCGCGCGTCTCGAACGGCTTCGGTCTGAGCGTGACGAGATCGAGCGCGGGCTCGTCGAGATCGTGGGCGTGCTCGAACCGGTCAGCCCGATCCCGGGATCGCGCCCCTGACCGAGGCGATCATCTGTTCGACCAGGGCGATGCCGCGGGCCAGCTCGGCCCGCCCGCTCCCGTCGCGCCGGGCGATCGCGACCGCGCGCTGCGCCCGGCTGAGTAATCGTTCACGCGGCGCGGCGGGGGCGTCGGTCGCCAGGTCGGCCATGTTGTCGAGCACATCCGCGAGCTTGACGAGTTTGGGGCGCCACCCCGCGCGCTCGAGACCCTCGTCGTAGACCCGCTCCCGCTCCGGCTCGGGCAACGCCGGGTTCTTGGAGAGGGAGGCGACGCCGTCCGCGACCGAACCGCCGAACGCGTCGGCCAGGTCCTCGTAGTCCGTCGTGGAGTCCTCGATCGTGTCGTGCAGCCAGGCGATGGCGAGCGCCTCGGCGTCGTCGCACCCGAAGAGCACACCGACGGTGGCGGCGACCCGGGCCGGGTGGGCCGCGTAGGGCGTCAGGCCGTCCTTGCGGAACTGGCCCTGGTGCGCCCTCGCGGCGAACGAGGCCGCGCGTCGCCAGAGTTGGGCCGGGTCGGGCTGGGATGAGGCCATGCCGCGGCTCCGGTCACCCGTTGAGACGGGCGACGATGGGCCTCGCGCCCTGGTCGAAGGCGAGTTTCACCTTCGAGGGGTTGCCCCCGTGCTCATCGAAGAGAACCAGTTCGTTGCGTCCCGGGCGCAGCCAGGGCCCCGGGATCCACATCCCGCCCTCGGCCTGCACCTCGGCCCCCTCGCCGGTCGCGCGGAAGTAGCGTCCGAGGTTGTGCCCGTTGACATAGACCTGGCCCTTGGTCATCCCCCCCAGGTCGACACGGAGCGGTCGGGTCGGCGCTTCCGAGAGATCGAAGTCGCACCACCACCAGACCGGGCCCTTCTGCTCGCTCAGGCGGGACTTGGCGACCGCCTCGAACTGGGACTCGTGGGGCATCTCCCACTTCGCGAAGCCCCACTCCGCTTTCGCCGTCAGGTCCGCGGCGCACTCCAGGATCTCGAGCGTTCCGCCCAGCGCCGACGCGAGCTTGGCCATCGTCGATTCGGGCTCGGGCTCCTCGAACGGGGCGAACTCGATCGTGTTGTTCCCGCGGGTGAGCCGCGACTCGTCGAGCAGCAGGGCGAGGCGACCGCCCGGCTCGACCAGGCCCGCGTAGGTCCCGTTGATCAGCACGACCCCGCGGACCGGCGCGGGCCCGAGGCGCACATGCAGCGATGACTTCTTGCGGTGCACGACCTTCCACGACACCCGCTGCGGCAGCGTCGCCTCGTTCTCGCGCATGTGCATCAGGGGCGACTCGTGCTGCAGCGGGATCACGGGCGGCGCGTCCACCACCTCGGGCTTGGGCGCCTTGACCGGGCTCACCTCGTAGACGGGCCCGAACACACCCTTGCGTTCGCCGAGCGAAGCGCCCTCCCAGCAGCGGCCCATGTTGTCCGCCAGCAGCACCAGCGTGACATTGCCCTTCTTCAGCGGGACGCCCAGGTCGCCCGAGGCCCCGGGGCCCTCGCCGAGCACCCCCGCGGGCGCCCCGTCCACCAGCACATGCACCCGGTCCGCCGATTCCGGGATCGCGACGCGGGTCTTCTTCGTCGCGCCCGATTTCAGCGAGACCCGGTACCACCCGTACCCGCGTGCGGTCCCCAGACGCGCGAGGTCCGCCGGGCCGGTGATCGACGCGTAGCGGGGGCTCTCGCCCGTGGCGTGGTCGGTCGTCTCCGCGGCGAGCCACGAGCCCATCGAGACCTTCGCCGACCCGTCGGCCTTCGCCCCGGGAACGGACTTGGTCTGCCCGTCCGCCGTCACGCGGATGCACGACTTGCCCGACGCGATCGGGGTCCCGTCGAGCGTGACCGATTCGGCGCCGACGAACACCGCGCCGTCGGCGAGGAAAGTCTCGTCGATCACATCTTCGGACACGACCACGACCGTGACGCCCTCGAGCCGCTCGACCGCGGGCTTGCGCGACTTGGGCACCTCGATCTCCATCGGCGTGCCGTTGATCGAGAGCGCGCCGACCGTGCCCGCGGGGCCGAAGCAGACGAGCAACTCGCCGGCCGCGTCGAGCACATTCAGCCCGCTGTAGTCCAGCGTCGCGTGCCCGCCGAGGTGGACATCGAACAGGCACCAGGAGACCCGCTGACGGCCCAGGTGCACCCGCAGCGGGGAGCCGTTGGGACGCAGCAGGTCGACCGCCTGGCCCCGGCTCGACCCGGTCTCCGGCGAGTAGATGAACGCGACCGATCCCTGCGAGCCCTCCAGGTGCGTCACCACCGGCCCGCCGCGGGCGAGGGCGGGGGCCTGCACCACGGGGCGGTACTCGGGATCGAACGCGCCAAAGACGCGGGCGAACCGCGTCGCGAAACTCGCCAGCCGACGCACCGGGCCGAAAGTCGGCGACGGCGCCCCGGTCTCGAGCAGCGGCGACTGGATCGTCGACGCGTCCCCCGAGAAGCGGTTCACCCCCGCCTGAGCCATCCCGCCCCAGAACCCGAAGAGGCTCGGCGCGCCGAACGGGGCGATGCAGAACTGGCCCCCGGACGCCAGGGCCTCGGCCAGCCGGCGCTGGAGGTCATAGGGGTCGGCCGGCGCGGCGGGGGGCTCCCCGAGCCGGGGCCATTGCCCGTTCCCGAATTCCATGATCAGCCTGGGCCGACCGGGGCGCACGAACCCGAGCTGCCGCATGGTCGCGAACATCCCGCGGTCCCCGCTCCAGGCATCGATCTGCCCCTCGGCCCCCTGCCAGAGGTTGTTGGAGTTGACGACCGGGACGGTGATTCCCGACTCGCGGAGGTACCGGCTCAGATCGCCCAGGTACGAGCCCGCCTCGTCGTCTCCGCAGGTCCACTCGTGCTCGGCCTGGACCGCGAGCAGCGCCCCGCCCGCCCCGGGCGAGGTGACCTGCAGGTCCTTGATCTGGTCGGACAGGGCGCTGAAGAACCGGCTCACGGCGTCGAGGAAGGGCGCGTTCGCGGCGCGCACGCGCATGCCCTCCTGCTCCATCAGCCAGACCGGGAGGCCTCCCATGTCCCAGGCTCCCCCGGTATAGGGGCCGACACGGAGGATCACATGCAGCCCGAAATCGCGGGCCTGCTTGAGGAAGGCCCGGATGTCGTTCATCCCGGTGAAGTCGTAATGACCCGGACGCGGCTCGATCGCGTTCCAGAGCACCGAGGTCTGTACAGTGTTCAGACCGGCGAGACGGGCCGCGTGCAGGCGGTCGGCCCACAGCTCGGTCGGGACCCGGGCGTGCTGGATCGAGCCTCCGACGATCCAGACCCGCCGGCCGTCGATCTGAAAGCTCCGGCCGTCGAAGGTGACGGTTGCCATGCGCGGGGGCGCTCCTCAGGACCGCGATCGATCTTCTCACCGGCGGACACGCGGTCTGGCTCGGGCGCCGGCGAGGGGGAAGGAGCCAACAATAGAACCCGATCTTCAAAACCGCAAACTTCGCCGCCGAAGCGGGTACCCTCTCCGCGTGAAAACCCACCGATTTCCTGAGATCAGGCCCCGAAGCAGCGCAAAAACGGCCGGTTCTTTTGTTCTGCTCGTTCTCGCGCTTTCTGCCGGGTGCACCGATCCGCTCGCCGGGATCGACCGGAAGACCGAACGCCTGTTGAACGAACGGTCGGCCGTGCTCGGCTCGACGCTCGTGGACCAGCCGGTGTCGCGGGGTTATCCGGACCTTTCGGACCCCGCCCTTCGGGCTCCCCGGCCCGACACCCTCAACCCCGCCGCGGGCGAGCTCGAGGTCCCGCCGCAGCGCGAGGCGCTGTCGGATGCGCAGATCTCCTCCCGCCTGCAGGCGTACGCCGAGCACGCCCTCGGAACAGCGGTCGACCCGGACGGGGAGGCCCCGGTCGCGGCGGCGACATTCTCGATCGACGATGTGTTCCGCGCGGCGCAGCGGACCGGGCGTGAGTTCCTGAGCAACCAGGAGGACTACATCCTGTCGGCGATCCGGCTGCTTCAGGAGCGGCACCTGTGGGGCCCGCGGTTCTTCAACACGACCTCGGGCGAGTTGAGCGGGGAGGGCGACGAGGGCCGGTTCGAGCACGCGAGCCGGATCATCAACACGCTGCGTGCGACGCAGCGGCTGCCGTACGGGGGCGATGTCGAGGCGCAGTGGATCGTGCAGGCGACGGACCAGTTGCGTGACCGGGCGACGGGGTCGTACACGCAGTCGTCGCGCCTGGTGCTCAGCGCGGACATCCCGTTGCTTCGTGGCGCGGGCAGCGTGGCGCGGGAGGACCTGATCCAGGCCGAGCGGGACCTGGTGTATCAATCGCGGACCTTCGAGCGTTCGAGGCGGGAGTTGCTCGTCTCCGTCGCCCAGGACTATTTCTCGCTGCTCGAGCAGGCGAGCGTGATCCGCAACCAGATCGAGCAGATCCGGGGCCTGGAGCGACTTCGGGCGTCCACCGCCGCGAAGGTGGAGGCGGGGCGGCTCCGCCCGTTCCAGAAGGACCTTGCGGAGAACCAGTTGCTGCGTGCCCAGGCCTCGCTGGCGAATCTCCGCGAGCGGTACATCCTGGCGCTCGAGCGGCTCAAGATCCGGTTGGGGCTGGAGATCGGGACGCCGATCGATCTGGCGGAGTTCAACCTGGACATCCCCATCCCCGCCACGAGCCAGGCCGACGCGGCGAACCGGGCGTTGCAGTACCGCCTGGACCTGCAGAACCGGCGCGACCGCCTGGACGACAGCCGCCGGCGCATCCGCAACGCGCGGAACGAGCTGCTCCCCGACCTGGATGTCAACGGGTCGGTCGGGATCCCGACACCCGACGAGGACGCGACGGGCGGGCTCGACATCGACGGCGAAGAACTCGACTACCTCGTCGGGATCTCGCTGAGCCTGCCGCTGGACCGCGAGATCGAACGCCTGGCGCTGCGCAGCCGGATCATCGAGTACGAGCAGTCGATCAGGGATTACGAGCAGTTCCGGGACAATCTCGTCGTCGAGGCCCGGTCGACGGTGCGGAACATCGACCTGGCCCGTTTCCAGTTGCGGCTGGCCGAGGAGCAGGTGCGGATCAACGAGCGCCGCCTTGAGGATCTCAATATCCGCGACGACACGGACCCGCAGTCGATCGTCGACGCCGAGCAGGAGCTCAACGAGGCCCGCAACGCGCGCGATCAGGCGCGCACGGACCTCCGCAACGCGATCCTGAACTACCTGCTCTCGACGGGGCAGCTCCGCGTCGATGAATCGGGCGGGTTCCTTCCCCTGCCGGGGTGGGCGGACGCCGCGGGGCAGGCCGCGCCCCCGGTCAACTGACCATGTCGGGGGTGACGAGGTAGAACTCGTGCTGGACCCAGCGGGGCCCGACCTTGAGGTAGGACCGCCGCCCGGGTTTGAGCGCAAAGCCGCACTTTTCCGCGACCCGTCGGCTCGCCTCGTTGCCGGGCTCGATGCCGCAGTGGACGCTGTGGAGCCCGAGGCCGACCGGCAGGGGCTCGAAGGCGAACGCGACCATCGCGCGCACGCCCTCGGTCGCCAACCCTTGGCCGGCGTGCTCGGCGCCGACCCACCAGGCGGCGTCCGCCTCCCAGGCGAGCCCGCGGGTCACGCTGTTGAGGTGGAAGCACCCGACGATGGTCCCGTCGTGCAGCGTCGCGACGCGGCGCCACGCGTTGCCGGCCTTGTCGCCTTCCCGGCAGAGCCGGAGTTGGCGGTCAAAGAAGGCGTCGTCGGTCTCACCCGGCTCGTGCAGGGGGATCCACGCCGAGAGATTCTCGGCGTTCTGAGCGACCAGCGCGAGATACGGGGCCCGGTCCCCGGGTTCGAGCGGGCGGAGGTCGAGCCGGTCGGTGCGGATCGCGGGCGGCGTCGGGGGTGAGGATGGACCCGGGAGCGATCGCGTCGGGGCGGGGTGCATGCCCCCCGCGATCGGCTGCGGCGGCCCGATCTCCTCAGTTTTGGAGACCCCGGGGGGGGCTACTCGACGGTGACCGACTTGGCCAGGTTCCTGGGCTTGTCGACATCGTGCCCGCGGAGCAGGGCGGCGTGGTAGGCGATCAGCTGGAGGGGCACGACCGCGACCATGGGGCTCAGCGGCTCGGGGCAGGGCGGGATGAAGACCACATCCTCGGCGAGCCGCTTGATGTTCTCGTCGCCCTCGGTCGCGACGGCGATGATGTGCCCGCCCCGGCTGCGGACCTCCTCGATGTTCGACATCACCTTGTCGTACTGCCCGCCCTGGGTCGCGATGAAGACCGCGGGCATCCCGTGGTCGATCAGGGCGATCGGGCCGTGCTTCATCTCCGCCGCGGGCATGCCCTCGGCGTGGATGTAGGAGATTTCCTTGAGCTTGAGGGCGCCCTCCATGGCGGTGGGGTAGTTGTACCCGCGGCCCAGGAAGAGCCAGTTCTCGCGGGCGACATACTTCTCCGTCAGCTTCTTGATGGCGGCGTCCTGTTCGAGCACGCGATCGATGTGGTCGGGCACGCGTTCGAGCTCGCGCATGTACCATGCGGCCTGCTCGGCGGACATGAGGCGGCGGCGGCCCAGGAAGAGCGACATCATCGTGAGGACGGCGACCTGGCCCGTGAAGGCCTTGGTCGACGCGACGCCGATCTCGGGCCCGACGCGGAGGTAGACGCCGGCGTCGGTGTCGCGCGAGATCGAAGAGCCGACGACATTGATCACGCCCAGCGCGAGCGCCCCACGGTCCTTCACCTCGCGGAGGGCGGCGAGGGTGTCGGCGGTCTCGCCCGACTGGCTCACGGCGATGACGACCGTGCCCTCCTCGATGATCGGGTTGCGGTAGCGGAGCTCGCTCGCGTACTCGACCTCCGTCGGGATCTTGGCGAGATCCTCGAAGAGGTACTCGCCGATCATGCCGGCGTTCAGCGCGGTGCCCTGCCCGCAGATGATGACGCGGCGTGAGCGGACGAGCTCCTTGGCGTGGGTCAGCAGGCCCCCGAGGACGATGCCGCCCTCGTTGTGATTGAGGCGGCCGCTCATGGTGCGCCGGAGGGCCTGGGGCTGCTCGAAGATCTCCTTGCGCATGTAGTGCTCGTAGCCGCCCAGCTCGATCTCGCTGAGCTCGATCTCGAGCTGGATGACCTGGGGCGAGAGCTCGATGTTGTCGATCGTGCTGGTGCGCAGCCCGTCGCGCGTGAGTCGGGCGACGGAGTAGTCGTCCAGAGTCATCGCCTGGGTCGTGTGCGAGACGATCGCCGAGCCGTCCGAGGCGACGATGTACTCCCCGTTGCCGACGCCGACGATGAGGGGGCTGCCCTTTCGCGCCACGACCAGTGTGTCCGGGTCGTGCGAGCACATCACGGCGATGGCGTAGGCGCCGGTCACCTCGCGGAGCGCGGCCTGCACCGAGGCCTCGAGGTCCATCCCGTTCTCGGGGGCGAACAGCTCGCTGATGAGCGTGGCGAGCACCTCGGTATCGGTCTCGGTGCAGAAGCGGCGGCCCTTCTCCTCGAGCAGTTTCTTGAGCGAGGCGTAGTTCTCGATGATGCCGTTGTGGACCAGGCAGATCGTGCCAGAGTCGTCCGTGTGCGGGTGGGTGTTCGGGTTGGTCACCGCCCCGTGGGTCGCCCAGCGGGTGTGGGCCATGCCGATCGTCCCGTTGAGGCTTGGCTCGTCGCGGTCGAGTTTCTTCTCGAGGTCTGCGACCCGGCCGATTGTCTTGCAGACATGGGTGCGGCGGTCACCGGTTGATGGGGTCAGCGCCAGCCCGGCGGAGTCGTAGCCCCGGTATTCCAGACGCTTGAGCCCCTCGATCAGGATGTCCCGGCATGGCCTGGACCCGATGTACGCGATGATTCCGCACATGAACGCCCCTCCTGGATTGCCCCTCCGCCACAGATCTTCGGATCGGTGAGCCTACGGCTCAACTTGGCGTCGGGATCGTGGCGTGTGTCCCAAAAGGAGTGGCAATCCCTCAGATCGGGTGTATAAATCGCATGCAGGGGTCGTCAAAAACTTGAGACTGAGTCTCAGTTCACCTAGACTCAAGAGACAGATTCCTGTTTGGCAGGAGAGGTGTGTCGAATCCAAACAGAAACCGTTTCCGGAGGGATAGCCATGAATCTCGTTTCCGTCACCATCCCGCTGCTCATCGCGGGGGCCGTGGTCGCCGCCCCTACCAACCCGTTCACCGAGACCTTTGACGCCGGCGCCAGCAACTGGCTCGGGGGCGATTTCCTGCCGCCGACCGAGTTCGCCAGCGGCGGGATCGGCGACTCGGGGTACATCCAGTCGTCGACGGGGTTCGAGTTCAACGACCCCGAGTCGCTGAATGTCGTCTTCCGCGGCAACAAGAGCTTCTTCCCGGGCGCGGACGCCTCGGGCGGGGCGTTCATTGGGGACTGGATCTCGGCGGGGATCACGAATTTCTCGTTCTCGGTCCGCCACAACATCTCGGTGCCCACGACCTTCTTCGTGCGGTTCGCGGCGGACACCTTCGGGGCACCGTTCCCGGGTGGCGTGGCGGTCGCGTTCCAGCCCGTGTTCGCGGGGCAGTGGACGACGATCTCGATCGACATCAACCCGGCGAACCCCGCGTTCGTGAGCTTCGAGGGCTCGACCTACGAGAGCGTGTTCTCGAACATCGGGTTCATCCAGATCGGCGTGCTCGCCCCGGACGCGCTGCTGGGCGACCCGCGGATCTTCCAGGTGGACCTGGACCATGTGGCGATCGTGCCGGCCCCCGCGGGCCTGCTGGCCCTGGCGCCGGTGCTTGTCGCGGGTTCGCGTCGCCGCCGCTGAATTGGCGGCAATGAGCGGGCCGCCGCGGCGTTGAGCCGAGCGACCCCCGGATGGGCCGGGGGCACGCAAGGAGCCACGCCATGGCATGCCGCCGAATCACACTTCTCGCGCTCGTCGCCGGGTTCTCGGCCTCGAGCGCGTTTTCTTTTGTCGAGCCCGACGCCGACCTGCTCCGGGGGCCCTCGGCCCGGCAGGGCGACCGGCCCGCGAGCCTGGTCGAGCGGAATCTGGACGGGTCGATGCGGCCCGTGGACCTGCCGCCCCCCGAGGCGGCGCTGGAGCTGTTGACGCTGGATGAGCCGACGCGGGCGTCGGTCGATCGCCTGCTCGCGGAGCGGGCGGCCGCGTTCGACGCGATCGTCAAGGCGAACATGGAGACGCTCAACACGCTGGGCAACGACGCGCAGGCGGGCGGGCCCGAGACCCGTCGCGAGCACACGCGGACGCTGATGGAGATGTTCAAGCCGGTGCTCGAGAAGGGCCCGCTGGAGGAGCAGATCGCGGCCGTGCTGCCCGAGGCGACGCGGGACCAATACCGGGCCCTGCTGGCCGAGCACCGCGAGGCCCGGCTCGCGGAGATGCGGGCCCGTGGCCCGCGGGGTGATCGTCGGGGCCCCGGTGGCCCGCCGGACGAGGACCCGATGCTGTTCGAGGGCGAGATGACGCCGCCGCCTGCGGGGCAGGCGGGGCCGCGGGGCGACCGTCCGCAGAGGGCGGGGGCGCGGCTCGGCCAGGTGGAGGAGCTGCGGATCGAGATCCGCCGGTCGGTGGAGCGTGTGACGGGGCAGCGTTCGGACAGGCTCGAGAAGATCGTTGCCGAACTCGGTCTGGACGCCGAGCAGGAAGCCAAGGTCCGTGCAATCTTCCGGGAGAGCGCCCAGAACGCCGGCAACACCGATGATCCTCGGGCGGCCCGGCAGGCGATGATGCAGAAGCTCGCCGAGGTGCTCACCCCGGAGCAGCGGGCGAAGCTGCGCGAGGTCATGGGCGGGCCTGCTCGGCGTGGAGACGCGGGTCCCGCGCGTCGTCGCCAGGCCGCGCCCAAGACCGATGACTGATCGAGGTTCTGCCGGACCATCCCTCAAGGGCGAGCCTGTTCCCGGGCTCGCCTTTGCTTTGCGCGCCTGTTGCGTCGGGAAAGAGCGGACCCGAGAATCCGAAGGAACGGCGGTGTCCAGGGTTCTCGACCGCACGGGCGGAGGAGGCGTCGATGCCGAACATCGCGGTTGTGCTCGTGATTGCCGCGCTGTCTGGGGCGGGGGCGGCCGTCCCGGACGCCGCGGCGCAGGCCGACCCGCTTCGCGGGCCCGAGGTTGGATCCGCCGCCCGGCCCGGCTCGCTGGTGTCTCGCGGGATGAGCGGCGAGCTGCTGGCGCTCGACGCGCCGCCGGCGATCGCGGCGGTTGAGTTGCTCGACCTTGATGACCAGACGCTCGAGCGGGTGCAGGGCGTGCTGGCGGAGCGGGCGGCGCTGGTCGAGGAGTTTGTCTTCGCCAATCTGCGCTTGCTGTCCGAGTTCGAGGGCATCATGACGGCGGGGAGCGTCCCGGACCGGCTCGGCGCGGTTGCCCGGGGGCTGGCGGCGCTTGAGCCGGTGCGGTCGTGGGGCGAGTTGGACGAGCGGATCGAGGCGGTGCTGACCCCCGCGCAGCGGGGGAGGTACCGCGCGCTGATCACCGAGTACGAGTCGGCGTCGCTGCGCCTGGCCCGGGCCGCGGGTGAGGTGCGGCACGCCTGGCAGCACCGGATGGCCCGGCACTGGGCCGACCTGGCGTGGGAGATCGAGCGGGCGGCGGCCCGGGTGCTTCGGGACGATGAGGTCGATTTCGTGGCCCGGCTGGTCGAGCCGCTCGGGCTGAGTTCGGAGCAGGAAGGCCGGATCCGAGCGCGAATCGAGGGCTATCTGTTCGCGTTGGGGCGCCGCCCGACGCAGGCGGACCAGTTCCGGGTGATCGACCTGGTCAAGCGGGAGCTCACGGTCGAGCAGCGGTGGCGGCTGGTGGCGATGGTCCTGCGCGGGGAGCTTGACCCCGAGTCGGGCGGGTGAGGCGGGGCCCGGGCCGGGGCTGTACACCCCAGCGGGCGGCGGGGCGGGGAGATTTGGTCGGTCGTCGAGGGGGACAGTCGCACGCGGTGCTGATATCCTGTGGTGGTTTGCGCGCCCGCGCCGCCCCCTTACCACGGAGCACCCCCCCGCCGTGCCGAAACGCGACGACATCCACACGATCCTGATCATCGGGTCCGGCCCGATCGTCATCGGGCAGGGCTGCGAGTTCGATTACTCCGGGACGCAGGCGTGCAAGGCGCTGCGGGACGAGGGGTACCGGGTTGTGCTGGTCAACTCGAACCCGGCGACGATCATGACCGACCCGGCGTTCGCGGACCGGACCTACATCGAGCCGGTGACGCCCGAGTCGGTGCGGAAGATCATCGAGCGAGAGGCGGCTCTGGGCACGCCCATCGACGCGGTGCTCCCGACGCTGGGGGGGCAGACGGGCCTGAACTGCGCCTGCGCGCTGCACGACTCGGGCGTGCTCGCCGAGTTCGGGATCGAGATGATCGGGGCGAACCGCGAGGTGATCAGCCGGGCGGAAGACCGCGAGGCCTTCGCGCGGGTGTGCGCCTCGGTGAACCTGGCGACGCCCGAGGCCAAGACGGTCACGACGCTCGAACAGGGCAGGGCGTTCCTCGAGCAGGTCGGGCTGCCGGCGATCATCCGCCCGGCGTTCACGCTCGGGGGGTGGGGGGGCGGCATCGCGTACAACACCGAGGAGTTCGACGAGCTCGTCACGCGCGGCATCCGGGCGAGCATGATCGGGCAGGTGCAGGTCGACCGCTCGCTGCTGGGGTGGAAGGAGTACGAGCTCGAGGTGGTCCGCGACCGCCACGACAACTGCGTCATCGTTTGCGGCATCGAGAACCTCGACCCGATGGGCGTGCACACGGGTGACTCGATCACGGTCGCCCCGATCCTGACGCTTACGGACAAGGAGTACCAGGCGCTGCGGGACGCGGCGATCGCGATCATGCGGGCGGTGGGCGTCGAGACGGGGGGCTCGAATGTGCAGTTCGCCGTCAACCCCAACCCGGTCGACGGGCAGTTCGAGTTCGTGGTGGTGGAGATGAACCCGCGGGTGAGCCGGTCCTCGGCGCTGGCGTCGAAGGCGACGGGCTTCCCGATCGCGAAGATCGCCGCGAAGCTGGCGGTGGGCTACACGCTCGACGAGCTCCGCAACGACATCACGGGGACGACCAGCGCCTGCTTCGAGCCCAGCATCGACTATGTCGTGACCAAGATGCCCCGGTGGACCTTCGAGAAGTTCCCCGAGGCCGACGAGACGCTGACCACGCAGATGAAGAGCGTCGGCGAGGCGATGGCGATCGGGCGCACGCTCAAGGAGAGCCTGCAGAAGGTCATCCGCTCGATGGATGTCAAGCGCTTCGGGCTCGGGCTGGACCGCAACGACAAGTGGCTCGCGGCCCTTCGGGCGGCGGAGCGGGAGGGCGCGACGCTCGAGTCGATCGCGCCGCGGCCCGAGGTCGCCGACGACACGACCTCCGACCCGGGCGCGGGGGGGCGGGTCTCGCTCGGGCTTCGCACCGCCGACGGGCAGCCCATCGAGTGGCCCATCGCCGAGGACAAGCTGCTGCGCAAGCTCGGGGTCCCGAGCCAGGGCCGGCTCTATTACATCCGCTACGCGTTCAAGATGGGCTGGACGATCGAGCGGGTGTTCGAGCAGACGAAGATCGACCCGTTCTTCCTCGACCAGATCCACCAGCTCGTCCGCTTCGAGGACACGCTGTGCGCCTTCCGCACGCTCGAGGAGGTGCCCGCGGAGGTGCTCTTCGAGGCCAAGCGGCTCGGGTACGCCGACGCCCAGCTCGCGAACCTCTACCTGGGCACGATCTCGAGTGAGACGATCCTGAAGGTCCGGCGGCGGCGCGAGTCGCTGGGCGTCCGGCCCGTGTTCAAGTGCGTGGACACCTGCGCCGCCGAGTTCGAGGCGATCACGCCGTACTACTACAGCACCTACCAGCGGGGCTGGGACGAGGTGTCGCCCACCTCAACCCGGGCCGTCGAACGACCGCCCGAAGACGAGATCGGCGGTGACCCCTCGAAGGAGAAGGTGATCATCCTCGGGGGCGGGCCCAACCGGATCGGGCAGGGCATCGAGTTCGACTATTGCTGCGTGCACGCGGCGTTCGCGGCCCGCGAGCTCGGGTTCGAATCGGTGATGATCAACTCGAACCCGGAGACGGTCTCGACCGACTACGACACCAGCGACCTGCTCTTCTTCGAGCCGCTGACGCTCGAGGACACACTCAATGTCATCGAGCGGCTCAACGGGGGCGATATCTCCGTCGCCGACCGGTCCGGGTTGGTCCGCGGGGTCATCGTGCAGTTCGGCGGGCAGACGCCGCTCAACCTCGCCCACGGGCTGGACCTCGCGGGCGTTCCGCTCATCGGCACGAGCCTCGACTCGATCGACCTCGCCGAGGACCGCGAGCGGTTCGACGCGCTGCTGGGCAGGCTGGGCATCGGGCGCCCGCCCGGGGCGATCGCCCACAGCCTGGAGGAGGCGGTGGAGAAGGCGGGCGCGATCGGGTACCCCGTCCTGGTCCGCCCGTCCTATGTGCTCGGCGGGCGCGGCATGGAGATTTGCCCGGACGAGAAAGCGCTGCGGCACTTCATGACCAGCGCGCTGGAGATCAGCGAACTCGAGGACGCCCCGGTCCTGATCGACAAGTTCCTCGACGCGGCGGTCGAGGTCGATGTCGATGTCGTCGCGGACTTCCCGCCCTCGGGCGGGCCCGGGCCGGCGAGCCGGGCGCTCGTGGCGGGCGTGATGGAGCACATCGAGCACGCGGGCGTTCACTCGGGGGATTCCACCTGCGTCGTGCCGCCGTTCGCCCTGCCGCCGAGGCTGGTGGACCGGATCAGGGTGATCTCGCGCGACCTGGCGCGTGAGCTGAAGGTCTGCGGGCTGATGAATGTGCAGATGGCGATCAAGGACGACGAGATCTACATCCTCGAGGTGAACCCTCGGGCGAGCCGCACGGTGCCGTTCGTGGGCAAGGCCAAGAGCGTGTCCTGGGCCGCCGCCGCCGCCAAGGCCATGATGGGCGTGTCGCTCGCCGAGCAGGGCGTGACCGAGAAGCCCGACACGGGCACCTTCGCGGTGAAGGCGCCCGTCTTCCCGTTCCAGAAGTTCCCCGGGGTTGATTTCGTGCTCGGGCCCGAGATGCGTTCGACGGGCGAGGTCATGGGCGTCGATGTCAGCCTGCCGACGGCGTATCTCAAGGCGCTGCTCGGCGCGGGCGTGCAGCTGCCGGCGCAGGGCGGGGTGTTCATCTCCGTTCGCGAGGGCGACCGCGCGTCGATCGTCGGGCCCGCCCGCTCGCTCATGGCGATGGGGTTCGCCGTCTACACCACCGCGGGCACCGGCAGCGTGCTCGCCCGCCACGGGCTCCGGCCCACGATCCTCCAGAAGATCGCCGCGGGCGTGCGCCCGAATGTGATCGACCTCATGGGCGACGGGAAGGTGCAACTCGTGATCAACACCCCGACCCGGACGGGGTGGCAGAGCGACGAGGGCCGGATCCGCTCCACCGCGGTGCGCCTGGGGATCCCGATGCTGACGACGATCCCCGCCGCGGTCGAGGCCGTGCGCGCGATCGAGGCGCTGCGGGCGGGTTTCTGGACGGTCTCGGCGCTGCAGGACCTGCCCGGGGCCGCGCCGGCCCGAACGGCGGCGGCGGCCGCACGCTGACGAGGCGACCTCGAAAAAAAGCCCGGCAAACGCCGGGCTGTTCGGTCGCGTGGTCAGGGTCTCCCGATGATCCGATTCACCGCTTGCGGCGCAGCGCGACGAGCCCGCCGAGACCGACAAGCGCGAATCCCGCGGGTGCCGGAACGGCGGCGTACGAGATGTTGTCCGCCTGCCAGAGTTCCTGGAAGGTGATGGGCTCGAGCGTGCCGGCGAAGCTGATCGCCCCAAGGCTCGCACCGCCCATGTCAACGAGGCCCAGGAAGCCCGAGCCGCCCCCGATGCCCGAGAGCGAATACCGCGTGCCCCCCGCGACGATGTCGATGCCGTCGCCCGAGTAGGGGCTGACGAAGTCGGCGCCGAACGCGAAGACATCCTGCCCGTTGAAGCCGAAGTGGGTCATCTCGTGCGGCTCGATGCCGGTCTCGCCGTACAGGAAGTTCGTGCCGTCGATGTTCCCGAACGAGGTGCCGGGGCGGATCTCGAGATCGCCGTCGTCGTTGTTCGGCGACCCGTCACGGGTGATCTGGAGCAGCCCGGTGTCGAGCGTCGCGCCGGGGGCGATGGTCTGCACCGCCGCCCCATTCAGGTTCTCGAGCACATAGGCCCCACCGACGGCGGCCTCCCACGCGGCCCGGCTCGTGAAGACCATCACCTGCGCATGGGCCACGCTCACGGCCGCGGCGGCCGCGCACAACACAACTGTCTTTCTCATGTCTTGCCTCCTGCGCGGGCTTTCACCCGCGAAAGACCTTCTCCCCCCAGGGCGCACCGCTGCGTCCCGGGCCTGGCCAGAGTTGGCCACCGCCCATCCTGCAAAAAACAGGATCGTCAAGCAAGTCCGCAAACAAACTTTCCTCGGAAAATAGGGATCGTTCACCACGAACCGGGGCGCAGCACGCGACAAATCCCGCCCGTTCAGGGGTCCCAGAACCGATCGCGGCGGACGGATTCTCATGATTCTGCCGACCGTGCCACCTGAATGGGTTGCAACTTCTGGGTGCTGTGGCAGCGTGTCGGGACGCGAGGGTCCCCACACACGGAGTTCTCAAGATGTTCAGAGCCGCCGCCGCCGCCGCTGTTGTTGCCGCCCTGTCCGCCCCCGCCTCGGCCGCGCTGGTCGTGAACGGTGGCTTCGAGGAGCCCGGCCTCGGGTTCCGCACGGTCAACGCCGGGCAGACCTACGGCGGGTGGACCAACGCGGGCCCGTCGAACATCGAGTTCGTCCGGGCCGAGCCCGCCGGGCACCTGCCCGGGCTCGAGCACTCGGCCTTCGAGGGCGAGTACTGGATCGACCTCGTCGGCACGGGCAGCCCCTCGGCGATCTACCAGGACATCGCGGGCCTCTCGGCCGGGCAGCGCTACGAGGTCTCCTGGGCCCAGGCCGGCAATGTCTGGGGCGGCACCTTCAACTTCACGATGGAGGTGGTCTGGAACGGGCAGGTCGTCGCGAGCTACACGCAGGCGCACGGGGGCAACAACGGGCTGTTCATGAACTGGCAGGAGCACGCCGCCGAGGTCGTCGCCGCCGGCGGGCTCAACCGCCTGATGTTCCGCGCGGTCACGGGCGGGTCGGCCCGCGGCCCCGCGCTCGACGCGGTCGGCCTGACGCTCGTGCCCACCCCCGGCACCCTCGCCCCCGCGGGCCTGCTGGCGCTCGCCGCGACGCGGCGGAGGCGGTGATCGAGTTGCAGAAAGGCCCGGCCGATAGCAGGCCGGGCCCGTTCACGGTGCAACTCATGATCGCGATGCGGGACCGGCCGCTATCACTGCCCCGATGACCCCGCCGACTCCACCGCGTTCAGAAGCTGAGCCGCGTCCTCAATATCGACGGCGGCATCACCGGTCAGATCGGCGGTGCTCGTCCGGGCAGAGAATCGCTCGATGTAATCGGCGATGTCCGCGGCGGTCACGACGCCGAGGGGCGCGACGGTGTCCACGAGCCCGACATCGACTCCGGGCAACGCCGAGGACAGGATGCCCCCCGATCCGGCCTGCGCCATCTGCTGGGCGAGTTGCTGGAGCACCGCCTGCTCCTCCGCTGTCAGCGTGTGCCCCTCGATCTCGGAGCACCCTGCGACGAACGCGGTGATGTAGACGGTGATGTCGGTGAGGTCAAAGAGCCCATCGTCGTTGACATCCGCGTCGATGGGGTCCAAAGCCATAAACCCGTTCACGAACGCGGTGATGTCCGCCAGGTCGAGCAGGTCGTCGCGTGTCAGGTCCGCGAGGCAGTAGAGCACCTCGACCGTCACCGTCCCGTCCGGCCACTCGACCCCGACCTTCCGCACGGGCGTCGCGAAATCCGCGATCGGCGTCGAGCCCAGCACGGTCGCCCCCGCACGCCCGATTGTCACGGCATAGGTGCCCTTGAGATCGGGCACGGAGAAGCGACCGATTGCGAAGGTCTCCCAACCCGCGACGCCCGTGTTCGTCGGGCCCGAGCCCTCAAGGTCGTACGCCAGCCCGAAGCGGGTGTCGCCCGGGGCCACCGCCGCGGTGTTGAGCCCGCCCCCGATGTCGCGAAGCCCGCAGGCGACGACATCGCCCCCGAAGGCCGACGAGTCATCGTCGTTCAGGCGGGCAAACCCCAGGGGCGGCTCGAACGCCGCGAACGCGGGCCCCGCCTGACCCTGCCGGAAGGAGAGCGGCCCCGGGTTGCTCGCCCCCGCGGCCAGGTCGGCCGCGAGGAACGCGATGCCCAGGTTGTTCTGCGCCCCGACGACGCGGGCGGCGAGCGTCCAGGTGACCGCCCGCCCCCCGTTGATCTGCACGAGGGACGCCGGAGGGTCGGTCAGGTCGGACCCGACCGCGAGCAGGGAGAGTTCCACGGACTGCGCCGCGGCGGCGCCGGAGAGCGCGGCGATCGCCGCGAGGGTGATCTGGATCTTCATCATGACGGCAACCTCCTGGGGAGGGTGGTGCGTGCGGGCCGCCGCCGGCGGGCGGCGAGGGCCCCGGCGAGCGTCAGGAGGACGCCCGGCGCGGGGACGATGGTGTACGAGGGGTCGGTGACGAACGCCCCGGTGAGGAAGGAATTCGGCGTGTTGATCCAGAGGACGGCCCCATCGATGGCGGCGACGAAGTCGTCGAGGGTCGTGGGGATCAGTTGCCGGTCTGGAGTGACGAGCGTGCCGCTCTCGGCGAAGAGCGTGATGCGTGTGGCGATCGGTATTGGCCCGCCGGGGCCGTCACGAAGGTCGCCCCATTCCAAAGCGATGGTGTCCAAAGGCTCGCTGAATGCGCCGGGGAGCAAGAACGGTCGATCGTGCCGCAACACAACACCCGGCCAGCCGAGGGGTGTGCTGCTGCCAAATGTCCACTGAAAGATGCCATCAATCTGACCATGAAGATTGCTGATCGTCAGACTGCTCGGATTCTCGACTTCGACACTCATGCTGACCGAAACCAGATCACCGACACGCAGCGACCCGACCTGATCAAGGAAAACGGCGTTGTACGGATACCCGTTCAGACTCGGGTATTCGACGGCCGCATCAATGAGGCCGTGGAGGCTGAGGTCGAAACTGAAGCCAGCGTGGGCTTGTGTGGGGAGATTGGCGATCGCAGCCCACAGTCCGAGGTGCACGAGTGGGATGGTTCCTCTGCATATGGTCATGGCGCCTCCGATCATGGGAACACCTGGTAGCAGTCCTGCGCTGCCCCGAGGAAGAAGAAGTGGGCCCCCTCCAAGCGCCGAGAGAGGACGCTTCCGGCCCAGCGGCCCGGCCCCACGAGCCGGGCCGGTTTCGCCCGATGTCAGGATAGGGGATCCCCCAAACGATTCAAGAGAAATTCCTCCGCTTTTCGGACCCTCGGAGGCGGAATCCGGGGAGCCTGCAATCGCGTCGGGCGGGCGCTATCCTTCCGCCCACCACAAACACGGGAGCACACCGAATGGAAACCACACTTATCATCCTGAAGCCCGACGCCGTGCAGCGCGGCCTGATGGGCAAGATCATCACCCGTTTCGAGGACAAGGGGCTGCACATCGTCGGGATGAAGATGATGCAGATCTCTCAGGATCTCGCCGTGACGCACTACAAGGACCACCAGGGCAAGCCGTTCTACAACGGGCTGGTCGGGTTCATGACCTCGGCGCCGGTGCTGGTGATGGCCGTCCGCGGGGTCGGCGCGATCACGATCTGCCGGAACCTGATGGGCGCGACCTTCGGGTCGAAGGCGGCGGCCGGGACCATCCGCGGCGACTTCGGCGTCTCCAACTCGTTCAACCTGATCCACGGGTCGGACAGCCCCGAGGCCGCGGAGCGTGAACTCGGGCTGTTCTTCAAGGCGGGCGAGGTGCTCTCGTTCGACCGGGCGATCAATCAGTGGGTCTACGACATGTCGAGCGGGAAAGCGGAGTAACGGTCGGTCGGTCTTCGCCTTGGCGCACAAAGAAACCCCCGGCGTTCCCGGGGGTTTTTCAATCCACAGACTCAGCGTCGATGCTCAATGCGCCGCGGCGGGCTTGATGGTGCCGATGACGGCGACCTCGGGCTCCTCGCCGGTGATCTGGTCGGCGACCTCACGGCGATGGATCTGGACATCGCGCGGGAAATCGAACGCGACGCGGACGCGCTCGCCCTTGATCGACGCGATGCGGACAACACCGATGGGGTTCTTGGGGTCGCCGATGACGACCTCTTCGCCCTCACGCCTCGTAATGACCAACATCAGACGACTCCCATTCGTCCCGGTCCTCGCCGGCGGGCCCTCCCAGACCCATGGGCACTATACCGGAAGCACCCCCGCCAAACCCAAGAAGATTCCGCGAGCGAGGTCGGAATTCCGCGCCGGCGAAGTCGGATCTGCGAGGCCGCAATTCCTGACACACCCCGAATCGAACCCGCGGGCCGAGGGTCATTCCGGATCGGGGCGGGTCATCGCGTCGGGATCGAGCAGCCGGGCAAGCTCGGCTTCGGGCAGGACCTTGTCCTCCCGCGCGATCTGGCGGACCGTCTTGCCTGTGGCGTAGGCCTTCTTCGCCATCGCCGCGGCCTGGTCGTACCCGATGACGGGGGCGAGGCTGGTGCACATCGCGAGCGAGCCCTCGATGAGGCCCGAGCAGCGTTCGGCGTCGGGCTCGAGCCCGTTGAGCAGGTTGTCGGTGAAGACATGGCAGGTGCGCGCGAGCAGGTGGATCGAGTCCATGACCGCGGCCGCCATCACGGGCATCGCGACATGCAGGTCGAGGATGCCCCCGATGCCCCCGAGGCCAGCGGTCGTGACCGCGGCGTCGTTGCCGATGACCTGGCAGCAGACCATGATCGCGGATTCGCAGATGACGGGGTTGACCTTGCCCGGCATGATGCTCGACCCGGGCTGCACGGCGGGGAGCCTGAGTTCGCCGATGCCGCACCGCGGGCCGCTGCCCATCCAGCGGATGTCGTTGGCGATCTTGGAGATGCTGACGGCGATCGTGCGCAGATCGCCCGAGACCTCGACGAACCCGTCCTTGGCGTGCTGGGCCTCGAAGTGGTTGGCGGCCTCGCGGAAGTGGATGCCGGTCTCCTCGGTCAGTTCCGCGGCCACCAGCCCGGCGAACCTCGGGTGGGTGTTGATCCCGGTGCCGACGGCCGTGCCCCCGATCGGGAGTTCGCCCAGGACATGGAGGGCGCGGTGCAGGCGCTCCTTGGCGTGCGCGATCTGGGCCGCGTAGCCGCTGAACTCCTGCCCCAGCCGGATCGGGGTGGCGTCCTGGAGGTGGGTGCGCCCGATCTTGACGATCCCGTCCCACGCGGCGGCCTTCGCCTTGAGGGCGGCCTCGATCTTCTCGAGCGCGGGGAGGAGTTCTTCCTTGATCGCGCCGGCGGCGGCGATGTGCATCGCGGTTGGGAAGGTGTCGTTGGACGACTGGCTCATGTTGACATGGTCGTTGGGGTGAACACCTCCCCGCTCGATGTAGGCCGGGTCCTTGCTCTTGCCGATCGGCTCGCCCTTGGCGAGGCAGACGAGGTTCGCGACCACCTCGTTGACATTCATGTTGGTGCTCGTGCCGCTGCCGGTCTGGAAGATGTCCACCGGGAAGTGGCGGGCGAGGCCGCCCTGCTTGGGCAGCCCCCGGTCGATCTCGCGGCAGGCCTGCTCGATCGCGTCGGCCCGGGCGTCGTCGAGCCGGCCCAGCCTCCGGTTGGCCTCGGCGCAGGCGGCCTTGAGGTGGGCGAAGGCCCGGATCACCCCGTCGGGCACGGGCCTGCCCGACACCGGGAAATTGAGCACGGCCCGCTGGGTGCTCGCCCCGTAGAGCACATCCGCCGGCACGGTCATGTCGCCCATCGAGTCCTTCTCAACGCGGGTCGGGTGGGTCTCGGCCATCGGGTGCTCCTTGCGAACTGGGGTGCGTGGAATCGTAGTTCGGGCCCCGCCGCAACGACGGCCCGGTGGGGTGGTACGCTGGAGGGGGGGAGGGTCGCATCATGCCCACCGTGAGCCGCCGCACCGCTGTTCTGACCGCCTTGCTCCTGATGCCCGCGGCCTCGGCCATCGCGGGCCCGGACGATCCTCCGGAGAACCCGTTCCTCGAGTACGCCGAGCCCCAGAACTGGACCTGGCGTGTCCAGGTCGATGTGACCGCGTACGAGCGGTCGGACAAGTTCGGCTTCGAGGTGCAGGCGTGGAACTTCGACACGCTGGCGCTGATCTTCCCGCTGATGCGGGAGACCGGGGCCTCCGTGGCCGATCCGCGGGACGCGCGGGGCGAGCTCCGCGTCGGGGACCGCGTGTACACCGCGGAGTTCAAGCTCATCGATGGGTACCACTCCGACGCCGCGTACGGGCGGTGGGACGCGGCGGGGCTGGTGGGCGTGCGGGACATCTCGCTGGTCTACGAGGCCCGCGCCCGCGCGTGGGAGACCACGCTCAACGAGCAGGCCGCCTCCCGCATCGGCTGGCCTCAGGGCGACTGGCCCACGGAGGCCCGCGGGACCTTCGAGCCGCAGTTCGGCGTTGAGTTTGCCGCGAGGGGCGAGCCGACGACGCGCGCGATCGACGAGCGCCTCAAGCAGTGGACGGACGGCAAGGACCCCAAGTCGATCCCGCCGCTGACGCTCGCCAAGTACCTCGCGGGCCGCGTGCTCGAGGGCGTGCAGCCCGTGGGGGACGGGCTCCAGCAGGGGCGCTCGCGCACCCGCAGGGGCTTCGAGGGCTTCCGCCTCCAGGGCGCCGACCGGACGGTGCAGTCGGGCCGCGGCTCGCCGTTCGACATGGTGGCGGCCCTGGCCGGCGTCTACCGCCGCGCGGGCCTGCCAGCCCGCATCGTGATCGGGCTGCGCGAGTACGACGAGTACGACACCACCGATGTGACCCAGGAGAAGGACCTCGACGGCGAGTCCGGGCTCCACGCGATCGTCGAGTTCTTCCTCTTCGACGAGAAGACCGGCGAGCAGGGGTGGATCCCCGTCGACATTCTCCAGATGCGCAAGCAATCGTCCCGGGCCCGCCCCCTCGAGCAGCCCTGGCCCTACTTCGGCACGCACCCCGAACTCGACCACTTCATCCCGATCGCGATGCACTTCCACCCGCCGACGACCGTGCGCGCGTACGGCTCGGCCGGGCTGTGGGGCTGGTTCGTGACCCCCGAACCCCCGGCCACGGCGTTCCAGCAACTCACCTTCTCGAGCTTCAACACGCCCGTGCGCGGGGGCGAGCCCGCCAGGCCGAGGGGCGACTGATCGGCCCGCACCCCGGCGCATTGGATCCGGCGCATTGAAAATGGCCCCGCCGAGATTCGAACTCGGGACCGAGCGATTATGAGTCGCCTGCTCTAACCGCTGAGCTACAGGGCCGGGGGGGCTTCGTGGGCCACCGCAGAAAGACTAGCCGGAGCCCGCGTCGCCGTCACGGGAGATCGGGCCGGGCCGAGTTGCTCGACCGGTCCGTTTCACCGGGTCGGTTCGCTGGCCTGGGCTGCGGACTCGGTCCACCGACTCAGTCCACCGGCTCGACCGCCGTGACCCCGGGAACGCGTTCGCGGAGGTTTTGCTCGATCCCCGCCTTCAGCGTGATCGAACTCGACGGGCACCCCACACACGCCCCGTGGAACCGCACGCGGACCACGCCCCCGTCGGTCACCTCGATCAGCTCAAGGTCGCCCCCGTCCGCTTGGATCGCGGGGCGGATCCGGCCCAGCACCTCCGCGACCCGCTCGAACAGCGATCCGGCTTTCTCCGCGTCCCGTGTCACCGTCATCACCTCGCCCAATCCGCCCGGCGTGTCGCCGCCGCGTCCGGGCCCCTTGTGGTGGTAGAGTTCCGCATCATGCTCACCACCCCTCGGGTCCACACCCCGCGCGTCGCCGCTTGGCGGGTTCTCGCCTCGCTCTTCATCGTAGGCCTTGGGCTTCTGCCGGCCGCGTGCTCGGCGTCGCGGCCCACCGACACGCCGATGCTCGACACACGCAACCCCGAGCTCCGGGTCAACCAGCGCCTCGAAGCCGCGGAACTCGCCTGGGAGAACGCGCAGACCGACCCGGCCCTGCGTGCCAAGGCCCGTGAGATCTTCAAGTCGCTCGTCTGGTCGAGCGAGACGCCCCGGCCGCTGCGCCTTCGGCTTGCGGAGATGCTCCTGCTCGACGCCTCCCCCGAGGGCCTCGCCGATTCGCGGTCGTTCACCGTGCTCCGCCTCCCGACCGAATCGGATCGGGCGGTGGTCGGCATGATGGCGCTCGCCGCCGCCACGAACAACTGGACGGACGCCGGCCCGTCGCTGATCCGCTGCCTCGCCGAGCCGCTCGACGATGTCGACGACCGCGACCGGGTCGAGTCGATGGCGCTCCAACGCCTCAACCCGGGCCGCACGCTCGAGAGCATCGCGTTCGGGTACTTCTCCGACCCAGGCGTGTCGGCCGGCCCGCGCGAGATCGGGTGGGGCTCGCGGGTGCAGGCCGACGCGTGGACGCTCCTGTCCCGACTCGACCCCGGCGGAGCGACGCGGCGTGAACTCGTCCGCGGGACCGGCGCCGCGGCGATGGGCCCCTCGGGCCCGCTGCTCCAGGTCCTCCGCGCCGGGGTCGACGAACTGGGCGTGATCCCCTCGACCGCGATGGAACTCGAGTGGCTCCGTTCGCTGCGTGACCGCGACGACGCGAAGAACGCCGCGTGGTGGCAGGAGGTCTCCTCGATCGTCGCGACGCTCGGCGGGCCCCAGCGCGAGGGCCTGCAGCTCCGCCACCTCGAACCGCTCCGCATCGCCGCGGCGCGGTCGCCTGGGTGGCTCGGCGCGGGGCGCGATGAACTCCTGCTCATCCTCGCCGATCGGCTCGAAGGCCGGGCCTACAACCGCCGCACCGCGGAGATCGACGGCGTCAAGGCCAACTCCCGCGAACGCCTGCGCGACTGGGCCGATTCGCTGGCGTGGGGCGACGCCCTCTCCATCCTCGTGATCGACGCCGCCGTCGCCGAGCCCGGCATCGCCGACGCGATCCTCAAGCAGGCCATGCTCGACCGCGAGGACAGAAAGACCGAGTACGGCGGGGTGCTCGAGGCGGCCGACCGCGGGGACGGAACCCCGGGCCCCGCCCGGGCCGTGCTCTTCCCGCCGCGCCCGCGGGACCGCGTGCACGACGAGCGCTTCGTCGCGAGCACGGACATGATCGCCTACTCCGACCGGGCCTTCGCGCACTACCACCTCCAGGTCCAGCGCCCGAAGAACTACGAGTACGCCGGGCCCTCCGGGGGCGACCTGCGCTACGCCCGCCTGAGCGGGCGCAACTGCGTCGTGTTCACCTCGCTCGCCGCGGACCGGCTCGGCGTGGACTACTACCAGCCCGACGGCGCCGTGATCGACCTCGGGGAGATCCCCCGCTGATCCCCCGGCATGACGCACCTCTTCATCATCGTCGTGCTCGTCTCGCTCAGCCTCGCCGGGGGGTTCGACACGGGGCTTGCCCGCGGGGTTCCCGCCTGGTTCCTCGCCGCGATGGTGGGCGCGCCCTACGCCGTTCTCGCCGCGGTCGCCGCGCTGGCGACCGGGCTGTGCGTCCGCCGTCTCGACCGCCGGGGCGATCCCGCCGCGGTCCGGTGGTCCCACCGGGTGCTCAGCGGGATGCGGCTGCTCGGGCTTGCCTGGCACCTCGTCACGGTCTTCGGGCTGGGCCTGCTGCCGCTGGTGCGGTCCGTCACGGGCGACCTGGTCCTCGTCGATGAACTCCTCGCCGCCGCCCCCGCGCTGGGGCTGCTGCTCTTCAGTTTCCGGCTCGCGCACCCGGTCGAGGCCCGCCTGCGGGCGGCGATGCTCGTCCGCGAACTCGACGAGGGCAGGCCGATCTACGCCTTCCCGCCGCCCTGGCGGTATGTCCTCGCCACCGCCCGCAACAACGCGGCGATCATGGCGTTGCCGCTCACGCTCATCCTGGGCTGGTCCGAGGCGCTCGACCGCATCGTTGCCGCGACGGGCCTCGACGCGACCACCCCGTCGGCCACGCTGCTCATCCCGCTGGTGCAGATCGTCGGCGCGCTCACCGTCTTTGCGCTCATCCCCCCGGTCATGGTCCGGGTCTGGGACACGGTCCCGGTCCCGCGGGGAGAACTCCGCGACGGGCTCGAGCAACTCGCCCGGGCGCACCGCGTCCGTGTCCGCGATTTCCTGATCTGGCGCACGGGCGGCGCGATGCTCAACGGCGCCGTCATCGGGCTCACCCCCTGGCTCCGCTACATCGTCCTGACCGACTCCCTGCTCGACCACCTCCCGGAGCGCGAGGTCGAGGCCGTCGCCGCCCACGAGGTCGCCCATGTCCGCAAGCGGCACATGCTCTGGCTCGCCGTCGCGGTGCTCGGCTCGGCCATGCTGCTCGGCGAGACCGCCGAACTCATCGCCGGGGCGATCGGTCTCGGGCCGGTTCTCTCCGCCTGGGCGGTCGGGGCGGTGTCGCTCGCGGGGGTCCTCATGGTCCTCGGGCTGGTCAGCCGGCGATTCGAGTGGCAGGCCGACGCCTTCGCCGCCCGCCACCTCACCGGGGCGACCCCCGTTGTCACCCACGACGCCGCCGAGGCCATGTCCTCCGCCCTCGCCCGCGTCTCCCGCCTCAACGGCATGCCCGAGCGACGCTTCACCTGGCGGCACGGCTCGATCGCCGCGCGCCGGACCCGGCTCGAGCGGCTCATCGGGCTGCCCGCCGCCCGACTGCCGATCGACCGGCAGGCCCGCGTGCTCATGGTCCTCGCCGCGGTCGCCTTCGCCTTCGGCGCGGCCTTGAGCGCGGCCAACATTCTCCAACGCGGACCGTTCGGGCCGAGCTCGTTGCCCTGATAGACCCGCCGTTACCGGCCCTGCCGGAGGGTTCCCGCCCGGCGCGAGGGCCCAGGAGGCCCCATCCCGATGCGCCGAGGCGGGCGGAGATTCCAAACAGAAACAGATCGTAACAAGTTCCGATCAACCTAAAGATATCCGTATTTGAATGCGCCGGAAAGGGTGCACTCCGTCCCAAGAGCGGCCCTCAGCCCCCGCCACCCTGAGATTGGGCCGAAAACGCGGCGGCGTGATGGGTTTGGTCGCGGTGGGGGGCGTCGGTGTATACCCCAGTTTTTTGGAGATGGCCCTTGATCCGGGGCCTGGAATCGGGAAACTGTAACAGTTCCGAGCGCTGGTTCCGCGGTGAGCGGCCCAGTTCAAAGACAAGACACCGTTTCAAGGAGAGACAAGCATGACTCGTATCGCCACCCTTTTGAGCGCCGGGCTCCTGATCGCGCCCGTCGCCTCCGCCGCCAATGTCGGCGTCGATGATTCGTCCGCGCCCTGGATCGGGTTCATGAATGTGTTCGAGCTGCCCTCCAACGGCGGCGGGTTCGTCTTCGGCAGCGGCTGGGGCGTGCCCGACCTCGTCGCCAACTTCGACGACGGCGTGCCCAGCATCACCATGTCGCCCAACACCATCGGCGACCCCAACGAGTTCTGGTACCAGGAAGCCCCGGGCGGCGATCCGAACGACCCGAACAACGGCGGCCCCGGCGCGCCCGGCAACAAGATCATGGAGGCCAACCTCTTCCAGCAGATCACCGGCGGCCTGTCGGGCCAGACCGTGACCTTCTCGGGCTATGTGCTCTCCAACACCTTCACCGACGCCCACCAGGCGAAGATCTTCATCCGCGACTTCGCCTCCGATTTCTCCTCGTTCAACGAGACCGCGATCGACGCCACCGAGGGGGCGTTCAGCATCAGCCTCGACACCATCGCCGACGCGAGCCGCCATGTGCAGTGGGGCTTCCAGGTCAAGGGCGTGAATGTCTGGGCGACCGATGTCGATCCGTTCGGCAATGTCGTCTTCTCCAGCATCCCGACGCCCGCCTCCCTCGCCCTGCTGGGCATGGGCGGCGCCGTCGCCGCCCGCCGCCGCCGCGCCTGAGCAGGCCCCGGCCTCGCGGAGTCCGTCCTGTCCACACCGAAGGCCGCCGGCATCCCCGGCGGCCTTCATGTTTGCACCCCGCCCCCGCCGGCCCCATACTGCCGGCATGCGCCACGCCCTGTGCCGATCAGTCCTGCTCGTGGTCCTGCTCGGGCTCCTGCCGGCGTGCGCCGTGTCGAGGCACGACCAGCTCCGGTCCCGCGCCAGGCAGGTCGAGAAGACGCTCACCGCCGAGCGCGACCGCGCCCTGACCCTTGAACCCCCGCGATCGCGCGAGCGGCTCGACCACCTCTCTTCCATGCGGATCGCCCTCACCGCCGTCAATCTCGCCCTCGCCGCGGTCCCGCGCCTCGTCGCGCCCCCCGACCGCCCGCTCGCCTACGACACGATCGAGCAGGCCTACGACACGATCGAGTGGAACATCCCGCTCCCCGCGTCGCAGACCCGGGCGTTGCCGCCCGCGTTCCTGGGCAACCGCTTCGATCCCGACCGCCTCGTCGACCGCTGAGCCCGGGCGGCACGCGTCGCTACCATCGCCCCATGCCGCTGCCCACCGTGCTCATGACCGAGGTCATCCGCTCCTCTCACCAGGGCCAGAGCCACGGCGGCGCGCACCTCGTCAACCTCGAGACCGGCGAGCACCGCCGCGTGCTCGACTGGAACGAGATGGCCATCGACTGGTCCGGGCGGGGCGGGGGGCGCGGCCTCCGCGGCATCGCCTTCCACAACGACATCGTCGCGATCGGCGCCGGCAACGAGATCTTCCTCTTCGACCCGGCGTTCACCCCGCTGGGCTCCTACCCCGCGCCCTACTGCCGGGACTGCCACGAGATCGCCGCCGACAACGGCGTGCTGTACATCACCGCCACCGGCTACGACGCCGTGCTCGAGTTCGATCTCGCGCAGCGCCGCTACACCGCCGGCTATCGCTTCGGCTTCGAGACCGTGCAGATCGGCGGGCCGCAGGGGCCGCGTTCGGTTCCCGGGGTCGTCGCGCGCCGGTTCGATCCGAACGCCGCGAGCGGGCCCGCGCCGTCGGACACCATGCACATCAACATGGTCTCCCGCCGCGACGGACGCACCTTCATCGCCGGCACCGGGCTCGACGCCCTGCTCGCCTCGCCGCCGGGGTCGAGCGAGGGGCTCTACCGCGCCGTGGCCGTCGTTCCGACCATGACGCACAACTGCCAGCTGTTCCGCGACGGGGTCATCTACAACGCCACCGCCTCCGAGCGGATCGTCTACGCCGACCCGAAGGGCGCCGTGCGCGTCGCCCTGCCCATCCCGCGCTTCCCGAGAGACCGGCTGATCAACCACGGGCTCCCCGAGGACCACGCCCGCGCCGATTTCGGGCGCGGCCTGGCCTTCACCGACAACGGGCTCGTCATCGGCGCGTCCTCGCCCTCGACGATCACCGCGTACGACCTCGAGTCCGGTCGCGTGGTCACGAGCGTGAACCTCACCGCCGATGTGCGCAACGCGCCGCACGGCCTCGAGATCTGGCCCTACTGACCCGCCCTCAGCCGCCCCGGGCCTTCCCGGTCTTCTTCGCCGCCGGCTTCTTCCGGCTCGCGGGCGCCGTCCCCCGCGGCTCGATCGGGCCCAGGTCGTCGGTCGGCGTCAGGCCCACCGCGTCCCCGGGCGACGAGCGCAGCGCCTCCATCGCCTCGCGCGAGAGCGACACCGTCCCGTCGGCGCCCGCCCGGAACCGCTCGTGCACCGCGAAGAACTCCCCGTCGTTCTTCAGCACGCTCACCATGCCGACCCGGTCCCGCGTGTCGCGGTCCTCCTCGGGTTCCCCGAGCGTCACCGCCTTTGTGCCCTTGACCAGCGGGATCTCATCGACCGTCGCCGTCAGGTGCGGGCCCCCGTCGAAGGGGTCCACGAAGCCGTGGTACTGGAACCCCAGTTTCTCGAGCATCCGCCGCGCGGGTTGCGTCTCGGGGCCGACCTCGCCGATCACCGCCCTCGCGGCGGGGGGGAGCAACGCGAGGTACAGCGGCTCGCGCGGCAGCATCGAGGCGATGAACTCCCGGCTGTACTGGCAGAACCGGTCCGCCTCTTCGTACGACAGCGGGATGAACCGCCGCCCGAGGTAGTCCCACAGCAGGTTGTGCGCATCCGCCGTGATCGGCGCCATCATCTCCGCCAGCACGCGATCGGCGAATCGCTTGCGGTGCATCCCCATGAAGTGGAACCGCACGACAGACAGGAAATGCCCGAGCTTCTTCGGGTGCCCCCGGAAGGATGGCTGGAGGATGAGGCCCCCGATCTCCGACGGGCCCGTCTCGTCCTCGTGCAGCGTGGCCACGATCTGCGTCGTGCCCGTCTGCAGGCTCTCCGAGAAGAAGTGCCGTTTCTCGAGCCGGAACGAGAAGTTCGGGTTCCCGGGCCCGCCCATGCGGGCCAGCACCTGGCTCGTGCCCAGCGCGTTGCCCGACTCGGTGTCCTCGAGCACGAACATGAACAGGTCCGTGTGCACCGAGGAGGTCCCCAGGCCCCGCACCTGCGTCCGCTCGACCCCGATCCCCGCGATCGTCTTGGGCATCGGTTCGGGCTCGGGTTTCGCCCGCGCGTTCGCCAGCTTCAGGAACGAGTTCCTCGAGTGGATCACCTTCTGCGTGATGATGTCCCGGTCCGGCGGTAGGTTGATGAAGTGGACCATCTTCGCCAGCTTGAGCAGCGTCGGGCAGTCCTCGACCTTGGCACGCCTGATCAGGTACATGGGCGGAGAGTAGGTCGGGCGGATCGCCCCCCGGCTCTCGCGGTCGGTCCGGCCCGCTGGCCGGTTGCAGCGAAGAGAGCCCGGAACAGGGCGGTAACCGGGCTGGATCTCAGTCGAAGTACTCGCGCAGAAACTCCGCGACCGAGCCCGCCCTGGTCATGCGGACGACCTCGAGCAGGCGGGCCAGGTCGCGCTTCGTCTTCGCCTCGATCTCGCCCGGGTCGATCTCCGCGTCGTCGAGTTCGCGCACAAAGCGGTAGCGGGGCAGCCCGCCCGCGCCGTCGACGGGCTCGATCGCGCCGAGTTTGGCCAGCGCGATCAGCGCGTACTCGACCACCCCGCCGCCCATCCCGTGCGCATGCCCCTTGCCGATGATGTCGAGCCGAAGGTCGTCGGCGTCGAAGGTCGCGTGCCCGGGCACGCCCTCGGACACCCCGCCGTACCGCCGGGCGATCTGCGCCATCGCCTGCATCAGCAGGTCGGCGCCGGGGTTCATCCAGCGGATGAACTCGTGCTGGATGGCGAGGTCGTCCTGGCAATAGAGCAACACGCAGCGGCTGGGCTCGCCGTCGCGCCCGGCCCGCCCGACCTCCTGGGCGTAGGCCTCCACGCTCCCGGGCGTCTGCGCGTGCACGATGAAGCGGATGTCGGGCTTGTCCACCCCCATGCCGAACGCGTTGGTCGCGCACAGCAGCAGCGGGCGCTCCGGCGTCGACTCCGTGAATCGCCGGTAGACGCGCTTCTTCTGCTTCGCGTCGAGCCGCCCGTGGTAGATGTCGAGGTCCAGCCCACGCGGCGCGACGCGGCGGATCTCGTCCGAGGTGCGCTCCAGGTCCTTAATGAGGGCGAAGTAGACGATGCCCGTCCCCCCGGCGCCGCCCGCGATCTCCGCGATCCGTGCGACCTTCTCCGAATCGTCCCAGGCCGGTTCGACCGAGAGCGAGAGATTGGGGCGGTCGATGCCGGTCGCGAACAGCGGCATCGCCTCGGCGTCCAGGCCGAGCACGCCCCGGATGTCCTCGCGCACCGCGCGGGTCGCGGTCGCGGTCAAGGCGACCGTCCGCGGCGAGCCGAGCAGTCGGCGAAACTCGCCCACGCGCTGGTACGCGGGCCGCAGGTCGTGCCCCCACTTGCTGATGCAGTGGGCCTCGTCGACGGCGAGGAGGTGAACGCCCCCGGGCGTCGCCCGCAGCGCCTCGACGAACGGCTCCCGGTCCATCCGCTCGGGCGTGGCGTAGACGAGGTCGTACTCCCCGGCGGCGAGGCGTTCGTACCGCTTCTCGCGCTCGCGTCGGGCAAGCGTGGAATTGACATACGCCGCGCGCACGCCCTTGGCGCGCAGGGCGCTAACCTGGTCCTCCATCAACGCGATCAGCGGGCTGAAGACCAGGCACACCCCCTCGCCGCGCGCCCGCCGCAGCACGACCGCCGGCAGCTGGTAGCACAGGCTCTTGCCCGAGCCGGTCGGCCAGACCACCAACGCATCGCCCCCGGGCCCGGAAAGCCCGAGCAGGCGGTCAACCACGGAAACCTGCTCGGGCCGCAGCGACGGGAACCCGAAGACCTCTCGGAGAACGCGCTCGACCTCTTCTCGGGGCGGGGCCATCGCCCAACCGTTGGCGCGTCGGGGCCGTCGGGCCACCCGGTGTCCCGCCGGTCGGTTGACAGCACGGGGAGATCGGATAGCCTGAGAGGATCGCCGATTGGTGCCCGGGGGTGTGCCCCGGGTGAAAAGGGAAGCGTGGTGACCGGAACGCCTCGTCCTCGAGGCCGACCCGGGATTCCACCGCGGACGCGCCGCCGTGATGGGCGTGCCGCCGGCTCGAACGGGCCGGCGGGACAACGGGCCGCTTTGTGACGCCACTCCCGAAAGGGGGGAAGGCCGCGGCCCGACCCAGAGCCGGAAGACCTGCCACTCGGTCGGCCTCGGGGCCCTCGCGAAATGGGGCGCCGCGGGCTCGGCCCGATTTCCCCTTTGGGCCGGTCCCCGCTGCACGCCATGCCCCCCGCGAGGGCCGCTCTTGGGGATGCCCTGCGCGATTCGGGGCGGGAGCGGCGGATGGTCTCGAAGATGGGTGTGTGGGGGCGTGCCGCGCTCGGCGCGGCGGTGCTTCAGGCGTGCGGTGTCGCGCAGGCGGGCCCTTGGGCCGATCGGGTTGTCTTCGGGATTCACGAGGGCTCACCGGCATACGAGCCCGGCGTGGGCACGCCGCTCACCTACGGGCCATTCCACGCCGACCCGCTCTGGAACGACCCGGCGTCGGTTCTCGGCAAGCCGAACACGCTCGACTACGACGATCTCGAGGGATGGGGCCCCGTGCCGGGGGGCTTCGCCGGCGGGCCCATGCGACGCCTCTCGCTCGTCTGGAGCGCGTGGCAGTGGGGCTCGAACGACCCCGCCCACCTCGCCCAGCGCCCCGGCTGGCTCGACGGGAGGCGACGCAACGGGCTCGGCCTTCGGCAGGGGGCGCAGATTGTCGTGGAGTTCGACACCCCCATCGAAAACAACCCGACCTCGGACGCCGCACCCTGGGGCGTTGACCTGATCGTCCACGGCAACGCCGCGTTCATCGCCGACCGCGGGATCGCCGCGTCGACCAGCATGGACGCGGCCCTGCTCACCGGGGGAGTGCTGGCCGAGCCGGTCGAGATCAGCGTGGCGCAGTCGATCGGCGGGCCGTGGTACCGGTGTGTGCGCGCGGGCGACGACCTCTTCCCCACCAATCCCTGGCGGTGGGAGGGGGGCGCTTGGACCGGCGAGGAGGCGGACTGGCTCAAGCCCGTCGATCCCGCGCTCGGGGCCCCGGACTTCGCCGGCCTGACGGCGGGCGAGGCGATCGCCCTGTACGGGGGTTCCGCGGGGGGCACGCCCCTGGATCTGGATGAACTCATCGATGAACAGGGGGCGCCGGCGTCGCTCGCCTGGGCCCGTTTCGTGCGATTCACAGACCCGCTGGGGACGCAGGGAGAGATCTGCGGCGTGGTCGATGTGCCGGGGGGCGCACTCGGGTGCAACCCGGCCGACCTCGCCGACCCGCGCGGGGTGCTCGACCTGGCGGACATCACGGCGTTTTCGGCTGCCTTCCTGGGCGGCTCGGCGGACGCTGACCTGGCCCTCCCGAGCGGCGTGCTCGACCTGGCGGACATCACCGCGTTCATCGCGGCTTTCTCCGGGGGCTGCCCGTGAGCGCGCGCGTCAGGGCCTTCACACTGGTTGAGCTTCTCGTCAGCATCGCGATCTCGGCTCTGCTGGTCGGGATGCTGATGCCCGCGCTCTCCGCGGCACGATCCTCCGCGACCCGGCTCGCCTGCCTGAGCAACCTCCGGCAGATCATGGTCGCCACGACCATCTACGCCCACGAGCACGACGGGCACCTCATGCCCGCGCTCTACACCAACTTCGAAGCGGACCCCGCGGTCCGCGTCGCGTGGGACTTCATCGAGCGGTTCGAGCCGGGGGGCCTCGTGCGGGAGCCCGGGGCGATGTGGAGCGGCACCGACGGGGGGAGCGTTCTCCAGTGCCCGGGCTTCGACGGGCCCTCGAACTGGGGCGACGGCGGCGAGCCCTTCACCGGGTACAACTACAACACGAGTTACCTCGGCGGGCCCACCATCGGCCCCGATCCGAGCGCGCCCCGGGGCGACGGCCCACGCACCGACCGCGCCGGCCGCCCGATCGCCGCCTCGGCCCGGCTGGAGGAGATCGGGGACCCCTCCTGGTGCGTGGCGTTCGGGGACGGGGGCTTCGGCGACGGGGCGAACAAATTCATGCGGGCCCCGTTCGCGGGCGACCGGGACTCCGACATCGGGCGAGCCGGGCACGGGGCCGGAGCCCAGGCGTTCCGGCACGCCGGCACGACCGCGGCCGTGATGACCGACGGGCACGCCCGGGCCTTCGTCGACCGCTTCTCGGAGACCTACCCCGAGGCGGCTGCTCTTCTGACCCCCCGGGTGGGGTTCCTGGGCCCGAGCAACGGGGTGTACGACCTCTCGCCCGGCCGCGAATGACGCCGCCGGGAACCCGGCTATCATGGAGGGCTCCGCCGGGCCCGTGCCGGCGTGGGGCGCATAGCTCAGTTGGCTAGAGCGCTGCTGTCACATAGCAGAGGTCACAGGTTCGAGTCCTGTTGCGCCCATTCGATTGCTCCCCGGTGCCGCCCGCGGATCGCTGTTCAGGAGTCGGCGGCACGGGAATTTCGGCCCGCACCTCACCACACGCCGAACTCGCGGGTTGCCCCCACTTGGCGACGCACGAGAGGCCGAGCGGAGTGCGCCTGCGCTCTGCGCAGATGATGCAATGGAGCCGGGGGGAATCGAACCCCCGTCCCGAAACAGTCAGCAAGAGGCCTCTACGCGTGTAGTCCGTTCTTTGATCTCGGCGTCAAGGGCGAAAACGGACACCCTCCCTGTCGGCCAAGCTCCCGGTGAACCTCCTCGCCGCCCCGCCCGGTTGCACCGCGCGGCGACCAGCCCGATGTCTTCATCCCCCGCCCCATCGGGCGTCAGGCGGGGGATGCACGGCCATCAGGCCGCGAGAGCGTACTGCGGTTCGGCAGTTATAGAAATTGCGTGCTTTTATCGTGGCCAGCACGCCCCACGACGCGCCACCTCAAGCCTTCCCTGCCCGGTCGAAACCGATCGGCCCCAACTTTTCAAGGTGCGGCACCGGATTGGACCGGTGCCCTCCGGCGGTAGCGTAGCGCTCCCGTCGCCCCACACGCCGGACAGCGCGCGGAATTAGGGGTTCACGAACTCCTGGATCCAGGATTGCAGGTCGCCCAGGTCGTGGACGCCGTTCTGGTCGCGGTCGGCCAGGCGACCACCGCCCAGGAACTCCGCGACAAACAGCTGGACATCACCCAGATCGCGGACCCCGTCGGCGTTGTAATCGCCCGGCTCCGCGGGGATCAGCCGCACCGTGTCGCCGAGGGGCCACCCGGGGTTGGTGGCGTACGCGAGGGCCGTCCCGCGCCGCGAGACCTGCCGGAACGAGACGCTCGCGTAGGCCACATCGGGCGGCAGGAGCTCGGTGAGGGCCCACCAGTCGAGGTTCTCGCCGCGCCAGAGGCCCGAGCCCCCCGCGCCGTTCCTGACGCCGTAGATCACATTGTCGTCCGTGACGGTGGTCGCGAAGGCCGCGGGGTCGCTGAACTGCTGCCCCGGCAAGATCTCCACCCCGTTCCCGCGCTCGACATAGGCCCGGTCGACCACGAGGCCGAAGTCCCACGGCACGGTCGTGAACCCGACGGCCCAGCCGTTGATGTTGATGTCGTTGACATTGGACGCGAAGCCGGAAAGCCCGAGAGGCGTCGCCTGCGAGGTGATGATCCGCACGCCGTCGGCGCCGTCCCACACGAAGCCCCGGAAGAAGCCGTCGGTGTCGCGGAATCGCCCGCCGAACGAGCCGTCCTCGCCCATCACGATCACGGTGGGCTCGGCGAGCTCGGGCGGCGGCGAGAGCACCGTCGTCCCCCCGCCCTGCGACCAGACCGCCGGCCCCGAGGCCGAGTTGAAGAACAGCACCTGCCCCGCCTCGTTGATCCCCGCGACATGCGGGGTTGTCAGCCCCGCCATCGCCCCGAGGTCCTGCATCACCCCGAACCCGTCGAAGAGATGTGTGTACAGGAACGAGATCTCCGCGATCGATCCGGTCGAGATGTCCGACCAGAAGGTCTGGCCGACAACACGCCCGCTGTTGTTCGTGTCCCAGATCTGCAGCGTGTGCTGCGGAACCACCTGGGCGGGCAGGCCCTCCGTGATCGTCGGCACACCCAGCGGCGAGATGCGGACAAGCACGGCCCGGCGCGGGCTCAGTGTCACCCCCGAGGCGTAGGCCGTGCCGTCATTCTGGATCGCGTCGTATTCATCAATGAATGCGCCGTTGATCGAGCTCGGCAGCGTCTGGACCATGAACCGTGGGGGCGCCTCGGCGGCCCACACGGCGCCGGCGCACGCCACCCCCGCCAGGCCCGCGAGCATCGAGTTCGGTCGGGGCATCGCGATGTCCTTTCTGTTCGGGCCGCCCACCCACGAGAAGGGAAACTCGCCAGAGAGGCGACGGGCATGCTCGGTGAATTAGGTTACTCTACCGCGGTCGGGCCCCGTCCCGAGCTCCGTTCTTCTCAGGAAACCGCCCATGATTCAGGTCGCCGTCATCCTCCCCGCCGCCGGGTCCTCCAGCCGATTCAACGCCGACGACACGGCGCTGCTCGCCCCGCGGAGCAAGCTCGATGAGGACCTCGGGGGCCGGCCCGTCCTGCAGCGCACGATCGAGATGTTCACCAATCGCCCGGAAATCGCCGCGATCATCGTCGCCGGGCCCCACGAGCCCGAGGCCTACGCCGCGTTTGAGCTCCGTCACGGCGACAAGCTCGCCCTGCTCGGCGCCACCCTCTGCAGAGGTGGGGTGTCGCATCGATACGAGACCGTCAAGGCGGCGCTTGAACTCGTGCCCCCGGCCGTGACCCACATCGCGGTGCACGACGCGGCCCGGCCGGTCACGCCCCCGGAACTGATCGATCGGCTCTTCGATCTCGCGCAGCGCCACCCCGCCGTCATCCCGGCGGTCGAGGTGCCCGACACGATCAAGCGGCTCGACCCCGAGCCCGTGCCCGACGAGCCCGCCGACCCTGCGGCGGCGATCCTGGGGCTCAGCTCGGACAGGCCCTCCGACCTCCGCCGCGTGGCGCAGACCGTTGATCGCTCGTTGCTCGTGCTTGTGCAGACGCCGCAGGTATTCGAAGCGGGCCTGCTGCGGCGTGCGTATGCCCAGGCGGACCTGTCGAGCACCGACGACGCCGGGCTGGTCGAGCGGCTCGGAGAGCCGGTGCTCGTCGTCCCGGGTGACCCCGCGAACATCAAAATCACCCGTCCGGGCGATGTCCCCCTGGCCCGCGCGATCGGCGGCTTCAAACCCCCAGCCGAGCGGGCGACCCACAAGCGGTTCTGAAACCGATCTGGATGGGCCGACGCGCGTAAAGCGGTGCCGCGATCCGCGCGGCGGGCGCGCCGCGGCGCCGCTCAGGGCGCGCCCGGGCGCCGGGTCAACGAAAAACCCCCGGCTTGCGCCGGGGGCTCGGTCGGTCACCGGTGCCCGGGGGCTGGCCCCGGATCCCCACGCTCAATACCGGTAATGCTCGGGCTTGTACGGCCCCTCCACCGGCACGCCGATGTACTTCGCCTGCTCGGGGCTCAGCTTCGTCAGCTTCACACCCAGGTGGGGCAGGTGGAGCCGCGCGACCTCCTCGTCGAGGTGCTTGGGCAGCATGTAGACCCTGTTCTCGTACGCGTCGTTGTTCGTGTGCAACTCGACCTGCGCGATCACCTGGTTGGTGAACGAGGCGCTCATCACGAACGATGGGTGACCGGTCGCGCAGCCCAGGTTCAGCAGACGCCCCTCGGCCAGCACCAGGATCGAGGTCCCCTTGCTCTTGAACACGAACTCGTCGTACTGCGGCTTGATGTTGATCCGCTCGACATCCTTGTCCTTCGCCAGCTTCTCCATCTGGATCTCGTTGTCGAAGTGCCCGATGTTGCCGAGGATCGCCTTGTTCTTCATCCGCTTCATGTGCTCGAGCGTGATGATGTCCTTGTTGCCCGTCGTGGTGATGAAGATGTCCGCCGATTCCACCACCTCGTCGAGCGTCAGGACCTGGTAGCCCTCCATCGCGGCCTGCAGGGCGCAGATCGGGTCAATCTCGGTCACGATCACGCGGCAGCCCTGCCCCTTGAGCGCCTGGCAGCACCCCTTGCCGACATCGCCGTAGCCGCAGACCACCGCGACCTTGCCGCTGAGCATGACATCGCTGGCGCGGTTCAGCCCGTCGATCAGCGAGTGCCGGCACCCGTAGATGTTGTCGAACTTGCTCTTGGTCACGCTGTCGTTCACATTGATCGCCGGGAAGGGGAGCAGGCCCTGCTCGGCGAACTGGTAGAGGCGGTGCACGCCGGTCGTCGTCTCTTCGCTCACGCCCCGGATCGCCGCCGCGGCCTCGCCCCAGCAGCCGGGACGCTCCTTCTCCTGCTCGCGCAGCTGGCTGAGGAACGCGCCGAACTCCTCGGGGTGCTCGTGCGGCGCGAACTCGGGGATCCGCCCCGCCTTCTCGTACTCCACGCCCTTGAGCACCATCATCGTCGCGTCGCCGCCGTCGTCCAGGATCAGGTTCGGGCCCCGCCCGTCCGGCCAGTTGAGGATCTGCCGCGTGCACCACCAATACTCCTCAAGCGACTCGCCCTTCCACGCGAAGACCGGCGAGCCCTGCGGCTTGGCCACCGTCCCGTTCCGCCCCACGACCACCGCCGCGGCGGCCGAGTCCTGCGTGCTGAAGATGTTGCACGAGGCCCAGCGCACCTCGGCGCCGAGCTCGGTCAGCGTCTCGATCAGCACCGCCGTCTGCACGGTCATGTGCAGCGAGCCCGCGATGCGCGCGCCCTTGAGCGGCTGCTTGTCCTTGTAACGCCGGCGGAGCTCCATGAGCCCGGGCATCTCGTGCTCAGCAAGGCGGATCTCCTTGCGCCCTAGCTCGCTCAGCGCGAGGTCGCGGACGCGGAAATCCAGCGGGCCCTTGGGCGTCTGCACCAGGTCGACCTTGCCACCAATCGTCATCGTCGTCATTGTGCGCTCCATCTCGGGCGACTCCCGGCCGCCTGGTTCACTCGAATCCTCAACCCCGAAGCCGCGCCACCGCGGCGAACAGACCGGGCCCCATCGCCTCGGGCTCGCCCGGCAGCAGGCGGACCCGCGGCGAGGCGAACCCCGCCTTCTTGAACATCGACTCGATCTCCTCCGGGCCGAAGCCCAGGTGCTTGTGACCCATGTCGCGGCGGTACTCGTGCCGCTCGTGACGCGTCATGTCCACCACCAGCGCAACGCCCCCGCCCCGATCGGTCCGCAGCGTCCGGGCGGCCTCACCCAACGCCGCCGCCGGGTCCTCGACATGGTGCAGCACCAGCAGGCAGCAGACCGCGTCCACCGACCCGCCCGCCAGCGGAAGCGACTCGAGCGAGCCCCTGAGGAACTCGACCCCGCCGCCGTCGCCCAGACGCAGCCGCGCCGCTTCGAGCATCGTCTCCGACTGATCGATCGCGACCACGCGGTCCACGCACCCCGAGAGCAACTCGGCCGCGTTCCCCGTGCCGCACCCGATGTCCGCGACGACCCAGCGGGGGTCGACCAGGCTCAGCAGGCCGAGCGCGGTCAGCCGCTCGCCGAAGAGCTGCGCCCGGATCGCGTCCCACTCGCCGCCGACGCGCCCAAAGAACGAGACGCTGTCGGTCTTGCGCTCCGCCAGCACGCCCTCGAGGCGCTGGTCGTCCTCGGCAATCTCCGGGGTGCGCTCGACCTGCGACCGAACGACCACCCAGACATCCCGCGCATCCCGGTCCAGATCGTCAAGGGTCAGGCTGTAGAAGGTCGCCGTCCGCATCTGCCGCTTCACCAGCCAGCCCGACTTGGAGAGCGTGGTCAGGTGCCGGCTCACGGTCGATTGGGGCAACTGGAACACCTTGGCGACCTCGCCCACCGCGAGCTCCTCCCGCTCCAGGAGGCGGAGCATGCGGAGCCGCAGCCCGTCGCTCAAGGCGCTGAGCCGGTCGGTCAGGGGGTTGGAAACGCCGTGCCGGGTCATCTGGTTCCCGCAGCCCGAACAAACGATCGGGTATTCATCCTTCTATCCGGATGAAGCGTAGAACCAATCGGCCAGATGTCAACGCCCGATGCACCGATCGCGCGCGGGAGTCCGAACCCCGCCGGATCAGGGGGCCGGAGGCGTGGCGAAGGTCGGCCCGGGGATCGACCCCAGTTCGCGAACCCGGGACCGGGTGGCCTCGTCATCGGGGGCGAACCAGAGCACATGCCGCAACTCGCCCAGCTCGCGCTCGGTGTCGCCGAACCCGCGGTAGGCCGCGGCGAGCGCGCGGTACGGCTCGGCGGCGGGCTGCAACTGGGCGGCGATGCGCAGGGCGAGCACCCCCTCATCGGGGAGGCCCTGATTCAGGAGCATCGACCCGAGCCGCGTGTAGGCATCGGCCCGGAGGGACTCGACCGCGATCCGCTCGAGCAGGCGGAAGGCGGCGTCGGTCTCGCCGTTGGCCGCCATGGCGCGCGCCAGAGACTCGATGTAGACCGGGTTGTCGGGCTGGAGTTCGAAGGCGACGCTGAACGCCTCACGCGCGGCCGAGGCCTCGCCCATGCCCTCGTAGGCAAGACCGAGGTCATGCAGAACCTCGGGGCGGCCCGGCCTGGTCTCGAGGTACCGCTCGTACTGGGCGGCGGCCTCCTCGTAGCGCCCCTCGCGGAGGGCCTCGTCTCCCAGGACCCGCGCGTCGAGCAGGGTCCGCTCCCGCCCGGCGCACGCGGGCAGCAGAATCAGACTCCCCACCAACAACGCGAGCGCCCGACGCGTCCCGATCTGCCGACAATGCTTCATGACAGGGTCTCCACTGTTGGAGGATGCTATTCGATGACCGCCGGGCCCGCGCCCCGCCCCGACCGGGCGGACCCAGATTCCCTTTCGGTGCTGCTGGTCCACACCGTGCCCGGGGGTGGGTCGCACCTGGACTGGCTGATCGAGCGGCCCGGGACGGAGGAGGAGCGTCGCCTCATCGCCTTCCGCTGTGCGCACGATCCGCTCACCGCGCCGGACCTGGAGGCGGAGCGGATCGCGGACCACCGGGCGATCTACCTTGACTACGAGGGACCGATCTCGGGCGGGCGGGGCGGCGTTCGGCGGCTCTGGCGGGTGGGCTGCCGGTTGCTGTCTGAATCCGGGGACGAGATCCGGGTCGTGCTGATCCCCGAGAGCGGGGGAGCGAGAACCGTCCGACTCGTGCGCACCGCGGCGTCGACTTGGCGTGCCGTGTGGATCGGCGCGGGAGCTGGATGAGCGGTTGTGCGAGCCGCGGAGGTTCTGGTACAGTGGACGGGATGCGGCGTGGCGTGGGCGGGCTGGCCCGCTCACACGGGCGCCGGAGGAGACCCCGTTCGGGGTTGAGCCGCGTCGGCCCTGGTGTCGGCGTTGCCTTTGATCGTGCGCTGGAGGTCGGCATGCAGCCCAACCCGCCCAATCACGGCCACCCCGGGGGCCCGTCGAACGAGCATCATCATCCTCTGGACGATGACCTTGAACTTCAGCACATCGGGGACTTCGCCCTCCCGCCGATCGAGGTCGCCCCCGACTCGGACGCGCGGACGGCGCCCACCGACGCGCCGCCGATGGTTCGCCCGGGGTCCGCGACGCCTGCACCGATCGAGCATGTGCCGCCGCTCGGGCCGCTGGCCTCGGCGGATTCGGGCGGGGCGGGGTCGCGGAAGATCAGGACCTTCGAGCAGAAACTGGGCGGGGGCGGTCACGAGGCGAACTGGAAGCGGACGCCGAACCTGACGGGATCGGGCGCGATCCATGTGAAGTCGTTCCATTGCAAACTGACGGGCGACAGCCTCGAGTTCCTCGACGCGCAGATCAACCAGTGGCTGGACGACCACCCCGAGTACGAGGTGAAGATGGTCACGACCTCGATCGGGGAGTGGACAGGGAAGCTGAAAGAGCCGGCGCTGATCGTCAATGTCTGGGTGTGAGGCGGGCCGGGCCGGGGTGGCCGGAATCTAGGGCGGCTTCCCCGAGAATGGTGGCGTTGTTCCGGGGCTTGTGGCATGCTTCCCTGTTCGGCGTGCTCCGAAAGGGGGGGTCGATGCGAGCGGTGTTCGTGCTCCTGCTGTGTGCCGGCCCGGCTTCGGCGTCGGTGTCCAATCTCCAGAGTGACTGGAGCGAGATCTCCAACCCGTTCGGCCCCTGGGCGCTGCGGGAGGGCACGAACGCGCTGCCGCATGTCGACGCGTGGCAGCGCACGCTCGGCGGGTGGACGGCCCACCAGCCCGGGTGGGCGCGCTCCGAGGACTCGAACACCAGGCTGCCGTTCTTCTTCCGCAGCAACGGCACGGAGACCTTCGCGCACGACTGGGCCGAGGGCGCGATCGTGGTGCACTCGACCGACGCGGGCAACGGCGTCGGCTCGGGGCACGCGAATCTCGCGTTCACCGTGCAGAACACCGGGACGCTGACGGCGACGGGCGGGCTCTGGATCGGTCGCGACATCGGGCGGACCGTCCGGTTTGATGTGCTGCTGAACGGTGTGGCGCTGACCGGCGGGGTGTTGGCGTCGGGCGACGCGTTTTCGTCGGCGGATCCCTTCGGCCTCGACGAGGGGACCGGCGGCCCCGGCGCTCTCGATGGGCTGGGCGTGACCGCGGGCGATGTGTTCGAGTTGCGGTTCACGACGCTCTCGAGCGCGGGCGACTTTGTCGTGATCGATCTGACGATCGACAACCCGCTGCCGGCTCCCGCGGGGGTGGGGCTGGTGGTGCTGGGTCTGCTTGCCCCGCGTCGTAGGCGGGTGCGGCAAATCCGATAACCGGCCGCGGCGGCCGAGTCGAGGCGCCCGCGTCGGTCCTCCGTCGGGATTGCCCCCGGGCCCGCGGGCCGCGCTCAATCGGCTGAACTCAACCGCCGATGCCCCTCCCGAGGCACGCTCTCCGGGAGGACACACGGCATGACGACGCTGCGCACGACGCCCCTTTCGCTCTCGCACGGGGCGGACCAGACGCCCGCGTTCTCGGTCGATGGGTTGGTCGAGGAACTGCGGCGGACGACGAAGGGCCTGTCCACGGGTTGGCGCGCGCTCGACGAACTGGGCGTGCAGTTCCGCCCCAAGGAACTCGCGCTGCTGGCGGCGCGGACGGGGCACGGGAAGACCTCGGCGCTGGTGAACATCGCGATGCGTTGGCTGGAGCGCGACCTCGACGGGACGATGCTCTACTACTCGCACGAGGAGCCGCCCGAGCACATCCTCTGCCGCCTGCTCGCGCTGCTGGCCCTCAAGCCGATCAAGCCGTGGACGGTCTCCGAGATCCGTGAGTACCTCGCGGACCCCGCGGCGCGGAAGGCCGAGCACCGCGACAGCGATGTCGAGATCCTGAACCGCGCGATCGACCGGCTGCGTGCGGTCGAGCACCGTCTTGTGGTGATCCACCGCCCGGCGTGGACGGCCGAGCATGTGGGCAACCACGCGCGGACGATCGCGGAGAAGGGTCGTGTGAGCGCGGTGTTCATCGACTACCTGCAGCGGCTGCCGGTGCACCCGATGCTGCACGCCCGCGACCAGGAGGTCGCGGCGATCGGGCGGGCGCTGAAGACGCTGGCGGTCGATCTGGGCGCGCCGGTGATCGCGGGCGTGCAGGTGAACCGCGAGGTCATCCCCCAGGGTTACCAGGACAAGGTGCGCAAGGCCGCGAGCGGGAGCATCGCCGAGGCGCTGGAGGTGATGAAGGCGGCGCGGCCCGACCTGAACTATCTCCGCGAGGGCGGCTCGGAGCAGGAGGCGGACCTGATCCTCGGGCTGATGAACTACGCGGCGGACCTGCGCGTCGAGGCGACGGCGACGGCGGCGTCGACGGATCACTACGAGATCGGGGTGCTGAAGAACCGGTACGGCGCGACGGGGAAATGGGCGGGGCTGTCCTACTCGGGCGCCTCGGGGCTGATCTCCGATGTCGGGGGCGCGATCAGCCACGGGGAGTCGCTGTCGAGGCTCAGCGCGTAAGCCCTAAGACCCGCAGGGCGGCCTCGTCGAGCCGGGCGATGGGGTACGCGCCGCCAACGGCGAGCCCCTCGAAGAAGCCCCAGGCGGCGAGCCCGCCGGTGGCCTGGGGTTCGAGCATGTAGGCGGCGAGCGAGCCGAGGGGCTGGTCGGTGCGCACGATGATGTCGCCCGGGCGGGCCTCGGCCGAGCCCGCTCCGAGCAAGACGCCGATCTGCATGCGAGTTCTATTCTGCCAGGGGCGCTCGGCGCGTTCGACCGATTCGACGGTGTAGATCTGGGCGGGGACGGTGCGGGCGTCCTCGCCGCCGACGGTTTCGAAGCGGACGCCGTGCGCGCGCATGCGGTCGATGATCTCGGTGAGCGCCGCGGGCACGAGGTAGGCCGCGGGCCGGTTGATCTCGAGCGTCGGCACGAAGTCGTTGAAGAGGGAGACGGTGTAGTCGCGGTGGGGGGCGTTGGTGGGGTCGATGTCGGCCCGCTCGTCGTGGGCGCCCGAATCGTCTGGTTCTTCGTATCCCAGGATGGTCGCGGGCTCGGCGAAGGCGCGGGCCTCGGTCTGGACGGCGAGGGGGGCCGAGGCGAGGCCGAGCTCGATGGTCGCGCGGTCGGCGGCGGTGATGAGGTCGTTGATCTCGCGCCTCCGCTCGGCGGTGAAGCGCAGGATCTCGCGGCAGAACGCCTCGGTGGAACGGACGCGGTCTTCGAACGGGGCGTAGGCGTAGGCCTCGGTGAGGATGGAGAGGCGGTTGCGGAGCCCGCGGTAGGCGACGCCGTACCAGGGCTCGGCGGGGAAGGTGGTCCACTTGGCGTGGCGGTCCTCGAAATTGCCGTAGAAGAAGGCGTGGTATCCGGTGGCGGCCTCGAACCGCCGGTCAATCTCCGGGAGCATGATGTCGCGGACGAACTCGATGACGCGCGGGTCGGAGGCGGGGTGCTTGGGGCCCTGGTAGGTCATCGTGAAGCGGTGGTTGGAGCCGTTGGTGGTGTGGGTGTCGACGATGACCGCGGGGTCCCACGCGTTGAGGAAGGCGACCATGGCCCGGGTCTCCGGCGCATCCATCTTCACCCAGTCCCGGTTGAGGTCGAGCCCCTGGGCGTTCTCGCGGATGCCCATCTCGACGGGCCCGGCCTGGCCCGGGCGGTTGTCGGGGGCGACGCGTTCGTTCCCGTCGGCGTTGTAGACGGGGACGAAGCAGAGCACGAGGTGGTCGAGCAGGGTGTCCCGCCCCTCGGCCCGCTCGGCGGCGATGTCACGCGCGAGCATCAGCAGTGCTTCTTTCCCGCAGATCTCGCCCGCGTGGATCGACCCGAAGAGCAGGACCGGCGTTCTGCCCCGGAGGTCGGCGGGGGATGAGGCGGGCGGGTCGGCGAGGATGGCGAGCGGGATCTCCCTCCCCTCGACCGTGCGGCCGAGGGACGAGAGCCTGACGAGGTCGGACCGTTCAGCGAGCGTCGCGAGGAACGCCTCCACCTCCGCGAGGCGCGCGGTGCGTTCGAATCGCGAGGATTCCGCGACGGTGGCGAGCACATCGGCGGCGGCGACGCGGAGCGCGACGAGACAGAGGGCGAGCGCGGCGGGGCATCTCATGAACGGACCTCGGCAGCGGCGGCGGGGGCGGCGTGGGCCACTGTACCCGGGCGATCCGGCCGACGGGGAATCCCTCGGACTGCCGGCCTCCCGAGGAATGGACGGGGGTTCCCGAGAGGGCCCGGGGCGACGCGGATCTAGGCTGGGCAAGGGAAGAGGGCGATGCGCTCCCGCACCGTTCGAATGCGATGGTCGGCACAACGCGGCGGGCGATGGCCCGCGCGCCGGTTCGGTTCCACCACCGAAAGGAGTTCAGCATGTTCTGCGTCAAGCGCACCGCGGCCGCGTGCGCGATGGTCGCGGCTGCAACCGTGGCGCCCGCTCAGTTCACGGGCTTTGCCCCTTGTGTCGATGTGCCCGTGGGGGTTGGATACGACCCAACCGGCGTGGTCTTGGCGGATTTTGACAACGACGGGGACCTCGACATCGCGTGCGCTGTGTTCACGGCCGCGACGCTCGACCGGGTGGTGATCCTGCTGAACAACGGGGATGGGTCGTTCGGCCTGCCGGATACCTACGGGGTGGGCGACAGCCCGATCGACATCGCGGCGGGGGACTTCAACCTCGACGGGAAGATCGACCTGGTGACCGCCAACCGGGACACGGACGATTTCTCGCTGCTGCGCGGCAACGGCGACGGGACCTTCCAGGCCGAGGTCTGGTTCTTCATGGGCGATCGGCCGCACGGCATCGCGGTGGCCGATTTCAACGACGACGGGCTGCCTGATGTGGCGGTGTGCAACGAGTTGGACGACACGGTGGGCGTGCGGTTCGGGGACGGCGCCGGCGGGTTCGGCGTCCCGAACTTCTGGGGCACGAACAACCCCGACGGGATCTGGGGCAATGGCCCACGGGGGATCGCGGCGGCGGACCTGAACTTCGACGGGCTTCCTGACATCGTCACCGCGAACACGGACAGCGACCGGGGGACGATTCTCTACAACATCGCGGGCTCGCCCGGGAACTTCTTCTACGGCGAGTTCGGGAGGTTCGTGACGACGGGCGACGGGCCGCTCGATGTCACGGCCGAGGACCTGGGCCACGACGGGGATGTGGACCTGGTATTCAGCAACGGGTTCGCGGGCACCATCACCGTTCGGTTCAACGAGTACTTTGAGCAGGGTGGCGTCGCCTTCCCCGCCTTCCCGAGTTCGGCGACCTACTCGGTCGGCGGTCGACCCGTCGGGGTCTGCACGGCGGACTTCGACGACACCGAGTCGGACGGCGACCCGGACCTGGTTGTCGCGGACGAGCTCAACAGCCGATTGCGGGTGCTGATCAACAACGGCAACGCGGTGTTCAGCAGCGCGGGCGTCTTCGCCGCGGCGAGCAGCCCCCAGCGGCCCGTCTCGGGCGACCTTGACGGCGACGGGGACATCGACATCGTCACCCCGCAATACAACGCGGGCTCGGTCGGCGTGTTTATCAACCTGACGACGGTCATCGGGGGGCCCGCGCCCACCGTCCGGATCATCAGCCCCGGCGACGCGGGCACGGCGGCGGGGTGCGTGTGCGGCACGCCGGTGGTCGTGACGGGGGTGGCGGATGTGCCGGGCGGGATCTTCGACCGCCTGCGCCTCGAGTACCGTTCGAGCACGGGCTCGGCCTGGACATTGATCACCGAGGACGAGATCGCCGTGCCGGACCCGGGCGGCGTGGTCGGGTCGTGGAGCACCGCGGGGCTCGCCGAGGGGCTCTACCTGCTGCGGCTGACCGCGTGGTCGGCCAGCGGGCTGAGCAGCACCGACGAGACGCTCGTCTTCGTTTCCAAGAACTACAACACCCTGAACTTCACCGTCGCGGGCGGGTTCACGACGACCGGATCCGTGATCAGCGCCTCGGTGATCGGCAGCCGGGCATGCATCGACGGGTTCGCCAATGACGACTGGTGCACGCCCAACACCTACACGGTCGACTACAGCCCGACGGGGGCGGCGCCCTGGTTCCCGGTCGATCCGACGACGCCCGTCTACTCGGGAGATCGGCTGAACGAGTCGCTCGCGGTCTGGAGCACCGGCGGCGTGGTGGACGGGAACTACACGCTCCGGGTGGTGGGGGAGAACGACTGCGGCGAGCAGCGTTCAGCGACGCGGACGGTCAAGGTGGACAACACCAACCCGGTCGCGACCATCCAGACGCCCGTGAACTGCGACCACTTCGACCCCGAGGGGGTCATACAGATCCGCGGCACCGCCAGCGACGCCAACCTCTCCGCCTGGTCGCTGTACTACACGGGCGGCACCTCCACGACCTGGGAGTTCATCGCCTCGGGCACCGGGAATGTCGTCAACGGCGTGCTCGCGAACTGGAACACCGCGGGGCTGCCGCCGTGCGTGTACACGCTGCGGCTCCGCGTCGCGGACACGGCGGTGGTGAACTGCGACACCGGGGGGCATGTCGTCGACCGGCACGCCACGCTGGCGATCGGGTGCCGGGCCGACCTGGCCGAGCCCTACAACCTGCTCGACCTGGCGGACATCAACGCGTTTGTCTCGAGCTTCCTGGCCGGGTGCCCGTGACCGGGTGAGCGCCCGCCGCCCGGCCCGGGCGGGAGCGGCCGGCGCATCAAAGCGAGGCCTGAGCCGCCGCCACCCCGCGCCCCGCGGGGTAGCGGCGTGCGCCCCCGCCCCGAGGTGGCGGCCTGTCAGATTGGCACCCCCGGGGTCCTTCCCGCCGCCCCCGGCAGCGCCCGAACGGCGATCGGGGCCGCCGAGGGGGCCAAGGCGGGGGGAGCGGGGCCCGCTGGAGCGGCACCGGATTTGCCGCCCTTGCACCGGTGCAGAATGTCCGCCTCCATCCCGGCGACCCGTTCGACCCCCCCGGGGGCGGGTCGGGGCACGCGCCGAACCGGCTGAACCTGCTCCTTTCGTATGCGGGTTGGGACGATGAGCCTTGGGTCGACCGCCTGCCGCGGCTGCTGGACCCGATGGGCGTCCGGTCGCACCACGCCGCCGACGCCCGGGAGGCCTCCCGCGTCATCCAGAGCACCCCGATCCACATCGCGGTGGTCGATCTGGCCCTGCCGCTGGAGGCGACGGCCCCGGCGGAGGAGGCCGGGCCCCGCGTGCTCGACCTGCTGGCCCGCCTCGCCTCGCCCCCTCCGACGCTGGTGATCAAGCGCGGGCGGACGAGCCGGGACGATCACCGGGAGATGGCGGCGGCGTTGCGGGCCGGGGCGTTCGCGGTGCTGGACCGCCCCCGGCAGCACCGGGATGTGGAGACGCTGCTCGAGATGCTGCGGCGTGTGCTGATGCGGCACTACGCCAACCGCTGGCCGACGCCGCCCGCGGGATAGACCCAATTGAACCCGGCCCCGGCGCGAGCCCGGGCCCGACAAGACGAGCCCGGCGCGAGAGCGGCGGGCGTTGAGACCAGAACCACGCACAACCACCTGAAGGGAGTTCAGAGAAATGGCGACCGCGACCAAGACCAAGGCCAAGATCGACATCCGCCCGCTGCACGACAAGATCATCGTCCGCCGCGACGAGGCGCAGACGGTGACCGATTCGGGGATCTATCTGCCCGAGTCCAGCAAGGAGCGCCCCAAGACCGGGACGGTCGAGGCGGTGGGGGACGGGAAGCTGAACACCGACACGGGCGACCGCACGCCGCTGACGGTGAAGAAGGGGGACAAGATCATCTTCTCGTCCTACGCCGGCACGGAGATCAAGCTGGGCGACGAGGAGTTGCTGATCATGAGCGAGGACGATGTGCTGGCGGTGATTGACTAAGAAGCAAAGGGACCGGTCACCAGGGATCAGGCACCAGCCCGCGGGCGAGTGTCTTTCCCTGATGCCCGGTGCCCGGTCCCGGATGCCCCCCATGACCCCACAAGAACTCCGCCAGGCCCTCGCCGAGCTCAAAGGTCAGCGCACCGCGACCTTCGTGTTTCAGCATGTGCTGGGCGAGCCCAACACGCTCGCCGTCAAGAACGCGATGCTCGTCCCCGAGGAAGCGGACGGGCTGATCAAGCTCACGGACGGGCAGTCCATTTTCGTCATCGACGCCGAGCGGATCGCGTACATCCGCATCGGGCAATGAGGCGCCGGGCCCCGGATACCGGGCACCGGTCGAGAACTCGTAGAACCTAGGAACAAGAGAAAGGAGTGCAGGCGACAGGCGACACGGTGACCATCGAACGACCAGCCACGCCCGCAGCGGCTCCGCTGGTCCCCGGTCCCCGGTCCCCGGTCCCTGCTCCAAAGGAGCAACCATGGCAGCCAAGCAGATCGCATTCGACACCGACGCCCGCGACCGCATCCTCCGCGGCGTCCAGAAACTCGCCCGCGCCGTCAAGGTCACCCTCGGGCCTTCCGGCAAGGTCGTCGTCCTCGAGAAATCCTTCGGCGCCCCGACCGTCACCAAGGACGGCGTGACCGTCGCCAAGGAGATCACGCTGGACGACCCCTACGAGAACATGGGCGCCCAGATGGTCAAGGAGGTCGCCAGCAAGGCTTCCAAGGAGGCCGGCGACGGCACGACGACCGCGACCATCTACGCCGAGAGCATCCTCACCGAGGGGCTCAAGAACATCACCAGCGGGGCCAACCCCAACCAGATCAAGAAGGGCATCGACAGCGCCATCGCCGCCCTCATCGGCGAGCTCAAGAACATGAGCACCCCGGTCAAGGGCAGCAAGGAGATCGCGCAGGTCGCGACCTGCAGCGCCAACCAGGACGAGGAGATCGGCAAGATCATCGCCCAGGCGATGGACAAGGTCGGCAAGGACGGCGTCATCACCGTCGAAGAGGGCAAGAGCCTCGAGACCGAGGTCGAGCTCGTCGAGGGCATGCAGTTCGACAAGGGCTACCTCAGCCCCCACTTCGTGACCAACACCGCCCAGATGGAGGTCGAGCTCGACAAGCCCTACATCCTCATCCACGAGAAGAAGATCTCCAGCGCCAAGGACCTGCTGCCCGTCCTCGGCAAGATCGCCGAGTCGGGCTCCAGCCTGCTCATCATCGCCGAGGATGTCGACGGGGAGGCCCTCGCCACCCTCGTCGTCAACAAGCTCCGCGGCACGCTCAAGGTCGCGGCCGTCAAGGCCCCGGGCTTCGGCGACCGCCGCAAGGCGATGCTCGAGGACATCGCCACCCTCACCGGCGGCACCGCCGTCATGGAGGAGCTGGGCCTCGACCTCGAGAAGCTCGAGCTCAAGGACCTGGGCCGGGCCAAGAAGGTCACCATCGACAAGGACAACACCACCATCGTCGAGGGCGCGGGCACCAACACCGCCATCCAGGGCCGCATCGAGATGATCCGCAACCAGATCGAGGCGTCCAGCAGCGATTACGACCGCGAGAAGCTCGAGGAGCGCCTCGCCAAGCTCGCCGGGGGCGTCGCCCAGATCAATGTCGGCGCCGCCACCGAGGTCGAGATGAAGGAGAAGAAGGCCCGCGTCGAGGACGCGCTCCACGCCGCCCGCGCGGCCGTGGAGGAGGGCATCCTCCCCGGCGGCGGGGTCGCGGTGCTGCGGGCCCGCAAGGCGCTCGAGGGGCTCAAGAAGAAGGCGACGGGCGACGAGCGCGTCGGCATCGACATCGTCGCCCGGGCCGTCTCCGCCCCGGTCAAGCAGATCGCCGCCAACTGCGGGCTCGACGGCTCCGTGATCGCGGCGAAGATCGAGGAGAACACCGAGACCAACTTCGGCTACAACGCCCTGACCCACGAGTTCGGCGACCTGGTCAAGATGGGTGTGATCGTCCCGACCAAGGTCGAACGCGTGGCGCTGCAGAACGCGGCCAGCATCGCCGGCCTGCTCCTGACGACCGACGCGGCGATCGTCGAACTCAAGGAAAAGAAGAAGACCCCCGCCGGGGCTGGTGCGGGGATGGATGACGATTACGACTATTGATGCTACACTGGGCACGACTTAGCGGCCGTGCCCAGGCTTAGAGAGCCTTGCCTATGAGAACGGGTACATTTACATCGCATCTCTATAGGAGCTGCGTCAGTGTACACGGCATTTCCCTTGGAGTCGGAGGCGTGGTTGCCGCAGCCGCTCTCTCGCTCGTGCCGGATTTTAATCTCAAGTGGTTAGTTGTTACTACTATAAGTACTCTCCCAGTTCTGTTTGTCGCCTTTGCTACATTATTTCACGCTGCGTTCACGGCGTGGCACGGGATGAATCAACAATCGTCAAGAGTACGTCATTCCGGAAACGCGCCCGAACCCTATCCTAGTACTCAATACCTCTTGGTTTCAGATCCACATCCTCGGCTATTCAAGGATACGGAGGCATCGGTATTTCATAAGAAAAACGATGTGGAAATGCTCATCGGAATCGGGCGAGTTGTCCATATTCAAGACGACGATCTGGTCCAGGTGCTAGTTGTGCCGATCAACGCTGCCAAGCATTCAGGAATCCTTACGGATACCTCAACGGATAACCTGAAGTCTTTGCTTGTCAAGCCGGGCATTCCGGCTGCTGCGAGGGAAATGTCAAATGGCTGACGAAGAGATCCAGAACGAGGCGCAGCCAAAACTAAAGGGTCGTCGCGTCGCCTATATTGCCGATGGCGGTTACAAGGTAATTCTGAATGCTGGTAGGCGAGACGGTGTAAAAAGAGGCGATCGATTCGTGATCTATCAATTATCAGAGGAACCGATCGTTGATCCGATTACCAAGGAGCCACTTGAGCCCCTGAAGACAATCCGTGGGTACGGAGAAGTGGTGCTGGTTCAAGATAAGATTTGCACGGTCACATCATCGAAGAAGGCACGCCTAAGCACTTCAAGCTGGGGTGCAATTACAAGTGCACTGTCGGCGCTGTATCCCGACCGTGTGTATGAAGATGAAAAGTACCAAGAGCGTCCATTCGATTCTCCGGAGGTAGGTGATCTTGCCGACCAGTACTAGGTCGAGTGCACCGGGTGCCACTGGAACATTTTGCGTTTAGCCCGACACCTCGCGCCGGGTGCCACTGGCGGCTCGCCCGCCAGTGCCTCTCCCACCCTTCGCTGATGCAGGGGCTCCGCCCCCGCACCCCCGCCGGAGCCCCCGCCCCACCCCCGTCAGCCAATCCGCCCCCCTCACCGGCGATCGCCGGTGACCCAGCCCCTCACCGGCGAACGCCGGGTGCCACTGACGGCTCGCCCGCCAGTGCCTCTCCCACCCTCCGCCGATGCAGGGGCTCCGCCCCCGCACCCCCGCCAGGACAAAGAACCGCGGCGGGCGACCGGCCATGATCTGATCGTGCCGGGTGCCCCGATTCAAATCCGACGGCCCCTCTCGGTGCCACCACCCGCCGCAACGCGGCGCGTGGTGCGCCCCCGACCCACTGCGCCTGAGCACGACGCGCCCTTCGGGCGGGTCGTGGCACCGGGTGCGTTGCATGCTTCGCGTCACGCACCGCGCCGGGACCCGCGGCCGCGCCCGCGGCGTTCTGAGCGGGGTTGCGGGGGACACCTCCCCTGCACCGCGGCCACAGACCCTCCTCGCCCCGCACCCTCCGCAGCTCCCCACGCCCGTCCGAGAACCCACGCCGTCCCACCGTCTCCGCCGCAGCCGACCTCGGCACTCGGAATCCCGACAACCAGTCACGCCGGGGCCGGCTGCCCCGGCTTGGCCGTCTTCGGCAAGCCGTGCTCCCCATCCTCCGCCGATGCAGGGGCTCCGCCCCCGCACCCCCGGCGGAACACCCGCCGACTCCCGTCCGCCAATCCGAAAGAGGGGTTGCAGGGGCAACCTCCCCTGCACCGCCGCCGATCCCTCAGAAGCACTGCAAAACGAACCACACCTTCGAGAAGTCGCCCGCCGCGAGGTCCTGCTCCCGGATCCAGAAGTACACCAGACCCATGTCGCCCCACATCCACCCGGGCAGGTCGTCCGTGTCCAGTTGCAGCAACAGCCGCCAGTCCGCCGCCCCGGGCGTCAGCGCCTCGATCCGCTCGTGCTGTGACGCCGGCGGCGTGTCGCCGCAGTAGATCCCGTTCGTCACCAGTTGACACTCCAGCTCCATCGACGACTGGATGACCAGCGGGTGCCCGCCGATCTGGTGGTGCGGGCTCTCATCCCCCTGGCCCTCGGCGAGCGTCTCGTGCAGCAGATCCAGCAGCTCACCGTCCTCACCCAACCGCTCCTCATCCAACCTATATGTGGTCACCACCCGGAACCCGACGCGGCACGCGAGGAAGCTGTTCCCCTCGAAACCGATGTCATCGGGAATCGCGCCTGCCGGCGTCGGCACGCGCGACAACCTCTCACCCTCCGCCGTGTGCACCACCACCGCGCCCCCCCGGTGCGCCGGATCAAACCCCCAAGGCGTCTCGATGTAATCGCAGAAGAAACTCAGCAGCCCCGACCGCGGCAGGGCCAGCCCGCCTTCCACGCGAGGAAGGTCCCCCAGCCGCACCTGCCCGAGGAACGCCAGGGGCCGCCCATTCCACTCGGGCCAGGAGAACCCCGCCGGCAGGTCCGGATCTCCGCCGAGCTTCGACGCACCAACCGGGATCGACGCGTCGTCCACATCCTCCCGATCGAGCGCAAGAGCAGCCCGCGCCGTCGCAACCAGCGTCTCGGCCACATCTTCGTGCCCCTCTTCCGACAACACCTCGCGAATCTCGTCCGGCGTGAGATAAGCCATCGGCCCCTCCTTCTCGCGCGCATCCTACCGAATGCCGAGATCATGTCGACCGCCGGGAGCCACCACGCGCCGCAACGCGGCGCGCGGTGCCCGCGCAAAGAAGCCGGCTGCCACGGTTTGCGCGTCTTGGGCAAGCCGTGCTCCCCATCCTCCGCCGATGCAGGGGCTCTGCCCCCGCACCCCCGCCGGAGCCCCGGCCCCCCCGCCTCAGCCAATCCGCCCCTCACCGGCGTAGGCCGGTGACTCCGAAAGAGGGGTTGCAGGGGAAACCTCCCCTGCACCGCGGACAGGCCGGCCGATCCCGCACGGCCTTCACCCGCCCCGCAGGATCTTCTCCATCGCCTTCCCCTTCGCGAGTTCATCCACCAGTTTGTCGAGGCAGCGCACCCGCCGCGTGAGCGGGGTCTCGATCTCCTCGACCCGGTAGCCGCAGATCACGCCCTTGATCTGCTCGGCGTTCGGGTTCAGCGTCGCCCGGTCGAAGAAGTCGGCGAAGGTCGCCTTCTCGTCGATGCGTTTCTGGATCTCGCCGTCGTCGAACCCGGTGAGCCAGGTGATGACGGCGTGCAGTTCCTCGACCGTTCGCCCCTTCTTCTGGACCTTGCTCACATAGTGCGGGTAGACCGAGGAGAAGGTCATCGCCGCGATCTTCGCGTCGTGCTCGGGGGTTGTTGTCGCCATCGCGTTGCTCCGTTTCAAAGACCGCCATCCACCCGGCGGGCGCCCATCAACGGGCCCGAAGCGCCGGCGGAGGCCCGCGCCCGCCGGATTCCTGCTTCATCGCCTGCCCCGCCACCCCCAGCACAGCGCCGCCGCCGCGACGCTGCCCACGGTGTTGCTCACGAGGTCCCATCCCGTGTTGGTGTAGCCGCCCACGCCCGTCTCCGGGAGCGCCAGCGTCATCGCGAACTCGATGACCTCGTTGACCGCGCCGAGCCCCATGCCGACCAGGGCCGCGGGGATCGCCTGCCCCAGGCCCGGCTTCAAGTCCGTCCGCATGAACGCGACGATGGACTCCCACGCCGCGAGCGTCGCGCCGAAGAAGCCGAACGCGTGGACGACCTGGTCGTACCGGGGCAGCCAGGGGTGGAGGCGCACGCCGTACAGGACGGGCTTGGTCGCGTGCTCGTCGAGCATCCCCGAGGCCTCGGGGATGGCGACCGTGCCGCCGGCCATGTGCAGGACGGCCCACGCCGCGAGGCACCAGAGCGTGGGCACGCTCAGGTTGACGCGCCGGTGGAGCACCCAGACCAGCCCGATCTCAACGACGAGCGCCACGGCGTAGAGCACGAACTCCGCGTTGCCCTGCCGCAGCGCGAGCCCGCACAGCCCGAGCAGCACGGGCCCGGCCGCGAGCACCAGAAGCCGGGGGAAGCCCGCGATCGACGGGCCCGATCTCGATGCGGCGACCATGGCGGCTGAGTCTACCGGCGGTGGCCGCGCCGAGTCTGGGGGTGCGGGCGGCGTGATGCCCGCCGGCGTGGCGGCCGGTGGACCGAGCCCCGGCGGACCGTGAATCAAACCGGTCGGCTCGGCCAACTCGGCTCGGCTCAGCGCCGCCGGCGACCCGCGACCAGCCCGCCGAGGGCGAGCAGCGCCGCCGCGGAGGGCGTCGGGACGGCGTGCACCGCCAGGCCGAGCAGGTTGACCCGGCCCTGGCCCGCGCCGACATCCATCAGGAAGTCCTGCGTCGACGCGGTGGCGACCCAGTCGTAGGTCGCGAGCGTGGCCTGGGGGAGGCCGTTGAGGTCGTTGTCGGGGTTGTAGAAACTCGACCCGTCGGGGCCGACGAGGTTCACCGCGGCCCAGTCCCACGCGTGCCCGATGATGAGCTGCAGGCGGTACTGCTGCCCGACGACGAAGATGTCGCCGAACGAGATCTCCTCGTCGGGCGTCCACTCGGCGATGCGGTGACCGGTGCCCATGAGGTTGGAGACCTCGGGCGATTCCGAGCCCGTCAGCCAGACCGTGTCGGCGTTGTTGGTGATGCGTGAGAGCATGGATTCATCGAGGCCGAACTCGATGCCGCCCACGGTCACCGCGGTCGCGCCCGCCCCCGCACCGGCGTTGGTCGCGAGGACCAGCGAGCCCTCGCTCTGCAGTTGGCTCTCCAGATCGGTGATGAACTGGGTCGACCAGACCCCCGCGGAGGCGGTCCCGGCCAGGGCCAGCGCCGCCAGCACGCCCGTTGTGTTCTTCGACATGTCTCGACTCCCTCTCCTGGTCTCCTCCAACGCGGCCTGCCAACAACGCCGGGCAGCGCCGCCGCGACTGTAGAAATACACGGGATTCTCGCGGAAGTCAAGCGTTAAACTTGAGATCTCACAACGCTGCCCCGGGCCGGGCCGACCCGCGGTATCCTCCGCGGCCGGCGCTTCGCCGGGCGGAGATGCCGATGACCACCCAGCCCCGAGCGCTCCCCGCGGACGGCCCTCGCGCCGCGAACACGATCGCCGATCATCTCGATCACTCTTTCCGGACCGTCCTCGCGACCGACGACGCGCTGGTGAGCCCGGTCTGCTTCCGCATCATCACGGGTGAGCCGAGCCCGTTCGGGAACCTCGCGGTGTTCGCGCGATCGGCCACACCGGCCGATATCGCGCGCGACGCGGGCCCGTTGCGCTCCGAGGCATTCCCTTCGGCGGTTCTGTTCCTCGACGAGGGCACGCCGGAGCAGATCGCGGCCGCGCGGGCGCTGGGGTTCGCGCCGGCCGAGTCGATGCCGCTGATGTCCGTCACGCCCGGGTCGCTCGCGGCGACGACGCTCCCCGAGGGGTACGCCTGCCGCGAGGTCGGGGTCGACGACGCCGACGCGTGGGCGCGGGCGGTGTCCGACGGGTACGGGTTGCCGCTGCCGGTGGGCTCGCTGTTCGGCGTGGACCGCGGCACGGCCCGTTGCCCGGGCAAGGCGCGGTACTTCGCCGTCGAGCACGGCGGCCGGCTGGTCGCAACCTCGCTCGTTTACCTGCACGACGGGTTCGCGGGCATCTACGGCGTCGCGACGCTGCCGGAGCATCGGGGCAAGGGGTTGGGGGCGCACCTCACGGCCGAGCCGCTCCGGCGCGCATGGCAACTCGGATATACGACGGGCCTTCTTCAGGCTTCGGAGATGGGCGCACCCGTGTACGCCCGCATCGGGTTCCGCACGCACGGGCACATGACGCTGCTCGCCCGCATGCCGGGCTGAGCGTCGCTCAGGCCGAGCCGGTGATCCTCGCCACATGGAGCGTGTCGGCGTGCTGCTGGAAGCCGACGACCTTGCCGTCCTTGAGGCGCCAGATATGGGCGATCTGGGTGTCCTGGGCTCGCCCGGTCGCCTTGTAGACGCCCGTGTAGCGTCCCAGCGCGACCACCGTGTCACCCGCGTCGAGGATCTCCTCGATATTGACCCTGAAGCCATCCCACTCGCTGCCGCACCGGGCGAAAACACCCTCGAGCACGGCCTGGGGCCCGATGTACGGGTTGCCGTCGGCGTAGGGGAAGTTCTCCGCCTCGTTCCAGACAATGTCCGGGCTCATTCGGCCCAGCACCCCGGGCACATCCCCTGAGGAGAACGCGCTGTAGAGATCGCGGATGAAATCGGCGTGGGACTTCGACACCCCGCGCCCTCCTTGGTTGCGAGCTATTGCGGCGGAAGATCGGAATTCCACGCGTCCCGGGCGACGCGCCACACACCGTCGGCCTCGCGGCGGTAGATGTTGATGCCCTTGCCCGTGTCGCGGAGAGCTGGGCCGCCGTCCTTCGCGGTGTCGTTCTCCACATAGGCGTACTGCTCGATCGCCCAGCCGTCGGCGACGATGAGTTCGAGCGAGGTCTTCTCCCAATGAACTCGGTACGCCTCGAGGTACGGCGCGGCCCACTCACGCACCGCCTGCTTGCCGACAAGCCGCGGCGTGTTCGGCGCCATGAACACCACATCCTCGGTGAGCATGCCGAGGAATGTCTCGAGATCGTTGGAGTTGATCGCCTCGACATACGCCTCGTGAGCCCGAACGGCCGACTCATCGGCGGGAGCCGCACGGACGCAGCCCCCGCCGTGGCAGGCGCACCCAGTGAGCACCGCCGAGGTGGCCGCCGAGAGCCCAATCAGGATGGAGACGCGGATGGAAGCGTTCATCGTGTGGCCCTTTCGTGGACGCGCCGGGCCGAAGTCTCGGCTTTGGGGGGGGCACAAACCGGCTCGCCGAGCGAGGGCCGGGTCAGCCTACCCGTCCGCGCCCCCGCCCGCGCGGCCAGCGGCGGGCGGGCTGTCCCGCCGCGGCAAGGAGCCTGGCGGGCGGGTCTCGCCAAGGGCGCTCCGGGCACATTCCGCCGACGGCCGACCCCCGATCGCCCGCCGAATCGACGCCCCGCGGCCGGAGAACGGGGGGAATCGGGCCGATAGGATTCCCCGGACTCCGAATTGGAAAGGGTGTGTATGACGCAGGCCGTGGCCCATGAGCAGACCGTCGGCGCCGAACTGGCGCACAACGAGACCATCCGCCGCTCGATCGACGCGATCGTCGGGGAGGTTGTTTCGGCGTCGGCCCGGATCACCGAGGTCCGCGGCCCGCGGGAGGGCCTGACCCAGTCGTACGAGGACTACCTCAAGAAGATCGCGGCGACACGGGGCAGGCCGCTCTTCTTCCCCTATGTCGGCTCGGGCGCCGGCAACCGGATCCTCGTCGAACTCGACGACGGCTCGGTCAAGTACGACATGGTCGGCGGCATCGGGTACACCCCGCTCGGGCACGCCCACCCGGAGTTGATCCGCGCGGCCCTTGGCGCGTGCGTGGAGGACAACCTCAAGCACGGGCACCTCCAGGCGACCAGGCCCCTGTACGATTTCTCGGACAAGATCCTGACGCTCGCAAAGCGCAAGAGCCGCCTCGAGCACGCGTTCGTCTCCGCGGGCGGCGCGATGGCGAACGAGAACGCGCTGAAGATCTGCTATCAGAAGCACGCCCCGGCGAACCGGGTGATCGCGTTCAAGCACTGCTTCATGGGGCGCACCGTGACGATGTGCCAGATCGGCGACTCGGCCGCCTACCGGCAGGGCGTGCCGCTCTCGACGCTTGTCGATTACATGGGCTTCTGGAACGCCGACGCCGCCCGCAAGCTGGGGGGCGACAAGGCCCTGATCGAGCACGAGTGCTGGCGCCTCCAGCAGCTCTTTGATCGCTACCCCCGCCAGCACGCCTGCTTCATCTTCGAGCTCGTGCAGGGCGAGGGCGGGTTCACCACCGCGCCCCGGGAGTTCTTCGCCTCGCTCATGGAACTCTGCAAGAAGAACGGCGTGGCGGTCTGGGCCGACGAGGTGCAGTCCTTCGGGCGCACCACCGAGATGTTCGCCTTCGAGATGCTCGACCTGGGCGACTATGTCGATATCGTCACCGTCGGAAAGTCCACCCAGGCCTGCGTGACGCTCTACACCGCCGAGTACAACCCCAAGCCCGGCCTGCTCAGCGGCACCTTCACCGGGGCGACCCCCGAGTTCGCCGTCGGCAAGCGCGTGCTCGAGATCCTTGAATCCTCGGGCCTGTACGGCCCCAACGGAAAGGCCGCTCAGCACCACAAGGCCTTCCGCGACCAGGTCTCGGCCCTGAAGGCGAAGCACCCCGACTGGTTCCCCGAGGTCCCGTTCGTGGACGGCATCGCGGGCGGCGTGGGCGGCATGATGCGCTTCACCCCGTTCGGCGGCGAGAAGGAGAAGCTGATGAAGGCGACCAAGGCTCTCTTCGACGAGGGCGTGATCACCTTCTACAACGGGCACGGGCCGTACCATGTCCGCTTCCTCCCGCCGTTCGCCGTCATGGAGATGTCGGACTGGCCGAAGGTGTTCGCGGTGGTGGAGCGGGCCCTCGCGAAGGTGGCCGCGGGATGACGACCCCCGGGCCCCGCCCGGTATGATCGCCCCATGCCAACACGACTCCCCGACGCGCGCACGACGCCCCGGTACGCCGGCCTCTGCACCTTCGGCCGCTACCCCAGGCTCGAAGACCTGCCCGCCGACGCGGCCCCCGCGGACTGGCTCGTCTACGGCGTGCCCTACGACACCGGCGTGACCTACCGCCCCGGGGCCCGGTTCGGCCCGCGCGCGATCCGCGACGCCTCGCAGTACCTCAAACGCTACTCGATCGCGCACCGGGTCGATGTGTGCGAGGTGCTCTCGCTCGCCGACGCCGGGGACGCCCCGGTCGGCACGCCCTACAGCACCAGGCAGACGCTCGACGCGGTGGCCGAGTTCGCCGCGGGACTGGGCCACCCCGCGCGATCGCGGCTGCTCGCCCTCGGGGGCGACCACTCGATCGCCTACGCCAACATCAAGGCGACCTGGCGCCGCCTCGGCTCGCCCCGGGGCGGGCTCGCGCTGCTGCACTTCGACAGCCATCTGGACACCGTCGACACCGTCTGGGGCGACAAGTACTCCCACGCCTCGCCGTTCATCCGCCTGATCGAGGAGGGCGTGGTCGACCCCCGCGCCATGCTCTCGGTGGGCATCAAGGGCCCGCTCAACACCGCGAAGGACCTCGACTACGCCCGCGAACACGGCGTCCGCATCCTGACCTATGAAGACTGGCGCGAGGAGGGCATGCGCCCGATCCACGACTTCGTCGCCGAGTTGAAGCAGCGTCCGGCCTACCTGACTTTCGACATCGACTGCGTCGACCCCGCGTTCGCGCCGGGAACCGGAACGCCCTCCGTCGGCGGGTTCACTTCCCACGAGGCGCTCGCCCTCGTGCGCGCGTGCAAGGGCGCCGCGATCGCGGGCGCGGATGTCGTCGAGGTGCTGCCCGACCGCGATGTCGCGCAGAACACCGCCCTGCTCGCCGCCCATGTCGCGTTCGAGGTGCTCTGCCTCGCGGCGATCGCCCGATAACCGCCCCGTCGTCGAGGGAACCGAGCCGGCGGGCCCGATTCGGCAGCGCGGTCGTTGACGAGGCCCCGTACGGCCAACTAGTCTCGCTTGCTCGTGGGACGGGTTGCCTCGCGGAAGGAGAAGTGATGCGTGTTGCGGCGTTGTCGATGATCGCGTGGGCCGGGCTGTTCACCGGGAGCGTGTCGGGCTCGATCGGTCTGGTCTCCAGTTTCGATCCGCCCGAAGGGGGCTCGATCAACTCGATCGCCTTCGACCACACCGCCGACGAGGTGTATGTCCACTTCAATTTCTCGCCCGTCTACCACATCTACGACCGCAACGGCGCCTTCCTGCGGACCCTCCCCATCGCGCCCGCGACGGGCAACGACGACGACATCGATTTCCTGACCGCCCCGGCGGTGATCAACGGGGTCGCCGTTCCCGCCGGGACGCTGCTCTCGTTCGCGAACGAATTCGACCCGCCGCGCCTCGACGCGATCGACAAGTCGAACGGGCAGATCCTCGCGACGGCGCTGTTCGACGGCAACGCGATCGGGCAATGGGTCGGCGGGGCGGAGGCCGCGGGCCTCGGCGGATTTGTCGCGGTGGACTGGTCCCGGGACTACTTCCAGGTGCTCGACGCGGACTCGGGGGCGATCGTCGAGGAGCACCGCGTGTGGCCCTCCGGCTCGCCCGAGTTCGACATTTACTACGGCGATGTCGATGTGCTCAACGCCGACGGGAACCTCTATTTCGTGAGCAGCTCGCAGGACCGGATCCGCGCGATGTCGCCGGACGGTGAGTGGGGGGGCGATTTCGAACTCGCCCCGCTGGGCGTCTCCGGCATGGCGGGGATCGCCTTCGACGACGGGCGGGGCGAGGCATGGATCGGCAGCCAGAACGGCACGGTCTACCTCCTCAACGGATTCCCCCCGCCCGGCTGCGTGATCGCGGACCTCGCGCCCCCGCTCAACATCCTCGACCTCGACGATGTGGTCGGGTTCGCCAACGCCTTCACGGGCGGCCAGGCGGTGGCGGACCTCGCCCCCCCCTTCGGCCTGCTCGACCTGCGGGACATCACCGCGTTCGTCGCCGCGTTTCTTGCCGGCTGCCCGTAGAAATTCGCGGCACCCGCCCTCGCGCGTCAGACACCCGCGGCCCGTCCAGGAACCATCGTGGCTCCGGCTGCCGGGCCCGCCCCGTCCCGCAAGCCCTCCCGCCCCGCCCGTCTACCATCGCGGGATGACCGAGAAGCGAACCCCCGCGCCCGAGCTCCCGCCGCAGCGATACAAGTGGACCCTCATCCGCGCGGGGCGGTTCCTGCTCGACGGGGGCGGCATGTTCGGCGTCATCCCACGCACCGTCTGGACCCGCTTCGCCCAGCCCGATGATCGCAACCGCATCGCGCTGAGCCACAACTGCATCCTGCTCGAGGCCGCCGGCACCGCCGAAGGCGGGCCCCCCGACATCAACCCGGCCACCGGCAGGCCTCGCAGATACCTCATCGAGGCGGGCACCGGCGACAAACTCGACGCCAAAATGGCCGACATCTTCGGCCTCGACGGCCGCACGGTCGAGACCGCGGTCATCGAGGCGGGAGTCGACCCCGCCGAGCTCGACGCGACGATCGTCACCCACCTTCACTTCGACCACGCCGGCGGGCTGACCCGACGCGTCCGCGAGGGCGAGGAGCCCGACTGGGTCGCGACCAAGCCCGGCGCCGCCAGCGGCGATGAGCCCCGCGTCAAGTTCACATTCCCCAACGCCGAGCTGATCGTCCAGAAACGCGAATGGCTCGACGCAAGGGCCAACGACTCGGTCATGACCAGGACCTACTACCGCGACCACATCCTGCCCTTCGAGGACGAATCGCTCGACCTCCCAGGGCGCCGCCCCCGCCTCCGCCAGGTCGAGAGCGAAAGGCCCTTCCCCCTCAACCGAAAGCCCGGCCGCGACGAGATGCCCAAGGGCCCCGTGACCGACCGCATGAGCCAGGTCCTCGCGGGCGTCCGCGTCTTCCTTGTCCCGGGTCACACCTGGGGGCAGCAGGCCGTCTGCTTCGAGGACACCGCCGGACGCACCGTGGTCTTCACCCCCGATGTCATGCCCACCGCGTGGCACGCCGGGGCGGCCTTCAGCCTCGCGTACGATGTCGAGCCCTACACGAGCATGATCTCCAAGCACTGGTTCCTGCACGAGGCCGCCGAGCGAGACTGGCTGCTCGTGCTCGACCACGAGCCGGGCAACCCGTGCGTCCGGGTCCGCCGCGCCGAAAAGGGCTGGTTCGAACTCGAGCCCGACGCCGCCGCGGCCCGCGACGCGGGCGTCAACCTCGGCTAGCGCCCCGCGCCGGTCAGCCGTCGCCCTCGGCGAGCCTTGCGCGGATCCAGTCCAGTGACTTCTGGGCCGCGTCGAAGACCGAGTCGCGCCCGGGGTGGTTGAACTCCACCACGACCCCCTCGACGCCCGCCTCCGGCGCCGCCGCGAGGATCTCCGCGCAGGGCGCAATCCCCGAGCCCACGGCGCAGGTGCTGTCCCGGTCCGAGCGGTCGGTGAAATCCTTGATGTGCACCAGGGGGCACCGGCCCGCCTGCGCGCGCACAAACTCGACCGGGTCCTCACCCGCCTCCCACACCCACCCCAGATCGGGCTCCAGCAAGATCCGCCGCGCCCCGGCCACGATGTCGAACGGCCGACGCCCGTCCTCCCACCGCGAGAGGTCCCAGTCGTGGCTGTGGTACGCGAGCACGATCCCGCTCGTCTGCAAGAGCGCCGCCGCCGCGTCCAGCCGGCCCCGCAGACCCTCGGCGATCTCCGGGGTCAGCGGCCTCGGCACGAACGAGACGATCACCCGCCGTGTGCGCAGCGCCAGCGCCGCGTCCACCACCGCCTGGGGATGGTCCTCGATCCGCTCCAGCGGGGCGTGCAGCCCGCAGGCCGACATCCCAAGCGACCGCAGCGCCTCGCCAGCCTCCCCCGGGTCGCCGTACACCCGGTCGAACTCGACCCGGCGGTACCCGATGTCGGCGAGGTCGGCCAGCGTGCCCGCCAGATCGCGTTCGCACTCCTGCCGGAGCGAATACAGCTGAATAGCGATGCTCAGCGGCACGGTTCGGCCCTCCCGCCGGCCCGGGCGGGGGCCCGGCCGACGCCCCAAATGGTACCGGATCCGGGGCGGGGCTTGCCGTCTCCGCGTGGTCGGGCCGGGCGCTAGCATGGGCCGGAGATGGCGACTTCCGTTGACGCATCCAGCGCCCCCGAGACAGCGGGCAACGGCACGGGGCACGCCCTGGAGGCCGCCGCGCGGATCGCCTCGTCCTCGTCGCCCCCGAAGAAGACGCTCTTTGAGCGCATGGAGGCGTTCGTCTCCCGGTTGAGCGCCAAGAACAATTTCTGGCACCGGGTCACCAGCCTGATCTGGCTCCCCTACGCCTTCAGGTCCGGCATCCGCATGCGGCGGGTGGACGAGAAGACCTTCGCCGCGACGCTCCCGTTCACCCGGTTCAACAAGAACTGGTACAACGCGATGGCGGGCGCGGCGCTGCTGGGCAATTCGGAGATCGCCGGGGGGATGTATGTCTTCGGCGTCTGCGGGGGCGACTACACCGTCGTCTGCAAGAATCTCGAGTACCGGTTCCTCCGCCCCTGTTTCGGGCCCGCGGAGTACCGCATCCAGCCCCAGGGCGACATCCACGCGCTGGTCGCCCAGGGCGGCGAGTTCAATATCACGATCGACATGGACATCGTGCAGATCCTGCCCACCATGGTCGGCACGCGCGTCAGCCGCGAGATGAAGAAAGAGCGGACCCGCAAGCGCAAGAGTGAGGTCAAGGCCGCCGCCGAGCGGGGCACGCTCTCGCGCGAGGCCCGGCTTGAGCGGCTCAAGAACCGCGAGAAGCGCGTGGGCCGGGCGAGCGCGACTTTCCATGTCACGCCCAAGGCGCACCACAAGGCCAAGGCCGAGCGCCGCGACGCCGCCCAGGACGCGGGCAAGTGATCATGGTCCGCGCCCTGGGACGCACCTTGGGCTGGTCGGTCTTCCTCGCGGTTTCGTGGACCTGGTGCATCGGGATGTTCCTCCCGACGCTGATGATCCGCGACGGGGGCGTGCCGTTCTTCCTCGCCTTTCTCATCCCCAATGTCCTCGGCGCGGCGTCCGTCGGGTGGGTGCTCCGCGACCGCGATCGATCAAGCCGCTTCGTCGCCCCGCGACGCACCATGATGCTCGTGTTCAGCGCCGTCACGATCGCCTTCCACGCCTATTTCCTCGTCTGGCGCAGCGGGCTCGCCCTGCAGGCCGACTGGCCCGAGATGCTCGGGGGCGTCGTGCTGGGCATCTCGCTCGTCGGCAACGCGATCGCCGTCCGCCGCCGGGTGGACTGGCTCCCCGCGCTCGTGACGCTGCTCCTCTCGGCCTGCCTCGCCGCGGTCCTCGTCGCCTTCCCGGCCGGAGCAGGGGGGGAGGCGGCCGCGACCGCGGTCGGCGGGCTCGCGATGGTCACCACGCTCGGCTTCCTTCTGTGCCCTTATCTCGACCTGACCTTCAACCGGGCGGCGCAGAACGCCCCGAGCCCCCGCGCCGCGTTCACGATCGGGTTCTTCGTGATCTTCCTGGCGACGATCCTCCTCGTCACCAGGGGGCGGGTGCTCTGGTCCCCTGCATCGGCGCCCTACTTCATCTCGGAAGGCTGGTACCAGGCCTCGGCCGGGGCGCACTTCGGCGCCCAGGCGATGTTCACCGTCGCCGCCCACATCGCCGCGGTGCGCCGCGTCGCGACGACCGGCGAGATCCAGACCCAGGCGCTCGGAGCCCCTGCCGCGCCCCGCGCCGCCGCCTGGGTCGCCGTCCCGATCGTCATCGGCCTGGCCCTCGGCGTCGCGCTCTTCCTGCTCGCCCCGCAGGCGTCGAACGGCGAGGTGAGTCTCCCCGGGTTCTCCGGCCCGATCTCGCTGCACGAGGTCGGCTACCGCGTGTTCCTCGGCGCGTACGGCCTGGTGTTCCCCGCGTGGCTCCTGATGACCTCCCGCGGGCGGCGCGACCTCGACCCCGGCACGCTCGCCTGGACCGTCGCCGTGTGCGCCCTCGCCGCCCCGTTTCTCTGGATCGGCGCGGTGGGACGCCAGGAGGAGTGGCTCTACCCGGGCGTCGCGATCGTTCTTCTGGGCGCCGCCGTTCGCACGCGGATGTGACCGCCCTCGCAGGGCCCGCCCGCGTCGCCCGGGCTACACAAGCCCGGCGTTCGCCGCGCCGATGCCGGCGTTGCGCTTCCACATCTCGAGCGTCGCCCGCTTCATCGCCGTGCCCTTCAGGGCCCTCGCCCTCGCGTCGGCGTCCCACGCGAGCACCTCGAGCAGGTCGAACGACGCGGGCCCCCGCCCGTACCGGGCGTTCACCGTCGCGCCAGAGTCCCCGAGCAGGGCGGCGTCCCGCGGCGAGTTGTGGGGGCAGACTTCCTGGCAGATGTCGCACCCGAACACCCAGTCGCCGATCGCGCCGTGGAACTCACGGGCGATCTCCTCGCGACGCTCGATGGTCAGGTAGCTGATGCACCGCCGGGCGTCGACCGAATAGGGCGAGATCGCCCCGGTGGGGCACGCGTCGACACAACGCGTGCAGGAGCCGCAATGGTCCGCGACGCCTTCGCCCGCCGGGGCCAGGTCGAGCGTCGTCAGAAACCCGCCCAGCAGCAGCCAGGACCCGAGCCTCGGGTTGATCAGCAGGGTGTGCTTGCCGATCCACCCCAGCCCGGCCCGCGCCGCGAGCTCGCGCTCGGGGACGGGGGCGGTGTCCACGAACGCCCGGAAGCCCGAGCCCGGATGCTCGGCCCGCAGCGCGTCGCAGACCGCGTGCAGCCGCTTCTTGATCGAGGCGTGGTAGTCCTCCCCCCGGGCGTACCGGGCGACCCGCCCGTGCCCGGGAGGCGGGGCGTCGGTGTTGTCAGTGGCCCGGGTCGCGTAGAGATCGGCCACCATGACGATCGACCGGGCGCCGTCCAGCAGCCGGGCAGGATCGGTTCGCAGGTCGGCGTGTTCGGCGAGCCAGGTCATCGAGCCGTGCTTGCCCGCGTCGAGCCACGCTCGCAGCTCCGCCCCCCGATCGCTGGGCTCGACGCCGCACGCGCCCGCGAGCGCGAAGCCCTGTTGCCGGCACAGGCCGAGGGCGTGTTCGGTGATGTCGCGCGCGCGGGGCACGGGCGGGCCCGGGTCAGGCGGGCTGCGCGCCGGTCAGGCGGACGCTGCCCTCGCGCCGCGCGGCGTGCCCGGTGCGGGCGGATTCCTGCGCGGCGTGCTCGGCGGCGAGGAAGTCCTCCCCGAAGCGGAACAGCCTGAACGAGTTGCCCAGCACGAAGACATCGCCCGCGAAGTGGAACATCGCGGCGAAGAAGACCGCCGCGCCCCCCTCGCCCAGGTTGCCCGTCGCGGCCAGCGTCAGGCCGATCAGCGCGATGATGATCGAGGCGGCGATGTTCTGCCCCGTGATGGCGCGGGTGCGCCGGCCCAGGTCGATAAGGAAGGGCAGGCGGTTGAGGTCGTCGGTCATCAGCGCGACGCCGGCGGAGTTTGTCGCGATGTCGGACCCGCGGAGGCCCATCGCGACCCCGACATCCGCCTCGGCCAGGGCCGGGCCGTCGTTGATCCCGTCGCCCACCATCATCGTCTTGTAGCCCTGCCCGACCATCGCGCGGATCTGCTCGTGCTTCTCCTCGGGCAGGCACTCGGCCTCGAGGCGGTCCGCCCCGACCACCATGCCCACACGCTTGGCGACGCTCAAACGGTCGCCCGTGAAGACCGAGACCGTGCGCACGCCCAGCTCGCGGAGCCGCTCGATCACGCCCTTGGCCGCCGGGCGGATCTTGTCCTCGAGGCCCACGGCGCCCAGGTACCGCCCGTTGAGCAGCACATGCACCCCGCTCATCCCCTCGATCCGCTGCTCGACCTGGTCGATCTGGCCCGAGACCGAGGGCACCAACTCGCGGATCCACCCCGCGCGGCCCGCGGCGATCTCCCCCGCCGCGGTGAACGCGCGGACGCCCCGCCCGTGGATCTCCTCGTACCGCTGCACCTCGGCGGTGTGCACCCGAGCCGCCCTCGCGGTCCGCAGGATCGACTGCGCCAGCGGGTGGTTGCTGCTCTGCTCGGCGTTCGCGGCGGCGGTCAGCAACTCCGCGCCCTCCACGCCCTCGGCGGGCGCCAGCCGCGAGACCTCGAACGAGCCCGTCGTGATCGTGCCGGTCTTGTCGAGCACCACCGCGTCGACCCCCGCCGCGGACTCGAGATAGTCCGTCCGCTTGATCATGATGCCCAGGCGGGCCGCCGAGGCGAACGCGGCGACCATCGCCGAGGGGCTCGCCAGCAGCAGCGCCGAGGGGCAGACCACGACGAGCACGGTGATCGCCATGATCGCGGCGTCGTCGTTGCCCCGGTTCATGTACCAGACCAGCGCCGCCACCGCGAGCGCGACGGGCACAAAGAACCGGCTCACCTGCTCGATGAGGAGCTGCCGGGGGCTCTTGCTGCTCTCCGCCTCGCGGATCAGCTGGCTCACCTTGCCGATCGTGGTGTCCTCGCCCGTGCGGGTCACCTCGATGTCGATCGCGCCGGTCAGGTTGGTCGTGCCCGCGAACACCTCGGTTCCGACATCGGCCTCGATCGGCATCGCCTCGCCCGTCAGCGAGGCCTGGTTGATCGTCGAATACCCGGTGAGCACCCGCCCGTCCACCGGCAGATTCTCACCGGGGCGGACGCGGACGATCATCCCGACGCGGACCTCGGCGACCTGCGCCTCCCGCTCCACGCCGTTCTCGATGATGCGGGCCACATCCGGCGTCAGCCCGACCAGTTCCTCGATCGCCCGCTGGGCGCCGAACGCCGTCCGCCTGAGCACCTGGTCCGCCACCAGCAGGATGAACGCCAGCAGGGCCGCGGTGACATACTGCTCGGCCGCGATCGCCGCGAGGATCGCCAGCGCCGCCAGCGACGACGACGAGATCCGGTGCCGGATGAAGATCTCCTCGAACGAGGCCTTGAACAGCGGCAGCGCCAGCATGATCGCCCCGACCACCGCCGGCAGGATCGTCACCAGCGGGCTCGCCACCCCCGCCAGACCCGCGATCCAGCTCGTCAGCGCCAGCATCCCGCCCACCAGGTACAGGATGATGTACCGCTCGATCTCCAGTTCGTGGTGCGAGCAGCACTCGACCGGGCTGTCGTGGCGGTGAGACCCGTGGTCGTGCCCGTGGTGGTCATGACCGTGATGGTGCGCCGCGTGGTCGGCCGTGATCTGCGACATGGGCGGTTGGCTCCGTGGCTCGGATTGATCGGGCGGCGTTCGTGCCGCCGCCCCGGGGGGACCTACTCTAGACCCCCCACGGCGGGCGATTCGTCCACGCCCCCCGGCGGGATTCCGTACGATCCCCGGCGGTGAACGGTTCAACCCCCATGCCAGACCTCCCATTCCCGGAACGGGTGACCATCCTCGGATGCGGGCAGATGGGCCTCGTTTGCGCCGGCATGCTCACCGCCCGCGGCCGGGCCTCGCCCGCCCCGATCGTCACGATCTGGGGCCACGCCGAGGACGAGGTCGCCGAACTCTCCCAGCTGCGTCGCAGCACCAGGCTCCCGGACTTCGAGCTCGACCCCGCGGTCCGGGTCGCCCTCGACGACGCCTCGGCCCTGCGGGACGCCCAGTTGATCGTCTCCGCCGTGCCCGTGCAGCACACCCGCTCGGCCTGGGCCCGCCTGCGGCCCCATATCCCGGCCGGGGCGGGGGTCGTGAGCGTCGCCAAGGGGATCGAGAACAAGACCCTGCTCCGCCCCACCCAGATCATCGCCGAGGCTCTGGGCGACGACCCCGACGGGCGACCCAGGCCGCTCGGGTGCCTCTCGGGCCCGACCATCGCGACCGAACTCGCCCGCTGCCTCCCCGCGACGATGATCGCCGCCAGCGACGACCCCGCCTTCGCCGACCTCATCCAGCGGCTGTTCACCACCAGTTGGATGCGGATCTACACCAAGCCCGACCTGCTCGGCGTCGAGCTCGCCGGGGCCACCAAGAATGTCATCGCCATCGCCGCCGGCGTGCTCGACGGGCTCCAGGCCGGGGCGAACGCCAAAAGCGCCCTCCTCGCCCGAGGGCTCGCCGAGATCACCCGCCTGGGCGTTGCCATGGGCGCCAGCCCCGACACCTTCTTCGGGATCGCGGGCGTCGGCGACCTGGCCACCACCTGCTTCAGCCCCCACGGCCGCAACCGGTCGTGCGGCGAGGCCCTGGGGCGCGGGGCCCGCCTTGACGAGTACATCGAGTCCTCCCCATATGTGGTGGAGGGCGTCGCCACCACCCGGGCCGTGGTCGCGCTCGCCGAGAAATACCGCGTCGAGATGCCCATCACCGAGGCCGTCCACCGGGTCCTGTTCGAGGGGCTGGACCCCCTCGAGGCGATCGGGCGGCTGATGTCCCGCGGCATGAAGGATGAGGCGGTCGGCTGAGCCCGGGAGGGGTTCGTCGGTCGGCTTCCCAATCCCTCCGGTTTCACACCGAAACGAACGACCTCGCAGAAGTAGGGGGCGGACTCTCCCGATGGAATGGGTCCGCGGGCGGGCCGGGCCGAGGTGGCCTTGCCGACCGCCGAGCGACTCCCCCGAGGCGGGGGTGGCGCGTGCACGCACGGCATCTTCGAGAGGATCCGCACATGTCGACCACGATCAACCCGTTCACCACCCCGTTCAACACCACTCCCTTCGGCATCCCGTTCAACGGGTTCGGCGGCTCGTTCAACGCCTTCGGCGGCCTCCCGTTCAACCCGGGCCTCTCCAACTGGAACTACCCCGTCAACACCCCGTTCAACGGCTGGAACAACAACTGGGCCAACACCTGGAACTCCGGCTGGAACACCGTCGGCGGCTTCAGCAACCCCAACTGGTTCGGCCTCAACGCCTCGAACTGGAACACCCCGTCCAACTTCGGGTTCAACACCCCGTTCAGCGGCCTGTTCAACACCGGCTTCGGCGGAGTCCCCTCCGGCAACTGGAACACCAGCGGCTGGAACAACGCCTTCAACACGCCCTACGGCTTCAACACCGCCTACGGCTTCAACAGCCCCTTCGGCCTCAATAACATCCCCTTCGGCTACGGGTTCAACACCCCCGTGTGGGGCGGCTTTCCCGGCGCGTTCGCCGGCATCGGCAACACCGTCGGCGCCCCCGCCTACACCGGCTTCAACCTGCCCTTCATCGGCGGGTTCAACGGCATCAACGGCTTCAACGGCGGCGTCAATGTGCCCTTCAACACCGGGTTCGGCGGCCTGCCCTTCAACCCCAGCTTCCCCTTCGCCAACTGGTTCGGCAACTTCGTCCCCAACTACGGCCTGAACTCCCAGCCCCAGAACACCACCGGCGAGAACACCCCCGCCGGCGTCCCCGTCTACGGGCCCTTCGGCTTCGTCTGCCCGGGCAACATCGCCCCCCAGACCAAGGCCGCCTGATCCAGACCTGATCCTCAGTGCCTGACTCCGAAACGGGGCCCGCGCCCCGTTTTTTCGTGCGCCCGTAGACTCAGGAAACAGGAGGTGCCCCATGACCGTCGAGATCGAGTTCCTCGGACATTCCGCCTTCCTCGTCCGATCGGGCCCCTACGCCGTCGCCATCGACCCCTTCCTCACCGGCAACCCCTCGGCGAAGAAGCCCGCCGACCAGATCACCTGCACCCACATCGCGATCTCGCACGGGCACGCCGACCACATCGGCGACGCCGGCCCGATCGCCAAACGCTGCAACGCCCCCGTGCACGCCGCCTACGAGATCTGCAACTTCCTCGCCTCCGAGCACGCCCTCGAGAAGATCGAGCCCATGAACCCGGGCGGCAAGGTCAGGACCGACTTCGGCTTCATCGCCCTCACCCAGGCCTTCCACTCCTCCTCCTACGAAGACCGTTACATGGGCATGCCCTGCGGCGTGATCGTCAACATCGGCGGCAAGACCATCTACCACACCGGTGACACCGCGCTCTTCGGCGACATGGAGCTCATCGGCGAGGTCTACAAGCCCGATCTCGCCCTGATCTGCGCCGGCGACCGTTTCACCATGGGCCCCGAACTCGCCGCCCGCGCGGCCGAGTTGATCGGGGCTCCGCTCGCCGTCCCGATCCACTGGGGCACCTGGCCCCTGCTGACGAGCGACCTCGCGGCGTTCAAGCCCAGGGGCGTCGAGGCACGCGTCATGAAGCCCGGCGAGACGATCACGCTCCGCTGACCGCGCCCCGGGACTCGCGCAAGAACCCCGCCGCCGCCTCGCGCGCCGCCGCGTGATCGAACAGGTCCGCGTGCCCCGCGCCGGGCACAACCACGCACGCCGCGCCGAGCGCCGCCGCCAGCCGCTCGGCCTGCCCCGCCGGGGTGAGTTCGTCGCGGTCGCCGTGCAGCACGAGCGTCGGCACGCCGATCGGCCCTCCCCCGCCGAGGTCCCGCCACGCCGAGCCCGCGCCCCGTCCCGACACCAGCCCGTTGAGCGCGAGCGCAAGCGGCAGGTTGACCAGCCTCGGGAACGCGATCGCCCCGAGCATGTTCCACGCCGGCGTGAACGGCGTCGGCGACGCGGCCTCGAGGATCAGCCCCCGCACCCGCGCTCCCGTCAGACGCGCCGCCTCGACGCTCACCCGGGCCCCGAGCGAGAAGCCGTGCAGCACCACCGGCTCGCCGATCGTCTCAACCAGCCCGACGAGGTCCCGCGCCTCCCGCCCGCCGAGCGTGCACGCCCCGCCCGCCTCGCCGTGCCCCGGCATGTCCCACAGAACCACCCGCGATGAACAGGCCGCAAGCGCCGGCACGCGGGCGAGCATCTCGACCCGCGAGCCCGCCCAGCCGTGCGTGCAGACGACGATCGGCCCCGCGGGGTCGTCGCCTCGGATCTCCCACACCGGCAGGTCGAGCCCGCCGCGGCGGAACGACCACGCCTCGAACGCCCGCGCCGCGCCCGGGAGTTCCGACGGGTCGCCCGGCCGACCGTTCGCGAGCGCCCAGGCATAGGTCCGTCGCGGTGGATTGCGGAGCCGGCGCAGCGTCAGCCCCGTCAGGAAGGCGAGGTACGCCGCAAGCCCCGCGCCCAACAGCAGGGCAAGCCCGCCCCACGCGGGCGAGGCGAGCGCGACGGTGGCGGGCGGCAGGGGCACCGGTCACCCGCCCAGCAACGCCCGGATGTCGTTGAAGGTCACGACCAGGAACACCGACACGATCAGCAGCAGCCCCGCGGTCATCACCGCGTTCTGCACCGGGATCGGCACGGGCTTGCCCCGGATCTGCTCGTACAGCAGCATCAGGAACTGGCCCCCGTCGACGATCGGCAGCGGCAGGAAGTTCACCACCGCCAGGTTCACGCTGATCATCCCCAGGAAGAACAGCAGCCAGATGAGCCCCCGGTCGGCGATCAGCGTGCCAAGATGCGCGATGCCCACCGGGCCCTTGATGTGCTGCACCTGCAGCGAGCCCTGCGTCAGCCTCAGGAAGGTGACATACACGCTCATCATCACGCGGTGCGTCTCCGCGACGCCCATCGCCACCGCGTCGAACGGGCCGGCCGCCTTCATCACTACCTGCAGCGGCTCGAAGAACGCGCCGGGCAGCGGCGCCTCCCACCCGAGCGACCCCAGCCGGTCGAGCGCCGCCCGGTCGAGCGTCCAGCCCGCGGTCACCCGCTCGTTGTTCGTCGCGAAGGGCGTGTCGTACACAATCTCGACGCTCACCGACTCGGCCCCCGCCTCCCGCGCCCCCCGCGTCGCGTCGAGCAGCGCCGCGCGGACCTCATCGAGCGTGCCCACCGCCGACCCGTTCACCGAGACAAGCCGGGCCCCGGCCCGCGTGATCAGCCCGGCGGCGGGGGGAGATTCCGGCGCGGCGCCGTCCCACGCGGGCAACGCCGCCGGCGGCATCGCGAGCAGCGTGCCCGTGCGCAGCGTGTCGTCGGGCGTGAAGCCGACGCGCCCCTCCTTGCTCACCTTCGCCTCGAGCGTGACCCGCCGTGTTTCTTCGCCCTCGCTCCGCAGGACTTCCAGCATCACCGGGCCGCCCGCGTGCGACTGGATCTCGTTGATCCCCGCCGGGAAACTCGGGAACTCGACCGACCCGATGCGGGCGAACACATCGCCGTGCGCCAGGCCCTGGTTGATGTCGCCCCGGTCCGCCACCCGCATCACCGGGACCAGCCCGAGCAGGTGCTCGAGCGGCATGGGGCCGGTCCGCTCCCCGATCACCTCGCTCATTTCCATCTGGGCCCGGGCCCGGGCCGCGATCTCGAGCGTCCGATCGCCGCGCTGCACGGTCAGCGTCACCGGCGCGCCGGCGGAGCCCGCAAACGCCGAGTCGATCTCCCGGAAGCCCGCGACCTCCACGCCGTTCACCGCGCTGATCCGGTCCCCCGGCTCGAGCCCGGCAAGCCCGAGGCGGGCGAGTTCCTCCGCGACGATCGCCCGGGTCGCCCCGTCCCGCGGAGACACGATCGCCGTCGAGATCGCCGGCGCGATCCCCAACTCGAGCAACCCCGAGAAATCACCCTTCTCGGGCGTGATCCTGAACTCGAGCGGGTCGGCGAGCCCCTCACGCCGCACCCGGACCGCGAGCGGTCGGCCCGCCTCGGCCATCGCGACCTTCAGCGCCACCGAGTCGAATCGCCGGGGCGCGTGCCCGTCGATCTCCACGATCTCATCCCCCGGCGCGATCCCCGGTTCGACCACGCCCAGCGCCGCGGCGTTGCCCGCGACGGCGACCGCGGCCGGGGAGCCCGGGCGCACCGCGCCCACGACCGGCGGCTCGACCGTCAGCCCCGCCATGAAGACCACGACGAAGAGCACGCCCGCGAGCAGCAGGTTCATCGCCACCCCGGCCGAGATGACGACCATCCGCTTCCAGATCGGGGCCCGCTGATAGCTGTCGGGCGCGTTGCTCACCGCGGCGGGGTCGAGGTCGTCCTGCCCCAGCATCTGCACATACCCGCCGAAGGGGAGGGCGCTCAGGCGGTACTCCGTCGGGCTGATCCCCTCGTAGCGCGACCGCCCCTTCTCGTGGACCATCTTCGCGCGGCGCTGCTGCACCGCCTGCTGATACACCGCAAAGCTCGACCCACGCCGCAGCCCGACACCCCGGCGCCACGAGAGCAGCGGGGGCCCGAACCCGATCGCGAAGGTCAGCACGCGGATCCCCGCCCACCGGGCCGCGAGGAAGTGCCCCAGTTCGTGGAAGAAGACGATCAGCCCGAAGCCCACGACAACCGTGAGCAGGTCGATGATCGTCCCGAGCGGGCCTGAGAGTCCGAGCATGCGTCCATCCTATTCCCGGGGGCCGACCCGCCCCGTCCCGGCCCGCCCCGCCCCGAGCCGGGGCGGCGCACGAAAAACACCCGGTCGCCCGGGTGTTGGTTCTATCGGCCATCCCGCCCCGAGGGATCAGTCGGCGTACTTGACGGCGCACCCGTACGGCTTGGTCCGCGACTCGGTCACCGTCTCGCCGGCGAGGATCTGGGCCAGGGCCTTGTCGACATAGTTCTCGGTGCCGATCTTCATGCTGCTGTCGTTGTCGATCGCGCCCCAGTAGGCGAGCGTGCCCTGCGCGTCGACGATGTACATGGTCGGCGTGTTCTTCGCCCCGTAGAGGCGCCCGACCGTCCCGCTCTCATCGAGAAGGATCGGGTCCTTGATGTTCCACTTCGAGGCGATCTCACGGTTCAGATCGAGGCCCGCGCCCTGCTTGCCGGGGGCGCCCGAGTTGACGCGCAGCCACACGACCTTCTGGTCGCGGTACTTGTCCGCGAGCTTGTTCATCGTCATCGTCTCGGGCGTGTAGTGCTTCTTCACGAACGGGCAGCCCGAGTTGAACCACTCGAGCACGACGATGTGCCCCGCCGCCGTGTGCTCGCTCAGCTTGTGCTCCTTGCCGTCCAGGTCCGTCAGCGTGAAGTCGGGCGCCTTCTCGCCCACCTTCGCCGACGCCTCGGCCTTGCCCGCCGGCGCGGGGGCCGCGGCGATGGTGAACAGCGCCGCGGTCGCGGCGATCGCGGCAACGGCCGCCTTGCGGATGCTCAGTGTCGTCATGGTCAGATCTCCTTGTTCTGCGGTGTTCCCCGATCCGAGTTTCCCGATCACGCTCTCACGATCACATGCACCGCGGTCCCGGGTGTCTTTCACCCCGCGCGCCGCGGGTTCGCGCCGACAGCCCGCGCCCCCGCCCCTCTAATCGGCCGGGGGCCGCGTCTCGATGCTCACATACACAGGCTCCCGCTCCCCCTCCCGCTCGATCATCACCACCCCACGCACCGGCGCCGCTCCCGGCCGGGGCGTCAGCCGCAGCACGCCCCCCTTCGCGGTCCCGTCCCGCAGGAGCGGCCCGAACGCCCTCCCCTTCTCGTGGGGCATGAACGAAACGGAGGCGACCTTCCCGCTCGCCTCCAGCACCAGCGCCTCGCCCTCCCACCGCACGCGCAGGTCGCCCGCGTGCGCGCGCAGATCACCCGGCACGCGCCCCCGGGCCGAGTCGATCCGGGCCGCGTCGGCGCTCCGGGGCGCGGCCGCGTCGCGACCCAACACCGGCACGAGGAGCGACAGCCTGGCCGACCCCGGGATGCACGCCTCCCGGCAGACCAGCCACTCGACCTCCGCCGAGAAGCGCAGCACCGTGCCCGCTTCGAGTTCATCCGAAACAGAGATCGGGATGAGGATGACGGCTTCGTCACCCTCGTGGATGTAGTCCAGAATCCCCCCGGGCGACTCGTGCCGGTGCGGCGCGGGCCAGACCGGTTCACCCCCCTCGACCCCGGCCGGCAGGCTCATCGCGATCGTCGGCGCGAACCCCGTCTCGTTCTGCCCGGGCCAGTAGGTGTGCCACCCCTCGTCGAGGTCGAAGATCACCGCCAGCGTCGCCGCCTGCCCCGGAACAACACCGCGGAACTCGCTCACCAGCCTCGGGCGCGCGGGCTCCGCGGCGTCCTCCTGCGAGAACGCGACCACCCCGGGCAAGGCCGAGGCGGCGAGCGCGACGAGGATCCGGAGCGGGCTGGTCACGAGGGTCTCGCGGGTGGGTCGGTGCGGGTGCGGGGGAAAGGGCCAGATGCCCGATCCACCCTCAAACCGGCCGGGCCCCTATCTTATTGCATGGAACCACAAGGGGTTTCCCGCCTCGGCGGGCTCGTGTCGTGCATTCTGGTCTGCTCGGTCGTCTTTCTCGGGGGGTGCGTCGGGCCCCGCAAGGTGAGCGACAAGGACATCGAGACCATCGACCTCGCCACGGTGAGCGCGCTGCTCGACAAGCAGGCCGCCGAGCCCGAGAAGCGGCGCATCCTTCTGATCGACGCCCGTTCGGAGCAGAGTTTCCAGCAGGCCCACCTCCCGGGGGCCCGCAACCTGCTGCTCTCCCAGGTCAACCCCGATCTGGGGCGGGACCCCGCGATCGCCTCCTACGACACCATCGCGGTTTATGGAGACAACCCCGCCAGCGCCCCCGCGCGGGCGATGGTCAAGCGGCTGATGCGGATGCGCTACAAGGGCGTCCGCTTCTTCGACATGGGCCTCGACGGTTGGTCGCGGGCCGGCCTTCCGGTTGAGCGTCCGGGGGCCAACTAAGGAAATGGCTCAAACGCCCGACCCATTCGATGCGCTCGGGGTCGAGCCCCGCTTCGACCTCGACGCGGCCTCGGTCGAGCGGGCCTACCTCGCCCGGATCGCCGGGGCCCACCCCGATCGTGCCGGCGCCGCCGCGGACAGCGCCCGCCTCAACCGCGCCCGATCGATCCTGCTCGACCCGGAGCGCCGGGCCAACGCCCTGCTCGAGCGGCTCGGCGGCCCGCCCGCCTCGGCGGACAAGACCCTGCCCGACGGCTTCCTCGCCGAGATGATGCAGACCCGCATGGAAATCGAGGAGGCCCTCGCCTCCCCGACCGACGAGGCCCGGGCCCACTGGGCCGCCTGGGCCGATGACCGACGCGGTGAGTCGATCGCGGCGGTCTCCGCCCAGTTTGCCCAAGCCCTGGCGGGCGAGGCGGGCGCCCTGCCGGCGATCCGGCGGACGCTCAACGCCTGGCGCTACATTGAACGGCTGATCGAGCAGCTCGACCCGGCCTACGACCCGGCTCGGGCCGACTTCGAGCCCTGACCCCGGGCGCGCGCATGGCCGAGCACCTCCCACTGATCCTCGTCTTGCCCGTGCTGCTCGTGCTCTCGGGCATCGCCTCGGGCTCCGAGACCGCCCTGTTCCGCCTCTCCCACCGCGAGCGAGCGGACCTGCTCCGGACCGCGCCGGCGGTGGGGGCGGCGGTGGAGACGCTGCTGAGCGATCCCCGGCGGCTGCTGCTCTTCGTGCTGCTGCTGAACATGGTGGTGAATGTCAGCTACTTCGTGGTTTCCTCCGTGCTGACCACGCGGATGGACACGCGGCTCGCCGCGGCGGGCGTCGGCGCGGGATCGGTGCTCGCGATCGTCCTGTTCGGCGAGATCCTCGCGAAAGTGGCCGCGGGCGCGGGCAGGCGGGCCTTCTGCCTCGTCCTGGGCCAGCCCCTGGCGGCGCTGGCCGTTCTGCTCGGGCCCATCGTCGCAGCGCTCGACACGCTCGTGCTCTCCCCCCTGATCAGGCTCATCCGCCCCCACCAGGCCGACCCGGGGCGCGTGCACCCGTCCGAGCTGGCGAGGCTCGTTGAGATGGGCGGGCAGGCCGGCGTGCTGACCGAGGGGGAGCGCCGCCTGCTCGGCGAGGTGATCGAACTGGGCGAGGTGCGGGTCCGCGAGGCGATGCGCCCGCGGGACCGCGTGCTCTGGCTCCCCGCGTCGGCCTCGGCGCAGGAGATCATCGCCCTCGCCTCAACGCACCGGCGCACGGTGATCGTGCTCGCGGAGCGATCGCTCGACGACGGGCTCGTCGGGTTCCTGCATGTCAAGCGATACCTCGCGGCCCGGCACGCCCTCCGACGCGACCCCGACCCGAGGGAGTTCGCCGATCCCGCCCTCGTGATCCCCGAGCAGGCCAGGCTCGACCGCGCGCTCGAGACCATGCGCGAACGGCAGAAGACCCACGCGATCTGCGTCGATGAGCGAGGCATGGTCGTCGGGATGATCGACGCGGTCGACATCGTCGACGAACTCCTCGCCGGCATGGGCGACGAACGCACCGCCGAGCGGCACACCATCCGTCTCGTCGGCCTGGGGCGCTGGCAGGTCTCCGCCCGGCTCGCGGCCCGCGACTGGGCCCAGTACTTCCGCGTGCCCGAGGCCGAGTTCTCCGCCTCTCTCACCCGCACTTCCACCGTCGGCGGGGTGCTCATGGACCGCCTCGGTCGGCTCCCCCGCCCCGGCGACGAGGCCCGGTTCGGGCCCGTGCTCGTCCGGGCCGAGTCGGTGGTGGGGCGGAGGCTCGTCACGGTGGTGGTGGAACTGACCGATGAGCCCGCCGCGCCGGCCGGCAGCGGGGAGGGGCGATGACCAACGCCGAACTCGCGGGATGGGCGGCGGTCGCGCTGATCGGGCTCGGGGGCTCGGCGATGTGCAGCGGCCTGGAGACGGGCTTCTACTGCCTCAGCCGCGTCCGCCTCGACCTGCGCCTCAGCCGCCCGGGGGACGCGGCGGCCCGACGCGTGCGCCGGGAGTTGGAGGACCCCAGCCGCCTGCTGGCGACGATCCTGCTGGGGAACAACCTGTGCAACTACATCGGGACGCTCGGCGTGACGGCGCTGCTCGAAGCCTCGGGGCTCTCCGCGGGGCTGACCGTCCTGCTGCAGGTGCTCGTGCTCACGCCCATGCTGCTGGTCTTCGGCGAGAGCCTGCCGAAGGAGTTCTCGCGCCTCAACGCCGACACACTGCCCTACCGGCTCTCCTGGGCGGTCGTGCTCGCGAGGTGGGCCGCGACCGCCACGCTCGTGCTCCCGGGGCTCATGGTCTTCGCCAGGCTCGTGGCCGGGAAGTCGGGCTCGGCGACCGCGGCCCTGGCGCTGGACGGGCAGAGTCGCCTTCTTCACCTCCTCGAGGAGTCGGCGCACTCTGGCGCGATCAGCGGCGTGCAGGGCGAACTCGCCGAGCGGGCCCTGCACTTCGAGCGATCGATGGTCGGCGATGTCATGGTCCCCTGGAACGCGGTGGACCGCCTCCAACTCGAGATGTCGCTCGCCCAGGCGCTCGAGGTCGCTTCCCGCACGGGCCGGAGCCGGCTCCCGGTCGTGGACCGCCGCGGGCGGGTCGTCGGCGTGGTGCACACGGTGGACCTCTACCGGGGCGGGCGGGCGGTCGCCGAACTGATCGAGGAACCCGCCAGGCTGGACCCGCGCGAGGCGGCCCGCCGAGCAATCGGGCGCCTCGCGGAGAACAGCACGGGGCTGGGGATCGTGGAGTTTCACGACAAACCGGTCGGCGTGGTCACCGAGCACGATCTCGCCGGACCTTTGCTGGAAGGGGCCTCCCACGGGCCGAAATGAAATAGGGCGGGGCCCCCGGGGGTTCGCGAGGGGGTCGCGATGGGACCAACTCTGAAAGGCGGTGCGGGATGAGCAAGTGGACCGGGGCGATCGGCGTGGGCGTGCTGACGCTGGTCGGCCTGATGCTGGTGCGCGGCATGCAGGGGCCCGCGCCGGTGCCCGGCGTGTTCGCGGGCGGCACTCCGCTCGCCGAGGCGCTCTCCAGGAGCGAAGCCGAGGGCAAGCCGGTGCTCGCGGTGGTGACGGCCGACTGGTGCCCGCCCTGTCAGCAACTCAAGAAGAAGACGCTCGTCGAGGAGCGCGTCGCGGCGTGGATCGGGGAGAACACGATCCCGGTCTATGTCGACAGCGACGAGGAGCCCGAGACGGCCCAGCGGCTCGGGGTCTCGGCCCTGCCGACCACGGTGCTGCTGCGGAACGGGCAGATCATCGGCTCACGGATCGGGTACATCGAGGCGGAGGACTACCTCGCGTTCCTCAAGAGCACCGTGGGCGGGTGAGAAGGCCGGACCGGGCGTTACGCCAGCGGGTTGATGAACAGGCCCGTCGCGAGCTTCGGGAAGAAGAAGGTCGACTTCTGGGGCATCAGCTCGTTGGCGTGGCTGACCTCGCGGACCGCCTGGAGCGGCGTGGGTCGGACGATGATCGCGATCTGGGCGAACCCCGCGCCCCCGCCGGCGCCGGTCTCGGCGCCCTTGCCGATGTCGAGCACCTCCTTGACCGAGTGCGGGAAGGCCCACTTGACGGGGTTGCCCCCGTTGAGCAGGGGCTCGCAGATCTCCTCGACGATCAGGTGCTGGATCAGCGCCACATCCAGCGTGCGCCAGGCCTCGGGCTTGTCGGGGAACCGGTCCTCGAGCGGGTCGGGCGTCGCCGGCCAGCCGCAGAAGCACAGCCCCGTGTCGAAGTCGAGGATGCCCATGACATTCCGCGTGCCGCGCGAGGCGATCCGCGCGATCTCACGCTCGAACTTCATCGGGTCGTTGTCGACCGGCTCGATGTCCAGGATGCCCTCGGCGGCCTTCTGGAACGCGTCGATCGAGTACCCCACCATCCCGCCCAGCACGCGGTGCGTCGGCCCGATGTAGAGCCCGGGGTCGGACATCCCCACGAGCACGAACATCGTCCGCCGGGCCGGGTGGTCGGCCGGGACCGCGCCGAGGCTTTCGAGGTAGTTGAGCGCGGTGTTGTAGCGGTGGTGCCCGTCGGCGATGAAAACATCCTCCCCCGCGAGGGCGGCCTGGTAGGCCCTGATCGTGGCCTCGTCGTCGATCGTCCAGACCTCGTGCTTCACGCCGTCGCCAAGGTCCGCGGTCATGTCGGGAGAGCGGGAGGCGCAGACCCCGTGCAGGACCTTCGTCGCGGCGCCGTCGTCGTCCGGGTGCAGCCCGAAGATGGGGCTGAGCTGGGTCGCGGTCGCCTCCATGAGCGCCTTGCGATCGGCCTTGGGGCCCGAGAAAGTCTGCTCGTGGGGGAGGACGCCCCCCCCCTCGCGCGGGCCGAACGCCACGGTGTCCAGCGTGCAGGCCATGCCGGTGCGTTGGAAGGACTTGCCCTCGACCGTGAACGACTGCCGGTACGCGAAGATCGCGGGCTTCTCGCGGCGGGTGAGCGTCCCGTCGGCCAGGAATTTCTCCAAGGAGGCGGCGGCGCCGGCATAGGCACCCGCGGGGCCCAGTTCCTTCGCGGGCACATGCGGCAGGTCGATGCCGACGATGTTCGCGGGGTCGCGGGAGAGGAACGCCGCCTTCTGGGCCGCGTCGAGCACATCGTAAGGAGGGGCGACCCTGGTGCTGACATCGCCCGAGCCGCGGGCGTATTGGACGGCACGGAACGGATGGATCGCCGGCATGGCTGGTCCTTTCGGAGGCTGATCAGTGGCTGAGCCTGGGTGCGGGGGCCCCTCAATGTCCCGGGGGCATGATAGGGGGCGGGGCGGGCGTCCGGGCCCGGGCCGGGGCGACCCCGCTAGACTGGGTCCATGAGCGACGGGGGCAAGCCCAGGGCGTTGGTGCTCCGCACCGTCGGGACGAACTGCGACCGCGAACTCGTGCGCGCGTTTGCGCTCGCCGGGTGCGCGGTCGACCTGGTCCACCTCGACCGCCTTATCGCCGATCCCGCGCCGATCGACCGGGCCGACCTGATCGGCTTCCCCGGGGGCTTCAGCTACGGCGACGACATCGCCTCGGGGCGGATCTTCGCCGCCCGGGTCCGTGAACGCCTCTGGCCCGCGCTCCGAGCGGCGGCCGGGCGCGGGGCCGCGATGATCGGTGTCTGCAACGGGTTCCAGGTGCTGGTGCAGGTCGGGCTGCTGCCGGGGCCCGACGCGGGCGAGCCGCTCCCGCCCGACCGGGCCCCGCCCGCGACCGTGGCGCTGACCGACAACGCGGGGGGGCGGTTCATCGACCGCTGGGTCGGGGTCGAGCCCGTGGGGCGGCGGTGCATCTGGACCAGCGGCCTCGCCGGGCGGTTCGCCCCCGAGGCGATGATGCTCCCGATCGCCCACGGGGAGGGCCGGTTCGTCGCCAGGGACGAGGCCACGCTCGCCGCGGTCGAGGCGGGAGGGCATGTCGCGCTGCGATACGCCGACGATGTCAACGGGTCGGCCAACCGCATCGCGGGCGTCTGCGATGCGAGCGGGCGGATCTTCGGGCTCATGCCCCACCCCGAGCGGTACCTCGACTGGAACCGCCACCCGTTCTGGACGCGGCTCGACCCGGGCGCGCGCACGGGGCCGACCCCGGGGCGGCTGATCTTCGAATCGGCGGCGAGCGCGGTCCGCTCGGTGGCGGCGGGCTGAGCGGTGAAGCGGGCGGGCGGCCAGGCGGCCTGCGTGACCTGCGGGGGCTCCATCGCGGGCATGTCGCACCGCAAGCGCTGCCCCACCTGCGGCACGCTCGTCTGGCAGACCGCGTACAAGGTCCCGCCGAGAAATCCCGGAGACCCGGGGACCTGCCTCCGGTGCGGCTATGACCTCGCGGGCATCGGCGACAACGCGCCCTGCCCCGAATGCGGCACGCTCGCCGGGATCGCAAGGCTCGGCACGCTGCTCCCCCTCGCGGAGGACGCGTCGCTCCGCAAGCTCCGGCGCGGGGCGGGCCTGCTGCTGATCGCGACGCTGTGTCTGGCGCTCCTCCCGCTGGTCGCGGCCACGACGGGGATGCTTTTTGCTCTGCTGCTCTCCGCCGCGGTTGATTCGGGCCCGGGCGAGGTGATCGCAACGATCGTCATCGGGCTGGTCTTCTTCGGGGGCAACGCGGTGGTGATCGTCTCGTGGGTGCGCGGGTGGGTCGCCGTCGCGTCGGCCTGCGCGGACCCGGGGCTCGGGGAGACCACCCGGGGCGTGCGCCGGGCGACCGCGGGCCTGGGGTGGGCGGCCGGCGCCTGCGGGGCGGTCATTCTGGTGCTCGCGCTGATCGAGGCGGTCGGGGTGCTGGGCGAGGTCCCTCCCGTGCTCCCGGGCGTGGTCTTTGTTGTCGGGGCGCTCGCCGGAAGCGCCGGGGCCTGCACCGGGATGCTCCTGCTCAGGGCGGTGCTCGTGCGCACGCCGGCGATGTCGGCTCGGCGGCGGGTCAACGCCCTGATCTGGCTCAGCCCGACGCTCTTCCTGGGCGTCCTTCCCATGATGGCCAGCGCGACCGGCTCGGGCTCCCGCATCACGCAGTACTTCGGCTGCGTGGCGCTCGTCGCCTGGCTCTGGTTCGTCTTCGCGTCGAGCCTGATGCTCCTGCTCCGAAAAGAGGTCAGGCGGGCGGCCTGGCTCCGGGCGGCGAACCCGGCCCTGTTCGGGGTGGGCGGTGACCAAGATCCGGTGACCGATGGTCCGTGATCCGCGACCGGCGCCTTCGCGCGACCGCCCGGCCTGGCGCCCCGGTGCCTCCTTGCGGAGCCCCGCCGGTACACTGGGGCGACGATGCCGGTCGACCCCGATTCGATCCCCGCTTCCAAGCCGCTCGGGGAGGTGATCCTCCGGGACCGACCCTGCCTCAAGTGCGGGTACAACCTGCGCGGGCTCGAAACGGGCGGGGCCTGCCCCGAGTGCGGCTCGCCCATCACCAGCCGCAAGAAGTCGGTCCGGTTCGCCGACCACCTGGTGGATGCCCCCCTCTCCTATATCAAGCGGATCGCGGTGTCGCTGTTCGCGATGGCGGCGGTCATCATCGGGTGGGTGGTGTTCTGGGTCGTGTCGGGGGTCTCGGGCATCGCGCCGGCCGCGGAGGGGCTCGTCGCAACGCTGCTCGCGGCGATCTGGTGCGGCGCGGTCTGGGGCGTGACCGCCCCGAGGCCGATGGGGGACCGGACCGTCCGCGACGACATCCTCGACAGCCCCCGGATCCGTCTCATCGCCCGCGGGGCGCAGGGGTTCGGGTTGGCGGCGGCGGCCTCGGGGGCCTTCGCCGGGATGACGGGCTGGGTGATCTTCGAGGTGCTCAGCGGGCTGCTGATGCTCGCGGCGCTGGCGGGCGTCGTCCCGCTGGGGGTCTACCTCTCCTCGCTGGCGGACTGGGCCGGCGACACGGGCGTGGGCAGCCGGCTGCGGGCGGCGGTCTGGTGCGTCGCGGTCTGCGGCACGCTGCTGGTGGCGGCGCTGCTGGCGGTGCTGATCCCGACGCCCCTGCGCGGCGTGCTCGCCTTCGCGGGGACGGTGCTCTCGGTCATCGTGGCGATCGGGTTCGTGCTCTTCTGCGTCGCGATCCTGCAATTGAGCCTCAGCGCGGTGTGGGCGATCCAGAACTGGGTCGAGGCCCGGGACCGCGAGATGCGGATGGAGGAGAAGCGCCGCCGCCGCGCCGCCGCGGACGCGGCCCGGGCCGACGAGGCCCTCGCGGCGCTCGACCGGGCGAACGAGGCCCGCGAATCGGCGATGGCGGACCTGCCCGAGTCCATCCCGCTCTCGGCGGGGCAAGACGGCGCTCCCACCCCGGCGATCAAGCACTCGGCGCCGCTGAAGTCCCCGCCGCCCAGGGGCGTCGTGCCCGCGAAGGAGGTCTCGCCCTACGACCTCGCCCCCGACGACGACGGGGAGGGGGCGGGCCCGGGCTGAGGGCCCATACGATCGCGGGTGTCCGGGCTGTCGGCGTCATCCGGTGTCTCCGCACGGAAGAAGGTCCTCGTCGCGATGTCTGGCGGGGTCGACTCCTCCGTGGCCGCCTCGCTCCTGCTCGCAGCCGGGCACGAGGTCGTGGGTGTGTTCATGCGGCTCGGGTCGCCCGGCGAGACGATCGACGAGCTGATCCCCTTCGACTCCGCGGGCGTCTCGTGCGACCCGGCGAAGGTGAAGATCGGGCACCAGGGGTGCTGCTCGATCAACGACGCGGCGGACGCGAGGCTGGTGGCCGCCCACCTGGGCATCCCGCTGTATGTCTGCAACTTCAAGAAGGACTTCGGGCGGATCATCGAGTACTTCGTCGAGGAGTACGCCCGCGGGCGCACGCCCAACCCCTGCGTGCGCTGCAACGACTGGCTCAAGTTCGGCAAGCTGCACGAGTACGCCGCCCAGATCGGCGCCGACGCGGTCGCGAGCGGGCATTACGCGAGGGTCGAGGAATCGACCGCGGGGGTCGGCCCGCGCCTGCTGCGTGGCGTCGATCGCTCCAAGGACCAGTCGTATGTCCTCTTCGGCATCGGGCGCGAGAAACTGGGCGAGATGATGCTGCCGATCGGCGCGTTCACCAAGCCCGAGATCCGCGCGATCGCGAGGGCGAGAAGCCTGCCCGTCTTCGACAAGCCCGACAGCCAGGAGATCTGCTTCGTCCCCGACAACGACTACGCGGGCCTCGTCGAGCGACGCCGACCCGGCCTCGCCTCGGAGGGCGAGATCCGCGACACCGGAGGCCATGTCCTGGGCACGCACGGCGGGCAGCACCGGTTCACGATCGGGCAGAGACGCGGCGTCGGCGTGGCCCTGGGGCACCCGATCTATGTCGTCGACCGCGATCCGGTCGCCAACACCGTCACGGTCGGCTCGCGCGACGACCTCATGGCGGCGGGGCTGATCGCGCACGAGGCGAACTGGCTGGCCGAGCCCCCGGGCGGCGGGCGGTGGTTCGGGGCGCGGGTGCAGTATCGTTCCAACGGCGAGAGCGTGCCCGCCCGCGTGCGCGCGCTCCCGGACGGCGCGGCGACCACGCCCAGCGGCCGGGCGGGCCGGTTCGAGGTCGAGTTCGCCCGCCCCGTCGAGGCGGTGGCGCCGGGCCAGGCCGCGGTGGTGTACGACGAGGCCGACGAGGCCGTGCTGGGCGGCGGGTGGATCGAACGGGCGACGCGGGAGGGGAGCGGGGCATGAGCGAGCGGCCGATCGCGATCTACCTGGTGGGCTACAACGCGGAGAGCCTGGACCGAGCCGACGACCCGACGGCGGACGCGGAGGGGCATGTGATCTCCGCGTCGGTGATGCGGCGGGAGGAGCCGCAGACGCCGATTTCGCCCGTGAATGTGCGCATCAGCCACGGCGCGTCGGCGGGGACGGTCGTCTCGATGCTCCGCAAGATGGCGGCGATGATCGACGCCGCGCCCGAACTCGTGAACGCGACCCCCGGGACGGCGGCGCGGCTGCTGCCCGACGGCACCGTGCGCACGAAGCGGGTCACGATCGAGCACATCGAGGCGGCCGTGGAGCACCTGCCCGCCGACCAGCGCGACCAGCTGCTGTCGATCATGGACAAGCTGCGCCGCGCACTCGAAGACGACGAGACCGGCTCGGCCGAGTGAGCCGGCTCACGGCTGGAGGCGGGTGACGCTCCAGGGGCCCGTCTCGAACGAGTCCCCCCGCGCGGCGATCGACCGCGTCCACCGGGCCCGCTCGTGCACGCGCCCGGTCCCGTTGCACCAGAGTTCGACCGCCTCGGCCCAGACGCGGTAGCCCCCCCAGTGGGGAGGACGGGGGATGACCAGGCCCTCGGCGTGGCCGTCGACGATGTCGGAGAGGTCGAGGTCGAGCTCCATCGCCCGGGTCGCGACTTTCTCGAGCAGGGCCTCGCGGCTGGCGATGGGCTCGCTCTGGTCGCTGGCCCAGGCGCCGAGCCGGCTCTCCCAGGGGCGGGTGGCGAAGTACGCGTCCGACTCTTCCGGTGGGCTCTTCACCGCCGTGCCCTCGACGCGGATCTGCCGTCCCAGTTCGTCCCAGTGGAACAGGAGGCAGCAGCGGGGGTTGGTCGCGAGTTCTCGCCCCTTGCGGCTGTTGTAGTTGGTGTAGAAGACGATCGCGCCCTCCGCCAGCATGATGCCCTTGCACAGGACCATGCGCGAGGAGGGCTGTCCCCGCCCGTCGACCGTCGCGAGGCCCATCGCGTTGGAATTGGGCACGCTGGTCGACTTCCAGGACTGGTCGAACCAGGACTTGATCATCGGGAAGGGGTCGGGCGGCAGGGGATCCGGGAGTTGTTCAGCGTCGAAGGTCTCGTCGAAGAACCCGCCCGTGTTCGCGTTTGTCATCGGTACCTCCCCGGCCCGTGTGATCTGTTCGCGTTCTGCCCGCAGCCCGATTCGGGCAGGGAATGCTGGGGAGAACCGGTGGACAACTCGGTTTTCCCTCGCCCGCCCACGCGCCGGACGGCATGCTATCCGGCCCCGGCGAAGCGACGCCGGGCTACGCTCCCGGAACCACTGTGAAACCGACCAACGGCACATCCCAGGGCTTCGACGAGGGTGTGGGCGTGCGGGGCCTGAAGCGCCGCCCGGGCGCGATCGCCGAGGAGACGCTCGAGAAGCTGTTCGGCAAACTCCCGCCCCATTCGGAGGAGGCGGAGATCGCGCTGCTCGGGTCGCTGATGCTCGACGCGAGCGTGATCGGGGACATCATCGGGCTGGTGAACAAGCCCGAGCAGTTCTACAGCCAGCGCCACGGGTTGATCTTCCAGGCGATGCTCGACCTGCACAACGAGACGCGGACGATCGATCTGATCCCGCTGGCCGAGTTGCTGCGGGCCCGGGGCGTCATCGAGGACGCGGAGGGGACCGAGTACCTCGTCTCGCTCGCCGAGGCGGTGCCCTCGGCCCGCAACGCGGCCCACTACGCCCGCCTGATCGCCGACAAGGCCCGCCTGCGCCGCCTGATCTCGACCGCGGGGGAGATCATGCACCTCGCGTTCAACACGGGAGAGGACGCGGGCGGGGGCGAGGGCTCGCTCGTGCTCGACTCGGCCGAGCAGATGATCTTCGAGATCGCCAGCGAGAGCGAGACGCAGGGCCCCGAGCGGCTGAGCGACCTGCTCCGGCAGGAGATCGTCCGCATCGAGCTCCAGGCGGAGGGCAAGGGCGTCAGCGGCATCCCGACGGGGTTCGCCGATCTCGACGAGATGCTGGGCGGCCTGCAGCCCGGGGAGATGCTGATCCTCGCGGCCCGCCCCTCGATGGGCAAGACGGCGCTCTCGCTGAACCTCGCCGAGCAGATCGCCTTCGGGGGGCGGACGCCCTGGAGCCCGCGGCACGAGGGGGGCGAGCCGGCCGCGGTGGGGTTCTTCAGCCTGGAGATGAGCCGGGAGGCGCTGGTGCAGCGTCTGCTGAGCGCGCGCTCGGGGATCAACGCCCACAAGATCAGGACGGGGCAGCTCGGCGGGGACGGGATGTCGACGATGGCGGCGTGGGAGCGGATCAACCACGCGGCGTCGGAGCTGTACGAGGCGCCCATCTACATCGACGATTCGCCGGGGCTGACGATCCTCCAGATGCGTGCCAAGGCGCGGCGGATGAAGGAGCGGTTCGGGCTCAAGGTCATCGTGATCGACTACCTGCAGTTGCTGACCGCGCCCGGGGCGGCGCGGGAGAGCCGGCAGGTGGAGGTGAGCACGATCAGCCGGCAGATCAAGGCGTTGGCGCGAGAGTTGAGGGTCCCCGTGGTCTGCCTGGCGCAGCTCAACCGCGGGGCGGAGCAGCGGGAGCGGAACCGGCCCCGGATGAGCGACCTGCGCGAATCCGGATCGATCGAACAGGACGCCGATGTGGTGATGCTCCTTCACCGCGAGGCGTACTACCACAAGGACGACGAGGAATGGCTGAACGACCCGGACAACGAGGACAAGCTGAACCTCACCGAACTGATCATCGCCAAGCAGCGGAACGGCCCGACGGGCGTGGTGAAGCTGACCTGGGACGATTCGACCGTGCGGTTCAAGAACTACGACTGGAGGCACGGCGCCTACGACGGAGGTGGCGGGGGAAGATCCGCGCCGTTCGTCTCCGATACCGCGCCGCCGCCGCCGTTTGACCCGGGGGGGTACTCCGGGGGTGGGGACCCCGTGCCCGAGGTGCATGTCCGCCCCGGCGAGGGGTCGCGCTTCGCGCCGGGCAGGGCCTCCGGGCCCGTGGCCGACCACCGGGACGGGGGCGGGCCCGACCGGGCCGCGGACGACGATCTCTCGTACGACGAGGACGATCTCCCCCCGATCTGAGCCGCCCCTGCCGGCGTAGAGAGTTGCGTGCCAGCCGCCCGCCGGCGGGTGGCCCGCGTGCCCCGCGCCGCAATCCGGGGCCCCAACTCCCGTACGATGTCCGAAGACATGCCCGATGAGCACCACATCCCGGGTCGGCCGGCGCGGGGGGCGTCGTGAACACCCTCGCCGCGCTCGTCGCGGGCCCGGTGCAGTTCGACCGCCCGATGTGGCTCGTGCTGATCCCGGTGCTGGGCCTGCTGACGCTGCTGATCGCGCGGAGGAGCCTCGCGGGGCTGGGGCGCGGGGCGAGGTCGGCGGCGATCGCGGCGCGGCTCGCGGTCATCGCGGCCCTGGCCGGCGCGATGGCCGAGCCTCACCTGAGGCGTGAATCGGACGACATCGCGGTGACCGTCGTGCTGGATGTGAGCCGGTCGATCCCGCTGGCGCAGCAGCGGGCGATCGACGAGTACCTGGCCCGCGTGCGCACGACGGCGGACGACCGGCGTGACCGGATCGGCGTGGTGACGGTCGCGGGCGAGGCGGTGGTGCAGGCGTTGCCGAGCCGGCTGGCGAGCGGGCTCGAGCGGGGCGAGGCGGGTCGTGCCGACGCGACGAACCTCGCCGCGGGGCTCCGCCTGGCGGTGGCGGTCGCGCCCGAGGACGCGGCGAGCCGCGTGCTGCTGGTGAGCGACGGGAACGAGACGGACGGGAGCCTGGTGGCCGCGGCGGAGGCGGCGCGGGCGGCGGGTGTGCCGGTGGATGTGCTCCCGGTCGAGTACGACTACCCGGCGGAGGTGGTGGTCGAGCGTGTCGCGGCGCCGGCGAACGCGTGCGGGGGGGAGACGGTCAACCTCTCGGTGATCGCGACGGCGACGAAGCGCACGGCGGGGCGGGTGCTGGTGACGGAGGGGGGCGAGGCGATCGACCTGGACCCGGACTCGGACGCGGTGGGCGTGGTGGTGGAATTGGAGGCGGGGAAGAATGTGCTGTCGGTCCCGGTGGTGCCCTCGCGTCCGGGCCCGGTGGTGTACGAGGCGGTGTTCGAGCCGCTGGATGTGCGCACGAGCGGCGGCGAGCGGGTAGTGGGGGATTCGATCACGGACAACAACCGCGCGTCGGCGGTGACCTTCGTGGGCTCGGACGGTTGGGTGCTGGTGGTCTCGGATTCCGACGCCGAGGCGGGCCCGCTCCGGGCGGCGCTCGAGCGGGCCGAGCTGCGCGTCCGCGCGGGCACGCCCGATCAGGTTCCCGACGATCTGACGATGCTGAACGCGTACGAGTGCGTGGTGCTGGTGAACCAGCCGGCGTACGCGTTCAGCGAGTCGCAGCAGCGTGCGTTGCGTCGGTATGTGCACGACTCCGGGGGCGGTCTGGTCATGGTGGGCGGGCCCGACGCGTTCGGCGCCGGGGGGTGGATCGGGAGCACGCTCGAGGACGCGCTCCCGGTGCTGCTCGACCCGCCGCAGAAGCGGCAGATGCCGATGGGGGCGCTCGCGATCGTGCTCGACGCGTCGGGGTCGATGGGCTCGCCGGTGATGGGTACGGCGATGAACCAGCAGCAGCTGGCGAACGAGGCGTCGATCGCGGCGGTGGAGACCCTGAGCCGTCTGGACCAGATCGCGGTGGTCGCGTTCAGCGGGTCTTCGGATGTGGTGGTGCCGCTGATGGCGTGCGCCGATCAGGCGTCGATCTCGAGGCGGATCCGTTCGATCGGGCCGGGCGGGGGCACGAACATGTTCCCCGGGATCGAGGCGGGGGCGCGGGAGTTGTCGAAATCACCGGCAGGGGTGAAGCACCTGATCGTGCTCTCGGACGGGCAGACGATGGGGTCGGACGACGAGGGGTTCGCGTTGGCGTCGCGGCTCTTCGGGCAGGGGATCACCGTCACGGGTGTCGCGGTGGGGGACGGGGCGAACGAGGCGCTGCTGGAGGGGATCGCCCGCGCGGGCGGGGGGCGGTTCTACAAGGTCCGCAGCGGTCAGGCGCTGGCGACCTTGCCGCAGATCTTCATGAAAGAGGCGCAGACCGTCCGGCGGAGCCTGATCTGGGAGGGCGACCCGTTCAGCCCCAGCGTGACGGGCGTGCCGACGGACTCGATGCGCGGGGTCGGCTCGGTGCCCCCGATCACGGGCTATGTCGTGACGGCGCCGCGCGAGGGGCTCGCGCAGGTCACGCTCTCGGCGACGCAGCAGGCGACCGACGGCACCACGGTGGAGGACCCGATCGCGGCACAATGGCAGTACGGGCTGGGGCGCGTCGTCGCGTTCACCAGCGACGCGACGACGCGCTGGGCCGCGGGGTGGGTGCCGTGGTCCGGGTTCCGCCCGTTCTGGGCGCAGCAGGTGCGGTGGGCGATGCGCCCGGCGGGCTCCGCGAATGTGCGCGTGTTCACCGAGCCGCGGGGGGACGAGACGCTGCTGGTGGTCGAGGCGCTGGACGAGCGGGGCGACCGGCTGGACTTTGCGACCTTCGAGGCGCGGGTGTCGGGCCCGGACGGGGGCGCGGCGCCGGCGCGGCTCAGGCAGACCGGGCCGGGGCGGTACGAGGGGGTGCTGGCGACCTCGGAGCCCGGGGCGTATGTGGTCTCGATGCAGTACACCGCGCCGGGCGGCGAGGGGGCCGAGCCGCTGCGGGGGAGCGTGCAGGCGGCGGTGTCGAGGCCGTTCGCGGACGAGTTCCGGGCGCTGGAGACCAACGCGGCGCTGCTGCGTCAGGTGGCGGGATTGACGGGGGGCGAGGTGCTGACGGGCAACCCCGATGTCGATCGGCCCTGGCGGGCCGAGGGGCTCCGGCGTCCGGTGGCGACGCGGGCGGTGTGGCTCGCGGTCGCGATCGGGGCGTTGGGGCTGTTCCTGGCGGATGTGGGCATCCGGCGGGTGCGGGTCGAGCCCGCGGGGATTGCCCGCGCGGTGGCGCGGGCGTTCGGGCGGTCGGCGGACCGCGCCGCCGGGGAGCAGATCGACTCGCTGCGTGCGGCCCGCGAGAAGGCGAGGGCCCGGATCGGCGAGGCGGCGGGCGGGGCGGTGGCGTCGCGGAAGTTCGAGCCCGAGACGCTGGCGGGGGGCGAGGCCGCGCCGGTGGCGCTCTCGGGGGAGGCGGAGGGCCCGTCCCGGGCGGGGCCCCCCGCGGAGAAACCCGCGGCGGCGCCCGGCGAAGAGAGTGAGGGCATGTCGCGCCTGCTGCGGGCGAAGCGGCGGGCGGCGGAGGAGTTCGAGGAAGGGTGAGCGGGGCGGGCGGATCGCCCGCGCCGGCGGGAGTGGTGGTGCATCGGTCCACGGGCGGGACGCCCGTGCCACGGGATTGAGGACTGGAGGTTCGAATGGCGATGAACCCGGAGCACAGCGAGACGCCCGCGGAGGTCAGGGCGCGGGCGGAGGCCTTCCGCGAGACCTTCGCGAGGCTGAAGGGCGAGATCGGGAAGGTGATGGTGGGGCAGGAGGAGGTCATCGGCGGCGTGCTGACCTGCCTGTTCGCGGGGGGCAATGTGCTGCTCGAGGGGGTGCCCGGGCTGGGCAAGACGCTGCTCGTGCGCACGCTGGCGCAGGCGCTCTCGCTCCCGTTCAGCCGGATCCAGTTCACGCCCGACCTGATGCCGGCGGATGTGATCGGGACGAACATCGTGAGCGAGGACCACGAGACGGGGCGTCGGTCGTTCGTGTTCCAGCCCGGCCCGATCTTCGCGCAGGTGGTGCTTGCGGACGAGATCAACCGGGCGACGCCCAAGACGCAGAGCGCGTTGCTCGAGGCGATGCAGGAGCGGAGCGTGACGGTGGGGGGCGTGACGCACCGGCTGAACGCGCCGTTCCTGGTGCTCGCAACGCAGAACCCGATCGAGCAGGAGGGGACCTACCCCCTTCCCGAGGCGCAGCTGGACCGGTTCATGTTCAAGGTGAATGTGGGCTACGCGAAGCTCGACGATCTGATGGTCGTGCTCGACCGGACCACGGGGGCCGAGACGCCGGCGGCGGGGGCGGTGCTGGACGGGGAGGCGATCCTCGCGGCGCAGCGCCTGGTGCGCGAGGTGGTGGTCGCGCCGCATGTCAAGCAGTACGCGGCGCGGCTGGTGCTGGCGACGCACCCGGGGGGCGATTTCGCGGCCGGCGGGGCGGACGGGCCCACGAACCGGTACATCCGCTGCGGGGCGAGCCCCCGGGCGGCCCAGGCGCTGGTGCTGGCGGGCAAGGTCGCGGCGCTGACGGACGGGCGGTTCAATGTGTCGTACCGGGACATCGAGGAGGCGGCGTTGCCGGCGTTGCGGCACCGTCTGCTGCTGAACTTCGAGGCCGAGGCGGACCGGGTGGACCCGGACGCGATCGTGTCGGACATCGTCAAGCGGGTGCCGCAGCAGCCAGTGGGGATGGTGGGGGTGTGAAGATGAAGAAGCGTGCGAGAGTTCTCGTCGGAGTTGGTGCGCTGGCGGCGGTCGCGCTGGGCGGCTGCTACGAGCGGACGGTCAGCGCCAAGGGGATGGGCGCGGAGTGGGGCAAGCGCCCGGTGTACGAGCCCAACCTCAAGACCAGCGACGAGGGGGGCGGCGTGCTGGACGGGGCCGGAGATGCGCTGCTCGGGCCGCGGAAGATCCAGGAGAGGCGGTAGTGAGCGGGCTGGGGGAGGGGGTGAGTCTTGAACGCGGAGACGCGGAGGGCGCGGAGTCTGGGCCATGGGGATGAGGCATGGAGATGTCCCAAGGGAGTTGAACGAATTGACCGAGCGTGTGATCGGGGCGGCGATCGAGGTGCACAGAGGGCTGGGGCCGGGATACCTGGAGCGGATCTACGAGGCGGCGTTCTGCCATGAACTCTCGTTGCGGGGGATCCGGTTCTGCCGGCAGGTTGAGCTTGTGGTGCAGTACAAGGGCCTGGACATTGGCGGGCAGCGGGCGGATCTCGTGGTTGAGGAATCGCTGCTCGTCGAGTTGAAAGCGGTGGAGAGCGTGTCGGATGTGCATCTCGCCCAGTTGGTCTCATACCTCCATGCCGGCAGGTTCCCTTACGGCCTGCTCCTCAACTTCCATGTCCCCGTCATGCACAAAGGGGTCTACCGGCGCATCAACCCGCTGGTTCTCTCCGCGACCTCCGCGTCTCCGCGTTCAGATCCTGCGGGCGGGGGACCGATCTGATGCTCCGCACGCCCAACCCAACCCGGCCCGCCTCGATGGACGAGTTGCTCGGGAGCGCCCTCGTCTCGCGTCTCTCCCGCCTCGACCTGACGAGCCGGAAGATCTTCGCCGGCAAGCTCAAGGGCGAGCGGCGGAGCAAGAAGCGCGGCGAATCGGTCGAGTTCGCCGACCACCGCCCCTACGCCGTCGGCGACGATCTGCGGCACATCGACTGGAACATCTTCGGGCGGCTCGACCGGCTGTTCCTCAAGCTCTTCCTCGAAGAGGAGGACCTCTCGCTCCACATCGTCATCGACGCGAGCGAGTCGGGCGACTGCGGCGAGCCCAACAAGTTCTACTTCATGCAGCAGGTCGCGATGGCGCTCGGGTATGTCGGGCTGATCAACCTCAACCGCGTCGCGGTCACGGCGATCGGTGGGGCGGTCGCGGCGAGCGACGGGGCCTCTTCGTACGAGCCGCGACCGTCATGGAGCGGTCGGGAAGGCGACGGATCCGCGCCCTCCCGCAACACCGGCGCTCCGCCCGGCCCCGTGCTCCACACCGTCCGCGATCTGCGTGGTCGGCGTCGCACGCACGACCTCGCCCGGTTCCTGTGCTCGCTGCGCCCGGGCGGCGGCACGGGCTTCGGCGAGCAGGCCAAGCGGATCGCGCTGACCCGGCGCGGGCGGGGCGTCATGGTGGTGCTCTCCGACTTCTTCATGAAGGAGGGCTACGAGGACGGGCTGAGGCTGCTCGTGGGGCGAGGCTACGACCTGTTCGCGATCCAGTGCCTGAGCCCGCAGGAGGTGGAGCCGGACATCGCGGGCGACCTGCGCCTCGTCGATGTCGAGGACGGCGACCGGGCGGAGGTGACCATCTCGGCCCCGCTGCTCAAGAAGTACAAGCAGAACCTCGCGGCGTACTGCGAGGGGCTGCGGGAGTTCTGCGCGAGACGGGAGATCACGGCGTTGACGGTGCGGACGGACACGCCGGTGGACACGCTGGTGCTGGATTATCTGAGAAGGCGGGGGTTGGTGCGGTGAGGGGTGAAGTGGCGAAGCGGCGGTGTTCCCGCCGAATGTCGAACGCCGCGTGCGTGCGAGCGGCTCGGATCCCGTGCTCCGCCGCTCGGCCTCCGCGGGAGGCCCCATGACCTTCGCCACCCCCACGCTCGCGATCATCGCCGCCGCGGTCGCGGTGCCGGCCCTGGTCATCCTCTACTTCCTCAAGCTCCGCCGGCGGAGCGTCGAGATCTCGACCACGCTGCTCTGGAAGAAGGCGATCCAGGATCTCCAGGCCAACGCCCCGTTCCAGAGGCTCCGACGCAACATCCTGCTCGTGCTCCAGCTGCTCGCGCTGGCCGCGGCGTTGTTCGCGATCGCCCAGCCCGAGTGGAAGGCGGGCGACTCGGCCACGACCCGGCATGTCTTCATGATCGACCGCTCGGCGAGCATGGGCGCGACCGACGGCGGGGAGGACGGGCTCACCCGGCTCGAGGCGGCCAAGCGGGCGGCGATCGAGCAGGTCGACACCCTCGCCGAGGGGGACCTCTTCGGGGCCGACGCGCACGAGGCGATGGTCATCGCGTTCGATTCCACCGCCGAGGTCGTGCAGCGGTTCACGCCCGACAAGGCGCGGCTGCGTGCGGCGATCGAGTCGATCGAGCCGAGCGAGGCGCCGGGCTCGATCCGCGAGGCGTTCCAACTGGCGCAGGCGCACCGCCCGCGCGCCACGGGGCGGACGGGGGAGAACCCCGCGGATCCAGACGCCGAGCCGGCGGCGCTCGCGGGGCCGGCGCAGGCGTTCCACCTTTTCACGGACGGCCGGCTCGAGGACCTCGACGCGTTCCTTCCCGGATCGGGCGACAGCGTGGTGTACCACGCGGTCGGGTCGCCCGAGTCGGCGAATGTGGGGATCACGGGGCTCCGGGCCGAGCGGGCGTACGACCGGCCCGAGGAACTCTCGATCTTCGTGGGGATGCAGAACGCCTCGCCGGCGCCGGCGCAGGCCGAGGTGGAACTTCTGCTCGACGGCACGCCCGCGGCGATCCGGGGCGTGACGCTCCCGGCGTCATCCGCCCCGGCGGGCGTGGTCGAGTCGGGCGACGGCGAGCAGATCGCGGCGCGGGCGGAGCCCGGGCGGGGCGGGGTGGTGTTCGAATTGACCACGCCGCTGGGGGCGATCGCGACGGTGCGTGTGCGCACGCCGCGCGACGAGTTGCCGGCTGACGACGAGGGGTTCCTGGTCATCCCGCCGGCGACGCAGACGCGGGTCGCGGTGGTGACGGAGGGGAACCTGTTCCTGGCCGAGGCGCTGGCGGGGCTGCCACTTGCGGAATTGGCGACGCTCACGCCCGCGGAGTTCGAGGCCGAGCGGGCGGACGGGCGGGCGGACCGGTTCGATGTCGTTGTGCTGGACGGGCTGCTGCCGCCGGGGACGCCCGAGGGGCGGGCCCTGGCGCCGGGTCGGTGGCTGATCCTGGGGGCGGTGCCGGGCTCGGAAGAGGGGCTGGTCGATCTGGGCGAGGCGGGGTTCGCGCCGTTCATCGACTGGCGACGCGATCACCCGGCGCTGCGCGGGCTGACGCTCGACCCGGTGCGGATCGGCGGGGCGAGGCGGATCGAAGTGCCCGATGCGAGCGCGGCGATCGTGCTGGCGGAGACGCCCGCGGGCCCCGGGATCGTGGAGTTCGTCACGCCGGAGAGCAGGGCGATCGCGGTGCTGTTCGATGTCGCGGAGAGCAACTGGCCGTTCGATGTCGGGTTCGTGGTCTTCCTCGCGTCGGCGATCGACGCGTTGGATGCGCGTGCCAGCGGCGCGGGCGAGGGGCTGTCGCTGCGCCCCGGGGAGATCCTGACGCAGCGGGTGCCGCGGGGGGTCGGGGAGGTGGCGCTGGAGTCGCCGGGTGGCGGTCGGGCGACGCTCGCGCCCGCGCCCGACGGGCGGGTCTCGTGGGGCCCGGTCCGGCGGGTCGGGCTGCACGCGCTGCGCTGGTCGGGGGAGGCGGGCCCGGCCGATGTCGTAGACGGCGGGCGGGCGACGCGGTTCGTTGCGTCGAACCTGCTCGACCCGGCGGAATCGGACATCGCGCCCGCGGACAGCGTGGCCCTCGCGTCGCGGGTCGTGTCCGCGTCGAGCGTCCGGGAGTCGGCGGCGCGGCGGGCGTGGCGCTGGCTGCTGCTCGCGGCACTGGGCGTGCTCATGCTGGAGTGGTACATCTACAACCGCAAGGTGCAGTTGTAGAGCCTCGGCCTGCGGCGCATGCTCGGTGGGCCGCCCCGGGGCCTAATCAGGCCGTCGGGTCGGTCTCGCGGACGGGGCGGAGCTCAACGCCCGCGCCCGGGCTCTCGTGCTCGCGGTAGGTGTTGCCGCAGGAGCAGGCGATCTCGCCCGCTGCATTGGGATGGGGGAGGACATTGCCGCAGCGGCAGGCCCAGCCCTTGCGACGGGCGGGGACGCCGACCATCAGGGCGTAGTCGGGGACATCCCTGGTGACGACGGCGCCCGCGCCGATGAAGGCGAAACGCCCGATGGTGTTGCCGCAGACGATGGTCGAGTTGGCGCCCATGCTGGCGCCGCGCTTGACGAGGGTCTGCTTGTACTCGTCACGCCGCGGGATCTCGCAGCGGGGGTTGATGACATTGGTGAAGACCATCGAGGGCCCGCAGAAGACATAGTCCTCGAGGACGACGCCTGTGTAGAGGCTGACATTGTTCTGGATCTTGCACCCGTTGCCGATGGTGACCTCGGGGGAGACGACGACATTCTGGCCCATGTTGACCTTGCGCCCGATGGTGCAGTTGGGCATGACATGGGAGTAGTGCCAGATGCTCGATCCCTCGCCGATGGTGCAGCCCTCATCGACGCAGGCGGTGGGGTGGATCTTGACGCCGGGGAAGCGTGGGTCGTTCATGGGTGTGCTGGTCCGGTGGTGTGGGTGCGGCGGGCTCAAACGAGGGCCTGGTTGGTGCGTTCGGAGGCGAGGCCCGCGATGGGGGCGCCCTCCGGGATGTGGCGGATCGGGGTCGCGTCGGTGTTGACGGGCGACCCGTTGAGGAGCAGCGAACGCTGCGCGTCGTGCAGGATCGAGAGCACGCGCAGCCCGCTGCGCCCGTCGGTGCGCGGGGTCACGCCCTCGCGGACGGCGTTGACGAAGTGGAGCACCTCGGCGTCGAGGGGCATGTCGCCCCCGAAGTCGATCCGGGCGCCCTCGCCCTTGACGGGCACGGGCTGGCCGTCCTTCCAGTCGACGCGCTGGTTGTGGATGACGAGCTCCTTGTTGACATCGTCGAACGAGGCCATCTTCTCCGACCCGATGACGACGAGCTTCTGCTCCTTGAAGGGGTGGAGCCAGGAGACGAAGACATGGGCGCGGACGCCGTCGGCGAAGAGCAGCTGGGTGACGGTCACATCGGCGATGTTGGGGCTGACATAGCCCCCGCCGGTGCAGACGACCTGGATGGGGTCGGCCCCGACGAGCCTCAGGATGACCGCGATGTCGTGCGGGGCGAACGACCAGAGGGCGTTCTCCTCGGTGCGGATCTTGCCCAGGTTGAGCCGGTTGGAGATGACATAGCGGATGCGCCCCAGTTCGCCCGAGTCGATCATCTCGCGGAGCTTGAGGATCGCGGGGTGGTACTCGAGCAGGTGGCCCACCATCAGCACCCGCTCCGCGCTGTCGGCCCGGGCGATCAGGTCGCGGGCGTGCGCGACATTGATCGTCAGCGGCTTCTCTGCGAAGACATGCTTGCCGGAGGCGAGCGCCCGGCGGGCGAGCTCGTAGTGCGTCTCCGCGGGCGTCGCGATCATCACGCCGTCGATCGTCGGGTCGTTGAACACCGCGTCGGGCGTCGCGTGCACCGCGGCCCCCGGGGCGAGTTCCGCCGCGGCCTTGCGTCCGGCCTCGGAGGGGTCCACCACCGCGGCGACGCCGTGAACCTTCGCGAGCGTGCGGACGATGTTGCGACCCCATCCGCCGCAGCCGAGGACCGCGATGCGGGGCGCGTGTGTCGTGCTGGACATGTCAGGTTCTCCCGATCCGGCGCGCGCGGCGCACCGCCGACTGTGTTGACCTAGCGTAGCCCGCGGCGGGGCGCCGTCGAGCCCGCGCCACGGGGCGTGCGTCCGTCGCGCCGCCGGGCCGGATGCGCCGGGAGTATACTGCCCGCACGGGTCCGATTCCGGCGTGCAGGAGCGCTCGCCGAAGTGGGGAGGGCGCTTATGCCCGGGCATGACGCGGCCGAGGGGAACGGTTCGGCGATCGAGATCAAGGGGCTTCAGCGGTTCGAGGAGGATGTCGCCCTCTGGGTCGACGAGGCCTCGGACCGGCTCGAGGGCGAGGACATCGAGTCGATCCTCCGCTGGTCGGTCAAGACCTTCGGCGACGGCCTCGGCGTGATGACCGCGCTGGGCTACAGCGGCATCGTCCTGATGGACCACCTGCGCCGGCTTGTCGACGACCTGACGGTCTATTTCATCGACACCGGCAAGCACTTCGAGCAGACGCTGGAGTTGAAGGACCGCCTCGAGGGCGACTGGGGCATCCGGTTCGAGGTGCTCCGACCCGCGTTCAGCGACGAGCAGATCGAGGGCCTCATCGGCCCGCGGGCCTGGGAGACCAACCCCGACCTGTGCTGCCACCACCGCAAGGTCGAGCCCCTGCTCCGGGTCCTGCGGACCAAGAAGGCCTGGCTGAGCGCGCTGCGGCGAGATCAGTCGGCCACGCGGTCGGGCGTCTCGCCGGTCGAACTCGACGGCAGGGGGACGATCAAGATCTACCCGATGGCGGACTGGACGCGGGAGCGTTGTTGGGAGTATGTGCGGGCCCGGGGCCTGCCCTACAATCCGCTCCACGACGAGGGGTATCCGAGCATCGGGTGCGTGCCCTGCACCTCACCGGTCGCGCCGGGCGAGTCGGAGCGGGCGGGGCGATGGAACAGCATGCCGAAGCTGGAGTGCGGGATTCATGCGCACGCGCCGCGGACGGCGGGCGTGAGAAGGAGTGAGCCGTGAGCATGTCGCCGAACGCGCCGAAGGTGCTTGGGTTGTGCGCCAGCCTGCGGGCGGGCCGCTGGGCGGACGGGAGCGCCGAGCTGGCGCGGCAGCTGCGTGAGATCGAGAACGAGGAGTCGCTCAAGGCCTTCCTCAAGGTGGAGAGCCTGGCGCACCTCGAGAACTTCGTGCACGCGGGCCGGGCGGACGGCAAGCCGTTCGACGAGATCTACGCCAACCTCAAGAAGGAGGTCGGCAAGAAGGGCCTGTCGAACTCGGAGGTCGGGCTTGCGGCGGCGCTGTGGGCGTCGCACAAGCTGGGCTGCGAGATCGACTGGGTCTCTCTGGTCGATCATTTCCCGCCCGCGGGCGGGATCGTCCGCCAGGACGACCTCCGGGCGAAGCTCGAGTGGGCGGACGCGATCATCCTGGCCACCCCGGTCTACTTCGGCGATCGCGGGTCGCTCTCGGCGTCGCTGATCGAGCTCTTCCAGGGCGACGCCGCGATGGCCGAGGCGATCCGGGGCAAGGTCTACGCGGGCGTCGCGGTCGGGGCGAAGCGCAACGGCGGGCAGGAGACCGCGCTGATCTACCAGATCGTCGACATGCTCAACTGCGGGATGCTCGCGGTCGGCAACGACTCGGAGACCACGAGCCAGTACGGCGGGACGGTGCACGCGGGCGATGTCGGGACGGCGTGGAAGGACGACTACGGGCTGAACACCTCGATGGGCGCGGGCCGGCGGATCGCCCGCGTCTCGTGGCAGATGCAGAAGGCCCAGGGCGCGGCGTTCGAGGACAAGCTCCGCGTCGGGTTCTGGCTGCTGCAGGACCGCGACGGGTACTGCCAGGGGCAGATCGAGCGGCTGGTCGAGGCGGCGGGCGGGCAGATCGAGGCGACGATCTTCGACAGCTCCGAGGCCGATGTGACCCGCTGCATCGCGTGCGACATCTGCCCGACGGAGGTCGATGTCGACCGCAAGTACCGGTGCATCATCAAGAAGAAGGGCGATTACCTGCTGCAGAACCACGAGGCCTTCGTGGGGCTGGACGCGATCGTGCCCGTCGGGCTGGCGCCGCGCGACCGCACGGGCCTCAACTCGATGTACCAGCAGTTCATGGAGCGGACGCGGTACCTCCGCCGGGGTGATTACCTCTTCACCGATCTGCTCACGGCGCCGCTGGTGTTCGAAGAAGTCGGCGTCAACGACAGCCTGCCCTTGCGGATGCTGACCTCGACGCTGCGTCACCACATGGTGATGCTGCGTCCGATGATCGGGCACATCCACGGGGGCGTGCTGCTCAACGAGACCGAGCTCACCGAGCGGTGGCTCAGGTTCGTCGAGGAGGGCAAGCGACTCGCCACGGGCCGGCTCATCAACGCCGCCGAGCACGCGGAGATGGTCCGCTACAACCCCGTCGGCTATGTGCTCAGCGCCGAGAAGGACAAGGAGAAGGAGACCCTGGCGCGGCGCGAGCGGATGGCCGCCGACCGCGCCGACCGGGCGAGCAACGAGGCGGCGGTCCGCCTGACCTTCTCCTCCGTCGGCCCGTGAGGTGGAGGCCTTGAAGATCGACCGTGCCCGGGCTGGGGTGGTGCGTGTCCCCCTCGTACGCCCCTACGCCCTCTCCTTCGTCACGCTCGAGTCCTTCGCCGTCCGCCTGGTCGAGATCACGACCGACGCCGGCGTCGGGCTCGGGGAGGCCGTCGCGCTCCCGGGCTACGGCGAGGAGACCGACGACGATGTCGCCGCCTCGCTGGCGCGGGTGGTCCCCCGCCTGGCCGGGGTGCATTGCGACGAAGCGCTCGAAGTAGCGGCCCGCGAGCTGGCCGACGCACCCTTCGCCCGCGCCGCGGTGATGTCCGCGATCGAGGACGCGAGCAGTTCGATCTCCGGACCAGCGATCGAGTGGCCCCAGGTCGGCATCCTCTCCGCCGGGGACCCGGCGGCGTGCGTGCGCCGGGCCCGGGAGATCGCCGCGGAGGGGTTCGGCACGATCAAGGTCAAAATCGGGCGGGAGGTCGAATCGGACATCGCCTCGGCCCGGGCGCTCCTCGAGGCCGTGCCGGGCGTGCTCTTTCGATTTGACGCCAACCAGGCGTACACCGAGGCCCAGGCGGCCCGGTTCATGGCGTCGATCGAGGGGCTCGCGGGCGTCGAACTCGTCGAGCAGCCCCTCGGGATCGACGAGTGGGAGGCGTCGCGCCGGCTCGCGGCGTCGAGCTCCGTCCCCCTCATGCTCGACGAGGCCATCTTCGACGGGCGCGACATCGACCGCGCCGCGGAGGTCGGGGCCGCCCTCATCAAGCTCAAGTTGTGCAAAGTGCGCGGCCGAGCGGAACTGCTGGCGCTCGCCCGGCGGGCGCGCGCCCACGGCCTGGGCGTGGTGCTCGGCAACGGCGTCGCGGGCGATGTCGGGAACGCGCAGGAAGCGCTGGCCTGGGCGGCCGAGCCCGGGCTCTGGGCCGGGGCGGGCGAGGCGAACGGGTTCGCGAAGCTCAAGAGCCCCGTGCTGGCCGACCCCCCGGCGCTGCGGGCTGGAGCGCTCCGTTGGACGCCCGGGCGGATGCGGGCCTCGGCGGGGGTGGCGTGGGTCGCGGGGTCCGGGGGCGTCGGGCCCCGATAGACTTCGAACGACCCATGCCGCCCGCGCCCCTCCGAATCGTGCACCTCACCATGGACCACCCCGCCGACGATGCGCGGGTGTACTCCAAGGAAATCCGCGCCCTCCGCGAGGTCTACGGGGAGGTCACGCTCGCGGCGCCCCCCGCGTTCGACCCCGCCTGGATCGGCGCGAGCGGCGCCGGGCTCACCTGGAAGGAACTGCCCTGGTACCGCAGCCCCGTCCGCCTCTGGCGGAACTGGATGGCCGCCAACCGCGTGGTGCGTTCCCTCCCCGGGCCCCGGATCGTGCATGTGCACGAGCCCGAGTCCGCGGTCGCGGCGTGGCTGTTCCGGTGGTGCGACCGCCGCTCGCTCATCTTCGACGCCCACGAGGATTACCCCGCGCTCCGCAGCCACCACGGCCGGGGCGTGCGGCGCCTGGTGATCCGCGGGTTCACGGGGCTGCTGGACCGCGTCGCGGCGAGGGTCGCAGGGCATGTCATCACGGTCAACGAGGAGTTGCGGGGCCGCTACGAGCGCCTCGGCGCGCGCACGAGCGTGGTGAGCAACGCCTGCGAGGACATCCCCGATGATCGCCTCCCCCCCGCGCGCGACCCGGGCCGCGTCGTGTATGTCGGGGGCCTGAGCGAGCCCCGCGGGATCCCCTGCCTGATCGACGCGGTGGAGTCGCTCCTCGCCGACGGGGTGGATGCACGGCTCGACCTCGCGGGGCGGGTGCTGGACGAGGCGGCGGGCGCGAGGATCGCCTCGGCGACGCGGGCCCACCCGGACCGGATCCGCTACCACGGGCGGATCAGCCGGGACGAGGTCTTCGCGTTGCTGGGCGAATGCTCGATCGGGGTGGTGCCGTTCGAGCGGGTGTCGTTCTTCGAGGGCCGGCCGGTGAAGTTGCTGGAGTACGCCACCGCGGGCAATGCGCTGGTGGTGACCGATCAGGGGCCGAAGGCGGCGTTCGTGCGCGAGCACGGGTGCGGCGCGGTGGTGCCCCCCGGCGACCGGGCGGCGCTCGCGGCGGCGATCCGGGAGCGGATCGAAGACGGCGGCGTGCGTGCGCGCGCCGAGGGCGGGCGGGCCCGGTTCGCGGCGCGGGCCCTGAACTGGGAGCATGTCGATCGGCCGGTGCTGCTGTCGGTGTACGAGGAGGTCGTGCGCGCTTCGGCGTGAGCAATCATGTGCGGGATCGCGGGCATCCTGGGCGGGTCGTGGGTCGCGCGATCGGCGTCGCGCGTGGACGCGGTCTCGCGGGCGATCGCCCACCGCGGGCCGGACGACGACGGGGTGCTCTGGCTGGGGCCCGGGCCCGCCGACGCCGGGGGGGCGTGGGGCGTGCTGGTTCACCGGCGGCTCTCGGTGCTCGACCTGTCGGCGGCGGGTCGGCAGCCGATGTCGACGCCCGACGGCCGGCACCACCTGGTGTACAACGGGGAGATCTACAACTACCTGGAGTTGCGGGCCGAGCTCGAGCGGGAGGGGGTCTCGTTCCGCTCGCACGGGGACACGGAGGTGCTGCTGTACGCGTGGGCCCGGTGGGGCGAGGCGTGCCTGTCGCGGCTGGTGGGGATGTTCGCGTTCGCGGTGCACGACGCCCGGACGGGCGAGACGACGCTGGTGCGCGACCTCTTCGGGATCAAGCCGCTCTTCTACGCGGCGTGTGCGCACGGGCTGGCGTTCGCGTCGGAGATCAAGGGGCTGCTGGAATTGCCCGAGGTCGACCGCGAGGCGGACGGGCAGGCGGTGTACGACTACCTGGCGTGGAACCTGGTGGACCACACGGAGCGGAGTTTCTTCGCGAAGATCCGGCGGGTGATGCCGGGGCACCTGCTCCGGGTGGACCGGCAGGGACGGATTCTCGGCAGCTCGCGGGCGTGGGGCTCGGTGTCGCTCGGGGCGGTCTCGGGGATGGGGTTCGACGAGGCGGCGCGGCGTGTGCGCGATGGGTTCCTGGAGAATCTCGGGCTGCACCTGCGGAGCGATGTCCGAGTCGGGTGCGGGCTCAGCGGCGGGGTGGATTCGTCGGCGATCGTGGCGGGGCTGCGCCGGGTCGGGGGCGAGGGGCTGGAGATCCACTGCGTGAGCCACATCGCCGAGGAGGACGAGGCGATCAACGAGGAGCGGTGGGTCGACCTGGCCGCCTCGGCGGCGGGGGCGGTGGTGAGCAAGGTGAGGCCGCGCGCGGCGGATCTGGCGGGCGACATCGACGCGATGATCGCGGCGCAGGACGAGCCTTTCGGGGGGACGAGCGTGTACGCGCAGTGGCGTGTGTACCGGGAGGCGCGGGCGCGGGGCCTGAAGGTGATGCTCGGGGGGCAGGGGGCGGACGAGATGCTGGCGGGGTACCGCCCGTACACGGCGGCGCGGGTGGCGTCGCTGCTCGGGCGCGGGGACCTGGTGTCGGCGGGACGGCTGCTGAGCGCGTCGCGGCGCTGGCCGGGGGGCGACGCGGCGCACGCGTTCGTGCGCGCGCTCTGGTTGCTCGGCAAGCCGGTGGTGCTGGGGACCTCGCTCTCGCGCCGGCGGCTGCGTGGGCGGGACTGGCTGCGGACGGGGTGGTTCGCGGAGCGCGGCGTGGTGGGTCGGCTGGCGATGCCGGGGGGCACCCGTGACCTGCTGCGGGCGGATCTGCACGACTCGTTCGTGCGTCTGAGCCTGCCGGCGTTGCTGCGGTTCGAGGATCGGAACTCGATGGCGTCGTCGATCGAGAGCCGGGTGCCGTTCCTGACGAGGTCCTTCGCGGATCTGGTGTTCTCGCTGCCCGAGGAATTCGTCCTGGGGCCGACGGGGGAGACGAAGCGCGTGTTCAAGGCGGCGATGCGGGGGATCGTGCCGGACGCGATCCTGGATCGGCGGGACAAGGTGGGCTTTGCGACGCCGGAGCGGATCTGGCTGCGCGGGATGCGTGCGTGGTGCCTCGGGGTCTTGGGCGAGGGCGAATCGGAGGCGATCGGCGCGGTCGACGCGGCGGCGGCCAGGGCCCTGTGCGGGCGTGTGCTGTCGGGCGAGGCGCCCTGGGACGGCCGGGTTTGGCGGTGGATGAACCTGGTCCGGTGGAGCGGGATGTACGGGGTTCGCTGGGACGGGGGCTCGCGGGTGTC
>DAINDF010000007.1:0-126547 GCA_036732005.1 Phycisphaerales bacterium
GTTCTCGGTGGTCGACGAATCAATAAAAAAAAAAGTGTTCAGGAAAGAAAGGAGCTGCGCGACGGTGCTGCCCGCGCAGACCTCGAACTCCACGACCGGGACCTGCGAGCCACCCCGGGTCGCCCCGTCCAGGCGGATCACCTGCCCCGCGGTGAAGAGCGCGCCGGCCGAGTCCGGGTCGGCCAGGGCGGTCAACGCGGTCGTCGAGGCCGCGAACCCGCCCGTGAGCGTGCGCAGCCCCTCGGTCGCGGTGCCGAGCAGGCGAGTGACGCTGCCGGCCTCGGCGACATCGCCCCCGGCGTTCAGGTTTCCGGCGGCGTGGACGATCGTGGTGGGCTCGGCGATCCTGAGCCTGCCGATGGGGATGCTCAGCATGGTGAGCGCGCCCTCGACGATGTTGAAGTCGTCATCGACCCCGAACCCGAGCACACGCTCCCCGTTGATGGTGACGAGATTGTCGTCGGCGTCCTGCCGGAACGCGCCGTTGCGGGTGTAGAACTGCTCGCCGCTCCGCTCGACGATGAAGAACCCGTCGCCGTCGATCGCCAGATCCCGTTGGTCGCCCGTCGGCGTGATGGACCCGACGCTGTGGTTCCGCTGCGTCCCGCTGATGCCCACGCCGAGCCCGACCTGGTAAGGGTTGGTTCCCCCGATCGCGTCGCCGGGGGGCGAGCCCGGGCTGAAGTTGCGGGGAAAACGCGTCTCGAGGTTCAGCCGCGTGGACTTGTACGCGGTCGTGTTGACATTGGCGATGTTGTTGCCGATGACATCGAGCCTTCTCGCGTGCGCCGAGAGCCCGCTGAGCCCGGTGAAGAACGCGGTGGTGGACGCCATGGGTTCGCTCCCTCCTCACGCCCGGCTCAGGCCGCGGCGTCCGCTCCCCGACCCGCCAACGCCGCGAGCAGCGAGGCGTTGTCCGTGACCGACGCCGGCAGCGTCGCCGCCGCCGCGCCCCCGCCCGGCGCCGCCGCCCGGACCACCGCGTCGATGTTCACCGCCGCCCGCCCGTTCGAGAGGTCGACGGTCCCCGTGATGGTGCGCGTCAGGACATCGAACTCGAGCGCCAGGTCGTCCACGAGGATCACGCCGCGCGAGGCCCCCGCCGCCTCCAGCCTCGACGCCGCCTCGCCGACGCGGGTCATCTGCTCGTTGGTGAGGCTGACCCCGGCGCCCGCCTCGATCCGCACGGGCTCGCTCGCCCGGAGCGTCCCGCGTGACGCCCGCTCGAGCAATTCGGCGAACGACGCGCCCTCGATCGGCGCCTGCGCCCCGCCCCCGAACGCCCGGGCCGCGAGGCCCGCGCCCGAGCCCAGCAGCTTCAGCAGCGCCCCCGCCCCGAGCGTCACGGCGTCTCCTCCGTCTCGTCGGGGTCCTCATCGGGCGTCAGGGGCGCCACCACCTCGTCCACCCGGTCGAACGGCACGCGCGAACCGTCGAACAGGTTCAGCACGGGCCCCTCGCTCGTCCGGCTCACCGAGAGCACCACATCGATCCGGCGTTCACCGTCGGCCGTCCGCCCGCTCACGAGCGTCCCGATCAGGTTCGCCGCCGACGCGAACTCGTTCGACTCGATCATCGAATCCAGCGACTCGAGCATCGACTCGTCCGACTCGATCGACCGGATCGTCGAGATCTGACCCAGCAGTTGTTCCGTGTCGTTCGGCTCGAGCGGGTCCTGGCTCGTGAGCTCACTCAGAATGATGCTGAGGAACTCGTTCGAACTGATCTGCGAGAACCCCTGCGTGGGTTCGCGCACCGAGGGCGCCCCCAGCGTGCTGGGTGTACCGATCGCGCTCATGGCTCGGGCCTCCGATCGGCGCGGCCGCGCGGGTCAGCCCCGGCGCCTCACGCCACCGTGTCCAGACGGATCGACACCGCGCCCGCGCTCCGCAGGGGCAGAGGGTCCATCGGTCCACTCATCGGCATCCACCCGGGCTCCGCCGGATCGAGCTCACCTCCGGGCCGGCGCGGCTCCGCACGCCGATCGGGCATCCCTGCCCACGCCCGTCCCTGGTCGCCGTTCCACGGCGACCGTCCGTCCGCGGCCTCCCTGCCGCCGCCGCCGGGAGAATCCTGAGCCGGCATCCGCCAGCCCCCGGGGCGTTCGTCCGCGTCGGTCTGAGCATCCCGCTCGCCCGCCGAGGACGCGATCTCCAACTTCTCCACCCTCAGCCCGCGTTGCTCCAGCATCGCGCGCAGACGGTCTAGATTCTGATTCAGCAACTCGCGTGCCTGTTCCTGCTCGGCCTCGATCCGTGCGCTCACCACGCCTTCATGGATGTTCAGGTCCACACGCACCCGCCCCAGCGACTCCGGGTTGAGCGAGATTTGCACGCTCCCCCCGCCGCGCCCAAGCAGCGTCGCGAGACCCTTGGCGACCTGCGGCGCAATCTCCGGCTGCTCACCGCGCAGAATCGGCGGTTTCGTGGGCGCGGGCTGTGCGCCGCCGATCTGCGCCCGCGCCGCGCGGGCCTGGGCCCCGAGCCACGCGAATCCGGACGCCGATCCGCTACCGGGCCCACTCGCCGTCGGCCCCACCGCCTTGACCGCGCCCGCAGCGGCGTTCGACGCGGGCTCCGCGCTCCGCGTGGCGGCGCCCCCGGTCTCCGGTATCGCCGCCGCCGTCGGCGATGCGGAGGATGGCCGTGCGCTCTCGCCAACCGGCTTGATGGCCTCAGGAGCCGGCCTTTCCGCCCGGGCCGTGGCGTTCGCCCCAGCGACACCCTCCCGAGGCGCGCGCGCCGGCCGCGATTCAGGGCTCTTCGTTTCCTGAGCGATCCGTGTGTCTTGGGGATCCTGCGCGGCCGGCGCCGACGAGACCCGGGGTCGGTCGGGTTCGGGGCGTGCGGCCGGCGCTTCAGTCAGGGAGGGCCCCGAGTAGGCCTGCTCCGTCGCGTGGGCGAGGGGGTCGGCCATCCGGCGCTCCGCCCGCGACCGCGCCCCATCGGGCCCGGGTTCCTGTGAAGAGAACGCCCCCAGGAGGTTCATGAAGGCCGCCGCCGAGTCGGCCCGCTGCCAAGCGGGCGCAGCCCCCGCGGGGCTCTGGGCAGGATTCACCGGGACGACGCGCAAGGACGGAGCCTCTCAGTTCGTCGGGGCCTCAAGACCCCGAAGCCTGATGGCCTCTAGCAACTCGGCTGCCACATCGGGCTGCCCGTCCGCGATGAACTCGTCCAGGATCTTGGTCCGCTGCCTCGGCTTCATCGCGTTCAGGTAGGACACCACCTGCTCGCGGTTCTCGTCAAGCAGTTCGACCAGCGTCTGCTTCGCCTCGGCGGACTTGAGCGTCTCGAGCACCCCCACCGCCCTGGAGAACTGCTCGTCCCCCTCGATCCGGGCGATCTCCTCACGCATCGCCTTGAACGCGTCCCGCTCCAATTCGAAGGCCTGCCGCTCCTCGTCCAGCCGGCGACGCTCACGGCTGAGCGTCTCCGTCAGGTTCTTCACCTCGCGCTTGAGCCGCTCGAGCCGCTGCAGGTCGATCGCCGAGGTCTCGACCCGAAGGCTCAGCTCCTCCGACGCCGTGACCGGGGGCTGGGACATCAGCGCGATCTCCGCCTCGCGGGAGGCGTCGGCCTCACGCTGCTGCGCCTCGGCGGACTCGCGCGCCGCCTGCTCGGCGATCGTCTCCCCCAGCATCGCCCGGATGGCCTGAACCCGCTCGGCGTCGATCCGCCCCGAGAAATGCAGCCACCAGACGAACCCGACGATCGCGATCAGGTTCGCCAGCGCCACGCCCGTGATGACATTCCATGCCGCTTTCATGCGTGCGCCTCCCGCCCGTGCCGCAGGACGACGATCTCGTCCAGATCGGCCTGTTCACGCCGCATCTGGTCGCGTCGCCATTCCTCCAGGCGCTTCTCCTTGAGGAGTTCGATCGCGCGCCGTCTCGTCGTGCGCCCCAGCAGTTCGACCCGGGCCGCGTCGAGCCTCCCGTAGACGCCCTTGAGGCGGATCACCGCCCGCTGGGCCCGGCTGATCAGGTGCAGCGACGCGTTCGCCTGCACGCGGACCGCCCGCAGATCGACCGGGACACCGACGCCCGCCCGCTCGGCCCCGAGCCGCTCGGCCAGGTCCTGCTTCTCCTCGACGATCGCCTCCTGGTACCGCCTGATCTCGGCCTCGATCGCGAGCCGCTCGCGCTCGATCTCCGCCACGCGGGTCATCTGCTCGCGCTCCTCGTGCAGCCTCTTGCGGAGAAGGGCCTCGAGTTCGAACTCGAACACCGCCATCACCGCCTCCTCTCACCCCGGCCGGCCCGGGCCGCGGCCTGCCCGTCCTGCCGTCGCCGCTGCACTTCCTCGCCCGTCTGCATCGCGATCTTGATGAGCAGCTCCCGGCTCGCCTCGAAGGGCGCGGGCTCGTCCCGCCCCTGGCGGAGCAGGTCGTTGATGGCCGGCGCGAAGTCGATCGCGACATCGGTCTCCGCGTCCGACCCCCGGGCGTACGCGCCGATCTGCACCAACTCCTCGACCTCGCGGTACAGCGCCATCATGCGCACGATCTGCCTCGCCGCCGCGGTGTGCGTCCGGTCGCAGATCGCCTCGGCGACGCGGCTGACCGAGTCGAGCACATCGACCGCGGGGAAGTGCCCCTTCTGCGCGAGCTTGCGTTCCAGGATCACATGCCCGTCGAGGATCCCCCGGGCCGCGTCCGCCACGGGCTCGGTCATGTCGTCGCCCTCGACGAGGATCGTGTATAGCCCGGTGACCGAGCCCCGCCCCCCGTCGATCACCCCCGCCCGCTCCAGCAGCAGGGGCATCTCCGCGAACACGCTCGGCGTGTAGCCCCGCGTCGACGGGGGCTCGCCCACGCTGAGCCCGACCTGACGCTGCGCGTGCGCGAACCGCGTCACCGAGTCCATCATCAGCATGACATCAAAACCCTGGTCGCGGAAGTGCTCCGCCGCGGCGCACGCGAGCCTCGCCGCCCGCAGCCGCAGCAGCGGCGATTCGTCGCCCGTCGCGACCACCACCACCGACCGCTGACGCCCCTCGTCCCCCAGGCTCTCCTCGATGAACTCGCGCACCTCGCGGCCCCGCTCGCCGATCAGCGCGATCACGCTCACATCCGCCGAGGTCCCCCGCGCGATCTGCCCCAGCAGCGTGCTCTTGCCCACGCCCGGGCCCGCGAAGATCCCCAGCCGCTGCCCCTTGCCCACCGGCGTCATCAGGTCGATCGAGCGCACCCCCGTCCGCAGCGGCTGCGCGATCCGCGAGCGCCGCATCGCCGCGATCGGCGCCGGCGCGAGCGCACGACGCACGCAGTCCCGCACCGGGCCGGCCCCGTCGATCGGGTCGCCCAGCCCGTTCAGGACACGCCCCAGCATCGCTTTGCCGACCGGCGCGGTCGGGTTCGGCTGGCGCAGGCGGACCGCCTGCCCGGGACGAACACCCGCGAGCCCGCCGTAGGTCATCACCACCGAGCGCCCCCCCGCGAACCCGGTGACCTCGCCGAGCGTCGCCCCGTCGATCTCCACCAGCGCCCCGACCGGCGCCGGCAGCTCATCGACCAACACCGTCAGCCCACGCAGCGACTCCACGCGCCCCGAGATCCCGAAGGGCTCGGCCTCCCGCAGCGCCGCGATCTCGCCCGCAAGCACCGTCACGGCCCTTCGCCCCCTCCGCCCCGCCCGGGCACCAGCGCCTCCACCAGCCGGTCGATCTGCGTCGACAACGACGCGTCGATCACCCCGCCGCCCGGCAGACTGAGCACGCACGAGCCCCGCCCCACCGAGGCATCGGCAAGGAGCTCGGCGTGCTCGGTCGACCCCACCCTCGCGAGCAGCCCGGGCAGGGCGCGGCGTGCCTGCGACTCGTCCTCGGGATGAACGCTGAAGACCGCGCGTGTCGGCCTCACCGCCGCCCGCAGCGCCGCCTCCATCTGATCCGCCACCACCCCGGGGTCCAATTCCACCACGCGCTTGGTCACCCGCTCTGCGAACACCGCGGCGAGCCGGACGATGTCCGCCTTCGCCTCGGCGATCATCCGCTCACGCTCGCCCTCGAACCGCGCGAGCGCCTGCCCCCACGCCTCAAGCAGCGCCGCCAACTCCGCCGAGCCCTCCGCAAGCGCGCTCGACCGCCCGTCCTCGTGCCCCTTCGCCCGCCCCTCGGCCAGCCCCCGCGCAAAGCCCTCGGCGTGCCCCCGCTCGGCGCCGTCGGCAAGAAGCCGACCCCGCTCCGCGTTGGCCGCGGCGAGGATCGACGCCGCCTCCTCCCGCGCCCGGGCCACGATCCCCGCCCCTTCCCGGCTGAGATCGCCCAGATGCAGCGCGACCGCGTTCTTCGCGAGGTGGCCCGCCTCCGCCTGCTTGATCAGCGCCATCCCGCCCCCCGGTCAGACCACCAGGTCCGAATCGCCGCCGCGGCCCTGGATCACGACATCGCCCGACTCCTCGAGGCGGCGCACGATGTCGACGATCCGCTGCTGCGCCGCCTCGACATCGCTGACCCGCACCGGGCCCATGAACTCCATGTCCTCCTTGATCATCGCCGCCGCGCGCTCGGACATGTTCGTGAAGATCTTCGACTTCAGGTCCTCGCTCGCGGTCTTGAGCGCGATCGCCAGCTCGTCGTTCTCGACCTCCTTGAGCACCGCCTGGATGCCCTTGTCATTGACGAGCATGATGTCCTCGAAGACGAACATCAGCCGGCGGATGTCCTCGACCAGGTCGGGGTCGTCGCTCTCCAGCCCCTCCATGATCGCCTTCTCCGTCGCCCGATCGACGAGATTCAGCACCTCGGCCACGGTCGGCACGCCGCCCGCCTTCTCCATGCTCTGCATCAGCATGCTCGAGAGCCGGCTCTCCAGCCCCCGCTCGACCTCGCGGATCACCTCGGGGTTCGTCTGCTCCATGTTCGCGATCCGCTTGATCACCTCGAGCTGCTTGGCGAGCGGAAGCCCGACCAGGATCTCCGACGCCTTGTGGTGCGCCAGGTGACACAGGATCAACGCGATCGTCTGCGGGTGCTCGTCCTGGATGAAGGTCAGCAGGTTCTCGCTCTCCGCCCGCTGAAGGAACGAGAACGGCGTCTTCTGCACCTGCGTCTGGATCTGCTGGAGCACCCGCTCGGCCTGCTTGGGGTCCATGCTGTTCATCAGGACCTGCTTGGCGAAGTCCAGGTTCCCCTCGTTGAGGTACTGGCTCGCCACCGAGATCCCGTAGAACTCCTCGATCACCGCGAACTGCAGCGGCTCGGGCACCCGCCCAAGCCCCGCCAGCTCCCGCATCAACTCCTCGACCGCCTCGCTCTCCATCTGCTGGAGCACCGACGACGCCGCCTCTTCCCCCACCGCCACCAGCAGGATCGCCGCCTTGGTGATCCCGTCCAGCTCGGACGCGTTCGTCGGGAGTTTCTCGTGGGGTCTTCTCGGCACGGCGGGGCCTCACTCCTCGGCGACAACCCAACGCTTCAGCAGCGACGCCGCCTTCTGCGGCTCCGCCTTGATCAGCACGCCGATCTGGTCCAGCATCTTGTTCCGCTCGATGTCCGCCTCCCCGATCTCGATCCCCGAGAGCGCGCTCTCACCCTCCTCGGCCTCGCCGACGAGGTCGGAATCGGTCTCCAGGTTGGGGGGCAGACCGACGAGTTCCTCCGCCGTCGGCAGCTCAACCTTCTTCGCCGACCGCCGAACCATCATCACCATCATCGTCAACGCCACCGCCGCCAGCCCCACGAGCAGACCCGTGCCGACCAGCCCGCCGCCCCCGCCGAGTGCGCCGTCGCCCCCGATCAGCCCCATCACACCGCCCCCGCCCCCGCCCCCACCCCCGGCCGCCGCGAGCACCTGTGTCGGGATCATCGCCACCTCCACCTCACCGCCGACCAGAGCGGCGTCGGCGCCGCGCGCCTTGAGGTGGGGGAGAACGCTCGCCTCGATCTGCGCCCGAAGATCATCAAACCTGGCACGGACCGCCTGCGGCGTCGGGTTCTCGGGCTTGCCACCGTCCGGCGGAGTCGACTCAAGCCGGACCAACTCCGCGACATACGACTCCGGCACATTCACCGACGCCGCCAGGAAGGTCGGCATCCCCCGGGGGTCGACCAGGTCGCGCACCGTCGTCCCGATCGCGTTCTCGAACTCTGTCTGGCTCTCTTCCTGCTCGCTCGCCTTGCTCGCCGCCGAGGTCCCCTGGTTGATGTCCGCGCCCTGCATCGAGCGGACGCCCGGCTCGGCCCCGCGGGCCGCCCCGCCCTGGGACGACGAGGTCGCCGTCTCGGACCTGATGAGCGAGACCGTCCCGGCGTTCTCCTTGAGATACTGCCGCGTCTGCTCGCTGACGCGCGTGACATCCACCTCCGCCGTCACCGCGACGATCACACCCGGGATGTACGCGAGCAGGCCCTCGAGCTTCCGCCGCGTCTCGTTCTCCACCTTCGCCCGCTGGTCGAGGTAGGTGTTCGCGTGCATCAGCGACTCGTCGGTCACCCGGTGCTGCCGCCGCGTCACCCCGTCGATCACCGAGACATGCTCGGGGAGCAGCCCGCTCCTCGCCCCGGCCACCAGCGAGGCGACCGCGTCCACCGTCGCCTGGTCAAGCGCCCGACCCCCGTCGGGGAAGACCGTCACCGACGCGCTCGGCTCCCGCGTCGTCCGCCCGAGGCCCTGCTGCTCCGGCGCGTCGATGATCACGCTCGCCGAGCGGACCCCACGGAACTGCCCGATCACCCGGCTCAACTCGTTCTGCAGCGCGAAGATGTATTGCTGCCGGTGCTGCTCCCGGCTGTGCCGCCAGTCCTGCTTGGCGAGCAGGTTGTTGAACAGGATCGTCGTGTCGTCCGGGAGATTCCCCGACTCGCCCAGCTGCGCGATCGCGTCCCGCTGCGAGCCCTCCGGCACGAACAGCCCGCCCTCCCGGATCTCCGACTTGATCCCCGCGACCTGCAGCGCCAGCAGCACCCGGGGCTGGTCCTCCGGGCCGATCCCCGGCAGGGGCACCATCCTCGGCCCGCCCGCGTACTGCGTCACCAGGAACAGCGCCATCAGCGCGATCACCGCCGTGCTGCCAACCAGCAGCCGCTGCGTCACGCTCAGCTTCCCGAGATAGGTCCTGATCTCTGCCAGAACCCGCCGCGCCTGCTCCATCGCGCGTGGCCTCCATGCCGCCCGACGCCCGATCGCGTCGGCCACCCGGACGCTCCGCGTCCGCCGGCGGGCTCACACCCGCAATGCTGCTTTCGGCTTGGGGCGCTCCCGCCCTTGAAATCCGCGCAAAGACGCGCGGCCGCGGCAGATCCTGCGCCCTCACCCCAGCGCGGACCTTGCGCGATCTCTCCCCGTCAGGGCGTCAGACACGGACCTGCTTGATCTCGTCGTACGCCTGCAGCACCTTGCCACGCATCGCCTGGAGCATCCGGAACGCGTTGTCCGCCTTCTCCGTCGCGAGGATCACCCCCTCGACATCCCCACGCTTGCCGGACATCAGGTCCTCGACGGCCCGGTCCGCCTCCTGCTGGGCCGAATTCACCTTCTCAAGGTTCTCCAGCAGCACATCGCGGAAGTTCGGGCCCCCGGGCTGAGCCCCCGGGCCCCGGTTCGCGTTCGGGCTCAGCGGCCCCGCCCGGTTCACCCCGGCGGCGCCCGACACAAACCCAAGCGGATCACTCATCGGTCATCCTCCCCGGGACGGGGCCCCCCCCGCCCGCCGCCGTCCACCGGCTCAGGCGATCAGCCGCAACGCCTGTGCCATCATCGTCTTGGTGGTCTCCGCGGCCACCACATTCGCCTCATACGCCCGGGCCGCCATCATCGCGTTGATCTGCTCCAACTGCGGGCTGATGTCCGGGTAGGGGACATACCCCTCCTCGTTCGCGTACTTGTTCCCGGGCTCGTACCGCATCCGGATCGCGTTCTCGTCCACCGCGATCTCGGCCACATGCACCCCGAGCCCCCGACCGTTCGGGTCCGCCGACGACGGGTCACCCGGCGCAAAGTGAACGATCCGCTTGAGATACGGGCTCAGGTTGCCCCGGCTGTCCAGGATGGTGTTCGCGTTCGCGATATTCGCGGAGATCGCCGCCATCCGCGTCCGCTGGGCGACCATGCCGCTCGTCGAGATGTCCAGGGCGCCGTACACGGTTCACCTCAGCCTACCCGACCCGCTCCGCGATCGCGTCGCGCAGCACCGTCGTTCTGTTCCGGTACAGGTCCGTCGCCACCCGGAACATCCCCGCGTTCTCGACCAACGACTGCATCGTCCGCTCCAGGTCCCGGTTGTTCTGGTCGTGGAAGAGGATGTTCCCGCTCGCGGTCCGCGGCGAGAGCCGCACCGCGCCCCCATCCCCGACCTCCACCTCGCGCGTCGCCTTGAACGCGAGCGGCCCCGAGGCCCCGCCCCGGGTGTCCCCGCGCCGGGCCTCGATCGCCTCCGCGAGGGCCGACCTGAACGCGGTCGGGTCCACATCCACCGGCAGGAACCCCGGGGTCTCCAGGTTCGCGATGTTGTGCGTGATCAACTGGTGACGCCCCGCCGAGAAGCGGATCATCGTCTCCAACGCCGGCAGAGCCCCGGCATGGTCAAGTTGATCGATCACGCCCATGCCCAACCCCTCGCAATCCCCGGGCCAACCCCCCGCGGGCGCTCAGGCCCCGCCCACCCGCTTATAGAAGATCACCGCGTCGTGCCAGGAGACGCCGTCCGGGTCCAGCGCGAACCCCGGGATCGTCCCGGCGTGCACCCACCCCCGCCTCCGATACAGCCGATCCGCGCCGCTGCCCTTCTTCGCGTCCAGCGTCAGCAGACCCAGGCCCGCCGCCGCAGCGGCCGCCTCGATCTCCGCCATCAGCCGGTCCCCGATCCCCCGTCCGCGCCAGCCCCGGTCGACGAGGACCTTCACCACCTCCGCCCGGTGGGGCTGGTTGGGGGCCCACGCGGGGTGCAGCTGCGCCGTCCCCACGATCTCGCCCGACTCCCTCGCCACAAGGAAGACCGCCCCGGGATGGGCGGATTCGAGCGTCCGACTCCACCACGCCGAGGCCTGCTCCACCGGGAAGGGCTGAACGAAACTGACCGCCGCCCCCTCCGCCACCGCGTCCGCAAGGAGGCTCGCCAGCCGGCCCAGGTCGCCCGCGCTCACGGGTCGCTCGAGCCGCTCGATCGTCAGCATCCGGCCTCCCCCCCCTCCGGGCGTTACAGCGTCACGGGCACGAGCCGCTCTTCTTTCCACTTCTTCAGCTTGAGCCCCAGCGTGCGCACGCCGATGCCCAGCGCCTGGGCCGTCTTCTGCCGGTGCCCGTTGAAGCGGTGCAGCGTGTCCACGATGGTCTCCCGCTCGATCTCCTCGAGCGTGCGGATCGCCCCCGACCCGTTCCCGCCCTGCGGCGCAAAGCCCGACCCGTTCGCGCCCGCCTCGGCGAACACCCGGACCGCGGGCTTGACCTCGCTCAGGCTCGCCTCCGCCGCCGCCACGCCCCCGCGAAGCCAGGGCTCAACGAGCCCGGCCTCGATCCGCGCCGCCCCCCGGGCCGACGCGAGCACCACCGCCCGCTCGCAGATGTTCTGAAGCTCGCGGACATTCCCGGGCCACCCGTACCGCTGCATCGCCCCCATCGCCTCGCCCGACCACGCCAGCGCCTCGCGACCCTCCCGGGCGCAGAATCGCCGCACGAAGTGGTCCGCCAGCGGCTCGATATCCTGCCGCCGCTCCCGCAGCGGGGGCAGGTGGATCGGCAGCACATTCAGGCGATAGAACAGGTCGCCCCTGAACTCCCCGGCCCGGATCGACCCGGAGAGATCGCGGTTGCTCGTCGCCACCACCCGCACATCGACCCCGATCGTCAGGCTCGACCCCACCCGCTCGAACGCCCGCTCCTGGAGCACACGGAGCAGCTTCGCCTGGATGTGCGGGCTGACCTCGCTCACCTCGTCGAGCAGCAGCGTCCCCCGGTCGGCCAGCTCGAACCGGCCCTTCCGCAGCTTGTCCGCCCCGGTGAAGGCGCCCCGCTCGTGCCCGAACAGCTCGCTCTCGAGCAGGCTCTCGCTCAGCGCCGCGCAGTTCACCGCCAGGAAGGGCCCCTCGCGCCTCGGGCTGAGATCGTGCACCGCCCGGGCCACCACCTCCTTGCCCGTCCCGCTCTCGCCCGTGATCAGCACATTCCCCTGGCTCGCCGCGACCGCCCCGATCTGCGCCTTCACCTCCGACATCTGCGGGGAGTCGCCGATCAGCCGCGCGAGCCCCTCGCCCGCCGGCGCCGGCTGGGCGGACCCGTTCGACGAGGCCCGCAGCAGCGCGTTCTCGCGCGCGAGCGTTGAATGCCGGATGCCCCGCTTGATCGCGATCACCAATTCGTCGCCCTCGAAGGGCTTGGTGACATAATCGAACGCCCCCCGCTTCATCGCCTCCACCGCCGTCTCCACGGTCGCGAACGCCGTCATGACGATCGTCGGCAGCGCGTCGTCGATCTGCGCCACCCGCTCGACCAGCTCGATCCCCGTCATGCCGGGCATCTTGAGATCCGTGACGATCGCATCCGGGCGACGCCTCGCCACCAGCTCGAGCGCCGACGGCCCGTCCGCCGCGACCACGACCTCGAACCCCGCGCGGCCCAGCGTCTGCGCGACGCTGTCCCGCATCATCTCCTTGTCGTCAACCACGAGGACGGTGCTCATCCCTGCCGCTCCGTTTCCGCTTCCGCATCCGGGAAATGCAGCTCGACCGTGACGCCCCGCGCCCCCGGTTCGAACTCCCTGTTGTTCCGCACCACGACGCCGCCGCCGTGCGCGTCGACGATCCGATGCACGATCGCGAGCCCAAGCCCTGTGCCCGCCTGCCGCGTCGTGAAGAACGGGTTGAACATCCGCTCAAGCACGCCCGCCTCGATCCCAGGGCCCGCGTCGCGCACCACCAGCGCCACGCCCGCCCGCGCAGCGCCCCCGCCGCCACGCACCGTCACCCGCTTCGCGTCCAGCACGATCGCCCCGCCGGCCCGCTCCCCCATCGCCTGCCACGCGTTCTCCACGATGTTCAGCAGCGCCTGCAGCCCCAGCGACCGGTCGCACCACACCACGCCCGGCCTCCCGGGGAGCAGGTCGGCCCGCTCGAACACCGCCCCACGCCCCCCGTCCCCCCCGGACCGCGGCGAATCCACCGCCGCCTCGAAGAGCTCCGCGGGCGAGATCGGCTCGGCCCGCACCCGCAGCTCGCGCGCGAAGCTGAGCACATCGCGCACGATCGCGTCGAGCCTGCGGACCTCCGAGCCGATCCGACGGGCGACACCCGCGGGCGCTCCCTCCGCCCCGCCGCCCAGCGGCGCGAGGTCCTTCGCCAGCATCTCGCTGTACAGCCCGATCGCCCCGAGCGGGTTGCGGATCTCGTGCGCGATCCCCGCCGCCATCTCCCCCAGTTCCGCCAGACGCTCCGAACGCCTCAGCCGCTCGTTCGCCTCGCGGAGCTCCTGATTGAGCCGCCCCACCTCGCCCCGGAGCTGCGCGTGCGTGGCCTCGAGCCTCGCGGTCACCTCGTTGAACGAAGCCATCAACTCCGCAAGGTCCGCGGGCGTCAGCCCGCCCCCCCGCGACGCGTCCAACCGCACCGGCTCCCGCGAGACCGTCGTCACCGTCAACCCTCCCGATCCTGGAACCTCGGGCCCGCCGGCCTCGGGCCCGCGTACGCCTTCACCGCCCGCCGGCTCTGCCCGAGCCCCGCCAACTGATCGGCGAGCTGGTCACGCCGAGCGCGGATCGACGCCCCGTCCGCCGCGTCGCGCTCCGCGATCGACGCGGCCAACGACGACACCGCCCGCAGCCGCGACGCCAACTCGCGTCGCTCCGCCTCGCCAAGCCCCGCCTCGATCTCCGCCCATGCCTCGCCGAACGGCGCGAAGCACGCCGCCGATTCCGCGATCGAGCCCACCACCCGCGAGCGCTCCCCCAGCAGCCCCATGAGCCGATCGGCGTCGCCCGACTCGATCAGGCCCCGCTGCCGCTCGCACAACGCGTCCAGTTCGCCGTACAACTCGAGCTGCCGCGTCAGCAGCGCATCCAGACGCTCACGCCACTCCGCGCCGAGCCGCCGCTCCAACCCGCCCTGTCCGCGATCCTGGGTCATCCTGACCACGCTTTCCTCCGGCTCCGCCGGATCCGCGCCACGGGCCTCACCCGCCCTGCGCCAGCCCCTCCGACAACCGGGCGTTCGACTCGAGCCACCGCTCCCAGTCCTGCCGGCCCAGCGGCAGATTCGGGTCGTCCCACACCGTCGCCGGAAGCGACTGGTAGTACGCCCTCGCCCGCTCGTTCGCCGTCCGCGCGCTGCGCAGGTCGCCCAACTCGATGTACGCGTTGACGATCTGGATCAACGCCACCAGCACCGCCGGGTCGCCCGGGTACCGCGACCTCGCCATGTTGTAATACTCGATCGCCTCCTCGAACGACCGCAGGTCGAACGCGCAATCCCCGAGATAGAACGACGAATTCCGCAGCGTGATCGACTCGAGCTGCGTCAGCGTCCGCGGGTCCCGCCGCGTGAGCTCGTCCCGAACCTCCGTGAACAGCTCGATCGCCCGGCGCAGGTGCCCCGCGCGCTCCTCCGAGAGCAGACCCGCGTCGCGGTCGCTCATCGGCTGCTCGAGCCGCCGATCGATCTCCTCCGCCAAAAGCCTGTACGCGTCCGCGAGCCGGTACCGCACCACCGCCCCGTCGGCGTGCTCGCCCCCACGCGCCAGCACCTCCTCGAACTTCTCGATCGCCTCCGCGAACCGCCCCCCGCGGAACGCCATGTTCCCAAGCTCGAGCACGGCCTGGCGGAACTCCGGGCGGTCAGGCCCCCCGCGCGTCCCGTCGACCGCGGCCCGCAGGTACCGCAGCGCGTCCCCGTCGTTGCCCTCGTCCACATCCTGCATGTAGCACTGCGCCAGGGGCACGAACGACTGGTCGGCCCACTGGCCGATCCCGGGACGGGCGCTCGTCCGCTGCTCGTCGATCAGCCCCTCGTAGTACTCCGCCGCGACCCCGTACTCCCCTCGCGCCTGGTACATCTGCCCGAGCCGGAACCTCGCCTCGGGCTGCCTCGCGTCGTCCTGCACCGTCTCCGCGAAGGTCGTCAGCGAATCGATCGCCTGCGTCCGGTCCCCCGCCGCGTCCGACAGCATCGCCGATCGCCACAGCGAGTCCGCGTAACGCGCGTAATCGTCGATCACGAACCGGTCCGCGTGCAGCCTCGCGAACGACGCCCCGCGTATCAGGTGACGCTTGGCGACCTGCAGCGTTCCCGGATCGATCGCCCGAAGGTCGTCCAGGTTCAGCCGCCGCCCCGCCGCGTCCGGCCCGAACCCCAGCGCCGTGTGCGCCGAAGATTCGTGCACCCGCGACAGCATCTCCAGCACGTCCGGAGGCGTCGCCTCCAGGGGCGTCAGCCGTGCCGCCTCCTCCGCGTACCGCAACGCCAACTCGACAAGGTGCGGCGCGCCCCCCGCCCGCCAGGCCGACTCCGTCTCGTTCGCCCGCGACAGCAGGCTCGCCGACACCGCCTCTCGCGAGGGCTCCGGCGCCTCCTCCCGGCTCAACAACTCCGAGACAAGACCCTGGTAGGACTCCAGCGACGCCTCGTACGACCCCAGCGCCGCCTCCGTCTCCGCCAGCCCCAGCAGCGCCGGCAGGTACGCCTCGGTCTTGCTCGACCGCTGCACGAGACCCTCGTACCCGTCCCTCGCCTGCCGCAGCTGCTCCTCGTCGCCCGCCGTCCTCGCCTGCACATGCGCCAGGTACAGCCGCGCCACCGCCCGCGCCGGATCGGACTCGGCGAGCATCTCGTCCCGGTCCGCCCGCTCCAGCTCCCGCACCGCCTCACGGAGCGCCCCGGAGTCGTAGTACGCCCGCCCCAGCATCACGAACAACTCGCCCAGCCCCGGGATCGACCGCCCCACCAGCAGCGGCATCTCGCGCAGCAGCCCGTTGATCGCCTCCGACGAGAACCCAAGCCCCGTCTGCATCTCCGCACGACGCGCCAGCGCCCAGACCCGGTCCGCCTCGGACAAACCCTCCGTCTCGAGCATCTCCTCGGCCGTCAGCAGCAGGTCGCCGAAATCGGGCCGGGTCCGCTGCCTGCCCGAATCGATCAGCAGCCGGTACAGCGACGACCTCGCCGACACCTCCGTCAGTTCTCGCGTCCGCGCCTTCGCCCGATCGAAATCGCCCAGCGCCACATAGGTCCGCGCCAACGCCTCGATGTCCTTCGGGTCCAGCCCCGCCTTGATCTTCTCCGCCGCCAGGTACTGCGAAATGATGTTCTCGTCGTTCGCCCGCTGCGGGAACTCCAGTTCTCGTTGCCCCCCGTAGAGCGCACGCGCAAGCAGCGTGTGGAACCTCGCCCGCGCCGAGGCCGGCAACTCCGCCCGACCCACATACGGGAACACCCGCTCGTTCAACGCCGCGATCGCGTCCTCGTACCGACCCGCCTCGATCAGCCCCGCCGCCTCGTCCAACGCCGGCGTGAACACCGGAGCCGGACGCGTCGCCACCGTCATGAACACCCCGGCGACGAACAACCCGAACGCCACAACCAGCAGCGGCAGCGGCCAGATCTCACGCCATCGCGTCAACGCCGGGCCGCGACCGCCCGACTCCGCGCCCCCACCGCCCCCCGCGTTCGGGGTGGACCCAGATTGGGATTGATCGGCCGGCTCCACGGCGCGACACCTCCGGGCGCCCGCCTCGTCGGATCCTCCGACGCTGTCCGCGGGGCGTGCCGTGGGTTGTCTATCGGGGTACCGGGCCGCCGGCCTTCACCGACCGCGCAAGAAAGTGCACCGGACGCGCACGCCGGGCCTCAACCCGCCCCACCCCGGACACGCACCAGCACCACCGCACGCGCCAGCAGATCCCCCCGGTGCCGTCCCGAGGTCTCGAGCAGCGCCAGCGCCGCCACCGGCGGGAGCGCCCACTTGACCAGGTTGCGCACGAACGCCGCCCCCGCACCGACCCGCCGAGGCCCCCCCACACCCGCCGCCCGCGCCACCCGGCACCCGAGCAGCAGCTTCCCCGCCGTGGTCCCGAACACCGACTCCGCCACCGTGCCGTACACCAGGCCAAGACCCTGCAACCCCGGGATCGCGCACCACCTATTGCCCGGCGCCAGCACGACCCCCCCGGTCAACACATCCACCACCCCGACCCCGAAGACCGAGGCCACCGGGATCGCGCACAACGCCGCGTCCAGCACCGCCGCCGCAAGCCGTCGCCCGGGCGACGCCAGCGCCCAGCCCTCCGGCAGGTCGACCGGGGCCCGGTCGTCGATCGGCCTAAGCACCACGAACAGCGACACCACCAGCACCACCACCAGCAACGCCGCCACCAGGCGGAACTCCTGCGCCGACACCGGCAGCACCCGCTCCACCGGGCCCTCGTACAGCACCCGCCCCGTCGAGAGCGAAACCTCCCGTATCTGGTGCCCCCCGCCACCCTCCCCGTCGCCCCCTCCCAACGCCCACAGCACCGACAGCCGGCCCGATGCATCCGCGATCGCCACCGCCGCCGCCCGACCCGTCCCCTCCGCAAGGGCCGGGAGTTCGATCTCGCCCACCCGCTCAAGGCGGTCCGGCCCCAAGAGCGCGACGCCCCGGCCCGCGCCACCGTCGCCGTCGCCGTCGCCGAGCAGGAGCACCACCCGGCCCCGCACCATCCCCGCCGGCGTCGCGTCCCCGGGCCACGCCGCCGACCCGGCGCGCCACACGCCGCTCGCGTCCCGCCACCACGACCGGCTCGCCTCCCCTCCGAAACACACCAGCACGAGGCCCGCCTCATCCCCGAGCAGCGTCCCGCGGAACGGTCCATCCCCCCCGATCTCCGGCAACTCGGCCTCGACCCAGTGCTCGCCGCGGAGTTCCAGCAACCGGGGCCCCGACTCAGCCCCGAGCAGACACGCCAGCCCGGAGGGCCCCGCCGCCAGGCCCATCACCTCCCCTTCGTCCGGGATCGGGGGATTCGGGCTCAAGCGGTCCACCGGCTCGTCCCGCCAGATGCCGGGGATCGGCGTCGGCACAGCCGAAACCGACAGCACCCGACGCGGGCTCCCCCCGAACACCATGAAGACCTCGCGCCCCCGGGCGGCGATCGCCAGCGGGGCGTGCTCAAGCGCCCGCACCCGCCGCGCCTGCCCTTCGACGCCTCCCCCGACCCCGCCTTGCCGGGGCGGCAGGTGGACCAGCAGAACACCCTCGCCGGGCCCCCCGAGGATCACCCAGCCGTGCGCCTCCGCCGAGGCCGTGGGCTGCTCGACCACGCCCGCCGTGCCGATCGCCACCCCGACCTGCGCGCGCACGACCGGCGCCATCGCCAGCGCGGCCGCCAAGACAAGCAGGATGCGGCTTCGGGCGGCCATCACGGCGAGGGCTCGGGCTCGACCGACGCGTTCTCGGCCTCGTCCAGGTCGGTCAGGTCCGTGATCCGGTACACATCGAGCAACTTCCCGAGATTGAACGCGACCGCGCGGATGTTCCGCCGCTCGGGCTCGTGCAACGAGATCCGGAGCTCGCCGTCGAAGCCCGCCATGCGCACGATTGCACGCTCCGGCACCCGGATCGGGTCCTCGCCCTCGTCGAGGCCCGCGAGCATTCGGTACCGGCTCAGCTCTACCGCGAGCAGGACACGCCCGCCCGCGCCGACCAGTTCGATGCGGGTCGGCTCCGACCTCGCCTGGTCGACCGTGATCCGGCGCACGCCCCGGTGCGTCGGCGCCGCCAGCACGATCGTGCCCGGCTCCGGGCCCGGCCTGGCCACCACGCGCCCCAGATCGGTCGGCAGGGGCGTGATCCCGAGCGTCTCGATAAGGTCGAGCGGCTGGATCGGAAGCCCGAGCAGGTCGACCTTCGCGGCGGTGACAAGGTCGTGCCGGCCGAAGACCGCGGCCTTGGCCTCGGAGTCGACCATGTCGAACCACCAGTAGTAGAGGTCGTTGGACCCGAAGTAGAGGTTCGTCTCACCCAGCTTGCCGAGCGAGATCGCGATGTCCGTCGGCGGGATCACCTGGAGATGCCCCTCCGCCCGCTCACGCAGGTCGCGCCCCTCGGCGTCCTCGCCCTCGAGCACGACCGAGGCCCTCGCCCACAGGCTCGAGAACCGCGTCGCCCGCGCGTTGTACGCGGAGACAACCGCGTCGGCGTCGATCAGCCGCGTCTGCGAGCCCGCGCGGGGCGCCTTCGACTCGGACCCGCACCCGGCGAGCGCCGCCGCGAGCCAGGCCCCGAGCAGGCACACCACGCCGGCCCTCACCGGGACGGGACGCATCACGCCTCCTCCGCGTCGAGGTTCATCACCGCCGAGAGTTGCAGCGTCGCCGACTCGATCGCCTCGTCGTCCATCGCGGGGTCGATGACCTCGGTCAGCGGGCCCTCCTTATCCCTGCGCCGGCGGACGCGGATCAGCCCTGGGCGGCCCGGGCCCGCGGGCTCGGCCTCCTCCCAGACCAGCAGCTTCTTGCGGATCAGGATCAGGCAGAGCAGGTACCGGAACGCGACCTGCTTCGGATCCTCCGATTCGCCGAGCTGCTCGAACAGGTCGAGCACCTCGTCGTCGCCGATCAGTTGCCGGCGGGGGCGGTCCTTCTCCGGCATCACCGTTCGCCACTGCCCGACGACCCGGCCCCGGACCGCGGGGCGACGGCCGGCCTGCCACGCGTCGAGAGAGACATCGATCCGGTCGAGCCGCTCGTCGTCCCCGTGCTCGACAAGCAGCGAGACACAGGGCGACCCCGGGGCGATGGCCTCCCCGGTCACGGCGCAGACACCGCGGGGGGTGGAGACGGTATAGGAGGGAGTCGGTGATGCCATGGACGGCACTGTACGGGCTCCGCCGGGGCGGGCGTCGGTCAGCAGGAGACCTCGAAGAACCGGGCGGAGGTGCCCCCCGGCCCCACGGCGAACCGGACGCACCGCCCGCACCGCGGGCAGCGCGCGTTGTAGGCCTTGTCCTCGGGTTTCCGATAGACACGGACATAGGCCCCGGCGCAGGTGAACCGAACGCCGATCCAGGGGCGTGGCGCGGGGGCGGGGGCACGGGGAGGCCTGGTCATGATGCCCCCCGATTTCTGGGCCGGGCGTTTTGCCCGAATCCAGCGGGTTGATTCCGTGGTCGACCACAAGATGTTGTATGCTGCACCTGATTCATGCGAACCTGTGGGATGGCACCCCGGGAGTCTCCCCCGAAGTGTCCGTACACGGCCTTCATTTCGGCCGATCAACGAGGAACGCGCTAAACTCTGCATCCGCGGCGACCGGCCGCACTGACCCATGACCGAGCCGCAGCTGGCCATCCTGCCCGACCCCCCACCGCCCCCGACCCCGATCGGGCTGATCGCGGGCGGGGGCCGTCTGCCGGTGCTGATCGCCGAGAGCCTGCGGTCGGCGGGGCACGCGGTGCACACGCTTGGCCTGGCCCGGCAGTTCGAGCCCGAGCTGCGTCAGATCAGCACGACCTTCAAGGAAGTCCCGCTGCTGCGGATCGGGTCGTGGTCCAAGCACCTGCGCCGGCGGGGGGTTCGGCACGCGATCATGGTGGGCCGGGTGGACAAGGCCCGGTTCATGTACGACCCGTGGCGGTATGTCAGGAACATCCCCGACGCCCGCACGCTGGTCGCCTGGTACAAGCACCTGCGACACGACCGGCGGTCGCACGCGATCCTGCGGGCGATCGCCGAGGAACTCGACCGCAACGGAGTCTCCCTGATGGACTCGACCAGCCCGATCCCCAACCAGTTGGCCGAGCCCGGCGTGATGACCCGGACCCGCCCCACCCGCGAGCAGATGGCCGACATCGAATTCGTCTGGCCCATGCTCAGCGAGGTGCTGCGGCTGGACATCGGGCAGTCCATGGCGGTGCGTGACCGCGATGTGCTCGCGGTCGAGGCGATCGAGGGCACGGACCGGATGATCGAGCGGGTCGGGAAGATCTGCCGCTCGACGGGGTGGACGCTCTGCAAGGGCTCGCGCGCGGGGCACGACCGGCGCAGCGATGTGCCGACCGTCGGCGTGCGCACGCTGGAGACCATGCACCGCAACGGGGCCCGCTGCCTGGCGCTCGCCTCGGGCGATGTCATCATGCTCGACCGGCAGGAGATGATCGACCGGGCGGACCGGCTCGGCATCGCGATCGTCGGGGTGACCCCCTCCCAGAGCACGACGCCGCTGTTCACCGATGTGGAACTGAAGCGCCCCGCGCCCGCCTCCACCCGCGACGGCGCCCCCGTGCACTCCGCCTGACGCCCGCCATGGGCGGCCCCCCCGACAACCAGCCCGACGCCGTCAACCCCTTCGTCAGCCGGGGCGGGCTCAAGCTTCGGCACGCGCTCGACGCGTTCGGCATCGACCCGGCGGGCTGGTGGGGCGCGGATCTGGGGTGCAGCACCGGGGGCTTCACCGACTGCCTGCTCCAGGCCGGGGCGGCGAGGGTCTGGTCGGTCGACACGGCGTACGGCGAGTTGGCGTGGAAGCTCCGGCAGGACCCGCGCGTGGCGGTGATGGAGCGCAGCAACGCGCTGCACGCGGAGGTCCCGCCCGAGGTCGTTGAGCGCGGCGGGGTCGACCTCGCCGTGATCGACCTGGGGTGGACGCCCCAGGCGAGGGCGATCCCCGCGGCGCTGCGGTGGGTGCGGCGCGGCGAGCGGGCGGGCCTGATCGTGACGCTGATCAAGCCGCACTACGAGGTGGCAAAGGATGAGCTCGGGCCCGGGGGCGTGCTGGCCCCAGAGCGTGCGGCGGGTGTGGTCGAGGGCGTGCTCGCGGCGATGCCGGGGCTGGGGGTGCGGGTGCTGGGGTGCGTCGAGAGCCCGGTGCTGGGCGGGGCGGCGAGCGGGAAGAAGAAGCGCAAGGGGACCGGGAACAAGGAGTGGCTCGCGGCGGTCATGCCGGCGTGATGCGGCGGGGCGATTTGCTGGATTGACCTTGGATCGCCCGCCGCGAATACTTGCATCATGGCGTCAGGATTCCAGAATCCGCCGGCGACCCCCAGGCATGCAGTGCGGAGAAAATCCCGGCTCGACCGGGTGCTCGACCCCGCCCTGTTCAAGGCGCTGAGCGACCCAACGCGGCTGACGCTCCTGGCCTGCGTGGTCAAGTGCGGGCGGGCCTGCTCGGTGACAGAGATCGCCGAGTGCTGCTCGCTCGACTTCTCGATGGTGGCGCGACACCTGGCGACGATGGCCCGCGCGGGCGTGCTCACCTCGCAGAAGGCGGGCCGCACCGTCTGGTACGCCGCCTCCCCGGACCTCGCGGCGCGGTTCCGCGTTGTGGCGGAGGCGATCGAGGAGTGGGCGGCCGACGGGGCGTGCGGCTGCGCGAAAGGCGGGTGCTGAGATGGCGGGAGGACCGAGGCCCCGTGTGCTGTTCCTCTGCACCGGCAATTCATGCCGGAGCCAGATGGCCGAGGGATGGGCGAAGCACCTGCTGAGCGATCGGGTCGACGCCTGCAGCGCGGGCACGGCCCCGCACGGGCTGAACCCGCTGGCCGTGCGCGCGATGCGGGAGGCGGGTGTCGACATCTCGGATCATGCGAGCAAGACGGTCGAGGCCTGCCGCCCCGGGTCGATCGACCTCGTCGTCACGGTCTGCGGGCACGCCAACGAGACCTGCCCGGTCTTCCCGGGGTCGACGCGCGTCGTGCACCGCGGCTTCGATGACCCTCCGAAACTCGCGGCGGGCGCCGCGACCGAGGAGGAAGCGATGGCCCCGTACCGTCGCGTCCGCGACGAGATCCGCGCCTTTGTCCTGACGCTGCCGTCGCTGATCGCCTCGGAGATCGGGGTGAGGGCGTGAGCGACCAGCCCGCCTCCGCCGAGTTGGCGTGCCCCGGCGCGCGTCCGCGTCGGCTCGGGTTCCTCGACCGGTTCCTCACGCTCTGGATCTTCCTGGCGATGGGGTCTGGGGTGCTGATCGGCCGGCTGCTGCCGGATGTCGCGGGGGCGCTCGACCGCGTCTCGGTGGGGACGACGAACCTTCCGATCGCTCTCGGGCTCATCCTGATGATGTACCCCCCGCTGGCGAAGGTGCGGTACGAGAAACTGCCGGAGGTCTTCCGGGATTGGAAGGTCCTCGCGCTGTCGCTCGTGCAGAACTGGCTGGTGGGCCCCGTGCTCATGTTCGTGCTCGCGGTCGTCTTCCTACGCGACCAGCCCGAGTACATGATCGGGCTCATCCTGGTGGGCCTGGCCCGCTGCATCGCGATGGTGCTGGTCTGGAACGACCTCGCCCGCGGCTCGAGCGATTACGCCGCGGGGCTCGTCGCGTTCAACAGCATCTTCCAGGTGCTGTTCTTCGGCGTGTACGCGTGGGTGTTCATCACCTTCCTCCCGCCGCTGCTGGGGCTGGAGGGGGCCCTGGTCGAGGTGAGCATCGGCGAGGTCTTCACGAGCGTGATGATCTACCTGGGCATCCCGTTCTTCGCGGGGATGCTGACGCGGTTCGTGCTGCGCCCGCTCAAGGGCGACGCGTGGTATTCGCAGCGGTTCATCCCCGCGATCGCGCCGGTCACGCTGATCGCCCTGCTCTTCACGATCCTGGTGATGTTCAGCCTGAAAGGGGAGAGGATCGTCGCGCTGCCGCTGGACATCCTGCGGATCGCGCTCCCGCTGACGGTCTATTTCGTGGTGATGTTCCTGGTCAGTTTCCTGATGGCCAAGAAGGTCGGCGCGGACTACGAACGGGCCGCGACGCTCGCCTTCACCGCCTCGGGCAACAACTTCGAGCTCGCGATCGCGGTGGCGATCGCGGTCTTCGGCCTGGGATCGGGCGTCGCGTTCGCGACGGTGGTCGGCCCGCTGGTGGAGGTGCCGGTGCTGATCGGGCTGGTCGGGGTGTCCCTGCGCCTCGGGAAAAGGCTGTACGGGCGCGACCCGGCGCTCGGCTGAGCGCCCGCGCCGCGCTTCAGGCCGGCTGCCAACCTTCCACCTTCTCGCCCTCGGGGTGGACCAGCTTCCAGAGCGCCTCAAGCAGCGGGATCATCCCCGTCCCGGCCGCGCCGGAGATCGGGATGACATCCGTGTCCGAACCGAGCCGCAGCGTCTTGCGAAGGTCCCGCACCGCGCCCTGAGCGTCGGCCTCGGTCTCGAAGAGGTCGGTCTTGTTCAGCGCGATCAGCTCCCTTTTCTCGGCGAGGTCGGGCGAGTGGGCGGCCAGCTCGGCCCGGATCGTGCGGTAGTTCTCCGCGGGGTCGGACCCGTCGATCGGGCGCGCGTCGAGCATGTGCAGCAGCACCTGGGTGCGCTCGATGTGGCGGAGGAAGTCGTGCCCCAGGCCCGCGCCCTGCGCGGCGCCCTCGATCAGCCCCGGGATGTCGGCCAGGACGAGGCGGCGCGTCGGGTCGAGCTCGGCGATGCCCAGTTGCGGGCTCAGCGTGGTGAAGGGGTAGTCGGCGATCTTGGGCGTCGCGCGCGTCAGCGCCTTGAGCAGGGTGCTCTTGCCCGCGTTGGGCATGCCGACGAGGCCAACCTCGGCGATGAGCTTGAGTTCGAGGCGGAGGTTGAGCCGCTGCCCCGGCTCGCCCGGGCTGGCGGTGCGCGGGGCCTGGTTTGTGGGGCTCTTGAAGTGCTCGTTCCCGAAGCCGCCCCGCCCGCCGCGCGCGATGACGGCGGTCTCGTTGGGCTGGAGGTCGAAGAGCAACTCGCCCGTGTCCTCGTCGTAGACGAGCGTGCCGGGGGGGACCTTGATCACCCGGTCGGCCCCGTCGGCGCCGTGCTGCTGCTTGTGGCGCCCGGGCTCGGCGTTGGGCGCGGACCAGAGGCGCACGCCGCGGAAGTCGACCAGGGTGTTAAGCCCGGTGTCGGCGAAGAAGAGGATGTCGCCCCCCTTGCCCCCGTCGCCCCCGTCGGGCCCGCCCTTGGGGATGTACTTCTCGCGACGGAAGGAGACGGCGCCGTCCCCGCCGTTGCCGGCCTGGACGGTGATGGAGACCTGGTCGACGAACATGCGGGGAGGGTAGGGCGAGGCAGGGATCGGCGCGCGCGCACAAACAAGCCCGGGCAGGCGCCCGGGCTCGGTGTGATGGCTCTGGGATGGTCGACGAGGGTCAGGCCACCCGGCTGTAGACGCCGTTGACGAGGCGGCGCACCAGGCGTTCGCGGTCGCCCGAGCGGGCGTAGCGGGTGACCGCAAGCGCCATGCGGGCCGGGCCGGGCTCCTCGATGTCGCACCAGACGACATTGCCGAGGACAAAGACGGCGCGTCCCGGGCCGTCATTGGTGTGCAGCATGCCGGGACGGTCGGGCAGCATGATCTCGAGCGCGACGGGCGTTCCCGGGTCGACGGGCATGTCCATCTCGAAGCAGATCCCCCCCTCGCTCATGTCGTAGACATGGCCGGTGTGGGTGAACTCCTCCTCGGTCATCATGCGGAGCCGGACGGGGGTGTACCCGGGCGTGACGAAGAACCGCGGGTGGCGACGACGATCGACATTTGTGGTCACGGCTCGCTCCGATCGCTGAAGGCGTGTCTCTTCTCGGACACTTTCCAGCATCGGACGCCGAAAGTCGCGACTCAAGCCTGTTGTGTCGAATCAGGGGAGGACCCGGTCGGTTTCCGCGGCGCGGGCTTCGAGCTGGATGTGAACACCCGTGATCCGGATGCCGAGCCTCGCCTCGAGCTCTGCCCTGATCCGGGGAGAGATGCTGTCGGAAAGGCCCTTCACGAGATCGGCGGGGATGTCCACGATCCGCCCGTCTCCGAGCACGATGTGGGCGTGCTGGTCGGTGTCCGCGTCGAACCGGCAGGGCCCGTTGCCGGAGGCGCTCGGCAGGCGACGGCACAACCCCCGGTCGGTGAAGACCTCGAGCGTGTTGTAGATGGTCGCCAGGCTGAGGCCCGGCTCGTCGCCCCGGACCGTGTGGAAGAGCTCCTCGGCCGTGGGGTGGGTGTGGGTCGAGGCGAGCGCGGCGTAGATCAACTCCCGCTGGCGGGTGCAGCGCAGGCCGCGGTCGCGGAAGAGGCTCCGCACCTCATTGGGGGTCGGTGGTTGATGGTGGCCCGGGGCGGCATCCATATTGAGAATTATTCCAGAAAAGACCGGCCGGGGCCAGTGCCCCTGGAGAATGGCCTACAGCGGGTCGCCCGGCTCGGCCCTAGGGCCGATTTCGGGGTAGGGCGTGGGGATCGGCTCCCCCCCGGGGTGGCGGATGAGCATCTTGTGGTGCGGGATGCCGGCCTCGACGAACTCGGGGCCGTCGGTCTGCCACCCGAGGCGGGCGTAGAAGCCCATCGCGGTGTTCTGGGCGTGGCAGTAGACCTCGCGGAGGCCGAGCTCCCCGAACGCGCGGGACTCGATGGTGACCATGAGCCGCCGCCCGATGCCCTCGCCCTGCCGCTGGGGGTCGACGACGACCTGGGTGACCTTGCCGAGGCCGGGCTCGGGGTGATTGGGGATCAGCAGCGCGGTGCCGAGAACGACCTCGACCGGGGCTCCCGCGGCGGTGTTGACGGTGACGGCGACGAAATGCTCGGCGAGGTCCTCGTAGGGGTAGTCGCGGCGGAAGGTCTCGAAGTCGTAGCCCGCGTCGGCGAGGAGGGCGCGCTCGCGGAGCGCGGTCTCCTGCGGGTAGAGCGGGTGGGCGGGGTTGATGCGCACGATCCGGATCACGCGGGGGAGTGTATCGGACCTCCGGCCCGCGTGGTTGAGCCGGGCGGGCCCAAGGGCCGGCCCGAGCCCTACTGCCGCGTGACCTGGTCGAGGAAGTGGCGGAGGTCGCTCGGGTCGACCCGGCCGTCGAGGTTGGCGTCGGCGTAGGTGCTCTGCCGGTCGTACGCGTCCATGAACCGGGCGACCTCGGGGTCGCTCACGGTGCTGTCCCGGTCGGCGTCGTAAAGGTAGCGGAACATCCTGGAGTCACGCTCGACGCGGAGGTCGGTGTAGCCCGCCTCCCACTCCTCATCGCCGAGCTTGCCGTCGCCGCCCGCGTCGAGGCGGTTCACCGCGATCTCCCACTGGGCGATCATGTAGCGCGAGGCGGACTCCTGGACCACCGCCATCATCTTGGGCTGGAGCTCCCGCTGGGCCGCCATCGACGCTTCCTGGAAGGCCTTGAGTTCGATCTCGGACATCGTGCCGTCGTTGTCGAGGTCGAAGTCGTCCTGCTCGAGCTGGACCTCCGCCTGCATCGCCGCGATCTCGGCCTGGATCTCGGCTTGGAGGGCCATCTGGTCGGGCTGTTCGAGCAGGACCATCGCCTCGCCGAGCTGGAGCAGCAGGGGCTGATAGCCCATCATGCGCTCCATGCCCTCGATCGTCCCGTTGCCGTCGAAGTCCTGGAAGGTCAGGCCCTCTTCCCCGGCGGCGATCTCCTCGGGGGAGAGGACCGTGTCGCCGTTCGTGTCCCAGGCGACCGTTGTGGCCCGCTCGACCATCAGGTCCATGAGGGGCATGGTGTTCTCCATCATCGCCTCGCGCCCGGCCTGGGCCTCCTCGTCGGAGACCGTGCCGTCGCCGTCGGTATCGAAGCGGTCCTTGAAGTAGTCGTTGGTCGCCATGTCCATCTGCATCATCTTGCCCATGCCCTCCATGGCTTCTTCGGGCGTGAGCGTGCCGTCGCCGTCGGCGTCCATGCCCCAGAGCCCGAGCAGCTGCGACTCGGAGAGCGCGGTCGCCTTGGCGAGCGACATCTCCTCGGCGTCGAAGAGCTCCTCGAACATCGCGAGCAACTGGGCCTGGAACTCGGCCTCGCGCGGGGTGAGGTCGGCCTTGTGCTCAGCGATCCACGCGCGGGCGTGCTCGAGCCGGTCGGCCCGGGTGATGCCCGCGTTCACCGGCGCGCCGAGCAACGCCTGCTCAACACGGCGGAGCGAGGGCAGCTCGGCGAGCAACGCCTCGTCGACCACGCCGGGCTCGGGCGCGGAGGCCGCCCCGGGGGCGCGGGGAACCGGGTCCGGGTCGGCCGAGCCCGGGCCGGAGGTCGGCGTCGCGGCCTGGTCGCTCGACTTTGAGCAGCCCGCGAGGGCGAGCAGCGAGGCGGCGCAGCCGACGGTGAGGGCGGCGGTGAGCTTTGACATGGAGACCCTTTCCCCTTGCGGTGATCCATCCATCGTACCAGAGGCTTGTACGGTGGTTGCGTCCCGCGATTTCGAGGGCGGGGGGCATCCCCGCGATCTGCGCCGGGCGATGGCGACCCGCACGGGGCGCAGGGTCAGCGGGCACGCCATTCGGGCGGGACCGGCCCGTGCTCGGCGCGGATGACCGAGCGGATGCCGCCGCGGCCCTTCCAGTCCGTGACGATCTGGAGCCACTCGGGCTTCATGAGATCGACGAGTTGATCGCGGATGGTGCGTGTGACGGCCTCGTAGAAGATGCCCTCGGTTCGGAAGGACTGGTAGTAGAGCTTGAGGCTCTTGAGTTCCACGCAGACGCCGGCGGGCGGCGGCGCGGGCTGGTACCGCAGGACAACGACGCCGAAGTCCGGGTGGCCCGTCTTGGGGCACAGGCTCGTGAATTCCTCCGAGGTGTGCTCGATGACGATGGGAGCCCCGTCGGCGGCGGGGGTGGGGAAGACTTCGAGGAGTGACGCGTCGGGCATGGGCGGAGGGTAGGTGGGTAGGATGCCCCCGGGCCCCGACGCGCCTGCTCCGGAGGCCCGAGAACAGGAGATTGCCCATGCCGCCGGCCACCTCGACCATGCTCCCCCTCGGCACGCCGGCCCCCGACTTCGCGCTGCCCGACTTCGGCGTGCGGGGGGAGGGAGGCGCTCGGGTCGTCGGGCTCGCGGACCTGCCGGCCCGCCCGCTGGTCGTTGCGTTCATCTGCAACCACTGCCCCTTCGTGGTGCACATCCAGGACGAGCTCGCGAGGCTGGGACGCGACTGCGAGGCGATGGGCGTCTCGTTCATCGCGATCAACTCGAACAACGCGGAGACGCACCCGGACGACGGGCCCGCGAAGATGACCGACCGGGCCCGTGAGGCGGGGTACACCTTCCCCTACCTCTTCGACGAGTCGCAACGGGTGGCCCGGGCGTTCGGCGCGGCCTGCACGCCGGACTTCTATCTGTTCGACGGGTCGCGCCGACTCGTGTATCGGGGACAATTGGATGAGAGTCGTCCAAAGAACGGGCTCCCGGTGACCGGGGCGGACCTCCGCGCGGCGATCGACGCGGTGGTCGCGGGCGAGCCCGTCAACGCCGTGCAGCGGCCGAGCATCGGGTGCAGCATCAAGTGGAAGCCGGGGAACGAGCCGGCGTGAGCGCCTGCGCCGCGTGATTCAGCAGACATCCCGATCTTCATGGCGCGAAATCCCCTGAGAATCGAGGGGTTTCCACCGCGAAGATTGTGTGTGAGAAACCCGATGACTTCCTTCGCATCGGTCTGTATGCTGTCGCCGGCGCCGCGTTCGTTTCGGCCAACCATGCCCGGGGGAGTCTTCGTTGACCACGCTTTCGCAAACAGGACCGGGCCCGAGTTCGGGCGGGGGGGCCGAGCGTCCGGCCGAGGGGGGCGTGTGCCGCTGCCTCTGCTTCGATGTCTCGTTTGAGCGGCTCAAGTTGATCGCGGAATCGACGGGGGGCGGGCTTCTCGAGGCGCACCGGCAGACGGGGTGCGGGGCGCGGTGCGGGTTGTGCCTGCCGTACATCCAGGTGATGCTCAAGACGGGGCGGACCTTGCTTCCGGTGATGTGGGCGGACGACTTCCGTGCGCATGGGGTCAACCCGGGGCGGATCCAGCAGATCCAGAAGTCGCTGATGGAAGCGCGGGGCGGGCTGGTCCGCAAATCCGTCGTCAAGGGGGCCGGCGCCGAGAAGCCGCGGGCGCAACGCGCCGCGGCGGGCGGCTCGCGGGCCCAGCATTCCTCGGATTCGCCCGCGTCCTGATCGCCGGTGCGTTCAGGGGTAGTCCTGCCGCGTTGCCCGGATGACGATGTCGCTGATGTGCACCGAGGGGGGCTGGGCCGCGATGAACGCGATCGAGCGGGCGATGTCGCGCGGCTCGAGGAGCGGGCCGAACTTCTGCTGGAAGCCCGCGACGAGTTCGTCGGTGTAGCCCGCGACGGCCTGGAACTCGCTGACCACCACTGCCGGCTCGACCAGCGTGACGCGGACGCCCCTGGGCCCGATCTCGCGCCGCAGGGCCTCGGCGAGCGAATGGACGGCGAACTTGGTCGATCCGTACATCGAGGAGAACGGGCTGACATGCCGCCCGACGACCGACCCGAGCACGACGATGTCGTGGGCCCGCTCGAGCCAGGTCTGGGCGGTCAGTCCGTCGAGCATCGCGCCCGCGGCGGCCCGCATCAGGGCGGCGGCGCCGAGGAGGTTGGTCCGCACCACCTCTTCCCATTGGGCGGGGTCGGAGGTGAGCACGCTGCCCGCCAGGCCCCGGCCCGCGTTGACCACGACGAGGTCCGCCGGGGCGCCGAACGCCCCGCGCGGGGCGGCGACGAGCGCCTCGACGACCGCCGGGTCGGCGCAATCGCCCGGCACGGCGACGCAGGCCGCCCCCTCGGCCTCCAGTTCGCGGCGAAGGGCGTCGAGGCGCTGGGCCCTGCGCGCGTTGATGACGAGCCGAGCGCCGCGGGCGGCGAAGTCGCGGGCGAGCGCCTCGCCGATGCCGGCGCTGGCCCCGGTGATCAACGCGACGCGGCCTGAGAGTTCCTTCGACATGGTTGCCTCCGGCGGGATGGTACCCCGGGGAGGCGGCCGGTCCGGCGCGGCCCGGCGCGTGGGCGCTCAGTCCTGGGGTCGGGCGTCCCCTGCCGCGAGGAAGGGGACGAACTCGGTGTCGTACCACGCCCGCCACTTGCCCGCGTCGTAGCCGAGCGACCGCGTCGGCCGGCCCCACGCGTCGGTGGTCATCTCGACGAGCGTCTCGAAGAGCTCGGTGCGGTAGACCGTGACCACCGCCTCGTGGACGCGGAGCATGACCCCGTCGCTCACGACGGCGACCTGCGGGTCGAGGCCCACGGCGCTGTTGCTCACCACGGGGACGAGATCGGCGATGAACGCCGTCTGCCGGCCGATCATGATCCAGCCGAGGTCGCCCGTGCGGTTGCCCGCGCCACCCCCGCCGCCGCCGCGGGCGACCTGGGCGGTGGCCATCATCGGGATGAACTGGTAGAGACGCAGGGCCGAGGCGAGCCGGCCCGCCTCCACCGCGGCCGCGTCGTCGCTCCCGCGGAGCGCGTCGGCGATGACGGCGGCGACGCGGGGGTCCGGGTCGGGCGTCCGCTCGCGGCGGGCGAGCAGCCCCCGGGCCGACGCCCGGTAGGACTCGCCCTCCCCGTGCACGCTCTCCCAGGCGAGGGCGGCGTCGCCCTCGGGCGAAGCGAGCGAGAAGAAGTGGTCGAGGATCGCGAGGCGGACATCATCGGCCTCGCGGTCGAACAGCTCGGTCATGACAAGCAACGCGGCCGGCTCGGTGTAGGCCCGGAGTTTGCGGAGGCCCTGCTCGCGCCGTTCGAGGTTGCGCATCGAGCCGAAGTGCCGGCGCTGGATGAGACGGAGCTCGCGTTCGATCTCACGCTCGCGTTTGCGCAGCGCGGCGTGGGCGCGGGACTCGGGCGAGTCCGGGTCGAGGCGGGGGTCGTCGGGGACCACCACCACCCCCCCACCGCCGCCGAGCACGCGGGGCGACATCGAGGCCTGGGCCCCCGCCTCCGTGGTGAGCAGGGCGAGGGCCGGTATCATGCCCGCGATCGTGGTTCGGAAGCGCACGGCGACCCTCCCGGCCGATGGCCTTGGTGTTGACGGTACCCGCGGAGCGGCGGGCCGGTTGCGGGTCGGTCGCGGGGATTCGCCGAACCCGGGGGGACGCAGGGCATGGGGATTCACTGGCCGATCATCCGCCGACTGCTCGCCAATCCGCTCCGGCGGGTCATCACCGACGACCACCGGTCCTACCGGGGGGTCGAGGTGCTGGTCGCCGCGTGCCACCTCGCCGAGCAGATCGAGACCCACGCGAAATCGCGCACCGTCGGGCTGCTCCTGCCGACAAGCGGGGTCTTCCCGATCGCGGCCCTTGGGGCTTGGATGACCGGGCGGACGATCGTGCCGCTGAACTACCTGCTCAAGCCGGACGAACTCCAGTATGTCGTGGACGACGCGGGGATCGACGCGATCTTCTCGGTAGGCCCCATGCTCGAATTCCTCGAACGCACGCCGAGGGTGAAGAGCCTGCGGCTGATCGAGGAGATCAACCTGCGGAGCGTGCCCGCCCCGGTGCTGCCGGCCCGCCCCCATGAGGAGGAGATCGCGGCGCTGGTGTACACCTCGGGCACCTCGGGCAAACCCAAGGGGGTGATGCTCAGCCACCGGGCCCTGCGGGCGAATGTGCGGCAGGGGGTCGAGCACCTGGGCCTGTCGCCCTCGAACGATGTCATGCTGGGGGTGCTGCCCCAGTTCCACTGCTACGGGCTGACGCAGTTGACGCTCACGCCGCTGTGCCACGGCGTGCCGGTGGTGTACACCGCGCGGTTCATGCCCAAACGCCTGATGGACCTCGTCAGGGAGCACCGGGCGACCGTCCTCGTCGGCATCCCCTCGATGTACAACGCGATCGCCTCGCTCAAGTCGGGCGGGCCCGGCGATGTCGCCTCGCTCCGGCTGATCGTCTCGGGCTCGGAGGCCCTGCCCGACGCGGTCGCGACGAAGTTCCTCGAGAAGTACGGCAAGGAGATCACCGAGGGCTACGGGATGACCGAGATGTCGCCCGCGACGCACTGCTCGGTGCCGGGGCGGGCCAAGCGGCACTCTGTGGGGCGGCCGGTGCCGGGCGTCGAGCAACGCATCGTCGACCCCGCCACCGGGCGTGTGCTCCCGCCGGGCGAGGCGGGCGAAATCCGGCTCCGCGGGCCCAACGCGATGAGCGGGTATTACCGCCTCCCGCAGGCGACCGCGGAGGCGTTCGACGAGCACGGGTTCTACAAGACGGGCGACCAGGGCCGGATCGACGGGGACGGCTACCTGTTCATCACGGGGCGCATCAAGGAGATGATCATCGTGGGGGGCGAGAATGTCTTCCCGCGGGAGATCGAGGAGGTGCTCGACCGCCACCCCGTGGTGCACGCGTCGGGGGTGATCGCGCAGCGCGATCCGACGCGGGGCGAGGTCCCCGTGGCGTTCGTCGAACTGGAGGAGGGGGTGGACCCCGCGTCGTTCGATGAGCGGGCCCTGATGGCCCACTGCCGGGAGCACCTCGCGGGGTACAAGGTCCCGAGGCGGGTGGTCCGCATCGAGAAACTCCCGCGGAACCCCACGGGCAAGATCCTGCGGCGCGGGCTGGCGGCGTACCTCGACGGCGTGTGAACAACGCGCGGGCGGTCCGGCCGATCAGGGGCGGAACTGGAACACCTCGTCGAGCGTCGCACCGAGCGCGTGCGCGATGCGGAAGGCGACCTCAAGCGAGGGCGAGTACTTCCCCCCTTCGATCGCGTTCACTGTCTGCCGCGTGACGCCGATCCGGTCGGCGAGCTGCTGCTGGGTCATCTCACCCCGGTCGGCGCGGAGCTCGCGGATGCGGTTGCGGATGGGCATCCTCGCCTTGCCCATGTCAGACGCCCCGCCGGTAGAAGGCGATCTGGAGCGCGAGCTTCAGGAGCTCCGACGCGAGCAGCGCCGCGAAGAGACCGTGGGCGATCCAGAAGGCATCGACCGCGAAGAGCATCGCGGTGATCGAGGCGAGCACGCCGGCCGCGAGCAACCAGGACGCGCCCGCCTCGGCGCGCCAGCCGATCAGGCGGTCCCGCTCGTCCGCGTGCTGGGGCCGGCCCGTGAGGGCGGCGGCGATGTGCCCCACCACCAGGACCACGACGAGCAGGACCACCGAAACGGCGAAGAGCGGCACGAACGCCGCGAGCGCGGTGACGCCCGACGCGCGCATGGAGGCGGCGATCGCGAAATATCCCCCGAAGACCAGCGCCATCGCGACGAGTTGGACCCAGGCGCTCTTTTCCGGATACGAGGCGTTCATGGTGTTCTCCTGACGGCGGGGCCGGCGTCGGCATCTCCGATCCGCCGTGTCAAGAATACTTGACATCCCGGCAATGTCAAGAATCTTTGACATGAATCCCGAGAATCGCGCACGCACCGGGGCGGGGCGTCCAAGAATCGCCCATGCCCCTCTTCGGTTCGCATCTCTCGGTCGCGGGCGGGATGGTGAACGCGCTGCTCGAAGCCGAGCGGCTCGGGCTCGACACCGTCCAGGTCTTCACGAAGAACCAGCAGCAATGGAAGGCCCCGCCGCTGGACCCCGCGGGCGCCGCCGACTGGCTGGACGCGTTGCGTCGGCTGGGGTGGGAGGACCGGACGGTCAGCCACGCCTCGTACCTGATCAACCTCGCGAGCCCCGACGACGAGTTGTGGGCGAAGTCGATCGACCTCATGACGGTCGAGATCGAGCGGTGCGAGGCGCTGTCCATCCCGTTCCTGGTGCACCACCCCGGGGCGTACACGACCTCGACCGAGGGCGAGGGGCTCGACCGGATCGCCCTCGCGTACGACGAGTTGTTGAGACGGACACGGGGGTTCCGGACGGTCTGCTGCCTGGAGGACACCGTCGGGTCGGGCTCGAACCTGGGCCGGACCTTCGAGCAGCTCGCCGATCTGCGGGCGCGGATCCTCGATCGGACGGGCGAGGCGGGAAGGGTCGGCTACTGCCTGGACACCTGCCATGCGCACGCCGGCGGGTACGACATGTCGACCCGTGAATCCGCCGACGCGGCCCTCGACCTGTTCGACTCGAGCTGCGGCCTTGAAAACCTCCGGGTGCTGCACCTCAACGATTCGCTCAAGGAATTGGGCAGCCGCAAGGACCGGCACGCGCACATCGGGGAGGGGACCATCACCAACCCGCCGGGGCGGAAGGGGCAGGCGCTGAAGGACTCGGGCTTCGCCGCGGTGGTGAATCGGCCGGAGCTCGCGGACCGGCCGATGATCATGGAGACGCCCAAGGGAGACGATGAGAAAGGGGTGCCGCACGACGCGCGGAATCTGCGTCGCCTGCGTCGGCTGGTGGGGTGACCGACTCCCCAATTGTGGTCCCCCGGGGCCGGTCTTGACGAAACTCGCGGAGTGCGCGCGTGCGCGGCACGATCGAAGAGGCAGGAGCAATCGACCATGGCCCGGATGATCCGACAGACCGCCGCCCTCGCCGCCGCCTGGCTCCTTGCTGCCCTGCCGGGTTGTACCGGTTCCGGGGAGACCCGTTCCACGGACGACGCGACGCCGTCGCGGGTGCGGCAGGACCGCCGGGCGGACGCGCAGGACGCGGTAGCGAACGCGACGCGGCTGCGCACGGAGGGCGTCACGGAGGAAGCGCTGGCGGAGTTCGAGCGGGCGATCGCGATCAACCCGGAGTTGACGATCGCCTATCTTGGGGCGGGCGAGATCCTGACCCAGCAGGGGGATTACGCGGTCGCGGAGCAGCGGTACCGGAAAGCCACGGAGATCGAGCCGGCGAACTTCGACGCGCAGTTCGGTCACGGCAAGGTGCTGCAGCTGCTGGACCGGATCGCCGAGGCGATCCGGGCGTACCTGCGGGCGCTTGCGATCCGCCCGGACGATTTCGAGGCGAATCTGGGTGTGGCGACGGCGTACATGCAGGTGGACGAGCCCCGGCAGGCGAGGCCCTACGCGGAGCGGGCGGTCCGGCTGGACCCGGAGAGCGGTTCGGCGCGGGCGAACCTGGGGGCGATCTACGCGGCGCTGGATATGCACGACGCGGCGGTGGTCGAGTACCAGCAGGCGGCGGAGCTGATGGACCTGGGCCCGGAGTTGCTGCTGAACCTGGCGGATTCACTGGGCAAAACCGACAGGCACGCGGAGATGGCGGCGACGCTGGAGCAGTTGATCCGGATCGAGCCCGGGCCGGTGGCGTACGAGCGGCTGGGTTCGGCGTACTTCCGCCTGAAGAACTACGACGCGGCGCTCCTGGCATTCACGCGGTCGACCGAGGCGGACGCGACGCATTATCCGGCGTGGAACGGGGTGGGGGTCTGCCTGCTGAATCAGTACCTGTGGTCGAACCGGCAGGACGAGCGGGCCCGGCGCGGGGCGATCGAGGCGCTGCGGCGGTCGCTGCAGATCCGGACGAACCAGCCGAGGATCATCGAGTTGGTCCGCCGGTACGGCTAGGGGCCCGATCGGGCGGGGCCGCGGCGTGCGCACGAAAAAGGCCCCGTGTGCGGTCGGGGCCTTCTCGCAATGGGCGCGGGCGGATTTGAACCGCCGACACCCGCATTTTCAATGCGGTGCTCTACCAGGCTGAGCTACACGCCCGCTGGCGGGCCGGGGCCCGACCGACGGTTGACCCGGGCCGGGGCCCGGGTCGGAGCGAGAAGGGTAACGCGGGAATGCCCCGGGTCAACCCGTGGGGTCTATCGGGCGTCGGGGCGGGCGGGATGAGGGGGAGGCGGGGCGAGGAGGTCGGAATAGGACCCGCTGATGGGCTCGCCGAGGACGGGGCGGAACTGGGCGCGGAGGTGGTCGATGGTCTCGTGGGCCCGGGCGAGGTTGTTGTCCTTGGTGACGAGGACCTCGAACTCGATGAAATGGCCGAGGCCCTCGACCTCGTCGATGTGGATGCGGGCGTGGTCGAGGAGATAGAGGTCCCTGGTCTTGGTGACGGTGAGCCAGACGGGGAGGGGCAGGGTGCCGAATCGCTCGAGGAACTCGGCCTCGGAGAGGATCTGGAAATTGGAGATCTTGGGGCGGGTGCGGTCGTCGCGGTCGTACTGGATGTACTCGACGGGCTCGGGGGCGCCGTCGAGCGAGGTCTCTCGCTTCTTGAGCCGTCCGGTGAGGATTCGGAAGTAGGTGTCCACCTGGCGGAGGGTGCCGATGCGGTGGGCGTTCAGGCGGCGCGCGACGGCCCGGGCGATCTGTGGGTCGCGGAGTTCGGCCTTGAACTCGACATTGCGCATGGGCGTCTCTCTCCGGCGCTGGGCCCGAGTCTACCCCCGGGATGCCCGGGGGGGGCGGGACGGGCCCAAGACCCTGGTTCACAACCCGCGAGGAGGGGGATGGAGGGGCTGGAAGCTCATCCCACCGAGAAGAGGAGGGGTTCTGAGACCGATCTCCGGTTCATTTTTTGTGCCCGGTGCCCACCGTCATCTCGCGGAGTGACGGCGGATCGGGACCGCCCAGGCCGTCCGCTCGTGGTTCACCCTTCGGGATGAACCACGGCACCGACGCCTGGGGAGGGCCGGCGGTCAGGCACCCGATGCGGGCGTGCTGAGGCGGTGGAGGAGGATCGCGAGGAGTTGGCACCGTTCGACCAGGGAGGGGAGTTCGATCCATTCGTCGGGGGTGTGGAGCCCGCCGCCGCGGACGCCGAGGGTGTCGATGGTGGGGAGCCCGGCGTGCTGCATGATGTTGCCGTCGCAGACGCCGCCGGTTTTGGCGAAGGGGAGCTTCTGGCCCAGATCCTCGGCGGCGGCTCGGGCGCGGAGGGCGAGGGCCTCGGTCTGGGGGATGAGCGGCTTGGCGGGGCGGTTGAAGGACCGGAAGATCTTGACGGCGGGGATCGCGTCGGGCGCGGTGGCGAGGGCGTCGAGCAAGCGGGCGATCTCGTCGCCCATCGCGGGGTCGGGGAAGCGGACATTGCCCCAGGCGCGGGCGAGGTCGGGGACGGCGTTGGTCACGGGCCCGCCCTGGAGCGGGCCGACGCTGAGGATGCGCCCACGCTCGGGGTCCGGCATCTCGGCGATTGCGACGAGGCAGCGGGCCAGCGCGGTCACGGCGGAGACGCCCGAGGCGAAATCACGCCCGACATGGGCGGACCGCCCGCGGGTCTCGATCATGAACTGGCCGGCGCCCATGCGTTCGACGGCGAGTTCGCCCCCGGGCAGCGCGGGTTCGAGGGCGATGCCGAGGTCGTGCTCGCGTGCGACGGCGTCGAGGGCGGCGTGGGAGTGGTAGGTGCCGGTCTCCTCGTCGCTGTTGAGGAAGAAGGTCCAGGATGTGCGCACGCCGACCTGCTCGAGCGCTTCGAGGGCGGCGACGGCGATGACGAGGCCGCCCTTCATGTCGACGCAGCCCGGCCCGGTGGCGGTCTTGCCGTCGGGGCGGATCGAGAGTTCGCGGAACTCGGAGGCGGGGTCGTGGACGGTGTCGAGGTGACCGGCGATGAGGAGTCGGGGGAGGTCGCCCACGGGGCGGCGGCAGACGGCGGCGGGCGGGGGCGTGGCCCCGGGCTTGACGCCGTGCAGCCAGGCGGGCTTGGGCTCGCCCGGGATGCGTTCGTTGGTCGCGCCGAGGGCGACGAGGCGTGCGGTGAGGCGTTCGCGGGTCTCGTCGAGGGCGGCGGTGTTGCCCATGCCGGTCGGGAGGGCGACATGGAGCCGGAGGTCGTCGAGCAGGTCGGCGGCGCGGGCGGCGACGGCCTGGGCGATGCGCTGTTCTGTGGCGGTGAGCGGCATGGTGTGGGTGGGTCGGGGGCTGGACGGGGTTGAAAGGGGCGAGTTGGCGCCCAAGGTGTGCGGGAGTATACGGGCGGGGCCGTGCGAACCGGCTCGGCTTCGCGGGCGGATAGGCTGCGAGGATGCGCGACGGGGTCGACGAATTCACGCTGCTTTGCGAGACATGCGGCTATGTCGTGGAGGGGCTGCCGCGCGAGGGGGCGTGCCCGGAGTGCGGGAGGGCGATCGCGGAGAGCCTTCCTGAGCGGCGGTGTGCGACGCCGACACGGTGGGGCGTGCTGCGCCACCCGCTCCGGTCGCTGGATTCGATGCCGATCGAGTGGCAGGAGAGCACGGCCCCGCGGATCGTGCGGCGGTGCGCGCTGGGGGCGTTCATGGCGGCGATGTCGGTGCCGGTCGGGATGACGCTGCTCGCGTGGGTTGCGTCGGAGCCGATCGAGTACCTGGCGGACTGTGTTCTGGCGATCTTCGTCGCGGGCGCGGTGGGCGTCTTCCTCTTCGGCCTGCTCGTGCTTCTGTGCGAGATCGAGGCGGCGGGGCTGCGGTTCCTGGGTGGGCGGCGCGGGTGGCGGATCACGAAGGAGGTCTCGCGGACGATCTGCTCGCACGGGTCCGTCGGGTGGGTGATTGCGGGGGCGGGGTTCGCGCTGGCGGTGCTCTCCGTCGCGACGGGGGTGCTGCTCGATGAGAGCGGGCTGGGGGCGAGCGGCGTGCGGCGGGGTGCGGCGCGGATGATCGGGATGGGGGGCCTTTGGGTGGGCCTCGCGGTGACGCTGGCGGGGTGCCTGGTGTTCGAGACCTTCGCGTGGCTGGGGCTCCGGCGGTGCCGGTTCGCGAATCGGGCGCAGGATTGGGGCGAATCGCCCGGGGCGGCCGAGAACGGGGCCTCCCTAGGATCAACCGATGACGCCGAGACGACCGACCAGGCAGATCCAGATCGGGGATGAGCGGACGGGGATTGTGCGCGTGGGGGGCGGGCTGGCGACGGCTCGGCACCCGGGCGCCACGCCGACAAGCCCGCCCGAGGCGGGTGGGCCCGCGCCGGTCTCGGTGCAGACGATGACCGCGGGCGCTACCCACGAGATTGATAAGTGCGTGGCGGAGATCCACAAGCTGACGGCGGCGGGTGCGGATGTTGTCCGCGTGGCGGTGCCGGAGAAGAAGGACACGCTGGCGCTGCGTGAGATCCTGAACCAGACGACGGTGCCGATCGTGGCGGATGTGCACTTCCACTTCCAGCGGGCGCTGGAGGCGGTGGAGGCGGGGGTGCAGAAGATCCGCCTGAACCCCGGGAACATCTCGGACCGGGCGCAGGTCGTCGAGGTGATCCGGGCGTGCAAGGCGGCGAACGGTGGGCGTGGCGTCCCGATCCGCGTGGGGGTGAACGAGGGCTCGATCATCGAGCGCAAGGACAAGCAGAAGCGGGCGAAGGAGCTCGGGGCGTTCTTCAGCGACCGCAAGCACGGGTACCTGCTGGCGATCATGATCGCCAAGCTGGAGGAGTACCTCGACATCTTCGCCGAGGAGGACTTCCACGACATCGCGATCAGCGCCAAGAGCATGGACGCGACGATCGTGATCGACGCGTACACGGAGATCAGCAAGCGGTTCGAGCACCCGTTGCACCTCGGCGTGACGCACGCGGGGCCGAAGGAGACGGGGTGCATCCGCTCGGTGGTGGCGCTGGGGACACTGCTTGCGAACGGGATCGGGGACACGATCCGGATCTCGTACGCGAGCGACCCGGTCTACGAGGTCGAGGACGGGCTTGAGTTGCTGTGGTCGCTGGGCCTGCGCGAGCGGAAGGGTGCGGAGTTGATCGCCTGCCCGACCTGCGGGCGGATCCAGGTGGATCTGTTCTCGCTGACGCAGGGGGTGCGCAAGACGCTGGCCGAGCACATCCAGGTGCCGATGAAAGTGGCGGTGATGGGGTGCGTGGTCAACGGGCCCGGGGAGGCGGAGGGGGCGGATGTGGCGGTGTTCGCGGGCGATCGCAAGGGGATCATCTATGTCCAGGGCGAGCGCGTCGCGACGGTGCCCGAGGCGGAGATCCTCGACCGGCTGCTGAGCGAATGCCGGGCCTTCCAGGCGCGTGTTCGCGCGGGCGAGGCGCGGCTGGGGGAGAAGAAGGTCGACATCGTCCCGCCCGACCCTGAGGGGGAATTGGGGAGCGGGTGGGAGAAGATGGCGGCCGAGCGGCTCAAGGATGTCGTCCCTCTGACGGTGCGGCGTCCTTGAACGCGCCGGCGGCGGAGGCGGAGTCATGATGCGTTTGCCCGCTGGCCCGCTGCTCGCGCTGCTGATGACAATGCTGATGAGCGCGGCGGGGTGCGCGGTCTACGAGGGCCCGGAGAATCCGGCGTTCATGGTGACCGCGTCCGAAGCCTCGGCCGACGAGCGGCGGATGCGTGCCGACCCGAAGCCGCTGGAGGTTCCGGTGGTGGTGATCGGCAGCTACCGGGGGCCGGACCCGATCGTGGAATTGATGACCGCTCGGCTGGCCGGGCTGACGAGCGGGCGTCGGGGCGATTTTCTTCGGGTGTCGACCTGGTTCGAGGGTGACATCGAGCGTGTCGCGGCGCTGACGGTCGAGATGGTCGACCGCAAGTGGCCTGTCGATGCGTCGCGGCTGGGTGAGAACCGGACGATCGAGGTCGATGTCGTGGGGCTCTCGATGGGCGGGCTGGCGGCGAGGTTCGCGGCGGATCGGCTGGAGGGGCGGCGGCTGCGGATCCGCCGGCTGATCACGATCGGGACTCCGCACCGGGGTGCGGTGCTCGCGCCCGCGAACCCGCTGGTCGAGGACCGCGCGGTGCAGGACATGTACCCGGGTTCGCTGTTCCTGACGAGGCTCGATGAGGCGTACCGGGGGGATTACCCGATCGTCGCGTACGCCCGGCTGTCCGACGGCGTGGTCGGCACGAAGAACAGCGCCCCGCCCTGGCAGCGTCCGATCTGGACCAACACGCCGCCGTTCGGGAGCCACCTGTCGATCGACCGCGACCCGCGGATCCTCGCGGATGTTGCGCGGCGGCTGCGTGGCGAGGAGCCGCGGGGGACCGCGGACGCACCCGTGCCCGATGGGTGGGATGTCCGGCTCAAGCACTGATCGCGTGGGCGTCGAATCAGAGCCGCTCGATCGAATTTGCGGGGATCCAGGTCTCCACGCCGCTGCGGAGGCGGACTCGGAGCCAGCCGTCGCGTTCCTCGATGATCGCGGCCTCGACGCCCGCGCGGAGGGGTTGCTCGAAGGTCGGGGTGTAGACGGCCTCGCTTGGCCCGCGGTAGCCGGTGACGCCGTCCTGCACGATCACCCCGGCGGGGTTGATGGCGTGGAGCGTGTGTTCGAGGGCGAGCGAGCCGAGACAGACCACGGCGACCGCGGCGGCGATGACGGTGATGCCCCCGCCGCGTCGGGAGAGCAGGCGGAGCGAGCCGGCCCCCCACGCGAGCGCCCAGCAGGCCAGGCCGACGGTCAGCAGGGTTCGGCGGGGGACCAGGCCGCGCCAGAAGAGGAGAACATCTTCGACCTTCGAGGCGGGGCCCGGGGTGATGGCGGTGCGGACGATCGCCCTGGCGGCGGCGAGGCTCTCGCGGACGCGGGGGTCGGCGGGGTCGAGCCGCTCGGCGCGCAGGAAGGAGGCCACGGCGCGCCCCGTGTCGCCCCGGAGCAGGTGGGCGTTCCCGAGGTTGCGGTGCAAGGCCGGGCTCTCGATGCCGCCGTCGACGATCGATCGGTAGGTTGCGATGGCCTCGTCGAGCGCGGCGCGGGCGGAGGCGGGGTCGGCGTCGAAGTCGCGTTCGGCGCGGTCCATCGCCGCTTCGGCTCGCTCGAGGAGCGCGGCGGGGGTGAGCGCCGACGGGGCGGCGCCCGCGGGCGGGGCGATCGCCGCGAGGATCAGGAGGAGGAACCACCGGGTCATGCGTCCTCCCGGATCGAGCGGTCGACGGCGCGGAGAAGTTCGAGCACGCGGGCCGGGTCGGGGGGCGGGTCGGCGACGGCGCGTCCGGCGGCGTACCGCTCGGCCTCGTGGATCGCGATGAGCTCGGCCAGGGGCTGGGCCGCGTCGGTGCCGGCGAGAAGCCGGGCGCTGTCCGCGCCGGTCACCGCCTCGGGCCTGGCATCGAACGCGTGGGCGAGATACAGCCGGACGGCCTCGGCGGGGCCTTTGGTCCGGAGCACGCGTCGGGCGGCGTTGAGCGCGCCGCGGCGGCGGCGCTCGGCCTCGTCCACGCGGCGGCGGCGCCACGCGGTCATGCCCGCGAGGGCGGCGAACGCGGCGGGCGGGACCGCGAGGGCGGCGAGCACCACGGGGCTCGGCGCGGTGTTCAGAGTCTGGGCGTTGGCGCGGGCGAGCACGGCGGGGCCCCGGTCGATGGCCCACAGGCCGGCGGGCGTCGCGGTGAGAGCCTCGCGGCTGATCGGGGAGGGGCCCGAGCCGACCACGGCGTCGGCCGCCGTGACCTCTCGGACCGCGCGGACCGCGAGCGGGATGGGATCGGATCGAGCGACGCGGTACTCGCCCTCGCCGGGATCGAAGAAGGCGAGCGGGATCGGGGGGATCTCACGGACGGTGTCACGCGCGGCGCGGACGATCGTCGAGAAAGTACGCTCGCCCGGGCGGGAGCCCGGCACGAACGCCCAGCCCTGGCCCGACAGACGGAAGTCGTCGGTGAACCCCGGGATCGCGGCGAGGTCGGGCCCGTCGGTGACGCCCACCATGGGCTCGGCGCCGGTGATCGTGACGGTGAGCGTGATCGGATCGCCGACATTGACGGTGTCGGTGTCGACGCTCGCGGAGACCGCGTGCGTGCCGAGCAGGCCGTTGAAGCCGGGCGGGCGGCCGGCGATGGGGAGTTCGGCGACGCTGATCTCGATCGGGTCGGCCTGGGCGAGGAGGCGCCGGGTGGCGCGGAGGCCGAGGCGTTCTTCGAAGGAGACCGCGATCGGGCCGAGGGTGTGCAGGCCGGGCTCGCGGGGTGTGATGACGAGATCGAACTCGAAGGTTCGGACGCGTTCGCCGCCGCGTGTGCCGTACCCGAGCCTGGCCTGGGTGGTGACGCCGAAGATGTCGACCTCGTAGACCCTGTCCCGGCCCTGCCTTGGGGCGGCGATGGGCTGGACATCGAGGGCCGGGTCGATCTCGGAGGCGCGGAAGGCGTAGTCCTCGACATCGCCCACGATGAACCATGTCACGCGGACGCGGGAGGACTGGTTGACATAGAGCGAGGTGGATTCGGGCGTGACGACGATGAGGTCGTCCGGCGCGCGCTCGGGGAGGAGGACGCGGAGCCTTGTCGGCGGCGTCTGGACATTCAGCCCGCCCCCGATGCCGACGGTGACCGGGGGGACCTCGACCGTGCCCTCGCGCTCCGGTGTGACGATCCACCGCATGACGAGGCGACGCGTCGTCTGCTGGGTTCGGCGGCCGTTGACGATGGTGACGAACGAGCTGGACTCGTTCGAGGTTCCGCTGAACTGAAACCGGGCGCCGGGGATCGTGGAGAGGTCGGGCGGGACGACCTCGTCGGCGTTCTCGACGGCGATCTCGAGGACCGCGGTGTCGCCGACATAGCAGATCTGGGTGTTGAACGAGGCGACGGCGATCGGCGCGTCCTGGGCGCGAACGCCGGGCGTTGCGAGAAGCGCGGCGATCGCCAGGGCGAGGCGCAAGAGGGGTGCGATCCAGGATGATCGTGCCATGGGTGTGTCCACCTCGGTCACCAGTCTTTCTCGACAGGGACGGGCCGGCCCATGATCGCGCGGATCTGGCGGTCCCGCTCCTCGCGTTGGCGTTGCTCGCGGTCGAAGAGCCACTCGGCGATGCGGTCGTCGGGGCTCTGGCTCTCCTCCTCGCTCGGCTCCGGCTGCTCGGGCTGCTGCTCATCGCCGGGCTGCGGCTCGGGCTGGCCCTGGGGCTTGCCCTCCTGCCGGTCGGCCTGCTCGCGGAGCGCCTCGGCGGCGCGGCGCAGCTGCTCGGCGGCCTGCTGCTGGGCGTCGGCGGCGGCCTCCTGATCGCCCCGGTTCAGTTGCCGCTGGGCCTGGCGCTGCGCTTCCGCGGCGGATTCCATCGCCTGCTGGGCCTGCTCGTTGGGCTCGGGGTTCTGGGCGGACTGCTGCTGGGCCTGTTGCGTCTGCTCGGAAATCTGGTTCTGATCCTGCCTGGCGCGCTCGGGCATCTGGTCGAGGCCGGCGTTCTCGTTCGCCTCGTCCTGCTGGCGGTCGGCGAGTTCGTCGAGTTTTTCGGCCTGTTCGCGGAGTTGATCGGCCTTCTCTTGGGCTTCCTGCCTGGCTTGATCCACCCGGCTGGCGAGGCGACGCACTCGTTCGACATTCCGCGCGGCCTCGGCATCGCCCGGGGCGACCTCGAGCACGGCCCGGAACGCCTCGGCGGCGTCGCGGAGCAGACGCTGCACCGCCTCGAGATCGGGCGGGGCCGCGCCCTCGGGCGTCAGGGCCGTGAGGGCCTCCCGGTAGAGGACCTGCCCCAGATTGAAGCGGGCGGTGGACTTGAACTCGGGCGCGCGGGCGGCGAGATCGGCGGCCCTGAGCTGGTCCCTGGCGGACTCGAACTCACCCCGGGCCGCGAGTTCCTCCCCCGCCCGCAGCCTCGCGCCCGCGAGCGCATCTCCCGTCGCCTCGGCGAGGAGACGGTCGAGGTCCTGCTCGATGACCTTGAGTTCGCGGTCGCCCTCGAACGCGGCGACGACGGCCGATTGCAGGGGCGAGGCGGTCGCCGTCGCGGCAAGGCCGATCGCCGCGGAGATCGCCAGACGGATCATCGACGCCTCCCTTCCCCGACCAGGGATTCGAACGCCAGCAGCGCGAGCGCCGCGGCGAGGAAGAGCATGAACCGCTCGTCGTACTCGGTGACGGTTGCGGAGCCGAGCACGGCCTGGCCTGCCGACGCGATGAGGTCCCGGTAGACCTGGGCGAGGTCGATATCGCCCGTTCCGACCTCGAGGAAGGCGTTGCCCGGGGCGACGGAGGCGAGTTGCGCGAGGGTGTCGGCGTCGAGGCGGCTGCGGACGGTCGAGCCGTCGTGCTGCACGAACGACTCGGCATCGCCCGCGGTGGGAACGGGCGAGCCCTCACCGCTGTCGCCGAGCCCGATGGCGATGATGCGGACGCCGTGCTCGGCGGCGAGTTGGGCGGCGCGGACGGGGAAGCTCTCCTGGTCCTCCCCGTCGGTGAAGAGGATGATGTCCCGGAACCTGTTGGAGTCGATCGGTACGCCGTCGCCCCGCTCGACTTCGAGGACATCGTCGAGGACCTTGCGGATCGCGTCGCCGATCATGGTGCCGCCCCGGGGGGCCGAATCGGGGTCGAGGCCCTCGAGGGCGAGCCGGAAGAACGCGCGGTCCTGGGTGAGGGGGCACTTGATGGCCGGGGCCCCGGCGAAGGCGACCAGCGCGACACGGTCCCCGCCCAGGTCGTCAACGAGGTCCTTGATCCAGAGCTTGGCCCGTTCGAGGCGGTTGGGCGCGAGGTCGCGGGCGAGCATGCTGCGCGAGACATCGACGACGAACACGAGGTCGCGGCCGCGGCGTTCGATGTCGCGGGTTCGCTCCCCGTGCTGCGGGCGAGCCAGCGCCAGGGCGAGCGACGCCACGGCGAGCGCGACGCACCAGGCCCGGAGCCACCGGCGGGCGACGCCCGCGCCCTCGGCGATCGTGAAGACCAGCGAGGCGTCCCCGAGCCGGGCGAGCGCCCGCCGGCGGGCCGACGCCGCCGACCACGCCAGGAGCAACGCCGCGGGCGCGAGCCAGAGGGCGTGGAGCCAGACGGGGTCGGCCAGGCGGAGGCCGGTGCCGAGGTCGAGGGGCTGGAGCGGCAGCGGGCCGGGCGTCACGGCGTCCTCCTCAGCAGCGTCGCGGCGAGCAGGGACTCGATCGCAAGCAGCGCGAGCCCGGCGGCGGCGAAGGGGGTGTAGCGCTCGGTGTAGTCCACGCTCTCGCTGGTCTCGATCTGGGTCTTTTCGAGGCTGTCGATCTCGGCGTAGATCTCACGGAGCGACTCGGCGGAATCGGCGAGGAAGAACCTGCCGCCGGTGCGGTTGGCCATCGCCTGCATCGTGGTCGCGTCGACCGAGGCGCCGCGCGGGATGCGGAGCCCGCCGATCTCGATCGACTCCCCTCCCCCGATGCCGATGGTGTAGAGCTTGATGCCCCACTGCTGGCAGAGTTCGGCGGCCTGGAGGGGGTCGATCTCGCCCCGGTTGTTGCGGCCGTCGGTGAGCAGGATGACCGCCTTGCTCTTGATCGAGAAATCCGGGGTCGCCTCGTTGCCCAGGCCCCGGACGACCTCCTTCTCGGCCTCGCGGAGGCGAGCGGCGGCGAGGGCGACGGCGTCGCCGATGGCGGTGCCCTGGTCGCTGCGGAGCGGCGAGACCTCGATGCGCGCGACCATCTCGAGGAGGGCTTCGTGTTCGCGCACGAGGGGGCAGATCGTGTCCGCGTAGGACCCGAAGCCGATGACGCCGATCATGTCGCCGGTGCGGCCCTTCAGATCATCGGCATTGCCGGCGATGAACTCGGAGGCGACCTTCTTGACCGCGTCGAGGCGGGTCGTGGGCCGGCCCTCCATCGAGATGCCCTCGGTCATGCTGCTCGATCGATCGATGACCAGTTGGATCGCGACGCCCTCGGTGCTGGTCCGGACGAGGCCCAGGATGTCCTGCGGGCGGGCGAGCGCGACGATGAGCAGGCCGAGCGCCGCGGCCCGAAGGAGACGGGGCAGGTGCACGAGGCGCGTGCGGAGGGTCGCGCCGGCGAGCCCGGCCGCGCCCGCGGCGGGGTAGAGCAGCCTCGGACGCCGCGACCGCAGCCAGGACACCACGAACAGGACCGGGACGAGTGCGAGCAGCCCGAGCAGCCAGGGATGGGCGAATCGATCGAACATCACGCCCCACCCCCGCGGACAGAGGGCGCGAGACGGGCCGCCTCGGCGGCGAGGGAGCGGGCGTCGTTTCCACGGCCCCCGGGCGCGTACCGCGCGGATTCGAGCGCGGCGAGCAGCGCCGCTACTCGCCGCGCCGCTTCGGGCGCGACGCCCGCCGACCGGAGTGCTTCTTCGGCGTCGGCGGGGGCGAGCGCGAACGCGGCGGGACCCAGACGCCCGGCAAGGCCCGCGCGGAGCGACCGATCGACCGACTCGGGCGACGCGCCGGCGGGATGCGAGGCGAGCGTCGCGAGGTCGGCCCAGCCGTCGCGGCCTGTATCCCCGCGCGACCGACGCGTTCTGCTGAGCATCAGGCGAACCAAGAACGCCGCGCCGAGCAGCCCCCCAACACCTGTGGCGTACCACCACGCCGGCGCGGGCTCTGCGAGGTCGGGCACGGGCCTCGTAGCGCCGAGCGGGGCGTCGCCCGTGCCGATCGGGGCGTCCTCCCACGGCTTGCGGCCGATGGGCAGGTCCACCGCCTCGCCCTCGGGCAGGAGCGACCGCACCACGATCTCCCCCTCGGGGCTGCTGGCGGTGGCCCGGTCGTCGAGGGGGCCGGCGGCGTTCCAGGTGAGCGCCGGGACCCGGTACGACCCGGGCAGGAACGGCTCGAGCACGACCCTGGCCTCGTGCCGCACCGCCCCCGACGATTCGATCTGAGGCGGATCGACCGAGATCGAAACGACGGTCCAGCCCGCGTCCTCGAAGGCGGCCCGGGCGCCGTCAACCCACGGCTCGACCGCGAGGCCGGCGTCGGCCCGCAGTTGCACAACGAGCGTGACGCGATCGGCGACGGTGATCTCGTCGGTGGAGATCGCGACCGTGGCGACGAACCGGTCGACCCCAAGCTCCCGCGGCGGGGCGATCGCGAGCAGGCCGACCAGGCCGAGCGTGATGAGGCCCCGGGCGGTCATGCCGTCCGCCTCCGCCTCTGCCGGAGCCTGAAATATCGTTCGAGCTCGACGCCGAACGGTCGGTCGGTGGAGAGCTCGACGACATCCACGCCCGCCCGCTTGAGGACGCGGTCGGCCTCGCCGCGGCGTCTGGCGACCTCGTCGCGGTGGCGGCGCCGCAGGCGAGCGGAGCCCGTGTCGAAGAGGACCCGCTCGCGCGTCTCGGGGTCCTCGAGTTCGATCAGCCCGATGCGCGGGAGTTCTCGCTCGCGCGGGTCGGCGACGCGCAACGCGATGACATCGTGCCGCGTGGCGAGGCGGGCGAGCGGGCGGGCGATGTCCTCCACGCCGGTCCCCGGCGCGGGCTGGAAGTCTGCGGCGACGAAGACGATCGCCCGCTGATGCAGCACCGAACCCAGCGTGTCGAGCGCCTCGGCGAAGGCCCGGCCCCCGCCCGCGGGCTCCATCCCGAGCAGGTCTCGCAGCAGGCGGAGCAGGTGTCGCGGGCCCTTGCGGGGCGGGACGAACAGGTCCACCGTATCGCTGAACCGCAGCAGGCCGACGCGGTCGTTGTTGCGCAGGGCCGAGTAGGCGATCGCGGCGCCGGTCTCGGCGATCAATCTCGCCTTCGACCTTCCGACGGTGCCGAACAGGCCCGACGCCGAGGCGTCCACGCAGAGCATCACGGTGAGTTGGCGTTCCTCGATGTAGCGCTTGATAAAGGGCCTGCCGGCCCGGGCGGTCACATTCCAGTCGATGGAGCGGACATCGTCGCCCGGGGCGTACTCGCGCACCTCGGCGAACTCGACGCCCCGGCCCAGGAAGGCGGAGTGGTACTCGCCGGCGAAGAGATCGTCGACGCGGCGTCGCGTGCGGATCTGGAGCCGCCGGACCTCTTCCATGAGTTCCCTGGTGAGCATCGAGGTCTCCCCCTTCCCGCCCGCGTCAGGGCACGGGGCAGTGGTCGAGCACCGCGCGGACGATATCGTCGCTGCCGATGCCCTCGGCCTCGGCCTCGTAGGAGATGATGATGCGGTGCCGCAGGACCTCGGGCGCGATCGCCTTGACATCCGAGGGTGTCACGAAATCTCTCCCACGCAGGAACGCCTGGGCCCGCGACGCGAGCACGAGCGCGATGCTCGCCCGGGGCGAGGCGCCGAACTGGATCAGCCTGGCGAGTTCCGTGCCCCGGGGGCCCTTGAGCGGGCCCGGCTCGCGCGTGGTGTGAACGATCTCGACGGCGTAGTCGTGGATTTTCTCGTCGACGAAGACACGGTCGACGAGCCCGCGGGCCCGCATGATCTCGTCAAGGGACACAACCGGGTCGACGGTGACGCGGGGCGTGGTCGACGCCATCCGCCGGACGATCTCCCGCTCCTCCTCGCGGCTCGGGTAGCCCACGGAGAGCTTGAGCATGAAGCGGTCCACCTGCGCCTCGGGGAGGGGGTAGGTGCCCTCCTGCTCGATGGGGTTCTGCGTCGCGAGCACGAGGAAGGGCTGGGGCAAGCGGTGGGTCTCGTCGCCGATGGTGACGGACTTTTCCTGCATCGCCTCGAGCAGCGCGCTCTGGACCTTGGCCGGGGCGCGGTTGATCTCGTCGGCGAGGACGATGTTCGCGAACACCGGGCCCTTGCGCGTGGTGAACTCGCCCGATTGCGGGTTGTAGATCAGCGTGCCCACCAAGTCCGCGGGCAGCAGATCGGGCGTGAACTGGATCCGGCTGAACTCGCCCCGCAGCGCCCCGGCGAGCGCCGAGACGGTCAGCGTCTTCGCAAGGCCCGGCACGCCCTCGAGCAGGACATGCCCGCCGGTCAGCAACCCGATCAGCAGGCGTTCGACCATCGAGGCCTGCCCCACCACCACCGAGGCCACGGCGTCCACGAGCCGACGCATCGACTCGGACGCCTCCCTCACCTCGGGGTCGGCCTGCGGGCCCGATGGAGGCGGATCGATCGACATGCGGGTCCCTGTCATGAGGCGGGTTCCTCCGTAGTCTCCATGGCAGCGACACCGGTCCGTTGCCGGGCCGGCTGACGAGGGCCTACCGCCCCTCCCACCGCGTGGATGCACAACCGGGCGGCCCCCGTCACGAATACCGCGGGCCGAGGCCCGATCAGCCCTCCGACGGCGGGGTCTGCTGCGGGCGCTGGAGGACGATCTCCCCGTTCCGCTCCTCGTACTGGCGGATCATCTGCCCGAGGTTGATCGCCAGCCGCTTGGCGCCGGCCCAGTTCATGATCACCCGGCTGCCGACATTGAAGATCACCATCGGGTCCTGCCCGGGGAACTGCATGGGGAGGTTCATGCCGAAGTCGAGGACGACCTCGTCCTGCGTCGGAGTTGTCCGGATCGTGTTCGAGTACGCGGTGTGCATCTTCGACTCATCGATGCGGAACTGGATCTGCTGCTGGGGATTCTCGGCCATGTTTCTTCGACCTTTCTGGGCGACGCAGCGTCGCCCCGGATGGACCACGGAGGGCGGGGGCGAAGCCCCGCGCATTCGGCCGGTGCGGCCCGGTGCACGCCCGGAACGCCGCGCCGGGCCCGGAGTTTAGGCGTTCCGACGCCCCCCCGGGACGCGGCGCAGGGCCGACCGAGCCCCCCGCACAGCGGCCCCGCAACGAGCCCTGGCTGTTGCATTACAGCCGCGATGCACGGGAGATTGCGACGGATCCCGATCGCCCGGCGGGGCGTGCGGCGTTACGCTTGCCCCGTGGCGGCTCGACGGAACGAGAACTCGCGCGGGCTCGTGATCGTGGCGAACAGGATGCCCGTCCGCCGCGTCAAGCGCGGCACGCCGGGCGAATGGGAGACGAGCCCGGGGGGCCTCGTCACCGCGCTCGCCCCGATGCTGCGCGAGCGCGGCGGGGGCTGGGTGGGGTGGGACGGGTCGGTCAACGGCAAGGCCGCCGAGCCGTTCGTGCACGACAACATCCGCGTCCGCCCTGTCCCGATCTCCCGGAACGAGCACGAGAACTTCTACGCGGGTTTCTCGAACAAGACGCTCTGGCCGCTCTACCACGACTCGATCCGCGAGCCCGAGTTCCACCGGCGCTGGTGGTGGCCGTATGTGCGGGTGAACGAGCGGTTCGCCGAGGCGACGGCGGCGGTCGCCGATCCGACCGACCTGATCTGGGTCCACGATTATCAGTTGCAGTTGGTCCCCGGGCTGGTTCGTCAGCGGCTGCCCGAGGCGAAGATCGGGTTCTTCCTGCACATCCCGTTCCCGCCTGAGGAGTTGTTCGCCAAGATCCCCTGGCGGACCCAGATCCTGGAGATGATGCTCGGGTCGGATGTCGTCGGCTTCCAGACCAGGCTGGCGGCCCAGAACTTCTCCCGCGCCGCGCGGCGATTCACGGAGGCGACCGGATCGGACACGCTCCTCAAGTTCCGGGGCCGCGAGATCGCCGTCGATGCGTTCCCGATCTCGATCGATGTCGATCTCTACGAGGGCATGGCCCGCGACCCCGAGATCGCCGTCGAGGCCGAGCGGTTCCGGGCGGGCTGGGGGGGGCGGCGGATCATCCTCGGCGTGGACCGCCTCGATTACACCAAGGGCATCGACATCCGCCTGCGCGCGTTCGAGGAGGTCTGCCGGCGGGGCCGGCACGGGGCCGACGACTGCGTGCTGGTGCAGATCGCCGTCCCGACGCGGGAGTCGGTCGAGGACTACGCCGAGCTGCGCGACAATGTCGAGCGCCTAGTCGGGCGGATCAACGGGACGCGATCGGTCAGGAACTTCAGCCCCGTCCACTATGTCTACGGCAGCCTCGCCGCGCGGGACCTGGTCGCCCGGTACATGGCCGCGGATGTCATGATGGTCACGCCCCTGCGGGACGGGATGAACCTCGTCGCCAAGGAATACTGCATGACGCGCGTGCGAGGCGACGGGGTGCTGGTGCTCAGCGAGTTCGCCGGCGCGGCCCTCGAGCTCAAGAACGCTCTGCTGGTCAACCCCTTCGATGTCGACGGGATCGCGACCGCGATGGAGCAGGCGCTCGAGATGGACGAGCCCGAGCAGCGCAAGCGGATGGCCACGCTGCGGCGGGTCGTCCGGGGGCGGAGTGTTCACGACTGGGCGGACGGGTTCATCGACCGCCTCCGCAAGGCATGACCCGGAACGAACGCATGACTAGCGCCGACGCCCATCCCGCGCACGAGCCCACCCCTGGGGAACTGAGCACGCCGCTCTTCAGTGCCCTCTCGGCGCTCGCCCGCCTCCCGACGCTGCTGATCGCGTCCGACTACGACGGCACGATCTCGCCCATCGTCTCCGACCCGTCGCAGGCCAAGCCCTGCCGGGAGTCGATGATCGCGCTCCGCGCGCTCGCCGAACTCCCGCACACGACGGTCGCGCTCATCTCGGGCCGCTCGCTCGCGGACCTGGCGGCGCTGTCTGGCGACCCGGACGGCATCCACCTCGTGGGCAGCCACGGCAGCGAGTTCGAACTCGGGTTTGCCCAGATGCTCAGCCCCGAGGCGAGGCGGCTGCACGAGGAGGTCACCGAGGCGCTGCACCGCATCGCCCGCGACTGCCCGGGCTGCTTCGTCGAGGTCAAGCCCGCCAGCGTCGCCTTCCACTACCGCAACGCCGAGCCCGCCGCGGGCCTCGCGGCGCTCGCCAGGGCGGAGCGTGAGTTGCTCGAGCGAGACGGGCTCTTCGCCAAGCGCGGCAAGATGGTCCTGGAGTTCGCCGTCGTCTCCACGCACAAGGGCGATGCGCTCAACACGCTCCGCAAGCGGTTCGGCGCCTCGGCCGTGCTGTTCATCGGGGACGACACCACCGACGAGGACGCGTTCGGGACGCTCGCCGGGCCCGATGTCGGCGTCAAGGTCGGGGAGGGCGAGTCGCGGGCCCGTTTCCGCGTCGCCGACACCGACGGCGTCGCCCGCGTGCTCGCCACGATCAGCGAGCTCCGCTCGGCGTGGATCGGCGGCGCCGAGGCCGCACCCATCGAGCACCACGCGATGCTGACCGACCAGCGCACCGTCGCGCTGGTCGCCCCGGGCGCCCGCGTGACCTGGCTCGGGGCCCCGCGCATCGACTCGCCCTCGATCTTCGGCGAGCTCCTCGGCGGGCCCGCCGCGGGGCGGTTCGTCGTCTCGCCCGCGTCGCCGGCCGCCGCCCCGACGCAGCGATACGAGGGCGACACCTTCCACCTGCGCACCGAGTGGCCCGGGCTGGCCGTCACCGATTACCTCGACTGCTCGGGCGGGCGGGCCATCCAGCGCCCGGGGCGGACCGATCTCATCCGGGTCATCGAGGGAACAGGCACCATCGCGCTCGAGTTCGCGCCCAGGCTCGACTACGGCCGCCACCCCACCCGCCTCGTCGACCGGGGCGAGGGCCTCGCCGTCGCCGACTGGCCCGACCCGATCGTCCTCCGGAGCCCGGGCGTGCGGTGGCGGTTCCTCGACGAGGGCCCGCACCACACCGCCTCGGCGACCGTCGATCTGGCCGACCACGGGGGCCGCCTCGTCCTCGAATTGCGTTACGGCTCGGGGGATCTCTCCCCCGCGGTGATCGATGAGGCGAAGCGATCGAGGCAGACCGCGCGGCACTGGACCGCGTGGGCCGAGGAACTGGAACTCCCGGGCACCTGCACCGACCTCGTCCGCCGCAGCGCCCTCGTGCTGCGCGGGCTCTGCCACGGCCCGACCGGGGCGATCGCCGCCGCCGCCACCACCAGCCTCCCGGAGTGCATCGGCGGGGTCCGCAACTGGGACTACCGGTACTGCTGGCCCCGCGACGCGGCCCTCGCGGCCTCCGCGCTGGTCCGGCTCGGCTCGACCGGCGAAGCCGTCCGCTTCCTCGACTGGCTCCTCGGCATCGTCGACCGGCTCGCGTCCCCCGATCGGCTCAACCCGATTTACACGGTCTCGGGGGATGACCTGCCCGCCGAGGCGGAGATCCGCGAACTCCACGGCTACGCGGGGTCGCGGCCCGTTCGCATCGGCAACGCCGCCAACAAGCAGCTCCAGCTCGATGTCTTCGGCCCGATCGTCGAACTCGTCGCGATGCTGCTCCAGAGCGGGGCCCCCCTCTCGGCCGAGCACGCCCGCCTCGTCGAGGCGATGGTCACCGCCGTCGCGATGCGCTGGCGTGACCCCGACCACGGCATCTGGGAGATCCGCCGGCCCGCGCGGCACCATGTGCACTCCAAGGTCATGTGCTGGCAGACCGCCCACCTCGGCGCCGCCATCGCCGACCGGTTCCTCGGGCGCCCCAGGCCCGAATGGCACGCCCTCGCCGACGAGATCAAGGCCGACATCCTGGCCCACGGGTGGGACGATTCGATCGGCGCGTTCACGAGCGCGTACGGCGAGCACGACCCCGACGCGTCCGTGCTGCTCATCGGCCTGACGGGCCTGGTCGAGCCGGGCGACCCCCGCTTCGCGGGAACGATCCGAGCCGTCGAGCGCGATCTCCTGCGTGGATGCACCGTCTACCGCTATCACTACGACGACGGGCTCCCCGGAGGCGAGGGCGGGTTCTACCTGTGCACCTCCTGGCTCATCGAGGCCCTCGCGATCTCGGGCAGGGCCGACGAGGCCCGCGCCCTCTTCGACCGCTACGCCGCCACCGCGGGCCCGACCGGGCTGCTCCCCGAGCAGCACGACCCGGCCGAGAATCGCGGGCTGGGGAATCATCCCCAGGCCTACAGCCACATCGGGCTCATCAACGCCGCCCTGCGGCTCGACCAACGCGCCTGACCCCGCCCGGCCCGCCGCACCCCCGGCACGCCGAGGTGGTAAGGTGGTGCAACACGGATAGTCCGCCCAGGAGTCAACACCCATGACCAGCCTCCGCCTCGCCGCCCTCGGCCTCGCCTCGGGCTTTGCCGCCGCCGCCGAACCGGGTTTCTACCCGCAGTCCCCCTCGCTCAGCCCCGACGCCGAGTTTGTGGTGTTCTCCTGGGCCGGCGACCTCTGGTCCGCCAAGGCCGAGGGCGGGCCCGCGACCCGCCTGACCAGCCACCCCGCCGACGAGCTCGCCTCGGCCTTCAGCCCCGACGGCAAGACGCTCGCCTTCGAGTCCAACCGCGAGGGGGCGAAGAACATCTATCTCGCCGATCTCTCGCTCGTCGGCGGCACGCTCGTCGCGGGCGAGCCCCGCCGCCTCACCACCATCGACGCGGCGCACAACCTCGCGGAGTTCACGCCCGCGGGCGACGCGGTCCTCTTCGGTTCATTCCAGGAACGCGACATCTACCGAGAGGAGCGCATGTACCGCGCCCCGCTCGACGGGGGACCCATCACCCGCCTCACCGACGCGTTCGGCGAGCACCCCTCGATGAGCCCGGGCGGCGACGCGATCGTCTTTGCCCGCGGCGGCAACAACGGCGTCCGCCCCGCCTACCGAGGGCCCGCCGCCGCCGAGCTCTGGCGCCTCAGCACCGCGGACGGCTCCTTCACCCGGCTCACCAACGACCGTTTCGACGACATCCAGCCCAACGCCCTGCGCGACGGGTCGGTCGTCTTCCTCAGCAGCCGAGACGGGCAGTACAACCTCTGGCGCTTGCCCGCCAAGGGCGACGCGCGCCAGCTCACCTCGTTCAAGCCCGCCGACGGGCAGGCCACCATCGCCCACGGCGTGCGCGACCTGAGCGTCAGCCGCGACGGCTCCACGGCGGTCTTCGCCGTGTGGGACACGCTCTACACCCTGAGCCTGTCCCGCAGCGGCGCGACCCCGCGCGAGATCCCGATCACCGTCTCGGGCGACACGGACAATCTCGCGATCCGCCGCATCGATCTCGACCGCGAGGCCACGGAGGCGGCGCTCAGCCCGGACGGGAAGACGATGGCGGTCGTCGCGCGGGGCGAGATCTTCGTCCGCAGCACGAGCGAGGATCACCCGACGCGCCGCGTCACCTTCAGCGAATCGCGCGAGCAGCACATCGCCTGGTCGCCCGACGGGGCCAGGCTCTACTTCTCGAGCGACATGGAGGGGCCCCCGAGCCTCTACGCCGCGACGGTCTCGCTCGCCCGCCAGGATCTCGAGCCCAAGCCCGAGCCCGAAGAGCCCAAGACCGAAGAGCCCTCGGCCGAGCCCGAGCCAGCCGGTGAAGAGGGTGACGCAGACGCCGCGCCGAGCGACACGGACGAAGAAGCCACGGACGAGAAGGGCGAGAAGAGCGAAGAGAAGGACAAGAAGGACAAGGGCCCGACCCCCGGCGAGCGATGGGAGCAGGCGCTCCGGTTCGAGATCTCGCCGATCCTCGTCAGCGAGCACCGAGACAGCCGGCCCACGCCAAGCCCGGAGGGCGATGAACTCCTGTTCGTCCGCAACCTGGGCGACCTGATGCTCCTGGACCTCGAGGACGGCTCGCTGACCACGATCTTCGAGGGCTGGAACGAGCCCGAGGTTATCTGGGCGGCCGACGGCGACCACATTGTCTACTCGGTGCAGGACCTCAAGTTCAACAGCGACATCTTCCTGCTCGATCTCGACGCGTTCGAGGCCGACCCCGCGTCCGACGCCGCCAGGCCGATCAACATCACGCGTCACCCCGATCTCGATGTGTCGCCGAGGCTCAGCCGGGACGGGAAGGTCCTCTACTTCCTCTCCGACCGCGACAGCCAGAACTGGGACTTCGATGTCTACGCCGTCTTCCTCGACAAGTCGCTGGAGACGCTGCCCGACTACGAACTCGCGCAGCACTTCAAGGACGCCGCCAAGGAGTTCGGCGGGCTCAAGCCGGTCGACCCGATCGACTTCAGCGCCCCGGCGGACGACGAGGCCGAGGACAACGCCGACGGCGACGAGGCGGAGAGCGAGGACCGCCTCAAATTCGACACCGGCGACGCGTTCCTCCGCGTCCGCCGCCTGACCAGCATCCCCGCCGCGGAGGGCGACCTCGCCATCACGCCGTCGGGCAACCGGGTGGTCTTCAGCAGCAGCATCGACGGCGAACGCGGGCTCTACTCGGTCGATTACGCCGGCAAGGAGCGGAAGTCGATCACCACCGGCGGCGTGTCGAGCGTGTCCACCTCGCTCACAGGAGACAAGGTCGTGTTCGTCAAGGGCGGCCAGGCGAACACCTCCGGGCCCGAGGGCGGCAAGACCGAGACGCTCGCCCTCGACGCCCCGGTCTCGATCGATACCGCCGCCGAGCGCCGCTTCAAGTTCCGCGAGGCCGCCCGGGTCTTCGGGGACACCTTCTACCACCCCACGCTCAAGGACCTCGACTGGGCCGCGATCACCGCCCGCTACGAGCAACTCGCCCTCAAGACCCGGACCTCGCAGGAATTCACCCGCGTCCTCGCCACCATGTTCGGCGAGGTCAACGGGTCGCACACCGGCTCCTGGGGAGGCGAAGGCTACAGCGCCCCATCACCCCGCACCGGCATGCTCGCCATCGACACACGCCCCGTCGGCGCCGGGTACGAGGTCGTCCGCGTGCTGCGCGACGGCCCGGCCGACAAGGGCGACAAGGGCCTGCTCGCGGGCGACCTCATCACCGCGATCAACGGGGAGCCCCTCGACCGCCAGGGCCTGGGCCTGCGTGACCTCAACGCCGCGATGGCCGGGACATCCGGGAGCGAGACGCTCGTCACGGTCACCCGCACCAAGGATGGAATCGCCGAGACGCGGCACCTGCTCCTCGTCCCCCACTCGCAGGGCGCCGAGAGCAACATGCGATACCGCGACGAGGTCGAACGCCGCGAGGCCCTCGTGCACCAGCTCTCCGGCGGGCGGCTCGGCTACCTGCACATCCGAGGCATGAGCGAGCCCTCCGTCCGCGATTACGAGCGCGACCTCTACGCCGCCGCCGAGGGACGCGAGGGGCTCATCATCGATGTCCGCGACAACGGGGGCGGCTGGACGACCGACATCCTGCTCGCCTCGCTCACCGCGCCGGCCCACGCGTACACGATCCCCCGCGGCGCCGACCCGGCGAAGGCCAGGTTCGACGATTACCCCCGGGACCGACGCCTCATCCACGCATGGCAGCGCCCGATCTCCGTCCTCATGAACGAGAACTCCTACTCAAACGCGGAGATCTTCAGCCACTCGATCAAGACCGCGGGCCGGGGCAAGCTCGTCGGCACCGAGACCCACGGCGCCGTCATCTCGACGGGCGCCCACACGCTCATCGACGGCACCGTCATCCGCATCCCCTTCCGCGGGTGGTACCTCCCCGACGGGCGCGATATGGATGTCTACGGCGCCGTGCCCGACATCGACATCCCCATGCTCCCCAGCGACGAGGCCGCGGGGCAGGACCCACAACTCAACGCGGCCGTGCAGGACCTGCTCGGCCGGCTCGACCGCGGCGAGAACTGACCCCGCCCGGTCCCAACCCGATCCCGCAACGAGAAACCCGGGCGGAAGCCCGGGTTTTTTCGCCATCACAAGTTCGCACCCGAGGAACGCCCGCGTGCCTCCCCATCAGCGCCGGCGACGCGAGACACCCAGGCCCCCGATCGCGAGCAGCGCCGCCCCGGCGGGCGCGGGGACAAAGTACACATTGTCCAGGGCGCTCTGGTCCGCGCCGTTCGTGAACTCGCCGCGGATGTACAAGCCCTGCAAGTCGCCGAGCACCGCGCGGATGTCCGCCTCCGTCGCCGCGTCGCCGCTGAGTGTGCCATTCTCCAGCGAGGAGATCGTCTCCCACCCGGCCGCGGCGCTCACCGAGGCGGTCCACGAGGTCCAGGTCGTGTTGTTGGGAACCTCGCTCACGCTGAGCCCGATTTCGAGCCCGGCCCCGACGAGCATGACATCCGCCCGCGCGGAGATCGAGGTCTGGTTGCCCTGGATGCCCAGCGCATCCCACCCGATCGTCCCGCCGTACATCGACGCGGCGTTGGACACATCCACCACCGGCGCGGCGAAGTACCAGATCCGCCCATCGCCCACATCGCGAGCCCGGATCGCGCCCGCGGGTTGGCCCAGGACGCCGTCCCACGCGAAGTCTCGCGCGTCGTTCAGCGTCGACCACCCCATCGCGTCGGCGTCGAAGGTCCAAGTCACCGAGCCGCAAGCCGGCCCGCAGAAAGCCCCGATACCGATCAAAGCCCATCTCAGCATGTCGCGTCCCCTCGTTGCGCCCGGGTGCTCCCCCGGTTCCTCAGGGACCCTACACCATGAACAGGTGTGAGCAAGCGGATTCCCGCGGAAACCCCGGAGAACGGCCGAGAAATCGGGAAAAGCCGCAGAATGGTCCGGTAAGCCGAAGGCGTCTGCGGCCCACCGGGCGACCGCTCGGAGCGGGCGCAGTCTCAGGCCCGGACCTGGTCGAGCGGATCTTCCAGCCTGCTCAGCATGCGCTCGACCGTGCGGATCGAGGACGACGCCTCATCCGCCGATCCGCACGCATTCACCGCCGTGATCGCCTGCGACACAGCCTCGACGAGCATCGGGAACCCGAATCCCGAGGCCGTGTTGCGGACCGACTGGAGCACCCGCAGCGCCTCGTCGGCCCGGTCCGCCGTGATCGCCGATTCCAGCCTCGCGGCGAACTCGCGCACCCGGTGCACATACGCGCTGACGGCCTCCGCCTTGGACTGAAGATTGGGCAGTTCTGACCGGATGGGCCTGCTCCCCGTCAGCGGATTCTCATTCGCCAGCAGCAGGTCGCGCGTCATCGCCAGGAGCCCGTCCCGGTCGTACGGCTTCGGGAGCAGCACCGTGCCCTTCTCAAACTGCGGCTCCACCCCGCCCCGGACCTCCTGCACCACCAGGATCGGCTCGCGGAACCCCTCGCCCCTCAGGCGCGCGACCAGTTCCCGGCTCTCCTGCTCCCCGCCGTCCCCGTCGACGAGCATGATATCGAACGCCTGCCGGCGCACCTCGTCCAGGGCCGCCCCGCTGAACCCCGCGAAGACGAGTTCGAGCGAGGTCTCCGCCAGGTACATCCGCAGCAACTCCGCCTCGATCTCGCCCACCCCCACCGCGAGCATCCGGCCCGAGATCTCGGTCTTCACCTGCGCCCCGCTCTGCGACATCTGCTCCAGCCAGTCCTTGCTGGGCACGAAGATCCGCGGGTCGATCGGCTCCTCCCATTCCAGGCCGATCGTGTGAATCGAGCGCCCCACAAAGCGGCACCAGACCACCCGCGCCGGGATCATCACCGATTCACCCTCCAGGTTCACCGCGTGCAGCACGCACTCGGTCCCCGCGTGAAGGAATCTGGGGTAGAGCAGCGCCGCCCCACCCCCGCTGATGTCCATGAGCAGGCACTCCGACGCCGCGATCGACCCTCCGGGGTGCACCACGCTCAGCGACGCCGGCCTCCCCCCGACCTCGAACCGGGGCGAACTCCGACGAACCAGGTGCGGATTGAGCGTCCGAGAATCCCGGATCTGGGTCAGCAGGTCCCGAGCGGCGTCGTCCGCCAAGGGAAACCGCTTGACCCGCTCCAGAGCCGCCCGGTGAATGTGATGGCTCACCTGAGACCGCATCGTGCCGCGTCCCTCTAATCGGGTGGATCTATCGACACAACCCGGCCCTCGGGTTCATCCCCGCCGCCACCCAAGGCCGCATATTTAGGATTTCACCCGGATCCCAGTGGGCCCATGACTCACCGAACCGATGGCGCAGCCCGGAGATGCACGCCGACCGACCTCGAATCAAGCCGCAGTGAATCGAGACCGATCAGGTCTGGATGGGAAGCGGACTGGAACAAGTTGTGTACCTCAGCCGCTCAGTTCCCGATTTGCCGGAAAGCGAGCTGCGCACGATCCAGGAATCCGCCCGGCGGAACAACGAGCGAGACCGAGTTTCCGGGCTGCTCATCTACGACGGATCGCGCTTTCTTCACCTGCTCGAAGGACCAGGCGAGACCCTCTCCGCGACGGTCGAACGGATCCGAAATGACCGCCGCCACGGCGAAATGACCGTCCTCATCCGCCGCCCCATCGAGGCCAGGACGATCCATGAGTGGAGCATGGGAGTCGTCAACCTCGCGCGCCGAAGCCGGAAAGCCCGCGCGATGCTCGCAGTGCTCAGCAGCATCGCAGACCGCTGCGCCAGCGCCGCCTCGGAAGACGAGGCCAATCATGCCGTGCAGGATCTTGTCGCGACATTCGCCTACGAAACGCCACATTCACGACACGAGGCCGCCTGAGCGGACGCCTCAACCCGCCCGACGCTCATCCTCAAGCCCGTACGCCTTCATCTTCTTGTAAAGCGTCGTCCGGTTGATCTCGAGCGCCTCGGCCGTCTTCTGGCGGTTCCACCCGTTCGCCTCGAGCGCCCGGAGGATGATCCGCCGCTCGGGCTCCTTGAGCGCTTCGACCAGCGGCACCGGCGCCCACGCGCTGTCCTCGTCGTGGACCTCGCCCGTGCCCTCGACACGCCCCCCGCTCGCGGCCCGCAGCAGGCCCGCGTGCGCCCCCTCGATCACCTGGGGCGGCAGGTCTCCCAGGTCGATCGTCTGCCCCCGGCACAGCACCGCCGCCCGCTCGACGATGTTCGCCAGTTCACGGACATTGCCCGGGTACGCATACCGCCGCAACGCGTCCATCGCGGTGGCGCTGAACCCCGCGAAGGTCTTCCCGAGTTCACCCCCGTGCTGCTCCAGGAAATGCTCGGCCAGCATCGGGATGTCCCCGACGCGGTCCCGCAGCGGGGGCAACTCGATCTTCACCACATTGATCCGGTAATAGAGGTCCTGCCGGAACTCGCCACGCGCCACCAGCTCTTCCAGCGGCTGGTTCGTCGCGAGGATCACCCGGACATCCACCTCGATCGTCTGCGTCGACCCCACCGGCTCGAACTTCCGCTCCTGCAGCACGCGGAGCAGCTTCAACTGCATCGCCGGGCTCGCGCTGTTGATCTCGTCGAGGAACAGCGCCCCCCCGTCCGCCGCGAGGAACCGCCCCGCCTTGTCCGCGTGCGCCCCGGTGAACGCCCCCTTGACATGGCCGAACAACTCGCTCTCCAGCAGCGTCTCGGGGATCGAGCCGCACGAGAGCTCCACATAGGGCCGGTCGGCCCGCGGCGAGCGGTGGTGGATCGCGTGCGCGATCAGGCTCTTGCCCGTCCCGCTCTCCCCGCTCATCAGCACCGTCGTCCGGCTCGGCGCGACGGCCTCGATCAGCTCGAACACCTTCTGCATCCGGTGATCGCCGCCGACGATGTTGTCCAGCCCGAACCGGTCGTCGAGCCGCCGACGCAGCGTCCGGTTCTCCTCCATCAATGCCTGCTGCCGAAGCGCCCGCTCCAGCGCCACACGCAGCTCGTCGTCCATCACGGGCTTGGTCAGGTAGTCCGCCGCACCGAGCCGCAGCGCCTCCACCGCGCTCTCGATCGTGCCGTACCCCGTCAGCATCACCACCGCGGTCGCCGGGTGATGCTCGGCGACCCATCGCAGCAGGTCCAGCCCGCTCTCGTTGGGCATCGACACATCCGACAGCACCACATGCACCGGCACCGGGATCCGCTTCTCCGCCGACGGGAAGTTCGACGCCCCGTCCAGCAGCGCCCGCGCCTCGGCGACATTCATCGCCGTCGCCGTCTCGTACCCCTCGCCCGCGAGGTACTCCGCGAGCGATTCCGCCACGATCGGGTCGTCGTCAACGATCAGGATCCGGGCCTTCAACGCCACGCCCACTCTCCACAGTTCAACCGCATCCGCACCCCTCCGGTCATCCGATCGCGTCGCTCGGGATCTCCGGCACCGGGAAGACCGCCCGGAACAACGCCCCGGCGCCCTCGCGCCGCGGCAGCAGCTCGATCCGCCCGCCCAACTCCAGCACGATCTGCCGGCTCAACGCCAGGCCGATCCCCTGCCCCTCCGCCTTCCGCGTAAACCCCGGCGCGAACACCTGCCCCGGGTCCACCGCCTCCGGCGGGCCCTCGCCGTCGTCGACCACTTCGAGCACCACACGCTCCACGCCCCCGCGCTCCGTCCAGCCCAGCCGCGCCTCGACCCGACCCGAGCCCGCCCGCCCCGCGAGCCGGCGCTCGATCGAGTCCAGCGCGTTGTGCAGCGCGTTCAACATCACCGAGTACACCGGCCCCGCCGCCCGCGGGCCAGACCGGCTGTCGATCTCGATCGAAAGCTCCACCCCGAGCGACGCGGCCCGAGGCCGCACCACATCCACCGCGTGATCCAGCGCCTCCCCCAGCGAGACCCGCTCCGCCGGCGAGACCGCGGGCGTCCCCAGCGGCAGACCCGCCTTCATCGAGGTCCGCACCAACTCGTTCATCTGCATCAACGCGCGACGCACAGTCTCCAACTGCCGACGCGTCCGGTCGAGGTCCTCGGTCAACCCCGCATCGTCCGCCCGGGGCAGGTCACGCTCGGCGATGGTGATCCAACGCAACGAACCGTCGAGCAGGTTCCGCAACTCGTGCGTCAACGCGGTCAGGCGATCCGCCGCGTCCGCCGCCCCGACCGCCCGTGGCGCCCGCCGCGCCGCCCCGGCCGCACCACCCGTTCCCGGGGTCTCCCCACCCTGTCCCCCGCTCCCATGATGCACCATGGCATCATTCATCGGTCAGCGCCGGGCGCTCCTCAAGAACATGTTGCCCGGAATCGACATCGACGCACCCGAGCCGGGAACCCGCCCGGGTCACTTCCACTCGAGCCCTTCCTCGAGCTCATTCAGGTTCTCGCACCCCGATTCGGTGACGATCACCAAGTCCTCCAGCCGCATCCCCCCCACAGCAAGGGAGTACAGCCCGGGCTCCACCGTCACCGCATCGCCCACCACCAGTTCGGGGCCCTTGAAATCCAGCAGCGGCGGCTCCTTTAGATCGAGCCCGAGGCCGTGCCCCGTCCCGTGCGGCATCGAGCAGAACGACTCCGGCGCCCCCGCCTGCGGGAACCCCAACTCGTACCCGTGCCCGGTCAGCACCGCGACCGTCGCCTTATGCACCGCCTCGCCCGTCACCCCCGCGCGGATCGCGGCGATCCCCGCGGCCTTTGCCTCCGCGACCGCCGTGTGCATCTTCCGGACCGCGTCGGGCACCGCCCCGTGCACGACCATCCGCGTGCAGTCGCCGTGGTAGCCCGAGTCGAGGTGCTTCGGGAAGACATCCACGATGATCGGCTCGGAGGTCCGCAGGACACCCGTGCCCCCGTTGTGGCAGTCTCCCCCCTCGCGCCCGCCCGCCACGATGAAGTGCTCCCCGACCGCGTTCCGCTCCGCGAGGTGGGCCGTGATGAGCGCCTTCACGCGCTCGGCCGTCAGCACCTCGCCCGGGCGGGTCGGGTCGAGCAACTCGCCCGCCTTGTTGGCGGTCGTGGTCGCGATGAACTCGCACGCCATGCGGATCGCCGACTCGGTCACCCGCGTCGCCGCCCGCAGCGCCTCGATCTCCTGCGCGTCCTTGCGACGACGGTCCCTGACGCCGAGATCCTTGTCGAGGGTCACGCCGATCCCCGCGCGCATGAGCGCGTCGAAGACCAGCATCGGCAGCGTCCGGTCGACCGTCACCTTCTCGACGCCCATCCGCCGCAGGCAGACCGCCGTCGCCTGGGCCGCCCGGATCTCGCGGTCCCCGCTCAGCCCCTCGCTCGGCTCGAAGTCCTCGTAGCAGAAGACCTCGTCCGCCCGGGCCTGCTTCTTCGCCCGCGCCACCTCCACATCGCGCAGCACCAGCGTCCGCTTCCCGTCCGCCCCGACGATGATCGACGCCGGGTCGTGCGCGTCGAAGCGGATCTGGTGGAACACGGCCTTGTTGATCGAAGGCACGCCGGAGAGGAGGGTGGTGGTCATGCCCGGAGTCTACGGCAACACAGGCCGCAGGAGCCCGAAGCGTCAGCGCCGGGCCGAGCGGCCCGCAGCGTTCGAGCGGATGCCGCGCCCGACCACCCCGTCGCTCACGCTCCGGGCTCCTTCAAACGCGCGTACAGGCTTTCACACCCCCACCACCGCCGCGTCCCGGTCCGTCAACCAGCCCCCGTCGGACCGCTGCCGCACCGTCCCGTCCCGCTTGCGGCTGCGCTCGCAGCGGGGCTCATCCCGCAAGTCCTGCACCGTGACCGCCGCCGCCCCCGCGTCGACAGCCGCCCGGCTCACGCCGCAAAGATCCGCAAGGTCGACCGGGTCGAACCGCGCCAGCACACCCTCCGGATCGGGGAAGACCAGCCCCGCGTCCAGCGGGTTGTCGAGGCCCTTGTCCGCCTTCGCCTTTTCGAGCGCGAGCAGGCCAGCCTCGCGCGCCGCCATCACGGCGCCCCACCCCGCGTCCGCTGAAACACCGAACGGGGCCGGGAACTCCTCGAGGTGCACGCACGCCTCCGGGTCCCCCCGCAACTCGCGGAACGCCTCATCGGCCGTGTGGCAGAGAACCGGCGCCAGCAGGCGGCAGAGCCCGTCGGCGAGGTCCCACATGACCGTCTGCGTCCGACGCCGGCGCGCCGAGTCCGCCGCGTCGCAGTACAGCCGGTCCTTGGTCGCCGCGAGGTAGACCGCGCTCAGGGTATCGTTGCAGAAGTCGTAGAGCAGCGCGTTCGCCCGGCGGAAGTTGTACGCGTTGTACGCCTGCTTCACCTCCGACGCGAGGCGGTCGAACTCCGCGAGCACCCACGCGTCCAGGCAGGCCGGGTCCATCGCCTTCAGGTCGGCGCAGTGCGTCCCGCACTCGAAGTCGGAGAGGTTGCTCAGCAGGAACCGGACCGTGTTCCGCACCTTGCGGTAACTCTCCCCCGCGAGGGCGAAGAACGAATCATCGACCTTGACATCCCCCTCGTAGGCGAGCGAACTCACCCACCACCGCAGCACATCCGCCCCGTATTGCTCGAAGAGGTTCTCGATCGTGTGCCCCGCGCTCTTGCTCAGCTTCTTGCCGTCCTTGTCGACCATGAACCCGTGCGTCAAGAGCGTCTTGAACGGGGGCCTCCCCATCACGCCCAGCGCCGGCAGCATGGACAACTGGAACCAGCCCCGGTGCTGGTCCGACCCTTCAAGGTACAACTCGACGGGGAACCCCGCGTCGCCCAGCCGCTCGCGCATCACCGCGTTCCACGACGAGCCCGACTCGAACCAGACATCCAGGATGTCCCCGCCCTTTTTCAGCAGCGAGACATCCAGCCCATCCGGCGCCGCCGGGTCGTCCTCGGGCTTGTAGTGCCGGAGCAACTCCGCGGGCTCCTTCAGGAACCACGCGTCCGAGCCCTCCTCGCGGAAGACCCGCGCCACCGCCCGCACGCTCGCCTCGGTCATGAACGCCGAGCCGTCCGCCGTGTGGAACGCAGGAATCGGCAGCCCCCACGACCGCTGCCGGCTGATGCACCAGTCGGGACGGCTCTCGAGCATGCCCCGCATGCGGTTGCGCCCCCACTCCGGCACGAACCTCACGCTCGCGTCACTCGGTGGGACAGGCGTCCCGCCTGTCTCTCCCCCTTCTCCGCCTGCCTTTGCCACCGCCTCCAGCGCCATCTCCCGCAGCGACCTCCCCCCCGTCCGCAGCGGCGCATCCACCCCCACGAACCACTGCTCCGTGCACCTGAAGATCACCGGCGTCTTGCTCCGCCAATCGTGCGGGTACGAGTGCATGAACCGGTTGTCGTGGAACAGGTGCCCGCTCTCGCGCAGCCGCGCCGTCACGAGCTCGTTCGCCTCCCACACGCTCTTGTCGTGCAGCCACTCCGGCACCGTGTGGTCGTAGGTCCCGTCCCCCCTCACCGGGCAGTAGACCGGCAGCCCAACCCGCAGCCCCGTCTGGTAGTCCTCCACGCCGTGCCCGGGCGCGGTGTGCACCAGCCCCGTCCCGTCCTCCAGCGTCACATAGTCCGCCGCGACGATCTGGTAGCACGCGCCCGTGTCCGCGTCCGGGCGCCCGTGCGGCCTCGGCGCCTCGGCGATGAACGGGTGCCGGTACCGCAGCCCCACGAGGCTCGCCCCCATCGTCGTCGCCAGCACCTCGACATCCTCGCTCCCCGCCTGCTCCGTCACCGCGTTGAGGAGCTTCTCGGCGAGCACGGTCACATTCCCGTCGATCCGCACCAGGGCGTACCGGTACTCCTCGTGCACCGCCACCGCGAGATTCGCCGGCAGCGTCCAGGGCGTCGTCGTCCAGATCATGAACGAGGGCGTCTGCCCCGGTCGCTCTCTCCCGCTCAGTGGGACAGGCGTCCCGCCTGTCTCGTCCGTCCCTGCCTCGCCGCCCTCCTCATCATCCCCCAGCCCGAACGCCGCGTACACCGCCGCCGCGTCCGCCGCCTCGAAGTCCACGAAGACCGAGATATCCTCCCGGTCCTCATACTCGAGTTCCGCCTCAGCAAGCGCCGTCTCGTTCGCGATCGACCAGTGCACCGGCTTGAGCGCCCGGTACACCAGCCCCTCGGCGACCAGCCCCGCGAGCACCTCGAGCACCGCCCCCTCGTACGCCGGCAGCATCGTCAGATACGGGTCGTCGTAATCCGCCAGCGTCAGCAGCCGCTGCATCTGCCCAGACTGGAGCTTGATGTACTTCTCCGCGTACTTCTTGCACTCCCGCCGGATCGCCATCTTCGCCGCCGCCGGCTCGAGCGTCGCCAGCTTCGCCGCCTTCCCGCTCTCGTGCAGCTCGGTCATCACCTTGTGCTCGATCGGCAGGCCGTGACAATCCCACCCCGGCACATACGGCACATCGAACCCGAGCATCCCCTTCGAGCGCACCACGAAGTCCTTCAAGCACTTGTTCATCAGGTGCCCGAGGTGGATCGACCCGTTCGCGTAGGGAGGGCCGTCGTGGAACACGAAACGCGGACGCCCCGCGCGGGTCTTTCGCATCGCGGCGTACAGCCCCGCGCGGTCCCAACGCTTCAGACTCGCCGGCTCGTTCTGCACCAGGTTCGCCTTCATCGCGAACGCGGTCTTCGGAAGGTTGAGCGTGTCCTTGTACGAACGGGTCCCGGCGGCGCCGCCGGGGGTGGTCGATCCGGTCATCGAACGGCTCCTCGTCAAGCCGGGGACGCCGGCTCGAGGTGGGTGATCAAGGTGCAAGGGTAGGAAGCGGACGGGCGGCGCTCGCCCCGCCGACCACCGGACGAGCCGGGATCAACGGGGCGTCAGAATTCGGGCTCGGCGGCAGGACCGAACGGACGCCATGCCCGCAACATACCGCCGATCCGCCCCGCGTCAAGCCCCCGCGAACCCCCGGCGTCGAGAGGTCCCGACGCTCACCGCTGCTCGAAGATCGTTTGCGTCTTGAGCACCACCCCCCCGGGGGCCAGAAGGTGGTAGGCCTGGGCGTGAACCTCGCGGCTCTGCCGCTGCACATCGATCATCGACATGCAGGGGCCCGCCTCCGTGTCCCACCGGTACACCAGCGCGTTCACATCGCGGGCGAAGTCACGCATCTCCTCGAAGGTCGCAAGGAACAGGTTCTCCGTCAGCTGCTCCGACTGGATCGTGGTGATGTACCCGACCTTGTCCCGGGGGAAATGCTGATCCAGATCGTGCTCGCCCAGGCAGGGAAACGCATTGACGACATTCGACTGCGGCAACGCCGCGTCCGCCGGGCCCACGACCTCGCTGTAACACGCCGGCCCGTGCTCGAACCGCAACGCGTGCCCCCCGGGGAACACCCAGCACTCGAGCTCATACCCCTCGTGCCGAACCACCCGGCGACCCCGAAGGTCGAACAACTCAGGGTGAAGCGCCCGGTGGTAGAGGGCAAACTGGAACGATTGCGCAATGTTCGGTGAGATCGAAGGGTTCGTCGTCATGCTTTCCCCAGTCTCCGGACGCCTCGTCGCGCCCGCCGACCCGCCACGCCCCCCCGCCCGTTTGTGGGCGCGCACGACGCGGCGAGCCGAATCAAACCCTGAGGTCGAGGCGGACACGCCAACGCCCGGCCCCACAAGCCCCACGCCCCGGGGTGGTTGTTCAGTTTTTGAACGCCCACCCCACGATGGCCACAATATATGACAACCCCCCGAGGGCGATCCACAACAAATTGGGCAAAACACCTAAAGATTTTGTGGATCACTCGCTCTGCTTTAACAGTTCGTTGATTTCCATGGAGTTACACGCCAAAACGAGCCCCGGTTCCCTCCCTTGCCCGGCCGACGCGGTTCGACGACTTCCGCCCCTTCTACGCTTCGCCGCGCTCCGTGATACGATCGATTTATGTTCAGATGCCGAACTTGAACCAATCCTTCTGCTGCTGCTCGAACTTGCGTCAACCGCTTGCCTATCCAATCAAAATACGATCAAACCTCCCGGGGCCCGCCTCGTCCGCCTCCTCCGTGAGCCCCGCGAACGCGAGGCGCGCCGCGCCGCGCTCGCCGCCCAGCGGCTCCTTCTCGCCAATTGGCATCGCCTCACCGGGCCGTCGCGGGGCCTCGCCAGGGCGATCCCGGGCGTCGACTGGCTCGCCCTGGCCGCCGAGACGATCCGCACCGGCCCCAACGCCGCCCCGGGTGTGCTCGCGTTCGCCGAAACCGCCGGCCCCGCGACGCTCCTCCCCGACCTCGCCCCACTTCTCGCCCACCCCGATCGACGCACCGCCGACCACGCTGAACGCCTCCTGATCCGCGCCGCCCTCCGCTCGATCCCGACTCCGCTCCCCGACCGGCCCGCCTCGCTCGCGTCTGTTGAACCCGGGCTCGGACCGGGCCCCCTGCCCCCGCTTGTTGAGGCGCTTGCAGTCGCCCTGGACACGCACGCCTCCCACGAACGCTCGGGGCCCATCCTGGCCGCCCTGCTCCTGCTCGACCGCCCGGCCGGGACACCGGGGTGGTCCGACCTCGAACCGATCCGCGCAAGGCTCGGCGAGGCACGCCACCCCGCCTTCGCCACGGCCCGCCGCCTCCTCCGCCGCGACGAGGCGCCGGCGATGCGCCGCCTTGCGTGGCGTCTGCTCACCCCGGGCCCCCTCGCCATGGCGGCCCTCGAGCGCGTCGCCCGCGCCGCCTCGACCGCCGAGCACGAGGCCCTGCTCGCCCACGCCCATCTCATCCTCAACCCGCGCCGAGCCGGCCTGACCGCCCACCTCGTCACTGCCTCGGGCAAGAACGATCGCGCCTCCCCCCTGCCCACCTCTCCCGCCCGCCTGTCCACCACGGCCCGCCGCGGGCTCGCCGTCCTTCTCCCCCACCTCAACGCCGACCCGGATCTCCGCGCCCGCCTTCATGTCGAGGCCCTCGTCGACCCCGACGAGCGCACGCGCCTCGCCCATGCCCGGCGTGCCGGCGGGCCCGAACTCTCCGATTTCTGCCTCGACCCCTCCCCCGAGATCGCCGCGTTCGCCGCGAGGCGGTGGTCGCTCGCGGGCGTTGGGGACACACGCCACCTCGCCGCGCCGCCGCCCACCCACGCCCGCCTCGCCGCCGCCCTCGACCGCAGCCCGCACGCCGCCGTTCGAGCCATCGCGGCCGAGGAACCGGGCGCCCCCTCGCCCCGCGGCGTCACCGCCCGCCTGCACGCCCTCGCCCGGCGCGACCACGACCGGCGCGCCCTCGCCGACCAGTGGCTCGACGCCGCGCGGTCCGGGGCCCCCGCCGATCGCGTCGCCGCGATTGTCAACGCCCGCCGCTACCAGCTCCTCGCGGGCTGGCACGACCCGCTCGCCGAGCTGCTCATCCCGGATGTCTCCGAGGGCGCCGCACGGGTCGCCGCCACGGCGGCATCGGCGCTGGGAGACCTCCCGGGCGAGGTGCCGCCGGCCGCGCTCGAATCCGCCTTCCGCCACCCCGACCCGCGTGTCCGCGCCAACGCGATCGAATCCGCCGAGCGGCTCGCCCATCGCGCCCAGGCACCGACCGGCCTCCACGACCGCCTCCTCGAATTCAAGACCAGCGCCGCCCACCGCGCCCGGGCCAACGCCCTCCGCGCCCTCGCCCGGCGCGACGATCCCCGCCGCCCGGCCCTCGACCCGGTCGCCGAAGAACTCGACCGACTCCTCACCGACGACCGCGTCACCCACCGACTCGCCGGTGTCTGGCTCGCTGAACGCCTCCTCTGCCTCAACACCAACCCCGCCCGCGACCCGACCTGGCAACGCCTCACCCGCCGCGTCGCGCAGGTCGCCCGAAACGAGGCCGACCCGCACATCAAGGAACGCGCCCGCCGCTGCTCGCGCCGCCTGCTCGCCGAGCTCTCGCGCCCCGTCGCGCTCAACGCCCCACGCCCCGCCGCCGAAGACCCCGCCCTCGGCCGCGCCCGCGAACGATTCGCCCAGTTTGCCCGCGCCGGAGGCGACGCATGACCGCCATGCGGCCCATCGAACTTGTCAAGGCCCCGCCACCCGACGCCCCCACGCCGTGGCCTATCACCAACTGGTGGATCCTCGCCCCGATCGTCGTCCTCGGCACCCTCGCGATCGCGGCCGTCCAGGTCCGGCACGCCCGCCTCCGCCGACTCACCGATTCCGAGCGGGCCGCGCGCCGCCTCGCCTCGCTCCTCCGCCTCCCCTCCCGGTTCCGCCTCATCAACCGGGACCTCGCCGCCGCCCACGGCTCGGCCTCGCCCGCCGCCCTGCTCCTGAGCGACCACGCCACGCGACAGGCCGCCCAGAGACTCAACCCCAGGCCGGGCTCCGCCCAGTCGAAGGTGCTCAACGAATGGCTCGCCGCGCGCGGCCTCGCGTAACCACAAAACCCCGCCCGCTCAATCCGTCGGGGGCTGCGACGCCCCGCACGACAGCGGCGTCTCACCCCGAAGCCGCAGCGCGATGTCCGCCACGATGCGGCGATTCGCCGACACCGTGAAGTGGCTGCACACCACCGACCCACGCGTCCAGTGCATCCCCTCGCCCGGCGGCGCCGTTCGCGTCGCGCCCACCCAGGTGTCGTTCAGCACGGCGTACGGATACACCTCGAGCGGGTCCCGGGCCCAGGATCGGTCCAGCGATTCGAGGAAGGGCGACCCCGCCCGCATCTCGCGGGCGGCCTGATCGGGCCGGATCCACTCCGCGAGGCGTGCCCCACGGTGCGGGCTCGCCAGCGTGAAGAGCCGGGCGACGCGGAGCCGCCGACCACCATCGCCCCGGTCCGCCGCCGCCCGCCGGGCGACCAGCCCCCCCATGGAGATCGCCACGACATCGACCTCACGCGTCCACCGGGCATCGTCCGAACCAAACGCCCGGTCGACGCGGTCGAGCGTGATCGCGACCGCGTCGTCGATGCGTCCCCGCAGCGTGTACGCCACGCTGAGAAACGAAGCCCTGTCCCGCGAGGTGAGCGAACAAAGGTCGTCGCGCAACGCCGACGCCATCACGGGCCACGACTTGTACCCGCTCAGCACCACCACCGGACGCCGAAGCGCCGCGGGCTCGGACCGCATCCGCCGCCAGACCCGGTCGAGTTGAGCCCTCGAAGGATCGAACGCCGGGTTCGCCCGGCCCGTGGGCAGCCACTCACTCAGCGCCACAAGCGGCGCCGTGGCCGCCACATTGACCCCGAACAACGCGTGATGGGCGATCGTCGCCAGCAACACCCCACACCCCGCCTCTCCCCAACGCAACCGAATCCCGGGCCGACTGAACACACATCGGGCCACACTCGGCAATGATTGCCGCGGCACCGCCAAGGAGCGCCCCATGATGACCCGGCTTCTCATCCTCGCCGCCTCGGTCGCCCTCGCACCCGTCGCGACCGCGGCGGATCCCTACATCCGGATCGCCGAGGAAGACGACGCCGTCGCGCTCCAGATCGCGCTCCGCACGCTTGAACGCGGGCCGGACGAGCCCCGCATCACCCTCGTCGGCGTCGCCCATGTCGCCGACCGGGCCTACTACGACGAACTCCAGGCCCACCTCGACAGCCACGACCTCGTCCTCTTCGAGGGCGTCGGCCCGCTCTGGGCCCGCCTGCCCCACGACGCCTCCGATGCCGACCGCGCCCGGGCCACCCGGGCCCGACTCCGCGCCCTCGCTGTCGAGATCGAAGCCAGACGCCGCGACCATCTCACGACCGAGTCGATCGACGACCTCCTCGACGAACGCACCGGCTACGACGCCCGCCTGCTCCGCCAGGCCTCCGTCGACGCCTGGTCCCGCCCCTTCATCCAGTCCCGCTCCCCGGACGGCTCGCTCAGCCTGCGGAGCCTCGGCGCCGACAACGCCCCGGGCGGAACCGGCCCCGCACGCGATCTCTCCAGCGGCGACCTCGCCCCCCTCACCGACGAGGAACTCGAACACGCCGAAGGGATCCAGGCCACCCTCGCCAAGGCGGCCGGCCTGGTCTTCCAACTCACCGCCATCGACTACGACAAGCCCCACTGGCGCAACAGCGACACCACCGCCGAGGCCCTCTCGTTCGCCCTCGCGGGCCTCGACCCCGCCGACGCACGCCCCGGCAGCGGCGAACCCGCGGCAGGCGGCGGGGGTGACCCGCTCATGCAGACCCTCCGCGGCGAGGGCGCGTTCGGGCGGCTGGCCGGCGGCATGCTCAGGCTCATGGGCTCGAGCCCGCGCTCCAGCGCATTCCTCCGCTTGATGCTCGTTGAGACGCTCGCCCGTGCCGACGATCTCATGGACGCCGCACAGGGAATGGGCGTCAAGGGCCTCGACCGGATGATGCAGGTCCTGCTCACGCAGCGGAACGCCGTCGTCCTCGCCGATCTCGAGCGAGCGCTCCAAGAGGACGCGGGCGACGATCCGAACAGGACCATCGCCGTCTTCTACGGCGCCGCCCACCTCCCCGAAATGGAAGAAAATCTCGTCGCGATCGGATTTCGGCCCACCGCGACGGCATGGCTCGACGCCATCCGCGTCGCCCCCGACGAGACCGGCGTCTCAAGGGACCAGATCTCCCAGGCCCGCGCCATGATCGCCCGCATGCTCTCCGTTCAGGCCGCCCCGCCCAACGACCGCCCTACGCCGCCGTGACCGGCCTGCCCATCTTGCCCGACCCCGCCTCGGGCTCGAGCGCCGGCGCATGCTCGTTCGCCGCCCAGCCCGTGTAGTTCAGGAATCGTCGACGAAGATCCTCGGCGATCTCCGCCGACGAAAGAGGCGAATCGGCGTAGTCCACCACCTCGCGGAAGTGCACCACCGATCGGCTCGCCCGCCACAAACTCGACCACGCCGGGTCCACCTGGGGCGTCCCCTCGATCGTGACCGTCAGCACCCGCGCCCCGCTCTTGCGCACCAGCATCCCGATCCCCGGCATGAACGGGAGCACCTGCCTCGGCGGACGCTCGAGCGCCCCCTCCGGGAAGATCCCGATCACCCCGCCCGAGGCAAGGTGCCTTAGCGCCACCCGCATCCCGGACGAATCGCGCGTCGCCCGATCCACGAAGATGACCTCCCACCACCGCCAGAACCACTCGAGCCGCGCCTCGCGCATGTCCTGGGCCATCACCCACCGGATGAAGAACGGGCACGCCGCCTGCACCAAGATCGGGTCCACCCCGGCGGTGTGATTGCACGCCACGATCAACGGGCCGCACCCGCCCGCCCCGGGGATCCGCTTCCGCCCCCGAATACGGAGCGCATGCATCGCACCGACATAGACCCGGCCGGCCAGAAACGCGAAACCACTCTCAAAATCGCCCCGCGGGTTGCCAAAAATGGCGCGACCAACCCACCCAAACAAGGGAAGGGCGACCACAACCAGAATGGCGACAAGCAGGGTCGTCACGGCTCAAGAATGTTAGCGGTCGCAAATCTGTTTGTCGGTTCTCGGGCCCGGGTTCCGTCGCCATCGACCGCTTTTCGTGCAGATTTCCGCGAGGCACCACAGGACCGATCCGAGCGAATATCGAACACCCCGTCCGGCCGCACGGATACAGTGTCCGGATGACCGACCTCTGGGCAGCCCGCCGCGAGGACGCCAGGCGGGGCGTCGAACCCCTCGCCGTGCGCATGCGCCCGCGCTCCCTCGACGAGGTCGTCGGGCAGACCCACCTGCTCGGGCCGGGCAAGCTCCTCCGGCGCATGATCCAGGCCGACGCGATCATGAGCCTCATCCTGCACGGCCCACCCGGAACCGGGAAGACCTCCCTCGCCGAGGTGATCGCCCGGGCGACGAACCGCCGGTTCGTCCGCGAGAACGCCGCGAGTGTGGGCGTGAAGCGGATCCGCGAACTGATCGAGGAGGCCGACAGGAATTTGGGGGACACCGGGCGCCGGACGATTCTCTTCCTCGACGAGATCCACCGGTTCACCAAGAGCCAGCAGGATGTGCTCCTCGGCGATGTCGAGCGCGGGCTGATCACGCTGATCGGGGCGACGACGGAGAACCCGCTGTTCAGCGTGAACAGTGCGCTCATCTCGCGATCAACGCTCTTCCGCCTCGAACCGCTCACCGAGCAGGAGATCGTCGAGACGCTCCGGCGGGCGATCCGCGATCCAGACCGCGGGTACGGTGGGCGGGGGCTGGAGGTGACCGACGGGGCGCTGCGCGTCTGGGCGCTCAAGAGCGAGGGGGACGCCCGGCGCGCGCTGACCGCCCTCGAGATCGCGGTCCTATCCAGTTCCGAACAGGGGGCGGGCCCGGCGCCCGTGATCGATGAGGCGATCGCCGAGGCCTCGATCCAGCAGAAGGTCGCGTGCTACGGCGACGACGGGCATTACGACGCCGCCAGCGCCATGATCAAGTCCGTGCGCGGGAGCGACCCCGACGCGGCGGTCTACTGGATCGCGCGGATGCTCGACGCGGGCGAGGACCCGCGGTTCATCGCCCGGCGGCTGGCGATCCTCGCGTCCGAGGATGTCGGCAACGCCGACCCGCGCGCGGTCGTCATCGCCCAGGCCTGCTGGGATCTTGTCGAACGCATCGGCATGCCCGAGGCCCGGATCACGCTGGGGCAGTGCGCGACCTACCTCGCCTGCGCCCCCAAGAGCAACGCGGCCTACCTCGCGATCGACGCCGCGCTGGCCGATGTGCGCGAGGGCCGGGTCATCCCGGTGCCGGTGTACCTGCGGGACAAGAACTCCTCCCCGGTGGCCGACGCGACCGGGAAGGGGCAGCGTGTCAAGGGGGCGGCGGAGGAGCCGTACGAGTACAGCCACAACGCCCCGGGCGGCCTCACCGGGCAGGACTACCTGGGCGTGGACCGGGAGTACTACCGGCCCACCGAGGAGGGCGCCGAGCGCGTGCTGCGCGAACGGCTGGAGGAGGTCCGTCGGCGGCGCCGGGCCCGACGGGGTGAGCCGTGAGCGGCGGGCCCTCGCTCGACGAGCAGAAGCGGTCCCTGCGGGCCGCGATGAAGGCCGGGCTCGCTGGGATGGCGTCCGACCGGGCCCGCGTGTCCGCGAGAATCGTCGCGCACCTGCTCGCGTCGGACGCGTGGCGGGAGGCGTCGATCGTGCTTGCCTTTCTCGCGATGGCGGACGAGCCCGATCTCGACGCGCTCTGGGCCTCGGCGGTCGGCCGCGTCGTGACCGCCCCCGCGATCGACTGGCGTGGCGGCGGGATGACCCCGGTCGGGATCTCCAGCCCCGATTCAGGGGTCCGCATCCGGTCGCACGGGGTCCGTGAGCCGATCGGCGGGGAGCCGCTGTCTCCGGACCGGCTTGACCTGATTCTCGTCCCGGGCCTGGCGTTCGATGCGTCGGGAGGCCGGCTCGGGAGGGGAGGCGGGTACTACGACCGATTCCTGCCCCGGGCGGAACACGCTTGCCGGATCGGCGTCTGCTTTGCGCGGCAGGTTGTCGAGCGGGTGCCGGCGGGCGGGGACGACGCCCGGGTCCATATGCTCCTGACCGAGAACGGCTTGCGGGCCTGCCCGGCATGAGGCGGGCGGGGGGCGGGGGGCCTTGCCGGGGCGGAATCGGCCTGACTCTTGGGCGGAGCCCGGGTCAGCCGATGGATGAATGGACCAGACCAGGGAGGGCTTCGATGAGCTTGCCGAGCCAGACCGCGCGGACCAGCCCCGCAGGGCGGCCCTATGTCTACCGTCGCCGGAGTCGGCGGAACCCGCCGCCGCTGGCGCTGATCGCCGCGACGGGGGCTGCCGTGGTGCTCGGGGGCTTGGGGCTGGTGATCTTCCTGCCGGATTGGGGCGGGCCGTCGGAGGCCAAGGCCGAGACGACGGCGTCGCAGACGCCGGTCGACCCGCTGCTCGCGTCACCGCTGCCCGCGACGAATCGGGAGCCCCCCGCGCTCGTGATTGAGCAGGGCAAGCCCCGTGCCCAGCCCGAGACGCGGCGTGAGCCGCAGCCGACGAAGACGGCGGCCGCGGGTCCGGGGACCTCCAACGACCCGGCGGCCGACCCGGGCCTTGCCCCCCCGCCGCTGGCGTCGAACCGCGGGATGTTGGACGAGGCGTTCGGCGGCGCCGGCGCGGAGACGCCGGCCGAGCCGGTCCGCCGGGCCGACCCGGTCCGCCCTCCCGAGACCCCCGTGCCCTCGGTGACGAAGGACTCCGCGCCGGTCAGCGCGACGCGCATGCACCTGGACGCGGCGGACGCGCTGCTCAAGCGGAACGACCGTCTCGCGGCCCGGCAGGCGCTGTGGGACGCGATGAAGGTCCCGGGCCTGGATGAGCTGGAGTTGTCGGTGCTGCGGGGGCGGCTGACCGAGTTGAACAAGGACCTGGTGTTCGGCCCGAGCCTGATCGCGGGGGACCCCCTGACCGAGGTGTACACGATCAAGGCGGGCGACGCGCTGGCGCGGATCGCGCGCACACGGGGGCTGAGCACCCACTGGAAGCTGATTCAGCGGGTGAACGGGATCGCGAGCCCCGACCGGATCCGGGTGGGGCAGAAGATCAAGCTGGTCAAGGGCCCGTTCCACGCGGTCGTAGACAAGAGCGATTTCCGGCTTGACCTGTACGCCGGCGCGACGGAGGAGCCGGATTCGTGGGTTTTCATCCGCTCGTTCGAGGTCGGGCTGGGCGAGGGCGACTCGACGCCGACGGGGCACTTCATCGTGCGCGCGAACGGGAAGCTCGAGAACCCCGGGTGGGTCAACCCGCGCAACCCCGCGGAGAAGTACGGCCCCGACGACGCGGGCAACCCGATCGGGGAATTCTGGGTCGGGCTGGACGGGCTGGGCGACTCGGCCGCGTATGCCGGGTACGGGATCCACGGCACGATCGACATGGACTCGATCGGGAAGATGCGGTCGATGGGGTGCGTGCGGCTGCGGCCGGACGACATCGCGTTGATCTACGAGTGCCTGGGCGAGGGGCAGAGCCTGGTGCAGATCAGGCGTTGAGCTCGGCGTGGCCCGTGCGTAGCAGGCGACGGCGGGCCATGCGGGCGAGGGCGAAATCGGTGAGCCCGGGCATGGCCACGCTCGCGGCGAGGGCGAGGCGCGTCAGGAGGCTGGTCCAGATCTCGCCCGCTTTTCCCTTGCGGAGTCGGCGGACGATCGCGTCGGCGACGCGCTCGGGGGGCTGCATGAACCGCTCGGAGGCCCGGTCCGCGAGGCGGAGCGCACGGCCCGAGTGGGCCTGGGCGGTGTCGAAGAACTCGGTGCGGGTGCCGATGGGGTGGACGGTGGAGACGAGGACGCCCCGACCCGCGAGTTCATGCCGCATCGCGCGGCCGAAGTGGTCCTGGCAGGCCTTGGTGGCGCTGTAGGCGCCGTAGGCGGGCAGCGTGATCTTGCTGAGGCAGGACGAGCAGAAGAGCAGATGCCCCCGGCCGCGTTCGAGCATGCCGGGGAGCGCGGGGCGGATGGTGTTGAGCGAGCCCCAGAAGTTCACCTCGAAGATGCGGCGGAGCTCGGCCTCGCTCGCCTGCCATGTCGGCTTCTCGAAGCCGTAGCCGGCGTTGGCGAAGACGGCGTAGAGCGGCCCGAGTTCGCGCTCGGCGTGCTGGATGAAGTGCGAGCACGCCTCGGGGTCGTCGACGCTGCCCGCGAAGGCGGTCGCGCGGCCCCCGAGGGCGCGGATCTCTCCCACGACCTCGTCGAGCAGGTCCCGGCGGCGGGCCATGACGGCGACGAGCATGCCGGCCCGCGCGCAGGCGATCGCGGTCGCCCGGCCGATGCCGCTGCTGGCGCCGGTGACGGCGATGGCCTTGGCGTGGAGATCGATCACGGGTGCCTGTCCGCCCCGGCTCGGGGCCAATGCGGGTCTGGAGACGCCGCCTCGCGGCGAGCAACCCGGGTCCGGCTCAATCGCCGTCGAAGGCCTTGTCGATCGCCTTGGCGGTGTTGTCGCTGGCTTCCTGGAGGTCCTGGCCCGCGCCCTTGACGGTGTTGCACCCGACGAGGCAGGCGGCCAGGGCAAGGAAGAGGACGGCGCCGATCGCGTTGCGCTTGGACATGGACGAGACTCCTTTCGCGGCGAGGATAGGGCCGTCAGTCGCGGGCGGGGTCGTCCCCCAGGGCGGCGGCGGCGGCGTGGTCCCCCCAGAAACGGGCGCGGTCGGAGATTTCTTCCGAGGTGCAGGCGGCGAGCAGCAGGGGAATCGCGAGGAGGCCCAGGAGCCCGAGTCGGCGGAGGGGGGCCCTGTGAGGGGGGGTCATGGGGCGTGCTCCAGGTCGGTGTCGTGGCGGGCGAGGAGCCAGCGCAGCTCCGGCGCCCCCACCAGTCGGGCCGCGGCGAGGTAGACCACCCCCCCCGCGGCGACGCAGACCGCCAGGGCGAGGGCGTGGGATCCCCACGAATCGCGAGCGGGCCAGGCGGCGGCGATTGCCCATACGGCCAGGCCCATCGCAATCGTCGTGCCGAGCGTGCGCACGAACGACCGGCGGGTGTCGTGGTCGAGCACGGGCTCGGCGAGGAGCCTCCTGCCTGCGATGCGGGCGAGCAGGATGTACTGCACGATCGAGGCGATGGCGGTGGACCAGGCGAGGCCGGCCTCGGCGAGGGGCCAGATCAGGAGCATGTTGAGGGCGAGGTTGAGGGCGACGGTGACGAAGGCGAGGCGCATGGGGGTGGTGGTGTCACCGGCGGCGTAGAAGGCGCGGGTGGCGACATGGACGAGCGAGTAGGACCAGACGGCGACGGCGTAGCCGAGCAGGACGGCGGCGGCGCGGTCGGCGCCGGCGTCGCTGAACCCGTTGCCGGCGCCGGTGAAGACGGTGCGGATGAGGTCGTCGCGGACGAGCGCGAGCCCGACCGAGGCGGGGAGGGCGATGAACAGGCTCAGGCGGAGCCCGTGCCGCAGGGTGCGGGCAAAGCCGGGGCGGTCTTCGGCGCGCCGGGCGAGCTCGGGGAAGACGACGGTGGCGACGGCGATGCCGAAGACGCCGAGGGGGAATTGGTAGAGGCGTTGGGCGTAGAAGAGGATGGAGTTGGAGGCCGGGTCGAGGGGGTAGGGCATGCCGGCGATGGTCGGGCCGACCCAGTTGGGCCACATGGCGATGAGGGTGTCGAGCATGGCGTTGAGTTGGAGGGTTCCGAGGCCGACGAGGGCGGGGAGCATGCGCGCAAAGAGGGCGCGCGTCTCGGCGGCGGCGTTGCGGACGCGGGGCGTCCAGTGCGCTCGCCCACGGAGCATCCAGAGCGACCACACGACCTGGACCACGCCGGCGGCGACGACTGCGAGGCCGATGCGGAAGGCCCAGCCCGCGGGGTCCGGGTTGTCGGCGGCGAAGAAGGGGAGGGCGACGGCGAGGATGCAGGCATTGAGGATGATCGGGGCGGCGGCCCACGGGGCGAACCGGCCGTGGGCTTGCAGCATGCCTCCGAGGATGGCGCCGACGCAGATGAGCGGCATGTAGGGGAGCATGACGACGATGAGGAGGAGGGAGAGCACCCGCTCGCTTTGGGGGGGAAGGGCAAAGACGAGGGCGAGGACGCCCGCGCTGCCGGCGAGGGCGACGGCGCCGGTTCCGGCGGCGAGCAGGCCGACGACGAGGGTCGCGAGGGCGTGGGCGAGGCCCGGGTCGGCCTTGAGGTGGCGTGCGTAGGCGGGCAGGAAGGCGGCGGTCAGGGCGCCCTCGCCGAAGAGGCGTCGGAAGAGGTTGGGGATGGCGAAGGCGGCGGCGAAGGCGGAGCCGATGGCGGTATCCCCGAAGACGCGGACGGTGACGAGATCTCGGGCGAGGCCGACGATGCGTGAAAGAACGGTGAAGCCGGAGACGGTGCGGATGTCGCGTCCGGTGGCGTTTCGTGCGGGTGCGGGTTCCGGGGTGGTCACGGGGGAACGGTACCACGGGGTGGGGGAGCGCGGGCGGGGCGGGTGTAAGCGGATCGGTCGTTGATGAAGATTCGGCGAATCCGCGAGGCGTCGTCTTCGCGCTGGTTTCACGCGACTTTGACCGGGGGCTTATCCGACCGCTGGGGTGGAGCGCTTAATTTTGCTTGTCTCCTCCGGGCGCGGCCTCTGCGGCGGCCCCGGCGGAACGCGAAGGGAGGCACGATGCCGCGTCGGAGCAGAACAGACCTGGATTTGCGGGCGTTCACGCTGATCGAGTTGCTCGTGGTGATCGCGATCATCGCGTTGCTGATCGGGATCCTGCTGCCCGCGCTGGGCTCGGCGCGGGAGTCGGCGCGGCGGATGGTGTGCGCGGTGGGGCAGCGTGGGGTGGTGCTCGCGGCGTCGATCTACGCGAACGACAGCAAGGTCGGGGCGTTCAACCCGACGATGACCTCGGGGGACGACAACCTCTGCTACCTGACGGACTACCTGGAAACGCCCGAGGCGGCGGTGTGCCCCTCGACGAACAACTCGGTCGACCCCTCGCTGACCTGGGCGGCGGACGGGACGGTGGACGGGTTCCCGGTGCGTCGGAACCCGCACGGGCGGGATGTACCGTTCGACCTTTCGACCAACGCGATCGAGGCGTCGATCGAGGGGGCGTACGACTTCCTGGGGGACAACAACTCGGGGGCGACCCAGCGGGGGCACAGCTTCGAGTTCTGGGCCTGGTACGGGTACAGCAGCAGCGTGGTGGGCGGGCTTGTGCGCTGGCCGGACGGGTCGTTCCGCCTGCGATATCCGACGACGCCGCCGACGATCCCGCAGATCGTCAGCGACATCAACTACGACCGGGGGTACAGCGACCCGAGCCAGCCCGGGTGGGGTCGGCAGGCGGAGTTGACGGGGGATTCCGAGCAGTTCGATCCGTCGATCGGGCAGTGGGACCGGTTCCTGAAGCGGCTCGATAGAACGGACTTCCCGGACAAGATGCTCTTGACGCTCGACGGCGACGAGGACCACACGCAGCAGATCCGAAGCCGATACGCGGAGGGCGCGGTGCTGGGGAACTGGCCGGACGAGGAGACGAACAACCACGGCGACGCCGGGGTGAATGTCGGGTTCTCCGATGGTCATGTCGAGTTCCGCAAGCGCGGGGCGCCGCTGCTGGCGACCTACCTGCGGAGTCGGCATGTCGGGCTGAGCGGGATCAGCGGGGGCCAGTACGCCCTCGAGATCCTGGAGAACACGCCGGGCATCGAGCTGGTGGAGGACTACACGAGCACCGGGGGAAGGCCGCAGGTGGTCACCACCTTCAAGATCGAGGGCGTGGACTGAGTATGTTCCGCCGGCGCGGGTGCCGGCGGGGTCGAAGGTGAGATCGGGCCCGCGCCGGGACGCGGGCGGTGCGGGCTTGGCCTGCTGAGACCATCACGATCGATCGGCGGATCCCGGGGCCGGTCGGCTATCCAGATCGGAGTTGGAGATGCTTGAGAGAGCGAGCGCGATCGTTCTGTGCGCGGGTCTTGCCGCCTCGGCGGGGGCCCAGATCATCGTGTCGGAGGTGTTCTACAACCCCTCGGGGGTGGAGCCCGAGACGGAGTGGCTCGAGATCGCCAATGTCGGGACCGAGCCGGTGGATGTCAGCACCTACATGTTCGCCGACGAGGACAACAACAGCCCGTCGGACCCGATCGGGGCGGGGGCGTATTTCGACCCGATGACGCAGAGCATCGTCCCCGGGGCGCAGGAACTGCTCGACTGCGACTTCGCGAACGAGAACTGCAACATCGTCAACCAGATCATCCTGCAGCCGGGCGAGGCGATGGTGGTGCTGAGCCACTGGGAGTACCCCGCGGAGTTCCAGAACCTGCCGGGGAGCGGGGACTTCCGCGACGGCGAGGTGAGCACGATCGAGGACTTCATCGCGTCGTGGGGTGAGGACACGGACGGCGACGGCGCGGGCGACACGGTGGGCTACAAGATCCTGCTGCTGCCCAACCAGATCACGATCGCCAACACCGCGAGCGCGACGAACGAGGTGCTGCACATCATCGACGGGTTCGGCGAGGTTGTGCACTGGTCGAACTACGAGGTGGGCAACACGGAGAACCAGTGGCCCTACTCGTCGAACGGGCGGTCGATCTACCTCCAGCCCAACTTCTTCACGAGCGGGGGCCCGACGGGCTTCGGGGCGGTCGGCGCCGTGGACCAGACGACGGTGCTGCCGGGCGAGGCGTGGGCGCTCTCGGTCAAGGGCGTGGACCGCACGGTGGTCGGGCGGCTTCGGGAGAGCATCGACGAGGACAACGGGGCGACCTTCACCCTCTACGGCGACGGGGACATCGCCAGCCCCGGCACGATCCCGGATCTGGGTGAGTCGTTCACGGACTTCAACAACAACGGGCGCGACGACGCCGAGGACATCATCCTCGGGTTCAGCGACGACTGCAACCGCAACCGGATTCCGGACGAGGCCGAGCCCGACGGGAACAACAACGGCGTGCCGGACGACTGCGAGATCCAGAGCGACCCGGAGCTGGACTGCGACGGGAACGGGATCATCGACCAGTTCGACATCGCGAACGACCCCGCGCTGGACGCGAACGGGAACGGCGTGCTCGACCTGTGCGAGAACACGCCCGGCTACGGGTCGATCGTGATCACCGAGATCATGTTCAACCCGTCGGGCACGGAGCGCGAGTGGATCGAGATCTACAACGGCGGGAGCGAGGCGGTGGACCTGGAAGGGTGGTTCTTCCAGGACCTCGACCAGCCCGTGTTCGACGGGCCGGAGCCCCCGTTCCCCGCGTTCACGCTCGAGCCGGGCGGGGTCGCGGTCATCGGCGGAGAGACGCTGGCGAGCTGGGAGGCGGGCTGGGGCCCGGTCGTGGGGTACCAGTATCTGCAGGTCGGCGGGCTGAGCCTGGCGAACAACGCCGATGTGGCGAACGAGGTGCGGACGCTGATCGCGCCGGTCTCGGTGGGCGACGGCACGGTCAATATCCGGATCGATGTCGCGAACTACCAGGGCACGACCTCGAACGGCGTGCCGCAGGGCGGATGGCCCGGGGACGACGGGCGTGGCTCGTTCTATCACTTCAACCCGCAGGGCAACGGGATCAACCGCACCGCCAACAACAACGGGCGGAACTGGGCGCTGGCGATCCGCGGGCTGGACGGCGCGGTGCAGGCAAACCAGACCAACCGGTTCGACGGGCGCGATGTCGGCTCGCCCGGGTTCGTGAACACGGGCGCCCCGCAGCGCGCGGAGGGCTCGGTGATCATCTCCGAGATCATGTTCGCGACCAATTCGGACAACCCCGCCGACGCGGGTGGGCCCGACGGGGCGCCGGGCTTTGACGAGTGGGTTGAGATCCTGAATGTCTCGGGCCAGACGGTCGACCTGAGCGGGTGGTACCTGGCCGACGAGGACGGGGAGACGACCCGCCTGCCCCAGGGCGCGACGCTGGCGCCCAACGAGGCGGCGGTGATCATCGGCGGCGACCGGGCCGCGGCGGCGTTCGTGGGCTATGCCCCGGTCGAAGAGTTCTACGCGGCGTGGGACTGCGGCTATCAGGTGTTCGCGGTCGAGCGCTGGTACACCGGCCTGCTGGGCGCGGGCCTCAACCGCCTGGGCGACACGGGCGAGGCGGGCTCGGCGAGCAACCCGAGCACGGGGCGCGAGATCCTCACCCTGCGGGACGCCAACGACGCGCCGATCGATGTGGTCAACTACGACGACGACGGGTTCGTCTGGCCGCTCGTGCCCACCAACGGCAACCGGAGCGTGCTGCACCCGGCGATCTTCATCTTCAGCACCGGCGACCTGAACGAGCAGGCCAACGACGACGGGCTGAACTGGGGCACCGTGCCCCCCGGCCCGTTCGGCGCCCGCGCCAACGACCAGACGACGACGCTCTTCAACGGGCGGATGTCGGGCTCGCCCGGGTTCGTGCAGAATGTCACCGGGGCGCTCAACTTCAACAACTGCCCCTCGCCCGAGCCGTGCTATGTCGACTTCGACGGGAACAACCTGCTCGATCTCAACGACATCACCCAGTTCGTGGATGGGTTCTCGAACAACCGCGCGACGAGCGATCTCGCCGCGCCGTTCGGGCTGCTGGACCTGACCGACCTGACGACTTTCATCCAGCTCTTTGTGGCCGGGTGCAACTGATCTCCCTCCGTCTTGGTTGACGGACTCCGGTGGGGGCCGCGTCCCGCGTGGGCGCGGCCCTCTTTTTCGTCTCGCGCGGGGCGAGCCCGCGGCCCGTCGAGCGCGGATGCGAACGCGGACCCGCGTCAGGGGTCGGGCAGGGCCTCCGCGGCGGCGAGGCGTTCGCGGGCGGTGAGCGTGCGCGCGTGGTCGGCCCCGAGCGAGGCCTCGAGCACGCGGACCGACTCCCGGAGTTGCTCGACGGCTTCCCGGCGGTTTCCGAGCGCGACGAGGCACTCGCCGAAGTTCGAGCGGAAGATGCCCGTGAAGTAGTGCTCGCCCCCCACGATCGCCTCGCACCGGGCGAGAAGATCGCGGTAGACGGGCTCGGCCTCTTGCGGGCGGCCCGCGCGGACCAGCAGGCTGGCGAGGTTGTTGATCGGCGCGAGCATCTCGGGGTGGTCGCGGCCCGCGGTCCGCTCCAGCGTCGCGATCGTCTCGCGATAGAGGGGCTCGGCCTCGTCGAGGCGGCCCCGGTCCTCGAGCAGGTAGGCGAGCTGGTTGGTCGCGCTCAGGGTCACGGGGTGCTCGCCGCCGAGGTTGTGCCGGCAGATCGCCAGCGCCTCGCGGAGAAGGGGCTCGGCCTCGTCGAGGCGGCCCTGGGGGATGAGCACGCCGGTGATGTTCAGCAGCGCCGTCGCGGTGGCCCGGTGCTCGTTCCCGAGCACCTCCCGGCGCAGGCGGAGCACCTCGCGCAGCATCGTCTCGGCCCGCCCGGGCTCTCCGAGGCGTTCGAGCGTCGTCGCGAGGTTGTTGAGCGAGGTGATCGTGTCGGGGTGCTTGTCGCCGAGTTTGCGGCGGCGGCGTTCCAGGACCTGCTCGTTGAGCGTCGCGGAGTCCTGGAGACGCCCGGCCTGCGCCAGTGTCGAGGCGAGGTTGTGCATCGCCGCGAGGGTCGTGTCGTCGTCGGGCGCGAGCTCACGCTCGCCGTCGGCGACCACGCCCTCGAAGGCGGCGACGGCGTCGTCGACCCGGCCCTGGTCGATGAGCGCCCGCCCGATGTCGCCGCGGGCGGCGATCGCTTCCGGGTCGTCCTTGCCGAAGAGCCGGGCGAGATGAGACGCCGCGTCGCGGGCGACCTGCTCGGCCAGGTCGGGGCGGCCGGATTCGGCGTAGACGAAGCCGAGCTGCCGCCGTGCGGCGATGGTCGCCCGGCTGTCCGGGCCCTCGGTGGCGTTGTAGAGCGCGACGGCTCGGTCGAGCAACGCCTCGGCCTTGGCGTATTCGCCGAGCATCGAGTAGGTCTTGCCGAGCGTGTAGCGCACCTCGGCCTCGACACGCATCGGGAGCCCGGCGCCGTCGACCTCGGCCGCCGCCTGGTCCACGACCTCGCGGACGGTGAGCTCCTCGCCCTGGGCGATCATCGGGTCGGCCGAGGCGAGCATCTTCTGGAGAAAGGCGCTGACCTGCTCCGCGACCATCGCCTCGGTCTCCGCGACCCCGCGGGCGTGCGTCGCGGCGACGGCCTGCCAGCCGGTGCCCGCGGCGCCGGCGACCAGGGTGAAGACCGCCGCGGCGAGGGCGGCGACGAGCGGCTTGTGTCGCCTCGCGAGCTTCGCCAGCGAGTAGGTCAGGCTCGGCGGGCGGGCCATGATGGGCTCGTCCCGGAGGAATCGCTCGATGTCGCGGGCGAACTCGTCAGCGGACTGGTACCGCCGCTCGCGGTCCTTCTCCAGCGCCTTGCCGATGATCGTCGCGGCGTCGCCCCGCAGACGCATGTCGATGGAGGACAGCGGCTTGATCTCCCCCTCCGCGATGGTGCGCACGCTCTCGATGACGGAGCGGCCGTCGATCGCGTGGGGGAGCCGCCCGCTGAGGAGTTCATACCCGATGACGCCCAGCGCGAAGACATCGCTCCGCGTGTCGAGATCGGCGGCCGACCCGCTGACCTGCTCGGGGCTCATGTAGGCGAGGGTGCCGATGAGCTGCCCGGTTTCGCTGAGCGTGGCGGCGGGGTTGTCCGCGTCGGCGAGGCGTGCGATGCCGAAGTCGAGAACCTTGACCGCCCCGTGCTCGTCGACGAGGACATTGCTGGGCTTGAGGTCGCGGTGGATCACGCCCTTGGCGTGGGCGTGGTGCACCGCGTGGGCGACCTCGGCGAGCAGCGCGAACCGCTCGCGTGCGGACAGGTCCAGACGGGAGGCGTACACCGTGAGCGGCTCGCCCTCGACGAGTTCCATGGCGAAGTAGGGCACCGGCTCGCCGGCGCCATCGATGGGCGCCTCGCCCGCCTGGTAGATCTGCCCGATCCCCGGGTGACGCAGCAGGCCCAGCACATGCGCCTCGCGCCCGAACCTCGCGGCCGCGGCCCGGCTGACCAGCCCGGCCCGCATGACCTTGAGCGCGACGGTCCGCTTGGGGCTCGCCTGCTCGGCGCGGTAGACGACGCCCATGCCGCCTCGGCCGAGTTCCTCGAGGACACGGAAGGGCCCGATGCTCGATGGGAGGGGGCGGGGCGGGGCCTCCGGGCCCGATGCGTCGGACCGGGTCGGCATCTCCGCGAGCTGCTCGGGCGTCAGCGTCTCGTGGTCATGGGGCGTCTGGTGGTTCGGCGGCATGACCGGGCGAAGGTACCCCGGCCCGCGAGAGCGCCAAGGAATCGAGCATGAGCACCCGCCAAGAACCGAGGCGGCCCGCCCTCCCAGACAGCGCCACCGGCTCAGCGATCACCGGCCGCAGCGCGTCGAGGTCCGCTTCGTCGAGCCCCCTCCCGGTCTTATCGGTCAGGAGCCAGTACGCGACGCCCCCCATCGCGTCGCGCGTCACGAGCACCGGCGGGATGCCTCCCGAGATGCAGAGCGTGGCGCAAGCCTTGTGCCCCCGACCCGCCCCGGGCTTCATCGCGCCGAGGTAGCACTTGCTGTCGACGATCTCCCCGGCGAGCGTGACCGGCTCGGGCGCGGGACGCATCTCCATCCGCACGGCGGGGGTCTGGGCGGCGAGGACGCGGACCGAGGGTCCGAGCGCCGGGTCGTCGGGGTCGATCTCGATCATGCGACGCCCGTCCCGGCGGAGCTCCCGCCCGCGGATCGCGACGGGCGCCCCGTCGAGGCCCGGGGCGCCGTCGAACCGGTGTCGGGCCCCGAACTTGCCCATCTCGACGAGGAGCCAGGCGTCGGCGACGCCGAGTTCATCGCGCCGGAGCAGCATGGGGTAGGGGTCGAGGCGGAGCGTTCCCTCGAACTCGCTCGCCTCGCCGGCCTGCCAGACGCCGCTTCCCCACGGCGGGACGGACCGGGCGAGCCCCGCCGCCCCCACCGCCATGCCGAGCAGGGCGACGGGGAGGGCGATGAACAGGAAGACCCGGTGCGCCCTCGGGATAGGGAGGTAGCCGACATAGAACCCGTTCCTGTCCCCGCCGTTCGTCATCGCCGCTCCTGCCCCGGGGGGGTGAACAGCCCGCTCTGGGGCGGCAGACCGAGTGAGGACGAGGGGGGGAGCGATTCCTCGAAGAGCGATTCGTCGTCGGGGCTGGCCTCGAAGAAGACGGGCTCGACCTCAGTGCCCGGGGGCAGGGCCCGTGGATTGAGCAGCACCGTGCGTCCGACGATGCGGACGCGGTAGGTCGGGATGCGCTCCGTGTAGGGCGGGGGCGACTGCCCGTTGTGCGGGAGGTACTGATACCCATGCCAGGGGCAGGTGACGCACCCACCGACGACCCGCCCCTCGCCGAGGGGGCCGCCCTGGTGCGCACAAACATTGGTCATGGCGCTGATCTTGCCGTCGTGCTTGAAGACCGCGACGCGTTCGCCCTCGGTGATGCAGACGACCTTGGCCCGACCCTCCGGGATCTCATCGACGCTGCCGACCTCGAGCCACTCCTCGGGATCGCCCGGCTCGGCCATGGGCTTCCAGCCGGCGCTGTCGCGGGCGACCTCGCGGAGCCCCGTCGCGAGGTGGAGCGACGCGACGACCACGACGCCCAGCACGAGCAGGACGCCACGGAGCGAGCCCGGCTGGTCGAGCAGGGACCCGAGGGCGACATGAGCGACCAGCAGGGCGTAGGCGGCGTAGACCGCCATGTGGATCGCCTTCCAGATCCGGGGGGAGAGGACCTCGAGCCAGAAGTCGTGGCTCGTCGCGGCCATGAGCGCGAGGATGACGAGGGCCCCGAACCCGAGCAGTTCGAACGGGAAGGCCCGGAGGGAGCCGAGTTCTCTGCCGGCGAAGAAGACCGCGTGGACGGGCCCCTCGGCGCCAAAGCCGCCGTAGTACCCCAGGACCAGGGCGGCGTGCACGAACGCGACCAGGCACATCGAGACCCCGAAATGGCGGCGGTTGTAGAGCAGCGGGGCGAACCGGGTCGAGAGCCTCGCGAGGGGCCCGATGCAGAGAATGACATGGAGCATCAGGAACGAGAGCGCCCCCGTCGCTCGGATGAGCACGACCACGGGGTCTGGCGGGGCGTCGCCGAACGCGAAGGCGGCGAGCGCGTAGACCGCGAGGAAGCCCGCGACGGACGCGAGCAGCACCGCGTCGTACACGCGCTTGTGCCGGTTCCACGCGACCCAGACAAACCGGTTGGTCACGGCTCGCGCCCCCCCGTGGGCGGGGCGTCGCCCGGGCCGGCCTGCGGTCCCGCCCGCGAGGCGAGCACGAGCACCGCGACGAGGAGCGGGGCGATGACGAGCCAGAGCACGGCGTGGGCGCGGCGATGTCCCCGGGTCATACGCTGGTCTCCGCTTCGGAGTCGGAGGGGGACTCGTGAAGAGCCAAGGGCCCACGCGTCGCGGGGTCGGGGCCCAGGATCCACCTGGCGGCGAGGAGAGGCCAGAGCATCGCCGCCCCGGGGATCAGCATCAGGCGGAGGGCCCAGCCCGCGCCCCGCGCGGCGCGGCTGACCCGCCCGGCCCCGATCGTGACAAAGACCACCGCAAAGAGGCAGCCCGCGGCGAGGTACGCCCCGAGGAGCGTGACGCACTGTTCGATGACCCCGAGCACGCCCCAATCCTAACGCATCTCCCGCTCGGATTTCACGGACGCGACCGGGGCGGGACGCCGGCCTACAACACCCCGCCATGGCCGACGACGCGCTCCGCCTCGAGAACCTCGGCTTCCGCTACCCCGGACACGCGGGCTGGCTCCTGGACATCGCCGAACTCGCCCTCGCGCCGGGGGAGCAGACGCTCCTGGCCGGGCGGAGCGGGATGGGCAAGAGCACGCTGCTGCACACGGTGCTGGGGCTGCTCGAGCCGCAACGCGGGCGCGTGCTCGTGGCGGGGCGGGACATCCACGGGCTGCGGGGGGCGGCGCGGGATCACTTCCGCGGGGCCCACATCGGGATGATCTTCCAGACCTTCCATCTGCTGCACGGGTTCACGGCGGTCGAGAATGTCATGACGGCCCTTGCGTTCAGCGATGTGCCCCGGAGCGAGCACCGGGACCGGGCCTCGGCGCTGCTGCGGCGGCTCGGGATCGAGCGTCCCGACGCGATGCCCGATCGGCTGAGCGTGGGGCAGCAGCAGCGCGTCGCGGTGGCGAGGGCGCTCGCGTGCGACCCCGAACTGGTGCTCGCCGACGAGCCTACCGCGAGCCTCGACCCGGAGAACGCGGGCGAGGCGATGGACCTGATCCAGGAGGTCTGCCGCGAGCGCGGGGCGGCCCTGCTCTGCGTGAGCCACGACCCCTCGCTCGCGTCGCGGTTCGACCGTCGCGTCTCGCTCGCCGAGCTCAACCGGGCCGCCGCCGCGCCCGCGGGGGGTTGACCATGTCGATCACGGACACGACCTTCGTGGTGCGAAGCCTCTCGGCCCGGCTGTTCTCGACGGTGACGACGGTGCTGATCGTCGCGCTGGGCGTGGCGTTGATGCTGGTGCTGCTGGGCATGCGCGACGCGGGGGAGCGGGCCTTCAGCCGGGGCAAGGGAAACATGCACATGCTCATCAGCGGGCCCCAGCAGGACCCGATGGTGACCGTGCTCAACAGCGTCTTTTACACCGGGGCCCCGAGGAACGCGCTCCCGATCGCCGCGCGGGACGCGTTGGCTTCCCGCTACCCGCTCGAGTGGGCGATCCCGACGCAACTGGGAGACTCCTACCGCGGGCTGCCGGTGCTCGCGACGACGCCGGAGTTTTTTTCGCGGTATCAGCCCGCGGAAGGTTCGCCCTGGGTGTTCGTGCAGGGCGGGGCGTTCGCCGGCCCGTTCCAGCTCGTCGTCGGCGCCGAAGCCGCCCGGGTCACGGGCCTCGCGGTGGGCGACCGCGTCAGCCTGACGCACGGGACGCCCCGCAAGGGCGAGGCGGCGCATATCCACAACGAGTTTGTCTACGAGGTCGTGGGCCTGCTCGCCCCGACCGGCACGCTGCACGACCGCGCCCTCTTCAGCGACCTCACCAGTTCGTGGATCCTGCACGCGCACGACCGCCGCCTGCGTGACCTCGGGCCCGACGCCTCGGTGACGACCGAGGCCGACCTGATCGAGGACGACCGAAAGATCACGGGGATCTACGCCCGGGTGCTGACCCGCCCCGGGATGTCCGTCACCGCCGTCTTCCAGCAGGTCTTCAACATGCTCAGAGGGGACCCCGCCGTGACGGTGGCCGCCCCGGACCAGGAGATCGGCAAGCTCTTCACGATCGTGTCGAATGTCGACCGGATCATCGTGGCGCTCGCCGCGACCGTCCTGCTGGTCGGCGCGGTGACGATCATGCTGGTGCTCTACCAGGCGATGGAGCAGCGCCGGCGCCAGATCGCCGTGCTCCGCGTCCTCGGGTGCTCGCGGGCCCGTGTCTTCGGGCTGGTCGTGACCGAATCGGCGGTGATCGGCGCGGCCGGGGCGGGGGCGGGTGTGCTGCTGGGGTTGATCGGCGCCCGGGTCGTGGCCGATGCGCTCTACGCCAGGCTCAACCTCGTGGTCGACGCGGCGATCGAGCCGCGGATCCTGCTCGGGGTCGCGGTCGCGACCATTGCGCTGTCGTCTCTGGCGGGGATCGTGCCGGCGATCGCGGCCTACCGCACGGGCGTGATCCGCAACCTCCGCCCGATCGGCTGAGGCCCCTACCCTCCCGGGCGATGCCGAGCGGGCGGGTGCTTTTCAACAAATGGAACCGGAGGCTGCACCGCTGGGGGGCGATCGCGGTCGGTCTCCCGCTGCTGCTCGTCATCGCGACGGGGCTGCTGCTCCAACTCAAAAAGCAGCTCGATTGGGTCCAGCCCCCGGAGATGCGCGGCGTCGGGGGGGAGCCCTCGATCTCGCTCGACGACATGCTCGCCGCCGCCCGGTCTGTGCCCGAGGCCGGTGTGGCGTCGTGGGACGACATCGACCGCGTCGACCTTCGCCCCGGCAAGGGGATGGCGAAGATCCGAACCCGCAACGCGTGGGAGGTGCAGGTCGACACGGCGACGGGGGAGGTGCTGCACGCGGCGGTCCGCCGGAGCGATCTGATCGAGTCGCTGCACGACGGGTCGTACTTCGGGGAATGGGCCAAACTGGGGGTGTTCCTGCCGTCGGGCGTGGTGCTGGGGGTGCTGTGGATCACGGGCCTTTGGCTGTGGTGGATGCCCCACGCCGCCCGCCGCCGCCGCGACATCCCCGCGCGTCCATAGGATCGCCCCATGACGACCTGCCCGGACCGCGTGAATGTGCTTCTGATCGGCGCCGGCGGGCGGGAGCACGCCCTCGCCCGCGCCCTCGCCCGCTCCCCCCGACTCGGCACGCTCTGGGTCGACCCCGACGCGAACCCGGGCATCGCCTCCCTCGGGCGCCGCGCCGATGTGCCCATCGACCCCAAACAGGCCTACCGCACCCGACAGTTCTGCGACAAGCACGACATCGGGCTCGTCGTCATCGGGCCAGAAGACCCCCTCGCCGCGGGAATGGCCGACGCCCTCGCGACCCGGGCCGACGGCTCGCCCCGCCCGGTGCTCGGGCCCTCGGCCCGGGCGGCGCGGCTCGAGGCGGACAAGGGCTACGCGAAGAAACTGATGCGTGACGCGTCGATCCCGACGGCGGAGGGGCGTGTCTTCGACGACTACGAGTCCGCCCGCGCGTTCGTGGAGTCGCGGAGCGAGCCGCATGTCATCAAGGCCGCCGGGCTCGCCAAGGGCAAGGGCGTGATCGTCCCCGCCGACACCGACGAGGCGCTGCGGGCGCTGGACCGGGTGATGAAGGCCCGCGAGTTCGGCGACGCGGGCAAGCGGGTGGTCATCGAGGAGAAACTCGCCGGGAAAGAGGCCTCCGTGCTCGCCCTGGTCGACGGTCGGAACATCCTCATCCTGCCCCCATGCCAGGACCACAAACGCCTCCGCGATCACGACGGGGGCCCCAACACGGGCGGCATGGGCGCCTTCTGCCCCGCCGGAACGATCGACGACGCGACCATGGCGCGGATCGAACGCGAGGTCTTCGTCCCCATCGTCGATGCGCTGCGCCGCGACGAGGCCGATTTCCGAGGCGTGCTCTACGCGGGGATCATGCTCACCCCGGCCGGGCCCAAGGTGCTCGAGTTCAACACGCGGTTCGGCGATCCCGAGTGCCAGCCGCTGATGGCCCGCCTGGAATCGGACGCGATCGCGCTCTTCCACGCGTGCGCGACGGGCTCGCTCCACCACGCCGAGGTCCGCTGGTCGGCCGACGCCGCCGTCACCGTCGTGCTCGCCGCGGAGGGCTACCCCGAGAAGCCCCGCAAGGGCGATGAGATCACGGGCATCAGCGACGCCGAGAATGTCCACGGCGTGGTCGTCGATCAGGCCGGGACGGCGATGATCAACGGGAAACTCGTGACCAACGGGGGACGCGTGCTGGGCGTCACCGCGGTCGGCTCGGACCTGGGCGAGGCGCGGTCCCGGGCGTACGAGGCCGCGTCGAGGATCCAGTATCGGGGCAAGACCTACCGCCGCGACATCGGCGCCTGATCGGTCCGGGTCTTCTCAGAATTCCGAGAGCGCCCGGGCGACCAGGGCGGCGGCTCGGTCGATCTCCTCGGCCGTCGTCAGGATGTCGGGGCAGAGGCGAATGTGCCTCGTCCGCCCGCTGGGGCATGGCCTCGCGTCGGTGTTGACGCCGAGGGTCTTCAGCCGGCGCGAGACGGCCGACGCGTCCAGGTGTGGAACGAGCAGGAACGCGCCCCGCGGCTCGATGAGCCTGGGCTCGACGCCGTGCTCCCGCAGGGCCGACGCCAGCCGGGCCTGTTGCAGGATGTTGTACGCGCGCAGGCGATCGACACCGATCCCGAGCGTCAATTCCAGGCCCGCCTTGGCGTGGTAGGCCGCGAGCACCGCGGGCGTCGATTCCATCCAGGCGTCCCCGCCGGCGGAGAGTTCGGGCGTGGGCGTCCGCTCGTAGGCAAAGGTCCCGCGTTTGGCGAACCAGCCCGTGTCGAGCGTGAACAGCCCGTCGGCGGGGGGCTCGCCCTCGCCTCGCAGATGCCGCGGCGCGACCGCCAGCCAGCAGGCGCCGGGGCCGCCCCGGGTGTACTTGTACGACCCCCCGATCGCGAAATCGACACCGAGTGCATCGAAGCCAACAGGCATCACGCCCGCGGTGTGGTAGGTGTCGAGCAGCACCAGCGCCCCGTGCCGCCTCGCCGCGGCGACGATGCGGTCGATTCCCTCGACGAGCTGCCCGGTCGCGAAGATCGCGTGGCTCACGACGACCAGGTCGGTCTGGTCGGTGATCCTCGCGATGACATCGTCGGCGTGGAACAGCCCTTCCCCGTCCGGCCGCGCCCACGACACCCGCGCCCGCCCCTTGTGCGCGTAGGTCTTGAGGGCGAAGTCGATCGAATCGAACTCCCCGGTCGTCGCGACAACGGAGGGAACCGCCGCCGGCAGCGCGTTGAGCACCGCGCGCAGCCCCTGCCCCGCCGCGGCCTTGGGCACGACCGCGTCGTCCCTCGCCAGCCCGATGAGCCGAGCGATCCCCCGACGAAAGGTGTTGATCTCCGCGACCCAGTCCTCCCACGCCCCGTCCATTTCGCGGTACCACAGATCGACCCCGCGGGCGACATCCTCCGCCGTCCGGTCCAGCGGCCTTCCCAGCGAGTGGTTCGCCAGGTAGATCTCCCCGCGCTCGGCGCCGTGCTTGAGCACCCGCGAGAACAGAGGGAAGATGTGCGCGCGCAGCGCGTCCTCCGTGAGCGGCGCCTCGCCCAGGGCGCCAACCGCGGCCGCGATCGTGTCGTCGTGCATGGGCCCAGTGTACGGCCCTGGCGCGCCGGGGCGTGGCGGGATCAAACGCCGATCGGGCCCGTTGTATCGTGCGGAGACTCCCGATAGGCTCGCGTGATGCAGACCGCCGCACTCCTCCTCGCCGCGTCGCTCGCCTCGGCCCACGCGGGCGTTCCCACGCCCCGCTATCTTCAGTGGATCGAGCTGCCCGAGGTCATCGCCGCGGGCACACCGGCGTGGCCCGCCGACGAGATCAGCGGGATGGCGTTCAGCCCGCTCACCCGCGAACTCCTGATCGTCCCCGACGACCGCTCGCAGGAAGGGCCCGCGCGGGTCGGACGCCTGAGCATTCAGAGGATCGAGCCCGACGGCTTCATCCACCTCGGCCCGATCCGCTGGTCGCCCCTGCTCGACCGGAACGGGAGCCCGTTCGAGAAGAACACCGTCGACCCCGAGGCGGTCTGCATCACGGGCTACACCACGGGCGTCGGACGGGCCATCATCATCGCCTGGGTCAGCGAGGGCTACGCGAAGGGCGGCGTCGACCAGGGCGTGTACACCCAATCGCTCCCGGGCGACCGGGCGGAGGCAACCGCGCTGCCGGAGGCCTTCCGACACGACCGCCCGGTCGAACCGACCCGCGGCGTCCGCCACAACCGGGGCTTCGAGTCGGTCGCGTTCTCGACCCACCCCGAGACCCCGGGCCTGTACGCCGCGGTTGAGCGCCCGCTCATCCAGGACGAGGGGTCGGGCGTCTGCCGCGTCCTGGTGCACAACCAGGGCCGGACCCACACGATCGGCTACCCGCTCGGCCCCGCGCCGGAGGGGACCGAGGCGGGATCGTCCTCACTCGCCGAACTCGTTGCGCTCCCGCGCGGCGGGTTCTTCGCCCTGGAGAACGCCGACCGAGGCGACGGCACGGTGGTCTCGACGCTCTGGTGGACGACGCCCCTGGGGGCGACCCACCTCGACGGCATCGCCTCCCTCGCCGACCCGGTGGCCCGCGAGCCCATCTTCATGGAGAAGCGGCTCGTGCTCGACCTCTCGACCCTGTCGGAGGGTGAGAGGCTGGGCGACCTCGAAGCGATGGCGATCGTGAACGACACCGACCGCGATCTTCTGCTGATCGCCGAGGACAACGACGGCAAGGGCCCGACGCGGTTGCTCGTGTTCGAACTGGCTCGCTAGCCGGCGGTCCGGTCAGTCGTTCGACCGCAGCTTCGCCAGCAGGCGGAGCACCTCAATGTAGATCCAGACGAGCGTCACCAGCAGCGAGAAGCCCGCGAACCACTCCATGTGCTTGGGGGCGCCGCGCTTGACGCCCTCCTCGATCATGCGGAAATCCAGCACGAGGAAGAGCGAGGCGAGCACGAGGCAGATCGCCGTGAACCCGATGCCGAGCGGGCTGGTGGAGGTGTACAGGTTCGGGATGCTCGCGCCCAGCAGGAAGTTGCCCACCAACAGGGTCAGCCCGTAGAGCACCAGGCCGATCAGGCCCGTCATGAGCACCGCGGTGAAGACCTTGCCCCCGCGGACGATCCCCGCCCCGTAGGCGAGCAGCATCGCGACCGCGATGGCGAAGGTCAGCACCACCGCCTGGAAGATCGTCCCCATCGCCGCGGGGTCCTGCGCCCCGCCCAGCCAGCGCTCCGCGACGACGACGCTGAAGCCCGCGATGAACCCGCCCTCGAGCACCGCGTAGACGGGCCCGAGCAAGGGGGCCGACTTCGGCGCAAACGAGACGATCAACGCGACCACGAACCCGCCGAGCCCGCCGACGAGCAGCGCGGGGAAGGGCGAGATCGACACGCCGAACAGCCCGACGGTGATCGCCTGCCAGGCGAGGACCGCCGAGATGGCGCACAGCGCGACGAGCACCGCGCTGGCGATGACGGTGCCCTGCATGGTCATCACGCGCGCGGGGCGCCCGGCGATCGACGCGGGGCCGTCCGCCAGGTTCGACCACTGGGGCCGCTCGAACGCGTTCAGCGTGGGGTTTCCGCTGCGGGAAAGCTGCATGTCCGTTGCCCTCCATCGAGACCCGTCCGGGTCCGTTTTTTCAGGAATCCATTCGCAGGAAGGCTACGCCCCCGATGCACGCCGGGTTCGGGGCGACGGGGCCCGCCGGTTCATTCGCGGGCGCGGGCGCCGGGGCCAGACTCGACGGAGTAGTTGGGTGATTCCTTGGTAATTCGGATGTCGTGGGGGTGATTCTCAACGACGGTCGCGGCGCTGACCCGGGTGAACCGGGCCCGGGTGCGCAGGTCGTTGATCGTCGGGCACCCGCAGTAGCCCATCGCGCTGCGCAGGCCCCCGACGAGCTGGTAGACGAACTCGGCGAGCGACCCGCGGTAGGGCACGAGCCCCTCGACCCCCTCGGGCACGAACTTGAGCCTGGCCTTGTCCCCGTCGAGCTTGTCGGCCTGGGCGTACCGGTCCGCCGAGCCCGACATCATCGCGCCCTCCGAGCCCATGCCGCGGTAGGCCTTGAACCGCCGGCCCCCCGAGATGACCGTCTCGCCGGGGCTCTCGTCCAGCCCGGCGAACAGGCCGCCCATCATCACGCACTCCGCCCCGGCGGCGATGGCCTTGGCGATATCGCCCGACTGCCGGATGCCCCCGTCGGCGATCACCGGGATCGAACGCCCCCCGGCGGCGGCGAAGGCTTCAACGCCCGCGACCGCGTTCATGACCGCGGTGATCTGCGGCACGCCCACGCCGGTCACGACACGCGTCGTGCAGATCGAGCCCGGGCCGATGCCGACCTTCACCGCGTCCGCCCCCGCCTCGGCGAGTTCCCGCGCCCCCTCCGCGGTCGCGATGTTGCCCGCGATCACCTGGATCTGGAAACGCCGCTTGATCTCACGCACCGTCTCGATCACATTGCGGCTGTGCCCGTGGGCCGTGTCGACGACGATGACATCCGCCTCGGCCTCGAGCAACGCCTCGACACGGTCGTACTGGTGCGGCCCGACCGCTGCCCCGCAGCGGAGCCTGCCCCGCTCGTCCGTGCAGGCGTTGGGGTACCGCGCCATCCGCTCGATGTCGCGCATCGTGATCAGCCCGACCAGACGCCGCCCCGCGTCCACCAGCAGCAGTTTCTCGACCTTGTTGCGGTTGAGGATGTCCTCGGCCTGCTTGAGGGTCGTGCCGGGCGGGGCCGTGATCAGGTTCTCCGAGGTCATCACCTCGCGCACGCGCGTCGCCGGGTCGACCACGAACTTGAGGTCGCGGCGGGTCAGGATGCCGAGCACCTCGCCCCCCGTGCCCCGCTCGTCGCCCGCGCCGTCGGCGGTCACGGGGAACCCCGAGACATGGTGCTCCCGCATCAACTGTCGAGCCCGGCCCACGGTGTCGTCGGGCCCCAGCGTCACCGGGTCGGTGATGACCCCGTTGGCCGAGCGCTTGACCTTCGCGACCTCGCGGGCCTGCACCTCGACGGGCAGGTTCTTGTGGATGACGCCGATGCCCCCCTCTAGCGCCAGCGCGATCGCCAGGCCCGATTCGGTCACGGTGTCCATCGGCGCCGAGATCAGCGGGATGTTCAGCCGGATCCCGGTGGTCAGACGCGTCGAGGTGTCCGCGTCGGCGGGGAGCACCTCGCTCCGCTGGGGGATGAGCAGGACATCGTCGAAGGTGATCCCGTCGGCCACGATCCGCCCCGCACCGGGCGGCACGCCGCCGGGAGCGTCGGCCAAGGTGGAAGGGGTGTCGCCGGTGTTCTTTGCGAGCGTCGCCATGGAACAGTGTCACAGGCGCCGGGCACGCCGTCAAGCCCGGGCCCGCCGCGATCCGCCCGGATCCCCTCGGGCGTGCCCCCGGGAGCGGCGCACGCCCCCGCTCCCGGCTACGCTCCCCCGCAGGACGCGCCGGGAGCCCGCCATGACGAAGACCCTTCCCACCTATCCCTCCAGCCTCGCCCCAGCCACGAACCCCTCGTGGGCCGACTGGCTGCTCACCAACGGCCTGGGTGGGTACGCCATGAGCACCCCGCTCGGGCTCAACACCCGTCGGTACCACGGCCTGCTCGTCGCGTCGCTCCACCCCCCCGTCTCCCGCGTCGTCGCCCTCTCCGCGGTCGCCGACACGCTCACCCTCGACCCGGGAGGCCCCCACCACCGCGAGATCAACCTCACACCCTTCCATTTCGCCACCTCGCCCGACCGGGCCGAGGCCTTGCCCGTGGAGGCCCGGTTCACGAAGTCAACCGAGGCGGAGTGGGTCTTCACGATCCCGACGCCCGCGGGTCTGTGCACCGTCACACGCACGCTCCACCTGTTCGACCGGCGGAACGCCGTGGCGATCTCCTACCGGGTCGAGTGCCCGGGCCCGGCGAGGCTGGTGCTCAGGCCGCTCACGGCGCTGCGCGATTTTCATGCGCTGCTCCGGGGCGACGAGATCGTGACCCGGTTCCAGGCCCGCCCCGTCGAGAACGGCGTGCTCTGCGTGACCCGCGAGGCGGGCGTGCACCTCGCCTCCCACGACGCGGAGTACCAGCACGACCCCGACATCTGGCACGATGTGTATTACGCCTGGGAGGAACGCCGCGGGATGGACCCGCGCGAGGACCTGTTCTCCCCGGGGCGTTTCGTCGCCGAGCACACCGACGCCCGCCCGGGCGAGATCGCGGTCACCCTGCACGCCTCGATCGACGCGATGCCCCCGGGCCCGGTGGAATGGGACCGGACCGCGCGCACCAACCGCGTCGCGGGCCTGATCGAGCGAGCCCTCGACGCCGCCCCCAACGCCCCAGAGGCCGACCGCGTCGCCCTCGCCCGCCTGACGGCGGCGGCGGACGACTTCGTCGTGCAGCGCGGCCCGTCGCACGACCAGATGGCCAGTGTCATCGCGGGCTACCCCTGGTTCGCCGACTGGGGGCGTGACACGATGATCTCCCTGCCGGGCCTGCTGCTCGCGACAGGGCGGCACGAGGAGGCCTTCAAGACGCTCTCGGTCTTCGCCGCCCACCGCCGGCACGGGCTGATCCCCAACCGCTTCGACGATTTCGCCGGCCCGGCCCATTACAACACGGTCGACGCCGCGCTCTGGTTCCTGCACGCCGCCGCCGAGTACCGCCGGATCACCGGCGACCACGACGGGTACATGCAGCGCCTCGAACCCGCGTGCGCCGAGATCATCGACGCGTACCGCGTCGGCACCGACTTCGGCATCCGCATGGACGAGGACGGGCTCATCGCCGCCGGCGACCAGAGCACCCAGTTGACCTGGATGGACGCCAACCGCGACGGGGTTTCGTTCACCCCGCGCCACGGCAAGGCGGTCGAGATCAACGCCCTGTGGTACCACGGCCTGCTCGCCACCGCGGCGGCGATCGAGGGGGACTTCCGCCGCCGGGCCAACGAGAAGCGTTCGCTCGCTGAGCAAGCCGGGGCCTCGTTCCGCAAGAAGTTCGTGCGCCCGGACGGGCTCGGGCTGATCGATCACCTCGAACCGGTTGAGGGCGGCGGGTGGAAGCCGATCCAGCAGATCCGCCCCAATCAGATCTTCGCCGTCAGCCTCCCTCACAGCCCGCTCGGGCCGGATCAGCGGGCCGCCGTCGTGCGCACGGTGCGGGACCGACTGCTCACGCCGATGGGCCTGCGGACGCTCGACCCGGGGGACCCCGCGTATGTGGGCCGGCTCGAGGGGGACATGTTCAACCGCGACAAGGCCTACCACAACGGCACGGTCTGGCCCTGGCTGATCGGGCCCTACGCCGAGGCGGTGCTCCGCGTCGGGGGCTTCTCCGCCGACGCCAAGGCCGAGGCCCGCGCCGCGATCACCCCGCTCCTCCGGGCTCTCGAGGGCCACGGCCTCGGGCAGATCCCCGAGATCTACGACGGGGACCACAGCCGCGAGGCCCCGCAGCGGCCCGACGGGTGCCCGGCCCAGGCGTGGTCGGTCGCCGAGCCGCTCCGCATCCTGATGATGCTCGACGGGGGCTACGGCGCCTGACGGGACCCCTTTCAGGCCTCGGGCGGCCCGCCCCCGGCGCGGAGCAGCCGCTCGCCGTCCTGCGGCGTCATCGAGCCCTCCGCGACATACGCCGCGATCTCTCGGCGGGACTGCTCTCGCTCGCGTGTCTCCGCTCGCCGGCGGATGTCCTTCGAGACCGAGGTGATGATGCCCGCGGTCACCCCCGCGCAGATCGCCACGATCGGGATCAGAAAAATCAGTTCGCCCGCATTCAGGTCCACGCCTACCCCCTCAGCACTTTCTGTCAAGATCACGCCCGGCCCGCATCAGACGCTCGCCGTCCTCTGGGGTGATCGACCCCTCGGCGATGTACGCGGCGATCTCGCGGCGGGACTTCTCCCGCTCGGCCGTCTGCACCATCTGCTTCACCGTCCCGAAGATGATCGCGATCACCGCGATCCCGCCTCCGATCGCCATCGCGATGACCGGGATCAACTCCCCCTGAATCTCTGCCAGCGTCAGGACCCCGCCCATGCTCGCTCCGTTTCTCTCGCCCGGATCGCCCAAGGGCTCACCCGCAGCGGTTGGTTTCGTTCTTCCCGGCCTTGACCAGGCGCTCGCCCTGCTCGGGGGTCATCGACCCCTCGGCGATGTACGCCGCAATGTCCCGTTTCGTCCGCTCCCGCGCCATGGTCATCAGCGTCTTGGAGACGGCCGCGAGGACCACCCAGATCGTGAACACGCCCGCGCCGAGCACCAGGAGGAGCCGCTCTTCCTCCTGAAGCAGCATCATGATGACCTCGTTCCCGTTCATCGCGCCATCCTCCGGGGCCGTCGGCAATGGCCCCCATTCATGTTCGGAACCGGGCCCTCCCGATTTCTCCCCGCAGACCATGCTACCTCGGGAACGCCGGGCGGCCAAACATCCCGCTGACGCCATGACCGCGCAGGACACCGAACTCGTGCAATCCCTCCTCGCCGCCTACGCCGAGGGCGTTTTCCCCATGGCCGAGCCCGGCGGGCGGGTGTTCTGGTACGACCCCGACCCCAGGGGGGTCATCCCGCTCGAGGAGAACGCCCTGCGGATCAGCCGGTCCCTCCGCCGAACCCTGCGGTCGGGGCGGCTGCGCCTCTCCACCGACCTCGCGTTCGACCGGGTCATCCGCGCCTGCGCCGCCCCCCGCCCCGATCACTCGGGCGGGAGCTGGATCGACGACCGCATCATTCATGCCTACCGGGCCCTGTTCGACGCCGGGCATGCTCACTCCGTTGAGGCATGGCTCGAGACCCCTCCGCCCGCGACCGGGCCCCACGCCTCATCGGAGGCCGCCCTCGTCGGCGGCCTCTACGGGGTCCACCTCAACGGCCTCTTCGCCGGCGAGAGCATGTTCAGCCGGCCCGACCTCGGGGGCACCGACGCGAGCAAGGTCTGCCTCGTCGCGCTCTGGCACCATCTCCGCGCCCGCGGGTTCTCGCTCCTCGACACCCAGTTCATGACGCCCCACCTCGCCTCGCTCGGGGGGATCGAGATCAGCCGCGACAGCTACCGGGAGCGACTCACGGAGGCCCTCGCCCGGCCGACGCAGTGGCTGCCGTTCACGCCTCCGCAGACGCCGAGCCCGCGGCAAGATCCTCCGGCGTGAGGTCCAATTCGCCCAGCAGCCAGAGCGTGCCGCACTCGGGGCAGCGCGTCCTCGGGCCGGCCTCCGCCGATTCCACCGGCAGCCCGATCAGGCTCTGCCTGCATTGGGCGCAGCGCACGAGCTTGGTCTTTCGGCGGAGCGCGCGGCGGATCTGCCAATCACGCGCCAGCAGCCCGGCGAGCCCGGGGAGACCGACGGCCCCGAAGGCGTTCACCGCGGCGAGCACCGCGTCGCCGAGCGAGAACCCGCCGCCCCAAGCCCGCTCGCCGACCCGCACCCGGTCGAGAGCCCGCATGACCCCGGCGAAGCCGTGGTCAACCAGGAACGGGACGCTCAGCCCGGTGAGCACACACGAGAACGGGACCGCCACCACAGCCACGGCCGCGGGCACCCACGCGCGGATGTGCCCTTGCCTCCGCATCACCCACAAGTAGCGCGCGCACGCCTCGTCCGTCATGCCGTCGAACTCGCGGAACGCCCGGTACGGCCTTCCCATCGGGATTCTCATCGTGCTGCGCTCCGCCCCGCCAGCCACCGCCACGCGCTGTAGAACTCGAACAGCGGCCAATCGTCCCGTGTGCGCACGATCTTCGATCCCGTGACGGCGGAAGCCGTCCGCAGCACATCGGGCGGGCAGCGGAACTCGCGGAACCGCAGGTCCACCTCCGCGCCGGGGCAGGCCTCCCCAAGCAGCACCGCGAGGCGGTCCATCCGCTCCTGCCCCGAGCGCAGCCGCTCGTCGTCGCCCGCCTCGAACCGACGCCCGTCGAACCGGAACCGCCGGCCGTCGTGCAGTTGCACCTCGACAACTTCCTCGACACGCATCGTGCCAGACCGCTTCCCACCCGGGGTGTCCATCGCCGTGAGCGCCACGGCGCCGAGGCCCCCGGCGATGGTCAGCCCCGTCCCCCATTGATCCTCGGTGTCGCGCGTGTCGAAGGTCACCCGGGTCGTCGCGATCGTGGCCCGGACCACCGCCCCGACCTCATTCGGATCGAACTCCACCGTCTCCCCCCCACCGCCGAGCCCCCCGCTCCCGCCGCGATCGAAGAGCCCCACCGCCAGGTGATCCGGCCGCGACCGGGGCCGGCCAACTCGCACGCACCGGATCGCCGCGGGCAGGCCCTCCATGGCCGAACGCGAGGGCGCCGCGGCCCGGATGCCCCGGGCCCGCAGAACACGCACGACCTCCGGGGCGATCAAGGCGTCGATCAGGCACACCACCTGCGGCACACCACGCCGAGTTGCCTGTGTCGCGAGGTACGGATCAAGCCCCGCCGCCGCGACCAGCGCCTCAACACAAGCCGCCCCGTCCGCCCCCTCGGGCCAGGCTAGCACGGACAGATACGCCCGGTCCTGACGATCGTTCCCGTCCATCGCCGGAGTCTAACGAACCCCCTCCCCGGCTCAACCGCCATTCGAACGAGACGGGCCCGCCTCGGCCCCCGCCCCCTCGGCCCGCCCGGTTGACGACGCAGCGCGGCGCTGCGATCGCCAGCCCGGAGATCACCAGGCTTGCCCGCGCCGATTCACCCCGTCCTGGAGACACCCCCGGCTTCCGGAGCGGCCACACGAAGATCGCCTGGGCCCCCGTCAGCACCAGCAGCGCCCCCCCCCATCCAACCGGCGAAGGTGCCGGAGGTGACCAGGTCGAGATAATCCCCCGGGCGTCGGCCGCTCGCCGGCGATCGCGCCACCAGTCGCGTCCACGCCGGTCTGAGTGATGTACAGGAAGCCCTGCACGAGCCAGAGGAGGAAGCCTGGGCCAACCAGATCGCGAGGATGAGCATCCACCTCGGCAGCAACGGGATGCGGCGAGTCTGAGGACCCACGACCCCAGTCCGTCCCGGTGCCCGGTGCCCGGTGCCCGGTGCCCAAAAACGAAAAGGGCCCTCCCGGATTTTGCCCGAGAAGGCCCAAATGTCGGCGATGACCTACTTTCCCGCAGTGCAGTATCATCGGCGGTGCGGTCTTAACTTCTGTGTTCGGAATGGGAACAGGTGTGTCCCCGCACCTATGGTCACCGACAATCCACGCTCGAACATTCTCATGTCCGGCGCAGGTCCGGCCCACAGGGGGCCGGGCCGGTATCGACGGGCAATCCACCGCGAGCACGCCCAAGGGGCGCGGTCGCAACGGCTATGTGAGTGACTCGCAGCGCCGTTCCGTGAATCGGGGTCGGCCCGGGTGTTGAAACCGGACCGCCATCGACTCGCGGCGGCTGGTAGGGGTGGTCAAACCTTCGACCGTTAGTACCGCTCAGCTGAGGGTCTCTCAACCCTTGCACCTGCGGCCTATCAACCCGGTGGTCTTCCGGGGGTCTCACGCGAATGCGACCAGACCTCATCTCCAGGGGGGCTTCCCGCTTAGATGCTTTCAGCGGTTATCCCTGCCCGACGTAGCTACCCAGCTGTGGGCCGAGCGGCCCAACTGGAACACCAGGGGTCGGTCCAACCCAGTCCTCTCGTACTAGGGTTGACTCCTGTCAAGTCTGGAACGCCCACGGCAGATAGGGACCGACCTGGCTCACGCCGGTCTGAACCCAGCTCGCGTACCGCTTTAATGGGCGAACAGCCCAACCCTTGGGACCGCCTACAGCCCCAGGATGCGATGAGCCGACATCGAGGTGCCAAACCGCTCCGCCGCTATGGACGCTCGGGAGCGATAAGCCTGTTATCCCCGGGGTACCTTTTATCCGATGAGCTACGCCCCTTCCACTCGGAAGCGCAGGGTCACTAGAGCCCACTTTCGTGACTGCTCGACCCGTCGGTCTCGCAGTAAAGCCGGCTTGTGCTCTTGCACTCTGACACGCGGTTTCCATCCGCGCTGAGCCGACCTTTGCGCTCCTCCGTTACACTTTCGGAGGAGACCGCCCCAGTCAAACTACCCAGCACCCGCTGTCCCCCGCCCAGGTTCATGGGAATCGGGGTTAGGCCACAAACTCACGAAGAGTGGTATTTCACCTTTGGCTCCACGGCCGCCGAAACGACCGCTTCAAAGCCTCCCACTTATGCTACGCATCATGTGCTCGTGACCAACAGAAGCCTGCAGTAAAGGTCCACAGGGTCTTTCCGTCTTGCCGCGGGGAGACAGCATCTTCACTGTCACTACTATTTCACCGAGTCGGTTGTGGAGACAGTGCTCCAGTGATTACGCTATTCATGCGCGTCGGAACTTACCCGACAAGGAACTTCGCTACCTTAGGACCGTCATAGTTACGGCCGCCATTGACCGGTGCTTGGGTCGCGAGCTTCGCCGAAGCTGACCCGCTTCCGTGACATTCCGGCATTGGGCAAGCGTCACACTGTATACTTCCTCTTGCGAGTTCGCACAGTGCTGTGTTTTTGATAAACAGTTCCCAGAGCCTTTTCTCTGCGCCCCGAAGGGCCCCCTTATTGCGAACGTACGGGGTCAATTTGCCTAGTTCCTTCACAACCGTTCTCTCGAGCGCCTGAGGCTATTCGCCACGCACACCTGTGTCAGTTTTGGTACGGGTCTATACCGGTTTTTTCTAGGAATCGCGCCAACCCCCATCGGCCCGAAGGCCTACCAATCTGGTAAGGCAGGGGGCATCCTCGATCCGTTACCCGGTGAGCTCAGGAATATTAACCTGATGTCCATCGACTACGCCTTTCGGCCTCGCCTTAGGTCCCGGCTAACCCTGGGCGGAATTACCTTCCCCAGGAAACCTTGTGCTTTCGGCGTGCAGGATTCTCACCTGCATTATCGTTACTTAAGCCCGCATATGCACTTCCACGCGCTCCACGAACCCTTACGGATCCGCTTCACCGCCCGTGGAACGCTCGCCTACCACGCTTTCGCGTCCGCGGCTTCGGCACCCGACTTATTCCCGATTATTATCGGCGCCAGACTCCTCGCCCGGTGAGCTATTACGCACTCTTTAAATGATGGCTGCTTCTAAGCCAACATCCCGGGTGTCTAAGCAATCTGACTTCCTTAAGAACTGAGTCGGGTTCTGGGACCTTAGCCGGCGGTCTGGATTTTTCTCCTTTTGACCATGGATATTGTCACTCATGGTCTATCTCCCAGAACTTGGCGATCGGTATTCGGAGTTTGGTTAAAAGGGGTACCCAGGAGGGCCCACCTTCTATCCAGTAGCTCTACCCCCGATCGTTGCACTCTGAGGCTAACCCTAAAGTTATTTCGGCGAGAACAAGCTATATCCCGGCTTGATTGGACTTTAACCCCTCCCCACAGCTCATCCCATATCTTTTCAACGATAACGAGTTCGGGCCTCCAGCGGGTTTTACCCCACCTTCACCCTGGCCATGGGTAGATCGCACGGGTTTCGTGTCTGGCCCCATCGACTCAACGCCCTATTCAGACTCGGTTTCCCTTCGCCTCCGGTCCGGTAGACCTTAGGCTCGCCGATGAGACCAACTCGCGGGCTCATTATGCAAAAAGCACGCCGTCACCCCGCAGGGCTCCGACAGCATGTAAGCGCACGGTTTCAGCTACTCTTTCACCCCGCTCGTCGCGGTGGTTTTCAACTTTCAGTCACCTTACTGGTTCGCTATCGGTCGTCAAGGAGTACTTAGCCTTGGAGGGTGGACCCCCCATCTTCAACCCGGGTTCCACGAGCCCGAGCCTACTCTATGGGCTATCGGCCGTACAGGACTTTCACCTTCTATGGTCCGGCATTCCAACCGGTTCGATCGGCCTTGTCCGCTTTCGCTCGCCGCTACTCACGGAGTCGCTCTTGCTTTCCTTTCCTCCGGGTACTGAGATGTTTCACTTCCCCGGGTTCGCTTCTCACGCCTATGCATTCAGCGGGAGATACCCTTGCGGGTGGGTTGCCCCATTCGGAAATCCTGAGATCACAGCTTGGTTACCAGCTCCCTCAGGCTTATCGCAGGTTCCAACGTCCTTCATCGCCTCTTGACGCCAAGTCATCCGCCGTGCGCCCTTCATGGTCTGACCACTCCTACCTGACGCCGAGAACCGATCCGCTCTCGCGGAACGACCCACGAATCAGACAGAAGCAACAGCACCCGCCCCGGACCGCATCAATGCCCCTTCGAGTTTTCAGGGGAGATCGGGGGTGTCACGGCGAACCGTTCACCCCGTCCGGGACGAGCGACCGGCGAGCCCCTCACAGGACTCCCGGCACCAGCTCATAACGCTACGAGATACTCACATACTTCAGCCCCGCCTCACAAGACGGTTCGACCCCGGCCGACGACTCAACAAGCCGACCGAGATCAAGGCGGGGCTCAACATTGCCCGTCGATATCCGGTTGTCAAAGAGCCCGGAATCCGCCGGATCAACCGGCTTCTTCCACCCCGCTTCCGCGGGTTTGCCTCGCCCGGCCCGGCTTTCGCCGCTCCGTTTAGAGGCGGGGGGATGCTAGGCGCGATCAGTCGTTCGTCAATCGCACCCGCATCGTTTTTTCATCTCGCTGACCCGATCAAAACCCTCCAGTCAGGGAATGTACGCCGAATCGGGCTCACGCAACTCCCCTGTTTCGGCGAGATCAGCCGACCGCTCAACCATCGCGTACTCGGGCATCTCCCGGTCCCGGTCGGGCCGCCGGGCCACGATCCCCGACAGCCGGTCGAAGAACAGCACCTCGAAGGTCCGCCTCGCCTGCGCACCCGCCAGGTCCGCCGACGACACCACCGGGTACTCCGCCACATCCAGCATCACCGCGTCCACCGTCAGCGGCATCCGGGTCGGCACCATGGTCAACCAGGGCCGTTCCACCGGCTTCTCGTCGGCCGGCGCCGCCCCGAGGGGCGGCTGCCCGGGGCGGTCCTCCGGGCGGTTCCGCTCGGCGAAGTACCGCTCGAGGTCACCCGCCTTGACCGCCCGCGTCTGGAAGAGCGGCAGGTCGTCGGGCAGGCGGAACTCGCCCTGCACCGCATCGCCGGGCTCCAGCGTGACCGTGTGCTTGCGGTAGTACCCGTAGTACATCCGGTACACCTCCGCCGTGGCCGACGAACTCTGCTGGTTCAGCACCCCCTCTTCCCGGGCGGAGGTCACGAAGAAGTAGCTCTCCCGCCCCACGAACACCGGGTCGGACCACGCCGACCAGGGGCTCCGGACCAGCGGCCGCTTCGCCTCGTCGATCAGCTCCGCGTCCTCCGAGCCCAGCGACTTCTCCCGACCGAACAGCGGATTGTTCACCCCGTACCGGATCCGGTACCGGTACACCGCCCCGGGCTCGGCCGTCAGGTCGTGCGACCACACCTGGTACGACTCCTGCTCGAGCAACGGGCCCACCGACTCGGCCTTGGGCGTGCGCACCCCCCGGGGGGAGGGACGACCCGTTGTCCTGGGGTCATCGTCCACCGAGGAACCGGGGCCGCCGCCGAAGATCACCACCTGCCCGGCGCCCGAGGGCGGCGCCCCACGCCCCGGGGCGGTCGGCCTGGGCGTCCGGGGCGTCCGCCCCTGGGCGCCGGCCGCGCCCGCGTCCAGCTCGTCCAACTTGTCCAGAAGCGTGTCAATCTCGCTCTGCTTCTCTTCGATCCGCTTGTTCAGGGCCTCGACGCGCCGCTCCACCGGGTCGGCCCGCTGCGTCCGCGGGCGAGAACTCGACCCGCCGCCGCCGGGACCACCACCGATGATCAGGCTCCCCGTGTTGCGGCTGCCGCTCGAGCTCGACGGGTCGGTCTGCGGGCGGTTGCGCTGCTGGTCCTGCACCTGGGCGATCTGTTCCTGAATCTCCGTGATCTCCCGCTCCAGCCGCTCGATGCGCCCCTCGGTCTCCAGGCGGGTCTGCCGCTCGCCCGCCTTGCTGGGCGCGACCCACTCCACCCCCGCGATCGTGGGAAGGAACTGGGGCTGCGCCACCAGGCTCGGGTCATCCTGGGCCATGCCCGCCATCGCGAGCAGGTCCGACGGCTTCACCGTCTCCCACGAGACCGTTTCCGTCTGCGCCGCGCCCTCGTTGAGCTCTTAGAGTTATGATTGGGAGAACAGGTACTACTACACCGCCTCGGGCTCGCCCCACGATCCGTCGGGAAGCCGAGCCTGCCGCTCCAGCTCCACCGCGAGCACCTCGATCCGGCCCTGCCCGCCCGACGACCACCAATGCGACGGGATCGAGCGAGCTCCCTCCGCGGCCGTCCGCAGAAGCACTTCGATCTCCTTCCCGTTGATCACCGTCTCAACCGAGACCGTCACCTTGTCCATCGGCTGCTGATCGGGCAGGTAGGGGTCCAGCGCCGGCGTCGCCGCGGCGAAGAACGGGTCCACCGTCGACCACTGCGAGCCCGCGAGCACCCGCCCGGGCGCCGGCAGCGAGAGCGGGGTCACCGGGCCGTCCAGCGCCTCGACCTCCGTGAACTCCAATTCGAACGGCTTGCCCAGCGCGACCGAGGCCATCCGCTCGGCATGCAGGAGTGGCTCCGTGAAGGCGGACTCGAACCGGCTCGCCAACTCCGGCGTCTCCACCGCGGGCAACTCGGGCGAAGGGTCGATCATCTGCCCGAGGATCCCCCCGGCCTTGTCACCCAACCGGGTCAGCACCCGGTCCGGCGGGACCTTCTGCCCCTCGTAGTCCACCTCGTTGGGCGAGACCAGGAACTGCAACGCCACAACGCCCAGGAACACCACGCCCACCAGACCGAGCACGATCTTCTCGACATGCTGCTCGATCGGATTGATTCCCTTGAGTCTCATGACCCCGTTCCTTTCCGCCCGGCCCGATCACGGCGCCGCGGGCTCCTCCGCCGCCGGACGCTCGATCCCCCACGCCGCCGCCAACCGGTCCGTCGCGACATCCGCGAGCCAGAAATGCAGCCACGCCGATTCGACCTCGATCTCCGCCCGGACCACATGGTCCGGGCCGTAGGCGTACCCCGCTTCGAGGTCCGCCCACCGATCCACATCGCTCAGCTTCACCCCGATCGTCGTCATGAAGTTCGTCCGGCTGATCGCGTCGAGCACCCGCGTCAACTCGTCGCTCGCCGCCACGACCGTCAGCGTCGCCCGACGGATTGAGTACACCCCGTTCTTGTCGCCCGGACGACGGCCTGTGTGCGACGCGTCGCCCGCGTCCGCGGTCGGCGCCGCGGCGAACGCCGGGGCCCGGGCCGGGGCCCGGCCGCCCGGCCGACCCATCCCGCCCATCGGCATACCCGGGTCCATCCCGGGGTCACCCGAGGAGGCCCCCGCCTCCTCGGCCGGCAGTTCGATCTTGTCGAGCCGAATCGCCACGATCCGCTTCACCGGCGAACGCGGCACCTCGGTCAGCAGCCCGTCCTCCGTCGTGTTCGCCAGCCGCACGGCGCGGAGCAGGTCCTCGACGAACCAGTAGTCCAACTGCCAGATGAACGCCTCGGACGCCGTCAGCAGCCCGCCCGGGACCTCCTCGAGGATCACCGAGTCCGTCGCGGGGTTCGCGCCACGCAGCGCCGCCACCGACCCGTACACGCTGATCTCCTCGGCCCGGCGCGCGTACACGCCGAGACGCTGGCCCTTCATCCGCTCGTCCAGCGCCGCCTTCTCCTCGGCGGTCATCGCGTTCACATTCCCGCCCGACCGATCGATCTCCGACCGGTACGCGTCCACCACGCGCCGCGCCACATCCGCCGCCTCGAGCGGCTCGCCCGCGTTGATCCCCCGGAACAGCCCCTCGTACACCGACGGACGCCCCTCCGTTCCCACGATCAGCTCCGCCATCTGCTTGGCCAGCCGACGCTCCTCACGGTCGTCCGACGCCGCCGGGAACAACCCCGGCACGAGCACCTCGCGGTTCTCCTTCTTGTTGAACCGCACCGCCCGTGTCACGACCTCCTCGATCATCGCCTGCCGCTCGGCACGCTTCTGCTCGTAGTACGCCGTGATCGCCGCGTTCGGCGGACGCGACTCCGTCACCGGCTGCTCGCCCTGCTCGATCGGCGGGAGCGTGTAGGTCACCTTCGACGCCCCGTCGATCGCCCGCTTCTTGCTCGAGAGCGTCTCCTCCGCCGCCGCCTTGATCTTCCCGTTCCAGATCGAAGAGCCCACGAAACCCGCCGGCGGCAGGATCAGGATCAACACCCCGAACACCACGATCAGGATGTTCGACTTCAGCCACGAAAGCACCCCGCTCATGAATCACCCCCTTCGCCCCCGACCGCCGAAGGCTTGTCGAGCACGAGCGTGAACACCACCCGGTACGCCTTCTCGCCCCCCTCGTCGCTCGCCTGCCCACGCACCACCGGCGCCGGGGCCACGCTCGCGGGAGGCTTGATCGCCGCGATCTTCTCCATCTCCGCGATCAACGCCTGCGGGTCGTCCGAACGCGGATCGAGCCCGGCCGCTCGCGGCGGCGCCTGTCCCGTCGGCCCCCCGATCACCAGCAGCCCGCCCCCGCCCCCGCCCCCCGCGGGGTATCCCCGGGGCGTCCGCATCCCGCCCCGCGACGACCCGCCCGAGGTGTCCGAGGACGGCACCGGGGGCGGCACCGTTGTCTCGGTGTACACCTCGGTGTCCACCGTCTTCAACGCCACCACATACGGCGCGTCCGCCCTCGCCGCGTGCTCCCGCAGCCACTGCACCACCGCGATCGCGACCTCCTCGGGGTCCTCGTGCTCGGTCGCCACATCGATCGAGACATTCACGCGACGCCTGGTCTCCAGATCGATCTCCTCCCCGTTCCAGACCATCTTCTTCGGGAAGTCGGCCGCCGAGGCCCCGCGACGCGGCGCCGGCACACCCGGCGCGAAGGTCGGCGCCACGATCATGAGCGAGGACATCCCCGTCGACTCTTCCTCGTCGGGTGAAGACCTCGCCCGGCTCCGCCCCCCAGAGTCGTCGTCCTTCGCCGAACCCTTGGGAGCCTCGTAGGTCGTGTCCAGCGAGGCGATCCGCAGACCCTCGGGCCTCGCCCCGAACAACTCCGACCCGCGCACATCCTCCAGCAGCAGACCCATGTCGTTGAGCAGCGACGCGTACACACCGCGGTCGGCCAGCAGCCCGATCAGGCTCGACGCCGTCGTGTCCCCCTCGGCGTTGCCCAGCACGCCCGCCGCCTCCGCGTCCGCCTTGAGCTTCTTCCCCTCGTTGACCACGCGCTGGATCTCCGAGGGCTCCGTCGCCGCATCCACCGCCGTCGTGTCGAGCAGCGGACGGACGAAGAACGCCGCCGTCGCCGCCGCCGCCATCCCCGCGGCCGCCCCGAACCAGACCCGCTTGCGCCGCCACATCGCGTCGCGGACGACCTTCACCGGCATCACATTCGCCTGCAGCGTCGCGAACCCGAGCCCCTGCAACGCGAGCCCGTACGCCGTCGCGAGATTCAGCGACGCCTCGTTGAACTCCGCCTCCCGACCCTCCGGCGCCCTCAGCCGCTTGAACTCCTCGATCCGGTAGATATCCAGATGCAGCTGCTGCTTGAGGTACTTGCGCAGCCCCGGAAGGCGGAAGGTGCTTCCCACGCCGATCAGACGCTTCAGATCCGCCCCCGCGTGCACGCTCTGGTAGTACCCGATCGAACGCTGCACCTCCTGCACCAGGTCCGTGAACACCGGACGCATCGCCTGGAACACATGCCGCGCGTGCTTGGTCTGCTCGGCCTCACGCTTGAGCCGCTCCGCCTTCGAATAGGTCAGCTTGAACGCCGTCACCAGCGCATCCGTGAACTGGTGCCCGCCCAAGGGGAAGGTCCGCACCCAGACCCGACCCGCCTCCGCGATAATCAGGTCCGTCGCCACCGTGCCCACATCGAGGATGATCGTCCCGGGCGTCTGCTCCGTGAACTGGAGGTCGTACGCCAGCGCGTTGTACGCCGCGACGGGGCTCAGCGTCGCGATGTCGGGCGTCAACCCCACATCGCCCAACTGCGCGAGCAGCTCCATGATCCGAGGCCGCGTCACCGCGAAGATCCCCACCTCCACATCGGGCGAGTCGGGGCTCACGAAGGTCTGGTAGTCCCACTCCACCTCTTCCAGCGGGAACGGGATCTGCTGCACCGCCTCGAACTTCACGATGTCCGGGACCTTCTTGGGCTCCACCGGCGGGAGCTTCGCGAACCGCGCGAAGGACTGATGCCCCGGCACGCTCACCGCCAGCGACGCCCCGCTCAGATCGAACTGGTTCGACAACGCGCCCAGCGCGATCCGCACCGCGTCCGCCGTGTCCAACTCGGGCGTCGAGAGCACCTTCGGGTGGTTCAACACCCCGAACTCGAGCACCCGCACCGAGTCGCCGTCCGACTCCAGCTTCAACGCCTTGACCGCCCCCGAGCCGATCTCGACGCCCCAGCAGACATTTGATGCCGCCATCCGTCGTCCTTTCCAAGCCCCGGGCCGTTCACCCGACCGGGACCTCGTTCCGCTTCACCCGCCCCCCGCCGGCCGAGTCCCGGGCCCGGCCTCCATCTCTCCATTCTTCCGTCTCTCATCGGCGTTGGGATGCCGCCCACCCCCGCCCGTGACACGCCCGTGACAACCCGCCCCGCCCCCTACGCCCCATCCCCCCGCCGCTCGAGCGCCTCGGCCCCCCAGGCCCCGAGCGGCGCGAGCACCCCCACCAACGCCACCACCCACCAGCGTTCGAGCGGAATCCCGATCGGCGCCCAAATCCCGGGCGGCACCGACCAGATCCCCAGGTGATACCCCAGAAAGCAGATCGTCAACGCCAGCGTCAGCCGCGTCGCGGCCGAGGGGTCGGGCAGACCATCCCCCCGGATCGAGCGGCGGGAAAGCCAGAGCAGCCAAACCCCGCAGGCCACCACCGCCACCCCGCCCGCGATCCCGAGCCCGTGCCAGATACCCAAACGCAGCCCCCGTCAGGACATCGCCATCGCCGCGTGCGACACCATCGCCACGCCCTGCTGATCGACCGCGGCCGCGTACCCGATCATCCGGACCCGCTCGGGCTGCACCAGCCGCAGCGTCGCGACGAGGTTGCCGATCGAGCACCAGCGCGTCGGATTCTGCTGCCACGACATCGACGCGACCAGGTCGTCCGGGCGATTCTCCAGAACATGCGCGAGCATCTCGCGGTCGTGCTCCGAAATCCGGGCCCGCGCCGCCTTCGCCTCGTCGGAGTCCCCACCCAGGGGCTGCTGGTCACCGAACGCCGGGCCCGCGTGGCTCAAGTCCGCCGAGCTGACGATCAGCGTCGTCCCCCCGACCTTGTCCAGCGCCGCCCGCATGGCCGAGACAAACTCCTCCAGCCCGACGCCGTTCCCGTCGTAACTCTCGCCCCCGTTGACGGTTGGGTCGTGAATCAGCACCCCCATCACCGGCACATGCCGCCCGGTTGGCTCCTCACCGAACGCGTGCTGGATCCAGGGGATGTGCAACTCGACCGAGTGCTCCCGCTCATGGTCGTACCGGTTCGCCAGCAGGCGGCGGGAGCCTTCCTCCCCGAGCTCGGCCTTAAGCGCCGAGAGCAGGTCGCCCGCGACCTCGCTCACCCCAAGCGGGCTCTCGAACCCCTTGTCGCACCCGCACACCCCGGTCGCGTCGCCGAAGTGGTTGGTGCCCAGCACCAGCACCCGGTCGGGCCGTTCGAGCCCCTTCAGCCGACCGTACACCTGGGCGTAGTTCATCCACCCACGCGGGTAGTCAATGTGCGGCGCCACCACCGCCGCGGGGAGACGGTCGAAGCCCGGCTCCTTCGATTGCTTGAGGACCTCCCCGATCCAGGTGTCCAGGACCGCACGCAACTCCGTCCCGCCGTGCTCCTGCTTCTGCTGCTCCGTCGCCTCGGCCCCGAACTTGGCCATCACGAGCTGATCCGCGAACTGGGCCGTCGCCCCGGGCGGCAGGGTCGGCGCCTCGTCGAACTTCACCTTCATCTCCTCGAACATGGCCTCGAACACGGGCCCCACGATCAGGCCCGCGTCGTCCAACTGGGCGACGAAGGGCTCGAGGAACTCCCGCGTCAGCCCGCGCCCGACCTGGCTCGCCACCTCGTCCAGGGTCCGAGAACCATCAAGGAGCGGGATGATCGACTGCACCGCGGGTGAGGTTGCCACCATTTTAGGGGAGATCTGCTGCGCGTCTGCCAGACCCAGCATCATCACCTGCTTCCCGTCCTGCCCCTTCATGGGAAGCGGGAAGCCCCGCAGACGCCTGACCCGCGGACGCTGCATGTGCGCCGCGCTCGGGTCGAACTTCGGGGCTGGGGGCGGGGTCGGCTGGCTCATGGATATCCTCTCAGGCTGGCTCGGCTACTCGGCTGCTGACTCTAGACAGGCTGTGTGGACAGACCGAGCCGGACCGCTACACTTCCCGACTTCGGACCCGCCGGCCCCCCGGGGCGGCTGTCGCGCCGAGACAGGAACGCGAGCAGACCCATGACCACGACGCCCGAGACCATCGACACCCTCAAGCCCGGCCAGTCCATTCGCTGCACCATCGCGAAGACCCCCCGGGCCAAGGCGCCGCGGGAGACCATCGCGCGCCTCATGCGGCTCGACCCCGAGAACGCCAAGGGTCTGCGTCACGCCCAGGTGCTCCGCTCGCGGCGCATGAACGCCTACATCCGCGGCAACCGCCTCTGGCACAGCCGCGAGAAGGCCGCCCGCGTGGTCCGCGTCGCCAACGGCGAGTCGTGGAACCTCGCGTACACGCCGATCCTCGGGGCGGACCTCAAGTCTGTCGCCGCCTATCTCACCATCGAGAAGGCCTGACCGTCCGAATCGCGATCGTTCTGTTTCCCAGCCCGGCCGAGCGTCCCTCGGTTGGCGTGTCCTCTCGCGCCGGTCGCCGCGTCGAGGGCACCGGGACAGCGGGCTAGACTCGCAGATGCAACGCCACCACGCCGCCGCGGTCCTTCTCGCTCTGCTTTGTGCGCTCGCTTTGCCCGGCTGCGGCGAGCCCCCCCAGGCCGCTCCCGACTTGTCCGTCTTCAACGAGGGCACCCAGGTCTACACCGTCCGCGGCGAGATCGTGCAACTGCCCGCAAAGGGCCCGCCCCCGCAGTCGCTTAAGATCCATCACGAGCACATCCCCGAGTTCGTGGGGAGGACGGGCGCCGTCCACATCAACAACGACGGCGTTCCCGGCATGAAGGCGATGGTCATGGAGTTCCCGGAGATCGCCCCGGGGGTGTCGCTCGACGGGTTCAAGCCGGGCGATCGGGTTGCCTTCGAGATGAAGGTGAAATGGACGGACTCGCCCGGCGGGGCCAAGACTGCGCGATGGCTCGTTTCCGCCATTGAGCGGCTCCCCGAGGGCACCGAACTCTCGTTCGAGAACAAGGCCGCCCCGGCCGGGGCCCCCGGCGCCGACGGCCCCTGAACCCCGTCCCGGCGCGCAGAAAAAAACCCGGCACCCGACTACACAGCCGGGCACCGAGTCTCGTGGGGGTCGGATCGAATCGGCCCGTGTGACCGGGCCTGGTCTCGACGCGATACGGGCCTCCGGAGTGCCCGGTTCCAAGCGGTTTGACTCTCGCGAAAAAAGGTCGCGCCCCCGGGGCCGGGCCGGCGTCAGCCCGCCGACAGACCGAGCCGCTCCATCACCCGCTGCAGATCGGACCAGACCATGGCGCGGTTCTCCGGGGTGTAGGAGCGGAGCAGATAGGCCGGGTGGAAGGTCGGCATCACGGGGATCGGCGGCATGTCACCCACCGGAATAAGTGGGTCCGGCGGCGGGAACTGGGCCCAGTGGCCCCGCATCGAGGACATGGAGTCCGACACGCCGAGCAGCAGTTGCGAGGCCGACTTCCCGAGGGTCACGATCACCTCGGGCGAGACAATCCTGATCTGCTCGAACAGATAGGGGGCGCACACGCGGGCCTCGTCGACCGTCGGTGTCGCGTTGTTGGGCGGGCGGGTCTTGAGCACATTGGCGATGTAGACCTGCTCGCGACGAAGGCCCATCGCGGAGATCATCTTGTCGAGCAACTGCCCCGCCTTGCCGACGAAGGGCCGGCCCGTCCGGTCTTCCTCCGCCCCGGGGGCCTCCCCGATGAACATGAGCCGAGCCTCGGGGTCACCCTCTCCGAAGACGATACTGGTGTGATCGGTGACAAAGTGCCGGTGCGGCGCGTCGGCGATGTACCTCGCTCGCAGCGCGTCGAGCCGCTCCGCCGGTGAGCCCCTCGTCGAGAGCGCCGCCACCCCCACTGTCACCGGTTCGGGGGTGTCGGCGAGGCCGGCCGCCGGGGTGCCGGATGCGGAGAACATCGGCAGCGGCTCGGGCTCGGCGTGGACCGGCTCCGCCGCGGGCTTGGCCTCGATCTCGCCGCCCGATCGCCGGTACGAGGGCACGAAATCCACGCCGAGCAGACGGCTCGTCTGCGCGTGCTGCCGGACCAGACGCTCAAGCCTCTCCTGGTCCACCGCGATCAGCCGTCACCCTCGGGCGGCTCGGCGGGGTTTTCCGCGGCGGGCTCGGCCGGGGCGCCGTCCTTGGCGGTCTGCTGGGCCGCCTCTCGGGCCTGTCGCTCGAGTTCGTCGATGCTGGGGGTGGGCTGCTCCTCGTACTCCCCGCGCGAGGCCGAGGGCGTGGCGTGGGGATCGATCTCGATCTTGGGCTTCTTGCCGATCACCTCGGTCCCAAGGAAGACCACCACCGCGCCCACCACGATCCCGAGCACCAGGCCCGGGAGAAAGCCCCTCGTCAACACCGCGTTCGCGGCGCCGGTCTGCTCGGCCATAACTCGCTCCTGCTCCCCTTGTCGGGGCTCTGGGGTCCACGCTCGCCGGTCTCTACCTATCGGGCCACCCCGCCCCGGCCCGGGATTCTACCGACCTATCGGGAGAGTGACCGCATCCGCTCCAGCCAGCGGGCGTACTCCAGAACCGCCCGCGCGCGCGCGGGAAACGGCAGCGGATCGGCCCCCATCGCCGTCGACGCCCGCCAGGACCAGTAGGCCCCCCCGAGACGGAATCGCGAGCGGGCGACCATCCCCAGCAGCAAGAGCAGGCCGGCGATGGTCCGCATCGTCTTGCTCCTTGAGGACCTGCGCGTCAGCGACGCGTCTCGGCCTCGGCGTGAACCCCGCGCCACCACTCCAGCGTCAGCCGGAGCCCCTCCTCGAACCCGGTGATCGGCTCGTACCCGATGAGGTCCTTGGCGCGCCTGATGTCGGCGCAGGAATGAAGGACATCCCCCGTGCGCGGCGGGCCGAAATCGGGCGTGAGGGAGGTCAGGCCGAACGCCTCGATCATCCTTGTGGCCAGCTCGGCGATCGAGGTCCGCACGCCGGCGCCGATGTTGACCACCTGCCCGGTAAGGGGGGCGCTGGAGACGCCCGCCAGAAGGTTGGCCAGCACGGCGTTGCCGACATAGGTGAAATCCCGCGTCTGCGAGCCGTCCCCGAGAATCCGGGGCCGCTCGCCCGCGAGCAGCTTGGAGGCGAAGATCGGCACGACCCCGGAATAGGGCGAGCCCGCGGGCTGCCGGGGGCCGAAGATATTGAAATAGCGCAGGCTCAGGGCGCTCATCCCGTAGCTCTCCGCGTACGCGGTGAGGAGCGACTCGCCCGCCAGCTTGCTCGCGGCGTATGGGGACAGGGGGGACGGGATGACCGTCTCGTCGACGGGCATCTGCGTCGCGTTGCCGTAGGCCGAACTCGACGCGGAGTACACGACGCGCCGGACCCCGGCGTGCCTGGCCGCTTCGAGCACGCGGAGCACGCCCGTGGCGTTGACGGCCCAGGCCCGAGCGGGGTCTTCCACCGAGCGGGGCACCGAGCAGATCGCCGCGAGGTGGAAGACCACCGAGGACGACTCGACCGCCCGCTGCATCGCGGGCTCATCGAGGATCGAGGCGTGGACAAACCGCACCCGCCCCGGGTCCATCTCGATGAGCCCCGCCAGGTGCTCGGCCGTCGAGTTCGAGAGGTCGTCGATCACGGTGACCGACGCCCCGAGGCTCGTGAGCGCGTCGACCAGGTGCCCCCCGATGAAGCCCGCGCCCCCGGTCACGCAGACCCGGCGGTTGTCGTACAGGCCGCGGAGCGAATCGGCCAGTTTGGCGGGCAGACGGATCACGACGCGATCCTACCCGCGCCGACCGGGGCCGACACGCCGTCCCGACCCGCGAGGCCCGGTGGGCCCGGTGGGCCCGGAGCGAACGAAAAAAGGGCCCGGCCGAAGCCGAGCCCCGCGATCGATGAGGTGGTGTTCAGCGGCTCACTGGCAGCCGGCGGAGAACGCGGCGACGAAGGCCTGGATGTCCGCAAGGTCGAACACGCCGAAGGGGGCGGCGAGGTCGGCGGCGGCCTGCTGGCCCTGGAAGGCGGTGATGAAGGCCTGGATGTCCGCGAGGTCGAGGATGCCGAAGGGCGGCGCGAGGTCGGCGGGGCATGGGGGCGCTTCGAGGCGGAAGCTCGCGACGCGGGTGTCCCAGCCGAAGGACTCCTCGGTCTCGCCGACGACCCAGAAGGTGGTGCCGTCGTTGGGGTCGAGGGCGATGTCGTAGTAGTCGCCCCAGCGTCCGTCGCTGCCGCCGTTGGGGCTCTGGCGGATGGTGACCGGGGTCGCCATGAAGCCCGCGGGGTCGCTCGGGAGCCGACCCGTGACGACCATGCCGACGGTGCGGGTGGAGGAACTGGTGCCGTAGACCATCGCCACGCCGCCCGCGTTGTTGGTGTAGATCGCGGGGAAGAAGCCCTCGATGCCGGCGCCGGGGTCGGCGTTGCCGGACTGGGCGAGGCTGGGCGAGCCCGAGGCGGGCCAATTGTTCATGTTGATCTCGTACCACCGGGGCTTGGCGACCCCGCCGACGGAGATGTGGTGGGTGGTGTAGAGCTTGCCGTTGCGCCACTGGGCGTTGAAGATGCGTCCGTCGACGATGAAGAGCGAGCCGCCGCCCTGCACGGGCGCGTCGCCGGTGGTCGAGAACGACGGCACCGAGACGAAGGTCTGCTGGAGCACGGGGCTGGTCAGGGGGTTGGTGATCGCGTACAGCCGCAGCGAGCCCGAGTTGGCGGTGCTGACGAAGAAGGGGGCGGGGTTGTTCCCGAAGTGCTGGGCGCATTGGACCGAACCGCCCCCGCCGTCACGCAGCGTCGAGAAGTCAACGGGAGAGCCGGTGAGCATGTCGGCCTTGTCAAAGACGCGGAAGCCGGCGCCCGCGAAGCCGCCGTTGTTGAGCCCGAAGAGGTTGCCGGTGACATAGTACGCGTCGTCGTCGAAGCCCAGGCCCGGGTAATCCCACCAGTAGGTGCTCCCGCTGATATTGATGACCGCGTCGGTGCGGTACTTGTACCAGGTGCCCTCGGGGTTCGAGTCGTCGGAGACGGCGATCGTGATGTACGCCGTGCTCGAGTAGACCTCGAGCGCGAGGATCACGAACCGGCCGGCGTAATGGTCATAGAAGCACTTTGGGTCGAAGGTGAAGGTGCCGCCGCCCACGGGCTCGAAGAACCCGGGCGAGCCCTGGCTGCCCAGGATCTGCTGGAACAGCAGCACGCCGTCGCTCTTGCGGTAGAACCCCAGCGTCTGGTTCACCGTGACCACGACATGGTTGGGCCCGACCGCCAGCGCCGGGTCGGGGGGCGTCCAGCCGGTCCGGTCGAGCGCCGTGAACTGGAAGATCGTCCCGGGGTCGACCAGTAGCCCGTCCCGCGTCCCACCCAGCGGGAAGTCCTTCAGCCCCGCCTCCTCGTCGACCGGGATCTGCGGACGCGTGTGCGGCGGGAGGTGCATCTTCACCGCCCGCTGGTTCTCGCGGTCGACCTGGATCGGCGCGATCTGCACCGCGAAGTCGCGCGTGTCGATGATGGTCGCCTCGGCCCGGCCCCGCGCCACCGCGCCCTCCGCGGTCAGGTCGGCGATCTCACGGTCGGCCGGCAGCGGGTTCGGATCGACCAGCACGCCGCGGTCCACCTCGGGGAAGACCGCAACCGGGGCGGCGGCCTGCGCCGCCCGGTTGGCTGTCGACGCCGACTGGCACCCGCTCAAGAGCCCGACACACGCCGCCAGCAGGGCGGGACCGACCAACTTCGCTCGCTTCATGTCACTCCCCTTGGGATCCAAGACCCGAGAACACGGGCCCGCCGACGAGGAACCGCCGAGAACCTGAGCCCGACCATCCATTCGGCCCCATCATCGGCCCGGTTCGCCGCAAACGGACATGTTCTCGTCCGATTCCCGCTGGATCTCGCGTTCAACGCGCCGGGCGCGCCGAGGATCGGGCTATCCACCAAACATGCTTCGAACGAGATCGCCCCAAGTAACCCGGTCCGCCTGCTTCTTCGCTTCGGCTTCGATCTCCTCGAGGGGCTCGAGGCTGGGGGCGGGCGCGAGTTCGATCTCCTCCCCGGCCTCGAGCCGGCGCAGCCCGAGGGCCCCGCCGCCCGACACCGTGACGACCCACCTCCCCTCGCCGAGGCTGCGGTAGATCGCCTTGCCGACATCGCCGGAGCGCTCGTCCCATTCGATCTCGGCGAGCGCGGGGTCGATCACCACCGCGCGGGCCGGGGGCGTCTGGGCGTCGAAGACCCGCCGGATCCACACCCGCCCCCCGATGATCGCGTAGTCGACATAGACCTCGCCCGACGGATCGAACGGCGTGGGGATCTCGGCGATCCGCCCCCCCGCGTTGCGCACGATCACGCTGAGGCGGTTGTTCTCGACCGCCAGCTCGGTGATCGCCGTCCGGCGGACCGCCGCGTTGTACCGCTCGGCGAGTTGGTGATAGTCGCCCGCGAGCGACTCGAGCCGGTCGCGGTAGACGCGCCCCTCGGCCCGGGCCCGCATCATCTCCAGCCCGAACAGCCCCGCGACCCCCGAGAGCGCAATCACCGCGATCGACGGAACCACCCGGCCCAGAATGAGGTGCACCGCGCCCGCCATGCCGACGGATGCTATCGACGGGCCGGGACAATCGGGTGCACAACGACCAGATGGACCCGCGCCCCCACCCCGTACAATCGGTCGATGGGACGACGCGCCCGCGAGCCCGAACCTCGGCAAGCCGAGCGCCCCGTGCTGGCGGTCTCGATGGGCGACCCGGGCGGCATCGGGCCCGAGGTGACCGTGCGGGCCCTGGCCGAAACCGAGCCCGGTGTGCGGTTCATCGTCTTCGGCTCGGGCGCCGCGATGCACCGGGCCGCGGAGGTATGCGAGATCGAGCCGTACTGGTGGCGCATCGAGCGGGGCTCGCCCCTGCTGGAGGCGGCGGGGCCTCACCGCGTGCTGCTCGTGGACTCGGACCCGCAGGTCCGGGGGGAGCGTTCGGACCGAGGCGACGCCGACGCGATCCGCTTTGCGCCCGAGCCGACCCGGCTGGGGGGCGACCTCTCTTACCGCTGGGTCTGCGACGCGATCGACGCCGCCAGGCTCGGCGAGGGCGAGCCCGGGCGGGCCGACGGTCTGGTGACCGCCCCGATCAGCAAGGAGGCCTGGCACCTCGCGGGGCACACGCGCTTCGCGGGGCACACCGAACTGCTCGCGAGCCGGCTCAACGCGCGGCGCGTGGCGATGATGTTCGAGGGGCCTTCCCTCCGCGTCGTGCTCGCGACCGTCCATCTGCCGCTGATGCAGATCCGCGATGTCCTCACGATCGGCGTCGTGTACGACGCGATCGATCTGGGCGTCGCGGGCTGCCGCCGGCTCGGCATCGAGAACCCCCGCGTCGCGGTCTGCGGGCTCAACCCCCACGCGGGCGAGAACGGCGTGCTCGGCGACGAGGAGTCCCGCCTGATCACGCCGGCGATCCGCGTCGCCCGGGAGCAGGGCATCCGGGTCGAGGGCCCCTTCCCGGGGGACACCATCTTCAACCGGGCGATCAACGGGGAGTTCGACCTCGTCGTCGCGATGTACCACGACCAGGGGCTGATCCCGGTCAAGCTCCTCGCGAGGGACGCCTCGGTGAACATCACCGTCGGGCTGCCCACCGTGCGCACAAGCCCCGACCACGGCACCGCCTTCGACATCGCCGGGCGGGGGATCGCCGACCCGGGCAGCATGAAGGCCGCGGTCCGGGCGGCCGTCCGGATGCTCCGCCCCGACCCGGTCCGCACGCCCGACCCGGCGTGATGCCCGCGGGCAACCCCGGGTGTTGCCCCCGAACAACACGGCCCCGCGGCGGCGGCCCGGAACACGCCCCCCCGGGCCCGGCACGGCGGTTGCCCACCGCCCCCCATGGCAAACCCGCGCCCCTTCACACGAGTTGTCGGACTCTCCCTCGCCGCCCTCCTGCTGGCGGGGTGCACGACCACCGTCCGCCCACCCCTGGCGCGGCGGAGCGAGGGCCTCCCGAGCCTGAACCGGGGGCAGTCGTCGGCCATGGTCTTCAACGGGCCGGCGGTGGTCGCCGCGATGGCGGACACGCCCGACTGGGCCCGCCCCGAATACGCCCGCAACGATCGGCACCTGACCTCGCGCGAACCCCGGGCCCTGACCGCGATCGACGAATGGCCCCAGCCCGCGCCCCCGAGTATCGAGAAGCAGCGGCGCACGACGATCAGCCGGTCTCCGCAGACGATCATCATCTACGGGCGGGGCACGCCCCGCGGGGGCGAGCACCGCCCGGGCCCGGACCGCGGTCGGCAGCGGTACGAGCCCCACCGGGGCGATCGCCGGGTACCCTGAACGGGCAGTGGTGTTGCGTCGTGCGGCGTCGGGCCGATGATTCCGCGGGCGCGCCCCACCTGCGCCGCGGAGGACCCGGATGGACAGTTTCGTGATCGAGGGCGGACGCCGCCTGGATGGAACGATCCGCATCAACGGGTCGAAGAACGCCGCGCTCCCGCTCATGGCCGCGGCGCTGCTCACCGACCAGCCGGTCACGCTCCGCGGCGTGCCCGACCTGGCGGACATCGGGAACATGCGGCGCCTGCTGGCGGAGCTGGGCGTCGAATTCTCCGGCGATCCCGGCGCACCCCGGCTGAAGGTGACCGACGAGGGCGAGAGCCACGCGCGGTACGACATCGTGCGCACGATGCGCGCCAGCATCTGCGTGCTCGGGCCCATGCTCGCGCGGCGGGGTGAGGCGCGGGTCTCGATGCCGGGCGGGTGCGCGATCGGCGACCGGCCCGTCGACCTGCACCTGCGCGGCCTCCGGGCCCTGGGCGCCCAGATCGATCTGGACGGGGGTGACATCATCGCCCGGGCCCCGGGCGGACGGCTGCGGGGCGACACGATTTTCCTGGGCGGCGCGTTCGGCTCGACCGTCCTGGGCACGGCGAATGTCATGTCGGCCGCGACGCTGGCGGAGGGGACGACCGTCATCGAGTCGGCGGCGTGCGAGCCCGAGGTGGTCGACCTCGCGCGGCTTCTGACCGCGATGGGGGCGAAGATCGAGGGGGCGGGCTCGCCGCGCATCACGGTGCACGGCGTTCACCGCCTGGGCGGCGCGGATCACGCGGTCATCCCGGACCGGATCGAGGCCGCGACTTACATGTGCGCCGCGGCGATCACCAACGGTTCGCTGGTGCTCGAGGACTGCCCGCTGGATTGCCTGCTGGCGGTGACCGACCGCCTGGAGGCGGTGGGCGTGCGCGTCGAGCTTCTCGGCCCCTGCCCGGACATGCTGCGTTGCCGGTGCCGGGTGACGGCGGAGCGCGTGCTGCGCCCGATCGAGGTGACGACGCAGCCGCACCCGGGGTTCCCGACCGATGTGCAGGCGCAGTTGATGGCGCTGCTCTGCCTGGCGGAGGGGAACAGCGTGATCACGGAGAAGATCTTCCCGGAGCGGTTCCTGCATGTCGCCGAGCTGAGCCGGATGGGGGCGAGGCTGTTCCGGCAGGGGAACACGGTGGTGGTGAGCGGGGTGCGCGCGCTCAAGGGCGCGCCGGTGATGGCGAGCGACCTGCGCGCGAGCGCCGGCCTCGTGCTCGCGGGCCTGGCAGCCCAGGGGACGACGACGGTCAACCGCGTCTACCACCTCGACCGGGGCTACGAGAAGATGGAAGAGCGGCTCGCGGCGGTCGGGGCGAGGATCGAACGGGTGAGCGACCGGGAGGGGTAGAACGCCCCAACGAGCCCTGAGCGTGAGCGATGGGCCGTTCGTCAACCGGCGCGGGCCCGGCCCGTCGCTGACGCTCCGGGCTCTTGTGATCCCGACTAAACTGCGACCGTGGGAGCGAAGCACATCACGCCCCGGGTGTTGATGGGCCAGCGGCGCACGCCGGGCGAGATGGCGCGGGTGCGTTCGCTCCTGCGCCTCGCGCGGGGGGAGTTCGGGCGGCTGGCGTGGGCGGACCGGAAGGTGATCGTCGCGGCGGCGCTGGGGGAGGTCGCGGATTTCACGGACCAGACGCCGGACTATGCCGAGCGATGGAGTGAGGCTCTTGCGTCGGAGCGAGCGCTGGCAAGCCACGCCGATCGGCGACGGCGAGACGAGGCACGCGATGAGCCGGCCCCGGCGCATCGCCCGCGGCCCGTTCCTTCGGTCGAGGTTGATCCCGCCGTCGTCCGGTGGCTGCTCACCGACGGAGAGGCGCTGCCAAGCGTGCACGCGGCGGGCGTCCAGATCCGGGCCGCCCTTGTGCCGGGCCTGCTCAACCTCGAGGATGCTATCGCCGCTCGCCCCCTCTGGTGCTTCGCCTGCGTGCTCGGGGGCGTGCTGCTGCTCGGGGCCAGGTGCCGGACGATCGGCTTGCCGGGCTGCCTCGTGACCGAGGCGGAGATGCCGGGCAGCCATCCGTGCGCGATCGTCGCGGACCGCGCCGAGGTCGGGGGCGGCATGGACCTCCGCAACGGCTTCCGGGCCGAGGGCGAGGTCAGGCTCCTCGGCGCCCGAATCACGGGCGATCTCGCATGCGACGGCGGGGCGTTCGTCAA
>DAINDF010000007.1:126647-208729 GCA_036732005.1 Phycisphaerales bacterium
CATGCGACGGCGGGGCGTTCGTCAACCCGGGGGGCGTAGCGCTTAGCGCGGATGGGGCCCGCGTCGAGGGGACGCTGTTCCTGCGGGGGATCCGGGAGGTGCGCGGCACGATCAAGCTAATGCGGAGCCGGGTGGGCTACCTCAACGACATGCCCAGAGCATCGATTGTCAGGGGCGACGCGCCCGCGTGGCCCGCGGAGATCCTGCTCACCGATTTCCGGTACGACGGGATCTTCCCGGGTGCCCCGCTCTCGGCCAAGGACCGGCTGGCGTGGCTGGCGAACCACGATGCGACCCATGGCCGGTTCTATCCGAGCGACCCGCCCGACCCCCAGCCCTACCGGCAACTGGCCGGGGTGCTCAAGCAGCAGGGGCGCGAGGCGGACGCGCGGGCCGTGCTCTTCGGCTATGAACGGTGTAGATCTCGGTGGACCCCCTAACAATAAAAAAAAAAGTATCCGAAACTGGTTCGCGCCGCGAAGGCCCTGGCGCGGGCGTTTCGTCCGGTGGCGGACAGGGTTCGTTGGGTGTATCGGCGGACACTCGGGCCGGTGGTGCGTTGGCTGCGCCCGCTGCTCACAATCACCTTCCCGCAGGTGTATCGCGTGCTCGTCGGCTTCGGCTATTACCGCTGGCGGGCGCTGGCGTGGCTGCTTGTGTTGCTCGTCGCCGGCTCGATCGTCTTCGGCTACCAGTCGGGGCGGCGGATGCAGCCGACGCAGATGCTCGCGCTGCGCGAGTTCGAGAGCGCCCATGTGCAGAACGGGGCGTCGGCGGCCCGCGCGGGGGGCGAACTCACGCGGCGCTACCCGAAGTTCAACGCGCTGATCTACTCGGCCGATGCGCTGATCCCGCTGGTGAGTTTCCACCAGGAGGACTACTGGACGCCGCGGGGGGACCCGGCGGTCCATTCCATCGGGAGTTGGTGGAGGACCGGGGGGTGGTGGAGCGGGCGCTGGTGGACGAAGGTCTACCTCGTCTTCCACATCTCGATGGGGTGGGTCATCGCGACGCTGTTCGCGGCGTCGTTCACGCGGCTGATGCGGCACGATTGATACGGCTCGTGATTGACCGCTGCGCGTGCGCCGCCGGTGCCACCACCCGCCGCGTCAGCGGCGCGTGGTGCGGATCGGACGCCGACGAGAGACGCACGACGCGCCCTCCGGGCGGGTCGTGGCACCGCTTTCCGCGCGTCAACCAATCCAGATCCGTATGACTCGGGTGCGCGGGCCGGGCCGATGGTTCGGCCTGTGCGGAGTCGGGCCCATACTCGGGCGAGTGCAGGGCGAGGGCGTTTGGGGCGGTTGGGGAACGAGACTCCGCGGGCTTGCGCGGCTCGTCGCGGGCGTGCAACACGGGCCCGGTTCACTCCCCGCGGCGGAGGGCGTCCATCGCCTCGGCGAACTTCGCGCCCATGTCGAGATAGCCCGCGGTGTCGTAGTGCGCGGCGTCGGAGTAGCCGTAAGCGTCGGTGCTGGTGACCAGGGCGGCGTGGGGGTCGGCGCCGGCGACCTCGGCCTGGGCGGCGCGGACGATGTCGCCGTGCTTCCACTGGGGGGTGGATTCGCCGGCGTTGAGTCGGCTGTCGGAGATTCGGCCCATGACGAAGGGGAGGTCGTCGCGGTGCATGGCGGCGCGGAGGAGTTCGATGAGCTCGGCGAGGTTGGTGTCGTAGTCGGCGGCGGTCTCGAACAGGTTCGCGTCGCTCTCGCCCTGCATCCAGACGATGCCGGCGGGGATGAGCGTGTCGGGCTGGCCGTCGCCGTCGATGTCGGGGACGCGGATCGCGTTGAAGATCGTCGCGAGGGCGTGGTCGTACTGGTTGATGCCGCGGGATTCGCCCTCGCCCCGGGTGTCGTGCGGGTCCCAGGTGCCGGCGGCGGGCTGGCGGGCGTCGATGCTGGTGCCGCCTCGGGCGTATTTGATGATGGCGATGTTTTCATCGGGTCGGAGTTCGCGCATGCGCCGGGCGAAAGCGAACTCGGGGCCGAAGCGGCCGGCGGGCTTGGCGGCCTTGCCGTCGGTGTTGGCGCCGACGCCGAACCCGGGGACGAGTTCGGACCAGCAGCCGACGCCCTCGGCGGGCTCGAAGTCCTTGCGGATCTGCCCGAAGAAGATGCGGGTGTTGGCGACGGGGCCTCGCATGTCCTCGGGGAGTTCGCTCGCGTGCCCGAAGCCGACCATGTTCGATTGGCCCCCGAAGTAGTAGAGGTGGTAGGTGCCCGCGGGGGCGGCCTGGGCGAGGGCGGCGAGCGTGATCGCGGCGAGTTTGGCGTTGTTCATGGGGGCAGGATATGAAAAACCCCCCGCGTGCGCGGGGGGCTGTTGAAGAACTCGGATGCGCGGATCGGGCCGGGCGATCCGTCGTGATCAGGCGATGGTGACGCTCTCGTCGAGATAGACATCCTGGATCGCGTGCAGCAGGGCGACACCCTCCTTCATGGGGCGCTGGAAGGCCTTGCGGCCGGAGATCAGGCCCATGCCGCCGGCCCGCTTGTTGATGACGGCGGTCTTGACGGCATCGCCGAGGTCGCTGGCGCCCTTGGAATCGCCGCCCGAGTTGATGAGGGGGACGCGGCCCATGTAGTTGTTGATGACCTGGTAGCGGCAGAGGTCGATCGGGTGCCCGCCGCCGCCGTTCTCGTCCGACCCGGCGAGCTGGGTGTAGATCTCCTTGCGGAACTTGCCGTAGGCGGAATCGCCCGTGTTGAGGGCCTTGTACCCGCCGTTGTTGGTGGGGAGCTTCTGCTTGATGATGTCGGCCTGGATGGTGGCGCCGAGGTGGTTGGCCTGCCCGGTGAGGTCGGCGGCGGCGTGATAGTCGACCCCGTTCACCTTGAAGCTGTTGTTGCGGAGGTAGCACCAGAGGACGGTGACCATGCCCAGGTCATGGGCCTCGGCGAACATGTCGGAGACATACTGGATCTCCTGTCCCGAGTCCTCGGAGCCGAAGTAGATGGTCGCGCCGACGGCGACGGCGCCCATCTCGTAGGCCTGGCGGATGGAGCCGAAGGGGATCTGGTGGAACTGGTTGGGGTAGGTGAGCAGCTCGTTGTGGTTGAACTTGACGAGGAAGGGGATCTTGTGGGCGTACTTGCGCGCGACCGCCCCGAGCACACCGAAGGTGGAGGCGACGGCGTTGCACCCGCCCTCGATGGCGAGCTCGACGATCTTCTCGGGGTCGAAGTACGCGGGGTTGGGGGCGAACGACGCGCCGGCGGAGTGCTCGATGCCCTGGTCGACCGGGAGGATCGAGACATAGCCCGTGCCGGAGAGGCGGCCGGTGTTCAGGATGTACTGGAAGTTGCGGAGCACCGCCGAATTGCGGTCGGTCTGGGCGAAGACCCGCTCGACGAAATCGGGGCCCGGCAGGTGCAGGGCGTTCTTGCTGACGGTCTTGGACTCGTGGCCGAGCAGGGCGCCGGCCTCGGCGCCGAGGACTTCGCGGACATTGATCTTGGTTGCTGCCATGAAAATTCTCCCCGGGAACGGTGCGTGTCTTCCCCGTGTGGGCGGATGATACGCGAGCGATGTATCCGATTCTGTTGTGCTACAGCGGTTGACCAACCCGCCGGAGCCCGTTCAAAACAGGAACAGGCCCGATCCGGGCCGGCCCGACAGATTTTCTCGGGGAATGTTGGCCAGCGAACCAGTCCCGTGGCATCTTTCCCCACGGTGGGTAGTCGCCGTCCCCGTGGCGTTTGAGGGGCAGCGGCGAGCCGGTTGTGGCAAGGTCGACCGGCTCAGCGAGAACGAAGAAAGCGGCCTGCCTCGCGGGCCGCTTTCTTCGTTTTGGGGCAGGCCCGCTCCCGCCCCGCGAGCCCACCGCCGGGGAGGCCCGAACGCAGGCAAGGGCTCAGTCGCCAGCCCTCTCACCACAACCCGTCAAACCCGCGGCTCGGAATCGCCCGCCCCGTCGAGCACATCCTTGTACCGATCCCGCAGCGGCTCGATCACCTCGGCGATGAACCGCTCGGTCTGCTCGACCGAGCGCCCGACATACCGCATCGGGTCGAGCAGGTCGCCGTCGGTCAAGCGGTCGTGGACGGCCGCGAAGGCCGAGTCGGCCTTGAGGCGGTCGATCAGGTCGTTGTCGAGGCCGAGGTGTTTGACGCGGTGCCCCGCCTCCTGCGCGTGCACGCGGATGCGTTCGTGCAGGTCCTGCCGGTCGCCGCCCGCCTTGACGGCCTCCATCAGGATGTTCTCGGTGGCGAGGAAGGGGAGCTCGAGCATCAGGTTCTTGCGGACCATCGCCTCGTGCACGACCAGCCCCGACGCGACATTGTGCATCAGGTCGAGGGCCCCGTCGAGGGCGAGGAAGGCCTCGGGCAGGCTGAGCCGGCGATTCGAGGAATCATCGAGCGTGCGTTCGAGCCACTGCGTCGCGGCGGTGTCGTAGGCGTTGCCGACGAGGTTCATGACGAACCGCGTGAGCCCGCAGATGCGCTCGCACCGCATGGGGTTTCGCTTGTAGGGCATGGCCGACGAGCCGATCTGCTTGGATCCGAACGGCTCGTCGATCTCCTTGCGGTTGGAGAGCAGGCGGATGTCGGTGGCGATCTTGTGGAGGACAGCGGCGACAGAGGCGAGGTCGGCGAGGATAAAGGTGTCGTAGCTCCGCGGATATGTTTGACCCGTCAGGGCGAAAGTACCCTGTGAAAAATCGCTCGGCGGGTACACCCCGACATTGATGCAGTGATACTCGAACGCTGCGATTGCTTCTTGCTCGAAAGATTCGACTAGGTCAGACGACCCGAACAGCTGCAGGAAGGAAGCCTGTGTTCCGGTCGCCCCGCGGAATCCCCGATAGTGATTCTCATAAATGGTTGTGAACTCGAACCGCTCGAGGGCAAGCCTCAGCTCGTATGCCCAACCAGCAATCCGCCGACCGACTGTTGTGGGTTGAGCGCTCTGATAGTGTGTAAATCCAAGGGTAGGAAGATCGTGCCAGCTCTTGGCGCATGTCGCAATCGCCAAGATCGTCCGTGCAAGCTTGATCTGAATCGCCCGCACAGACAGCTGAATGACCGCGAGATCCGCGTTGCACACCACATCCTGGCTCGTGCACCCGAGATGAATAATCGCCTTCGCCTCCGGGCAGCTCTCGCCCAGGCAGTGGACATGGCTCATCACATCGTGGCGCAGCTCGCCCTCGAGTTTGGCCGCCCGCGCGATCTCTTCGTCCGTGATCCCCCGCTCGACCACCGCCCTCAGCGCCTCGACCTGCTCGCGCGTCACCAGCGGGCATGAGCGCGGGCGAGAGGAGCCCGAAGCGTCAGCGCCGGGCCGATCGGGGGACGGGTGGCCTTGCGAGGTCGCGCCCGACCCGTCGCTCACGCTCCGGGCTCCTTCGGGAGCGGCGCCAGCGTCCGCCCCCCAGTCCTTCGTCACCTCGTGCTGCGCCTTTGCGACCGCCAGCCAGATCAGCCGCCAGGTGTTGAACTTGTGCCGGGGCGACCAGAGCCGGAGCATCTCCGGGCTCGCGTTGCGGGCCGCGAGTGGGCTGGTGTAGGTGTCGTTCGGGTTCGTCATCGGCCCATCATACGAGCCATCCGCGCGACCACTCTCGCGGCGCGGACCCGAACGCCCGTGCGATCACGCCCGCCGGATCGCGTCGGCGTCCAGCCTGCGGTGCTCCGCCTGCTGATACCGCTTGCGGACCACCGGCAGGAGGCCCCCCATGATCCCCGCGGTCAGCAGCCCCGGGAACCCGATCGCGAAGGGCACATGCCAGGGCTGCCCCATGATCAACGCGACCAGGGCCGTGAGCGCGAGCGCCGAGCCGATCACGATCGCGAGAGAGAAGATCCCCAGCACGAGGCCCCGGGCCTTGCCCATCGCCGCGAGCGGTCCGCCCACGCCGCCCCCGATGCCGCCGAACCCGCCTCCCAGGACGGCCCCGAGGACACCCCCGATCATGCCGGCCGTCTGCTCGTCAAACCACGGGGTCATCGCTTGTCCTTTCGTTCGTGGGGTTGCCGCCGCTCCCGGGCCGGCGTGCGGCGTCGAGAATCCGCTTGGCCCCGCGTATGCTGAGTTCGCCGCGCTCGACGAGATCGGCGAGCGTCTCGCTCAGGGGGTCGAGTGGCTTGCCCTCCACCAGGGCCCGGAGCCGCTCAATCAGGCGATCAAGCCTCGCCCGGATGGTGGGATAGCTGACGCCCCGCGCCTTGGCCAGCGCCTTGAGTGAACCCGAACACAATACAAATTCAAGGACCAGATCACGGTCGGCGGCGTCAAGCCGGGAGAGCGGATGCCGGCCCTCGGGTTCGTGTCCGTTCTCGGCATCCCGGCCATGCTCGGGGATCATGTTGAAGAAACTAATACACCGACTGATCTTTGTCAAGAGTCAAAGTCAATTTTGTGCAATTGAAATTGATAAATTGAAAATCCGCGATCATTTGGTCCACAATCATGGACTCGGGCGGCTCGCGGCGAAATGATCCGCCACCGTTGCGACAGAGTCTCAATCGCAGCCGCGAATGAAAGGGCCGCCCGTGCCAATGCCCAGGCGAAGCGCGTTCACCCTCATCGAACTGCTCGTGGTCATCTCGATCATCGCCCTGCTGATCGGCATCCTTCTGCCCGCGCTCGGGTCGGCCCGCAAAGCCGCGATGGCGACGGTGAACCTCGCGAACCTGCGGACCATGGGGCAGGGGCTGGCCCTCTACATGGACGACCACGGCATGCTGCCCCCCTTCCGCCTGCCCTCGGGGCAGACCCACGAGGCGACGGGCCGGCCGCGGGCCCGGTGGCAGTTTCCGCTCGGCGACTATGTCGGGCAGCCCTTTCATCCGCGCGGCCCGGAAGAGCAAGCCGGGTTCACCGGGGGGGCGGGCGGCGCGGGCGCGACCGACGACATCCCGCGTATCGACAACGATGTCTTCCGCGACCCAACGCACGATGTCGAGGACTTCCTCGCCGAGAACGGGGAGATCAAGAGCCTGCGGAACGGGTCGTACGGGTACAACTACCACTACCTTGGGAACACGCGAGAGGAAGGCCCCGGAGGCTCGGCGGCGCGGTTCCCGGTGCGCGATTCCAACATCGCCGCCGCGGCGCGCACCGTCGCGTTCGCCGACAGCAAGGGCAACCAGCGAAAGGTCCGCGAGCTCGGGCTGCGGGAGCACGCGTACACGCTCGACCCGCCCCGGTTGGATACCGCCCACAACGGCGCGACGACCTTCGCCCAGGACGCCGAGCCCAGCCCGGCCGACTCGAGGCACAACGGGCGGGCGACGGTCGCCTTCCTCGACGGGCACGCCTCGCTGATGGGTTTGGCGGAGCTGGGGTACATCGTGCGCGACGAATCGCTCGGCGAGGTCGAGGAGAACATAGGCGACAACGGGCTCTGGAACGGGCTGGGCTTCGACCCCGAGGCGACCGACAGGGGCGGGCTCGTGAGGCCCTGAGCCCGGTCCGCCCCGGGGCGTCGCTCGGGCTCCCGCCGGTCTACACTCCGCCCGGTCAAGCCTTGACACGGTAATGAAGGAGCCCGCCCGGGAACCGCGAGGGACCGGGCGATGATGTCATGTTCGACCGACTCAGCGACGGGTTCAACAGCGTCTTCCGCAAACTCTCGGGCCAGGGCACGATCACCGAGAAGAACATCACCGACGCGATGGCGGAGGTGCGCACCTCGCTGCTCGAGGCGGATGTGCACTACGCCGTCGTGAAGGAGTTCTGCGAGGGCGTCATCGCGGACGCGCTGGGGCGCGAGGTGACCAAGAGCCTCAAGCCCGGGCAGGAGATGATCGGCATCGTTCACCGTCGGCTGGTCGAGCTGCTCGGGGGCGACCCCGACGCCGAGCCGGGCCTCGCCCCCACCGGGTCGGGCATTATGAAGGTCAGCCCCGGGCCGACGGTCGTCATGATGTGCGGGCTCCAGGGCTCGGGCAAGACGACGACCTGCGGCAAGCTCGCCGCACGCTTGAAAAAGGACGGCCGCAAGGTCATGGTCTGCGCCGCCGACCTCCAGCGGCCCGCCGCGATCGAGCAGTTGCACACCGTCGTTGAGCATGTCAACCGGGACTTCACGCAGGGCCCGGGCGTGCTGTTCCACGGCGAGCCCGACAGGGCGGCGGCCTATGGCAAGGCGATCAATGTCGCGGTGCAGGTCTGCCAGCGGGCGATCGAGTCGGCCCGCGTGCAGGGCGTCGATGTGCTGATCCTCGACACCGCCGGCCGGCTTCATATCAACGACGAGTTGATGCAGGAACTGCACCTGGTGAACCGGGCGATGACCCCGCACCACATCTTCCTCGTCGTCGACGCGATGACCGGGCAGGACGCGGTCAACAGCGCCAAGGCGTTCCACGAGCGTCTGACCGTGGACGGGATCATCCTCACGAAGTTCGACTCCGACACCCGCGGCGGGGCGGCCCTGTCCGTCAAGCAGGTGACGGGCGCCCCGATCCGGTTCATCGGGACGGGCGAGAAGCTCGACGCGATCGAGCCCTTCCACGCCGACCGGATGGCGGGTCGCATCCTCGGCATGGGCGATGTCGTCTCGCTCGTCGAGAAGGCCCAGGCCGAGGTCTCGGAGGAGGACGCGGCGAAGCTCGGCGAGAAGATGGCCCGCGGCGAGATGACGATGGACGACTTCCTGGGCCAGCTCCGCACGCTGCGGCGGATGGGCTCGATGAAGCAGCTCCTCGGCATGCTGCCTGGTGTCGGATCGATGCTCAAGGATGTCGATGTCGACGAGGGCCAGCTCAAACGCGTCGAGGCGATGATCCAGTCGATGACCGCCGCGGAGCGGAAGTCGCCCAAGGTCATCAACCCCTCGCGCCGCCGCCGCATCGCCGAGGGCAGCGGCAGCGAGCAGCCCGCGGTGGGGCAGCTGATCAAGCAGTTCGACGCGATCAACCAGATGGCCAAGTACATGACCGGCTCGGGCGCGGGGGGGCGCATCGCCGCCGCCAAGCAGATGGCGGCGGCCGGGGGCATGCCGGGGGTGGGCCTGCCGATGCTCAAGGCGAGGGGCTCAACCTCGCAGACCAAGCGTGGGGTCAAGCAGCGGAAGAAGAAGAGCCGGTAAACCGAGAGAATCTCCCGCCGCGGGTTATCGGCGCTTTCGGCGACGCGGGGTGGGTGTATCCTCTGGGGTGCGGGCCCTCGGTTCATCCCGAGCGGGGGTCGCGCCCGGCGCGATCGCCGGCCGAGGGAGACTCACCATGCGGAACGCCGTGCTTGCGATGGGCCTGTTTCTTTGGAGCCCCGCGCTGGGCGAGACCCCGCCCCCAACCGGCGACGCGGGCTACACCGAGGCCGGCGCGACGATCTTCGTTGACGACGAACTGACACAGATCACCGTCACCATGGACCCGCAGGACCTGCTGGCGATGCTCGCCGACCCGTTCGACGACACCTACCGCCTCTGCAGCGTGCGGATCGTCAACTCGCGGATCGACGACACGATCGAGCAGGTCGCCATCCGCCCCCGGGGCAACACCAGCCGGAACGCGGTCAAGAAATCGTGGAAGATCAAGTTCAACGAGTTCGTGCCCGGGCGTGAGGTCCGGGGGCTGGAGAAGCTCAATCTCAACGGGCACCAGAACGACCCGAGCGTGATCCGCGGCAAGCTGGCGTGGGATGTCTACAACGACTTCGGCGTGCCCTCGCCCCGGGCCTCGATGGTCCGCCTCGTCATCAACGACGGCTCGCTGGTCGATGATGTCTATGTCAACGCCGAGCAGATCGACGACGAGTTTCTCGCCGCGTGGTTCGGCAACGACACGGGCAACCTCTACCAGTGCGCCTACAAGGGCGCACGGGCCGACCTGCGCTTCGTCCCGCCGGGCGACGCCCAGGCCTACGCCTCGCTCGGCAATCTGACCTACGAACTGGAGGAAGACAGCGGCGCGAACCAGCACGCGGACCTCGCCTCGTTCATCGCGTTCATCGAGAACGCCGACGACGCGGGCTTCGCCGCCGAGATCGTGGACCGGTTCAGCGTCGACAACTTCCTCCGCTCGCTCGCGGTCGACTGCGTCAACGGCCACTGGGACAACATGTGGTACGGCGCCAACAACTTCTTCCTCTACGCCAACCCGGACACGGGCCGGTTCGAGTACATCCCCTACGACCTCGACAACACCTACGGCATCGACTTCTTCTCCACCGATTGGGCGACCAGGCCGCCGCTCTCGTTCGGGAACGGGGGGTTCGGCTGGGACTTCTCATCTCCCTACGGCGGCGGCGGCGAGCCCCCGCTCGTCCGCCGGATCCTCGCGATCGACGCCTACCGAGACCAGTATCTCCGCTACATCCGCGAACTCGTGGGAGCGCTGGGCTTCCCGAACGAGCCCGTGGAGACCGTGTTCACGGACACGATCGGCGATGTGTTCCACGCCGCGACCGATCCGCACTTCGACATCGTCGAGGTCGGGATGTCGAACGACGAGGACGATCTCCTGGTTTCGGTCCGCGTCGCCGGCCCGATCGATGTCGGGGGAACGACCAACCACTCTCGCATTGTCTTTCTCCTGGACACGCGACCGGGCGGCAGCACCACCAACCCCTGGGGCCGGGCGATCAACACCTCGACCCAGGCCGATTTCTTCCTCGGGAGTTGGACGGACTTCGGCGGTGGGTTCATCTTCTACGAATGGAACGGCGCGGAGTGGGTCTGGCTCCACGCGTCCTTCAACGACCCCGCGGGCATCTCGCAGGATCTGAGCGACAAGGTCGATGGCATCGCCCGCTACAGCGTCCCGCTCGCCAGGCTCGGCCTCGCGGACACCGGCTCGTTCCGCTTTGATGTCGTCACTACCAACGACCGCGGCGTGGGGTTCGAGCCCGGGCTCGATCACCTCTCCAACCCCGCGCAGGCGACGCCCGATTACAACACCGCCTCGAACGCGGGCGCCTACCCGCTCCACACCCTGACCCCGTTCGTGCCCGACCCGGGCGCCTTTGTCGAGGGGGTCTTCACCCTGCCGAACCGCGAGGCGCACATCGATGCGCTCCGCGATCAGTTGACGCCCTACGCGTTCCAGGGCTCCTTCGCCGGCGGCAACAGCGACTACGGCTACACGGGCGCGGACTTCCTCTCGTCGTTCGATCTCCCGGCCGCGTACGCCGGCGGGGGGCCGTGGGTGTGGGGCGTCAAGCCATACATCGCCGCGCGAACGGAATTCCTGCGCACCGCCACGCCCGCACCCGACCCGCTGCCCGCGGTGTTCGTCAACGAAGTAATCGCCAACAACGATTCGATCATCGCCGACGAGGCCGGCCAGTTCGAGGACTTCATCGAGCTCTACAACGCCGGCGGAGAGCCGGTCGACCTCTCCGGGATGTGGTTGTCCGATGACCCGGGCCTCCCTCGCGGCTGGCGGATCCCCGATGGAACGACCATCCCCGCCGGGGGGTTCCTGCTCATCTGGGCGGACAACGACCCCGCGGACGGCCCGCTTCACGCCACATTCGGGCTCTCCGCCGGTGGCGAGGCCGTCGCGCTCTTCCACAACGACGCGAACGGCGTCGTGCTGATCGACAGCCTCGCGTTCCCGGCGATCGCGGCCGACCAGTCCTTCGGCCGCTTCCCGGACGGCGCCGCGCACGCGGAGATCCTCTGCGCGGTCACCCCGCTCGCGCCCAACGACGACCGGGACGACTGCTTCGTTGACCCCGGTGAAACGCCGCGCGTCTTCATCAACGAATGGCTCGCCAGCAACGACGCGGCCGCGTTCGACGAGTTCGGTGAGTCTGACGACCTGATCGAGCTCTACAACGCCGAGGCGTTCGCGGTCGATCTCGGCGGGCGGTACCTCACCGACGATCTCTCGAACCCCACGAAGTGGGAAATCCCCGCGGGCCTGACGATTCCCGCCGGCGGGCGCCTCGTGATCTGGGCCGACAACACCCCGGCCCAGGGACCGAACCACGCCCCCTTCGCCCTCTCGGCGGGCGGCGAGGCCATCGGGCTGTTCGATCGCGCCGACAACGGGTTCGCCCCCATCGACACGGTCACCTTCGACGCCCAGGAAACCGACCGCGCCGAGGGACGCTCACCCGACGGCTCGCCCTGCATCGGCAGGTTCGCCGCGTCGCCCGGCGGCCCCAACCCGGCCGGACCGGCGGACCTCAACGGCGATTCACTGCTCGATCTCGCCGATATCTCCGTCTTCGCCGTGGCGTTTACGGGCCAGGACACGCCGGCCGACCTGGACGCGAACGGGCTCTACGACCTCACCGACATCACGATCTTCATCGAACGGTTCCTCACGCCCTGTCCCTGATCGGCCTGCCCTCGCGGCGCCGGCGGCCCAGCCCGAACGCGCCGACGATCAGACCGGCGGCCGCCCCGGAAGGCGCGGGAACATCCAGCAACTCGAACGCGCTGTCGTACCCGCTTGTCGCCTGCCAGTTCGCCGAGCCCCACGCACGCGACGCGGAGAACGCGTCAAACCCGAGACTCGGGTCCGCGTCGCCCCAGAGCCAACCATCGCCCTCGGGTCTGATCGGGTCGGCCGCGATCAGGAGCCAGTAGCGCACCCCCGCCGCCGCGGTGAACGCCTCACCCAGCGCCACGGAATGCACGAACTCCTGCACGCCGTTGCCGATGCGCCCGGTCGCCGAGGCGGCGGTCTGATCGAACTCGAACCGCTCGCTGTAGAGCAGCGCCCCGGGAAAGAACGCCCCGCTGGCGTAGATCTGCACCTCGAACCCCGCGACATTCTCGACTGCAGCGCTCTCCGCCCCCTCGGCCGCGCCCCACCAGCGAATCCCCCGGATCGACCCGCCCTGCGCAAGCCTGAAGGTGTCGGCGTGCCGGAAGCTGTGCTCGGGTGTGGGCTCGCTGTGGCTGTAGAACCCCAGGCCCACATTGTCCGGCTCCAGCACCGGGCCCTGGCTGAACAGCACCCCGCCGCACGCCGGAACGACCGCCAGCCCCATACCGACAATACCGGTCCGCACCATACGACCTCCGTCTCACGCTGAGTGTCCCACCGCGCGCGCCGCGTCCTTCCCCTCGGGGGACCCTGGGGCGCGCCAGCCCGGTCCGATCGGCCTCGATCGGTCATCCGGGCAGCGGTGACAGCACATACCGCCCGGCTGGCCCGCGGTTGCGACGATCGGGCCCATACGCCGCCCCGGGCGACCAGGGGCGCACGCCCGGCACCCACGCCGCGGAAGGTCGTCTCGGCACTACGCGGCCCCGGCCCGCGCGTCCTGCCCGGCCAGCGTGTCGCGCACCAGATGGATCGACCGAACCGTCTCCGCGGTCGCCGACCGGATCGACGACAACTGCTTCTCGATGTCCTTCGTCGCCGACTCGGTCTTCTGGGCGAGCTTCTTCACCTCGTCGGCGACCACCGCGAACCCCCGGCCGGCCTCGCCGACGCGGGCGGCCTCGATGGCGGCGTTCAACGCCAGCAGGTTCGTCTGGCTCGCGATGTTCTGGATGAACTTCGAGAAGCTGTCGATCTGCTGCGACGCCGAGGCGAGCGACTCCACGACCTCGATCGTCTGCGCGAACTCGACGCTCAGCTCCCGCCGCCGCTCCTCCGCCGCGGCGAGGTCTCGCGTCTTCTCGTCCATCTCGCTCGTGGCGGCGTTGATCGATTCCGACGCACGCCGGAACGACCCCAGCATGCCGTTGAGCAGCACACGCCGGAAGAACTTCCCTTGGCTGGCGTGCTCGAGCGACGCCGTCGCCTCGCGCACGAACGCGTCGGTCAAGTCGAGCAGGCGATTGATCGCGTGCAGCATCTCGCCGAGATCGCCCGGCGCGTCGATCCGCAGCAGGCGCTCCTCCAGGTTGCCGCGCGACGCCTCCAGGCACACCCGCCTCGCCTCGCGGATCCAACGGGCCGCCCCGGCGTCAAGCTCGCCCGAGACGAGGCCGTCCCCCGTCGCCTCGACCCCGCCGCAGGCCACATCGTCCCCCCACCCGGCAGCGAACGGCCCCGACTCATTCCGCGCGATCGGCGACATGCGGCCTCCTCAAAGCGTGAAGACAAACTCCTCGTAGGGCATCCGGCTCTGCTCCAGCGCCGCCAGCAGCACCGGCAGCGACGCCGCCATCTGCTCCCGAGGCGTCGTGTGCCGGCGTTCCTCGGCCAGGAGCGCGGCGTAGAGCGACTTCGCCTTGGCCACCGCGCCCCGATCCGGCACACGCCGACTCGAGTGATACCCCACCATCGCCCCGTGCCTGTCGTAGCTGGGCGTCACATGCGCGAACACCCAGTAATGATCCCCGCTCTTGGCCATGTTGAGCACATACGCGAAGATCTCCTGCCCCGACTGAATCGTGTCCCACAGCACCTTGAACACGCACCGTGGCATGTCGGGGTGGCGGACGATGTTGTGCGCCTGCCCGAGAACCTCCGCCTCGGTGTACTGCGCGACGCGGAGGAACACATCGTTCGCGTAGGTGATCCGACCCTTCAGGTCGGTCTTGCTGACGATGATCTCGTCGGGGTCGAAGGTGCGTTCCACGCCCGTCGGGCGGACTTTCGGGGGAGCCATGGGCAGACCCTCACAAAGCGGACGCTGCGGTCCGCTTCAGGTATCGGCCGCCGGGGCCCCAAAGTTCACCCGATTCCGGCAGAAACGCCCCCCAAGGGCCTACTTCCCCATTGCCTCGATAAACGCGTTCGCCTCCGCGATCGACGCGTTCATCTCCGCGATCAGCCGGTCGACCTCCCCCTCCAACTCCAGCACTGTCCGGTCCAGCGAGGCGATCGCCCTGGCGTTAAGGTTGTGCTTCAGGAAGAGCACCTGGTCCTTGAACGCCGCGAGCACCGGGTCCATCCGCTGCTCGGCGTTCTTCATCGCCGAGATCAGGTCGCCGTACCGCGCCCGCGTGTCCCGCAACTGGGCCTCGCTCGCCGACCGCAGCGACTCCGACGAGTACTGCCCCAGCTCCGCCTCCCACTCGCGGAACAACGCGTTCGCCACGCGCTCGATCCCCGCGATCCGCCCGCGGACATCCCCCGCGGCCTTCTCGCTCCGGTCGTATTCACGCTTCAGCTTGTCGTAGGTCTTCTCGAGGTCGCCCCCGTCGAACCCCGTCAGCGCCTTGAACTCCTCGAGCGTGGTCGCGAACTGCTCCTTCGCCTCCTCCTGCTCGTCCCGCGCCTCCTGCACCTGGTCGACCAGCTGCTCCCGCTTGGCGTACCCCAGGCTCTCCTTCACCGCGATCGCGGTCGACGAGCAACCCCCGAGCGGGACCAGGCCCAGGATCGGGACCACCAGGACCATCAGATTCCGGAACTGTGCCATGCCCACAGGCTAGCAGGGCCGCGCCCTCGCCGCGACCCCGCCGATCCGTGTGTTGCCCCACCCGATTCGCGCCGAACTTAGCGATCCGCTGGCACGATCCGCGGCGAGCCCACCGCCCACCCGTGGTTGCCCCGCCCCGAGTCGTCCGGGAACGCCCCGTGGTACGGCGTGTCGAAGTGCAGCAGCAGCAGCGTCTGCTCGTCCGTCCCGAGCACCCGCGCAGGCTCGAACGGCCCCGTGTACCGCACCGACGACGACACCCGCACCTCGTCGATCTGCCCCGCGAACCACGACATCGCGTCCCCGCGCGCATTCGGCTCCGCGCCGATGTACAGCGGCAGGTCCGCGTGCACCAACTCCCCGGCCTCCTCCGATCGCCCCGCCTCGCGCCCGTCCACGAACAGCACCGCACGCTTCCCGTCGTAGGTCAGCGCGACATGGTGCCACGCCCCCCACTCGATCGGCTCGCCCAGCCCCGCCCGCGCCAAACCGCGATCCGTCCCCACCAGGCCCGCCGGCAGCACCCCCCCCGGCCGGGACCAGATGATCGCGAACCCCGAGCCCTCCGCCCCCCGGCTCATCACGGCCGACGACCCCCCCGGCGCGGGCCCCCGAACCCACGCCTCGGCCGTCAGCCTCCAGGGCCGCTCCCCGAGCTCCACGCGCACCGCGCCCCGGCCGTTCAGATCGAGCACGCCGTTGTGCGCGGGCGTCGCGCCCGACACTTCCTCCGCGCCGCGGGGCCGCACGGGCACCCCGCCCCGCCGGATCACCGTCTGCTCCCCGCCCGCCTCCACCGGATACCGCGCCGTCACCACCGCTTCGACCCGCGGACGCTCGTTCGTCAACGCCGGCGCCTCCGCCGCCACCGGAAGCCGCAGCGTCTGCCCAGGCAAGATCGTCCCCCCGACCCGCTGCCTCGAGAGCATCCACCCCTCGGGCGCCCCGATCTCGAGATCGAAGTCGAACCGGCTCGGCGTCGGGTTCTCGAGCACCACCTCGAACCCGGCGCCGTCCCCGGCCTCCGGGCCCGCCTGCACGAACCCCTCCACCGCCACCCACCCCGAACGCGCCAGCGCCCCCACCGCGTCCGCGTCCGCGCCGAGGAAGACCTGCCCCGGCTCCGTCGCGTCGTGCGGCAGAACCGTGATCTCGTGCCCCGTCCGGGTCACGCTCACGAGCGTCACCGCGTGGCTCGACGCGTACCCATGCGTTTCCGCCGCGAACGCGCCCGTCATCGACACCGACCCGTACCGCACATTGTCCCGCTGCCCGTCGTCCCGCGCGTACCGCGTGCCCCCCGAGATCACCCGCGCCGGCCTCCCGTCCTGCGCCAGCACCCGGTGCACGCCCTCCCACACCTCCTTGTCCTCCGACAGCCACAGGGGCGCGTGCACAAACACGAAGATCTGCTCGGCCCGCGTCGCCCGCAGGTCATCCCGGAGCCACGAGACAACGCCGTCCCGGGTGGCTCCCCGCTCGCCCAGCAACTCGCTCGAGAGCACGACCAGGTGCGCCCAGCCCGTGTCGAAGGCATAGACCATCGGCCCGAACTGGGCCCGGTAGAGCGACCTCGCCTCTTCACGCGACGCCGGCGACGCGCCCGTATCCAGCGGGCCCGCCACCGGGTACCACGGCGCCTGAAGGCCCCCGATGACGCGCTTGAACGCGCCGGCCCGGTCCGCCCAGCGGGCCGGGGTGGTCTGCCCGTCGAACATGTTCCCCGTCGTCACCACGAACCGAACGCCGAGGTGGTTCGCCGTCTCCACCGCCCGGGCCACCACACCCAGCCCCGCGCCCCCGCCCGGCGCGATATCCCCGAAGACCGCGAAGGTCATCCGCTCGGCCTCGACCGGGCCCTGGAGGACGCGGGCCCCCGTCTCCGGCGTGCGCACGGGCTCGGCGCCCCGCGCCGCCACCGCGACGACCAATCCGACGAGAACCATCAACACCGTGCGCATAGGAGGGCTCCGCTTCGTGCGTGGCCCACATGCTACACGAACCGCCCGGGCCCATCAGGGAGCGTCGGGGTCCAGCCCCGCGTCGAGCAGGCGGGAGCGCAGACGCTCGTTCTCCGCCTCGGTCTCCTCGAGCGCTCGCCGCAGGCCCCGGTTCTCCCGCTCGAGCCCGTCCTCACGGGCGAACGGCCCACCCCCCAAAAAAAGATCGCCCGCCACCAGCAGGATCGACACGCCCAGAACCCCCGCCGTCGTCACCGCCACCCAGTGCCGCTGGAACATCTTCCGAGACATGTACCGCCAGTTGTCCCGCTTGGCCTCGATCGGCTCGCCCGCCAGCAGCCGCTCGATGTCCCGCGCCAGGTCCCCGGGCGTCTGGTACCGCATCGAACGCGACTTCGCCAGCGCCTTGAGCACGATCGTGTCCAGCTCCGAGTTGATCTGCTTGTTGAACGAGCCCGGCCTCGGCGGGATCTCGCTCATGATCCGCCGCGCCACCTCCGGCATCGAGCCCGTCACCGCGTAGGGGAAGCGACCCGTCAGCAGGTCGTAGAGAATCACCCCCAACGCGTACACATCCGTGCGCACATCGATCTTCGCGCTCTCCCCGCCCGCCTGCTCCGGGCTCGCCCAGGGCAGCGAACCCACGAACTGCCCCGTCGCCGTCATCCGCGTCGGCGCCGAACTCTCCGCCGCGCCCTCCCCCTCGAGCTTGGCAAGCCCGAAGTCCAGGATGTGCGGCTCGCCCTCGGGCGTCACGCGGATGTTGCTCGGCTTGAGGTCCCGGTGGATCACGCCACGCAGGTGGGCCGCGTTGATCGCGTGGCACACCTTCGCGAACAGGCGGAGGATCTCCTCGACCCCGAGCTCGTTCTGCCGGACGAACACCTCGAGCGTCTGCCCGGCGATGTAGTCCATGACATAGTACCCGCAGCCCCCGACCACCCCGCTGTCGTGGATCGTCACGATGTTGGGGTTGTCCAGCGTCGCCAGCACATGGATCTCGCGCTCGAACCGCACCCGCTCACTCGCCCGCGCCAGCGCCCCCTCGCGCATCAGCTTGATCGCGACCTGCCGACCCGTCCCCTCCTGCCGCGCGAGGTAGACCACGCCCTGACCGCCCCGGTGGATCTCGCGGACGATCGTGTACCCCGGGATGCTCGCCGACAGCCCACCCACCCCACGCATCGCAGGGCGAGAGCGGTGCTGCGCCTGCATGCGCGCCGCCTCGATCAGGCCAAACTCAGAACTCGATGACGCCGGCGGCGGCGAACGAGAATCCGCCGGCGGCACCACCACCAGCTCGGTCTCCTCGTCCTCGTGACGCTCTCGATCGCGAGCCACCGGCTTCCTCCGCCGTCCCGCCGGGCCCCGGGGTCAGCCCGGGTCCGTGAAGAACCGCGACGCGTTCCCAAGCGACCCGCGCATCTTCTCGTGCGCCCGCGCACGCAGCATGTAGATCGCCCCCGTCGACCGACCCAACTGCTCGGCCACCTCCTGCGCCGAGCGGCCCTCAAGGTCGTACAGCCGCACCACCCGCTCATAATCCGGCGGCAGCGACGAGAGCACATCCTCGATCAGACGCTCCGATTCGTCCCGCGCCGCGGCCCGGCTCGGCGTCGAGTAAGTCGCGCCCAGCAACTCCACCAACGCCACGAACGAGTTCTCCCCCGCACGCGCCGCGTGCACCCGGTTCTTCGGGTTCGGCCGCTTCGCCGCCTGCAGCCCGCGCAGCGCATCCCGCAGGTTGTTCTCCGCGACCTGCTGCAGCCACGCGAGGAACGACCCCCGCCCCCGGTGCTTGAACTGCCCCGCGAGCAGGAACGCCTCCAGGTAAGTCACCTGCATCACATCGTCTTCGTCGAGCGCCGTCCGCCACTGCGGGCCGATCTTCGTCTTCAACCGCTCACGCACCACCGGCCCGAAGTGCGACAGCAGCGCGCACAACGCGTCCTCGTCGCCCCGGGCCGCACGCTCGGCCAGGCTCTCCTCGTCCGCCAAGTCGGGAGCCGAGTGGTCCGTCCTGGGCTCGGGGGCCTCCACCCGCACCGGCGCGGTCGGCAGGTCGTCCTCCGAGCGCAGCAGACGACGCGCCTGGGGCCGTTCCGGTGATGGCGTCCGCTGCTCGTCCACGCTCGCCCCGCTCTTCGGCGCACGCCCAGACCCTCCCCGCTCAAAGGCGGGGGTCGCCGGGACGCCCCCAGTGTACGGGGAGTTGCCCCAGTCTCCAAGCCGCCCGGCGAAACAGGACGCCCGGCTCTCCCCAATTCCACGCAATCTGTGAAGATCCAGCGGGTTTCCCGTTGACAATCTGCTATCATCGGCTTCAGCGGCGACCGGGCCCTTGGTCCGGAGTTGCCGCGTACCAATTCGCTCTTCTCTTCCCGGCCCGGGGGCCCGTGTTCGCACGACCCCCGGGCATTCTTCTGCGCCTTCTCGGACCCACCCGGCGCACGCCCAGACCAGCCAAACCAGGATCATCGACGAACGCCGCTCGCTCGAGACGGCCCTCGCCGGCGCGGCACGCCCGTCACGAGTCGCTCCATCGCAGGCATTGCGAACTGATCTGGATTGGCTGACGCGCCGGAACCGGTGCCACGACCCGCCCGCAGGGCGCGTCGGTCATCGGCACCCGATCCCACACCACGCGCCGCTCACGCGGCGGGTGGTGGCACCGATCCTGCACAACACGCGGTCAAGCTCGAGCCATGCGAGGCTGATCTGGATCGGCAGACGCACCGGAACCGGTGCCACGACCCGCCCGCAGGGCGCGTCGTGCGTCGGTCATCGGCACCCGATCCGCACCACGCGCCGCTCACGCGGCGGGTGGTGGCACCAATCCTGCACGGAATGCGGTCAGGCACGAGCCATGCGAGGCTGATCTGGATTGGCAGACGCACCGGAACCGGTGCCACGACCCGCCCGCAGGGCGCGTCGTGCGTCGGTCATCGGCACCCGATCCGCACCACGCGCCGCTCACGCGGCGGGTGGTGGCACCAATCCTGCACAACATGCGGTCAGGCACGAGCCATGCCAGGCTGATCTGGATCGGCAAACGCACCGGAACCGGTGCCACGACCCGCCCGCAGGGCGCGTCGTGCATGATCCGTCGGCGTCCGCACGCCCCACCGCAAAAAGAACGACGCCCGCGGAAGGCCGCGGGCGTCGCCTGATTCAAGTTGTCAGCCCCGAAGGGCCAATCCGGATCGCCGAGGCGATCAGATTACGGGCAGCCGCCCTGGAACGCGATGATGAACGCCTGGATGTCGGCCAGGTCGCAGATGCCGAACGGAGCGGCGATGTCCGCGGCCGGGAGGCAGCCACCCTGGAAGCCCAGGATGAAGCCCTGAATGTCCGCCAGGTCGAGGATTCCGAAGGGCTCGGCGTTGTCAGCGTCGTTGCAGCCCGGATCGCCGCCACCGACGCCGTCGATGTTGAACTGCAGCCAGGGGCCCGACCACGGGTTGTCCATGAAGGGCGGGACGGCCGGGGCGGGGTTCAAGCAGGCGAACCCGCCGAAGAAGAAGACGCCGATCTCGATGCCGACCGCGTCGGTCAGGCCGAACGCGTCCCACGCGCCGAGGGGGGCGCCGGTGACATTGCCGCTCGGCAGGTGCGGCCACTCGTTGGAGTTCGGATCAGACGCGGGCAGGTAATCCGCCGCGCTGTTGGAGGGGTTGGTCAGGGGCACGCCGATGGCGCTGATGTTGGGGAAGGTGTTGGGGTCGAGGCCATCGGGGTTCTCGAGGCCGATGCCGGCGAGCTCGGGGAACCTGTCGATCAGCTGGTCACCCTCGGCCACGCCGGGCTGGCGGTAGGCGATATAGTAGCCGCTGTCGATGAGGGTGTCGCCGTCGATGTCCACGCCGGGCACGCCCGAGTAGACGCTGTCGACGCCGAACGCACCGTCCGACACGCCGTTGGTGTCGCCGACTTCGACATCGAAGCCCGCGCCGGCGAAGTCGAAGAAGTAGATCCAGACATTGCCCTCGGTGAAGGTGATGCCGGGCACGCCGTCCTCGTCGTCGGCGCCGTTCAGCTCCTCGAAGATGAGGGCGGCCGAGGCGACGGCGCTCGAGCGCTGCGGGGCGCGGTCGGACTCGGTGAAGACCATGATCATGTCATGGCCGACCACACCGTCCTCCTCGGGGTCGAGGATCTGGTTGAAGGTGCCGAAGGTCATGCCGTTGATGATGGTGTCGCCGGGGTGCTCGAACCAGTTGCTGTACATGCCGGCCGCGCCCGGATCGATCGCGTCGCCCGCGGCCTCGTCGTGCAGGCCCGGCCACACGAAGATGATCTCGTCATCCTCGTTGAAGCCCGGGGGCGAGCAGGGATCGAACACGCTCAGGTCCCAGGTCCAGCCCGCCGCGCCGCGCAGGTCGACCTGCTGCGGACGGTCGAAGGAGATCACGCGCTCGCCGGTGAGGCCGTTCGCGTAGACATACCCGTGGACCTTCTTGGTGCCCAGCTCTTCGCGCAGGTTGGTGCGCTCGAGCTCACCGGCGTTGGCGATGCCGCCGGCCGCGATGGCGAGAATGAGACCACTCTTGATCTTCATGCTGAAACTCCTCTGCTCAACTAGGGGAAACGGACTCCTACGCACGACAGTGCTGGCAGTCAGCGAAACAGTCAATCAGGCCGGGAACCCGGCCTGCACGATCCAAACAACTCGCACTCGCCGAGACACTCCCTCTGATCCACCTCTGAGCCGCTGAGAATTCGAACACCGGCTCTGAGCCATCTCTCACCCGGCCGGACCTCTGCTCCAAAGAGGCCCGGGTGCTTCGCTCAAACGCCCCCCGCGAGAAGTGAGGCGTGATCCGAGGATCGGCGACGCGGACAATTCCCTCTCAATCAACAGGCCCGCCGGCGGACGATCCCTCCGGGAACGGGCACTACCCGAATATACCGTGTCGGGTCAACGATGCAAGGGGGCCTGTGCGCATTTTTCACCCGACGGTGCACGATCCCCGAACATTCTCGGCCCCCCGGCCCCCAGCCCCCCCAAAGAAATCACCCAGGCCCGGCCACCGACCCGTGAATCAGGTCCAGAAACCGATCAAACAGCGGACCCGCGTCGTGCGGGCCGGGAGACGCCTCCGGGTGATACTGGACCGAGAACACCGGAAGACCCGGCATCCGGAACCCCGCCACCGTCCCGTCGTTCAGGTGGATGTGCGTCACCTCGCCCCCGACCCCCTCCAGCGAGGCCCGATCCACCGCGAACCCGTGGTTCTGGCTCGTGATCGCCACCCGGCCCGTCTGAACCTCCAGCACCGGCTGGTTCGCCCCACGGTGCCCGAACGGGAGCTTGAAGGTCTTGGCCCCGATCGCCTCGGCCAGCAACTGATGCCCGAGGCAGATGCCGAACATCGGCACCGGACGCTCCCGCCGGACCAGGTCCCGCAGCGTCGCGATCGTCGCCGTCACCGCCGCGGGGTCCCCCGGGCCGTTTGAGATGAAGACCGCCTGCGCCTCGCCCGCGTCGATCATCGCCCGGAGCGACGCGGCCGGCGTGTCGTGCGGCAGCACCCGCAGCGTGCAGCCCCGGTGCGTCAGGTGCCGGAGGATGTTGCTCTTGGCCCCGCAGTCCAGAACCGCGACCACGGGGGCCTGCCCCCGCCGGGCCGGGCCCGAGCCAGCCCACCGCCAGGGCCCGAACGACTCCTGCCAGCCGCGGGGTGCCGTGCACCCGACATTGGGCACCAGGTTCGCCCCGGCCATCGACGGCGCGCGGCGGGCCCGCTCGACCAGTTCGGCGTCGGAGATCGACGCGTCGTCGGTCAGCACGCCGGGGATCGCCCCCCGGACCCGGATGTGCCGCGTCAGCGCCCGCGTGTCGACGCCCTCGATCCCGAGCACGCCGGCCTCGCCGAGATAGTCCGAGAGCGTCCTGGTCGCCCGGAAGTTGGAATGCCGGTTGGCGAGTTCGTGGACCACGAACCCCGCGACATGCACCCTCGACGACTCCAGGTCCTCCCCATTGACCCCGGTGTTCCCGATCAAGGGCGCCGTCTGGACCAGGATCTGCCCGGTATAGGACGGGTCGGTCAGCGATTCCTGGTAGCCGCACATCGCCGTGTTGAAGACGACCTCCGCCACGGAGCAGACCCGCTGACCGGTCGCCCCGAAGGCCCGGCCTCGAAAGACAAGGCCGTCCGCCAACACAAGGCGGGCGGTCGTCGCGGTGCGGGAGGCCTGGGTCGTCGCGGGGGAGAGCGTGGTCACGGGCACGGGCTAGTCTACGCGAGTGACCGAGCGGCTTCACCTGTTTCACGACGACGCCCCGTCCCGCGAGGCCGACGCGAGCGGGCGCTTCGTCCTCGTCGCGGTCGAGCGCGGCGTCGAGGGCGAGGGCCTGGCCTACCGCGAGGGCGACACGCCGCTGAGCCCGGGCGACCGCGTCGAAGTCCCGCTGGGGCGAGGCAACACGAAAGCGGCCGGGCTGGTCCTCGAAACCGGGGGGCCCGAACTGCTCGCGGGCTTCGACCCGGCCCGGGTCAAACGCGTCCTCCGCCGCACCGGGGCGGTGCTGCATCCGGCCATGATCCCGCTGGCGCGGTGGCTCGCCGCCTACACCCTCACGCCGCTGGGCATGGTCATCGCGTCGATGGTCCCCGCGGCGGTGAAACAGGCGGTGGGCGCGCGCACGCGCGAGGCCCTCCGCCCCGTCGCCGACGCCCCCGACCCGGGCAAACTCCCCCCGGCCGCGGCGCGGGTGTGGGCGGCGGTCCGCGCGGCCGACCCCGGGCTGTTCCCGATCGACCCGGCCGGCCTCGCGCGGCTCGCCGGGGTGTCCAACACGGGCCCGGTGAGTCGGCTGGTCGCCGCGGGGCTGCTCGAACGGGTCGAGGTGGAAGAGGTGCGGGTCTTCGGGGCCGAGGCTGAGACGCTGCTCCTCCCGCCCGATCGCGTGGCGCCGCCCCCGCTGACGGCCGAGCAGGCTCGGGTCGTCGAGGGCATCGACGCGGACCGGCGCGGGTCCCCATTCGGCGTGCACCTGGTCCGCGGGGTGACGGGCTCGGGCAAGACCGAGGTCTACATCAGGCTGATCGAGCGGTCGCTCGCCGAAGGACGGGGGGCGATCGTGCTCGTGCCCGAGATCGCGCTGACGCCCCAGACCGCCGGGCGGTTCGTCGCGCGCCTGGCGGGGGCGGGGGTGGAGGTGCTCCACTCCGGGCTGAGCGCCTCGGCGCGGAACCGGGCCTGGTCGCGGCTCGCCTCGGGCGCGTCGCGCGTCGCCGTCGGGGCCCGGTCGGCGGTCTTCGCGCCGATCGACCCGCTGGGGCTGATCATCGTCGACGAGGAGCACGATTCCTCGTACAAGCAGGACCAGCTCCCCCGCTACCACGCACGCGATGTCGCGGTCAAGCGGGCCCAGCTCGCCGGCGCCCACGCCGTGCTCGGGTCGGCGACGCCCTCGCTGGAGTCGTGGTGGAACGCGACGGCGCACGCCCCGGGGCGACCGCCCCGCTACCGCCTCTGGGAGATGCCGACCCGCGTCTCGGGGGCGATGCCGACGGTCCGCGTGGTCGGCCCCCGAGACGCGGACCGACCCGATGCTCCGGTTGTCCGTGGCGACGGATGGATCGGCATCGGCCCCGTGCTCGCCGACGCGATGCACGCCGCCCTCGATACCGGCGGGCAGGCGATCCTGCTGCTCAACCGCCGCGGGTTCGCCTCCTATGTCGCCTGCCCCTCCAAGGGGTGCGGCTGGTCGCTCGGGTGCGAGGCGTGCGATGCGCGCATGGTCGTGCACAAGGCGGGCCTGCGCCCGGGCCAGCACGCCCCCGGGGGGTACCTCCGCTGCCACCACTGCCTGGCCGAGCGCACCGCCCCGACCCACTGCCCCGAGTGCGGGAACAGGCTCGTGCTGGTCGGGCTCGGGATCCAGCGGGTCGAGTACGAACTGACCGAACGCTTCGGGCTCAAGGCCGACGAGGATTTCGCGAGGCTGGATTCGGACAGCGTGCGCCGGGCGGCGGAGTACTTCGCGATCCTGGACCAGTTCGCGAAGGGCGGGCTGCGCCTCCTGCTGGGCACGCAGATGGTGGCCAAGGGGCTCGACTTCCCGAATGTCCGGCTCGTCGGGGTGATCAACGCCGACACCTCGCTCGCCCAGCCCGACTTCCGCGCCGCGGAGCGCACCTTCCAACTCGTCTCCCAGGTCGCGGGGCGGGCGGGCCGCGGGAGCGAGCCGGGGCTGGTGATCGTGCAGACGATGCACCCGGGCGAGCCGTGCATCGCGTTGGCGGCGCGGCACGACTACCCGGCGTTCGCGGCGCACGAACTGGCGATGCGTCGGAGCAACCGCCAGCCCCCGTGCGCGCGCATGGCGCGGATCGTCTGCCGGGACCGCGACGCCGCCCGGGCCGACGCCGCCGCCGACGCGGTAGCCCGGTGCCTGCGTTCGTCGGCGGGCCGGGGGGTGCGGATTGAGGGGCCCATGCCCTGCGTGCTCTCGCGCGTGGCCGACCACTTCAGGGTGGGGGTCGAGGTCACCGCGCCGGACGCGGCGACGCTGACCACGCTCCTTGGGGGGCTCCGGGCCTCGGGCGTGCTCAAGAGCGATGCGCACACGGCGGTCGATGTCGACCCCGTTTCGCTGCTCTGAGGGGCCGACCTGCGGTAAGGTGTGCATGAGGAGGGCTCGATGCCCGAAGCGCTGGCCGGCAAGAGGGTGTTGGTGATGGGCCTGGGCCGCTTCGGCGGCGGCGCGGGCGTGGCCCGGTTCGCCGCCGACGCGGGCGCCCTGGTCACGGTGACCGACCTCGCCCCTCCCGCGAAGCTGCACGAGGGGATCAAGGCAATCGAGGACCTGATCATGTCGGGGCGGGTGCGCATCCGCCTGGGCGCGCACGACGAGCGGGATCTCGACGCGTGCGACCTGCTCGTGGTCAACCCGGCCGTGCCCAGGCCATGGGGCAACCCGTTTGTGGAGGCCGCCAAACGCCGCGGCGTGCGCATCACCACGGAGATCGGCCTGACGATCGAGCGCCTGCGGAAACGCACGCACCGTGTCGTCGGCGTGACGGGCTCCTTGGGCAAGAGCACCACCTCGGCGATGATTCACCACGCCCTCCGCGCCGCGGGCGCCGAGAGCGTCCTGGGCGGGAACATCGGGGGCTCGCTGCTCGGCTCGCTCGATCGGATCCACGAAGAGACCACCGTGGTGCTCGAGCTCTCCAGCGCGATGCTCTGGTGGCTCGGCGACTCGTTGCCCGGGTGGGCCCCGCGGGTCTCGGTGGTCACCGGGTTCGAGCCCAACCACCTCGACTGGCACGGGACCCTTGAGCACTACGAGTCCTCCAAGCGCCTCATCCTCGACGGGCAGCGCGAGGGCGACACGGCCGTGCTCGCCCCCAAGGTCGGGCACTGGCCCACCCGCCCCGGGGTGCGCCGCGTCGGCCCGGCCGAGGCGACGCCGGACCGGATGACGCTGCCGGGCGCGCACAACCGCGCGAACGCGGCGGTCGCGGTCGCGGCGGTCGAGGCCCTGGGGCACGACGCCGGGCAGGCGGCCCGCGCGATCGCGGGGTTCACGGGGCTCCCGCACCGGCTCGAGTTCCTCGGAACGCGTCGCGGGGTGCTCTGTTTCAACGACTCCAAGTGCACGACACCCGGGGCGACGGCGACGGCGGTGCACGCGGTCGCCGAGCGGGCGGGGGGCATCCACCTGATCGCGGGCGGCGCGGACAAGGGGGTCGACCTTTCCTCGATCGCGTCGCTCGACCTGGCGGGGCTGTACACGATCGGGGCCACGGGGCCGGCGATCGCGGGCGAGGCCCGTCGCCGGGGTCGGGAGGCCCAGGACTGCGGGACGCTGGAAGAGGCGGTCCGCCGGGCCGCGGGGCGAGCGGGGGCGGGCGAGGCTGTGCTGCTGAGCCCGGGGTGCGCGTCGTGGGACCAGTTCGAGAACTTCGAGCGCCGGGGCGAGTTGTTCGCCCGGCTCGTGGACGAGATCCTGGGAACGCGCGATGCCGGGTGAGCGCCTCAGGTGGGCGTGGGTGGCGCTGCTGGCGCCGGGGCTGCTGATCGGGTGCGCCCCCGGGCGCGGCCCGGCGGCGGGGCGCGATGCCGACGGCAAGTGGGCGGCGCTGGCGCCCGGGCTGCGGATCGACCGGGCGGGACGCCTGCTGGAGTTCGACGCGCAGGTCGCGGTCGATGCGCACAACGCGGCGACGCCGGATGTCTTCCTTGAGTTGGTCGCGTGTCTGCCGGACACGCGCGAGCACGAGTCCCTGGTGGTCACGCGGGTGCCCCCCTCGCTCATCCACGCCGGTCTGCTGGCGCTGGGGTATGCGCCGGGGGCCCCGGCCCGGGTGCGCGTGATGTCGGACGGCTCGGTGGAGCGGAACGCCGCGACGGGCGACCGGATCGCGGTGTCGATCCTCGTGCAGGGGGAAGGCGGCGTGTGGCACGCGGCGCCCGCGTGGGCGTGGATCATCGACGCCGGGCGACGCGGCGACCGGCCGGACGCCGGCTGGGTCTTCGCGGGCTCGCGGCTTGCCGACCGCGGGACGGGGCCCGCCTACGACGCGGACGGCGCGGGGACGGTGATCGGGCTGGCGTCCTTCGGGAGCGAGACGGTGGCGTACGCGCTGCCGGTGAGCCCCGAGTCGTCGATCGACGAACCGGCGTGGATCGCCGACGGCGCAGCGATACCGGTGAGCGGGACCCCGGTGCGGGTCCGGCTGGGGCCTCCGTGATTGATGCGGTCAGGCCGCGGGCGGGTCGCTGTGCAGCGTGCCGTCGAGTTCGGCGGCGATCTTGGCGAGCGCTTCCTTGGCCGAGACGAGCGCGGTGCGGTGGGATTTCTTCATCGCGGCGGCCCAGGCCCAGGCAAGGCTGAGCACGGTGAGCGGGATGTACCACCACCAGGTCTTCAGGCCGTTGGTGGTCCAGGCGTCGTAGAAGTCCAGGTGCATGCGCATGAACGAGTCGGTGAGGAGCACGCCGGGCCAGACGGTGAGCACGAAGAGGATGGCGGTGATGGTCGGGGCCTTGCGCTCGAGTCGGAGCTGGGGGGCGAAGACCGCTCCCTTGCCCACGCTGTCGGAAGCCTGCAGCACCATGACCTTGTCGAACGGGTTCCCGTGGGCGGCGACCTCGCACCCCTGGATGGTGCGGCGGAACCCTGGGAGGCGTCCGCGGCGCGACATGATCTCCAGTTTCCAGATCGCCTCGTCGCGATGGATGCCGACGCGCAGCGCCGCCGGGAGTTCGGCGGGTTGGGCGATCGGGTTCTGGACAGTGTCAGCCTGGGTCATTCGAAATCTCGTCCGGCGAGGGCCGCCCCGCCCGACCGAGCCCGACCCCGCGAGCATCGGCACCGAGCCGCCGTGGCTGAAGTGTAGTGGGTGTTCGCGCTCCGGGCCCGGGGGTTGGCACGCCCGGTGCATCGGACTCGGCTATGGCGTCCGAGCGTGCCCCAACGGGCCCGATGTTGCGGCTGGTCAACACCCCCGGGGTGCCGGGGCGACGGGCGTCGCGCCCGGGCAACACGGCCCGGTCCGAGAACGCGAGGCCTCGCCCCGCTGCCGGGGTGTTGACAGCCGAGCCGCTGGCGACCTCGGACGCCCGGTGGGTCTTCGCGGCCCGTGTCGCTTCACAGATTGAAGGGGGTCGTGCGGCGATCCTCCGGCCCGAGCGGCGCGACCGGCTGATGCGCACGGCCCGGGCGCTCTCGATCCGCCCGTTCGACGCCTCGGTGATCATCGCGCTGGTGCAGGACACGGCCCGGCGAGGGGAAACGCCGCCGGGCTATCCCCCCCTGACCCCGGGGCTGGCCGAGGCGCTCCGGGCGGTTCCCGGGCCGGAGCGGGGGGCGGGCTCCGGACAGGCCCGGGTGCTCGGCGTGGCGACGCTGGCCGGGGCGCTGCTTGCGGCGGCGGCGGCGCTTTGGGTGGGCTGGTAGCACCCGGGCGCTGAGGGTGTGAGCCCGCCGGATACGATCCGCCCATGCCGAGCGTGGACGACTATGTGCTTGGGACCGACGAGGTGGAGTCGGTCCGCCTCGGGATTCAGCACCGGCTCTGGTCGGCGCAGGCGGCGTCGATCTGGGAGCGGGCGGGGATCGGGCCCGGGGCGCGGGTGCTGGATGTCGGGTGCGGCCCGGGGCACGCGGCGGCGGATCTGGCCCAGCTCGTCGGGCCCGGGGGGCGGGTTGTCGGGGTGGAGGGGTCCCCGGCGTATGTCAGACAGTTCGGCGATCGGATGGCCCGCCTGGGGCATGCGCACGCGGAGGTGCGGTCCGGGGACATCCACGACCTCGCGGCGATCGCGGGGGACGACGCGGGGTTGTTCGACGCGGCGTATCTGCGGTGGGTCTGCTCGTTCTCGCAGGACCTGCCCCGGCTGATCGGGCAGGTGGCGGCGTGCCTCAAGCCCGGGGGACGGGTGGCGATCCAGGACTACTTCGGGTGGCGGCACATGACGCTGGCCCCGCGGCGGGCCGCGTTCACGCGCGGGATCGAGGCGACCTACGCGTATTGGCGCGGGCACGGCGACAACGATGTCATGGGCGGCATGCCCCGGGTGCTGCGAGAGGCGGGCCTGGCGGTCCGGGAGTTCACGGTGGTGCAGCGGCTGGCCCGACCGGGCGAGCCGCTGTGGGCCTGGCCGGACTCGTTCTGGCCGAGCGTGATCCCGCGTGTGGTGGCGGCGGGGTTCCTGACGGAGGCGGAGTCGCGGGCGTTCTTCGAGGCCTGGCGGGAGGCGTCTGGGGACCCGGACGGGTTCATGGTGGTCCCCCCGGTGTACGAAGCGATCGGCGTCAAAGCGGGGTAACCCCCCTCCCTACCATTCCCGGCCTATGCAACCCGACCACATCCGGAATTTCTCCATCATCGCGCACATCGACCACGGCAAGTCGACGCTCGCCGACCGTCTGCTCCAGCTGACCCACGCGGTCTCGGAACGGGAGGCGAAGGAGCAGTTGCTCGACTCGATGGACCTCGAGCGCGAGCGGGGCATCACGATCAAGGCCTCGGCCGTGACGGTGATGCACCAGCACAAGGGCGAGTGGTACATGCTGAACTTCATCGACACGCCCGGGCATGTCGATTTCGGCTACGAGGTGAGCCGAGCGCTCAAGGCGTGCGAGGGGGCGCTGCTGATCGTCGACGCGGCGCAGGGCGTGCAGGCGCAGACGGTGGTGAACGCGTACCTGGCGGTGGAGCAGGACCTCGAGATCATCCCGGTGTTGAACAAGATCGACCTTCCCGCGGCGAGGCCTGTGGAGATCGCCGAGGAGGTCGAGCAGGTGCTCGGGCTGGCGGCGGAGGACTGCCTTTCGGTCTCGGCGAAGACAGGCAAGGGCGTGGCGGAGCTGCTGGCGGCGGTGTGCGAGCGGCTGCCCGGGCCGCGCGAGGGCGTGACGAAGAAGACGCGAGCGTTGATCTTCGACGCGGTGTACGACGACTACCGGGGGGTTGTGCTGTATTGCCGGGTCTTCGACGGGCGCCTGAAGGTGGGCGACAAGATCCGGATGATGCAGATGGAGCGGACCTTCCACATCACCGAGCTGGGCAAGTACACGCCCAAGCCGACGAAGGTGGGCGAGGTGGGCGTGGGCGAGACCTGCTACCTCATCGCGGCGATCAAGAACCTGGGCGAGGTGCGGGTCGGCGACACGATCACGCTCGAACACGACCCGGCGGAGGAGCCGCTGGAGGGCTACGAGGCGCCGCGGCAGATGGTGTTCTGCGATTTCTACCCCGCGACGACGACGGAGAAGAAGGGGACGGGCTTCGAGGAGATGCGGGACGCGATCTCGAAGCTCGCGTTGAACGACTCGTCGTTCACCTACCAGGCGGTGCACTCCGAGGCGTTGGGCTTCGGGTTCCGGTGCGGGTTCCTCGGGCTGCTGCACATGGACATCGTGCAGGAGCGGCTGGAGCGGGAGTTCGATCTGGAGATCGTGCAGACGGCCCCCACCGTTTCGTACAAGGCGATCATCCGCGGCAAGGGGGGTGCGGGGGAAGAGGTCGAGGTGCACAACCCGGCCGACCTGCCCGAGATGGGCACGATCATGGAGATCAAGGAGCCGTTCTGCCGGCTGGAGATCATGCTGCCCAAGGAGAGCATCGGGGATGTGCTCAAGCTGGCGATGGAGCGTCGCGGGGTGTTCAAGGGGCAGATGTTCGTGAGCGAAGGGCGGGAGATGCTGACCTTCGAGATCCCGCTTGCGGAGTTGATCTACGACTTCTACGACAAGCTGAAGGGGATGACCAGCGGGTACGGGACGATGGACTACGAGGTGATCGAGTTCCGTGCGGAGAGCCTGGTGAAGGTGGATGTGCTGATCAACGGGAGCCCGGTTGAGGCGCTGAGCCTGATCACGCACCGGGACAAGGCCGAGCAGCGCGGGCGGCAGCTGCTGGTGAAGCTGAAGAAGCAGATCGACCGGCACCAGTTCGAGATCCCGCTGCAGGCGGCGATCGGGGGCAAGATCATCGCGCGGGAGACGATCAAGGGGTTCCGCAAGGATGTGACGGCGAAGTGCTACGGCGGCGATGTGACGCGGAAGCGGAAGCTGCTGGAGAAGCAGAAGAAGGGCAAGGAGCGGATGAAGAGCGTGGGGAGCGTGAACATCCCGCAGGAAGCGTTCATGGCGGTGCTGGATACGAGCGAGTGAAGAACGGGCCGGAGAGTCAGGTTGGAACCCCCGGGGACGCGGCCTATCGCCTCGCCCTGCTCACGACCTGCGTGCTGTCGATTCTGATCGTGTCGGTTGACCTGACTGCACCCCTCCACCCCGAAGTAAGAGCGATTCTCCGATGGATCGACTTCGTCTTCTGTGGAGTGTTCTTCTTTGACTTCATCATCCAGTTTCGCGCGGCCAACAACAAGGCCCGGTACATGGCGACCTGGGGCTGGATCGACCTGGCCTCCTGCGTCCCCGCAGTCGCGTTTCTCCGATTCGGGAGGTTCGCCAGGCTGATACGGCTGATCCAAGCCCTTCGCGTCCTTCGATCGGCGAGGACGCTCGTCGTCCTGCTGAAGCATTACCGTGCCCGCGCGACGGGCATATTTGCCTCGGCGATCGTTCTCATTGCGGTTGCGCTCGGCAGCACTCTCGTCCTGACCTTCGAGTTGAGATCTCCGTCGTCGCAAATTCGCTCGGCGGAGGAGGCGCTCTGGTGGGCCTTTGTCACGATGACGACCGTCGGCTACGGCGATGAGTACCCCACAACTCTGGGCGGCCGGATTGTGGCGATCGTAATGATGTCGCTTGGCGTCGGGGTCTTCGGCGCGGTGAGCGCATTGCTCGCGTCGTGGATCATCGGGCCGGGGGACAGCCGGGAGATCCGGGAACTTCGGCGCGATTCCGAGGCGATCCGGGCCTCCCTCAGGAGTCTTGAGGACAAGATCGAATTGATCGCCCAAAGACATACCGTCGATTAGATCACTAGAAGTAGAGTCGCCAGCACGACGACGGCGATAAGAAGAATGATCACACACCCACACCCGGTGTTGCCTTCGGCCTTCGAGTCGACCCGCTGTCGATAGCGCAGACCTGCGATACCGGCGTTGAGCTCGGTGCCACGACGACTGGATGAGACGCGGAGACCGCGGATGCCCCGAGCCCGCGGTGGGTCAGGTTGAAGCGGAACGGCCCGATCTTCTTGCTTCTTCGAAAGTAGAATCCCACGCCTGACCCCGCTCACGCGTCTGCGACCTCAGTGTAGCCGCATACCCAGACTCGCTCAGATTGTGGGCCTCACCCGATGGGTACCCTCTTCGCGCATGCAGGGGCTCCGCCCCCGCACCCCCGTTCGGAGGCGGCGACTCTTCGGAGGGGTTGCAGGGGAGACCTCCCCTGCACGGCGAGGAGTCACCTGGCCCGGCGAAACCCGGGCGAGCGTTGGGTGGGGCTTGGATGACGACGCGGAGCGCAACCGCGGGGCGGCGCTCTTCAGACTCCCGCAGGCGATTTGTTCCGCGGGACTTTGCGCTCTGGCCCGCGGGCCGCGGCGGCCGCGTCAGCCGCCCGCGCCGGATCGCTGGCGGAGGGCGGAGAGTTCCCGACTGCCGGACTCGGCCCACTTGTCGATGGCGCTCTTGACATCGGCGAGGGTCGAGAAGGCCGTGAAGTCGAACTGGTTCCCCGCGTTCGACTGGATGACCGCGGCGAGCTGCTCGCCCGTGACCGAGTCGATGATCTGGGCCTCCATGGCGGCGCCCCCGGTGCCGGCGCCGAGCGAACGCCAGACGGGGTGGATCTTCGTCCACCAGGTCGACTTGGCGACATCGGTCAGAGCCATCTGGATGCGGGCGACGCCCACGCCGGGGCGGTCGGTCACGGCGAGCCCCTGCTCGCGGAGATTGCGCTCGGCGGACGCCCGCAGGTGCCGTGCGGCCTCGGCGAGGTCCTCGGCGGAGAGTTTGGACGCGGGGACGCGGACCTCGACGGGGTCGACGAGGAAGCGGTCGTAGGTTGCGAGGCGGGGCGACGCGTAGACCATCCTGGCGTCGCCGTCGGGGCGGAGGTTGGAATAGTCGTCGAGGAAGCCGGTCTGGGCGGCGGAGGGCCGGCTGGCGCACCCGCCCGCGGTGAGCAGGCCCGAAGCGGCGAGGAGGACGAGGGTCGGCAAGGCGGGGTGGGGACGCTTGGTTCGCATCGTCGGATCTCCCGGGCTCGGCGGACTCTATCTCGTCGCCGGCCGGTGGGGCGGAGGGGGGTCGCGTTGCGTCGGCGGGGCGTGCTACGCTCGGCGATCGGGACTGCTGAATTTCCAACCCGTTGGACGGATCGCCCCCGGGCGTTGATCGCCGGCGAGATCGCGGGGCGGGCGTGGTAGAACTGCCGTGCGAGGCGTGCGGGGGGACCTGCTGCACCGGGCACCGGGGCGTGGCCCTGGACGACGGGACCGAGTTGCCGTTCGTGGACGGGCGCTGCCCGCACCTGGACGCGAAGGGGCGGTGCGGGATCTACGAGACGCGGCCGCGGGGGTGCCGGTCGTTCGATTGCTCACGGGAGCCGGGGTATCTGCGGATGCACCCGCGGGTGGCGGCGTTGCTGACGGTGCACGGGATCGAGGTGCGCGAGCCGGGGCCGGGGCGGGGCGGGATGATGGGCGGGGATGGGTGAGGGGTGACGGCGTGGGTCGGGCGGGTGGGCGGGCCGTCCGCCGCACGCTCGGGTCGCGACGCCGCGGGCGGCAAATTCCGCTGCCGCTACCTGTTCTCGTGCCGGGCAAAGAGGGTCAGCAGGAAGCGGGTCGGCTCGAGGGCCCTGAGGCTGTGCGGCGCATCCGGAGGCATGAGCAGCCAGTCATGGGCCGACATCTCCCGCTCGCCGCCGCCGATCTCGAAGCGGAGGCGGCCCTCGAGGACCTGGACCGAGGCGAGGAACGGGGCGCGGTGCTCGCTGATCTGCTGCCCGGCGTCCATCGAGAAGACGACGACGCGGCCCTCGGGCCGGTTGAGCAGGGGCTTGCTGACGATGGCGTCGGGCACGACGGGGCAGGTCTCGAGGAGGGCGAGGAACTCCGGGGAGGTGCCGTCGAGGAGGGGGGAGGCCATGGGGGTGTTCCTGTCGTGAAAGGGCGCCCGCGCGGCACTGTAGGGGCGGGGCGGAGGCCGGGAGTCGGGGCCTGGAGTTGAGGCCGCTCGGGCCGTGTGAAAGCGAGGCGTGGAGGACGGGTCAGGTGGGCCGGCCCTTCCCTGTTTTCTTCGTCGGATGCGGGGGAGGTTTCCCCCGCACCCCCACTTGCCGGATGATCGCGCGACGCGGGCTCCGGGCGGGGGTGCGGGGGCGGAGCCCCTGCGTCTGCGGGGCACTGGCGGGCGAGCCGCCAGTGGCACCTGGCGCGGATCGTGGTGCCACCCCGCCGGTGCTGAGCAGAAGACGCAACGCGGCCGGATCGAGGGATCCGGCCGCCGGTGCGCTCGGGGTGAGTGCGGCTCTACGGGCGCCCGTAGGCCTCCCACACCCACGCGTTCCCGTTCCATACGCACCCGTAGAAGTTCCCGTCAACGCCCTTGACGATCGCGCGGTCACCGCCGTTCGCCACGGCCGCCCCCGCTTCATCGATGCTTACACCGAATGGCGTCCCGTGGTCGAACCAGACCCATTGCCCACTCCCGGAGTCGTAGTACAACTGCAGCAGTGTTCTGGTGTTCCCGCCGGCATGATCCCAGTCGCCGGTGACGAAGAGCTTGCCGTCTCCGATGGCGGCCGCCGGCGAGTCGATCCGCCAACCGAACGGCGAGCCGTGGTTGTGCCACTGCCAGTTTGCGCCGTTGAACCAGCGCTGCCGCAGCGTACCGTCGTTGCATGTGACGAAGACCTTGTTGGTCGGCATGCCCGCCCCGACGGAAGCGGCCCTGACCGCTTTGGTGAACAACCCTCCCTGCACGGGGAAACCGTGATCGAGCCAGGTCCACCCCACACCCGCCTGATCCCACAGGTGCAGGAGCTTGCCCTTGTGGCTGGTCACGAAGACATGGCCGTCGGCCATCACGCAAGGCCTCTGCGCAGGGATCTTGTCGTTGCGCGGATAGCCGAAGTTCGTGGAGACACTGCTCCACTGGACGAAGCGTTCGTGCAGGTTGTTGCTTCCGGTCACGAAGACGCGGTTGAGGTACATGATGTCGCTGGGCGTCGCGGGCCTGTCGAACCCCAAATAAGGCGGCTGCAGGATCTGCGGCGTCCCGCCGGGCTCCCAGGAAAGGAGGCGGAGCTCGGTCGACGGGTCTGTCGCGGTGAAGTAGAACCCGCCGGTGAATGAAAGCGACGACGGCGCCGAGAAGTCGAGGTGATCCCCGAACGCACCGTGGTCGTCCCATTGCCCCGGATTGGCGACCCACTCGTGGATGCGGATCTGCTGCCCCTCATCCTCGATGACAAAGAAGTTGCCGTTGAGGCCGACCGCCCCGGGTGCCGACATGATCTGGCCCTGTACCGGCGTGCCGCTCGCGACAAGTGCCGCTGCCGCCGCGGTGGCCAGGACCCGGGCCGATCGGCACCACGCATCGATTGCGCCACCCGCGGCCCGGAGTCTCCGTTTCTGGGGCGGCCGCTTCGTCGAACCTCCGCCGTGCTGGTTCGGCCCAGCTGCGCCAACGCGAGGCGGACCATTGGTGACGCTTGAGCGGCAAGTGTGTTTCATGGTGTGGGCTCCTTTGACTCCGATCACAGACAAGCAGCGGTTCGCGGGCGGGCTGAACGGTCGACCGCCTCAGGCACCCAACGGCACCTGTCAGAGACTCTCACTCTGATCCGCTTTTTCTAGACCTCCATCGCGCTGACTCCCGAATCAGGTCTCGGCGCGAGCGGAGTTGGCGAGGTTGCAGCAAGGACGCACGGCGCTCCGGGCGCCCGCGACGCGGTTGGCTCCGGCTGCGGGGGAACCGGGCGAGCCGGGCTGCTTCCTTCCGAGCCCCCTCGTTCGGACTGGGGCTCCGGGCGGGGGTGCGGGGACGGAGGCCAGGAATGGAGGCCGCTTTGGCCGCGCGAGGGCGTGGCGTGGAGGACGGCTCAGGTGGGCCGGCCCTCTCCTGTCTCATTCTCGGATGCGGGGGAAGTTTCCCCCGCACCCCCACCTGCTGGATGATCGCGCGACGCGGGCTCCGGGTGGGGGTGCGGGGGTGGAGGGCTTGCGTCGGCGGTGGGCACTGGCGGGCGAGCCGCTAGTGGCACCCGGCGCCTCATCCTCGGTCATCGACCCAGTAGAACGCCCTCTCCGCGGGCCGTCAAATGGTTTCTACGGAGCACCGGCACGGCCGTGGCGCAATTGGATAGATGGACCAGGATTCAACGAAGCCATCCGCCGCAGAAGAACTTACTTTTCATCTGCTCCATCACCGCTTTGATGCCAATCGTCGCCTCCCAATTCTTGGCCTTTCCTAGGAAGATCAAGCCAACAATCCGGGTCCAGCCCAGATTCTAGACAGAAGCGATTCCAAGCAATCGATCTGAATCCGTGTGACGCAAACTCTCGTACCAACGAATCATCTAGATCACTCTTCGCCAGCTTCCGAAGATGCCTAGTCCAAAGGCGATCTTTGACGCAACCGATCACATCATATGGCGCAGTTAAGATCGCCTGATCGTAAGCGAATGTCGTGTCGAATATCTGAGCGTGAATAATATTTACAATGCTAAATAGATCTTCAATGCAGCGTTCGAACTTTGATCGGACAAATGTCGGTCGCTCGTCTTCTCCCAGTGCGACCCTGCTGTCAATGTGGACAGATACCTTGTTCCGCACAAGGCGGATCGGATCGAGATCTCGCTCAAGTTGCTTGATCTTGCTATCAAGCTCCTCCGAAGCCGTGGCATCCAACCATTGCTTGGCCTGTTCCACTACGCGACCCAACGACAAGTTGTGCGATTTTCCTGTCTCTGGCGGATCAGTAAGTGCACAGAGCCTGACCAGACAACTCCGGTACAACGAGCCCTGAATCAGATAAAAGAACTCGCCGCAACCTCGGTTGAGTACGCGGACTGTCTGTTCATCAAAGTAGAGGCGAGAAAAGAGCTTCCACTCGAACGCGATGTCCACGACGAAGCGATGGAATTTCTCGAACGCGGGCCATTCCTCCATCGTGGCTGGTTTACTCACCACTCCGGCCCGCCCGTGTACCGCCCGTAGGTATCCGCCATCGCCGGCACTAGTTCGCCCAGCGAGTGGTTGGCCGGTATGTCGTTTGGCAGGGCCGGCTTGGCGTTGGTCATTGGGCCTCCGAGGGGTCACCCAACTCGGCTCGCAGACTGTCGATTTCATCGGCCAACCGCGGCATGTCGGTCTCGATGACGCTCCAGACGGTGGCGTGGTCGATGAGGGCGTAGCCGTGGACGAGGATGTTCCGGAAGTCGATGATGCGCCGGGCGTGGGTGATGCGGGGTTCGAACGCCGGGTCGAGTTTGAGCAGGGCCCCGAGGGCCTCGCCGATGGTGATGAACTGCCGTTCGGCGATGGCGCGGAGTTTCCAGTCGGCGGTGTAGTCCTCGCGCGTTCTGCCCTTGGCCACCTCGCGTATGTGGTCGCACGCCTCGGCGATGTCGGCGAGCAGGGCCCGCGGGTCACGCGGCGGCATAGAGACTGACCTTGGACTGTTCGATGCTGGCGGCGACGAACGGGTTGGTGAGGGCCGGGGCCTCGAGCAGGTCGACCGGGCGGCCGAGCAATGCGGCGAGGTCGTCGCGGAGGGCGAAGTAGGCCCCGGAGAGGCCGGTCCTCGGCGCGTCGGGCAGGAACTCGACGAGGAAGTCGAGGTCGCTCGTGGCGGGGTTGAAGCCGTGCGAGGTCGCGGAGCCGAAGACGGAGAGGGAGCGGACCCGGTGCCGCTCGCAGAGGGCTCGGATTGCGGGCAGGTTGGCTTGGAGCAGGCCGATCATGCCCAAGAGTCTACCACTCCGGCCCGCCCGTGTACCGTCCGTAGATATCCGCCATCGCCTGCACCATCTCGCCCAGGGTGCAGTTGGCCAGGGCGCCGTCAACAAGGGCCGGCATGACATTCTCGTTGGCGCGGCAGGACTCGCGGATGGTGTCGAGGGCCTTCGCGACGGCGGCCGGGTCGCGGGCTTTCTTGAACTTCGCGAGGCGGTCGACCTGCTCGGTCTCGACCGAGTCGGGGATGACGAGGATGTCGATGGGGCGGTCCTCGTTCTCGTCGGCGTACTCGTTGACGCCGACGATGATGCGGTCGTGGGCCTCGCACTCCTCGGAGTAGCGGTAGCTCGCCTCGGCGATCTGGCGGCGGAAGTAGCCCTTGTGGATGCCCTCGATGACGCCGCCGCGGTAGAAGGAAAGGGCGGGGCCGTCGGAGGAGTTGGAGGGCGTGACAGGCGGGACGCCTGTCCCACCGGGGGTCCAGGGGCCGCCGGCCATGCTGTCGATGTCGGCGATGTAGGCGAGGGCCTCCTCTTCGACCTTGTCGGTGAGGGTCTCGATGAACCAGGAGCCGCCGAGGGGGTCGGTGGTGCGGGTGACGCCGGTCTCGTGGGCGAGGATCTGCTGGGTGCGCAGGGCGACGGTGACGGCCTGCTCGGTGGGCAGGCCCAGGGTCTCGTCCATGGAGTCGGTGTGGAGGCTCTGGCACCCGCCCAGGACGGCGGCCATGGCCTGGTAGGCAACGCGGACGATGTTGTTGAGGGGCTGCTGCTCGGTGAGGGAGCAGCCGGCGGTCTGGACATGGGTCTTCATGAACCAGGATCGTTCGTTCTTGGCGCCGTAGCGGTCGCGCATCATGCGGGCCCAGATGCGTCGGGCGGCGCGGAGCTTGGCGATCTCCTCGAAGAACTCGTTGTGGCTGTTGAAGAAGAAGGAGAGACGCGGGGCGAACTGATCGATGTCGAGCCCGCGGTGGAGGCAGGCCTCGACATACTCCATGCCGTCGCGGAGGGTGAAGGCGAGTTCCTGGGTGGCGCTGCTGCCCGCCTCGCGGATGTGGTAGCCCGAGATCGAGACGCTGTTCCACCGGGGCACGAATTGCGACTGGAACTCGATGGTGTCCACGACGAGCTTGACGGAGGCCTCGGGGGGATAGATGAACTCGTTCTGGGCGTGGAACTCCTTGAGGATGTCGTTCTGCAGCGTGCCTCCCAGCGTCTCCCACCCGATGCCGCGCTGGCGGGCCATCGCGAGGTACATCGCCCAGATGACGGCGGCGGGCCCGTTGATGGTCTGGCTGACGGTGACCTTGTCGATGGGGATGTCGGCGTAGAGGCGGTGCATGTCCTCGATGGTGTCGATGGCAACGCCGCACTTGCCGACCTCGCCCATGCTGAGCGGGTCGTCGGAGTCACGCCCCATGAGGGTGGGCAGGTCGAAGGCGGTGGAGAGGCCCGTGTTGGCCTTGGTCTTGCTGGTCTTGGCCGCTTCGAGGAGGTACTTGAAGCGTTTGTTGGTGTCGTCGGCCGAGCCGAAGCCGGCGAACTGCCGCATGGTCCAGAGGCGGGTGCGGTAGCCCTCGGGGAAGAGACCGCGGGTGTAGGGGAACTCGCCCGGGGCGGCGATGTCGCGGGCGATGTGGCGGAGGGACTCGGGGGGCGAGTCGGGCCCGTACAGCGGGTCGAGGACGATGCCGGAGATGGTGACGGCGTGGGGGTCGACCCGGCCGGTCGCGTCGATCCCGGGGCCGGAGTAGGAGTGGGCGGTGGTCATCGGCGGGCTCCTCACGGGGTGATTTCCCATGATAGGGGGCCCTGTGGCGCACACCTACGGCATTCGGGGGCCACGCACGCGGCCGGGTGAATCCGACGGGCGGGGGGCTCGAAGCGAACGCCGTGCCGGATGACGCGGGGTGTCCCGCATCCGGCCGACCGGCGGACGGGCCCGTCGCCGGTCTTCGAAACTCACGGAGGCATTGATCATGAATCTGACTCAGGCGATCGCTCTCGGTACGGGCCTGGCTCTCTCGATGACGGCTTCGGCGCAGTGCGGGGCGAGCAAATCCGCCTCGGCCTGCGGCGGCGGCGAGGCGGCGGTGACGCTGGCGGCCTATGCCCCCGCGTCGGGGGACATCGTGCAGACCGCGATCGGCGCGGGCTCGTTCAAGACGCTGGTCGCGGCGGTGCAGGCCGCGGGCCTGGTCGAGACCCTCAAGGGCGAGGGCCCGTTCACGGTCTTCGCGCCGACCGACGAGGCGTTCGCGAAGCTGCCGGAGGGCACGGTCGAGAGCCTGCTCAAGCCGGAGAACATCGAGACGCTCCGCGCGATCCTCAAGTACCATGTCGTCCCGGGCAAGGTCGGGGCGGAGAAGGTGGTGGGCCTGACCGACGCGACCACCGTGAACGGGCAGCGGGTCGATATCGCGGTCAAGGACGGCAAGGTGAAGGTCGATGACGCAAATGTCGTCAAGACCGACATCTGGACGACCAACGGCGTGATCCATGTGATCGACCGGGTGATCCTGCCCGAGACCAAGAGCATCGTCGAGGTGGCCGACGCGGCGGGCTCGTTCTCCACGCTGCTGACCGCCGCCAAGGCCGCGGGCCTCGCGGGCGTGCTCTCGGAGGGCGGCCCGTTCACGGTGTTCGCGCCGACGGACGAGGCGTTCCAGGCGCTGGGGATGAACACGATCACCGACCTGCTCAAGCCCGAGAACAAGGGCAAGCTGGCGGACATCCTCAGGTTCCATGTCGTCTCGGGCCGGGTCTACGCCGACCAGGCGATCAAGGCGGGCGCCGCCGAGACGCTGCAGGGCGGGTCGGTCAAGATCGCCCAGCAGGGCGACGCGGTGACGGTGAACGGGGCGGGCGTGGCCCAGGCCGACATCGAGGCCGCCAACGGCGTGATCCATGTGATCGACAAGGTACTGCTCCCCCACTGATCCCGGAATCCGGGGACACCGTTCATGACCGTCGCCCTCTCGTCAGTTTGTGCGATTCGCGGGATCGGGCTACGATCGGCGACCAGTCTGAAAGGATCGGTTGCCGGTTTGACTTCGGAGAGCGTCCTCCATCGTGTCGCGCGGGGTGAGCCGGGGGCGGTCGATGCGTGCATCGATCGTTTCGGGGGTCTCGTCTGGTCGCTGGCGCGGAAGCTCTGCCCCGACCGGGCCGAGGCCGAGGATGTCGTGCAGGAGATCTTCATCTCGGTCTGGAAGAGCGCGGACCGCTACGACGCGTCGATGGGGTCGGAGGCGACCTTCATCGCCACGATCGCCCGTCGGCGGCTGATCGACCGGGCGAGGAAGAAGAAGCGTTCGCTGGGGGCCGCCGCGCTCGACGAGTCGTTCGCCGTCGCCGAACCCCGCGGGTCTGCGGGGAGCGCCTCGGGTGCGGTCGGCGACGACGCGGCCCGGGCCGAGCGGGCCCTGCGTCAGCTTTCCGAGGATCAGCAGCGGGTGCTGCGGATGTCGATCATGCACGGGCTGAGCCACGAGCAGATCGCCCGGGCGACCGATATGCCGCTGGGAACGGTCAAGACGCACATCCGCCGCGGGCTGATCCGGGTCCGCAAGGTGCTCGAAGAACAAGGGGTTTCGGCTGCCTCCGGTCGGGTCGGAGACTCGAAGAACGAGGTGACGGCATGACCCCCACGCCCCGCTCTCAGTTTGTTCCCGAGCACGACGAGCAGTTCGCCTCGCTCTTGGTCGATCGTGCCCTGTGGGGGCTCGACGAGTCCGAGGAACGATCGCTCCGCGAGGGCCTCGGCGACGAGGCGTGCGACCGCGAGGCGGCTTCGTTCGACCGGGCGGTGGCGGCCCTGGCCGTGGCGTTGAGCGTGGCGGACGAGCCCGTTCCCGCGTCGCTGAAGCGGTCGCTCTCGGCCGCGGGCGAGGGGTTCGCCGCCGGACGCGCGGAGGCGGGCGACCTCGCCGGGGGCGTGGCGGGCAGGATCGGGCCCGCGGGCCCGGTCGCGTGGCTGGGCTGGCTCGTCGCCGCCGCCGCGCTGGCGCTGGCCGCGATCCTCGCAACCCCGTCTCGGGAGCTGTCGGTTGAAGAGCGGCTCGCCCGCCTCGAGTCGTCCTCGCCCTCTCTGGTGCGGGCGGCCTGGCTGGGGCTGGGCGCGATCGGCGCGCCGGCTCACACGCTGGACCGGGGCGTCTCGGGCGAGGTGATCTGGTCAGAATCGGCCGACGAGGGCTTCATGCGGATCGCGGGGATCGAGCCGAACGACCCGCGGGAGTTCCAGTATCAACTCTGGATCTTCGACGCCTCCCGCCCGACGGGGGACCTGCCCGAGTTCCGGTCCGAGGGGCTCCCGGAGATCCTCACGCAGCGCCCGATCGACGGGGGCGTCTTCGATGTGACGGCGGGCGGGGAGGTCATCGTCCCGATCGACGCCAAGCTGCCCGTGGGCGAGGGCGTCCTGTTCGCGGTGACCAGGGAGCGTCCGGGTGGGGTGGTGCAGAGCGAGCGGGACATTGTCTTCCTCGCGCTCAAAGGATGAAGCCCGGCCGGTCACCCGGGTACACTCGACGCGATGCAGGAGACCGGTCCTTCCCAGCGTGATGGCGTCGCGGCCCAGCTGCGTGCGGGGACGAGGGCCTACGCCGCCGCCGCCGCCGAGCGTCTGATCGAGCACGAGGAGGACGGAGCCGCGGGCTACGACACCTTCCGCACCTGGCAGGGCTTCCTGACGCAGCGGGTGATCGAGCTTGCGGTCGCGGTCGAAGTCGACGAGCCCGCCCTGTTCGCCGGCGAGGTGCACTGGTCCTACGCCGCGTTCGACGCGCACCGGATGGACCGTTCTATGCTCGCCGACGCGATCGAACACCTGGCCGAGGCGCTGCGCCACGAGATGTCGTCCCCCTCGTTCGAACTCGTGCGCCCCGCGCTCGAGCGTGCCGGCGAGGTCCGCCCCGAGGACCGGGTTGAGCGGGACGAGCTCTGCGCCGGCGACCCGGAGCACGCCCTCGCCCTGAGGTTCCTCGAGGCGGCGCTGACCGCCGAGCCCCGCCGGGCGATCGCCCTCGTGCTCGAAGCCCTCCAAGCGGGCGCCGCCGTGGCGACGCTCTTCGAACGCGTGCTGATGCCCGCGCAGGCCGAGATGGGCCGACTCTGGCACGCGGGTCAGATCGGCGTCGCCGAGGAGCACGCCGCGACCGAGACCGTGCGCACCGCGATGGGCGTGCTCTGGCACGCGGCCCCGCCCTCCACCTCGACCGGACGCACCGTGGTGGTCGGGGCGGTGTCCGACGACCGCCACGACATCGGCGTGCGTGCCACGGCCCACCTGCTCGAGCTCGCCGGGCACCGATCGGTGAATCTCGGCGGGGATGTGCCGGTCGAAGAGTTCCCCCAGGCCGCCCGCGATCACGGTGCGTGCGCCGCGGTGGTGTCGGCGACGATGGGGGTGCACCTGCCGCGGGCCCGGGAGACGGTCCGCGCGATCCGGGCCCACGCCGAGGGCGTTCGCGTCCTCGTCGGCGGTCCGGCGTTCACGCTGGCGCCCGATCTCTGGAAGAAAGTCGGCGCCGACGCGCACGCCGCCTCGCCCAGCGACGCGGCACGGCTGCTGTCCCAGGGATGAACGGACGACGCCTGCACTCGCCTCGAGCGAGGCGCGTGACTCTCACCCAACCCAGGTGACTGCCCGCCGGGGCTGCTACTTCGAATGCTCGAACACGCCCCGCCCCGTCTTGTCACCCAGGCGCCCGGCGGTGACCAATTGCCGCAGCAGCGGGCAGGGGCGGTAGCGGTCGTTGTTCAGGCCCTCGGCCAGCACATCCATGATGTGGGCGCAGGTGTCCAGCCCGATGAAGTCGGCCAGGCGCAGCGGGCCCATCGGGAAATTGCACCCGAGTTTCATGATGCCGTCGATCGCCTCGGGCTCGGCCACGCCCTCCATCCAGGCGTAGAAAGCCTCGTTGATCATCGGCATCAGCACGCGGTTGCTGACGAACCCCGCCCGGTCGTTGGCGGGCAGGGCGGTCTTGCCCATCGCCTCGGCGAGCGCGATCACCCGGGCGGTGACCGATCGATCCGTCGCGAGCCCGTTGATCACCTCGACGAGCCCCATCACGGGCACGGGATAAAAGAAGTGCATCCCGATCACGCGCTCGGGGGTCTTGGTCGCCGCCGCGATCTCGGTGATGCTGATCGAACTCGTGTTGGTCGCGAGAATCTGCCCACCGGGGAAGCGCGCGTCCAGGTCCGCGAAGATCGCCCGCTTCACTGACGCGTTCTCCACCGCGGCCTCGATGAGGATGTCGGACCCGCCCAGCGCGTCGAGCCCCTCGGCGTAGGTGATCCGTGCCTTGGCCGCGTCGGCGTCGGCCTGGGTCATCTTGCCCTTCTCCACCGCGCGGGCCAGCAGTTTCGCGTGCGTCGCCCTGCATTTCTCGAGGGCGGCCGCGGCCGTGTCGAAGACCACGGTCCTGAACCCCGCGACGGCGGCGACCTGGGCGATGCCCCCCCCCATCTGCCCCGAGCCGATCACGCCGATGTACTTGATGTTGTGGGTCATCCCGGGCTCCTTCTTCGCTGTGTTGCGACAGTGTAGAGCGCCAAGGCAAGCGGGCGATCGGGCTCGCGCGGGGTCGGCCTCGGAGGCGGCGGCGTGATCGCCCGCAAAAACGGCGTGCGGCCGATCTCTCGGCCGCACGCGAAGGAAGGCTGGAATCCCGATTTCACCGCCGGCGGCGGGCGGCGACGAGGCCGCCGAGGCCAAGCACCGCCATGCCGGCCGGGGCCGGGATCACGGAGACCGAGACATCGTCGATGAACAGGACGATGACGCTGCCGGGCGCGCCGCCGGTGACGGCCGCGAACTGGAGGGTCACGCCGCCGCTGACATCGGGGCCGGCGGCGATGGAGTAGTTGAAGGTCTGGTACTCGCTTGTCAGGGCGAGGGGCCCGCCGCCCAGGATGGTGGACGCGGAGACGCCGCCCCCGTCGATCTCGCTAAAGAACTCGGCGAACGCGACCCCACCGATCGCCCCCTCACCCTTGACGGAGAAGGAGATGTTGACGATGTCGCCCGCGTTCACCACGCCGATGCCGAGGTTGGCCTGCTTCACCACCGCGCCGCTGGCGGGGTCGTTGTTGAAGACCTCGGCGGCGAAGGCGCCGCTGGCGGCGTCGTTGGTGAGGTTGAAGGTCGAGTTGGGGGTCGGGAACGAGACCCAGCCCGAGGTGTCCCCGGCCTCGAAGCCCCCGTTGGTCGTCAGCTCGAGCCCGGCGGTGCTCGCCGAAGCACAGGCCACCATCGCGAGCACGCCAGCGGTCAGAGTCATCTTCATCATCTTGAGTCTCCCTATCCGGCCTCTCGGCCGACATGTGTCAGACCAGGGAGGCGGCCCCGGTGCGGTTCCGCCCAACGCAGGCGGGCCTGAGCCCTCTCCCCGACCGGGTGGATTGTAACAGTTCCGACGCGTTACCGGCCCAGAAATCCATAAGATTCATGCATTTTGGCTGATCTGCGTCACAAATCGGAACAGTTCCGATACTGACTTCCCTCTGGTTAAAATCCGAACGCCATGCTTACAAACGCGACGAGACCGGCCGAGGCGGGCGGGTCTCGGTAGACTGCCTTGATGCCATGGCGCACGCGGAGCCCGGGCTCCGGCCCACCCGTCGCGGACTCGGCCGAGGCCGCCCGCGAAGCCGCCCTCCGCCTGCTCAAGGCCCGCGACCGCACCCCGCGCGATCTCGCCCGCCGGCTCCGCGACAAGGGCTTCGAGCCCGGCGTGGTCGACGCGGTCGTCGCCCGATTGGAAGAGGCCGGCCTGCTCGACGAGGCCGCCACCGCGGAGCGGCTTGTCAGGGCCGAACTCCGCAAGGCCCCGGCGGCGGACCGGCTGCTCCGCTCGAAACTCGCCGCCGCGGGGGTCGGGGCGGATATCTCAGAGCGCGTCATCGCCGAGGCGCTCCGCGAGGTCGACCTCAGGGACGAGGCCGAGTCGCTGGCCCGGCGCTGGCTCGAGCGACACCGCGGGGTCGACCCCGCGACGGCGACGCGTCGTCTCGTCGGGCGGCTGTCGCGGCGGGGTTTCGGCGGCGAGACGATCCGCGAGGCCGTCGACCGGGCGATGCGGGGCCCGCATCCCCACGACGGGTGAGCGACGAACCGAGGCTACCGTTGCCCCATGACCACGATGCCCCGCCAGAACGAGCCCGCGCCGCCCCTCTCCGCCGTCCCGGACGAGACCGGTCGCTTCGGTCGGTACGGCGGTCGCTTCGTGCCCGAGACCTTGATGTCGGCGTTGATGGAACTCGAGGACCTGTACCTCTCCATCGCCGACAACCCGCAGTTCTGGGACGAACTCCGTGAGCTCAACCGCTCGTTCATCGGGCGGCCCACGCCGCTGCAACGGGCCTCGGGGCTGACGCGCGAGGCCGCGAGCCGGGCGGCCCGGGCCGGGCGACCCAAGTGCGGGGCGACGATCTGGCTCAAGCGTGAGGACCTGGCCCACACGGGCGCGCACAAGATCAACAACACCATCGGGCAGGGCCTGCTCACCCGCAAGATGGGCAAACGCCGCATCATCGCCGAGACCGGGGCGGGGCAACACGGCGTGGCGAGCGCGACCGCCGCGGCCCGCCTCGGCCTGCAGTGCGATGTCTTCATGGGTTCCGAGGATGTGCGGCGCCAGCGGTTGAATGTCACGCGGATGAAGATGCTCGGCGCCCGGGTCATCGAGGTCGACTCGGGCTCGCGCACGCTCAAGGACGCGACCAACGAGGCGATGCGCGACTGGATGGGCTCGGTCGACCACACCCACTACATCATCGGGTCGGTCGTCGGGCCCCACCCGTTCCCGATGATCGTCCGCGATTTCCAGTCCGTCATCGGGCGCGAGACCAAGGCCCAGGCGCTGCGTCACATCGGGCGCCTGCCCGACGCGATCGTCGCCTGCGTCGGCGGGGGCTCCAACGCCGCCGGTATTTTCTATCCCTTTGTCGATGACCCGAAGGTCCGCCTGATCGGCGTCGAGGCGGGAGGACGCTCCGACCAGCAGGGCGACCACGCCGCCCCGCTCCGGTTCGGCAAGCCCGGCATCCTGCACGGGTCGCTCTCGTATGTCCTGCAGAACGACGAGGGGCAGACCGCGGATGTCCACTCCTGCTCGGCGGGGCTCGATTACCCGGGCGTCGGCCCCGAGCACTCGTACTGGAAGGACACGGGCCGGGCCGAGTACACCGCCGTCGCCGACGCCGAGGCCCTCGAGGCGTTCCTGCTCACCGCGCGGGCGGAGGGGATCATCCCCGCGCTCGAGACGAGCCACGCGCTGGCCCACGCCGTGGAACTCGCCAGCACCCTCCCGAGCGAGCAGCACATCGTGGTGAACCTCTCGGGTCGCGGGGACAAGGATGTCGAGGAGGCCCTCCGCCTGCTCGGGGGCGAGATCGAGCCCGCCAAGCCCCGCGCCTCCCGGCCCAAGAAGCGCAAGAAGAAGAAGCGCGGCGGCGGCGACGCGGCCGAGGGTGACAGCATCGCCGACGGGGGCACGGCGGACGGCTCGCAGGTCGACGACGAAGACGACGGCCCGGACGACGACGCCGCCGAGGATTGACCCCTCCCACGGCGCCTGAAACATCCCGGGCAGGATTCGAACCTGCGACCTGCGGATTAGAAGTCCGCTGCTCTATCCAGCTGAGCTACCGGGACACATCCCCCCGCATCCGGCGGCGGCGGTCCGAGAATGGTAGATCCGGGGTCCTCGCCGAGTCGGCCCGGCTGGGGGGCTCGGCCTTGCCGTGTGCCCGGGGCCCCGTTCACGCTTGGTGGATAGTCTTGGTCCGCCCGGTCGGTGCGGCACAGCAAAGGACGATCGTCGGTGAATCCAGGCGGTGATGAAATCCCCGGGGCCTTCCGCGACGCCGCGCCGGTCGGCTCGGGCCCCTACGAGGTCCGGGAGAGCGAGTGCCTCCAGAGCATCGCCGCCCGGCACGGGCACCTCTGGAAGACCATCTGGAACCACGGCGGCAACGCGGAGGTCAAGTCGGCCCGCAAGGACCCCATGGTCATCCTCCCGGGTGACCGGCTCGAGATCCCCGAGATCGACCCCGGCGGCGTCTCCAAGGCCCAGGAGAAACGGCACCGGTTCCGGCGCAGGGGCGTGCCGGCCGTGCTCAAACTCCAGTTGCAACGCGACGGCGAGCCCCGCGAGGACGAGCCCTGGTGGCTCGAGATCGACGGCCAGCGCTCCGAGGGACGGACCGACGGCGAGGGCCGCATCAAGGTCCCCATCCCCCCGGGGGCCCGATCCGGCGAACTCCGCGTGGGCGAGGGCGAGCACGAAACGGCGCACACGCTCGACCTCGGCGTGCTCGCCCCGTTCGATACCGTCCGGGGCACGCAGCAGCGTCTGCGGAATCTGGGGTTCTACGAGGGGCCGCCCGACGGGAAGTGGACCGAAGGGCTCAAGCACGCGATCGATTCGTTCCTCTCCACCAACGATTTCAAGGCCGAGGACGAACTGAGCGAATCCACGCTCAAGAAGATCCGGGACGCGCACGGGTCCTGACCGGGGCAACGCATGGACACGCACGGGCACCACGAATGCGCTGAGGACGCGGGGCTGCCGCTGATCGAGGCCGGCCTGAGGCGCGCGGGCAAGGAGCACTGGCGCACCGGGGCCTTCTATCTCGGCAACTGGATCACCGATGTGCAGCAGGCCGTCGACCCCGGGCCGTACGACAGCGTCGCCGCGGGGGTGCGTTCCGGCGTGCAGGGCGTGATCGACGCGATCAACAACCTCGAGCACAACGGGCTCCCGAACTTCATCCGCGACCAGTTCGCCAGGCCCTTCTCCGACTTTCTCCGACGCATCCAGGCCGCCACCAGCGCCCTCGAGGGCGGCCAGCAGAGCCGGGTCGCGAAGTCGCTCAAGAAGGCCTTCCTCGTCGGCGGCTACTTCAAGTTCGTCCATCCCGAGAAGAAGGGGCTGAAGGCGCGGATGGACTACCACGCCTTCAAGCATGTCTACACCACCTGCTTCACCCAGTACTACCCGCACGAACACCTCGACCGCCCGGCACGCACCGTCGGCAACAAGACGGTGTACGAGACCGCCGTCGAAGAGAGCACCACGACCCCCGACCGCCGCGGAACGGGCAGCAAGCCCCTCTCCCCGCACATCTACAAGTTCCTGAAGCAGGACATCCAGATCGCCGCGGGCCTGATCGCCCAACTCGACCGCGACTGGGCGAAGCGGACCTTCTCCAAGACCGGCCAGGCCTGGCCCGACGCCGACGCCGACAAAGACTGGAACCTCGGCCTCGCACGCCTCGGCCACGCGGTGCACGCCCTCGAGGACTACTTCGCCCACAGCAACTTCGTCGAGCACGCGCTCAAGGCCAAGGACAAGCCCGTCACCGGGGGGCACCCGGGCGAGGTCTTCAGCAAACGGCTCCAGAAACTCAACGGCGACGGGAGCATCGGCGGCCCCGAGCCCCATGTCGTCACGGGCTACTTCGACTCCTGGGACACCCTGCACTCGCTCTCCCATGTCGCCCAGGAACTCGGCCTCCGGGTCGAGGCCCACCGCGACCGCCCCCCGGAGCCGCGGGATGTTCACGGCAAGGGCCCCAAGGTCGGCCGCTTGATGGTCGAACTCGTCAGGGCGATCAAGAAGGGCCCGAAGACCCGGGCCGCGGTCCAGGCCGAGCTGGTCGCGCTCGCGTCGGGAAAGGACCCGAGCGTCGACGCGGCGATCCGCGACGCCGCGAAGGCGGTGCTCCATGAGATCCCCCCCGAGGCGGGCGAGGTCAAGGACGCGTTCGCCGACACGGTCCTCGCCTTCGCCGAGACGGTGCCCGGGTCCTCGCTCACGGTCGTCGAGGCCCTCATCATGCTCGCCGAGTTCCACGAGAACCTGATGTACCCCTGGAAGTTCTTCACCTGGATGGTGACCGAACTCCCCCCGGGCGCGGCCCGTTGGATTGTCGAGAACATCGGCGACGCGATCGAGGATTTCGTGAGGGGGCCGTTCGAGACCGCCGTGCGACGGATCATCGAGGACAGGCTCGGACGCTTCAGGGTGGGCTCCCACTCGCTGCTCGCCAAGGACTATGAGTGGCCCGGCGAGAGCGAGATCAACGCGACCCACACCCACGCCATCAACCTCGCCAAGGCGGTCCATTGGTATGTCGTCAAGACGCTCCTGCGCCACGCCGACCCCCCTGCCGCCCCGGTGACTCGCGGCGCCCACGAGGAGCAGGACGACAAGACCAAGAGCGTCAACACACTCGGCGCCTACACCTGGATCGACTGGCTCGAACTCTGCGAGACCTTCCTGCGCCATCCCGCGGGCAATCACCCTTCCCGCCCGAAGGCCCCCATCGCGAGCCGCTGGTGGAGCCCGATCCTCGACGGCAAGGCCTTCACCAAGTTCCCCGGGTTCTCCGCGACCCGCCCCGGTCGCGACCTCCGCCTGCCTCATGCGCTGATCTACCTCTCCGCCGCCGACCTCGACAAACAGATCAACGACGCCGACAAACTCCGCAAGCAGCTCGAAGACGAGTACAACGGCGTCAAGCCCAAGCCCCAGAAGCCGGCCCCCGCGCCGCCCCCGCCCTCGGGCAAAGTCAGCCAGCTTCAACGCCTCCTCGGCGTCGCCGAGACCGACGCATGGAACCCCGAGACCGAGGACGCCGCCAGGGCCCACATGGTCCGCTACGGCTCACGCGGGCCGCTGGTGGAATGGACACAGTCCCAGCTCAACAGCCACGGCATGGACAGCGGCACGGTCGACGGCATCGCCGGCGAGATCACCACCGGCGCCATCCGCCGCTGGCAATCCTCAAAGGGTCTCGCGGTCGACGGAGTCGCGGGACCAAAGACGCTCCGCAGCCTCGCCGAGGCGTAGGCGGCCCACCCCGCCCACGCGTACGCTCCCCCAGACGACCCAACCCGAGGGGAGCCCCGATGCCGCGTCCCGCCGCCGCCCAGTTCGCCACCCTGTTCGCCGTCCTGGTCGCCCTGCTCATCCCGTCGCCACGCCCCGCCGCCGCCGCAGAGCCCGCCCCGGTGGCCCTCCGCGTCGCGACCTTCAACATCGAGGACCTCCGCACCGAGGAACTCCTTCCCCCCTACAGCGAGCGTGCCCGCCGAGCGGCCGCGGTGATCCAGCGGATCCGCCCCAATGTCATCCTGATCAACGAGATCGCCTACGACATGCCGGGCGCGCCCGGGTTCGACGCCGACGCCGGCCCGGGCCGGAACGCCGCGCGATTCGCCGAACTGCTCGCGGTCCCCCAGTCGCCCGACCTCAAGCCCCTGAACCTGACCCCGTTCACCGCCGAGTCGAACACGGGCCGCGCCAGCGGCTTCGACCTCGACCGCAACGGCCAGGTCGTGACGGTCATCCCGCCCCCCGCACCCGAGCAGACCGACGACCACCGCGCCTTCGGGGGCGACTGCTGGGGCTTCGGGACCTTCCCGGGTCAGTACGGCATGGCCCTGCTCGTCGACTCGCGCCTCGCGATCAAGACCGAGTATGTGCGCACCTTCCGCCTCTTCCCCTGGTCGGGCATGCCCAACGCCCTCCTCCCGACCTTCACCGACGACGAGGGCAACGAGAAGCCCTGGTACGAGGACGAAGCGGGCGCCCTTTTCCGTCTCTCCTCCAAGAGCCACTGGGATGTGCCGGTCGAACTGCCCAACGGCGAGACCGTCCACTTCCTCTGCAGCCATCCCACCCCGCCCGCCTTCGACGGCGACGAGGCCCGGAACAAGAAACGCAACCACGACGAGATCCGCTTCTGGGCCGACTATGTCGACAACGCCGCCTACTTCACCGACGACCGCCAGCAACCCGGCGGGCTCCCCCGCGGGGCCCACTTCGTCGTCCTGGGCGACCTCAACGCCGACCCCGACGAGGGCTCCGCCCTCGGCGACCCCATCGCCCTGCTGCTCGGCAGCCGCCTCTTCGCCGACGATGCTCGCCCCACGAGCGACATCGAACTCCCCGGGCTCGACCCCGACGACACCGCCCGGTTCCGTCTCCGCGTCGACTATGTCCTGCCCTCGCGCACGATCACGGTCAATCGCGCCGGCGTCTGGCGCCACCCGCCCGCCGGGGGCGGCGAGTTCCCCTCCGACCACTTCCCCGTCTGGGCCGACATCGTGGTCCCCGCGGAATGACCCCACGAACCAGCCGCCGCCCACAGCCTCCTACCATCCGGGTCCGGTGCACCCGAACCCCCGACCAGCCGAACCGGAGCCCGAGCCGGTGACCCAGACCACCCCGACGATCATCCGCGTTGCCGATCGCCAACGCGACGCCTCCGTCCTCGCCGCGGCGATCGAGTCCGGCAAGCCGGGCATCACCCGCCTGGTCACCATCACCGCCGCCGTCGGGTTCCTGCTCGCCGCGTTCGACCGCGACGCCTGGGAGTTCCGGGGCCTCGCGCTCGCCGCGATCGGCGCCACGCTCGGCACCGCCCTCGCCTCCGCCGGCGCCAACGCGCTGAACATGTGGTACGAGGCCGACGCCGATCGCCGTATGCACCGCACCCGGGGCAGACCCATCCCCACGGGCCGGCTCACCCGGCGCGACACCATGAAACTCGGCGCGCTGCTCAGCGTCGCCGGCGTCCTGCTCACGCTCGTCCTCGCCGGGCCCGCCTCGGCGATGATCTGCCTGGCCTGCGTCGCCTCCTACATCCTCGTCTACACCCCCATGAAGACCCGCACGGTCTGGAACACCCTCCTGGGCACCATCCCCGGCGCGCTCCCCCCCATGATCGGCGCCGCCGCCGCCTCGGAGAAGGTCGGGGCCGACGCCCTCGTGAGCCCTCTCGGCTGGTCGCTCGTCGTCCTCATGGTCGTCTGGCAGATCCCCCACTTCCTCGCCATCGCCTGGCTCTACCGAGACGATTACGCCCGAGGCGGCCTCCGCATGCTCCCCGTCGTCGACGGGCACGGCGGGCTCACCGCCGCGGTCATCGTCGCCACCGCCGCGCTGCTTATCCCCGCCTCCCTCCTCCCCGTCGCCGCCGGCCCGGGGCTGCTGGGCCCCATCACCCTGTCGATCGCGACGCTCTCGGGCCTCGCCTATCTCGCCCTCTGCATCAGGCTGGCCGCACGCCGCGATGACGCGAGCGCCAAGCGGGTCTTCTTCGCCTCGATCATCCACCTCCCCCTGCTCCTCATCGTGATGGTCGCCGAGGCCGGCCTCCAGGCGATCTTCGGATGAGCGAGCACAGCCCCATCCTCGCCCTCCGAGGTGTCCAACGCCTCCACAAGACCAAACAGGGCGAACGCGTCGGCGTCCACGAGGTCACCTTCGAGATCCCCCCCGGCCAATGGGCCGCGCTCCTCGGCCCCAACGGCAGCGGCAAGTCCACGCTGCTCCGCCTCATCGCCACCGCCGACTGGGCCCAGCGGGGCGAGATCGAACTCGCCGGCGTGCGTGTGCACCGGGGCTGGTCCACCGCCGAGAGAGACAAGGCCCGCCGATCGCTCGGCGTCGTCTTCCAGGCCCCGGCGCTCGACCCCTTGCTCACCGTCCGCGAGAACCTCGCCGCCGCCGCCTCGCTGCTGGGCCTGGCGGGCCGCGCCGCCTCCGATCGCGTCGAGCACCTCATGGCCCTCATGGACATCAGCGACCGTGCCCGCGATCTCGTCGGCCGGCTCAGCGGGGGCCTCAAGCGCCGCGCCGATCTCGCCCGCGCCATGCTCGGCTCGCCCCGCCTGCTCGTCCTCGACGAGCCCACCGTCGGGCTCGACCCCGACGCGAGGGGCCTGCTCCTGCGCGCCCTCCGCGAACTCCACGCCGGGGAATCCCCCCCCGCGATCCTGCACAGCACCCACCTGACCGAGGAGGCCGAACAGGCCGACCGCGTCCTCTTCATGCACCGGGGCCGGATCGCCGCCGACGCCACCCCCGCCTCGCTCCGCGAGCAACTCGGCGAGCGCACGCTGATCCTCGAGGGCGACCCCGACGAGGCGACCCGCTGCCTCGCCTCGCTCGGGCTTGAACCGCGCCGCGCGGGCCCGACCCGCGTCATGGCCTCCGGCGACGAGCCCTCGCTCGAACGGGCCGCCGTCGAACTCAGCCGCACCGGGCGCTCGTTCTCCGTCGGCACGCCCACACTCGCCGACGCCTACTCCGCCCTCGTCGGCCGCGGGCTCTCCGACAACGGGGGAACGCCGTGAACGCCCTCGCCTGGCTCCTCCGACGCGAATTGATCCGGTTCCTCCGCCGGCCCAGCCAACTCGTCTCCACGCTCGCCACGCCGGTCGTTGTCTGGGCCTTCCTCGCCGCCGGCTTCGCCAACGCGACCACACAGGGAACCTACGCCGCCCACCTCGCCCCGGGCATGGCCATCCTCGTCGTCATGTTCTCCACCGTCTTCGTCGGCATGTCGCTCATCGAGGACCGGCACATGGGCTTCCTCCAGGGCGTCCTCGTCAGCCCCGCCCCAAGGTCCGCCATCGCCGGCGGAAAACTCGCCGCCGCGGCCCTCCTCGGCGCCATCCAGGGCATCCCCCTCCTCCTCGTCTCCCCCTTCCTCGGCGTCGAGACCTCCGCGCTCGGCCTCGCCGTCGCCTCCGCGGGCCTCATGCTCACCGCCGCCGCCGTCGGCGGGTTCGGCCTCGCCCTCGCCTGGTGGATCGATTCCTCCCGAGGCTACCACGGCCTGCTCACCACCCTCATCATGCCCCTCTGGCTCCTCAGCGGCTCACTCTTCCCCCGCGAGACCGCCGCCGGATGGATCGTGTTCATCGAGCAGATCAACCCCGTCGGCTGGTGCCGGACCACCATCGAGGCCGCCATGACCGGCTCGCTCCAGCACACCCCCTTCGCCGCGCTCGGGTGCGCCGCCTTCGCCGCCGCGGGCATCGCCGCCGCCGTCGCCACCCTCGGCAACGCCCCCCGAGCCTCGGAAGGGTGACCCAGACCACCATTCCCGCGGCCCGTCGCGGTCCGCGCCGCGTGCGCCGCCGCACGCACCCCGGCCCACGCCCTACCGTCCCCCGTGGCACTCCCCCGCGGCATCACGCCCGCGTTGATCGCCCTCGCCGCACTTCTTACGCCGGCATGCGGGCCCGATTACGCCGCCCCCGACCCCGGATACGAGAATTTCCGCGTCACCGGCTTCGAACTCGTTGATGAAAAGGGCGGCCCGGTCGACGCCTCCATCCTCGACAACCGCTTCACCGTCCTCGACTTCTTCTTCACCAACTGCCCCATCTATTGCCCCACGATGGGCGCGGTCATGCGACGCGTGCAGGACGCCACCCAGGGCGACCACATCCGCCTGCTCAGCATCAGCGTGGACGGCGTCAACGACACCCCGGACGCGATCGCCCGCTACGCACGCGACCTCGGCGCCGACCCCGCCCGATGGACCTTCCTCACCGGCCCACCCGAGCGGACCCGCGCCCTCGCCGAGGAACAACTCAAGCTCGGCGTCACCATCAACAAAGGCCAGCAGGTCGCCCTCCCGAGCGGCGGCACCATGGACTTCATCGACCACCCGACCAGGCTCATCCTCATCGGGCCCGACCGCCGCGTCCTCGGCATGTACTCATACGCCCGGGAGGATGAGATCCAGTTGCTCATCCAGCGACTGCGCCGCCTCCCCGCGCCCTGAAACGAGCGAAAGATCCACCGCCGCCGCCAGACGCATCGACCCGAGCCTCCGGGGCTCGATCTCCACCCGCTCCGCGATCGCTTCGATCAGCCCCACCCTGGCTCGCTTCTTCGAAGCCGCGGCCTCCGACGATACCGCCTCACTCCGCCCGTCCATACGCCCCCTCCTGCACCGCGCTGCGGAGCCGCTCAACGCCCCGGTACCGCCAGTTGTTCACATCCGTGATCTTGACCCCCATCGACGCCGCCGCCTGCTTGTACGACAGCCCCCGAAGCGTCACCAGCTCCACCGCCTGCCGCTCGCGATCATCCAGCCCCCCCACCGCCCGACGGATCGCCTCCGTGGGACGGTCGATGCCAGGCTCGGCCTCCCGCCCCGCGGCGCGGCATGCCTCCGCGGAGGCCGCGTGCCGCGCGAAACGACGCTCCGAATCATGCCGCCGACGCATCAGGTTCTTGGCGATCTGAATCAGGTACCCGGGACGGATCTCACGCGACGCAAGGTCGGGCAAGCGGAGCAACCGCGCGAACACCTCCTGCGCGATGTCCTCCGCCGCCGACGCGTCGAGCGACCGCTTCGCGAACCGGTACACGAGTTCGTAGTGTTGCTCAAAGAGTGCGAGCAGCACACCCGGGCGTGGATCCGACGGCATGTCGAGACCTCCCACCGCAGAGGCCGGGCCCAGCCTCCGCCAACGGTCGTCATCGCGGCCACGGCTCCGGAAAGCCGACCGCCTTGTCGGCCCCCGTTCCCGCCGGTGTCTGGATCTCCCCGGAACGCAGGGTCAGGGTCGAGCGACCCGTCGCGTGAACATAAACTCGCCCGCCACGCGATACAAGCATCCTGTTCCAAGAATCATTCGAAAATGACGAGGTCCGCCCGAACCTCGCACCGAAGCCCCCCAAAACAAAGGGTTTTCGGCGAGCCCTCCCCGCTCCGCACCGCGCGAACCCATGATGAGATGGCTCGCTCCCCCACCCGGTCCAGGCGATGCCCCCCCCGAACCGTGTGGTGAACCAGCACCAACAACTCCCCCAGCACCGCCGCCGGCTCACCCCGCAGCGCCGACCGCGCGAACGACAACCGCCCCCCCTCCAGCCTCGCCGAATCCAGCAGCGCCGAAGCCCGGGCGACCAGCGCCGCGTGCGCCGACGCCTGCACCGAAGCCGCACGCACCGCGCGGTGCGCCGCCTCCGGCTCGACCGACGCCAGCGCAGGCAGCACCCGCGCCCGCAGCGCCGCCCGCAGCCGAGACTCGTCGCGATTCGTCCCGTCCTCGGCCCAAGCCCACCCGCAGCGGCGGCAGAGCTCGCGCGCCTCCTCGCGCGTCGCCACCAGCATCGGGCGCACCAGCACGAGCCCCGTCCCCCCCAACGCGCGCGCCGGGCGGATCCCCGACAACCCCCGGGGCCCCGCCCCGCGCAGCAGCCGCATGAGCACCGTCTCGAGCTGGTCATCCGCGTGATGCCCCGTCGCAACGAACCTCAGCCCGCACGCCGACGCCAGGTCGGCCAGCGCCCGCTCGCGCGCGCGCCGAGCGTTCGCCTCGGCGTTGCCCCCCGCTGACGCGACCCGCGCCTCGCCCTCGACGAACTCCAGCCCCAGCGCCCTCGCGAGCTCCGCCGCCCGGTCCCGGTCGGCCCGCGCCTCGGCCGGGGGCCGCAGGTCGTGCACCACATGGGCCACCACCGGCGCCGGAGCGACCGTCGCCAGCGCCAGCACCAGCGCCGACGAATCGGCCCCACCCGAGCAGGCGACCAGCGTCCGACGGTCCGAATCCCGGACCGCCGTTCCACCGGCCAGCGTCCGCCACCTGCCCACCACGCGGCGGACGACCGGATCCTTCCGACTCGGGAGTTGCACGGGCCCGGCGTTCGGCATGGTTTCATCGTACGATGACCCCGATGCCCGCCCTCGTGCGCACGGAAGAGCCCGAGACCGCCAAGATCGCGGAGCCCCCGATCCAGCCGCCGCGGGAGGAGCCCATCGGCCCCCCGCCGCCGACCGCGGAAGAGATCGCCGCCGCCCGCGCCGCGGAGGAAGCCGCCCTCACCCAGGTCGAACTCCAGAAGGACGAAGCACGCGAATCGGCGGCCGCGCCCGCCCGCACCCCCTTCGGGTTCTTCGGGGGCGGGGGGCTGACCGGAACGGACCTCCTCCCGGGCCTCCTGATGACCGGGGGCGTGCTGCTGATGCTCTTCATCCTGATGCGCCGGCTCTGGCACCGCCGCGGCGACCCCCGCCGCCCGGGGGACCAGACCCCGCAGGAGCGGATCGCGGCGATCCGCGCGCGCGCCCAGGACCGCGCCGACATCGAGGCGTTCAAGGTCGATGCCCACGAGTTCACCCGCCGCCTCGCCGCGATGCTCGACGGCAAGGCCGAACGCCTCGAACAACTGATCGTCGAGGCCGAGGAGAAGATCGGGACGCTCCGGGAACTCCAATCGCGCGACCCCGGGCGATCCGCCCGCGCCGCGCCCGCCGCCCCGCCCCGCCCGGGCCCCATCGACCCCGGGCCCGCCAGCCCCGCCGACAGCGTGCACGAACGCATCTACCGCCTCGCCGACGCGGGGATGAGCGCGATCGAGATCGCGCGGCAGACCGGCCAGCCCACGGGCCAGATCGAACTCATCCTCGCCCTGCGCGGCTAGGCTCCCCGGGGCCCGACCCCGCCGTGCCCGGGACGGTGGTTCAGACCATGGCGCGACGCACCCTCCACGACCGGTACTTCAAGCAGGCCAAGCGCGAGGGATACCTCGCGCGCTCGGCGTACAAGCTCATCGAGCTCGACGACAAGCGCAAGCTCCTCCGCCCCGGGCAGACGGTGCTGGACCTAGGCTGCGCCCCGGGGTCCTGGCTGCAGGTCGCCGCCGAGCGCGTCGGGCCCGAGGGCCGGGTCGTCGGCATCGATCTCCAGCCGGTCGGCGGGTCGTTCGGGCCCAATGTGCGCACCATCCAGGGCGATTTCACCCAGACCCCCGCGGCGGCGCTGCTGCCCGGGGGGACACTCGCGGATGTTGTGCTCTCCGACATGGCGCCGAACACCTCGGGGCACGGCGACCACTTCCGCTCCATCCGCCTCTGCGAAGCGATCGTGGACGCGCTGCCGGCCCTGCTCAAGCCGGGCGGGTCGCTGGTCATGAAGGTCTTCGAGGGCGAGGCGTTCCCCCCGCTGATCGAGCGGCTTCGCGTCGACTTCGGCGATGTCAAGATCCTCAAGCCGAACGCGACCCGCGAGATGTCCCGCGAGACTTATGTCACCGCGAAACGCTACCGCCCGCGCCGCGGGGCCCAGTCGCCGATCCCCGCGCCGGAGGCCGCGCCGTGACGCTGCTCGCGCCGGGCGCGCTGGCGCTGGCGGCGGCGCTGACCGTGCCCCCGCTCATCGTGTTCTACCTGCTCAAACTCAGGCGCCGCCCCCTCCGCGTGACCTCGACGATGCTCTGGGAGCAGGCGGCCCATGACCTCCAGGTCAACATCCCGTTCCGCTGGATCCGCCCGAGCTGGCTGCTCCTGCTGCACACGCTCATCCTCGCCCTCCTGCTCATCGCCGTCGGCAGGCCCGCGGTCGAGGCCGGCGGCACGCGGGCCTCGAGCGTGTTCGTCCTGCTCGACCGCTCGGCCTCAATGAACGCACGCGACATGCCCGACGGAGGTACACGCCTCGACGCGGCGAAACGCCTCGCCGCGTCGGCCGTCGAACGCCTCGCCCGCGGGGCAAGCCCCCCGGAGTTCACGCTGGTCACCTTCGCCGCCGGCGCCGAGGTCGTGGCTCCCCCGACGCGCGACTCCTCCCGCTTCGCCACCCTGATCAACGCGGTCGAGCCGACCGACCAGCCGGGCCGGCCCTCCGAGGCGCTGGCCCTCGTGCGTTCGCTGACCACGGGAGCGGGCGACGAGGACGAGTCCGAGGCTTCGGCCCCCCTCCGCCTGCTCGTCTCGGACGGGGGTGCGCTCGACACCCGCACGCTCGCCTCGGGCGAACCGACGCGGGTCGAACGGGTTGAGCCCATCTCGCCCCGGCCTCCGAACGCCGGGATCGTCGCGTTCTCCGTCGAACGAGACCCCGCGTCGCCCGAGATGGTCGGCGTGTTCGTGCGCCTGCTCAACGCGGGCCCCGACGAGGTCGCCGCCCCCCTCGCCGTGCGGCTTGACGACACGCCCGTGGAGCGAAGGGCGGCGACGATCCCCGCGGCGGGCGCCGAGCCCGGGGAGTCGGTGGAGACCTTCCGCTTCCGCAGCGATCTCGGCGGCCTCCTGACCGTGACGCTCGAGCACGAGGACGCGCTCGAGGCCGACGACCGCGTCGCGGCGGTGCTTCCCCCCTTCGAGCGTCCCGCGACGCTGCTCGTCGTGCCGGCGCCGGCGGACGGCAAGGCCCCCGCCTCCACCCGCGACCTCGCCGACCCGTTCCTCTTGGATGTCCTTGAGGCGATCGGGACGGCGGGCCTCCGCGTGGTCGACGCCGACCGTTTCGCCCGGAGCGGCGGCTCGGCCCTTGAAGGATTCGGCCTGATCGTGTTCGACCGCGTCGCGCCCCTCGAGGCCCCGGCCCGCCCCACGCTCTCGTTCGGGGCGGCCTGGCCCGGGCTCGGGGACGCGACGCCGATCCCTGCGCAAGACGCGGGGCGGACGGGCGTGCTCGCCTGGGACCGGGCCCACCCGGTGATGCGCGATGTCGTGCTCGACTCGGTCCTCGTCGCGGACCGGTTCAGCCTGCCCGAGGACGACGCCGAGCTTGGCGACGGCGCCCGGGTGAGCCGGAGAACGCTCGCCCGCGGGGCGACCGGCCCTCTGATCGTCGAGATCGACGACGCCGGGACGCCGCGCCTCGTCGTAGGTTTCGCGCTCGAGCAGTCGAACTGGCCGGTGCATTTCAGTTTTCCGATCTTCATGCTCAACGCGTTCGACCGGCTCGTGCCGGGCTCGGACCGCGGCGTCTGGTTCGACACCGCGACCGAGGCGGTGCTGCGGCTGGAACGGCCCGCCCGCGAGGTGCGCCTCGAGGGGCCCGTGCCGCGGACGATCAACGCCCCGGGCGAGGAGGGATCGGCGGCGATCCCCCTCGGGACGCCGACCCGCGCCGGCGTCTACACCGCATTCGCGAATGGGCAGACCCAGCGCCTCGCGGTGAACCTGCTGGACCCGGGCGAGTCGTCGTTGGCCTGGGGAGATCAGGAAGAGGCGGAGGGCGCCGCCGCAAGGGGCCCCGGGGGGGACGAGGGCCCGGTCGAGGTCTGGTGGTTCTTCGTCGCCGCCGCGGGGGCGTTGCTGCTGGTCGAATGGCTCGTCTACGCCGGGCGGGCGCGGTTCTGAGGCCGGGCCGCCCCCGGACCGAGGAGCACGACCTTGAGCAGCCCGAGGACGCCCAACGGGCGCACACCCAGCGCCCTGCGGGCCGCGCCGAGTTCGAAGACGACGGCCCACTGATCCCCCAGCATCGCGAGCGATCGGCGGAGCGTCCACGAGGGGTCGTAGAGATTGGTGGCCTCGCTCGTGACGCCGTTGAGTTCGATGACCGCAAGGCCGGCGCCGGCCCGGAAGTCAGCCTCGGAGGCGCAGCGAACATCGAACCGCCCGGAGTCGAACGGCTCGCCGGCGGGGCCCCGCCAGGTGCGCGCAATCCGGTCGATCGCCTCGGTGAGTTCGGGGGTGACGAGGTGGGCCCCGTCCTCGAAGCGGCACCCCCGCGCGTGGTTGCCCGCCGTGGTGAGCGTGACGCGCGCGCCCGCGGCGGGGATCTCGTCGAGGCGGGTTCGCAGGTGGGCGCAATAGACGGGCGCCTGCAGGTTGAAGCGGGGATGCTCGAGGATCAGGCGGCGGAGCGTTCGTCGCCCGTCGCCCTCGACGCTGGGGAAGACCTTCTTCGTGACCGCGAGGATTCGGCCCTGGGGTCGGTCGGTCGATTCGTCGCCCACCGTGCGCGCGTCGCGGACCCAGAACACGCCGAACTCCGCGGGGCCCGGGTGGAATCGTTGCAGATCGACGGGCCCGGGGATGGCGCGGACGGCGCGGGCGAGGTCGTCCGGCGTGCGCACGAGCGCGACATTTGCACCTCGCTGCCCGGCGTCGGGCTTGACGATGACGGGGAGGCCTCCGAGAGCGGGGTCGGTCTCGACCAGCTCCAGCGCGCGCGCGACGCGGTCGCTTGCGTGCGCCTCGATGCGTCGCTGGGCGAGAACACCGGGGTGGTTGAAGCCCCGGAGGATGTCCTGCTTGCTCTCGCCGACGACACCCCCGCCGGGGTGGATGCCGGGGTTGATGCATGTCCAGCAGGTGAGCGAGCGGTGCCGGCACGCCAGGCGCACGAACCGGGGAAGGACCAACCCGTAGAGCGCCCACGAGGGCCACCACTCGTGTCGGAGTGTTCGGGCGATCACCGCGGCGAGGCGGCGTCGCCCGATGCGGGTGGGGAGGAGCTTGACGAGATTGAGCACGACGGCCAGGAGCGTAACGAACGCGACGAAGCCGGGGAGCGCGAGGTCATCGACGGGGGAGCGGGGATCCGCGGCGATCTGGGCGATCAGGAGGGCGAGCCCGGTCCAGAGGGGAAGGCCGAGGACCCAGAGCGCATCGCGCTTGAGCCAGGGCTCGCGGGGGTGAAGGGACCTGCCGACGAGCAGGCCGACAAAGGCGACGCCGAAATCGAGGGCGACATGGGCGACGAGGACGCCGGCGAGCGCCGTCGCGGTCTCGCGGCGGAGGCGGGCGAGCAGGGCGAACAAGGCCGCCATCGCCCACCAGGGCGCGGCGCGGGCGTGGGTGAGGGTGCGGTCGAACGCGCCGGCGAAGCCCGTGCGCACGGGGCGGGGCGCGAGGTCGAGCACGCCGGTCTCGGGGGGCACGCCCGGGGCGTCGTGCCGCGCGAGGAAGGGCTCGAGGAAGCCGGCGGTCTCTTCGGGCTGAAGGAAGGGCATGAAGTGGCTGTAGGGCGTCATCACGAGTCGGCTGGTGGGTATTTGCTCGTGGTGGCGCTCGGCGGCCCAGTCGGCGACGAGGAAGTCGCGCCGCCCGTGGAGGATGAGGACGGGGGTGTCGAGCGATTGCATGACGGCGCGGAGGGGGCGCTGATCGCTGTCGAGGAAGTTGCGGAGGAAGGGCCTGGCGGCGTCGTCGTCGATGAGGCCGAAGTGCGGGAGCAGGCGGGGCCCCCCGACGAGCAGGGCGTAGCCGAGCGCGTACTTGGCGTGCTCGAAGTGGTAGGACCCGGAGCCCTCGGTCTCCTGCGCGCCGACGGAGCCGAGCAGGGTGAGCGAGGCGAGGCGTCGCGGCTCGAGATCGGCGAGGTTGAGGGCGACGCCGCCGCCCATCGACCAGCCGAGGATGTGCGCACGATCGATGCCCAGTTCGTCCATGAACGCGAGGACGGCGCGGGCGTGGGCGCGGATGGAGTAGTCGGGGGCGTCGGGCCCGGAGCGGCCGAAGCCGGGGAGATCGATCGCGAGCACGCGTCGGCCCTCGCGGGCGATGGCGGGGCCGAGGCGGGTGAAGTTGTCGGCGCTTCCCGGCGAGCCGTGGAGGAGGAGCACGGGGGGACGCGGGTCGGCGGGCGGGCCCCATTCGAGAAACCCGACCCCCTGCTCGTCCCGGGTCGGGCCCTGGGCGGTCATCGCGGGGAGCACGACCAACCCGGGGCCGGGCACGGGGGGCGGTGCGGCGGGGGCCCGGCGGAGGGCCTGCACCGCCGTGGAGAGCGCGAGGGCGGCGAGGTAGAGGGCGAGGAGGGTGCGGGGATGGGCACGGATCCAGCGGGGCATGTGATGTGGGCATCATTGGCGGGCGGAAGCGGAGGCACCCCATTCGACCGGGCTGCGCCGGGGCAGCTTCCCCGCTGGGGCGGGGAAGGAAGGGGAGAGACAGGCGGGACGCGGGACGCCTGTCCCACCGAGAGGGGGAGGGGAGGGAAGCACGGCTCGGCGAGCCGTGCCACCGGGGAAAGGGGGCATGGGCGAAGAACCCCCACTCGACCGGGCTGCGCCGGGGCATCTCCGCCGCGGGTGCGGGGGAGGAAGGGGAGAGACAGGCGGGACGCCTGTCCCACCGAGAGGGGAAGAGGGGAGGGGGGCTCAGAGTTTTTCGAGGGGGCCGAGTTCGGGGGCGAGGTGCTCGATCAGGCCCGTGCGGGGGCGGAGGGGGATGACATTGCGCCCGTCGACGAGGACCTCGGCGGGGAGGGCGTGGTCGCCTCCGCGTTGGACGGCGGCGAGGGCGTCGGCGCCGGCGGCGAAGAGGGCGAGGCGGTCGCCGGGCTTGACGGGCGGGATCAGTCGTCCTCGGCCGATGGCGTCGGTCTCTCGGCCCGAGGGGCCGACGAGGTCGCACCATTCCAGGCCTGTGGTGTCGAGCCGCTCGATGCCGGGGCGCGGGGGCTCGGCGTTGGGGTCGATGGCGATGGGCCAGGCGAGTCGGAAGCCGTCGACATCGCTGGGTCGGTTGGCGGGGTTGAGGCCGGTGTCGCAGACGACGATGAGGCGGTCCTCGGCGGGCTTGACCTCGCGGACGCCGATGAGCATGACGCCGGCGGAGGCGGCGAAGGCCCGGCCGGGCTGGAGGGCGATGGTGCATCCCGCGTCGCGCCAGGGCTTGAGGAGCGGGGCGACGGCCCGGGCGTAGTCCTCCGGGCCCGGGGTGGCGCTGACGACGCCGATCGCGGGGAGCCCGCCGCCGAGGTCGATGAGGTCGACGGCGTGGTTGTCGTTGCGGATGTCGCTCGCGGTGGCGAGGAGCCTGCGGACGGAGGCGGTGTACTGCTCGAGGTCGTGGGAGATCTGCCCGACATGGGAGGCGATGCCCCGGAGGCGGACATGGGGGCGGAACTCGTAGATCCGGAAGGCGTCGAATGCGACGGAGGGGGGGACGCCGAACTTGCTCTCGGCGTCGGTCTCGGGGACGGTCTCGTCGCCCGGGACTTCGAGCGCGGTGTTGACGCGGAGGGCGATGCGGCAGGAGACGCGGAGGCTGCCGGCGATGTCGGCGATGCGGTCGATCTCGTCAAGGCTCTCGGCGACGAGCCACCCGGTGGGGCCGCGGTAGTACGGGGGCCTTCCGTCGACGGTGACACCGGCCTGGAAGAGCGGGCTGTAGATGCCGTCGAGCGCGGCGCGGATGTCGTCGTCGCTCTTGCCGACGCCGGCGAAGTGGACCTCGGTCATGGGCGCTTTGGAGAGCCAGGCGCGTTCGAGTTCGCCCCCGCTGAGGGCCGCCATGCCGCAGCCGGCGGCGGCGATGGTGCGGAGGGCGCCGGGGCTGGGGAGGACCTGGACGGGGAAGCGGATGACGGGCTCGATCTCGGCGAAGGCGTCGCGGACGCGGCGGGCGTTGTCGCGCAGGGCTGCGGCGGAGTAGACCACGACGGGGGTGCCGAACCGTGCGGCGATGTCCTCCATGCGGACGGTCTCGCAGAACAGCTCGCCGAGTTGGTAGGTGAAGGCGTCCACTCGTTCTTCCCGTGGGGCGCGATCATACCGCGCGGCGCGGGGCGGGCTTGCGGGCCAGAACGCGGACGGGAGGGATGTGGGTGGTCGAGGCGCCCCCGCCGACCCGGGCGGACGGGCCGGGGGGGAAGGGGAGCGGCGCGGGATCAGGCGTTGTGGTCGGCGGGCGTGAAGCGGCGCTGGCGGATCTCGGCGGTGCCGAGCTGCCCGCACGCGGCCATCTGGTCCCGCCCCTTGGTGCGGCGGCGCTTGGCGAAGACGCCGGCGTCGGCGAGCCAATCGACGAACTCCTTCACCCGGGCCTCGTCGGGGGCGGGCCAGGGGCTGTTGCGGCGCGGGTTGTAGGGGATGACATTGAGCAGGCCGATGTGGCTCTGGTGCTCGTTGCGGGTGAAGGGGCGGAGCCACTCGGCGAGGTCGAGCGCGTCCTGCCTCGAGTCGTTGACGCCCGGGATGAGCACATACTCGAAGAGGACCTTGCGGTTGCCGCGGACGCGGCAGAGCTCGATCATCGCCTCGCGGAGCTCGGCCATGTCCCACCGCTTGTTGACGGGCATGATCTGGTCGCGGACGCGGTCGTTCGGGGCGTTGACGGACAGGGCGAGGCCGAGGCGCTTCCAGCCCTCGCGCTTGACGACCTCGGCGAGGCGGCGGAGCCCGTCGACGCGCCCGACGGTGGAGATGGTGATGTTGCTCATGGGGACGGCCGGGCCCCGGTCGTCGGTGAGGCAGGCGATGGCTTCGAGGACGGCGTCGAGGTTGTCGAGGGGCTCGCCCATGCCCATGAAGACGATGTTGTTGATTTCGATCTTGCCGGCCTCGGTGGGACAGGCGTCCCGCCCGTCAGGCTCTGGAACATCAGTGGGACGGGCGTCCCGCCTGTCAGGCACCGGGATTTCAGTGGGACAGGCGTCCCGCCTGTCATCCCCGGTGTGCAGAAGATCCGACGGAAGACAGGCGGGACGCCTGCCCCTCCCTTGATCTAAAAGCATGTGCCGGGCGGCCCACCACTGCCCGACCATCTCGGCGGGGGTGAGCGAGCGGATGAGGCCCATCTGGGCGGTCTCGCAGAACTCGCAGCCCATGGCGCAGCCGATCTGGCTGGAGATGCACATGGTGTGCGTCTTTCGCCGGGTGCGGCCGATCATGGGGATGATGACGGTCTCGATGTCGAGGTGCTCGACGCGGTCGTCCCTGGAGAGGATGCCGAGGGGGAGGCGATCGGCGGCGCGGGGGCTTGGGCTGTCGCCGATCTTCTTGTCGAGGCGTTGGCAGAACTTGACGGTCAGGCCCTCGTCGCAGGGCTCTTCCATGCGCTTGACGATGGGGGCGATCTCGACGGCGACGGGCGGGGGAAGGTCGAGGTCGCCGTCGCGGTAGAACCGGCTGTAGGCGGCGAGCCCGGCCTCGACGCCGCCGCGGAGGCCGGCCTGTTTCCAGCGTGCGGCGAAGTCGGCGGCGGTGAGGCCGAGGGGGGAGAGCGGCGGCATCATCGGATCGGACATGCGTGTTCACACCCCCGCGGTTGCCGCCCCGGGCATCGGGAATCGCTCGCAGAGGGCGCGGACCTCGCCCCGGACGAGGTTGGACTCGGTGGTGCGTTTGTCCTCGCCGGCGAGGCCCGAGCCGAGCACGCGGTCGATCCAGGCGGCGATCTGCTGCATCTGCTCGGGCCCGAAGCCGCGGGTGGTGGTCGCGGGGGTGCCCAGGCGGATGCCGCTGGTGACCATGGGCTTGCGTTGGTCGTCGGGGATGCCGTTCTTGTTGCAGATGATGCCGGCGGCTTCGAGCCAGGTCTCGGCGTCGCGCCCGGTGAGTTCCGGGTGCCGGGCGGTCAGGTCGACGAGCATCAGATGGTTGTCCGTCCCGCCCGAGCAGATGCGGTAGCCCTGCTCGGTGAGGGCGGCGGCGAGGGTGCGTGCGTTGGCGCGGACACGCTTCTGGTAGTCCTTGAACTCGGGCTTGAGCGCCTCGCCGAACGCGACGGCCTTGGCGAGGACGATGTGCATGAGCGGCCCGCCCTGCACGCCCGGGAAGAGGGCCTTGTTGGTCTGGTTGAAGATCTCCTCGTCGTTGGTGAGAATCAGCCCGCCGCGGGGGCCGCGGAGGCTCTTGTGCGTCGTCGTCGTGACGACATGGCAGTGCGGGAAGGGGCTGGGGTGCTCGCCGGCGGCGACGAGGCCCGCGATGTGCGCGATGTCGGCCATGAGCAGGCAGCCGACCTCGTCGGCGATCTCGCGGAACTTCGCGAAGTCGATCGTGCGGCTGTAGGCGGAGTAGCCGCAGAGGAGGAGCTTGGGTCTGTGCTCGCGGCAGACCCTGCGGACGGCGTCGTAATCGATCTGCTCGTGGCGGGGGTGGTCGGGGTTGTAGTGCAGGGGGTAGTGGACGGGTTTGAAGTACTTGCCGGAGAAGTTGAGGCTCATGCCGTGGGAGAGGTGCCCGCCGTCCTTGAGCACGAGGCTGGCGAAGGTGTCGCCCGGCTGGAGAAGGGCCATGAAGACGCCCATGTTGGCCTGCGCGCCCGAGTGAGGCTGGACATTGGCGAACCCGCAGTTGAACAGGGCCTTGGCGCGCTCGCGGGCGAGGGTCTCGACCTCGTCCATGTGGGCGCAGCCGCCGTAGTAGCGCTTGCCCGGGTAGCCCTCGGCGTACTTGTTGGTGAAGCAGGTGCCGGCGGCGTGGACGACGGCCGGGGAGGCGTGGTTCTCGGAGGCGATCAGCTCGATGGTGTGGGCCTGGCGTTCCTGCTCACGGGCGAGGATCGCGCCGGCGTCGGGGTCCTGGGCGGAGATCAGCTCGAGGACGGCGTCGTCGATGGGGTGGCTCATGGGCGATGATACGGGGCCCGGGGCGGTAACAAATGCCCAAAGGCGCTTGTGTCTGGTAGGATAAAGGCAGGGATTGGAACCCGCCACAGGCTCCGGAAGAAGGGAAACAAGTGACAATCACTGTCGCAGCAACCGGCACGGTTTCAGCGGGCGTTGATTGGCTCCGTGCATTCTCTGAGTTGTTGGGGGTCGTACTATGGCCAATCCTGATTGGGTGCACAATCGTTCTACTGCTTCCAGAATTCAAGAAGGTTCTGCGCGACCGGAGTTGGACTATCAAAGTCGGTGATAAAGAAATTACCGTGCAGGATGTATCAAATCAGCTTGCCTCGCAGGTCAACGACTTGCTCGACGCAGTCAGGAATGTCGAGCAGAGAATGAAGAATATTGAAAATGATGCCCCATATGATCCAGCAGGATCTGATTCCACCAAAAAGATCATGTCCGAGAGCGGGGACTTGGCCAAAGCGAAATTGGCTGCCCCATCAGAAGATCGCTTGCGATCCAGGAGATTGCTTTGGTGCGATGATCAGCCAGCAAACAATGCATTTCTGGCCGAGAAATTGCGAAATGACGGATACTACATTCGCGAGGTGCTCTCGACACGAGAGGCACTCGACGAGTTGGCCTGCTCGGAGAATTATCACGTCGTAATAACTGATATGGGTCGTGTAGAGAATGATCGGTTTGTGCCGTCAGCGGGCCTGGAACTGGCTAAGAAAATCCGAGAAAGTGGATTGCATATTCCGATTTTCTTTTTTACTTCTCATCGTGGATTGAAATCATTCCATGAATCAAATATTGTAGACGAATCAATGCATGCAACCACTTCTGGTTTCGCACTGTTTAAATTTATCGAAGACGCCTTCTCTCGATAATACTCAAAGATCGGATCGTGTGGTTTCGTGGAGTAGGAGACAAGAAAGTGGCAGGCAGTTCTTTCATGGGCATCCTGCAGTGAACGACGCCACGAATAATTGCACATCCGCGAGGTCGAGCACGCCCAGCGGGGGCGCCAGGTCGGCGAGCAGGTCGGCGGTGGTGAAGGCCGCGATGAAGGCCTGGACATCGGCCAGGTCGAGCACGCCGAAGGGCGAGGCGATGTCGGCCGGGTTGCAGGCGGGGTCGCCGTTGATGACGAAGAGCTCGTCGGTGTCGTCGGAGCCCGTGTTGCCGTCGGCGTCGCGGACGAGGACGCGGAGGACGCCCTCGGTCGTCGCGGTGTTGGGGACGGTCCAGAGGGCCGAGCCGGTGTCGGGCAGCCCGGTGAGCTGGGGCTGGAAGGTGGCGCCTCCGTCGGTGCTGAGGAGGAGGTCGACGCTCTCGACGCCCTCGCCGAAGAACGCGCCGTCGTCGTCTGATCGCCAGGTGACCTCGACCTGCTGGCCCGGGTCGTAGGAATCGAAGATGTTGGGCGCGCTGACCCAGGCGACGGGGTCGACGCCGCCCGAGTTGGCGGGCACATGCATGACGATGCAGTGCATCACGCCCGCGGCGGTGACGATCGCGTCGCAATCAACCTGGATGATCTGCTTGCCGGGCAGGGCGACCTGCCAGGCGGCGAGGGCCTGCTGGCTGTAGGTGGCGGGGATGTTGTCGTACTCGGGGAGGAGCACGATGTCGTTGCACATGACGACATTGGTGAAGGTGTAGTGCGTCGCGCCGGGGTTGCCGATGTTGTTGACCCGGGTGACGGTGTACCCCGCGGCCTGCATGGCGGCGGCCTGGGCGTCGGCGGCCTGGTCGTGGGCCGAGCCCGGGGCGAGCGGATAGTCGCCGATGACAACGGCCCGGTCGCCGATGACCTGCATCCACATGTCGATGTGCTGGGTGGAGTCGACGCTGGAGGGGAAGGGCGTGACGAGCGAGGTCTCGAGGTTCTGGTAGTCGCGCCACAGGCCGACAATCTGCGCGTCTGTGAGGCCCGGGTTCTCGTTGGCGATCAGGCGTGTCGAGTAGGAATCGCCCAGGGCGGAGAGGTGGTAGTTGCCCCCGCCGTGCACCAGGGGGATCTGGTACTGCGTCTCGCCCCGCGTCTGCGACCAGAAGTCGGGGAGGAGATTGTCGTTGGGGCGGGGGCGGTTGTAGGTGTGGTCGACGATCGCGCGCACGCCGCCCTCGTAGATGTAGCGCGGGCCGTAGTCGCGGATCCAGATCGAATCGGTGGTGCGGACGAAGGTGAAGACGCGGGCGGGGTCGGCGCCCGAGGCGGCCATCGCGCTCTGCACCGTGTTCGCCTCGCTGGGGGTGTCGCAGATGACATAGACATTGGCGTCGCCCGAGGTGGTGATGTGCGACGCCATGGTCCGGAGGATCGTGAGCCAGCCCGAGGAGCCCTCGTAGGCCATCAGGATCCCCTCCATCGGCTCGTACTCGGCGACGCAGTGCACCGGGCCCTGGGGGATCGCGGCCCCACGAAGCCCCTCGGCCCGGATGGGGTTCTCGGCGACCAGGGCCGCCTCGGCGGGGGTCAAATAACGCGGCAGCGGATCGGCCGAGGCCGGACCGATCGACAACGGCGCCAACTGGGCCGGGAGCACGAACGGGACCAGAACAGCAAGGTCGATCGCGGGCATCTCGGGGCTCCGTGTGGGGGTGAGAGAGGCGAGCCTATCCGGAATGGGGTGCTGCGCCAATGGTCATGGCCACGGCGCGGCGTTCGGGGCCTTGTCTTCGAGCCGCAGGAAGATGTACCCCCCCTCGGTCGCGCCCCAGACCTGCTGGTCCTCGCCGTCGAAGCCGCGGTCCCAGGTCACGAGGCGGTCGGGGAAGAGCTCGACGGCGCTCGTGGCGTAGGCCGCCCCGCGGAGGGTGCTCTCGCACCCCGTGCCGATGGTCCCACCCGTGAAGACGCCGTCGCGATAGGTCATCTCGATCGAGCAGCCCTCCCGCGGGTCGAGTTCGTCGGGCGTGAGCGCGCCGAAGAATCGCTCGGGCGTGCGCCACCACCCCGCGAATCGGAGCGGGTCGGGCATCGCGTAGACCTCACTGCGATAGACCCCGCGCCCCGGCTCGCTGAGGCGGTAGACCCGCTGGCGGTACGGGCGGGCGAGCGACTCGGCCGCGGCCTGCTCGACATAGAGCCAGGGCCCGTCGAGGCGATGCGTCCAGATCTCGACCGCGTGCAGGCGGATGTCCCGGAAATTCTCCGGATCGGAAACCGCCTGGGCCGCGGAGGAAAAGGACCCGGTGAGGTATCGCGCGAGCGTCGCAACCGTGGGCGCATCCGCGTCGGACCGCGGCGCCGACGCGCAGGCGGGCAGCATCGAGGCGGCGATCAGAGCCGACGGGGCGAAACAGGTAAGCCGCAAGTTCATGTCCTGAGCCTACCGCGCGATGAGCCGGGTTGGATTCCCGGTAGACTCTGAGGAAGCCAGCGGACCGGCCCCGCCCGGACCGCCACCGAGAGGAGAGCCCGTGAACCGATCTGCCGCGGCGTACCTCGCACTCGTGCTGGCGGCCTTCGCGGCGTTCGGGCAGACCGCGGCGAACCCGGGGGCGGCAACCCGCCCGCGGGCCGCTCGCCCCGCGGCCCTGTTCGATCCGGGGCTGGGCCGGGGGGTGAACTTCGGGAACATGCTCGAAGCGCCCAACGAGGGCGACTGGGGATTGACGGTGCAGGAGGTCTTCTTCGACCGCGTCGTGGACGCGGGGATGGACCACATCCGCCTGCCGGTCAGCTGGACGCACCACGCGGGGCTCACGCCGCCCTACACGATCGATCCGGTGTTTATGGCGCGCGTGAACTGGTGCGTCGATGAGGCGCTGTCGCGCGGGCTGAGGATCATTGTCAATGTGCACCACTACGACGCGCTCAACGCCGACCCGGTGGCCGAGAAGCCCCGGGCGCTGGCGATCTGGGGCCAGATCGCCGCGGCGATGCAGGGCAGGCCCGAGGGCGTGTATTTCGAGGTGCTCAACGAGCCGCACGGCGCGTTCAACGACGACCCGGCGCTCTGGAACGCGTACCTCGCCGACGCGCTGGCGGTGATCCGCCAGACCAACCCGACGCGGCGGGTGCTCGCGGGGCCGGTGCGGTGGAACTCGATCGGGGCGTTGACCTCATTCGACCCGCCGCCGGACCGACGCCTGATCGCGACGGTTCACTTTTACGACCCCTTCGAGTTCACGCACCAGGGCGCGACCTGGGTCGACCCGAGCCCGCCTGTCGGCACGACATGGACGGGCGAGACACACCGGATCGGGAGCCCCTGGGACAACTGGTCCTGGGGCACGGCCGTCGCCCCGACACCAACCGGGCTGGGCGTGACCTATCAGCAGGGCTGGGCGGGGCTGTTCTGTCATCGGGACACCCCGGTGCCCGGCCTTCGACGGATCGTCTTCGGCGTCGACCGGGCGGTGAGCCTGCGGGTCGTCGCGGCGAGCGACGGCTGGGAGGAGGCGGTGACGGTGCAGACGGGCGCGACGCCCGCGGAGTACACGGTCGACCTGCCCGCGGGTCTGCCGCCGGTGGACCGGGTGATCCTCCAGAACGCCACGCCGAACCCGGTGGGCGAGTTCGTGCTCACGGGCCTGCGGATCGAGACCGATCGCCGCGGGCCGAACCGGATCGAGCCGATCGTGATGACGGCGCGCGAGGACATCGAGCGGGCCCTCGGGCGGGCCGCCCGCTGGGCCGAGCGACGCGAGTTGCCGCTCTACCTCGGCGAGTTCGGCGCGTTCAGCGCGGCGGACATGGACTCGCGGGCGAGGTGGACGCGGGCCGTGCGAGAATCGGCCGAGCAACACGGCGTGGGCTGGGGCTACTGGGAACTGGCGGCGGGCTTCGGCTTCTACGACCCGCAGGCGGACGCGTTCCGCGAGCCGCTGCTGGGGGCGCTGACGGAATAGCCCGGGCCTTCAGATTCCCTGGGCGTCCACACGGAGAACCTCGTACCGGAGCGCGTCGAGCCCCTGGCAGCCGGACCGCCCCACGCGCCGCATCCCCAGTTTCTCGATGACACGGATGGACGCGCCGTTCTCCGGGAGGACGAGCGCGATGATGCGGTCGAGCCCGAGCGTGCCGAACCCGAATGCAACCGATGCGCGGGCCGCCTCGGTCGCGTACCCACGCCCCCAGTATTGCGGCAGGAACCGGAACCCGACATCGACCGCATCGAACTCGGCGAGCCGCTTGAGCCCGCAGAACCCGATCATCGCGCCCGCGGAAGATCCGGTCACGGCATCCGGGACGCGGAGAAAACAACCCCAGCGGCCGAAGCCGTGGACTCTGAAATCCGGGTACGCCTCGATCGCCTCTCTCGCCTGCCCGAGCGAACAGAGCGGCGGCTCGCCCGTGAAACGCATCACCTCGGGGTCTGAATTGAGGGCGAAGAAGGCGTCCGCGTCGCCCGGCGTCATCGCGCGATGGAAGAGTCGGTCGGTGCGCGGGCCGATCAGGTGCGATGGCACGGCCGCCTCCCTCTCACTGCCGCTTCCCCTTGCCCTTCCTGTCGTCCCGGAAGTCCTTCTTGCCATTGTCGCGCCGCTTGCTCTTCATGCTGCGGCGCTTGTCGCCCGGCATCTTCTGCTTGAAGCCAGCGCCGTGGCTCTCGCCGATGCCCCCCGCGTCGCCGCCCAGCGACAGCTTCAGCCCGCCCGTCGCCTTTGCCTTGCCAGCGGCCCTTCCCTCAGGGTCGGCGACCTGCAACTCCAGTTGCCGGCGCTGCAGGTCCACGGCGGCGATGACGACATCGAACATGTCGCCCATCTTGTAGCTCCGCCCGCTGTTGGCGTCGACCAGCGCGCCGGTCTTCGGGTCCATGCCCCACCGCGGCGGGCGGGCGTCGCGCGTCACATCCCCAGGCAGGTCCTCTTTCTTGATCATCCCGTCGGCGAGGTACTTGTCGATCTGCACGAACACGCCGCGTGGCGTCACCCCGGTGACCACGCCCCGCATGACATCGCCGATGTGCTTCTCGCTGAGCAACTGCAGCACCAGGAACTGCCGAAGCTCGCGCTCGGCGCTCTCGGCGTTCTGCTCGGTCGCGGTGATGTGCCGCCCGATCTCGACCAGGGCGGCCTCGGGCGGGCAGTCGTGGTCGTCCCGCAGGCTCGCGCCGAGCCGCTTCCACCCGTCGTCGTCCCGGGGCAGGTCCTCCCCGTTGCGCGTGCGGCGCAGGAAGGCCTCGATCGCGCGGTGCACGGTCAGATCCGCGTACCGCCGGATCGGGCTGGTGAAGTGCGCGTACGCCTCGCTCGCCAGCGCGAAGTGCCCGATCAGCGCGGGGGAATACTCCGCCTTGGTCAGCGTCCGCAGCACCGCCATGTGCACGGCCCGGGCCGCCGGCGTGCCCCGCGTGAAGTCGAGCAGCCCCTGCATCTCCTCGCGCGTCGGGCTCTTGGGGATCTTGAACCCCGCGACGGTCGCCGCCTTCTGCAGGTGCTCGACCTCGCCCGGCACGGGCTCGGGGTGGATCCGGCGGATCAGCGGCACGCCCAGCCGCTCGAACAGCCGCGCGACCACCTCGTTCGCCTCGACCATGAACATCTCGATGAGCTTGTGCGTGTAGGCGTCGTCCTCCTGCTCGGCGTCGACGACATGCCCGTTCTCGTCGAAGATCAGGTTCACATCGGGCAATTCCAGCGAGATCATGCCCTGCCGGTGCCGCCGGGCCTCGATCACCCGGGCCAGTGCGTTCATCTCCCGGACCGTCCAGAGCAGCGTCTCGGTGTAGTTCGGCTCGGTCTTGGCGTGCTTCTTCGCCTCCTCGAGGTCCCCGTCGATCAGCGCCTGGGCCTCAAGATAGGTCATCCGCTTGGCGCTCTTGATCAGCGTCTGCTGCACCCGCTGCCCACGGACATTTCCCTGCTTGTCGTAGCGGATCCACGCCGTCTTCGCGAAACGCGGCACGCCCTCCTGCAACGAGCAGATCCCGTTGGAGAGGATCTCGGGCAGCATCGGGATCACCAGCCTCGGCAGGTAGCACGAGTTTCCCCGCTCGTACGCCTCCTCGTCGAGCGGGCCCCCCGCGGGGATGAAGTGCGCCACATCCGCGATGTGCACGCCGAGTTCCCACCCGTCCATCCCATCGGCGTCCCGCGAGAGCCGCCGGATGCTGATCGCGTCGTCGTAGTCTTTCGCGTCGGGCGGGTCGATCGTCGCGATGAACACATCGGTGATGTCCGCCCGCCCCGCCTCGTCGAACTCCCCCAGGGCGACCGGGCCGCGGCTCTCCCACTCGCGGACCTGCCGGTCGAACTCCGCGCTCGCCGCCCTCGCCTGCTCGACGCAGTCCTCCTCGAACTCCCCCTCGGGCAGCGAGTACGCCGCGATCACCGCCTGCGTCTCGACATCGGGCCGACCCGCCTCGCCCAGAACCTTGGTGATCACGCCCTCGGCGAGCGCGTTGCCCTCGGGATACTCAATGATCTCGAGCACGACCTTGTCGCCCGGTTTGACATTCTTGCTCTCGGCGTCGCGGACCACGACCGGGTCGGTCAGCTCCTTCCCGTCCGGGTAGGCGAGCCAGATCTCCCCCTGCCTGCCGATCTCCCCCGTGAAGTTCGCCCGGCGGCGCTGCAGCACCTCGAGCACCTCGCCCGCGAACTGCTTGCCGAGCGTCCCCAGCCGCTTCTCGCGGCGGAAATCACGCCCGTACGAGACGCGGACCTTGTCTCCCGAGAGCGCCCCGTTCACCGCGTCCTCGGGGACGAAGATGTCCCCGTCCACGCTCTTGATCTCCGGCTCGACGAACCCGAACCCCTTCGCCGAGCCCCGGAAGATCCCGGTCAATTCGCCCGAATCGGCAAGGTGCGGCAGCGTGACGCGACCGTCGTCGTCGATCGCCACCTTCCCCTCGTCGCGCAGGGCGAACACGGCCTCCTTGAAACCCTTGAGATCGTCCTTGAACCCCAGCTCGATCGCGAGCGGCCCAATCGCCTTGGGCTCGTAGGTCGGGTGACGGAGGTGCTGAAGGACGCGGTGTTGGAAGCGTAAAGCCATGGCAAGAGCGTAGTGGGAACGCCCAGACCACGCCGCGGGCCATGCCGGTCGCGACCCGGACGATCGCTCACCCGGCCAGGTACTCCCGCGCACTCTCCCTGAACCCGCGCGGCTCGAAGCCCAGGTGCGTGTGCGCCTTCCCGTTGTCGCAGACCGCGTCCTGCTCGCCCATCAGCGCCATCCCCGCGTCGAAGGGCAGCAGCCCGCCCAGGCCCAGGGCCTTGGCCCCGATCGCCTTCGCCGCCGCCAGCACGCCCGGGATCCCCACCGCCGGCATCCCGCGCTTGCCGTGCGGCGCGTTGTCGCGGAAGAACCGCAGCATCTCCGGGAACGAGACCCGCTCGGGGCCCGAGACCCGGTAGATCTCCCCCACCGCCTCGGGCGACTCCAACGCGTCCGCGAACAGCCGGGCGACATCCTCGACATGCACCGGCGCCACCACCGGGTCGACCAGCCTCGGCGGGTTCACCGGGCTCGGCGTGCCCTCCTGCTCGACACGGAAGAAATAGGGCATCACCACGAACGGGAACCGCCGCCCCTCCGCCCAGCCTTTGGCCATCTGCGTGAATTCCCCGTCCGGGCCGTGGATCAGCCCGGGGCGGATGATCGTCCAGTCCAGCCCGCTCGCCTCGACCACCCGCTCGCCCTCGAACTTGGTGCGCTGGTACGCCGCCCTCCCGAGGGGGTCCGCCGCGATCGCGGACATGTGCACATACCGGCGGACCCCCGCCGCCGCGCACGCCTCCACCACCGCCCGCGTCGCGTCGACATGCACGCGCCGGAAGGTCTGCCCGCTCGACGCCTCGCGGATGATCCCGATCAGGTGCACGCACCCGCCCGCGCCGTCCAGCAGCGCCCCCATCGCCGCCGCGTCGAACGGGTCGCCCGCAATCACCCCAACCTCGCCCGACTTGGGCAACACGGTCGCGGCCCTGGCGGGGTCCCGCGTCAGCACTCGCACCGCCCGGCCCCGCGCGAGCAGGTGGCGCACCAGGTGCCGCCCCACAAACCCGCTGCCGCCGGTGATCGCGATCGGCCCGCCCGTGTCCGTCCTGCCGTTGCCCATGAGGCCTCCCGGGGTCTGGAATCGCCAAGCCTAGCCCCGGGAGGGCTGCCTGTGCTCCCCTAGGCTCATGCGATGCTCGCCGCCGAGTCCATCTGCTTCGCCTACCGCCCGGGGCGCCAGGTGCTCCACGACGCCTCGCTGGCCGTGCCCGTGGGGCAGGTGGTCGCGCTGGTCGGGCCCAACGGGTGCGGCAAGTCCACGCTGCTCAGGGTGCTCGCGGGCCTTCGCCGTCCGACCGCGGGGCGGACCCTGCTCGACGGCCGCCCCGTCGAGGCCTGGAGCCCGCCCCAGCGCGCCCGCCGCCTGGCCTACATCGCCCAGAGGCCCGGCGTCGCCTTCGGGTTCACCACCCGCGATGTCGTCCGGTTCGGGCTCATCGCCGCCGGGCGGTCGCGCCCCCGGGACGCGGACGAGGCCCTCGCCCGGGTGGGGCTGGCCGACCGTGCCTCCGAGCCGTTCGCCCATCTGAGCGTCGGGCAGCAGCAGCGGGCCTCGCTCGCCCGCGCCCTGACCCAACTCGGGCACACGCCCGGGGTCCTGCTCGCCGACGAGCCCGTGAGCGCCATGGACCCCAAACACGCGGTCGAGGCGTTGGCCCTGCTGCGCGCGCACGCCGACGAGCGGCGGCTCGGGTGCCTTGTCGTCATCCACGACCTCTCCCTCGCCGCGCGGTTCGCCCACCGCGCAGTCCTGCTCGACCCCGCCGGGCGTGTCGCGGCCTCCGGCCCCGCCGAGAAGGTCCTGTCCCCCGAGTGCCTCGCCCCGGTCTTCGGCGTCCGATTCGCCCGGCTCCAGACCGCCGAGGGCGCGCCCGCGATCGTCCCGCTCGGGCCGCCGGGGGCCCCCGAACCCGGGACCGTGACCGGGGCCTCTGTGAGCCGATAGACTTGGGCCGTGGGCAATCTCTCGAGCATCGTCCAGATTCTCGTGTTCGTGCTGGTGATCGCCGGGCCGGTGATCAGCGCGATCGCGCGGCAGATCAAGGTCCACGCCGAGCAGCGGCGGATCGAGGAGCAACGCAAGCGTCAGCGGGCCGAGTCGCTGCGGACGGGCCGCCCCCTCGAACCGGAGGTGGACCCGAAGATCGCGCTCGAACGGGAGCGGCGGGCCCGCATGGAAGAACTCGCCCGGCAGCGGCAGGCCCAGTTGGAGGAACTGCGTCGCCGGCAGCGCGAGGCCGCCGCCCGGGCCGCCCAGACCCGTCAGACCCCCGTTCCGGTGCGGCAGGGCGGGCCCGCCCGCGGCTCGTCCGTTCCCGCCCCCGTACGGGTGCAGACCCCGCCCCAGGCCCGGACCCCGTTCCAGCCCGAGCCCTCCCGGGGCTCGAAGGACGCCGCCCGGAAGGCGGAACTCGAGCGGCGCAAGGCCGAGCTGAGGGCCCGCAAGGCGGAGTACGAACGGGCGGCGGCCGCCGAACGGGCCGAGGCCCTCGCCGCGGCGGAGGCGCGACCCGCGTCCGCGCCCGCGGCGCCCCGTGGGCCCGCGCCGGCTCGGCAGGGTGCCGCGTTGGGCGGGGTCGGGATCGCGTCGGCGGTGCGCGACAGCCGCCGCCTCCGGGAAGCGATCATCCTGAGCGAGGTCCTCGGACCCCCCGTGTCGCTCCGCCCGCCTCAGAATTTCGAGGCCTGATCGCCGCCGAGGCCCGCGGGCACCAGCAGCGTGCGCTCGTGCTTGAAACGCAGCCCGAGGACACGGACCGAGTAATCCACCAATTCCGCCCCCGCGGGGCCTTCCGGCGGGAGATGCGTCGTGGAGAGCACCGTCGCGACCGCCGGGCCGACCTCGATGCGCATCTCGGCGACCACGGCGCGGCCCTGCCGATCGTCGAAGGGCCAGTCGGCGTGATCCGGGCCGATGAGCGAGACCCTTCGCACGGCCTTGCCCGAGAGCACGACGCGCTGCTCGTCCCCCGGGCGGCGCTCGGTCAGGCGGGTGCGGTCTTCGAACACGGAGCCGGGCTCGAGAACGGGGGGGTACATCCCGAGGGGAGGGTCGAAGACGAAGAGCCGGACGGGGCCCCCGGGTTCGGTGTCCTTGGGCGCGCGCGACCACTCCATGCGCACGGTGCCGTCGGGGTCGCGGCGGAACGAGGTCGTGCGCGCGGGCTCGGCGTCGCGCTGGGCGACGGTGGTCCAGACGCCGCGGTCGTCGGGGGCGTTGGCGGTGTGGGTCTCCTCGCCGAGGAGCTCGCCGGTGCGGGGGTCCTTGACCACGAGGAGGTCGACGCGGGGCCCGGGGCTGAGGATCGCCGACGCCTCGACCGGGTCGAGCGGCGCCTGAAAATCGGGCGCGGCGGTTTGGGACGACCGTGGGGCGGCGCACCCGACGAGGGAAGCGGCGATCGCGGCGGCGATGGTGGCCCGGAGCGGCCTGTATACTCGCGGCATGAGGCTTGAGCGACGGGTGACGGGCTGGGCGTGCATGCCGGTGGTCCTTCTGGCGGCGGCCGGGCTTTCGGGGTGCGAGGGGTTCGAGAACGCCCGCGGGGCCAAGAGTGTGCTCGCGTTGGTCCAGCCCCCCGCCCCTGAAGACGCGGTGGCGCTGGCGCTGGACGAGTTCGATGCGGACAAACGCTATCGCGGGACGGCGCTGCTCGCCAACCAGCCCTTTTCGGGTGAGGCGCCCTATTTGAGGCTGTTCGAGGACGCGGCACAGGACCCGGATTCGGGGGTCCGGCAGGTGGGTGTGCGGGCGCTGGGGATCCAGGGCCTGCCGGAGCATGTGCCGCTGATTGTCGAGCGGCTCGCGGACAGCGAGTGGCTTGTGCGCATGGAGGCGGCGCGGGCGTTGCAACGGCTGCACAACCCGGTGGCGATCGGCCCGCTGATCGATCGGCTCAAGGTTGAGAACGAGCCGCACGCGGCGGTTCGGGCCGAGGCGGCGCACGCGCTGGGTCAGTACCGCGAGTCGCGGGTGCTGCAATCGCTGATCGCGGCGCTGAACGACCCGAGCCTTTCGGTGAACCACAACACGCTGACGGCGCTCGAGGTGCTGACGGGTCAGAACCTGGGGTACGAGCCGGCGTCGTGGCTGGTCTGGCTCGAGGGGACGAGCCGTCCGTTCGAGGCGGGGCGTGTGTACACCTATCCTGGGTTCGACCGGGACAAGATCTGGTACGAGTGGCTGCCGTTCATGCCGCCTCCGCCGCTGGAGGCCGAATCGGTGCCGGTGGGGCTGGAGCCCCGGTTCGACTCTTGATTTCTGGGCGTGGAGTGTGCGCATGAGAGCGGTCCGCCGTCGCGGGGGTGATGTGTTTCTCGACCAGAATTCGCCGGAGCCCTCCGCGGGCCCGGGCGAGGTGGTGATCCGCCCGACGCTTGCTGGGATCGGGGCGAGCGACCTGGCGGTGGCGCGGGGCGAGATCCCCTTCGAAGGGGTGATGGGGCACCAGTTCGTTGGCGTGGTGCAGGGCCTGGGGGAGGGCGTGGACGCGCGGTGGCGCGGGGCGCGGGTGGTGGGGAACATCAACATCGCGGACGCGTCGAGCGAGCTTGCTCGGCGTGGTCTGGGCAACCACGCGCCCGACCGGCGGGTGCTGGGGCTGGTGGGCAAGGAAGGGTGCCTCGCGGAGCGATTCACCCTGCCGGCGTCGAATCTCGCGCGGGTTCCCGAGGGCGTGTCGGACGAGGCGGCGGTGTTTGCCGAGCCGCTGGCGGGGGCGGTGCACGCGTCTCGGATCGTGCACCTGGAGCGCAAGGGGTTCGTGACGGTGATCGGGGACAATCTGTCCGCGCTGCTGTGTGCGCAGGTGATGGAGCCCCTGAACAACACGGTGCGGCTGCTGGGGCGCCGGCCCGAGCGGTACGAGTTGGCGGAGCGCTGGGGGGTGCGCCACCGGCACCTTTCCGAGGTCGGGCTTCGCGGCGATCAGGATGTGGTGATCGTGTGCACGGGCTCGGCGGAGGACTTCGCGCTGGCGGTCGGGATGGTGCGGCCCCGCGGGAAGATCGTGCTGCGGACCGAGCCGATCCCGCTGCCCGGGGCGCAGGGGGAGGGTGCGGGGGTGGACCTGACGCCGGTGATCCGGGACGAGATCGAGATCTACGGGGCCCGGTGCGGTTCTGCGGCGGACGCGGTGGGCGTGCTCGCGTCGGGGCGGATCGATGTGACGAGCCTGATCACGAAGCGGGCGAAGCTGGGCGACGCGGTCTCGGCGTTGCGGGCCGCGGGGGAGCCTTCTCAGATCAAAGTCTTGATCGAGGTCTGATGCGCGCTGTGGTTGTCCGCAGCGCGTTTGCCGGTCGCGCCGGCACGCGCGGTGCCGGCGGCCCGTGGCGTGGATCCAACGCCCGCGAGGGCCGCACGACGCGCCCTTCGGGCGGGTCGTGGCACCGATGCGCACGACGCGCCCTTTGGGCGGGTCGTGGCACCGCTGCTTGTGGGTCGACCCATTCGGGCTGGTGTGAGGCCGATCTCTGGTCCCTTTTGTGCTCGGAGCCCGCGGTCATCTCGGAGCGTGACGGCGGATGGGGGGCACGCCGTCCCTTCGTGGTTCACCCTTCGGGATGAACCACGGCACCGAGGTCCGAGGACGATCGGGAATTCATTTGACCACAGAGGCGCAGCGGGCACAGAGGTGGAGGTGGTGGGTGGAGAGGGGGAGGTGGGTGTGGCGTGCTTGGATTCGGTGGGGGCACCACGCGCCGCTGAAGCGGCGGGTGGTG
>DAINDF010000008.1:0-166611 GCA_036732005.1 Phycisphaerales bacterium
GTCGCTGCCGTCCCACTTGGCGATGAAGTTCGCCTCCACGCCGCCGGCAGCGGAGAACTCGCCGCCCGCGACCAGGGCCGGGCCGGTGCCGTCGTCGAACACCGTCAGGGCGCGGACCGTTTTGGTCACGCCCGTGCTGGACGGGCCGGTCAGGGGCGACCAGGCGACACCGTCCCACTTGGCGATGCGGTTGACCGTCACGCCACCGGCGGTGCGGAACGAGCCACCCGCGTACAGGGCCGGGCCCGTGCCGTCGTCGAATACCGTGAGAGCGTAGACCGAGGACGAGAACCCATAGTCCCCAACACCTGTTCCGCCCGGCGCGGTCAGGGCGGACCACCTCGAGCCATTCCAGCGAGCGATGTTGTTGACCGTGACGCCGCCCGCGGTGCTGAACGCACCGGCCGCGTACAGGGCCGGGCCCGTGCCGTCGTCGAACACCGCCAGGGCGTGGACCGTGACGGGAAAGGCAAAGACATCCTCGCTGAGGCCGAGACCGAGCGGACCGGCGACAGTGGACCAGTGCACGCCGTCCCACCGGGCGATGCCGTTGACGGTGATTCCTGCGGCGTCGGTGAACTCGCCGCCGACATAGAGCGCCGGGCCGCAGCCATCATCGAAGACAGCCTGGGCACGAACAGTGCCGTCGATGCCCGGAGAATAGAACCCCGCCGTCCACCCCAGGCCGCAGGGCTCGGCGTCAACCCGGGGCGTTGCGAGGCTCAGCACCAGCACCGCCACCGCCGCCAGAATCCGCGTCATCTTCTGCGTCGTTGTCTGCGTCCTCGTCTGCCTCATCGCCCTGCCCTCCACGCGCATCCCGCCGCCCCGGCCGACCGGCATGATCGGTCTCGGTTCGTGCAGCATACCCCCGGCCCGGGCCGCCGCAAGCGTCGTGTTCGGGAAATACCAGCATTCTTGCCGGCCGTGGGCCAGTCAGCCCCCCCACCCCGGCACCAGGATCTCCCCGTCCCGGCTGAAGACCTCGCCGTCGGCCTCGATCAGGCCGCCCGGGAGGCCCATCGCGGGGTCGGGGCGGAGGTCGCAGACCATGTCCCAGTGCAGGCCCGACTTGTTGCTCGAGCCGCTCTCGGGGTAGCCCGCGCCGACGGCGGCGTGGAAGGTGCCGCCGATCTTCTCGTCGAACAGCGTGTTGCGGCTGAACGAGCGGATGTCGTAGTTGGTCCCCACCGCGATCTCGCCCATGACCCGGGCGCCGTCGTCCTGGTCGAGCATCTGGATGAGGTAGGCCTCGTTCCGCGTCGCGCTGGCGTCGACGACGCGCCCCCCCTTGAACGCGAGGCGCACGCCCTCGACCTCGCGGCCGTCGTGGACGGCGGGGAAGGTGTAGTTGACATGCCCGTCGACGCCGGTGGGGCCGCAGAAGACCTCGCCGTCGGGGAAGTTCTCGGTGCCGGCGCAGTTGATCCAGGTCCCGCCGCTGACATCGACGCGGAGGTCGGTGCCGTCGTGCCCGTTGTGCGGCGGGACGGTGAAGCGGACCTGCTTTCGGCCCTGGAGCCAGGCGCGGACGGCCTCCTGCCTCCGGTGGACCTCGCGCCAGGCGGCAATCGGATCGGGCAGGTGGAGCTTGCCCGCCTCGTAGACGAACTTCTCGTACTGACGCAGGCTCATCTCCGCGTCCTGAGCCTGGGCCTGCGTGGGGAAGAGCGTGCCGCACCAGCGGAGCGTGCCCTCGTTGTAGCGCTTCATGCTGGTTTCCATCAGCGGGCGCTTGGCGCGCGAGCGGGCGGCCTGGCGGGCCGGGTCGAGCGCGGTGAACGACTTGGTGTTCAGCTCCGCCCAGAGCGCGATGCGGACATCGACGGTCTGCATCATGTGCAGGTCGAGCGGGGAGAGATAGGCGAGCTGCTCGTCCGTCCCCTGCTCCATGAGGATCTGCTCGCACGCCTCGCTGCGGGCCCACCACTGCGGGTGCCCGCCCGCGGCCAGCACCGCCTCGGTGAGCGACTCGATCAGGGGGAGCGCCACCGGGTCGGCCTGGATCACAACCAGATCCCCCGGCTTGATGCGCGTCGAGTAGCCCACGATCACCTCGGCGAGGCGGTCGAGCATGCCGTTGCGGGCGGTGGTCGTCATGGTGTGGCCCTCCCTCGCCCCGGGTTGTGCGCCGCGGCGCGGGGGCGATCGGAAATGCTAGAGTGATCGGATCCCGGAGCCCGGGGAGGCGGTTCCCCCCGTCGCACGACCCGGGCCGGTCGGCCATTCCCTCTGATTGGAGCCTCCCATGCGTCGCGCCCCGCTTCAGATCGCCGTGCTTGTGCTGTTCGCCTCCCTCGCCGTGCTGACCCACCGCGTCTGGGGCGAGGCGCAGCAGCCGGAGGGCTCGCCGGCGTTCCGGGTGGGCACGGTGGACCTGCTGAGCCTGCTCGAGGACCTGCTGCAGACCGAGGAGTATCGCCCCGCGCGGGACCAGTTCCGGCAGGACTGGGAGGAGCGGATCGGCGTCGTGCAGCAGACGCTCGCGCAGATCGAGGGTGAATTGCGCCTCGCGACCCCGGCCGACCCGGGCACGCGGGCCCTCCAGCAACGCTACCAGCAGACCGCGTTCGAGTTCCAGAACATGCAGCGAGAGGCGCAGATGAACTTCGACGCGTTCAGCGCCGAGCAGGCCGCCGCGGCGTACGAGAAACTCCACGCCGCCGCCCAGGAACTCGCGGGCGAACTCGGCTACTCGCACCTGATCGCGACCCGGCGGGGCCCGGCGATCCTCGACCGCAACAACCTCGCCACCGTGACCCAGGAGATCCTCGCCCGCCCCGTGATCGCTTCGCCCGAGTCCGACGAGATCACCGCCCGCCTGCGTGAGAGGCTCGCGATCCCCGTCCGCGCCGAGCCCGCCGAGGGCGGCGAGGCCGCGCCGCCGGAAGGCGAGGACGCGACGGAGGAGTGAGCGTCCGCGACGGCTGCGGAGAGGCCCCTTCGTCTCGCCCCGATATCGGATGTCCTAGTCTTCTTGCTCGCACCCGGGCCGATCGGGGCCGGAGAACGACATGACCGAGCACACAGGCAACGGGCGTGGGCTGCGCGGCCCCCTCTGCTGGATGATCACGCTGGGCCTCGGGCTGGCGCTCGGGGCGGTGCTGGGGCTGCTCGTGCCGGGTGACTATCAGAATGGGTCGCCCGTCACCGAGGTGCTCGTTCACGCCGAGCCACTTTCACACCCGCCCGCCGCGGATCGCGGCGCCCTTGCACCATCCACGGAGCACGCCGGCGGACACGGGGACGCCGCGCTCGCCGAGCCGGCCCACGAGCAGGCCGAGCACGCCGCCCACGGGCCCTCGCCCGAGATCCCCCTCTGGCTCGTGGCCCCGTTCGCGCTCCTCCTCGCGAGCATCGCGTTGATGCCGTTTATCAACGCCCATTTCTGGCATCACCACTACCCCGACTTCGCCTTCCTCCTCGGCGGGCTCGTCGCGGGGTACTACCTCGTCGCGTTCGGCCAGCCCGGGTATCTCCAGGGCGAGTCCTACGGCGCGCACAAGCTCCTGCACACCGGGCTTGAGTATTACTCGTTCATCGCGCTGATCGGGGGCTTGTTCGTCGCCTCGGGCGGCGTGCACATCGAGGTGCGGGGGCAGGGCGGGCCCGTCGTCAACACGCTCCTGCTCGCCGTCGGTGCGGTGCTCGCGAATATCATGGGCACCACGGGCGCCTCCGTCCTGCTCATCCGCCCGTTCATGCGTGTCAACCGCGGGAGGCTGTGCCCGATCCACATCGTCATGTTCATCTTCATCGTCTCCAACTGCGGGGGCGCGCTCACGCCGATCGGAGACCCGCCCCTCTACCTCGGGTTCCTCAAGGGCATCCCGTTCGAGTGGACGCTGGTGCACCTGTGGCCGATGTGGGCGACCTGCATCGGCATGCTCCTGGCGATCTTCTTCGTCATCGACTCGCGCATCTCGCAGGTCGACCCCTACCCCCACCCGGGGACCAGGACCGGCGTGCATGTCACCGGCGTGCCGGCGATGATCGCGCTCGCCCTGATCATCGGGGGCGTCTTCATCGACCCGCTGCTCAAGCGGCACCTCGGGCTCGAGGGCGTCCCTATCGGCCCGACCTTCCAGATCCTCGTCGCCGCCGCCGCGTACGCCGTCGCGGACCGGCAGATCCATGAAGCCAACGAGTTCACCTTCGGCCCCGTGCAGGAGGTCGCGCTCCTTTTCATCGGGATCTTCACCACCATGGCGCCCGCGCTGGGCTACCTCGCCGCGCACGGCGAGGCCCTCGGCCTCGACTCGCCCGCCGCGTTCTACTTCGGGACCGGCGCCCTCTCCGCCGTGCTCGACAACGCCCCCACCTACCTCAACTTCCTCCAGGTCTCCTTCGGCGAATCGGAGATCAACGCCGAGACCGTTCACGCCTACCTCGCCATGGCGTCGGGCGTCGATTCGCTCACCGCGATCTCCCTCGGCGCGGTCTTCTTCGGCGCGATGACCTACATCGGCAACGGCCCGAACTTCATGGTCAAGGCGATCGCCGAGGCCTCCGGGCTCAAGATGCCCCTGTTCTTCGGGTATGTCCTCCGCGCCGCGGTCATCCTCCTCCCCGTCCTCGTCGCGGTCTGGGCGATCTTCCTCCGCTGAGCCCCGCGAGGCGGTCGTGCCCCGCGTGCTGTATTCTGGGCCGCGAGGGCCGCTGTTCGTCGCGGCGCCCGGGAGGATCGCCATGCCCGCCGACCCGATCACACGCCGGGACTTTCTCCACACCTCGGCCGCTGTTGGCGCGGGGCTCGCGCTCGCACGCCCCGCGTTCGGCGCTCGACGGCGTCGCGACTCGCGCCTCCGCGTCCTCTCCATCGGCGTGGTGGGCACGATCGGGGGCCACGACCGCAAGACCATCGGCGAGCACCCCGATGCCGACATCGTCGGGCTGTGCGACATCGACGACGCCGCCATGGCCGAGGCCGTCGCGGCCCACCCGGACGCCTTCACCTGCCGGGACTACCGCGACGCCTTCGACCGTCACGGCGACAGGTTCGACGCCGTCATCGTCGCGACGCCCGACCACTCCCACGCCGCGATCATGACGCTCGCGCTCGCCAGGAACAAGCATGTCTACGGGCAGAAACCGCTCGTTCAGCAACTCGAAGAGCTCGAGTTGCTCCGGCGGGCGGTCGACGCCCGGCCCGGCCTCGTCACCCAGACCGGGGCGCAGCGCATCGAGTCCCCCGCCCGCCGCGCCGCGGTCGACATCCTTCGGCGCGGGGATCTCGGGAAGGTCATCGAGGTCCACATCGCCTTTGGCAACGGCGCGCTCGCCGGCGGGCACTACTTCGCAGACGGCGTCTTGGGCGATCCCATCGAGCCCCCCGCCGGCTTCGACTACGGCCTCTGGCTCAACGGCGCCGCCTTCGAGCCCTGCCGCCCCCAGATGGTCCGCCGTCAGTGGCGCTCGTGGTGGAATTTCGGCGGGGGGCAGATCGCCGACTGGTCGGTCCACCTGACCGATGTCCTCTTCTACGCCTTCCCCGAGCTCACAAGCCCGGTCCGCGTCTGCACGCGGACCCCGACTCGCAAGATCACGCACTTCCACGCCGACCGCGTGGTCTCCACACTGACCTACGCCGTCAGTTCGGAGAACTTCGCCAACACCACCTGCAACTTCTACTTCTACGACTCTACCATCAAACCAGACCGGGCCCACCTCGGCCTGGGGCCCGGCGACTGGCCCGACGGCATCTTCACCGCCGTCGTCTGCGAGGGCGGCACGCTCGTGCTCGCGCCCTCCGGGCCCCTCGAGGTCTGGCGCGACCGCGCCCTCACCGACGGCCTCCAGATGCCCGGCCTGCCCGCCTACGAGCAATTCAATCACTGGCACGCCTGGGTCGACAAGGCGACCGGCGTCGACACGCCCCACCTCTGGTGCCCCTTCTCCATCGGGCTGCGCGCCACCGAGGCCGGCCTCCTCGCCGTCAAGGCCGCGCGGTTCCCGGGCCAGGTCCTCGAATGGGACCGCGCCGCCCTGCGGTTCACCAACCACCCGGAGGCAACGCGGACCCTCGTTCGCCGCGACTACCGCCCGGGGTTCGAGCCCCTAAGGCTCTGAGGCCCCACCGCGCCCCGGAATACCGACTTTTTGCGTGATCTTTCCGCCCGCCGCAGGTAGGCTCCTCGGTGCCCCCCAAGGAGAGAGTCCCATGCGTTCCGGAGCCCTCGCCCTCGTTCTCGCCCTGTGCCCCGCCGCCATCGCCGCGACGATCCATGTCCCGGCCGACCAGCCCACCATCCAGGCCGCCCTCAACGCCGCCCAGCCCGGCGATGAGATCGTGCTCGCCCCCAACACCTACGGCATCGCCGCCGGGCTGACCTTCCCACAGTCAGGCGTCGCGCTGCGAGGCCAGACCGGCGACCCGCACGATGTCGTCCTCCAGGGCGGCGGCGCCAACACGCCGATCAACCTCCTCGGCCGGACCGGCATGGTCTTCTCGGGGCTCACCTTCACCGATTGCAAGACCGCGGTCCGCGTCACCTCGGGCGACGCCGTGTTCGACCGCTGCCGCTTCTTCCGCAACGCCTCAAACGCCTCCCCCCTCGGGGCCCTCGTGGCGGTCGTGTCCGACATCACCGTGCTCGACTGCGTGTTCGAGCGGAACTCCTGCACCGTCGTCGGCCCGGGCGGCGCCATCGCCGCCTACGGGGGCACCCTCACCGTCGAGGACTCCCTCTTCACCAACAACACCATGCTCCGCGGCACAACCCAGCCCGCCGCGTTCGGCGGCGGCGTCTTTTCCGGCGTGTTCGTCCAGACCGGCCAGCCCGCACAAGTCACCACAATCACCCTCCGCAGGAGCGAATTCCGCTACGGCATTTCCGATTTCGGCGCGGCCGTCGCCACCGTCGGGGGCACGCTCGACATCGACCGCTGCCGCTTCATCAGCAACACCGCCACATTCGGCGGCGCCGTCTTCACCCAGCGGTTCGAGCAGGTCGGCGATCCCATCCCGGGCTCGGCCACGATCACCAACTCGCTCTTCACCAACAACCGCGCCAACCGCATCAACGGCGTCAACGGGTTGGGCGGGGCGATCGGGTCAGGCGGCGGCGCCCTCGCCCAATCGGTCAACAACACCTTCCATGCCAACACCGCCGAGTCGCAGGGCGGCGCGTGGTTCAGCACATCCTCCCTCGCGCAGGCCCTCCTCGCCAACAACATCTTCGCCGACAACTCCGCCCCGACCTTTGTCACCCAGGGGCCGGTCAACGCCGCAAGCAACCTCGACGGCACCGCCGCGGCCATCGGCCTCGCCGACCCCATCGGGCCCGACGGCGACCCGGGATCGCTCGACGAGGATTTCCGCCTCGTCCCCAGCTCCCCCGCCATCGACGCGGGCGATAACTCACGCCTCCCCCCGTCCGCAACGGTCGACCTCGCCGGCCTCCCCCGGTTCATGGACGATCTCAACACACCCGACACCGGCGTCGGCGGCCCCCCCGTCGTCGACATCGGGGCCCACGAGTTCGAGCCCACGCCGCCCTGCAAACTCGCCGACCTCGCCCCCCTCTACGGCCTGCTCGACCTCGCCGATGTCGTCGCCTTCGTCACCGCCTTCACCACCCAGGACCCGCTCGCCGACTTCGACAACAACGGCCTCTTCGATCTCGCCGATGTTGTCGCGTTCGTCTCCGCCTTCCTCGACGGTTGCCCCTGATCCGCAGCGGGTATCATCACAGGCGTCTCGGAGCCAACCCATGCCCCTCTACGAGTACATCTGCGAGCAGACCGGCGAGGTCATCGAGCTCCTCCGACCCATGAGCCGGGCCGATGACCCCGTCGACGACCCGGAGCGCAAGGGCCGCCGCTTCACGCGCAAACTCTCCACCTTCATGGCCAAGAACGCCCCATCCGCGGGCTCGGCCTCGCTCCCCCAGGCCTGCTGCCCCTGCGGCAAGAACGCCGGCGCTTGCGGGCGCACCTGATCGCGCCGCCTGCGAACTCCTCCGGACCCGCCCCGGGCGCGAGTGACCCGGTCCCGCTCCCGGTGCGCGTTCCTCCTGACCCCCCCTCCTCCATCTGGCACGCCGTTTGAGATAGGCCCGATGGCCGACCCGGCCCATCCCGGGCGGCGCGAGCGTGACGCGGCACGGACGCCGACTCGCACCGACGACACGGGCGTGGCCACGGAAGGCCCCCCAGCCGGTGGGCGCGACCGGTCCGCGCTGGAGAAGGGCATGAACTACGGCATCCAACTCGCCGCCTCGGGCGCCCTCACCGCCCTCTACCGCACCGACGCCCTCGCCAACAACCTTGCCAATGTCAACACCACCGGCTTCAAGCCCGACATGGTCTACACCCGCCAGCGGGACCCCGCCCGCGTCGAGGACGGCCTGTTCGACCTTCCGTCCAGCGAACTGCTCGAGTCCCTCGGCGCCGGGGCCCACATGGCCCCCAACGCCGTCGACCATTCCCAGGGCACCCTCACCCAGACCGGCAACAGCCTCGACCTGGCCATCGACGGCGAGGGCTTCTTCGTCCTCCGCACCCTCTCGGACGGGGGCAACTCCGCCATCGGGTACACCCGCGACGGACGCTTCACCCTCGACGACCGCTCCCGCCTCGTGAGCGTCACCACGGGTCTGCCCGTGCTGAGCCGGTCCGGCCAGCCCATCGTCCTCAAGGGTGAAGGGGCGATCACCGTCGACGCGGACGGTACGCTCCGCCAGGGCGGAGACGAGGTCGCCCGCCTCCAGATCGTGGATGTCAAGGACCGGACCAGGCTGACCCGCGTCGGCGACGGGATGTTCACCCTCAGCCGCGACGCCCTCAACCAGACCGTCCCCGCCACCGGCGAGGTCCGCCAGGGCATGCTCGAGGGCTCCGCCGTCAACGCCGTCAGCGCGATGATGGCGGTGCAGTCCGCCTCCCGCGCCGTCGGGACCAACATCGCCATGATCTCCTACCAGGACCGCATGCTCGAACAGGCCATCAACACATTCGCCCGCATCGGGTGACCGGAGGACCTCGCTATGGCCATCATCGCCCTCCAGTCCGCCGCCAGCGGCCTCAACGCCCTCAACACCCGCCTCGATGTCATCGCCAACAACCTCGCCAACGCCAACACCACCGGCTACAAGGCCAGCCGCGCGAACTTCCAGGACCTTCTCTATGTCGAGCGGGCCCAGCCGGGCGTCGAGAACGCCAACGGCGACCAACGCCCCACCGGGCTCTATGTCGGCCTGGGCGTCAAGGTCTCGGGGACGCAAGTCCAGTTCTCACAAGGCTCTCCGATCTCCACCGACAACCCCCTCGACCTCATGATCGAGGGCGAGGGCTTCTTCCAGGTCGCCGTTGACGACAACCTCGGCTCGGGCGTCGCCTACACCCGCGCCGGCAACTTCACCCTCAACGCCGACGGCGAGATCGTCCTCGCCAACGACCAGGGACGACGCCTCGAACCCGTCATCACCCTGGACGACGATGTCCTCCAGATCGAGGTCGACCGCAACGGCCGCGTCTTCGTCCTCCGCCCCGGCGCCACCGACCTCGAGGAGGTCGGGCAGATCGAGACCGCGTCGTTCATCAACCCCGCGGGCCTCAGGCAGATCGGCGAGAACCTCTTTGTCGAGTCCGCAGCCTCGGGCCCCCCCATCACCGGGGAGCCCGGCACCGACTCCCGGGGGGGCATCCTCCAGGGTCTCCTCGAATCCTCCAATGTCGACCCCACACGCGAACTCATCGAACTCATCCGCACCCAGCGCTCGTTCGAGCTCAACAGCCAGACCATCCGCGCCGCCGACGAGGCCCTCCAGGCCATCGGGCAGCTCCGCCGCTAAGCCCTGATCCGACAAGCCCATGCACCGCATCGCGGCCATCCTCGCCCTGCTCGCTCTCGTCGCCCCGGCCCGCGCCGACTCGATCACGCTCCGCCGGACCGTCACGGTCGAACCGGGGCGCCCCGTCCTCCTCCGCGACATCGCCGACCTCGAAGGCCCCGCCGCCGTCGCGCTCGCCGAGACCCCGATCGCCGACGACACCCGCCTGCTGCCCAGAGATGGACAGGCGTCTCGCCTCGACCTCGCGACCGTCCGCGAACGCCTCGAGTCCCTGCCCGGGATCAACTGGGCGTTTCTCTCGCTCCGGGGCGCCGGGGTGCTGCTCTCCGACCCGGGCCCGGCCCCGTCGGCGCCGCCGGATCTCACACAGTCGATCGACGACAGCCCGCCGATCCCGGCGGACACCGAGCCCAGAGCGATCGTCCCGGGCACAATCCGCGCCCTCGCGCACGATCTGCTGCTCAAGGTCCTCCGGGTTACCCCGGAGAACCTCCGTGTCGACTGGCCCGCCCGCCATGACGAGTTCCTCGACGAGCCCGTCGACGGCCGGCTCATCCATGTGCAGCCGCTCGGCCGCTCCGCTCGCCTCCCCCTGTCGATCACGATCTACGAGGGCGACCGGATCGTGCGCACCGAGACGGTCCGGGCCGACCTCGCCGTCCGGCATGTGGCGTTCGTCGTGGCGAAGGCGGTGCCGCGCGGCGCGGCGCTCACCGACGCCGACCTGACCCCGCGGGACCTGTGGCTCGACCCCGGCGTGACGCCCGCGACCACCCCGATCGGGCAGGTGACGACCCGCCGGCTCGAACCCGGCAGCGTCGTGCAGACCGACGACATCGAGGCCCCGCTCGCCGTCCGCCGCGGCGAGTTCGTGCAGGTCCACTGCGTCGCCGGGGCGGTGGTGCTCAAGACCCGCGGGCGCGCGCTCGAATCGGGGCGTGACGGCGAGGTGATCCGCGTCGAGATGACCGGATCGGGGGAGAAGATCATGGCCCGCCTCAGCGGGCCGGGCCGGGCCGTCTTGGTCGTGCCGTCCGCCGGCGGCCAACCGGGTCAAGAAAGGGACGGGCGATGAAGCGAGCGGTGCTCCTTGTTGTTCTCGCGGCGGGTCACACGGCGTGCGCGCAGAGCCTGTTCCAGCGGATGGTGGATGAGCCGGCGGCCCCGGGGTCGAGCGGGGTCCTGCGGGCGACGAGCATGTACCTGGTCGATCCCCCTGAACCGAGGGTCTACCGGACGCACGACATCGTCTATGTGATCATCAACGAGAACTCGCGGGCGAGCAGCAGCCAGTCGATGGACACGAACAAGGAGGTCGCGCTCGAGGACCGGCTCAACGCGGTGCTGGACCCGTGGGAGCTGCTCGAACTCCGCCTCAAGGGGGCGGACCTGACGGCCCTCGACCTGCTGGACCTTGAGTCCAAGCACGAGTTCAAGGGGGACGGCAAGTACGACCGGAACGACCAGTTGACCGCCCGGCTAGCCGCCGAGGTGATCGATGTGAAGCCCAACGGGAACATCGTGATCCAGGCGAAGAAGTCGATCGGGACGGACGGGGAGCGGAAGGTGATGGTCCTGTCGGGGCTGGCGCGGCAGGAGGACATCACGGACGCGAATACGATCCTGTCCAGCCAGCTGGCGGACCTGCGGATCGATGTCCAGCACGAGGGTGAGCTGCGGAAGAGCAGCGAGAAGGGCCTGATCACCCGGGTGCTGGAGACGATCTTCAACTTCTGAGCCCGCCTGGGCCGGCGCGATTGGCACGCCGTTCGCGTCAGGCCTCGGCGATGAGCCGCGTCACCGCCTTCATCGCGTCGCTTGTTCTGCTCGCCCCGACGGCGTGGGCGGGGTCCGTGCGGGAGTTCGTCCGGCTGCGGGGGCAGGGCGAATCGGTCGTGCAGGGCCTGGGCCTGGTGCTGGGCCTGAACGGGACCGGCGACGGCGGCAAAGAGATGGCGACCATCCGCCCGCTGGCCGAGTTGCTGCGGCGGAACGAGATGCCGATCGCCAGCCTGGAGGAGCTCGCCAACGCGAAGTCGGCGGCGCTGGTGATGGTGACCTGCGTGATCCCTCGCGAGGGGGCGAAGGCGGACGACACCTTTGATGCGCGCATCAGCGTGGTCAACAGCGCGTCGAGCCTCAAGGGGGGGGAGCTCTACATCGCGCCGCTGACCGAGCCGCGCCCGGGGGGGGCGGTCTACGCCTTTGCGCAGGGGCTGGTGGTGATCGAGGACGAGGAGAACCCGACGACGGGGCTGGTGCCCCGCGGCGTGCGCATGGTCCGGCCGATCCAGACGACGCCCCCGATGGAGGGCTCGTTCGACCTGATCATCGACTCGTGGTACGCGGGCTGGACGAGCGCGCAGTACATCGCGAGCCAGATCAACGACACCTACCACCTGGACACGAACCCCCTGGCGGAGAAGATCGCGCGGGTTCTCGACGACCGGACGGTGCGGGTGTTCATCCCGCCCGAGGAGGTCGAGACCTACGCGGCGTTCGTGTCGGATGTGATGCAGACGATCGTCGATCCCAAGCAGTTCGGGCTGCCGGCGATGGTGATCGCGAACACGCGGACGGGTTCGATCGTGGTGACGGGCGAGGTGCAGGTCAGCCCGGTGGTGATCACGCACAACGACCTGGTGGTGACGACGACGCTTCCGCCGCCGGTGCCGACGCCCGAGCAGCCGCTCGTGACCGCCGACCGGTGGGCCCCGCTGGAGACCGCGGCGAACGAGAAGGAGATGGCCCGCCTGGACGATCTCCTGGCGGCGTTCAAGCAACTCGATGTCGACCCGGGCAAGCAGATCCAGATCCTGCGGGACATGCACCGGGCGGGCTCGCTGCACGCGCGGCTCATCATCGACGGGTCGGAGGGATGAGCGTGCGGATCGACCCCGCCCAGTTCGGCCCGCTCTCGCGCCCCGTGCCGTTCGCCTCGGCGACGCGGGACCAGGCGGATTTCGCCTCGATCCTGGGCGTGGCGGAGCGGAACTTGGGGTCCGCCGGGGAGTCGCCCGAAACGCAGGCCCGCCGGGCGGCGGAGGAGTTCGTGGCGCGGGTGTTCATCGAGCCCGTGCTGCAGGAGGCGCGGGAGTCGAACACGCAGCCCCCCCCGTTCGGGCCCGGTCCCGGGGAGAAGACCTTCGCGTCGTTGATGGACTCGAAGCGGGCGATGGACCTTGTGCGTTCGGCGGACTGGCCCATCGTCGACCGGCTGACGCGCGACCTGACGCGGGCCGCGGAATCCAGGTGAATCCGGCGGAGGACGAGATCGACAGGAGGTCGATACCCATGCGAGCAAGCGAACGGATGCGCGGAAAGCCCGAGCCCGCAGGAACACGGACCGCCGCGGAAGCCGCGCGGGCGATCGAGCCGGTGGTGCTGGCGCTGATCGAGGCGCAGGAGCGGCTGATCGCGCTGTTCGAGGCGCACCGGGCCGCGATCGCCCGGGCCGACGCCGCGGGGCTTGCGGCGGTGATCGAGGCGGAGCGTGAGACGATCGAGCGGATCGCGCGGCTCGAGGGCGAGTGCCGTGCGGCGCTGGGTCTGACGGGCGCGGCGCACACGGTCACGACGCTTGCCAAGGAGATCGGGGGCCCGGAGGGCGCCCGCCTGGGTGAGTCGGCGTCGTACCTGCGGGCGCTGGTGACGCGGTCGCACGCGATGCAGGCGGCGATCGGGGAGGCGAGCCGGGCGGTGTCGCTGCACCTGAGCGGGCTGATGCGCCAGGTGGCGGCGCGGCTGAGCCACGCGGGCACCTACGGCGCGCAGGGTCGGGTGGAGAGCCGGGCGGCGGTGGTCACCGGGCTGGACATGAGCCTGTAAGGAGGATCCGCGATGGGCCTGTTCAGCGCGATGCAGATCGGACGGTCGGCGCTGGTGTCGAGCCAGGTGGGGATCCAGGTCGCGGGCAACAACATGGCCAACGCGACGACGCCCGGGTACGCGCGGCAGGCGCTGTTCCTGAGCCCGTCGCGCGGGCAGGTGATGGGGGCCTATTCGCTCGGGCGCGGCGTGGGTATCGACGCCGTGCAGCGGCAGATCGACGAGGCGCTGCAGGCGAGGCTTCGGCAGGGGATCTCGGACGAGCAATCGGCCTCGGCCCTGTTCGATGTGATGAGCCAGCTCGAGTCGGTGCTGGGCGAGTTGAGCGGGAACGACCTCTCGAGCGAACTCGGCTCGTTTTTCGACACCTGGTCGGAGGCGACGAACCTGATCTCGTCGCAGTCGGTCGTGGTGCAGCAGGCGGATCAGCTCGCGACCTTCGTGCGCGACCTGCGGAGCGACCTCGCCCAGATGCGCGAGCAGGTGGAGAGCCAGATCGACGCGCGGGTGCTCCGGGCGGACACACTGCTGACGGAAGTCGCGGGCCTGAACCGTGAGATCGTCTCGGCGGAGGTGAGCGGGGCGACGGCGAACGAGCTGCGCGACCGCCGCGACCACGCGCTCGAGGAGCTCGCCTCGCTGATGGACATCAATGTGGTCGAGCAGGCGAACGGGGGCGTGGATGTGCTTGTGGGCTCGATCCCCGTCGTGCTCGGGACGGACAGCCGGGGGGTGAAGGTCGTCCGCGAGAGCGACGGCTCGACGATGACGACGGTGGTCTCTCTCAAGACCGACGGCACGCCGCTGGGTGTGACGAGCGGGTCGATCGGGGGCCTGCTCGCGGCCCGGGACGGGAGCATCGACGAGACGATCGACCGGATCAATACGCTCACGAGCCGCGTGATCTTCGAGATCAACAAGATCCACAGCACGGGCACGAACCTGCGCGGGATGACCTCGACGACCGGGGCGCTCTCGATCGCGACGGCGGACCGTACACGCCCGCTCAACAGCGCCGTGAACGCGACGATGGCGGGCCTGCCCTTCGGGGCGAAGAACGGGGGGTTCTTCGTCGATGTGCGCAACCCAGATACCGGCGCGAGCCGACGCGTGCGCATCGATGTCGACCTCGACGGGATCACGGACGCGGGCGCCGCGGGCGTGGGCGACGACACGACCGCGGCGGACATTGTGTCGGCCCTGGACGCGGTCGCGGGCGTCTCGGCCTCGTTCGACACGCAGGGTCGGCTGGTCGTCTCCGCGGACCCGGGCTTCGAGTTCAGCTTCTCGGACGACAGCTCGGGGGCGCTCGCGGCGCTCGGGGTGAATGTGCTCTTCTCGGGGTCGGACTCATCGGACATCGCGGTGCGGTCGGACCTGATGACCAACCCGTCCGCCGTGATGATCGGGCGCTTCCAGAACGGGGAGCTGATCGAGAACGGGACGGCCCTTGCGGTCTCGGGCCTGCGCGACGCGGCGTTGACCGAGCTCGGGGGGATCTCGATCGCCCGGCACTGGTCGGAGACGGTGCAGTCGGTGGCGTCGCGGTCGGCGATCACGGCGACGAACCTGGAGGCGGGCTCGATCGTGCGGGAGAGCCTCGAGGCGCAGCGGGCGTCGCTGAGCGGCGTGAGCGTCGACGAGGAGTCCATCAATTTGCTGAATTACCAGAGGCAGTTCCAGGGCGCGGCCCAGGTCATCGCGACCGCGGACGAACTGCTCCAGACACTGATCTCGATCATCTGACCCAAGGCGGAGCGACCATGAGCTACTTCCCGTCGGGCATCGCCCGGGCCCCGAGCTTCCTGCTGAGCAAGATCTCGACCAGCTCGATCGGGCGCACCAATCTGGCGATGTTCCGGACGACGAGCGAGCTCTCGACGGGTCGGTCCCTGCTGCGCCCCAGCGACGACCTCGTCAAGGCGGCGGCGGTGGCCGAGCTTGACGACCGGCTTGAGCGTTCGGCGCAGGTCCGCAAGAACCTGGAGTTCGCGCAGGCCTCGGTGAACGGGCTCGACTCGGGGCTCTCCGAGGTGACCGACCTGCTCGAGCAGGCGAAGGGGATCGCGCTGTCGCAGATCAGCGAGGGGTCCGACGCCGACGAGCGATCGGCCCAGGCGGTGGTCATCCAGAGCATCATCGATTCGATGTTCGGCGTGAGCAACCGCAAGGGCGTCTCGGGCTATGTCTTCGGCGGGGCGACACCCGGGCGGCAGCCGGTCGACTCGATGCTCGGGTCGTTCCGCATCGGCACGGGGAGCGGGGGGCTGCTGCCCGACACGGCGGGGCTCGGGCAGGTGCCCATCACGATCCGCTCGCCCGAGGCGGTCCGCGGCATCCCCGGGGTGGTGCTCGGGAAGGTCGACCTGGAGCCGCAGTTGACCGAGGAGACGCGGCTGGATGATCTTCGCGGCGGCCGGCGGCTGGGGATCACTGCGGGGCAGATGGAGTACTCGTTCGCCGGGGGGCCGACGCAGACGATCGACCTGAGCAACACCGACACGATCGGGGATGTCATCGACGCGATCGAGGCCTCGCTGCTGCGGTACGAGCAAGACAACGATGTCGAGGTCCTGGGGCCGGGGGGGATCGCGGTCTCGGGGACTTCGATCGCGATCGATTCGCCGTTTGGGAACCTGGTGTTCGCGGATGTCGAGGGGGGCGTGGTCGCCAAGGACCTGGGGCTGGTGACCGACGCGTCGTCGCTGTTCGGCCCGGCGCGGGCCTCGGGGGCGGACCTGGCGCCGAGGGTGACGACCTCGACCCGGGTGGACCAGTTGGGGGCCGTGGGGGCCTCGCTCGGGGCGATCCGCGTGACGAACAACGGGCAGACGGCCGAGATCGACCTCGCCGGGGCTGAGACGATCGGGGAGATCAAGAGCCGGCTCGAGGGCGCGGGGCTGGGCGTGCGGGTCCGGGTGAACGCGAACGGGGACGGGATCGACATCATCAACGAGGTCGCGGGGGGCTCGGCCCGGGCGCTCTCGATCGCGGAGGTGGACGGGAACAACAACACGGCGGCGATGCTGGGGATCAAGACCTTCGCCACGCAGTCGCGGGTGAGCGACCTGAACCACGGGCGGGGGGTCTCGATCGCGAACGGGCACACCGACCCCCACTTCAATGTGGACTTCGTGATCACGGTCGACGACACGGCGGGGGTGCCGCTGGACATCGAGATCGACCTCTCGCCCGGGGACCTGACCACGGTCGGGAATGTCGTAGAGGTGATGCAGGACCAGATCGACGCGGCCCTGACGGCGGCGGGGCGGCCGACAACGGACCTTCGGGTCTCGATCGGGACGACGGACAACGGGATCGTGCTGACGCAGTCGGCGGCGATCACGGCGGGGGCGGGGGGCCCGCTGGAGGTCACGAGGCGCAACAACAGCCTGGCGGCGATCGACCTCGGGCTGGTGGACGGGACCTGGGACGCGACGGAGAGCCGGTGGGTGGGTTCGGACCGGGGGAAGGTGCGGGTGGACAGCGTGTTCACGCACCTGATCGATCTTCGTGAGTCGCTGGAGGGCAACGACGAGTTTGGCATGCAGCTTGCGACGGAATCTCTGGATGTCATCCTCGACGATGTCACGCAGACGCGTGCCCTGGTCGGCGGGTACGCCAAGAGGATCGAGCGGCAGATGACCCGGCAGGAGGACCGCGAGGTGCTGGATGAGCAGGTTCGGAGCACGCTGCGGGATGTGGACTTCGCCAAGGCGGCGACGGAGTTCAGCCTGCTCCAGGTGCAGCTCCAGGCGGGGCTGCAGACGGCGGCGTTGCAGGGGCAGCTGACCCTGCTGAATTTCCTGTGAGAGACGGCCCACGCGGGCGAGAGCCGGCGCGGGCGGATTCGGAACGATGTGGGCCCCGCGCGTCTCGGCCGCGGGCGGGGCAGGCCGATCGGCAAGGGCACAGGAAGGCCCTCCCGACCGGCGGGAACGCAGGCCGAATGGAACGGAGCGCACAATGGAGGTGCGGACCACTCGCTTCGGGGTGATCGAGATCGCGGAGGACCGCGTGATCACCTTCCCGAGCGGGGTGCTCGGTTTTCCGGAGCACCGTCGTTACTGTTTGTTGCAGCCCGGGGATGACGCGTGTTTCTTCTGGCTGCAGTCGCTTGACGACGCGAACCTCGCGTTCGTGGTGACGGATCCCACGCTGTTCGTCTCGGAATACTCGGTGCCGATCCGGGCCGAGCAGATGACGACGCTGGGGCTGAAGTCGCTCGGGGACGCGCAGGTCTTCGTGATCGTCAACAAGGTCGAGGATCAGCTGACGGGCAACCTCCAGGGCCCGCTGGTGATCAACACGGTCGACCGGGTGGGCGAGCAGATGGTGCTCGCGGAGAAGCGTTGGACGACCCGCCACCCGCTGATCAAGGTGGGGGCGCGAGCCAGCGTGGCGTCGGCGTAAGCGCGCCCCGCCCAGCCGGAGTCGCCCGGGGGTTCGTCGTTGACGGCCCAGCACCCCCCGTGCGCCCACGACCGCTGGAGGTTTGTTCAGACCCGCCGGCCCGCCGCAAGGAAGCGCGGGGTCGGATGTGGATTGCGATACCAAGGAGCTAACCATGTTGGTGCTCTCAAGGCAGCGCGATGAGACGATCATGATCGGCGATGAGATCGAGATCACGGTCGTCGATATCCGGGGCGACAAGGTCCGCCTCGGCATCTGCGCTCCGACTCGGATCGCCGTGCACCGCAAGGAGGTGTACGACGCGATCAGGCAGGAGAACGAGCGTGCGGCCCGGCTTGACGGCGCCGAGCTCGACTCTCTCGCCCAGACCATCAGGCCCGGGCCGGCAAGGCCCGTCGCCTCGGAGAAGACCCACGGGCTTGTGACCGGGGCGAAGACCCGGACCACGGCGTAACCAGGACCCAACCGCCCGCGGGGGGGAACCACGCGGGGCGACCCTTAGCCTCAATCACGGAGGATTGCCATGGCTAGGATCAACTCGAATGTCGGGAGCCTCATCGCCCAGTTCAATCTGGCGCGCTCCAACGACGACCTCGAAGTCAGGCTCCAGCGGCTCGCCACGGGCGTGCGCATCAACCGCGGCGGCGACGACCCCGCGGGCCTGATCATCTCGGAACGGATCGGGACCGATATCGCCGGCGTCGAGCAGGCGGTCAAGAACGGTGAGCGCGCCACCTCGGTCATCTCGACCACGGAGGCCGCGCTCTCCGAGGTCAACCAGCTCCTCAACTCCATCAAGGGCCTGATGGTCGAGGCCTCCAGCACGGGCGGCAACTCCAAGGAGGAGCGGGACGCCAACCAGCTGCAGATCGACTCGGCGATCCGGTCGATCACCCGGATCAGCAACACCGCGACCTTCGGCGGGCTCAAGCTGCTGGACGGGAACCTCGACTACATCACCAGCGGGATCGCCTCCGACTCGATCAGCAAGGCGCAGATCTTCGGCGCCTCGTTCATCGGGACGACCCAGCTCCAGGTCGAGGTCGATGTGCTCACCTCCGCCCAGAAGGGCGCGCTCTACATGCGGCCCGACCAGGGGCCCCTGTCCGGCGGGCTGTTCGTCAGCAGCATGACCCTGCGCATCACGGGCAACCGGGGCGTGCAGGAGTTCGACTTCGCCTCGGGGCAGACCGTGACGAATGTCGTCGACGCGATCAACTCCCGGTCCGCCCTCACGGGGGTGACGGCGGCGTTCGTGAACGGCAACGCCGCCTCGGGCGTGGTGTTCCAGTCGCAGAACTTCGGGTCCAACGCCTTCGTCTCGGTCGAGCGGGTCAACAACAACAGCCAGACCCAGCCCAACCCGACGATCCTCAAGCTCGACGCCAACGCCCCGGTCGACACCACGGTCTCGTTCGCCGCGATGGTCGCCGCCAACCGCGACGAGGGCAAGGATGTCCAGGCCCTGGTCAACGGCGCGCTCGCCAACGGGGACGGGCTCAACATCGCGACCAACAGCCCGGTGCTGAGCTCGAAGTTCCTCCTCTCGGAGGCCTTCGCCACCGATCCGACGCTCTCGGCGACGACCTTTGACATCATCGGGGGCGGCTCGATGTACCAGCTCGGGCCGGACATCAACGCGTCCCAGCAGGAGAACATCGGCGTCAAGTCGATGGCGGCCTCCACGCTCGGGGGCGTGCTCAAGAACGGGACGATGCAGTTCCTCTCCAGCCTCCAGGCGGGCGGGCTCAACGACATCGAGGCCAGCCTCCAGGCCAACGACTTCAGCACCGCCAGCGACATCATCGACGCGGCGATCGACGAGGTCACGATCCTCCGCGGGCGCCTGGGCGCGTTCGAGCGGAATGTGCTCGACACCAACAAGCGGAGCCTCCAGTCCGCCGTCGAGAACCTCTCCGCAAGCCGGGCCCTGATCCGGGACGCCGACTTCGCCGCCGAGACCAGCGCCCTCTCACGGGCCCAGATCCTTCAGAGCAGCGGCACGACGGTGCTCGCCCTGGCGAACCAGTCGGCCCAGTCCGTGCTGCAGTTGCTCGGCTGATCCGGCCTCCCCCCCGGAGCCGACGCCCCCGTTCCGGGGTCGGCTCCGCCCGAGAACACGCAAAGCCCGCCGGGTTCGGCCCCCGGCGGGCTTTTCTTGCGCCCTTCCAGTCCCGGGCCCCCGTGATTTCTGCTCGGAATCAGGACGCTGCAACTGAACTCGCCCCCCCGACGCGCCGATGCCAGACCCCGCCGGACCAATGGGGACCGGCGAGCGTGAAACAACACCCCGAGAGGAACCGGGGTAGAGCGTCAGGTGTGGGCGGGTTCGCGGCTGCGACCGTCCGGTTCAGATCACGGAGGATGTCTCCCATGAGTCGGATCAATACCAATGTCCAGTCGTTGATCGCCCAGCGCGTGCTCGGCCAGAACAACAAGCAGTTGAACACCGCCCTCGAGCGGCTGTCGACGGGTCTTCGGATCAACCGGGGCAAGGACGACCCGGCCGGCCTGATCGCCAGCGAGAACCTCAAGGCGGAGATCACCTCGCTGAACGCCGCGGTCAGCAACGCCGACCGCGCCGATCAGGTCGTGAACATCGCCGAGGGCGGCCTCCAGGAGGTCTCGGGCCTTCTTGAGGAGCTCCAGGGCCTGCTGGTCTCGTCGGCGAACACCGCCGGCCTGAGCACCGCGGAGAAGGAAGCGAACCAGAGCCAGATCGACTCGATCCTGGGCACCATCGACCGCCTCGCCAGCAGCACGAACTTCCAGGGCATCAAGCTGCTGAACGGCAACTTCGACTACCAGACCACCAATGTCGCCACGGGCGTGACCGACTTCTCCGTCAACGGCGCCAAGTTCGACGCGGCGACGCAGGATGTCGATGTCATCGTCACCCAGTCCGCGCAGCAGGGCAAGCTCTTCCTCTCCTTCGGCGCCACCTCGCTGACCTTCACCGCCAACTCCTCGTTCAGCCTCGAGATCACCGGCTCGCTCGGCAGCCGCGAGCTCTCGTTCACCCAGGGCACCACCCTCTCCGACATGGCCGCCGCCATCAACACCTTCACCGATGTGACCGGCGTCGAGGCGACCGCCAGCGGCAACGGCATCGTCATCAACTCCGAGCTCTACGGCTCGAGCGAGTTCGTCTCCGTCAAGCGCGGCGGCGACGCGACCCTGGCGGGCGGTGCGTACACCTTCAACGCGAACGACGCCGACGCGGTCACCACGACCGGCTCGACCTGGGCCAACCTGACCAACCCGCGTCGCGACGACGGGCAGGACATCGACGGCACGATCAACGGCATCGCCGCGACCGGTGACGGTCGGACCCTGAGCGTCAACACCGACTTCCTCAGCGTCGACATCACCTTCTCGACCAGCACCTCCGACACCCTCAACGCCCTCGAGCTGGGCAACAGCCGCGCCTTCACCATCAACGGCGGCGGTGCGGACTTCCAGCTCGGCTCGAATGTGAGCGTGGGCGACAAGGTCTCGCTGGGCATCAAGGACATCGCCACCCGCAAGCTGGGCACCGCCTCGCTGGGCTTCCTCAGCGAACTGGGCTCGGGCCAGTCCTTCAATGTCGTCGACGGCGACAACCTCTCGACGGCCCAGAAGATCGTCGAGGAGGCCATCGAGCAGGTCTCCAGCACCCGCGGGCGACTGGGCGCGTTCCAGAAGAATGTCGTGGGTGCGACCATCCGCAGCCTCGGCGTCGCGGTCGAGAACACCGCCGCGGCCAACAGCGTGATCACCGACGCGGACTTCGCCTCGGAGACCGCCTCGCTGACCCGGAACCAGATCCTGGTCTCCGCGGCTCAGAACACCCTGGCGCTGGCCAACGCCCAGCCCCAGGCCGCCCTCCAGCTTCTCGGCTAAAGGGCTCGATCCACCTGACGCTCTCGAGGCGCCCCGCCGACGCGGGGCGTCTCCTTTTTTGACCCCCCCACGCCCGCGCGGGTCGAAGAATCACCCGTGGACCCGGCGAACCCGCAGCCCGACCCGATCTCGCCCGCGTGGAGGACGCTGGAGAAAGCCTTCGTGGGGTACCTCCGCGTCGAGTGCGGGCTCGCCCCCGCGACGATCGTCGCCTACGGACGCGACCTCCGCGAGCTGCTGGCCAACCTGACCGCCCGCGGCGCGGACGGACCCGGGGCGCTCACGCCCCGGCACCTCGCCGAGCACCTCGCGGGCCTGAGCCGGGACCGGGGCCTGGACGGGTCGACCGTGGCGCGGCACCTCGCGACGATCCGCGTCTTCTGCCGGTGGCTGCTGGCGCGGGGGCTGATCGAGTCCAATCCGACCGAGATCCTCCAGCGGCCCGCGACCTGGCGCCGCGTGCCGGGCGTGCTTTCCCCGAATCAGATGCGCCGCCTGGTGGAGGCGCCCTCGCCGCCCGAGGAGCCCGCGAGCGGCCCGCCGCTCTGGATCCGGGACCGGGCGATGCTGGAGTTGATGTACGCGAGCGGGCTGCGCGCCAGCGAGGTCGGGGCGATCGGGCTGACCGATGTCCTCGAGACGCTCGGGGCCCTCCGCGTCACGGGCAAGGGGAGCAAGCAGCGGATCGTGCCGATGGGCGAGCCCGCCCAGGCGTGGCTGGGGCGTTATCTCACGGAGTGCCGCCCGCGGCTCGCACGCCTCGCCCTGACGCCAGGACGCCGGGGCGACACGGGGCGGGTCTTCCTGACGAAATCAGGCCGGCCGATCGAGCGGGTGCGGGTGTGGCAGATCGTCAAGTCGTACGCCGCCCGGGCCGGGCTCGCGCATGTGCACCCGCACATGCTGCGGCACTCGTTCGCGACGCACCTGCTCTCGGGCGGGGCCGACCTGCGCGTGGTGCAGGAACTGCTGGGGCACGCGGACATCTCGACCACGCAGATCTACACGCATGTCGACCGCACGCAGCTCAAGCGCGTGCACGCCCAGTTCCACCCGAGGCCCTGAGGCCACTCTTCAGCGGGACAGGTAGGCCGCGAGCGACCGGCCCAGGCCCGCGGCCATCTCGGCCTGCTTGGCGTCTTTCAGCGAGCCGTCGGCGTTGAAGGCCTCGTGGGCCTTGGGCAGCGCGAACATGTCCGGCAGCACGACCACGCCGATGTTGCCCAGCACATAACGGACCTGCTGCAGCCCGCGGTAGCCCCCGTAATACCCCGGCGAGGCGGAGACCAGGGCCGCGGTCTTGCCGCGGAAGCACTCGAGCGGCCCCTCGCCCGGCGCGGGCCGCGAGGCCCAGTCGATCGCGTTCTTGAGCATGGGGCTGAAGGTGCTGTTGTACTCGGGGCTTGCGATGAGGAACCCGTCGTGGGCCTTCATCAGCGCCTTGAACGCCGTCACGGGTGCGGGGGTTCCCCCCGCGGCCTCGAAATCCTCATCGAACATCGGGAGCGCGTGCTCGCGCATGTCGAGCAGGGTGACCTCCGCCCCCGCCGCCCGCGCACCCTCCGCCGCGACCTTCAGCAGGCGGACATTGAACGACTCGCGGCGGGCGCTGCCGGCGAACGCCAGGATCTTGACGGCCATGTGTGGTCCTTTCCCATCGTCGGTGCGTGCCTCACCAACGCCGGTGACGCGGTGGGCATTCCGGCCTCGGCGGAAAAATAGTTGTTCCAACAATGGTTGTCAAGCCTACGATGGGACATGGCCGCCCGATCCTCCGATCTCGCCGCCCGGCTCGGGAAACAGGGGCCCTTCTCGTCGCCCGAGCAGGAGGCCTACCTGCATGTGCTCCGCGCGCACAACCGCCTCGCGGAACCGATCGACCGGCTGCTCCGATCGCACGGGGTCTCGCAGCCTCTGTACAACATCCTCCGGATTCTGCGCGGGCACCTCGGCAAGGCGGGCGCCTCGGGTCGTGCGTTCCATGGCGTCCCGGTGCTGCGGATCGGCGAGGAGATGGTGACGCGCGAGCCCGACATCACGCGTCTCGTCGATCGTCTCGAGAAGCAGTCTCTCGCGGTCCGCTGCCGGTGCGAGGAGGACCGACGCATCGTGTATGTCCGGATCACCGAGCAGGGCCTCGCGCTCCTGGCCCGGATCGAGCCCGAGATCGACGCGATCCACCGGCGCCAGTTCGGCCGGCTCGGGGTCGAAGAGCTCCGTATGCTCAGCGACCTGCTGTTCCGTGCGAGCGATGCGACGGACCCGGGCGACCACCCCGCGTCGGCCCGCTGAGGTCGTGCCGGCCCCTCCCACCCCCACGAAAGGACCCGCGATGCGTGACCAGATCCTCCGCCTCTACGCGATGACGCTCGATGAGGCCCGCAAGCTCGTCGCCGATGTTCCCTGCGAGCGTTTCGTCGATCAGCCCTTCCCCGGCGCCAAGCACCCGGCGTGGGTGCTCGGGCACCTGTGCATCGCCTCGGACATGATGCACCATGTCCTTGTGCCCGGGGGCGACGGCACGCCCGGCGCACCGGCCGAGTGGGTCGAGGCCTGCAAGCCGGGCGCCGCGGTCCGCGGCGATCGCGGCGCGTACGCGACCAAGGCCGAGCTGGTCGGCACCCTCGAGCGGCTGCACGGGCGTCTTGCGCGCGCGTTCACGAACGCGACGGACGGAACGCTCGCCTCGGAGTTCCCGAACCCCGAGTACCGGGCGTTCTTCCCAACGATCGCTGACGCGGCGGTCTACCTCATGGCGCACCACGAGGGGTACCACCTCGGCCAGTTGACGCAGTGGCGACGGGCGTACGACCTTCCCGCTGTGGGGGTCTGATCAGGGGCAGCCCCCGACGAACGCGTTGACGAACGCGGAGAGGTCGGCGAGGTCGAACACGCCGGAGGGCGGCGCGAGATCCGCCGCGGGCTCGCCCGCGAGGAACGCGCCGATGAACGCGCTGATATCGCCCAGGTCGAGCACGCCGAACGGCGGCGCGATGTCGGCGGCGTTGCACCCTGAGGGGATCTCCGAGCGGAGATAGGCGAACGAGCCCCCCGTGACGGGCGTCTGTCCCCACTCGGTGAATCGGAGATCGATGTAGATGTCGTCGTCGACGAGGTGGAGCACGACATCCTGCCCGACGAGCGACGCCGGGAATCCCCCGTGGAGTTCGCCCCAGGTGCCGAAGGTCAGGCTCGCGTAGTCGGCCGCGGAACCGAGCGCCCACCGCGTGCCGACGGGGCTGGGCGAGGTCGCGCCTGACCCTTGGAAGGCGGCCTCCTGGGCGATGTTGAAGATGCCCTGGGCGTTGCCCCGGGTGATCCAGACGAGGTCGGTGATCCGGTCCTGGTTCTCCTCGAGCAGGAAGTCGGCAAAGCCCGGCTTGACGAACTCGACATCGAGGCCGGTGAAGACCTGCTGCCCCGAGGCCATCGCGGCGCACGCCGACAGCACGATCGAGCATGAACGAAGCATGGGTGTTCTCCTTCTCTTCCCGGGCCGCCCGGTTCCCCGCGGCGCGACCCAACCCGGACTGTCCCCCGTCCGCGGGGCCGGCGACGCCGCGCCGGCGGAACATTGTCTGGAAAACTGCGCGGCTTGTCCAGCCCGCTCTTGAGAGGGTGGCGGTTCGGCCCATCGCCGCACATTTCCCTTCAGAATCCGGAGGTCGACCGGTAGACTCATGCGCGCGGCGCGAGGCCACGCGCCCGGGAGGTCGGCATGCGATGGAACGACTGGGCCCCGGGGGCCGTGGGCGTGGTCATGGCAGCGGCGGGGGCGTCCGGGGACATGCTGATCGAGACGATCTCGGTGCCGATCGGGGGCGGCAGCGCGCTGAGCACCGCCGTGCTCGACGCCGGCGCGTCGTATCGGCTCGAGGCCTCGGGGACATTCACGATCGGCGGACCGGGTGACGGGCTGGCCGACGCGGAGTACGCCGACTTCTCCAATCCTCCGGGGTCTGTGATCGATTTCACCGCGGGCGGCCTCGACCTCGGCATCTCGGTCAACGACGACCCGCCGGGCTGGGGCGCGTTCAGCCCGGACCATGTCTACAACATCGCGATCGTCGGAGAGGGGCTTCCGATCTCGGTCGGCTATCGCGACAGCAACTACGGGGACAACAGCGGCGAGTTGACCCTGCGGATCTTCCTCGTGGGCCCCGGGCCCTGCAACGACGCGGACCTCGCCCAGCCGTTCGGGCTGCTCGATCTCGCGGACCTGACCGCGTTCGTGAGCGCGTTCCTCGCGATGACGCCGCCGGCGGACATGAACGGCGACGGGCTCTACGACCTCGCGGATGTCACGAGGTTCGTCGGCGCGTTCCTCGCCGGCTGCCCCTGACCGGCGGGCCGGAGGGTCCGCTCGAACGGATCGTCAGTTCGTGGCCCCGACGGTGAGGCTGGCGCTCTCGGCCCGTTTCTCGTGGTGCAGTTTCTTGGCACGGTGGGTGGACCAGTCCTTAACCTGAAGATCGGGGCTGTCCGGGCCGTTGTTGACCTTCAGCAGGTCGTAGGTGTTGTCGCGCTGCGCGGGCAGGAACCCGGCCGAGCGGATCAGATGGTTGAGCACGGGCTCGTCGAGGCAATAAGTGGTGCCCGCGGCCGAGACGACATTCTCCTCCATCATCACGCTGCCCATGTCGTTCGCGCCGTAGTGAAGCGCCAACTGCCCGATGTGCGGGCCCATCGTGACCCACGAGGACCCGATCGAGTAGATGTTGTCCAGAAAGAGCCGACTGACCGCCTGCGTGCGCAGGTACTCGGTCGCGCCCGCCATGCGCACGCGCCGCCCGAACTCGGGATGGTCGGCCTTGGTGCCCGACCCGTCGAGCGTGGCGACGGCGTCGCCGGGGAACGACCCGTCATCCCCCGGCTGCGGCCAATCCTTCACCCGCCCCAGCGGGGTGTTCTCGCGTTGGAAGGGCCAGGAGATAAACGAGACATAGTGCCCTCCCGTGCGGGGCGACCTGATGGACGGGTCGGTGCGCACCGAGGCGGGCGCGATCCCGGGGCCGAAGTCTCGCAGGGCACGGTCCTGCCACTCGCGCACGAGCCGCATGTGGTGGACTCGGTCGGCACGCCCCTCGATGTGCCCGAACATCATCGTGGCGCTGGTGAACATCCCGAGGCTGTGGGCGACATACATCGTCGTGAGCCAGGCCTCGGCGGTGCACTTGCCGAGCCCGATCTTCGATCGCACCGCGGGCGCGAAGATCTCCCCCCCGCCGCCCGGCAGGCTGTCGAGGCCCGCCTGCTGGAGCCGCACCATGACCCAGCGGAGCTTGTCCTCGAGCGTCGCGCCGGGGGGGTCGAAGAAGTTGACGAACTCGATGAACTCGGGGGGGCTGAACCCGTGAACATGGATCGAGGGGAAGCGCCGCTTGAGTTCGCCGAGCAGTTCGAGGTACCAATCAAGCCCGAGGGCCGGGTTCATGCCGCCCTGCATCAGGATCTGCGTCCCCCCGATCGCCTGCAACTCCGCGACCTTCTCGAACAGCTGCTCGTGCTCCAGGGTGTAGGCGTCGTGCTCGTCCCCGTCCCGGCGGAAGGCGCAGAAGGTGCACTTGGCGGTGCAGACATTCGTGTAGTTGATGTTCCGGTCGATGATGTAGGTCCGGATGTGGTCGCCGTGCAGCGTCCGGCAGCGGGCGTCGGCGTAGCGACCCAGCGTGTGGATCGGGGCGTGCGCGAGCAGTTCGAGCCCCTGCTCGGGGGTCAGGCGTGCCTCGCCCCGGGCCACCGCGCCGAGCAGGCCCGCGTCGGCCGCGTCGAGGTGCGGGTGCTCGGGCAGGGGCTGGTAGATCGTCCGCATGGCGTCCTCCGGCGTCGGCCTCAGAAGCCCGGGCCTTGGGCCTCCCGGGTCAGATTTCAATATCTTCTGAAAATCATAGCCGCCACCACAACCGCGCGACGCGCAGAAAAACGGCCCGGACGAGCCGGGCCATCGGGAAGAGTGACGGTCTGTCTCCTCAGCGGCGACGCGGGCGGGCCACCGCGGCGGCGCCGGCGAGGCCAACCCCGGCGAGCAGCCCCGGCGTGGGCAGCGGGACGACATTGAGGAAGGTGCTTCCGGTGCTCACGAAGTGGGCGCTCTCGTTCCGGTTGCTCCCGATCCGCTGGAGGTGGAACGCGATGCGGGTTTGTCCGGTCAGGAAGCGGGCGAGCCCCTCGGCGAAGAACTCGGCGTCGGCCTCGAAACGGACGGTCAGCCACTCCCCGGCGTCGATGCCGTTGGCGGCCGAGCCCCGCTTGCCCAGCTTGTCGAGCGTGCCTTCCCAGCCGAGCTCGCCATTTGCCCCGGCGGGGTTGCCCGAGCCGCGGCCCATGCGCATGTCGAGCGTGCCGTGCGAGTCGACGATCCAGCCGTCGTCGTCGAGGCCCTCGGCGCCCTCCTCGAACCAGATCGTGGTGATCGTGCCGACGCCCTGGGCAAGGTCCATCGCGAAAGTGAAATCGACCCAGCCCTGGGACTGATTCGCGTCGATGGTCACATGGAACGCCGAGCCCGGGCTGACCGCGGGATCGTTGTACCCGGTGTAGCGCTCGAAGCCGAGCGAATCGCCCGCCCAGGCGATCGCGGGCAGGCAGACGGCGGCGGCGGCGATACGGGGATAGAGCGACATCTCTTCTGATCTCCTCCGGAACTGCGGGAAAGATAGCCCATTGTGGGGAACCGCCAACCCGTTCGGGGGATTTCCAGAGCAGATTCTGGGCCGCACAGCGGGTTCTCGGACCCAAACGCTCCGGGCCGGCCCACCCGGGCGAGGTGACCGGACCCAGGGCCTACCGCCGCCAGTCGGCCTCCACCCCCGAGACGCGGGCCCGCCCCGGGGCGTCGGCGCGGCTCACCAGCACCGCGACCGCGAACCCCACCGCGAACGAGGGGGGGAGGACATCGAGGGCCGAGAGGTACGCGTTGAGCCCATCCATCCCCGCGGCGTCGAGCAGCGGCGGGACGAGGAACTTGAAACAGGGGACCGCAAGGAAGCCGGCGACCATCGCGCATCGGGCCCCCAGCGCCGTCAGGCCCCGCCAGAAGAGGCTGAGCACCATGACGGGGCAGAAGGTCGCGGCGATGCCGGACCAGCCGAAGATGATCGTCCAGAAGATCCCCTGCTCCTTGTCGTGGAGCAGGATGCCCAGCCCGACCGCGAACGCCGCGAGCGAGAGCACCAGCGTGAGCACCCGGCTCAGCGCGATAAGCCTGTCGTCGGGCATGTCGGGGTGCCGCGTCTTCTGCCAGTAGTCGCGCACCGCGGCGGAGGAGGCGAGCACGAGGAGCGAGTCGATCGTGGACATGATCGCGGCGAGGACCATGGCGATGTAGACCCCGCTGAAGAAGGCGGGCATCAGCGTGTCGGACATGTGGGGGAGGATCTTCTCCGCGTCGCCCCCGATCTGCTCGACCCCGGGGAAGAGGGCCCGCCCCGTGATGCCCGCGAGCACCGCGCCCCCGTCCGCGAGGATGGTCCAGGCGAGCGCGGTGATCGTGCCCCCGGTGATCTCCTTCTCGCTCTTGAGCGAGATGAACCGAACGAAGATCTGCGGGGAGCCCAGGAACCCGAGGCCGATCAGCACGAGCCCGACCACCGACGCCACGGTCAGGGGCGTCCAACCCGCTCCTCCGTGGAGCGTGAGCAGCCCCGGGTCGGCGGCGCGGACGCCGTCGAGCACATGGGTCACGCCCCCCGCCTCGAGCAGGCCCACGATCGGGAGCGCCACCAGCCCGAGCATCATGAGCGAACCCTGGAACACATCGGACCACACGACCGCGGTGAACCCGCCCTGCAGGATGTAGACGAGCACGATGCCGAACCCGACCGCCGCGCCGAGGTAGTGATTCCAACCCAGGAAATCGAAGAACGCCCCGCCCGCGGCGTGGACCTGCGTGCCCGCGTAGATCGGGACGAAGACGAGCAGCGAGCCGGCCGCGATGAGCCGGAGCCAGTGCCCGCGATCGCGGAGCCTTGCCTCGAGGTAATCGGGGACCGTGATCGCGTCGTACCGGTCCGCCATGCGCTTGAACCGGCGTGACATCAGGATCCACGCCGAGCCCACCCCGACGATCTCGCCGAGGAGCACCCAGAACGCCTTGAACCCGATCGCGTAGCCCATGCCGGTCAGGCCGAGCAACAGCCACGCGCTCTCACCGGTTGCCCGCGCCGAGAAGGCGGCGTTGATGAAGCCGAGCCGCTTCCCGCTCGCGAAATAGTCGCGGATGTCGTGCATCCGGCGGGAGGCGAGGTAGCCGATGACCACCAGCACCCCGGCGTAGATCACGAACGCGAGCAGTTTGAGCAGTGTCTCGGCGGAGATGGCGACCCTCCCGTTCGGGCAGAGCGGGTGAGGATACCGAAAGTCACTCCGGGCGTCCGCCGCGGGGGGCCGGGGGCGTCAACCCCGCTCAGCGATCAGTTCCGCATGCACGAACAGGATCGCACGCTCGCGCACGCTCTCGAAGCCCAGCCCTTCCATGAACGGCCAGGTCATCGCCTTGATCTCGTCCAGCGCCGTGCCCTTGTCGATCTCGGCCGACACAGACTCGCGGAGTTGCTCGATGTACCGCGCCTGGGCCCGAACGCCCTCGGCGTCGGTGATCGGGCCGTGCCCGGGCACGACCACCGTCTCGGCGTCGCACATCGCGAGCACCGCGGCCAGGGCCTCGACCCAGCCGCGGGCGGTGCCGCCGCCGCTGGGATCGAAGAAGGGATGCAGCCCGTTGAACACGAGGTCGCCGGTGTGCAGGACATTCTCCGCCGCGAGCCGCACGACCACATCGTTGTCCGTGTGGGCCCGGTGCCCGGAGTGAACCAGGTCGACCCACCGCCCGCCCAGGTCGATGCCGGTCCGCCCGTCCGCGATCGTGGTGTTGGGCACGAACGACTCGGGGGAGTAGTCGTCGATCTTGTCGGTGAACCGCGCGATGTCCTCGCGGATGCGGGCCTGGTCGGCCTCGGGGATCCGCGGCACCTGACGCCCCGCCCGCGTGAGGCCCTGCATCAGCCGGTCGCCCTGGGCCCGGACCCGGGGCACGGCCCGCTCGTGGGCGATCACCGGGATCCGCCGGCAGAAATCGAGGTTCCCCCCCGTGTGGTCGCCGTGGTGGTGGGTGTTGACCACGCGGACGATCTTGGCGCCGGTCAGGGCCTCGGCGTTGCGGGCGAGCTCGCGGGCGAACGCGGGGTACTTGGTGTCGACGAGCAGCGCCCCGCCCGTGCCGGCGACCGCCAGGCAGTTGCCCCCGGTCGAGGCGTCGGTCGTCGCGAAGACCCCGGGGCGCACCTCGCTCCACGAAAGGAAGAACCGGGGCTCGTCGGCCAGGAACCGGCCCAGCCCCGGCGAGCAGGCGAGCCCGGCGGCGAGCAGCCCCGTTCGGGCGAGGAAGGTGCGGCGGTGGATCGGGGATTCGAGGAGTTGGTCGCGTTCCATTCTGGCGTCCTCGGTGCGGGCGATTCCGGCGGGCGGGGGAGATACCATCTCTCCCTGCCCGGACAGCGTAGAAACCCCAGACGAGACCGACCATGAAAGCCAACGACCTCAAGCCGGGCGTCGCCGTGGACATCGCCGGCAAGCTCTATGTGGTCACAAAGACCGAACATGTCAAGCCCGGCAAGGGCCCGGCGTACATCCAGGCGAAGATGCGGGCCGTCGACGGATCGGGGATGACCGAGAAGCGCTTCAACAGCACCGACACCGTCGAAGGGGCGGACCTCGAACGGCGGGAGATGGAGTACCTCTATCCCGACGGGTCGGGCGGGGGCGTCTTCATGGACACCGAGTCGTTCGAGCAGTTCGAACTCGGGTCGGCCTTCCTGGGGGATGCGCTGGTGTACCTGGCGCCCAACTCCACCTGCACCATGCTCTTCAACGGGGAGACCCCGCTGACCGTCGACCTCCCCGCGGCGGTCGACCTGACGATCGCGGACACCACGCCGGGCATCAAGGGGGCGACGGCGACCAACCAGTTGAAGGAAGCCGTGTGCGACACGGGGCTGAAGACCCGCGTGCCCCCGTTCATCGAGATCGGGGAGCGCGTGCGGATCTCGACCGAGGACGGGTCGTACATCGGGCGGGTCAAGGGCGAATAGACGAACGCAGTCGCGTCGGCCCCCTCTCCGGCGGGGCGGTCGCGGGCGAGCAAGCCGCCGGAGCGAATAGGCGGAACGAGATGAAAGCAGGCGATCTGCGGCCCGGGATGGGCGTGAAGATGGACGGCAAGATCATGGTGGTGGTGCAGTACGAGCACCGCACCCCGGGCAACCTCCGCGCGTTCACCCAGCTGAAGCTGCGCGAGATCGCGACCGGGAAGCACTTCGAGAAGCGGATGAACCCCGCCGACGAAGTCGACGGCCTCACCCTCGACCGCCGGGAGATGGAGTTCCTCTTCGGCGACGGCTCAGGCGGCGGGACCTTCATGGACACAGGCAACTACGACCAGGTGGAGATCGCCGCCGAGGTGCTGGGCGACACCCTGCTCTACCTGGCGCCCAACTCCACCTGCGTCATGCTCTTCCACGAGGCCAACCCGGTCTCCATCGAGCTCCCCTCCTCCGTCGACCTCACCATCGTCGACACGCCCCCGGGCATCAAGGGCGCAACCGCGACGAACCAGTTGAAGGAAGCCACCTGCGACACGGGGCTCAAGACCCGCGTGCCCCCCTTCATCGAGATCGGGGAGAAGATCCGCATCTCCACCGCCGACGGCTCCTACATGTCGCGCGTCAAGGGAGACTGATCACCCCGGATGGCACCCGCGAACCGGAACAAGCGGCCGGCCGCCAAGCGCCTCGCGATCGCCCTGGTGATCGCGGTGCTCGCCGCCCTTGCCGCCCTGTCGGCTCGCGTCGCGTGGCGCGGCGGGGGGCTCGCGCTGCCCGGGCTCTCCTTCGACGCGGGCGGGTTCGTCGCCGGGCAGATCACCGGCGTCGTCAACGGCTACCTGAACCCGGAGTTCCGCTTCGACACGATCGAGTTCGAGGCCCCCGGCACGCTGCGCCTGCGCGGCGTCTCGCTCGTCGGCCCGGGGGGCCTGCGCCTGATCGAGGCGGACCTCTTCGCCGCCACGCTGGCCGAGGTCCCCTCCCCCGACAAGCCCATCCGGATCGAGCGGCTGACCATCCAGAACGGCACAGTCCGGCTCGTGAGGGACGGGTCGGGCGGGCTCATCGGCTTCAGCGACCTCGTCAGCGGCACGCCCGCCGCGAAGGGGCAAATCGAGGAGCGGTTCCGGCTCTCGACGGTGCTCGCGTTGCACCGCGTCGACCTCGACGGGGTCTCGGTCGAGTACCGCGCCGACGCCGACGCCGAGCCCATCCGCCTCGATGGCATCCGCGCCGGGCTCGACATCGCGCAGGTCGAGAGCCGGGGTCCGGGATGGTACGAACTCGCGTTCGCCTCGGGCCGAGCCCCTGGACTTGAACTCGAGGTCGCCGGGATGATCAACCTCGACGACTACCGGGCCGAGATCGGGGCGCTGACCGCGACGATCGACGCCGGCCCCGAGACCGTCGACTCCCTGCCGCAGGCCCTGGCCGCCCTGCTGCGTGACCACGAGGTCACGGGTTCGCTCGCGGCGACCGGCACAGGTGATTTCAATCTCCGCGACCCGCTCGCGGGGCGGGCCCGCCTCTCGATCACCGGGCAGAGCCTCCGCGCGGCGTTCGGGGAGTACCGCGCGCCCGTCGACTCGCTCCGGATCGACACGACGCTCGAGAACGCCTCGCTCTCGCTCGAGCGAGCCGACGCGACGCTGCACGGGGGCTCGATCAACGCCCAGGGCGCGATCGACCTGGCCGCAACCGACCGCCCGCTCCGCGGCGCGTGGACGATCTCCGGCGTCGAACTCCGCGACCTGCTCCGGTCCGCGCCCTCGGACGGCTCGCCCCCCAAGCTCGCCGGACGGCTTTCCAGCGCCGGTTCCGTCACGACGACGCTCGCGGCGCCCCGCGACTCCCTTGCTGGCGAAGGCTCCGCCCGCGTGGAGGATGGCCGACTCGTGATGCTCCCCGGGCTCACCCAGCTGTCCAACCTGGTGAACAAGGGTTCACGCGGGGAGGACACCACTTCCAACCACCGGGGCACCGCCTCGTTCACGCTCGGTCCACGCGGCGTCACCATCACCAAATCCGAGGTCGTCACCAACGCCATGGCCGCCCGCGGCACAGGGCTGATCGGCTTCGACCGCTCGCTCGACCTCCGCATGAACGCCGGCCCGCTCGAGAAGCTCCAGAGCATGCTCGGCAAACTCGGCGACATCGTCGGCGGGATCACCGACCGCCTCGTCAAGTACACCATCAAGGGCACGATCGAGAACCCCGTCGTCGGCGTCGCCCCGCTCGGCATCGACTGACGCCCACCCACATGCCCATGAACGCCGGGCCCGTCATCATCCTCCTCGGCCTCCGCGGCGCGGGCAAGTCCTCGGCGGGTCGCGTGCTCGCCGCGCGCCTCGGCGCCGAGTTCGTCGACCTGGACGACATCACGCCTGCACTGCTCGGGGAGCCCACCGCGGCCGACGCTATCCGGAACCGGGGGCTGCCCGCCTTCCGCGACGCCGAGGCCCGCGCGCTGCACGCGTGCCTCGGGCGCACGAGCGTCGTCCTCGCGCTGGGCGGGGGCACGCCGACCGCCCCCGGAGCCGCGGAGATGATCCGGGACGCGGCATCACGCGGCGCCCGCGCGGTCTACCTGCACGCCGATCCCGCAACGCTCCGAGCCCGCCTCGCGGGCACCGACACGGCAACCCGCCCCAGCCTGACCGGACGGGGCGTGCTCGACGAGATCGGGGAGATCTACCTCCAACGAGACCCGCTGTTCCGCTCGCTCGCCGAACGCGTGGTCGAGACCGCCGATACGAACCTCGACGCGGTCGTCGCCGCGATCGCCTCACTCATCCGAGGCGAGCCGGCCTGAATACAGCGTGTGATACGGATTCCCGATCGTCCCTGGGCGTCGGTGCCGTGGTTCATCTCGAAGAGTGAACCACGAGGGGACAGCGCGGGCCGTCCCGATCCGCCGTCACTCTTCGAGATGACGGCGGGCACCGAACACAAGATAGACCGGGAATCCGTATGAAGGCGCACCTGCCCGATGGGTCTGCACCGAACAGCCCATGCCCAAGAGGGAGCGGCCTGCCGCAGTACGAGCCGGGTCCGGGGACCCCGAAGACCGAACTAGGCTGCTTCCGCCGCGACCACCACCCTCGGGGTGCCCCCGCGGGCGATCCGCCAGACCGTGATCGTGCCGATCACGCCGCAGGCGACGACCAGCGCCGGGACCCAGGCCGCGGCGTGCCGACTCGCCATCAACGCGACGCTCAGCCCCACGCCGGCCCAGAGCGCGACCGTTGTGATCACCCTGGCCCGCGTGGGCATGACCGCGCCGGGTTCGAGGAAAGGCAGGAAGGGCCGGAAGAACCTGTTCCGGATCAGCCGCCGCTCGAGCCACGGGCAACTGCGGGCAAAGCACCACGACGCGAGGATCAGGAAGATCGTCGTCGGCAGCCCCGGAACGAACACGCCAACGGCCCCGAGCCCGACGCACATCACCCCCATCGCCGCCAGCCACAGCCGGATCGGATCAACGCGGTGGCGAGGGCAGGCGGTCGGATGGGTCTCGGCTGGGATCGTCACGGGACTGGCCTCAGGGAAGACCCAGTTATAGCCCGGATCACCAGCCGCGTCGTGTTGTTGAGACACATTCTCAACGAAATCGCGTTCTTCGCAGGGAAACGCCGGGATCTTCGCGTCCGATTTCCGGAAATTTTCTCGTCGGACGGAATGCCGCACCAAGGTCGACCGTGAAAAAACAGGGGCCCGGGCGGATGCCCGGGCCCCAGGAATACCCAACTTGCCCTCGTCTCGGGCGGCCTAGAGACCCAGCGCCGCGCTGAGCACCGGGCCGTACTTGACGATCAGGCCCGCGAACACAACCGCGACGATCGAGATGAGTTTGATGAGGATGTTGAGCGAGGGGCCCGAGGTGTCCTTGAACGGGTCACCCACGGTGTCGCCGACGACGGTGGCCTTGTGGTCGTCGGAGCCCTTGCCGTAGACATACTTGCCCCCGTTGCCGTTGTTGCGCATCTCGTGGGCGCGGGCGGTGAGGGTCTCCCGGATCGCCGCGGGGATCTTCGAACGCACGCCCTCGTTGTCGAGGAACTCGTCGGCGGTGATCCGCCCGTAGGACTCGATGAGCTTCTTGGCGTTGTCCCACGCGCCGCCGGCGTTGGCCATGAAGACCGCGACCGCGAAGCCGCTGGTCAGCCCGCCCGCCAACAGGCCCATCACGCCCGGCACGCTGAGCACGAGGCCCACGACGATCGGGACCACGATCGCGAGGATCGCCGGGATCACCATCTCCTTCTGCGCCCCCGCGGTCGAGATCGCCACGCAGTTGGCGTAGTCGGGGTAGTGGTGCCCGTCGATGTCCACGCCGCCCTTGGGCCAGTTGTCCGGGTTGGCGACCTCCGACTCGCTCATCCCGTTGCGGCGGAGCGCGTCGCGGATCTTGCCGAACTGACGGCGGCACTCGTCGATCATCGCGTAGGCCGCCCGGCCCACCGCGTTCATCGTCAGGGCGCAGAACAGGAAGGCGAGCATCACGCCGATGAAGATGCCGCCGAGCAGGCGCGGGTTCGCCAGCGTGACATCGTAAAACTCGAGGATGTCCGCCAGCGTGCCGTTGCGCGAGCCGATGACCTCGAGCTCGAGCTCATGCCCGTGGTCGCCGTGGGCGACCTCCCGGGTCAGCATGAACCGGCGCGAGGTCTTCACGCTCGCCTCGCCCTCGGCGTGCTGGCCGATGCGGTGCAGGGGCGTGACGGCGAAGACATCGCCGATCGCGACCGCCTCGTCGAAGTGCGTGCCCAGCAACTGCACGCGATCGGCGATCATGCCGCCGTCGACATAGCGATCGCTCTTGCCGTCGGGCGTGCCCGGATCGACGATCGCGAAGCGGTGGTACCCCTCGTAGATGGCGTAAGGCCCGGTGATCTCCGCGGGCACAACCAGCCCGGCGGCGATCTTCGACTCCGCGAAGTCACGGGCCTGGGAGGTGATCTGCGTCTGCACCACCTGGATGAACGCCGCGAACAGCGCCAGCGCCGTCAGCGCCGCCGACCCGATGGCGAACCCCTTGCCGGTCGCCGCCGTGGTGTTGCCGAGGCTGTCGAGCATGTCGGTCCGCTCGCGGACATGCGGCGGCTGCCCGGTCATCTCCGCGTTGCCGCCCGCGTTGTCGGCGATGGGCCCGTAGGCGTCGGTCGCCAGCGTGATGCCGAGGGTGCTCAGCATGCCGACCGCCGCGATGCCCACGCCGTAGAGGCCCATGAGGAAGTTCTCGCCGCCCCCGGCGAACGAGAACGCCGCGATGATCGCGACCACCACGGTGACCAGGGGGGCCCAGGTCGACTTCATGCCCTCGGCGATGCCCGCGATGATCACGGTGGCGGGCCCGGTCAGGGCCTGCTCGGCGATCCGCTGCGTCGGGCGGTGCTCGTAGGAGGTGTAGTACTCGGTCGCGTACGCGATGACATTGCCCGCGATCAGGCCCGAGATGATCGACAGCCCGATGCCCCACCAACTGGTCACGCCCTCGAGGGCCGTCGCGTTCTTGCCGCCAAACAGGAAGTAGAGCAGCCCCAGCGCCGCGACGACGATCAGGCCGGACGCGACATAGACGCCCTTGTGCAGCCCCTTGAGGAGCTGGGCGAAGCTCGCGTTGTCAGACGCCTTGACGGTGAACACGCCCAGGATCGAGCAGAGGATCCCCAGCCCCGCCAGGCCGAGGGGCGCCGCCGCGAGCCGCATCGCCAGGTCCACCGAGCCCGCCGCGAGCGTCGTCGCCGCCGCCGCGCCGAGGGCCAGCGTCGCGAGGATCGACCCGTAGTACGACTCGTAGAGGTCCGCGCCCATGCCGGCGACATCGCCGACATTGTCGCCGACATTGTCCGCGATGGTCGCGGGGTTCCGCGGGTCGTCCTCGGGGATGCCCGCCTCGACCTTGCCGACGAGGTCGGCGCCGACATCCGCCGCCTTGGTGTAGATGCCGCCGCCCACGCGGGCGAACAGGGCCTGCGTCGACGCGCCCATGCCGTAGGAGAGCATCACGGTCGTGATGACCTCCATCGACCCGCCGCCGAAGTCGATCGTGTTGAGCAGCAGGAACCAGAACGAGATGTCCAGGATCGCGAACCCGACGACCACGAGCCCCATCACCGCGCCCGAGCGGAACGCGACGGTCAGCCCGTCATTGAGCGAGTTCTTCGCCGCGAAGGCCGTCCGGGCCGAGGCGTTCGTCGCCATCTTCATCCCGAACCACCCGCACAGGCCCGAGAGGAAGCCCGCCACCGGCACGCCGATCATGCTCATCGGGCTCTGGAGCCCGAGGCCCCACATCGCCGCGAGGAAGACCACCAGCAGCACGAACACGCCCGCGACGACCTTGTACTGCCGGGTCAGGTACGCCATCGCGCCCTTGCGGACCGCGTCGGCGATCGTGATCATCTCCTCGTCGCCCTCGGACTTCTTCATGACCTCCTGGCTGAACCGCCAGGCCATCACGAGCGCCGCCACCCCGCCCACCGGGGCGAGGTAGTAGGCCGGGTGAACGGACGCGAGGCTCCCCAGCGTCGCGGCGACGGCGGGGCCCGAGTCGGTCAGAATCAGGTCGGCGGTCATGGCTCTCGAACCTTTCGTTGGCCGGTGTCACCCCACGCCCCGGGGCCCTGCGGCGCCGGCGTGGCGGGCGGAAAGGCAGACCCCGCGCGGCCTCGGGTTCGACAACCCGGGCCCCTGGCGGGGGGCACTCATCGTGGCATTGGCGAATGGAATCGGCCGACACGCGGCCGACGGATCAGAACTCGTCGACGCGGACGCGGCGCGTCTGCGACTTGCGCGCGGCGCGGCGGGCTCGCTCGGAGGGCTTCTCGTAGTACTCCTTGCGCTTGATGTCCTTGGTCAGCCCCTCTTTTTCGCAGAGCTTCTTGAAACGCCGCATCATCTGGTCGGCGCTCTCGCCCCCGCGGGCCTTGATACGGATCGCCATCCGAACTCCTTCGTGCTCAACCGTGACTCGAACCGCGGGCGCCCGATCTGACCGGGCCGACCCGCGAGGGCGACGCCGCCCCTCCCACACAAACCACGCACGCCCGGGCCGTCGGCCCCTCGTGGGCCTCAAGTAAAGGCCCGCGTCCCCGCACGATCAAGACGACGCACACCCCCGACCGATCGGTGGGCCACCACAGAACACCAGGATCGTCGGCGACGCCCCCGCGGACTGCCGGACACAGGCCTACCTTTTTCCACCCAATCCGGGTATCCCATCATGCTGCTCATCGACGCCAGCAATGTGCTTCATGTTCAGGGCGTGCTCCCGCAGCACCTCGCCGACCTCGGTCTGCCGGGACTCATCCGGCTCCTCGGGGCCAGCCGGCACGCGGGCCGGCGGGTGACGATCGTCTGCGATGGGGGTGGGTCCGCCCGGGATTCCGGATTCCGGATGGCGAATGTCCAGATCCTCTTCGCCGGGCAGGGCCGCGAGGCGGACGATGTCATCGAGGCGCTCATCGAGCGCTATCACCGGGGCAACCCGCTCGAGGTGGTCAGTTCGGATCGCCGGCTCCGCCGCGCCGCGCGTCGCCGCGGGGCCGGGTCGATCGCCAGTGAAGATTTTCTGGCCCAGATCGTCGCGGACGAGGCCACGCCGGCGCCGACGCGCCTCAACGCCCTCCGCGAGCAGGTCCCGCTGGACGCCTACTCCGTGCAGGAGTGGATCCGAGAGTTCGGCCTCCCGCCGGCGCCGACCCCGAAGCCAACCCAACAGCCGGCCCCTCCACCCTTGCCAGACACGAACCGTCCCTCCGAACCCGCCCGACGACCCTCCACCGCCCCTCGGCATCCGCCCGCGTTGATCGGTGAACCTCTCCGCATCGCCCCGCTCCCCGCGAGCGCCCCCGACTCCGGGTCAGCGTCACCGCCCCCGGCCCCGGAGCAACCAGCCGCCCGTCGCGTCACCGTACTCGCCAACGACGACGGCGCGATCGACCCGCTCCTCCTCGCGGCCCTCGAAGAATGGCGCGGGCGGCTCTCGCTGGACGATCTGGACATGCAGCGATGGCTCCCCGACCTTCCACCCAGACCCACGCCGCCCTGACCCGGATGCTCGCCCTCGCCCTGCTGGTCCCAGCGGCGGTCCCCGCCTGCTCGGCCCCCGAGCCACGCTACGACTGGCACGGCTCCCAACGCACCCTCGCCGCGTTCGACCAGGGCGCCCTCCACGCCGAGCTGCCCGCCGAGGTCCCGGTCCACGCCGTTGTCGCGGCGGCCGAGATGACCCTCTCCCGACGCGGGTACACCATCACCGCCTCGGAATCGACCGATGATTCGGGCCGCGTCGTCGCGCGCCCCGCCGACCCGAGGCTCATGCGCAAGGTCACCGTGACCAGCCGCCTCACGCAGACCGGCACCGCCCTGACCATCCGCACCAACCCGGGAGGCAACGAGCATGTCTCGCGGGACATCCTGGAGCGGATGCTCACGAGGCTGGGTCTGTAGATCTCGTGCCAGAACCTGTCTTGACCTCGGTGGGATGGGCCTCCAGCCCGACTCTCCCACTCATCCTCCGCAGCACGCTCCTGCCGCGGCGTGAGATCCCGGGTGGGGTCAGGCCCCGCCCAGGTTGTCCGGGGGCGACTCGGGCGGCTTGCGGGCCGAGTCCGTCGAATAGGCGATCGACCGGGCCCGCAGCAGCAGGGCCGGCTCGTCCCGCCTGATCATCAGCCGGTTGAAGGCGAACCAGGCCGCGTCCTCGTAGCCCCGCTCCCTCAGGTACCGCCCGATCGGCGAGCCCTCCGCGCGGGCGTGGTCCTCGATCAGGATCGCCCGGGGGCCGTTGCGACCGAGATCGAACCCGTCCAACAGGTTGAGCTCGCCCCCCTCGATGTCGATCACGGCAAGGTCGATCGGCCCCTCGTGCCCCTCGAGCAGCGCGTCCATCGTTGTGAGCGGCACCTCGACCCGCTCGGCCCGGCTGCCGGGGCGGGGCACCTCGCCCCCCACCGCCTCGACGAAACTCGAGAGTTCGTCCTGGCTCGACTCGTCCACGAACCGCGTCAGCGTTGTCGTGCCGGTCGAACCCCGGCGCGCCAGCGCCGCGTTGACCACCCGGCTCGCCGGACGGGCCCGCCTCGCCATCTCGGCCCGCTCGGGGATCGGCTCGACCAGCAGCCCGCGCCACCCGATCGCTTCGAGCGCGTAGGTCACCGCGAACGAGAACCCGTCGTACGCCCCGACCTCGATGAAGAACCCCTCGCCCCGCCCCTCGAACAGCTCGTAGAGGAACATGTCCTCGGCGTGCTGAGACCGGAATCGGACCGCGAACCGGGGCGAGAGACCCTTCTCCGCCATGTCACGCCGCACGCGGGCCTCGAACAGGGCCCGCGTCACCGACTCGCCGTTCGCCACGCGGAGCGTCAACCGCTGGAGCCGCCGCCGCAACGCCCCGGAACGCCGACGCTCCGCGACCAGCGCGCCCGCCACAACCACCGAGATCACCAACGCGAGGACCGCGAGAATCGTGCTCATGGCGGGCATGGTACCGGGCCCGCGCCCCCGGGGATGACCGACGCGGCCCATTCCACCAGCCGCAGCGGGCCGAGGATCCGCCGTCGGGCCTCGGCGATCGCCCCCAGACGCCCGCGCCACGCCTCAGGGTCACCCGCCACCGCCCGCACCGTCTCGATCCCGCGCTCGCCGAGGTCGGGGAGCCTGACGAACGACTCGGGCGGGATCATCGCGTCCGGGGCCGCGGTGCCGAAGTACAGCGGGAGCGTCCAGCAGAGCAGCGCGTCCCAGAGCTTCTCCGTGACATACAGGTCGCCCGAAGACGAATTCTCGATCACCAGCGCGCACCGAGCCGGACGCAGCGCGTTCGCCTTGCTCCGCAGCGGGCCCACCGGCCCGAGCGACGCCGGGAGCCGACGCCCGTACAGCTCGAAGGGAACGCCCGCTCGCCGCAGATCTTCGAGGAACCGCATCCGCTCCCGGTGCCCGGGGTGGTGGGTCGTCCCGCTCGTCACCGCGACCAGGGGCACCGGCTTGTCCTCGGGCGGGCCCTCCCCGCGGAGCGCGGACGCGGGCTCGTCGAAACTCCACATCACCGGCAACGGGATGGGATGGGTCGCGCGTGCATCAGGGCCGAAGACGCGCGACGCGCGACGCCGGGCCACATCCCACCACGCGTCCGTGAACGCCTCCACCGGCTCGTACACCAGGGCCGTGATGTCCCCGGGGTCACGCCCAAGTTTCTCCCACGCGTAATCGGCCCAGACCGCGTCCCAGTCCCCCCGCCGACGCGCCCGCCAGCGCCGCGGGCCGTTCGGGGGCTTGGGGCGGCTGTCGGGCCCCACGGGCGGCGCGAGGACCAGCAGGTGATCGGCCCCCCGGTCCCCCGGGCGAAGCCGCAGGTGCGCGTGCCGCCCCCCCGCCCGCTCGCACTGGTTGAAGAGCAGGTCCGCGGCGTGCTCGCCGTAGATGAAGACACCCAGGTCCAGCGGCATGGTCCCGTTTTCGCCCCGCGCCGGGCGGCGCGGCTCAGCGCTTCTCGGCGGGAACATACGGCTGCGCGTGCGGGCCGACATACGCCGCCGTCGGGCGGTAGAGCCGGTTGTCCGCCAGCTGCTCGAGGATGTGCCCCGCCCACCCCGCGATGCGCGACAGCGCGAACATCGGGGTGAACAGGTCCAGCTTCAGCCCGATGCAGTGGTAGGTCGTCGCGCTGTAGAAATCGACATTCGCGTAGATGCCGCGCGAGCCGACCTCCCGGTCCATGATCTCCTCGATCTTGCGGCTCTTCTCGTAGAGCGCGGTGTTGCCCGTGTCGTGGGCCAGCTGCTTGGCGAGGGTCTTGAGCTCGGCGGCCCGCGGGTCGTGCGCCTTGTAGACCCGGTGCCCGAAGCCCATGATCTTCTCCTTGCGCTCCAGCTTGCCCATGATGTACGGCTCGACATCCTCGATCGACGGGATCTCCCAGAGCATGTGCATCACGCCCTCGTTCGCCCCGCCGTGCAGCGGGCCGCGCAGGCTCCCGATCGCCCCCGTCAGCGCCGAGTACAGGTCGCTCAGCGTCGAGATGATCACCCGCGCCGTGAAGGTCGAGTTGTTCAGCCCGTGGTCCGCGTGCGTGATCATGCAGATCTCGAACGCGCGAGACATCGCCGGGGTCGGCTCCGCCCCGTTCAGCATGTACAGGAAGTTCTGCGCGAACGAGAGGTCGGTCCGCGGCTGCACGAGCGGCAGCCCCCGCCGGTAGCGGTCGAAGAACGCGATGATCGTCGGCGCCCGGGCCATGATCTTCATCGCCTTGTCGCGAACCTCGCCGAGCTCGATGCTGTTCGGGTCCGTGTCGTGCATCGAGAGAGCGCTGATCATCGTCCGCAGCACATGCATCGGGTGCGCCTGCATCGGCAACGCCAGCAGCCGGTTCTCCATCCCCGCCGGCAGGCCGCAATACCCCCGCATCTCCGCCGTGAACGACGCCAACTCATCCTTGCGAGGGAGTCGCTGGTTCCACAGCAGGAACACGGTCTCCTCGAAGGTCGCCTTCGACGCCAGGTCCCCGATCGGGATCCCGACATACTCCAGCACGCCCTTCTGCCCGTCGATGAACGAGATCTTCGTCTCCGTGGCGACGATGCCCTCCAAGCCTTTCGCGAACTCGGCCATGACTGGTCCCTCGTCTCGGCAGACCCTGCGTGTCCCACCGGCGCCGTCCCACCGACAACGCCAAGGCGACTCCCGCGCCGCCCCTGCCGGCCGCGCGGACCACCCTCCATTCTAGGGTCGTACCATCCCCCGTGCTCATCCCACTCGGCACAGACCGACCCCTCCGCCGGACCTCCGTCGTCACCCCCACCCTCATCGCCCTCTGCACCGCCGTCTACACCGCCCAACTCCTCCTCGACCCACGCGCCCAGGCCGGACAACCAGACTTCACCAGCCGATTCTGGGTCGTCGGCGGCGACCAGTTCGCCCTTTGGCGGACAGTCACATCCACCTTCTTCCACGGCGGCGTCATCCACCTCCTCGGCAACATGCTCTTCCTCTGGGTCTTCGGGAGGGCCGTCGAGGACCGAATGGGAAGGCTCGCCTTTGCCGCCTTCTACCTCGGCGGGGGCGCCTTCTCCGGGCTCATGCACGCCCTCTTCGAGACCGCCCCCGCGATCGGCGCCTCCGGCGCCATCGCCGCCGTCACCGGCGCCTTCCTCGTCCTCTTCCCTCGAACTCGCATCAAGGTCCTCTGGTTCTTCATCCTCATCTCGCTCGTGCAGGCCCCCGCCTGGTTCTTCATCGGGCTCCAGATCGCCTGGAACCTCCTCGCCCAGGCCACCGGGCGCCAGGGCGAGGTCGCCGTGCTCGCCCACCTCGCGGGCTACGCCTACGGCTTCCTCCTCGCGTTCATTCTGCTCACAACGGGCGTGCTCGCCCGCGAGCCGTACGACCTCTTCACGATCTCCCGCCAGGCCAAACGCCGGCGTGACTTCCGCGCCGCCGCCTCGACCGCGCCCGCCCGCCGCCCCGCGCCGCGAAAGCCCGCCGACGAGCGCACCGAAGCGATCGCCCGCGCCCGCGCCGCCGTCAGCGGGCCCCTGAGCCGGGGCGTCGCGGCCGAGGCGGTGGAGCCCTACCGCCTGCTGCTCGACCGCTTCGGGCGATCGCCCGGCGCCGCGGTGCTCTCACGAAACGCCCAGTACCAGCTCGGCGCCCACCTCTACGCCGAGGGCCCGCCCGATCTCGCCCTCCGCGTGTTCACCGACTTCGCCGAAACTTACGCCGAAGACCCAGACACCCCGCAGATCCGCATCCTCATCGCCCGCCTGCTCGCCTCGCAGGGCCGCCCGGAAGAGGCCCGCCGCGCCCTCACCGCCGCGCTCGAATCGATCGACGACCCCGACCTCGAGGCCCTCGCGAGGGACGAACTCGCCGCCCTCGCCCCCCGCACCCCGAGCCCAGGAACCCACCCATGACCCGAGTCCGCACGCGCATCAAGATCTGCGGCATCCGCGACCACGAAGCCGCCCTCGCCGCCGCCGACGCGGGCGCCGACGCGCTCGGGTTCGTCTTCGTCGAATCCTCCCCACGCTTCATCGACCCCGACGACGCCGCCGCGATCATGTACGCCCTCCCGCCCATGGTCACCCCGGTCGGCGTCGTCCGCGACCTCTCCGTCGACGAGTTCGGCGACCTCGAACAGGCCTGCCCCTGCGTGCTCATGCAACTCCACGGCGACGAGGACGACAAGACCGTCGCCCAGTGCGGGCCCGGCATCATCCGCGCCATCCGGTTCAACCCCGAGACCATCGACGCCGACCTCAAACGCTGGTCCAGGCTCACCGAGGTCGACGCGATCCTCGTGGACGGATCGGCCGGGGGCGAGGGTGCAAGTTTCGACTGGAACCGCCTCGCCGACGCCGCCCGCGCCACGCCCCTGCCCAAGCCGATCATCGTCGCCGGAGGGCTCAACCCGGACAATGTCGCCGGCGCGATCGCCGCCTGTCACCCGTGGGCGGTCGATGTGTCCAGCGGTGTCGAGTCCGCGCCGGGCGTCAAGGACCTCGGCGCGGTCCGCGCCTTCTGCGAGGCGGTCCGCGACGCCGACGCCGCCGCACGCTGACCACGCCCCGGGCCGGGCTCAGTCCAACGCCCCCAGCGCCTCGACGATCTGCGCCGAGGTCGCCCGCTCCTTGTAGTCCGACTCGAGGAACGCCCAGCGCACCACCCCGCCCCCGTCGATGACATAGGTCACCCCCAGCGGGATCTCCCCCTTCTCGTTGCCCTGGTACTTCGCGAGCGGCTTCGCGTAACGCCCGTTCGCCCACGCAACCCCGAACGCCCGCGCTGCGCCCGCTCCCGCGTCGCTGAACACCGGGAACCCGAGCTTCGCCTTCTCGCGCGTCTGACCCGTGAACTCGGGCAACTCCGTGCTCACCGCCACGACGCGCCCGCCGGCCGACTCGATCGCGGCGCGGTGCGCCTCGAGTTCCTTCAACTGATTCACGCAGTAGGGGCACCACCCGCCCCGATAGAACACCAGCACCACCGGGCCGCCCTCCAAGAGCGACGCCAGCGAGACCTCTTCGCCCGCCGCGTCCCGGAACGACACCCCCGGCACCCGGTCGCCCACCTTCAGCGCCTTCTCCAGCGCCGCTTCCGCTGTCGTTGGCACAGGATCGCCCGCGGCGAGCACGGGCTTGCCCCACTCCTCAGGCGCCCCCGCCGCCACACCGCACAACGCGATCACACCGCACGCCACAAGGTGCTTGAGCATGGTCAATGTCCCCTGAAAATCCGGTTGTTCCCGGGCCGAGGCGCCCGCGTGCCCCGTGAACACCGCCCGCCGCCCGCCTATTCCGCCGCGTGCGCGATCTCGCGAAGCCGCGGGATCTGGTCCAGGTCCATGTTCCCACCCGTGATCACCACACCCACACGCGTCCCCCTCGCCGCCCGCCGCAACGCGCCCGCAAGCCCGAGCGCCCCGCTCGGCTCCACCACGAGCCGGAGCACCTCCAGGCACAAGAGCGTCGCCGAGGCGATCTCCCGCTCCGACACCGTCATCATCTCGTCCACATGCGCCCGAACCAGCGGGAAGGTGAACCGCCCCAGGAACGGCGTCCGCGTCCCGTCCGCGATCGTCGCCGGGTTCTTCACCACGCACAGACGACCCGACTCGAACGACCGCGTCGCATCGTCGGCCAGCGCCGGCTCAACCCCCACCACCCGGCACCCCGGGCACAGCGCCCGCGCCGCCACCGCGCACCCCGAGAGCAGCCCGCCCCCGCCGCAGCAGACGAACAACTCATCGAGAGGGCCCGCGTCCTCGAACAACTCCGCCGCCGCCGTTCCCTGCCCCGCGATCACATCCGGATGGTCGTACGGCGGGATCAGCACCAGCCCCCGCTCCTCGGCCAGCCTCCGCCCGAGTTCCTCACGGCTCGTCGTCTCCGGGTCGTACTCGACCACGCCGCTCCCCGCCGGCGCCTCCGCCAGCAGACGCACCGTCGACTCGAACTTCACCCGCGGCGCGTTGCTCGGCATCACGATCACCGCCGGCACCCCCAGCCGCGCCGCCGCGTACGCCACACCCTGCGCATGGTTCCCCGACGAGTAGGTGATCACCCCCCGCACCCGCTCGCCGCCCTTAAGCCGGCGCATCGCGTTCGTCGCCCCGCGCACCTTGAACGCCCCGATCGGCTGCAGGTTCTCGCACTTGAGCACCACCCGCGCCCGCAGCAGATCGTCCAGCCGATCGAACCGCAACGCCGGCGTCCGCGCCGCGATCCCCGCGATCCGCCCCGCCGCCCCACGGATGTCGTCGATGGTTACCGACGAGGCAAGCGACGGATCGGGCTCGGCTCCTTCGATACCCCAGGGCTGGTCGTGCATCGCAACACAATACCCGGACGCGATCAGACCACCAGCCCCCGCGAGTCGGAAACGCCCAGCGTCCGGTAGATCTCCCGCGTCGCCGTGCTCTTGTTCAGCGTGTAGAAGTGGATCCCCGCGACATCGTTGTCGAGCAGGTCGCGGGCCTGCTCGGTCGCCCAGTGCACCCCAACCCGCTTGACCGCCTCCGCGTCCCCCCCCGTCCGCCGGATCGCCCGGATCAACGGCGCGGGGAACCGCGCCCCCGCCGCGAGGTCCGCCATCCGACGCATCCCCGCCTCGGACAGGATCGGCATCAGCCCCGCCAGGATCGGCACGCGGATCCCCGCCAGCTCGCACCGATGCCGGAAGTCGTAGAAATCGCGGTTGTCGAAGAACATCTGCGTGATGATGCAGTCCGCCCCCGCCTCCACCTTCGCCTTGAGCAGGTCCAACTCCCGCAGCCTGTTCGGCGTCTCGGGATGCCCCTCCGGGAAACCCGCCACCGCCACCCCGAACCCCCGCCCGTCCCGGTGCCTCCCCTCCGCGTTGAACCGCCGGATATAGCCGACCATCTCCGAGGCGTACCGGAACGCGTCCTTGCCCCGATCGTGATCGGCCCGGTCCCGGGGCAAATCGCCCCGCAGCGCGAGCACATTGCTCACCCCATGGTCCGCATAACTCTCCAGCAACCCCCGGATCTGGGACTCATCCTGGCAAACCGCCGTCAGGTGCGGCATCGGGTCGAGCCGCCCCTCATCCTTGATCCGGAGCACCAGCCGGTGCGTCAGGTCCCGGGTCGCCCCCCCCGCCCCGTAGGTGACCGAGATGAAAGTCGGGCGGAGCGGGATCAGTTCGTTGATAGATTGGTACAGGTCGTCGGAACCCGCCTCGTCCCGCGGCGGAAAGAACTCGAACGAGAAGGTCGCGGGGTGCCGCTTGAACATGTCCTGAAAGTGCATGGCTCGGCACCCGATGGGTCAGGCTATTCCCGTTATTGCGGATGAACGGATGAACGAAGACGCGGCAGACTGTACACCGACTCCCACCACGCGGCGCGCCGACCCTTCCCTTTCTTCGGCCCAGCGGGGGTTCACTCTGATCGAGTTGCTGGTGGTGATCGCGATCATCGCCACCCTGATCGGGATCCTCCTCCCCGCTTTGGGGAAGGCCAAGGAATCCGCCGAGGGTGTCGTCTGCATGTCACGCATGCGCGAGGTCGCCGTCGGCTGGCAGTTCTACGCCGACGACAACCACGACATCTCCGTGCCCGGTCAGCCCGGGCGCTTCGCGGACGAGTCGCTGAACCTCTACCCCCTCGGCAGCGGGCTGCACTACCGCCCCAGGTGGTTCGCGCTCATCGGGGCCGCGGCTGGGTTCGACGCGTACTCGCGCCCCTCAATCGATCCGGACGACGAACACTCCCTGCCTGTCGACGGGTCGGAGGTCTTCCTCTGCCCGACCGTCCCGGACTGGGTGAGCACCCGCAACTTCGCCTACGGGTACAACCACCAGTTCCTCGGCAACACGCGGTTCAACGACATCAACTCGGACACCTCGGGGTTCATCAACTTCCCCGTGCGCGCCAGCTCGATCGCGGCTTCGCAGACGGTGCTCGCGGCCGACTCGATGGGCACGGCCGCGGGCAAGCCCGAACGCCTGCGCGAGCCCAACATCGAGGACGGCTCGCGGGACGACGGCGACGCGACGCCGCTGCACGCGCTCGGGGGGCACGGGTACATCATCGATCCCCCGCGTCTCGCCGAGCAGAACAGCGACTACGCCGACCCCCGCTACCGGGCGGACCCCCACCGCTCCGCGCCGCACGAGCGGCACGGGGGCAGGGCGAATGTCTCGTTCTGCGACGGGCATGTCGAACGCCTGAGCCTGGCGGAACTCGGGTATTTCGTCGAGGGAGACGGCGTGGTCGCGGCGCGAGGAGGTACGGCCCGCAACACCCTGTTCAGCGGAACATTGCTCGACGAGCTCGCGCCCGGGCTGGTGTCGAACCCGTAGCCCGGGGCCTTCATGGCCGCTCGCACACGATCGCGCGCACGGCCCGGTCGAACCGCAGCACGAAGACGACGAACGGCGCATCGCCCGGGCCGCGGAGGGCGGACTGCTCAACATCGGGGTCCACGGCCTTGCCGCGCGTCTTGACCTCGACGACGCCGCCCCCGTGCGCGCGCAGCCACGCCGCGACCCTGTCCCGCCTCCAGGGCATGACCGCGCGGAGGCGGAACGGGGTGAGGAGCGGATCGTCGCCGCGATGCTCGCCGCACAGCAGGCCGGTGTGGGGATGGGGCATGCCCAGACCCGTGCGCCGGCAGAGCGACGCGAGCAGGCCGGCCCGCTCGACGCAGACCTCGGGGGTGTGGAGCCACCCGGCCTCGAGATCGGCGGACGGGATGGCGGCGTCGGGCTCGCGCTGGCCCGCGATGGTCGCGGGGGGGCGGTTTGGGTGGAGCGCGGTCGCGGAGAGGGCGCACGAAGCAAGCTCGCCCGTCCAGAGCACGGCCTGGGTCATGCGGCCCCGCTCGGCGATGTACTCGAGTTCGCCGGGCGGGGGCTCGCCGGGGTTGATGCCGGGGGGGAGTTTGACCGCGCCCGATCGCCCCGCGCAGGCGCGCTCGATGAACGGCGGGCCCGGGGTGAGCTGGTCGTAGCGGATCCGCCGGCCTTGCTCGTCCCGGCGGCTGGGGTCGAGGTGGAAGGGGCCTGAGCCGAGGTCGATTGATTCGACATCCTCCGTGCGCACGGGGCAGTGCGCGTTGACGCCCGCCATCCAGGCCCGGAGGGGGTCGCGATCGATCGCGGTGACGGCGAGCCCGGCCTCAGCCAGGGCGAGCGCATCGGCCCCGATGCCGCAGCAGAGATCGAGGACGGACGCCCCGGGCAAGACGCGGGCGAATCGGGCGGCCTTGTGCGCCGCGGCGAGGGCGCTCGAGGCCATTTCGGCGCCCTCCGGATCGGCGACGAGGTCGCGCCCGGGCCACTTGAGGGCGAGTTTGCGCCGGGCCTCGGCGAGTTTCAGGGAGGCATGGACGAGTTCGGCGGAGTGGTACCGACGGAGACGCGCGACGGCGGCGACATCGCCCGGATCGGTCCACTCGGCCGCGGCGCGCAGCGCAGCGTTCTCAGGGGTGAGCAGCGTGCGCCATGCGTCGATCGGGTCGGGCACGCCGGACGATAGATCGGGTCGGGACGGCGGGCCCCGGTGGGGGGTCTTCCGGATTCCCGGTCCATCTTGTGCTCGGCGACCCTCGTCCTCTCGCGGCGCGATGGCGGGCCGGGACGGCCCATGCCGTCCTCTCGTGGTTCACTCTTCGAGATGAACCACGGCACCGACGCCCGAAGACGACCGGGAATCCGTGTCATTGCTCGCCGAGCAGGATCAGAGCCTCGGCGGCGTGTGATCCTGCGGCGGACAGGAGTGTGGCGTCGCCCGAGGCGGCGTCCTCGGCGAGCGCACAGAAGCGGGCGATGGCGTCGCGGGCGGCCAGCCCCCAGGTGAGCGTGTCGACCGGCGCTCCCGCGGCGAGTTCATCGAACGCGGCGCGGGTGGCGTTGGTCGGGGGGAACGCGGCGAGGCGGCGCTCGACGGCGGCGATGAGCCGCGCGGGGGCGTGGGCCGATGGGGGCGAGGGGGGGCGGCCTTGAGCGAGGGTGTTCCAGGCTTCGCGGGCATGGGGCTCGAGGTCTTCGCAAAGGCGGGTGAGCGCGGCGGGCGAGAGCTCGAGCGCCGGCCACTCATTGGCGCGGAGGGGCGACTCGCCCCGGAGGATGGGGGCGAGCGTCGCGGCGTCATGGAGGAGGGCGAAGGCCGGGCGCTCGGCTTCGGCGGTGGCGTCGGCGTCACGCAGTTGGGAAGCGGACGGGGCGCCGACCCAGGCGGCGAGCCAGCGGGCCCGCGCGCGGTCGATCTCACGGAGGATCGCTTCGGGTGCAGCGCCGGCGAGGCGGGTCATCTCGGCGGCGAGCGGTGCGTCGCCGGCCCGGAGCGCCGCCTCGCCGGGCCACTCGGCGTGGCGGCTGGACCACGCGGCGAGCGCTTCCACGAGGGCGGAGGATTCGTCGGCGTCGTCGTCTCGTTCGAGCCCGCGGGCGAGTTCGAGGAGCCTGCGGGCGAGCGCGTCGTATTCGGGGGCGAGCCTGGGGCGGGGTCCATCGACCGAGCGCGGATCCACGCCGGTGAGCGTGCGGCTGAGCGTTCCGAGCGCGGTGAGCGCATCGGCGGCCCGGCGGCAGGCGTCGAAACGGGCGAGCACGGCGGGGTCGGTGAGCGGGCGGGGGGTGGCGAGCAGGCGGTCAAGGTCCTCGAGCAGGCGGCGTCGGTAATCGTGCCGGCGGAGTCCGAGGCGACCCCGCACGGGGCGGTGGGGGGCGGCGAGCCCCTGTTCGACCCGCTCGAAGGGTCGATCATCGAGCAGTTCGGCCGCGGCGCGGAGGGCTCGCGTCGGCCCGGGGTCATCGTCGAGCCCGGCGCCGGAGGCGAGATGGGCGTTGACGCGCTGCCGGGCGGAGGCGAGCGCCTGGTCGCGCGAATCCTCGACGAGTTGACCGAGCAGCGCGTGCCATGCCGCGAGCCGCTCGAGGCGACCGATCGCTTCGGTGCGAGCCGTTTCGTTGAGCAGGTCGGCCGCGAGGTTCTCGAGCGCTGCGTCGAGATTGGCCCGGGCTTGGGGGGTGAGGAACGCGGGGAGCGGCGAGGTTGCCTGCGTGAGCAGCGCGAGGACTCTGTTCGCGCTCGGGGCGTAGGCGGGGTGGTCGAGCGCCCGGGCGAGGGGCGCGGCGAGCGGTGTGGGCACTTCACCCGGGGTGGCCCGGGGCCCCGGTTCGATGGGAACCCACCCCGGGCCGGGTGACCCCTCGACGGCCCGGGCGAGCGGGGCGAGCGCGTCGCGGAGGCGGCGTTCGAGGTCGCCCGGGCGCTCGGGCGGGCTCGCGGCGAGGCGCTCGAGCAGCGCGGCGGCGAGCCAGGCGTCCTCGGGCGCGGCGCGGGCGATGAGGGCGTCGAGATCGGCCCGGCGGGCGGCGATGGTGCGGGCGAGCAGCGCCGCGGCGAACGCACGCTCGGGGGGCGATGCGGCGCCCGGGGCGATCGAGACGGCGAGGGTTCGGAGCGCGGCGCGGGCCCGGGCTCGCTCGTCGGCCGAGCCGAGCCGGGAGGCTTCGTCCGCGAGTTGATCGACGAGGGCGAGCAGGGCCCGCGATTGGCCCGGCGGGGGCTCTGGGGGCGCCCCCAACTCGAGCGTCTGGGCGTGGGCCGACGCGGCGAGGACCGCCAGCGAAAGCAGTTCACGGGCGCGGGGGCCGGGCCGGGTCGAGGGCACGGGCGTAGACCTCCTCGAGGTGGTGGACCATGGCGTCGTGGCTGAACTCGCGGATGCACATCTCGCGGCCGGCGAGGGCGAGGGCGGCGCGTTCGCGGGGGTTGTCGTGGAGCCAGAGGATGGCCTCGCGGAGAGCGCGGGTGTCGCCGTGCGGGATGAGCCGGCCGGTCTGCATGTCGATGCAGGCCTCTCTGGTCCCGTCGATGTCGTAGGCGATGGGGCAGACGCCGGCGAGGAGGGCCTGGGGGATGGTCCGTGGGAGGCCCTCGCGGCTCGATGGGTGGCAGAGGATGTCCATCGCGTGCATCAGGGCGGGGACGCGGTCCTGTGGGACGAGGCCGGTGGTGACGACCTGATCGCGCAGACCCATCGCGTCGACACGGCGGAGGAGGCGGTCGCGCCACCAGCCGTCGCCGACCCAGAGGAGTTTGAAGTCGGGGCGGGCGCGCATGGGGGCCTCGAGGGCGTCGAGGATGTCGTCATGCCCCTTGTGCTCGGCCAGGCGTGCGACGGTGCCGATGACGAAATCGCCCGGGGCGAAACCGAGCCGGGCGCGGACGGCTTCGCGGTCGTCTCCCGGGGCGGGGTGGAGGAATGGGTCGATCTCCATGCCGCTGCGGACGGTGATGTACTGCTCGGGATGCCCGATGCCGCGGGCGAGGAACTGCTCGGTCATCGCGTCGGCGACGGAGAGGATGAGGTGGCAGCGTCTGGCGGCGAACCGCTCGGCCTCGGCGTAGATCTGGTTGACGAGGGCGGTCTTGGCGCGGGCGAGGGCGCCGCCGGCTGGCGGCATGAAGGGGGGCCCGTGGATGGTGTGGACGACGGCGGGTCGGTGGGCGGCGCGCCAGCCGGCCCATCGGCCGAGAATGCCCGCCTTGGAGGAATGGGTGTGGATGATGTCGGGCCTGGTCTGATTGATGAGGCGTTTGAGGTCGCGGTGAAAGCAGAAGTGGTCCTTGACGGGGTTGATCTCGCGCACGAGGTTGGGCAGTTCGTGCATGTGGATGCGTCGGCCGTCGGGGGTGCGGAAGCGGTCGGCCCGCTCGAAGAGGGAGCCCTCGGGGCCGTAGATCGGGCCGTAGGCGAGGTGGACCTCATGGCCGAGGCGGGCCTGGCCTTCGCAGGCGAGGACGGTGTTCTCCTGGCTTCCGCCGAGGATGAGGCGGGTGGAGATGTGGAGGATGGTCAGGGGCATGGGGCGGGAATGGGGAATGGGGGGATTGTGTCCCGCTGGGCGATTGGTCCTGGCTTTGTCAGCGTGGGGTCATCGATCGGGTGAGTCGGGCGACAGACGCCGCGATGATCTCGATCGCGTCGTCGATCTCGGCGTCGGTGGTGAAACGGGAGAGGCTGAACCGGACGGAGCCGTGGGCGAGTTCGGGGGCGATCCCCATGGCGAGCAGAACAGGGCTCGGTTCGAGCGAGCCCGAAGAGCAGGCGGCGCCGGCGGAGGCGGCGAGGCCCCGCTCGCTCATCGCGAGCAAGAGGGCCTCGGCTTCGAGGCGGGGGAAGGCGATGCTACTGGTGTTCCAGAGTCGGGGGTGCGGCGCTCCGTTGACCACGGCGCCGGGGCAGGCCTCGACGACGGCCCGCTCGAAGCGGTCCCGGAGGGACGCGAGGCGGTGACACTCGGCAGAGTCGGCGAGCCACCCGAGCGCGGCACGGGCGGCGGCGGCGGCGCCGAGGATGCCGGGCACATTCTCGGTGCCGCCCCGCCTGCCGAGTTCCTGGGCGCCGCAGAGCGTGGGGCGGAGGCGGACGCCGGGGCGGACCCAGAGCACGCCGACGCCCTTGGGCCCGTGGAACTTGTGGGGGCTGAACGAAAGCAGGTCTGCGGGCGGGGATGCAGCGGGCATCTTCCCGATCCACTGGACGGCGTCGCAGTGGAAGCGGACGCCGCGCTCGCGGCAGCGGGCGGCGATGTCTTCCACGGGCTGGATGGCGCCGGTCTCGTTGTTGGCCCACTGCACGCTGACGAGCGTCGCGCCGTCGAGGAGCGGGGCGAGGGCGTCGGGGTCGATCCGCCCGCCCTCGGCGACGGGGAGCCACCGCACCTCGGCCTGCCCGGATTTTTCGAGGTGATCGGCGAGGTCGCGGACGGCGGCGTGCTCGACGCGGCTGGTGACGAGCACGGGGGCCGACGCCGTGGCGAGGACGCCCCGGATCGCGAGATCGATCGATTCGGTGCCGCTCGCGGTCAGCGTGAGCTGCTTCGGGGGCACGCCGAGGAGTGCGGCGAGGTCGGCCCGGGCGAGTTCGAGGGCGTGGCGTGCGGCCTGGCCGTCGCGGTGGACCGAGGAGGGGTTGTGCCAGCGAGACTCGAGGGCGAGGCGGACGGCGTCGATCACCTCGGGGAGCGGCCGGGTGGTGGCGTTGTTGTCGAGGTAGGGCACGGGGGCATGGTATGAGCCGGTGAGGAAGGGTGGGGCTCAGGCCTCCCTGGGCGGGTCGGGCTGCTTGCGCCAGGCGGGTTCGGCGGCCTGCTTGCCGACGAGGACGCGGGCGAGCACATCGGAGAGGTGGACGCCGCGGTCGTCCTTCTTGCTCTGGCCCTCGACGCCGAGCGCGGAGAGGGCGCCGTAGCCCAGGCCAACGGAGATGAGGACCCAGGCGAGGACCTCGGCGGAGTAGCGGTCGGAGACGGAGCCGGCGTCCTGGGCGCGTCTGAGTTCGTCGCGGACGAAGCCGTGGACGCTGTCGATGTGATGACGGACGGCCTCTCTGATGTCGGCGTCCTCGACCTCGCTGATGGCCTGGAGGAAGACGCGGTAGGCGTCGCGGCCCTCGGGGCTGACCATGGGGTTGTCGCCGATGAGGCGGGCGAGGCGTTCGGCGGGTGTCGCGGCGTCGGCGAGGTCGCGTTCCCACTGGTCGAGGGTGCGTCGGCCCGTGCGGGCGACGAGCGCGATGAAGAGGTCCCGCTTTGATTTGAAGTGTCGGTAGATGATGGGCTCGGTGACGCCGGCGGAGCGTGCGAGCTCGGAGGTGGTGGCGCGGGCGTAGCCGAGGCGGGCGAAGAGGTCCGCGGCGCAGTCGAGGAGTTGTTCCCGCCTTTCGGCGGCGCGGAGTCGGGCCATGTCGATCCCCGTGGGCGCGGTCGGGCGCGCGGTTCAACTTAGTCTACGGTAACTTCGGCGGGGCGGGTTCGGGTCTTCACGAGGAATCGGCGGAATCGTGCCGCGGGGACCATGGAACGGGGTCGTACCCCCCTTTGGAGAACGGGTGGCACCGGAGGATGCGGTGCAGCGTCAGGCGTGTGCCGCGGATCGCGCCGTGCCGGCGGTAGGCCTCGAGCGCGTAGCGGCTGCAGGTGGGCTCGAAGCGGCATTGGCCGCCGATCATGGGTGAGAGCGTGACGCGGTAGACCCAGATCAGCGCGATGAAGGGCAGCGCGGAGAGGGGCGCGCGGGGGGGGGGCCGCGGCGCGGGGCTTGGGTCGGGCGGGTCGATCACGGTCCGGGCTCCCGGCCCGGGATCGGGGGGTCGGGCTCGGGCCGCTCGCGGCGGACGCGGCGGAGGTGCTCCCGGTGGGCTCGTTGGACGAGGTCGGCGAGCGCGTCGCGGTAGGCGGCGAGCGGCAGGGGGGCGTGCGGGCGGACGCTGATGACGATGTCGTAGGCGTGGTCAGGATCGGGGCGGGGGAGAGAGGGGCGTTCGTGGCGGAAGGCCTCGCGGAGGAGCCGCTTGACGCGGTTGCGCGCGACGGCGTTGCCGACGCGGCGGCCGACCGCCAGGCCGAGCCGGTGCTCGGGGTGGTCGCCGGGCCTGATGAAGACGAGGAGGGGCCCTCGGGCCTTCTTAATCTTGGCGTCGTAGACGGCGCGGTACTCGGCGTCGCGGCTGAGACGGTGCCTCGGGCGGTAGACCAGCGGGGCCGGGTCGGTCATCGCGTGACGATACGCGGGGGCGCATGAAAAAGCCGCGGTGGGAACCCCCCGCGGCTTCGGGTCGGCGTGGCGGCGTCGCTCACCCGCAGCCGGCGAGGAACTCGGTGACGAAGGTGACGATGTCGTTGAGGTCGAGCAGGCCGAACGGCGCGGCGAGGTCGACGAGCGGGCTCTGCTGCTGGAAGAGGGTGACGAAGAAGGTGATGTCGGCCAGGTCGAGCAGGCCGATGGGTGGCGCGATATCGGCCTTGCAGGTGACGGCGGCGATGGTCTCGGTGGTGGTGTAGACGACGCGGAAGACGCCGCCCTCGGGGACGACGCCGTTGTAGACGAGGGTGTGGAACTCGCCGGAGATCGCGGGCCCGGTGACGATGGTGTATCGGGTGGGGCGCGGGGGGTCGAAGCCGTCGATGGGGGTGAAGACGAGGGTGCCGTCGAGGTGAACGGGGACGGTGGAGGCGACACGGTCGTTGACCTCCTCGGCGGAGGCCTCGACTTCGAATGACGCCGATGGGGCGAAGGCGAGCGCGCTGAGGGCGCCGCCCTGCATGGAAACGGTGCCGACGCCCGATCCGGGCGCCAGGGTCCCCTCGATGGCGATGTCGCCGAACAGGCGGCCGCTTCCGGTCAGGCGCTGATCGGGGCCGATGTTGAGGGTGGCGCCGTCGGCGGCTCCCAGCTGGGCATCGAAGATATCCGCATTGCCCGGCGCAAGGCCGAGGTGGACCGTGCCGGCGCCGCCGATGGTGGCGCTCTCGGTCGCGGTCAGCACGGTGTTGGACACGCCGGCGTTGCTGTTGATGGTGAAGGTTGCGTTGTTGGTGAACCCGGCCGCGAGGAGATTCACGGACGCGCCGCTGCGGATTCCGGCCTCGCCTGAATTGGTGACGCCGGACATCTCGCCGGCGCCGGCGGAGAACTGCACGGACCCGCCCGAGTCGGACTGGAACGCGCCGCCGGTAATCGACGCGCCCGCGAAAGCGACGGCGCCGGCGTTCTCGCCCCGGATGACGCCGGTCGCGGACTGGGCGATGGTCCCGTTGATCTGGAGGTCCTGCCCGGGTCGGTTGGCGAGGAAGACGCCGTGGTTGAGCCAGTCACCGGTGATCCGGCCCTTGCCTGAGATGGTGTGGCCCGGCCCGTGGGTGGCGGTGACGCCGACCGTGTTGATCTGGGCGTCGAAGAGATCGGCGTTGCCGTCTGAGATATTGAGATCGATCACGCCCGCGCCGTCGATGGTGGCGGGCTCGGTGATCGAAATGATGGCGCTCGCGACGCCGGCGGTCGTGTTGACGGTGAAGAGGCCCTCGTTGGTGAATCCGCCGCCGAGGATGGTGAGCCCCGCGCCGTTGCGGACGCCGGCCCGGTTGAGGCTGGTGACGCCCGAGATCGTGTTGCCGCCGCCCTGAACCTCGACGGCGCTGATTCCGTCGCTGTCGAAGAACCCACCCGTGACGGCCGCGCCGGAAAGGACGGCGAACCCGCCGTTGTCGGCGCGGACGACGCCGGTGGTTTCCTGGTCGAAGTTCCCGGCGAGGGCGAGATCCTGCAACTCGCGGTTGCCGGTGATGGTGCCCCGGTTGATCCAATCGCCCGAGAGCCGGCCCTTGCCGGAGACGGTGTGCCCGGCCTCGTGCACGCCGGTGATGCCGACGGCGGTGGTGAGCTGGGCGTCGAACAGATCGGCGTTGCCTGAGGAGACATTCAGATCGATCACGCCGGCGCCAGCGATGACGGCGTTCTCGGCGACGGCGAGGACGGTGTTGGCGACTCCGGAGTTGGTGTTGATGGTGAACAGGCCGTCGTTGGTCAGCCCGCCGGAGAGGATGGAGAGGCTTGACCCGTTGCGCAGGCTGGCGTCGCCGAGGTTGGTCACGGCGGAGACGGACCCACCGAAGCCCTGGGCGTGGACGGCGCCGCCAGTGTCGCTGTCGAACGAGCCGCCGGAGACGGCCGCGGCCTCGAGGACGGCGAAGCCGCCGTTGGACCCCTTGATGACGCCGGTGGTCTGCACCACGGTTGCGCCGATGCGGAGGTCCTGCCCCGTTCGATCGGCGTCGATTGTGCCGCGGTTGACCCACGACCCGCTGATGGCGCCCTTGCCGGAGACGGTCTGGTTCAGGCCGATGGTGCCGGTGAACGACGGGGAAGCGTTGAGGTTGGCGTCGAAGAGGTCGTTGTTGCCGTCGGCGAGGTTGAGGTCGATGCGGCCCGTGCCCGAGATGAGGGCGTCGGCATCGACGCGGAGCAGCGTGCCGTTGAGGCCCTGGTTGCTGTTGACGGAGATAACGCCGTTGTTCACGATGCCGCCCGGGCCGACGGCGAGCACTTGGCCGTTGCGGACGCCCATGCTGCCGGAGTTGACGAGCCCGTCCCGCAGAGTCGCGGTGCCGGAGGTGACCTCGACGGCGCCCCCGTCGGCGGTGTTGGCCCGCCCGCCGCGGATGACGGCGCCCTCGCCCAGCCCGAGCACGGCGTTGTCGACGGCGCGGAGGAGCCCGTCGGGGGATTGGGTGACCGAGGCGGCGACGCGGAGCTCCTGCCCGTCCCGGTTGGCGGCGATGACGCCCTCGTTGACCCACTCGCCCGCGAGGCGGCCCTTGCCGGTGACGGCGTGGTCGGGCCCGTTGGTGGCGATCACGCCCGGGCCGGCGATGAGGCTCGCGTCGGCGAAATCGTCGTTGCCGTCGGCGAGGTTGAGGTCGATCACGCCCGAGCCGGCGATGGTCGTGGTGGCGTCGACTCGGACCTGCGTGAAGTTGAGGCCCTGGTTGCTGTTGACGCTGATCACGCCGTCGTTGGTGAGGCCGCCGTTGCCGATGGCCATGGTCTGGCCGTTCGGCACTTCCGCGTCGCCGAGCAGGTGGGCCCCGTCGGCGAGCGTGCCCGTGCCCGAGGAGAACCTGATTGTGCCGCCGGTGTCGGTGGTGAGCGTGCCCCCGCGGACCACACCTCCCTCGGCGATGCCGAGCTGGCCGCCGTTGGTGGCGTGGAGCACCCCTGACGGGGCCTGGGTCATGTCGGCGGCGATACGGAGTTCTTCGCCCGGGCGATCGGCAACGAAGAGGCCCTCGTTGGTGAACACGCCGGCGACGCGGCCCTTGCCGCGGACGGTGTGGTTGGCGGCGTGGAGCCCGTTGCCCTGGATGACCAGGTGGGCGTCGGGCAGGTCGTTGTTGCCCGGGGCGAGGTTGAGCACGAGTTCGCCGGTCTGGCCGGGTTCGGCGCCGAGCAGGCCCTGGGAGTCGCCGTCGCCGATGGTCAGCGTGGTGGTGGTCAGGCCCTGGTTCGCGTTGACGGCGATGACCGAGTTGTTGACCAGTTCCACGGCGGGCTCCGTGGTGGACTGGATCGCCAGCGACGAGCCGCTGAGCAGTTCAAGGCCCGCGTCAGGATTGAGCAGGCCCAGGCCCCCGATCGTCCTGCCCGAGCCGAGCGTGACGGTGTACGCCCCGGCGAGCGAGATCTCGGCGGTGACGAGGGTGGTGGCGGGGATGACCAGCCCGTCCCAGTTCGTGGCCTGATCCCACGAGCCCCCCAGCGGGTTGATCCACTGGATAGGGGTGCCGGCGGCGGCGGCACCGGCGGCGGCGGCGAGCAGGGCCGCGCTCCAGCCGAGGCGCGGCCGGCCCGGGCGATCTCGGAACGGGTACAGGGCGATCTGGTTTGATGGCAGGGACATGGGATCTCCTCTCCGGTCGGCGTCTCGCGTCGGCCTCGGTCGCGTTCGCGGTCTCATGCGTCCACGCCGGGTGTGTTGGTGGCCGTTCGGAGTATAGCGAGTCGCCCCAGGGGCATCCCCCGCTTTAAGGGGATTCCGGGCGGGGCCGTGCCCCTGCCGGGTGCCCGAAGCAGGGGCCCGGCTCGGCGCGGTTCGCGGCCCCGTTCGCCGGCAGGTTCTCGGTCGTTCCGATGATGCCGGCCCGGGCAGGCGGGGACCCGTGCGTGCCCCGACCGCGTGGGGAGGGCCGCGACGGGAGGTGGGCAGGCGCCACGGATCGTGCACACTCGACCATCTCCGGCCCGGGCCGGTGTGTTGACCCGCCGCCCCTCGCGGCGCGGGGCGAGTCAAGACAGACCCATTCTTGAAAGACGAGCGCGATGAACCTCACGATGTCGGTGCTTGCGTGTGTTTCGCTTGCCGGGGCGGCCTCGGCGGAGTTCATCCGGCTTGATCGGTTCACGGGCTCGGAATCGGTGCAGACCTTCTCGGGGTTCGACATGACCGGGCTCGGGTCTCTGGTCGACCTCGGCGGCGGGCTTCGGATCGAGAATCGGGGGAGCGGGTCCGGGCGGGCGGGGTGGAAGGCGAACACGGACTGGGGGGCGTACTTCTCGAATATCGCGGGCGCCTCGAAACGGTGGGCCCTCGCCGACGCGTGGGGCGCGAGCGACCTGCTGCTGTCGTTTGACGAGGGCGTCGACCGGGTCGGGTTCCTGCTCTCCACGGGCGGGCAGACGCGCTGGAACATCGAGGTGTATGACCCCGAGGGGGAGCTCCTCGATGTCGGCAGCGCGATCATGCCGTGGTCGCAGAAGGCGGTCTTCTTCGGCTATGAGGCGCTCGGCGCGGGGATCGGCGCGGTCCGCATCTCGGACTCCGAGAACGGGTCGATCACCATTGTGGACGACATCCGGTACGAGCGGATCGCGGTGCCGGCCCCGGGCGTGCTCGCGGCGCTGGGGCTCGCGACGCTCGGCGCGTCGCGGCGCCGGGGAAGGTGAGCCCGGCGCACGCGTTCGGTGCTCAGGGGCACCCGGCGAGGAACGAGGCTACATACCCCTGGACATCGGCGAGGTCCCATACGCCGTCGCCGTTGAGATCGGCGAGGGGCTGCTGGGCGGTGAACGCGGCGATGAACGACTGCACATCGGCGAGGTCGAGCACGCCGAAGGGCTCGGCGAGGTCGGCGGCGCAGGACCAGACCGCGAGGCTCAGGGGCAGGGAGAGCGTGGGGAGGCCCACGCCGCCCGCCCCGAGCGTGTCGTAGAAGATCGTGGTCTCGTTCGCGTCGTTGTAATCGCCGTCGTTGTTGCGGTCGATCAGGCGCCAGATGATGTCCTGAAGGGCATCGGTGAAGAAGATTGAGCCGTCCGCGGCGACGACGAGGTCGCGCGGCGTGCCGGTGTTGGGGTTGTCGGCGCTGTTCGTCTCGGACCAGAGCTCGCGGAACTCTCGCGGCAGGTCGATGCGCCCGGAGTTGTTGGTGTCCGACGCGGCGAGGATCGCGTGGGCGCTGCCGAGCGTGGAGGCGACGAACAGCACCTCGTCGGATTCTGGCAGGTATTCGAGTTCGCCCGCGGTGAACAGCAGGACATGGTTGAACAGGTTGAGCAGGTCGACCGAATCGAACCACTCGCGTTTGGAGGTCGCGCCGGGGTCGACGATGTCGATCGACTCGATCTGGTTCGGGTCGGTGATGTCGAGCGTGTAGAGCGAGCCGTCGTTGCCCAGCACGATGTCGAAGGTCGTGGACTGGCTGACGCCCGCGGGGCTGAACTCGACGAAGAGTGAGACTTCGGTCTCGTCGATGATGAGGTCGTCGTTGATCTCCTCGAGGAGATAGACGGCTTCCGGGTTGGTCGTGTCGAGCGTGTTGTTGTCGAGCAGCAGGTATCGGGCCGGGCCGATGCGGCGGAGCTCGGCGGGGTTGGTCAGCATGAACCCGTCGCCGAGGTTGCCGTCGAAGTAGACGAAGGTCTCTCCCGGGTCGAGCGCGTCGCCGTCGTTGTTGAGGTCCTTCGATCGGGTGATGTTGTCGGGCGCGAAGTTGTCGGTGGCGAGGATCTGGTCGGGCCCGAGCGCGACGAGGCCCTGCGCGTTGTCGTTACCAAGGTCCGGGGGGAGCGAATCGTCGAGGAAGACGGTTGCCTCGCCCGGGTCGGTCGCGTCGCCGTCCCCGTTGCGGTCGACGCAGCGGATGATCTCGTCGGCGGACTGATCGTGGACGAAGACGATGACGATCGCCCCGGCGCTCTGCGCGAGCGCGGCGGCGGTCAGGGACGCGGTGATGAACGGTGTGCGCGGCATGGCTCTCTCCTTCGGGCCCAAAGGGGCGGCCGCGCAGCCTACCGCGCCGCCGTTCCCGAGGGAAGACGCGACCCCGGGTTTCAGGGGCAGCCCGCGAGGAACGAAGCGACGAACAAGTTGACATCCTGGAGGTCGAACAGGCCGTTCCCGGAAAGATCCGCGGTCGGGTCCTGTGCGAGGAACGCGGAGACGAAGGCGTTGACATCGGCCAGGTCGAGCAGGCCGAACGGCGGGGCGAGATCGGCGAGCGAGCAGCGGTCGGGGACGGGAGCGACGCCGGGCCAGAACCCGCCGGTGAGGGTGAACGCGCCGTCGCCGGTCGGCCCGCCCGCGTCGTGCTGGGCGAGTGTTCCGGAGAGGGTGTAGGGGCCGACGCTCGAGGCCGTGCCGCCGGCGTCGATGGTGGACCAGGGGATCGTGGGGCCCTCGCCCGCCGGGGCGACCGGTGTGAGGGCGATGGTGAGCAGGATGGCCGCGTTGGTGCGCATGGCGTCTCCGTTCGTTCGGTGTGGCCTCAGGGAATGATGGTGAAGCGCCAGGTGCCCGCGCCGTAGACGCGATCAGGTCCACCGGTGCTGACGATGCTGAAGACAACGAGGCCGGGCGATTCGACATAGGCATAGCCGATGGTGTGGAAGGGCCAGAGGCGGTAGGGCGGAGTAACGATGACGGTCATGCCCGGCTCGGCGCCGGCGACGCCGGAGATGCCCCTCTCGAGTTGCCCGCCTCCCTGGACAGTGCCGGTCTGGGGCAGAAAGGCGTTGACAACGATCGGCCTGTAGGCGGTCGTCTGGCGGGTGTCGTCGGGGAAGCGGAGGGCGCCGCTGCCCAGGTCAAGCCGGTCTTGCGGATTCGTGGTGCCGATGCCGACATTGCCGCTCGTCGTCATCGTCATGATGCTTGTGTGGGAACTTGCGGCAATCCCGTGCCCGAGGAGCAACTTGCCCGGGCCCTCTCCGTTGCCCGAGCCGGTCGAGATCATGCGCCAGTATCGCCCGCCTGCCGAGGTGTTGAGCAGGTTGAACCAGGTCCCGGCGATGTTGGGCGATTCGACCAGCATGGTCGTGCGGTCGTCGCCCGAGACATGGAGGGGATGGGTCGGCTGCTCGGTCCCGATGCCGACGCGGTCGGCCGCCTCGTTGACAAAGATGCCTCGGGTGTTGATCGCGTAGGGCGAGGCCGTCATCGCGGTGCGGCCCGGAAAGGTGAAGAAGGCGGGCTCGTCGCCCGAGCCGTCCCAAGCGGGGGTGCGGACCGCGATCTGGAGGTAGCGGCCCGGGCCGTGGGCCTCGGCCCCGAAGTCAAGGGCCGTGGTGAACAGCCCGCCCTCGACGCCCACGCCGGTCGCGACCGAGTCGGAGCCGACCTGGTTCCCGTCGACGGGCGCGTCCCACAGGCTGAATCGGTAGTCCGCGGTGCCGGTGAAGGGCTCGCCCTGGAAGTTGAGCACACCCTGGTAGGTGAAGATGGTCTCGGTCTGAGCGTGTGCGGCGGCGACGACGAAGACCGCCACCGCGGCGAATGCGGCTCGGCGGGCCTCTCCGATCAGTCTGGGCGAGAACAGAGCAAGCATTGGGGACCTTTCGAACGGGGTTCAGGTGGACAGGGCAACCAACGCCCCATGAGAGCATGCTTGTTTCCCGGTGGGGAGTGACTTGAGGTCAACCCCGGGTTCACTCCCGGTGCACCACCGAACAGGCTTCGTTCGAAGGCGGGCGATTCTCTGGTAGACTGGCGCGCCCCGAGCCAGGAGCCACGCCGTGTCGCAGATCAACCCGCAACCCGAGACCCGCGAGCGGCTCATCGCCGCCGGGCTGGACCTGTTCTATCAGCGGGGATTTCACGCGACGGGGCTGGACCAGATCCTCGCGGAGGTCGGGACGACCAAGACGACCTTCTACAAGTACTTCGAGAGCAAGGACGAACTCGCCCTCGCGTGCATCCAGAGGCGTGACGAGCGGTGGCGGGCGCGGCTCCCGGCGCTGCTGCGCGAGCGGGCGGGCGATGACCCGCTCGACCAGTTGCGTGAGGTCTGGGGCGTGTGGCGGGACTGGTTCAGCGACATCGCCTTCAACGGCTGCCTGTTCATCCACGCGTGCAGCGAGTTCCCGGACCCGCGCGACCCGTGCCACCGGGCCGCCCGCGCCAATGTCGACGCGCTGCGCGAGATCGTCCGCGGGCTCGCCGAAGCGGGCGGGCTCGACGACCCCGAAGCCTTCGCCCGCCGCTACGGGCTCCTCATGCAGGGGGCGATCATCTACGAGGTGATCGACCGCGAGGGCACCGCGGCGCAGACCGCCTCGGAGATCGGGGAGATGCTGATCGAACAGGCGATGTCGACCGGCCTGGCCTGAACACGGCGCCCCCGTTGCCCCATGAGGCCCAGCCGATGAACATCACGCGATGCACGCACGCCGCGCCCCGACTCGGCCTGCTTGCCCTGGCGCTCACGGGGACGCCGGCCGCCAGGGCGGGGGCTCTGCACGGGGGCGCCCCGCCGCCGGAGCCGTTCGGCCCGACCCCGACCGCCGCCCAACTCGCCTGGCACGAACTCGAGCTGTACGCGTTCGTCCACTTCACGATCAACACCTTCACCGATCGGGAGTGGGGATTCGGCGACGAATCGCCCGCCCTGTTCAACCCGACCGATTTCGATGCGGACGCGATCGTGGACACGCTCGCCGACGCGGGCTTCGGCGGCGTCATCCTCACCGCCAAGCACCACGACGGGTTCTGCCTCTGGCCGACGAAGACGACGCGGCACCACATCGGCGCGAGCCCGTGGCGGGACGGGGCAGGCGATGTGGTGCGCGCATTCTCGGACGCGGCCGCGGCGCGCGGCGTCCGGTTCGGCGTGTATGTCAGCCCGTGGGACCGCAACAGCCCGCTTTACGGGACGCCGGCGTATGTCACCGAGGTCTTCCGCCCCCAGGTGCGTGAACTGCTCACGGGCTACGGGGACCTCTTCGAGGTCTGGTTCGACGGCGCGAACGGGGGAGACGGGTTCTACGGCGGCGCACGAGAGACGCGCACCATCGACCGCACGACCTATTACGGGTGGGACGAAACCTGGGCGATGGTCCGAGCGCTCCAGCCGGGCGCGGTGATCTTCTCCGACATCGGGCCGGGGTGCCGGTGGATCGGCAACGAGCGGGGCATCGCGGACGACCCGTGCTGGGCGACCTTCACCCCTGCCCCGCCCGCGGGATCGGGCGTCGCGGCGCCCGGACACAGCGACCACACCCGCTCGCCGACAGGCACGGAGGACGGCGCGTTCTGGATCCCGGGCGAGTGCGATGTCTCGATCCGACCCGGGTGGTTCTGGCACGAGCAGGAGAACGACCGCGTGCGCACGCCGGCGGATCTCATGGACCTGTACCTCGCCTCGGTCGGACGGGGCGCGAGCCTGCTGCTGAATGTCCCGCCCGACCGGCGCGGGCGGATCCACGAGAAGGACAGGGAGAGCCTCGCGGCGTTCGGAAGCCACCTGCGCTCGACCTTTGCGCACAATCTCGCGGCGGACGCGGCGTTCGAGACCGGCCACACGCGCTCGGGGGATGAGGAGCGCTGGGGGCCCGGGCGGCTGGTGGACGACGACCGCTGGAGCGGCTGGCTGACGGACGACGGCGTGCGCGCCGCGTCGGTTGTCGTGCGCCTGCCCGAGCGACGGATGTTCAATATGGTCCGCCTGCGCGAGGATATCCGCCTGGGCCAGCGCATCCGCGCGGTCGCGGTCGAGGCGTGGACGGACGGCGCGTGGTCCGAGATCGCCTCGGCGCGGAGCGTCGGGGCGTCGCGGGTGTGGCGCGTGGGCCCGGTCGAGACCGACCTCGTGCGGATCCGCGTTGCCGAGGCGGCGGCGTCCCCCGCGCTTTCCGATTTCGGGCTGTACCAAGAGCCGCCGCTCGCCGCGCCCGGGGAAGCGGCGTCCGACTGACCCTTCAGGGGCAGCCCGCGTTGAACGCGGTGACGAAGATGACGACATCGGCCAGGTCGAACACCCCGTCGGCGTTGAGGTCGCCCGCCTCGAGCTGATCGCCGAACGCGGTGACGAAGGCGGTGATATCCGCGAGATCGAGCAGGTTGCGGGGGTCGGCCAGGTCCGCGGCGTTGCACTGGCCGAACCCGGGCGTGAACCGGAGTTCGAGGATCGCGTTGAGGCTCGCGCTGTGCTGGGTGGCATCGGGATACCCCGGCCCGTCGTCGCTGCCGGTGTAGCCGAAGAGCGACCAGGTGTAGCGACCCGCGGGGAGGTTGACGACATCGGTGAAGAACTCGAAGGCGTCGGGGGCCTCGCGGACGACCATGCTGTTGCCCGCGCCGTCGGCGAGCACGGTGGAGCAGACGGCGGCCCCGTTGTTGCTGACGGTCGCCCGCCAGCCGAGGTTGAACGAGCGCAGCGTCGCCTGCGCGTCGACGAGCAGGTCGAAGGTGATCGACTGCTCGGTGGTGGTCTCCACCTGATCATCCGACCCCGCGCGGGTGATGCTGAAGGCGTTGGCGGTCAGCGTGATGGATTCGAGAAAGGTGTTGAAGTTGCTCGAGACACCGGCCTGCACGGCGTAGCCGGGCCCCTGGTCGCTGATCGTGAACGCCTGGGGGCCCGGGTCGGAGTTGGTCAGGCCGTCGGTGTAGGACAGGCCCGCGAAGGCGTCGAGGCTGTAGAACGCGGAGACGGGCTGGAACACCCCGCCCGCGGAGGCGGAGGGAACGACGAGGCAGGCCGCGAGGGCGGCGAGCATGGCACGGATCATTGCTGTTCTTCTCCTGTCACCACGCGCGCCGGGGCGTTGAACGACTCCGCCCTCCGCAGCACGCGGGGTCGATGCTAGGTCCGCGGAGGCCGCGGGCGGTGTCGCCCGCGACCGGGCGGGACGGATCTGGTTCTCGGTCCCGGTGTCCGCCGGGCGGCCTCGTCAGGTGTGGATCACGCGGCCCTCGCTCGCCAGGGCGGCCTCGTGCACGCTCTCGTGCATGGTCGGGTGGGCGTGGATGGTCGCGATGAGTTCCTCGGTGGTCGCTTCGAGGCGGCGGGCGAGGCTCAGCTCGGCGATGAGCTCGGTCGCCTGATCGCCCATGATGTGGGCGCCGAGGATCTCGCCCCGCGGGAGGCCCCGGATGATCTTGACAAACCCCTCGGTGTGGGCCGCGGCGATCGCCTTGCCCAGGGCGGTGAAGGGGAACATCCCGACCTCGTAGTCCTCGCCCTTCTTCATGCCCTTTTCCTGGAGCACCCGCTCGGTGAACCCGACGCTGGCGACCTGCGGCTGGCAGTAGGTGCATCCCGGGATGACGGTGTAGTCGAGCGGGATGGGCTCGTGGTCGAGCTTGCCCTCGCTGAAGGCGATGCGCTCGACACAGAGGATCGCCTCCTCGCTGGCGACATGCGCGAGCCAGGGCGGGCCGATCACATCGCCGATGGCGTAGACCCCGCTGACGCTGGTCTTGTAGGTGAGGGGCTTGGGCTCCATGGGGCTGTCGGGCCCGAGGGGGACATAGTCGGTCTTGATGTGCCCCTTGACGGTCTCGAGGCCGAGGCTGTCGTCGAACAGCCCGTCGAAGCGGCCCTGCACGCCGATCGCGAGCAGGATCTTGTCGGCCTCGAGCGTCTGGGCCTTGGTCTCGTCGGGCTTGCCGTCCTTCATCGGGGCGATGGTCGCCTTGACCTTCTTGCCCTTGGTGTCGACGGCGGTGAGCGTGTGGCCCAGGTGGAACTCGAAGCCCTGCTTCTTGTAGTGGCGGAGCATCTGCTTGCTGACTTCTTCGTCCTCGACGGGGAGGATGCGGTCGAGCATCTCGACGACGGTGACCTTGGTGCCGAAGCAGTGGTAGAAGTAGCCGAACTCCATGCCGATGGCGCCCGAGCCGACGACGAGCAGGCTCTCGGGGCGGTGCTTGTTGTACATCGCCTCACGGGCGCCCCAGATCTTGTCGCCGTCGAAGCGGGCGAAGGGCAGGTCGCGCGCGACCGACCCGGTCGCGACGATGATCTTGCCCGCGTTGATTTTCTCCCTGGGCTTCCCGGCGGGCTTGGCGGGGGCGCTGGTCAGCTCCTCCTTGATCTCGCAGTCGGAGAGCTCGATCTCGCACGGGGTGCCCCCGGCGGCGCCCTTGACGATCTTGGCGTGAGCGGTGATGTGCTCGATCTTGTTCTTCTTCATCAGGAACTCGACGCCCTTGTTGAGCTTCGAGGCGACATCGCGCGAGCGCCCGATGACCTTGTCCCAGTCGAACGAGACCTTGCCCTCGACCTTGAGCCCCCAGTCCTCCTGGTGGGCGAGCTTCTCCATCAGCTCGGCGTTGGAGAGCAGCGCCTTGGACGGGATGCAGCCCCAGTTCAGGCAGACGCCCCCGAGCTTCGCCCGCTCGACGATCGCGGTCTTGTACCCCAGCTGCGCCGCGCGGATCGCGCCGACATATCCACCGGGCCCGCCGCCGATCACTACGATGTCGAAGTGCTTGTTCGCCATGGATATTTGGTCCCTGCTTGGGCCCGGCCGGGGCATCCGGCGGGGTTCGGGTGACTCTAGCCGCGTTGTGTCCCGGGGGCGGGGCCCGGCAAAATCCACCCCTGGGGTGGAACGGGATTCGTGCCGCGTTCGTATCAGAGGGTCCCGGGCCATTCGGCCCGGGCGCGCTGTCCGTGCCGGGGTCGGGCCGTCGATCGCGAGCGCGGGGGATTCCTGAAGCCCGCCGGCGTGCGCTCGTGTCGCCGGTTCACTCAGTCGAGGGGATGATCATGAGGATGGGACTCACCGCCGCCGCCGTGTTCGCCGCCATCGGGCCCGCGTCCGCGTTCGAGGGCTCGGGGGCCGAGATGGTCTCACGGATCTCGGTCGCATCGATCGCCGCCGCCGCGGGCTCGCCGCTCCCGCTGGCGGGGTCTGCCCGCGTCGAGATCGCCGGGCGGGTCTTCGATATGGCGCCCGAGGCCGCGATCACACTGCCCGGGGGCAAGGGGATCTCCGTGCGCGGCGCCGTGGTGGGCGCGGAGGGCCACTTTGTGCTCAGCGAGGCCGGGGGCTTCGTGACCGGCGCGGTCTGGACGCCCGAGGCCGCGTACGAGTTCCGGCCGATCGACGACCGGGGCGGGGTGCGGCTGATCGAGATCGACCCGGCGTCGCTGCCCGCGTGCGCGACGGAGGGCGTGTTCGGCGGCCCGGTCCCGGGCGCGGCCCCGCGCGGGGGGCCCGAGGAGGTGGTCCGCGTCTTCGTGGCGTTCACCAACACCGCCGAGGCGCTCGTCGGCGGGCCCGCGGCGACCCTCTCGTTCGCCGCGTCGGCGGTGCAGTCGGCGAACACGGCGTACGCCAACAGCCTGATGACGGTCGGTGACGACGGCGTTGTCGCCTGCCGGCTGGAACTCGCCGGCGTCTACACCTTCGAGGTCCCGACCGGGCTCGGCGCGAGCGGGCTGCTCTCGGCGGTCCGCTCGACCAGCGACGGGCTCATGGACGAGGTGCACGTGCTCCGCGACGCCTCGGGGGCGGACATGGTCGCGCTGATCAGCGAGAACGGGATCGGCGCCTGCGGCATCGCCTATCTCGCGCCGACCGACCCGACGCGCATGTTCTCGGTCACCGCGGAGGACTGCGCCCTGGGCAACCTCACCTTCGCCCATGAGCTGGGGCACAACTTCGGCGCCAGCCACGACGCGGACAACGCCGGCAGCGGGTACACGCCCTACGGGTTCGGGTGGCGATGGAACACCACCGGGGGCTCGCTCCGCCGCTCGGTCATGGCCTACTCGCCCGGCACGCGCAGGCCCTTCTTCTCCAACCCCGAGGTCTTCGACGGCGGCGGCGCCACCGGAAACGCCCAGCAGGCCGACAACGCGAGGCTCATCGGCGAGACCTTCCCCATCCTCGCCTCGCACCGCCTGGGCACGGGCGACGGCACCAACGACTGCGACCAGAACGGCGTGATCGACCTGCTGGAGATCACGCTCGACCCCGCGCTCGACAGCGACGCGAGCGGCGTGCTCGATTCCTGCGAGCTCGACCAGGGGCTGCTCGAGGACTGCAACGGGGACGGCCTCGCGGACATCGGGCAGGTCTCGCCCCGGCAGTTGCTCACGCCGCCCCCGGTCTCGCTCGGCGGCTTCCCCCCGCTTGAGGCCGATCTCGGCGCCGTCCTGGAGGCCTCCTCCGAGGTCGAGATCGCCGTGGTCGCCGACGCCGACCTTTCCGGGGCCGCGGAATACATCGACATCCGGGCCAACGGCGTGCTGCTCGCCCGGCTGTTCGACACCGGCGGCGCCGACTGCGACGCCGCCGTCACGACCGCGACGCTCACCCTCTCGGCCCAGGAATGGAACGACCTGGGCCCCGAGGTCGTGCTGGGCGTCACCCGGTCGAGCGCGGTCGACCCCTACGGCTGCGCGGGCAACACCGTGACCTTCCGGGTGGATTACGCGGGCCTCAACCGCGAGTTCGACGCCAACGGGGACGGGATCCTCGACGACTGCGCCCCGGGCTGCTCGCCCGCCGATATCGCCGAGCCGTTCGGCGTGCTCGACCTCGCCGACATCTCCGCCTTCATCGCCGCCTTCGCGGGGGCCGACCCGGCGGCGGACCTCGACGGCAACGGCGTGTTCGACCTGGGCGATATCTCGGCGTTCATCACGGGGTTCAACGCCGGGTGTCCGTGAGCGACCGGGAAGCGGCGAACACGGCCCGGTGCGCGACGCCCGATGCGTGACAGATCGTCGCCGTCCTCGGCGAAATCCCGATGGTCTCATCCCCCCCTCCCCGGTAGCCTGATCGGCAACCGGGGAGGTGCGGCATGGGCCATCTGTCGGCCTGGAACCGAGGCGTTCGATGCGAGGCGATCGGTCTTGCGGCCATGGCGGCGGCCATTGCGCTGGGGACCGCAGGAGCGAGCGGGGATCCGCTCCCGTCCGAGAACGACCTGCTCCGCGCGCTGAGCGTCGCCACGCCGGGTGAAGCGATCTCGGTCTCGCTCCCGGGCTGGGCCGGGCGGCTCACACCTCACCGCGTCGAGCGCCGGGCCGAGGGCTGGTCGGCGATCGGCGGGGTCGAAGGGGGCGGGAGTTTCGCGATCACACGGGCCGGAGGCGTGGTGACCGGGGGCATCTGGACGGGCGGCGGGGTCATCGCGATCACGCCGACAGTCGGCCCCGATGGACGCCTGCTGAGCACCGTTGAGCCGAGAGGGCCCGGCGACCCGGTCCGCTGCGCGCACGGCGGCGGGACGAAGAACCATCACGACGCCGCCCGCGGGTCCCGCGGCGCCCCGCCCGGCTTGGACGACCCGTCGTTCGTCGATGTCCTGGTGGTCTACACCCCCTCGGCCCGAGACGCGGCGGGCGGGGCCGCGGCCCTGCTGAGCCGGGCCCAGAACACGATCGACACGACGAACATGGTCTTCCTGAACAGCGGGATCGAAGACCTGAGCTTGTCGCTGGTGGGCTTCGAAGAGGTCGCCTACGACGAGAGCAGCCCCGAATGGCTCGACCACCTCATCCGCCTCACTGAGCCCACCGACGGGTTCATGGACGGCGTGCACGCCCTCCGCGACGCGGCGAACGCGGATTGCGTGATGCTGCTCGTCGATGACACGCGGTTCACGGGCGGCGCCGCCTGGTGGGCGATCTGGGACGACGCCCTCGCCTTCAGCACGCTCAACTGGCGCTCGGCCGGCGGGGGCGACCTGACCGGCCCGCACGAGTTCGGGCACAATTTCGGCTGCGCCCACGACCACGAGAACGACGCCTCCGCCCCCTTCTCGTTCGCCCGCGGGCACTACTACACCGCGGGCGCCGACACCTATCACACCGTGATGGCCTACCCGGGGAATGTCCACCTGCCCTTCTTCTCAGATCCCGGCGCGATCGGTCCGGGCGGAGCGCCCCTCGGCGTGCGCGTCGGCGAGCCGCGGGCCGCGTACAACGCGCTCGTCGTGGCGCACACCCGCTGGACCCTCGCGGGCTATCGCCCGAGCGGGCGCGTCCTCGACTGCAACAACAACGGGGTTCCCGACGCGATCGACATCGCCGGCGGGGCAAGCCTCGACGCCAACGGCGACGGTCGGCCCGACGAGAGCGAGTCTCGGTTCCATGTCGACGCCGGGCCCGCGCCGCAGGGCGACGGGAAGACCTGGGGCGGCGCCCACGCCGACCTCGCCGAGTCGCTGGCGCTGGCGAACCTCGCCCGCTCGGACATCACCGAGGTCTGGGTCGCCGACGGGACCTACCTGCCCGATTCCGGGACGGGCGACCCCTGGCGGGGGTTCGCTCTCGCGCCCGGGCTGCGCCTCGTCGGCGGGTTCGATGGTCGATCGCACCCGTCGGGCGGCGAGACCTCGATCGCCGAGCAGGACGCGGCGCTGCACCCCACGATCCTCTCGGGCGACATCGGCGCCCCGGGCGACGATGCGGACAACACCTACACCGTGGCCCGCGCCGAGTCGTTCACCCTGCCCGCCGTGCTCGACGGGTTTACCATTCGCGACGGGCGTTCGTTCGCGGACGCGTCCGGGGTGTACCTGTTCGATTCGCGTGTGATCGCGCGTGACTGTGTGTTCACCGGCAACACCGCCCCGGGCAGCGGGGCGGCGGCGGCGCTCTTCGCCGGGTCCTCCGCCTTGTTTGAGAATTGCCGCTTCGAGGCGAACACCGCGGGCTGGAGCGGGGGCGCGCTCGCGCTCTTCGACGCCTCGCATGCGGAGGTCGTCGGGTGTGTGTTCGAGGGCAATCATGCGGTCTACGCCGGCGCGATCGCCGCGACCGAGGGATCGTCGCTCACCGTCGCCGACGCCTCGTTCACAGGCAACACCGCCTCCGAGGGCGCCGGGGCGATCGACATCGATCTCGGGGGCTTCCTGGAACTGCGCGACGCGACCTTCGCCTCGAATCGGGCGGTCGCGGGCTGGTCGGGCGCGATCCGAATCGGCGGGCAGAGCGAGTTCCGAGCGGCACGCACGGTCTTCCGGGCGAATACCGCGGGGTGGATCGGCGGCGCGGTTTCCGTCGCCGATTCGACCGCCCGCCTCGACGCCTGCCGCTTCGAGGACAACCACGCGGATGACTTCGGGGGCGCGCTCGACCTGTGGAACTCACAGATCGTGCTCGTGTCCTGCCTCGCCGACATGAACACCACGGGCCTCGACGGCGGGGCCGTCTCGGTCGGCGGCGGGAGCACGGCCGAACTCATCGCCTCCACCCTCGTGGGCAACACCGCGGGCGGGCTCGGCGGCGGGCTCGCGACGAGCGGCTCGGCGGTGACGGTGCGGAATTCGATCCTCTGGGCGAATCAGAGCAACGCCGCCTCGCCGGCCGATGACCAGTTGTTCGCCTTCAGCGGCCAGCTCGACACGGGATTCAGCAACATCGAGACCGGGGGCGGCGCGTTCCCCGGGGCCGGGAACATCGCCGCCGACCCAGGCTTCGCGCCGCTCTCTGATTATCAACTCGCCCCGGGCTCGCCCTGCATCGACGCGGGGTCGAACGCGGCCCTCCCGCACGATCTGCTCGATCTCGACGCCGACGGGGACACAGGCGAGCCCACGCCGCTCGATCTCGGGGGGCTCGCCCGCCGAACCGACGATCCGAGCGCCCCGGACACGGGCGCCGGCCCCGCCCCGGTCACCGACATGGGCGCGCACGAGTTCGCCCCGGCCCCCTGCCCGGCGGATCTCGCGCCCCCGTTCGGCGTGCTCGATCTTTCCGACATCGTCGCCTTCGTCGGGGCCTTCCTCGCGCAGGACCCCGCCGCCGACCTCGCGCCGCCCGCGGGCGTGTTCGACCTCGCCGACATCACCGCGTTTGTCTCGGGATTCAACACCGGCTGCCCCTGAGCAACCCGGCGGCGGACGCCCGCCTACTCACGCCCCAAGCAGGATTTCCACCGTCCGCTGATCAAGCGCCTCGTACGGCAGGCGACGCGACGCGAGCGCGGCGCGATCGAACTCACGCGCCAAGAGACGGTCCGCCGCCGCCCGGCTGTACCGGGGCCGCGCCGCGCGGTCGCCCGCGCGGATCACGCCCAGCAGCCGCCTGATCTCGCCGTCGGCGGCCCAACGCCGGGCCTTCTCTCGCAACATCAGATAGGTCCGCATCGACCCCCGCGCGAAGGCGATGACATCCGCCCGGTCCGCCGTGCGGTAGGCGTGGCTGTCGAAATGCCTGGGCCCCTTGTACCCGTGCTCTTCGAGGAGCTTGACGAGGAAGAACGCGTGCTTGAGATTCGCCGAACCGAACCGGAAGTCCTGGTCGTATCGCCCGAACTCCTGATCGTTCAGGTCGATGTGGAACAACTTGCCCGCCGAGAGCGCCGCCGCGACGGCGTGGGTGAAGTTCAGCCCCGCCATGTGCTCGTGGGCCACCTCGGGGTTGACACCCACCATGCCCGGGTGCTCGAGCGTCTGGATGAACGCGAGGTAATGACCGGTGGTGGGGAAGTAGATGTGCCCCCGCGGCTCGTTCGGCTTGGCCTCCAGCGCGAACCGGTAGCGGTAGCCCCGGTCGATCGAGTACGCGCACAAATAGTTGATCGCGTCGCGGAAGCGCCGCTCGGCCTCGACCGGGTCCTTCGCGGCGTCGGTCTCGCAGCCCTCCCTTCCGCCCCAGAAGACATAGATCCGCGCGCCGAACTCGGCGCCGAGGTCCATCGCACGCATCGTCTTCTGCAGCGCGTACGCGCGCACCCCCGCGTCGTGGCTGGTGAACGCGCCGTCCTTGAACGCCGGATCCGAGAACAGGTTCGTCGTCGCCATCGGCACGCGCAGCCCATGCCGGCGGAGGGCCGAGCGGAACTCCCGCTTGATCGCCGCCGCCTCGGCCTGCCCCGCGTCGATCGGCACGAGGTCGTTGTCGTGGAAGTTCACCCCGTGGACCCCGCCGACCTCGCCCAGCAGGTCGACGACCTCCGCGGGCGACCACCGGGGCCGGGTCGGCTCGCCGAACGGGTCGCGCCCCGTGTTGCCCACCGTCCACAGCCCAAAGGTGAACCGATCACCCGGCGTCGGCACGAGCCGCGACTCGGCCCCCGCACCGCCCCGCCCAACTCGACTCTTCGCCACGGTCACCCTCCTTGCTCAGCCCGCCCGCTCCGCCGCCGCGCACGCGTGCAGCACCGGCGTCATCGCCGCGAACGCCGCACGATACCGCGCCGTCAATTCCCGATAGACACCCCGCGCCGGCCCGGGCTCGATGCGCCCGACTTCCCGGGTCGCGGCGCGGGCCGCCTCGGCGAGCGTTGCGTGCCCGCCCACGCCGACGCTCGCCATAAGCGCCGCCCCGAGCGCCGGGCCCTCGTCGCCCTCCATCGCCACCACCGCAAGGCCGTACGCGTCCGCCTGCATCGCCCGCCACAGGGCCGAGCGGTTGCCGCCGCCGGAGAGCCGGACGACCGAGGGCTCAACCGGCAACCCGCGCACGATGTCGAGGATGATCGCCATCGTGCAGGCCACGCCCTCGAGCACCGCCCGCACAAGATGCCCGCGGGTGTGCCGGCTGGTCAGCCCCACCCACGAGCCCCGGGCCCCGGGGTCCGGGTAGGGGCAGCGCTCGCCGGACAGGTGCGGCAGGAACAGCAGCCCGTCGCACCCGGGGGGCGCGGCCTCGGCCTCGGCGAGCAACGCCTCGAACGCCACCCCGGGCGCAAGCACCGACCGCGCCCAGTGCAGGCTCCCCGCGGCCGAGAGCATCACCCCGGTATTCGCCCAGCCCCCGCGCCGGGACGACGACCCATCCGCCGCGCACACGCAATGCACACGCCCGGGCGGGTCGTTCCGCACATCACGCCTCGGCTCGCCCGCGTGCACATACACCACCCCGCTCGTGCCCAGCACCGAGAGCGCCACGCCCGGCTCCACCACACCCGCCCCCACCGCCGCGCACTGGTTGTCCCCCGATCCCGCGACGACCGGGAGCCCCACCGGCAGCCCCGTGCGCTCCGCGGCCCAGCGCGTCACGCGCCCCGCGACCTCGCACGATTCCAGCACCGTCGGGAAGAGCGACGGATCGAGCCCGAGCGCCCCGAGCAGATCGGACGCCCACCCACGCGTCTCGATGTCGAGCAGCAGCGTGCCGGAGGCGTCCCCCGCGTCCGTCGCCACCTCGCCCGTCAGCACCAGGCGGACGAAGTCCTTCGGCAGCACGACCCTCGCCGTGCGCTCGAACGCGCGTGGCTCGTGCTCCCGCAGCCAGAGGATCTTGGGCGCGGTGAACCCCGGGATCGCCGCGTTCCCGCAGCGGTCGATCAGCCGCCGACGCCCCACCGCCGACTCGATCGCGGCGCACTGCGCCGCGCTCCGCTGGTCGTTCCACATGATCGCGGGCCGGACCGCGGCGATCTCCGCCGAGCCCGCGGCCCGGAGCGCCGCGTCATCCAGAAAGACCGATCCGTGCATCTGCCCCGAGAGCCCCAGGCCCCGCAACGAACCGCGTTCGACGCCGGGCGAGCCCGCGAGCCGCCGCAGCACATCACACGCCGCGCCCGCCCAGACGGCGGGGTCGTGCTCGGCCCAGGCGGGCCCGGGGCGGTCGTGCTCGTACGCGCTCGACGCGTGCGCGATGATCCGCCCCTCGGCGTCGATGACCACGCCCTTGGTCGCCGAGGTCCCGATGTCGAGCCCGATGAACATGCCACGGCCCTCGGGGACGCCGCCTGACCGACGGCCCCAACCCGCGGCATCCTCGCCGGTCCGCGACCCCGACGCAACCCGCCGCGCGCCTGCAGCCGCGTCGCCCCCGGCTTCGACGCGCCGATTTCATGCAACCCCGAGACGGCCACGGGCGGATCGCCATGCAGCACCCGGCGCGCGAAGGGCGTCGGATGGAGCGAGCAACACAGATCGAAAGGGCAGGACCGGCGGAAAAAGGGCCCGCCCTCGCCGGAATTGCGGCGCGTCGTCACGACGAATCGACCCGCCCCGGTGACGGCCAGGTGACCGGACACCGGATGACGCACGCTTATGGCTGCTGCGGTCAAGCCCTGACCAAGTTCACGGGCCACCCGTGACCGGGCCCGGCCGTCACCGGAGCGGGTCGGCAGGATGCTAGACCACCCCGCCCCTCCCGTACACTGACCCCATGGCCCACCCCGATCCCGAACCCGCCCCGCCCAGGCCCGAGGGCGACCCCGGCCCCGGTCGGGTCATCAACCCGGTCGAGGCCGCCAAGCGGCAGCGCGAGCTCATCCTCCGCTTCCTCCGCGGGGCCTTCATCGTGCTCATCCTGACCGTCACGCTGCTCAACATCCTCAAGTTCGGCGAGTCGGTCACCCCGGGGCTCGCCTTCGAACTCGCCGCCCAGTGGTGGATCCCCCTCCTGGGCGCCTGCTCGCTCGCCGCCCTCTTCCTCGCCGTCGACCTTCTGACGCCCGACAAGAAACTCCAGACCTTCGGCGGCATCATCCTCGGGCTCATCGCCGGGCTCATCGTCACCGTCGCCTTCGGCTATGTCATCGACCTCATCGCGACCTCCTGGGAGTTCGCCCAGAACGCCGCGATCGTCAACTCGATCAAGGTCCTCCTCGGCATCAGCCTGTGCTACCTGGGCATCTCGACCGTGCTCCAGACGCAGGACGACTTCCGCCTCGTTATCCCCTATGTCGAGTTCGCCAAGCAGCTCCGCGGGCAGCGCCCCCTGCTCCTCGATTCGAGCGCCCTCATCGACGCCCGCGTCGCCGACATCGGCGAGACCGGCCTGATCCAGGCCCCCATCGTCATCCCCTTCTTCGTCGTCAACGAGCTCCAGATGCTCGCCGACTCCTCCGACAAGCTCCGCCGCGCCAAGGGGCGACGCGGCCTCGATGTCATCGCCCGCCTCCAGCGCAACGCCAAGCTCGATGTCACCATCGACGAATCCCCCGTCCCCGGCAAGGCCGTCGACCAGATGCTCGTCGAACTCGCCCGCGAGACCCCGGGCATGATCGTCACCAGCGACCTCGCCCTTGCGCGCATCGCCGGCTTCCGGGGCGTCCCCGTCCTCAACATCAACGACCTCGCCAACGCCCTCAAGCCCGCGCTCGTCCCAGGAGATTCGCTCACCATCCGTCTCATCAAGCCGGGCGAGCAGCCCGGCCAGGCCGTCGGGTACCTCGAGGACGGCACCATGGTCGTCGCCGAAGACGGCGGCGACGCCATCGGGCAGGAGGTCACCCTCGCCGTCCGTTCCACCCTCCAGACCTCCGCCGGCCGCATGATCTTCGGCAGGGTCGGCGCCCCCGGCCCCCAGGAATCCCCGAGCCTCGCCCCCGAGCCGGAAACGCCGGGACCGCCGGGACCCGAGCCCGAACCATCCGGCCCGGCCTCGGAGAACCCCCGCCCGCGCCCGGGCCCGTTCCCCCCGAACCCGCCCAAGCGGCCGACCCGGCCCCGCTCCCCGAGACGCTGAGCACACCCCGGCGCCACCGACGCCGCCAACCCCGCACCCTCGATGATCTCACTCCGACACCGCTGCATCTTCGTCAAGGTCCCCAAGACCGCCGGCACGAGCGTCGCCGCCGCACTCGATCTCGCGCATGTGGGCAAGCCCCACCGCGACATCGTGCAAATTCGCGACGCGATCGCCCCAACCGCCCCCGCGGGGTTCTTCGCTTCCGCGTTCAAGTTCGGCTTCGTCCGCAACCCGTGGGACCGCGTCGTCTCGCTCTACGCCCGCAAGGAGAAGGGCCGAGAGCAGGGCCCGGAGTCGTGGGACGATTTCGTGCGCTGGATCGAGCACGCCAGCGACACCTGCGTCCACCCCACGCCCCACCGCAACCAGCTCGACTGGTTCCTCGACGAGCGGGGCGAGGTCGCCGTCGATTTCATCGGCCGGTTCGAGAGCCTCGACGCCGACTTCATCGAGATCTGCCGCCGCCTGGGCCTGCCCCCGACAACGCTGCCGCACGAGAAGCGGAACACCGCGGGACGCAGGCGCTACACCGACTACTACACCCCCGCCCAGCGGGACCTGATCGGCGAGAAGTTCCGGGTTGACATCGAGCGGTTCGGGTACGAGTTCGGGGCCTGAGCCGCTCCCCCGACCCGGGCGCGCAGAAAAAAGCCCCCGCCTCGGGCCGGGGGCTCGTTCTTCCATCTCCGCTCACCGCTCACCGGTCCCCAGTTCCCGGCTCCCGCCCCGTCAATCCTCGTCCTTATGCCCCTCGAAGGCCGCGATCACCTCCTGCTGGATGTGCGGCGGGCACGGCTCGTCGTGGCTGTAGTCCATCGTGTAGTGCCCCGCGCCGCCCGTCATGCTCTTGAGCTGCGTGGTGTAGTTGTGCAGCTCGCCGAGCGGCACCGTCGCCACCACCGTGCAGCGGTCCCCGGGCAGCACCATGGTGTCCTGCACGCGCCCCGCTTCGTCGAGATATCGCCCGCAAGATCGCCCATGTACTGCGACGGCGCCGTCACCTCGATCGTCACGAACGGCTCCAGCAGCGCGGGCGACGCCTTGCCCACCGCGTCGATGAACGCCCGACGCCCCGCCGTCACGAACGCCACTTCCTTCGAATCCACAGGGTGATACTTCCCGTCGTAGACCTCGACCTTCAGCCCCGTCATCGGGTAGCCCGCGACCGCGCCGTCCGCGATCACCTGCCGCACCCCCTTCTCGATCGCCGGCATGAACTGGCGGGGGATCGAGCCCCCCACCGTCGCGTTCACGAACTCGAACCCCGTCGGGTGGCCCTCGGGAAGGGGCTCGACACGCAGGTACACCTCGCCGAACTGGCCCGCCCCGCCCGTCTGCTTCTTGTGCCGGTGATGACCCTCGGCCCGGGCCCGCACCGTCTCCTTGTACGCCACCTTCGGCGGGCTCGTCTCCAGCTCGATGTTGTACTCCGCCTTCAGACGCTCCAGGGCCACGCGCAGGTGCGTCTCGCCCAGCCCGCGCAACACAGTCTGCTTCGTCGCCGCGATCCGCTCGAGCGTCAGCGACGGATCCTCCTCCGTCAGGCGGTGGATCGCGTTGCTGAACTTCGTCTCGTCCGCGTGGTTCTTCAACTCCACCGCCAGCCCGTACATCGGCTTGGGCAGCGGCAGGGGCCGCAGGTGCACCGAGTCCATGTCGTGGTCCTGGTGCAGCGTCGCGTCGAAGTGCAGCTCGTCGATCTTCGTCAACGCCCCGATATCGCCCGGCCCGATCGCCTCCACCTCCACATGGTCCTTGCCCTGACGCTTGAGGATGTGACCGATCCGCACCGGCTTCTTCTGATCGTCGATGATCAACTCCGTCTTCGCCCGCACCGTCCCCTGGTGCACCCGGAACACGCCCAGCTTGCCCACATGCCGGTCCGTCGTCACCTTGAAGATGTGCGCCAGCACCGGCTTGCCCGCGTCCGGGGCCGCGTGCATCTCCACCTCGACCCCGTCCACCGTCCGCAGGAACGGACGAGGGTTGCCCTCCAGGGGGTTGGGGAGCAGGCTCGCCAGCACATGCAGCAGGTTCCCGATGCCCGCGCCCGTCTTCGCCGAGCAGTAGCAGATCGGCACGAGGTGCGCGTCACGCAGCGCCGCCTCGAAAGCGTCGTGCAGACGCTGCTTGTCCATGTTGTGGTCGTCGCCCTCCTCGAGGTACTGCGTCATCAGATCGTCCTGCATCTCCACGATCTGCTCGACGATCGCCCGGTGCGCCTCGGGCTCGCTCGAGAACAACGCCGCCTCGTCGACCTCCTCGTCGAACACCGGCAGCACATCGCTCCGGTCCGCCTTCGGAAGGTTCACCGGGAGGCACTCGGACCCGAACTCCTCGCGGATCTGCTCGGTCAGCCCCTCGATATCCGCGTTCTCCTCGTCGATCTTGTTGACGATGATCATCCGCGGCAGGTTCCGCTCCTTCGCCACCGCCATCATCCGCCGCGTCACCGGCTCGATCCCCCGGTGCGCGTCGATCACCACGCACACCGTCTCCACCGCCGGGAACGCCCCGATCGCGTGCCCGATGAAGTCCGGCGAGCCCGGCGCGTCGATCACATTCACCAGGTGGCCCTCGTGGTCGAAGTGCACCACCGTCGTGTACAGCGAGTGCTTGTGCGCCTTCTCCGAGTCACGCCAGTCGCTGACCGTCGTCCCCTCCTCGACCGTCCCCATCCGCGTGATCGTCCCCGTCGCGAACAGCAGCCGTTCCACCAGCGTCGTCTTCCCGCTCCCGGCGTGCCCCGTGAGGATGATGTTGCGGATGTCGGCGGGGTTGCGTACAGCCATGGCGGGTGCCTCCGTCTCAAATCAAAGCTACGACACGCCGACCCGCCCTCCCCGGGCCGGGCGACGCGCGTCTCGGTGCGCTGACCGGGAGCCCCCGACGGGCCCCGCGTCCCCAACGCGGCCACGCTCACGGGCCGCGACCCGACATTCTAAACGCCCCGCCAACAAATGGGGAGAGCCGGGTCGGTTTTTCCGTACCCAGGGGTCCATTGCCCGCCCCCGCCCCCCGCCCGGCCCCGCCCGCCCCGGCGCCCCGCCCCCGACCCCATAGACTCGCCCATGTCCAACTCGAACGCCTCCCCCCTCGTCACCCGCTTCGCCCCCTCCCCGACCGGGCACCTCCATATCGGGGGAGCCCGCACCGCCCTGTTCTGCTGGGCCTTCGCCGCCCGCGCCCGCGCCGAGGGCCGCGACGGCCGCTTCCTCCTCCGCATCGAGGACACCGACCAGGCCCGCTCCTCCGAGGACGCCGCCCGCGGCATCCTCGAAGACCTCGCCTGGCTCGGCATCGCCTGGGACGACGGCCCCGAGTTCACCGGTGGGACAGGTGTCCCGCCTGTCTCTCCCCCTCCTTCCTCCTCGAACACGGACCCGCGGCGTACCCGCCCCGCCACCATCGGCGGCGACCCCCGCCAGGTCGGCCCGTTCTACCAGTCCCAGCGCCTCGTCACCTACGACCGCTTCTTCCAGCAACTCCTGCAGGCCGGCCTCGCCTACCCCGGCTTCGACACCCCCGAGGAACTCGCCGCGATGCGCAAAGCCGCCGAGGCGGAGAAGAAGTCCTTCACCTACCGGCGCCGGCCCAACGCCGACCACGCCGCCGACCTCGAGCGGATGCAGACCGAGCCCCATGTGCTCCGCCTCGCCATGCCGCGCGAGCCCATCACCGTCGATGACCAGGTCCTCGGCTCGGTCACCTTCCCCTTCGAGGAACTCGACGACTTCGTGATCCGCAAGGCCGACGGCTTCCCCACCTACCACTTCGCCGTCGTCGTCGACGATGCGCTGATGGGCGTGACCCATGTCCTCCGCGGGCAGGAGCACCTGAACAACACCCCCCGCCACATCGCGCTCCAGCGCGCCCTGGGCTTCCCCACCCCCGTCTACGCGCACATGCCACTCATCTTCAACATCGACGCCACCAAGATGAGCAAGCGCGACAAGGACAAGGCCGCCAAGAAGGCCGTCCGCGACGCCAAGGTCGAGACCGTCTCCGCCCTCGTCGAACGCCTTCCTCAGGCGAGCCGCGACCCGAAAGCCGCGGCCCTCTCCTCCCTCGCCGACGCCGACCTCCAGACATGGCTCGCCGACAAGCAGCGCCAGCTGAGCCGCGACCAGGTCGCCGCCGTCGCCGCCGCCCTCGCCCTCCATCTCCCCGAGATCGATGTCGAGGACTTCCGCGAGTCGGGCTACCTGCCCGGTGTCCTGCTCAACTACCTCGCCCTGCTCGGCTGGAACCCGGGCCTCAAGAACGACGACGGCACCGACCTCGAACGCTTCGATACCGCCTTCCTCGCCACGCACTTCTCCCTCGAACGCATCGGCAAGTCGAACAGCAAGTTCGACCGAGACAAGCTCCTCGCCTTCAACGCCGACACCATCCAGCACACGCTCGCCGACGGTGACTTCGCCCGCCTCTGGCTCGAATGGGCCGAGCGCTTCAACCCCGCCCTCGCCGCCTGGGCCCACGCCGACCACGCCCGCTGGGCCCTCGCCGCCGCCGCCGCCCGACCGCGCACCAAGATCCTCCGCGAGGCGCAGGACGCCATCGCCTTTGCGCTTGCCCGCGACGACGCCATCGCCTTCGACGACAAGAGTGTGAACAAGCACCTGCTCAAGGGCGAGCCGAGCGGCCTCGAAATCCTGCCCCGCGTCCGGGCACTCCTCGACGCCATCGCCGACTGGACGCCCGAGCCCATCGACTCGGCCATCGCGGCCTGCGCGGAATCAACGGGCCTGGGCATGGGCAAGCTCGCCCAACCCCTCCGCGTCGCGCTGACCGGCGCCGCCGTCAGCCCGCCGTTGGGGCTTACCCTCGCCATCCTCGGGCGAGACTCAACCCTCGCGCGGCTCGACCGCTGCCTGGCGACCCATCAGCCCGTTTGACGGCCCCGAGGGCTCAGTGCCCCCGGTCGTGCGGCCTCGGGACCGCCTTCGGGGGCGGCGAGGGCCTCGACACCTTGTTCGGCTGCGCCTCGCGCGGCGGCTCCACCTTCCGCGGGAACGGGAACGGGAACGACAGCCCCGTCATCGGCTGCATGGCGGCCCGCTGGTGATCGGACGGCTTGTTCATGGGCTTTCTCCCCTTGCGCCGCGAAACAACACGCGGCGCACCAGAGCGCTACGACCCCATCGGCAGACTGTTCTGCCGCGGTCACAAATCAAGCGAAAATTGGGTCATTCCACCACGAGCCCGTCGTACGCCAACCGCACCCCGTCCGAGAGCGCCGCCTCCGTCTCCGCGTGCGCCAGATCGTGCGACATGTGGACGAAGAAGGTCCGATCAGCCCCGACCCGCGCCGCGACCCCCTGCGCCTGCTCCACCGTGAAGTGCGTCGGGTGCTTGCGGTGCCGCAACGCGTCGAGCACCAGCACGCGCAGCCCCTGCAACGCCCCCCACGACTCCGGCGGGATCGCCGAAACATCCGTGCAATAGGCCAGCGGGAGCACCGCCCCCTCCCGCCCCGCCGGGGGATCGAACCGGAACCCGAGCACCGGCAGCCCACCGTGCAGCAAGCGGATCGGCGTCGCACGCACCCCGAACAGGTCGATCGCCTCGCCCGCGCGCACCTCGATCGGCGCCAGCGTCGCCACGAACGAATCCTGCACATTCGCCGCGCGGTCGAAGATGTGCGCATACACCCGTCGAACCGACCTGAGCGTGTGGTCGTCCCCGTACACCTCGACCGGGCCGTCCATCAGCACATTGAACCGACGCAACTCGTCCAGCCCGAAGCAGTGGTCCACATGGTTGTGCGTCAGCAGCACCGCGTCGCAGCGCCGCAGCCCCGCCGCCAACGCCTGCTGACGCAGATCCGGCCCCGCGTCGATCAGCACCACCCGTTCCCGCCCCGAGGGGTCCGTGAACTCGAGCGTCGCGCTCGTGCGGAGCCGGCGGTCGCGCGGGTCCGTCGAGGTGCACACCGCGCACTCGCACCCGATCGCGGGCACGCCCGAGCTCGTCCCCGTGCCAAGGAAGCGCAGCCTCATCTCGCCAGCATAGGCCGCAACGCTCAGACCACCCGCGGAAGGTCCTCGTCCTCGTCCATCGAGTCGCTCGCCGGGGCCGCAGGGGCCCCGTTCGCCCCCTCTTCGCCGTGGAACACGAACCGCGAAGAGGTGAAGGTCGCGATGATCAGCGCCGCCGCGACGCCCGCGAGCGCGTACTCACCCAGCCCGCACGCCGCCCCCACCCCCGCGGTCACCCAGATCCCCGCCGCGGTGGTCACCCCGCGGACCCGCCCCCGGTCCCGCATCACCACGCCCGCCCCCAGAAACCCGACGCCCCCCACGATCCCCTGGATCACCCGCGACAACGCGTCCGTGTTGACCGCCCCCCCGATCCCAGAGACCGACAGCCCCACGATCGTGAACAACGCCGCCCCCACCGATACCATCATCATCGTGCGCACGCCCGCGGGCTTGCGAAGGTGCTCCCGGTCCAGCCCGATCAGCACCCCGAGCAACGCCGAGAGCCCCAGTCGCGACAGCAGCGCGGAGATCGTCAGGTCCATTCCGTCCAGCCTACCACCTCCCCCGGGTCCGGAAAATGGCAGGGTCGCCCCTTTCGGGAGGGAAACCCCGCCGAACGCCCTCTCCGCCTACGCTTGACGCGACGGCCCCGCGCCGCGACACTGCCCCGCCCTCGGGACACGGCACGCCTGGGCCCCGAGCGACACGGCCGCCACACCCCCGCCGGGCCCCCCGGTGGGCCGAGCCCACACACCAGAGACCGGAGCCCGAAAGATGGCATCGAGGACCAGCGCCGGCACCGCCACCGTTGTGACGATCACGATCTTCGGGATCCTCACCGTGGCCTTCTTCGTCACCTCGGTCGTCTTCTACAGCAAGATGTCCAAGGCCCAGGGCGAACTCGGCAGGCTCGAAGAGACCTACGAAGAGGTCATCCGCACCGGCGAGCGCGGCTCCGAGGCGGTGCAGACCGCCCTCGCCGCCGCCCGCTCGCAGCGCAAGAGTCTGGTCGACCACCTCCTGACCGACTACCGGGCCGTCAAGCGGATCGCGACCGGCAACGGCGATCTCACGCTCGAACAGGTCCGCTCCCGCGTCACCGACCTGACCGGCTCCGACGCCGAGGCCCTGACCCAGACGGTCACCCGCCTCCAGTCCACCCTCGCGGGCCGCGAGGCCGACCTCGCCAACACCCAGCAGCGTCTCGCCCGTCTCCAGGCCGACATCGACGCCGAACTCGTCCGCATCCGCACCGTCGAGGCCTCCGCCCAGCAGACCGCCGCGGAGGCCAACGACCGCGTGGGCGACTACCGCCAGGGCGTCGACGACCTCCGCTCCCGGGTCGAGGGCTTCGAGCAGCGTGTCCAGCGCGAGGTGGACACCGCGCGGGCCCGATTCCAGCAGGAGGTCCGCGACCGCGACAACCGCATCGCCGACCTCAACCAGCAGCTCCTCGTCCTGCGTGACCAGGTCCGCCGCCTCCGCGGAGAGGCCGTCAGCAACAGCATCGCCCCGCTCGACGAGTACGCCCTCGTCGACGGCGAGGTCGCCGCGATCGAGCCCGCCGACAACATCGTCGTCATCACCCTCGGCCGCCGCGACAAGCTCGTCATCGGCATGACCTTCTCCGTCTTCGGCACCGCCTCGGAGATCCGCCCCGCCGGCCCCTCGGGCGAATACGCCCCCGGCAAGGCCGTCGTCGAGGTCATCTCCATCGACGAGACCAGCGCCCGCTGCCGCGTCGTCCGCGCCAGCCGCGGGAACCCCGTTGTCGTGGGCGATGTCATCGCCAACCCTGTTTACGACCCCACCAAGACCTACAACTTCGTCGTCTTCGGCAACTTCGATGTCAACCGCGACGGCGACGCCACCCCCTACGAGCGCGACGCCCTCGTCGCCATCATCGAGCGTTGGGGCGGCAAGGTGATCGACGAGATCTCCGGCGACCTCGACTTCCTCGTCCTGGGCCGCCGCCCCGTCGACCCCCTCGAGCCCGCGCCCAACGCCCCGCGGGCCGTCTTCGACGAGTACCTCCGCCTCAAGGCCCGGGTCGACCGCTACGAGCAGCTCTTCGACGCCGCCAGCGCCTCCTCCATCCCCGTCCTCAACGAGAACCGCCTCCGCACCCTCATCGGCGAGTTCCCCCGCTGACCGGGGGGACGCCCTCCGATGGAACACGCTCTCCAGCCCGGCCCCGCACCCGCCGCCGAGACGCCGGTCAAGCCGCCCAAGGCGCGCGGCGTCCGGCAACGAAGCGGGCCCGCCGAATACGCCCTCTACGGCGCCATCCGTGCCGCCCTGATGCTCCCCCAGATCGCGGGACCGTCCGCCTCGCTCCAGACCGCCCGCGCCCTCGGCCGCACCTTCGGCGCCCTCCCCTTCAATGCCAAACGCATCGCCCGCGCCACCGACCAGCTCGCCTTCGCCCTCCCCCGGGCCGACGAGCCGACCCGCCGGGAACTCGCCCTGCGCTCGTATGAGCACCTCGCCATGATGGGCGTCGAGGTCGCCTTCCTCCCCCGCGTCCTCTCCGAGGACGCCTGGACGCGGCATGTCCGAATCGGCGCGATGGCCGGCGCCCTCGAAGCCCTCCTCGGCGACCGCCCCGCCATCCTCATCACCGGGCATGTCGGAAACTGGGAGGTCATGGGCTACACCCTCGGCCTGCTCGGCACGCGCGTCCACGCCGTCTACCGGCCGCTCGACCTCAAGCCCCTCGACCGCTGGGTCCGCCAGACGCGGTCCCGCCGCGGGCTCCGCCTGCTCGACAAGTTCGGCGCCGTCCGCGCCCTCCCCGCCATCCTCGACCGCAACGAGCCCGCCGCCTTCGTCGCCGACCAGAACGCCGGCGACCGGGGTCTCTTCGTCCCCTACTTCGGCAGGCTCGCCAGCACCTACAAGTCCATCGGGCTCCTCGCCCTGCGGGAACGGGCGGTCATCGTCTGCGGCTGCGCCCGCCGAGTCGGGTGGGACGAACTCCCGGGCGAGGCCGGCGTCGGCAGGCACCTGGGCGACAACGACCTGCGCTTCGATGTCGAGGTGACCGATGTCTTCGGGCCCGAGACCTACGAGGCCCACCCGGACCCCCTGTTTTATCTCACCGCCCGGTACCGCCGCGCCATCGAACGCATGGTCGTGCGCGCGCCCGAGCAGTATCTCTGGATGCACCGCATCTGGAAGAGCCGGCCCCGCCACGAGCGGCTCAACAAGCCCTTCCCCGAACCCCTTCGAGAGAAACTCCTCAGCCTCCCCTGGCTCGACGGGGCCTCGGTCGACGCGATCGTGGACCAGTCCGACCGGGACAGGGCCTTCCTGACCGCCCGCGGGCTGGATCGGCTCCCGTGAACCCGCTCCCGGGCCGTTGCAACCGGCGGGGAAACCGGCAATACTCGTCTGGCGGGCACGAGGCGGGCCCGGCGGGAAACACCCAGCGGAGGCACGGATGACCGAAGAAGACCGGGGTGGCAGGCTCGACGGCGTGCGTGTGCTCATCGTCGACGACGACCGGGACATCCTGGAGTCGTTCGAGTACGCCCTCGAGGCCGAGGGCGCCGAGACATTCACCGCCTCCGACGGCAACACCGCCATCCTCCGCTGCGAGGAGCACAGGCCCGATGTCGTCGTGCTCGACATGATGCTCCCGGGCCGCTCGGGCTTCCTCGCCCTGGAGAAGATCAAGGGGCACGCCGACAGCCCCAGCGTCATCATGGTCACCGCCAACGAAGGCCGACGCCACCAGGCCTACGCCGAGAGCCTCGGCGTCGACGCCTATCTCCTCAAGCCCGTCCCCCTGGGCCGGCTCGTCGAGACCGTCGCACGCCTCGCCGACGAGCAGGACTGACGCGTGGCCAAGCGGCGGCATCTGGTCCTGATCAGGCTCGAGGACCCGGACGATCGGCTCAGCCCCATCGTCCCCCTCGGCACCGAACGCGAGTTCCGCGAGGCCGTCGCCCCGTTCAACACCGCCACCGACGGCGGGCCCGGCGGTATGGGCTCGATCACCTTTTATGGGCCCGGGCTCGTCATCGAGATCGTCCCGCAGGACGGCGTCGTCCGCCAGGCGCTCGTCTCCTGCCAGACCGAGGACTTCGCTTGGCCCGTCCTCTACCGCATCTGCCGCGCCAACCGATGGAAACTCCAGGACATGGAGTCGGGCCAGATGTTCGGCTGATCAATACGATCCACCGATGACCGACCGGTACCACCGCCAGAAACTCCTCGAGGGATTCGGGGAGCGGGGGCAGGAGAGGCTCGCCTCCGCCCACGCCCTCGTCGTCGGGTGCGGGGCCCTCGGGTGCGCGTCGGCCGACCTGCTCGCCCGAGCCGGCGTCGGGCGGCTCACCCTCGTCGACCGCGACCTCGTCGACCTCACCAACCTCCAGCGACAGGTGCTCTTCGACGAGGCCGACGCCGAGGACGCGACACCCAAGGCGATCGCCGCCGCGCGCCGGCTCGCCCGCGTCAACAGCGGCGTGCGCACGAACCCCGTCGTCGCTGACTTCTCCAGCGTCAACGCCGAGTCGATCGCCCTCCGCGGCCCGCACGGAACGCCGGATGTCATCCTCGATGGAACTGACAACTTCGAGACCCGCTTCCTGCTCAACGATCTGGCCGTGAAGCACCGGATCCCCTTCATCTACGGGGGGGCCGTCGCGACCACCGGCATGACGCTGACCTTCCTCCCGGGCACAACCCGGTGCCTGAGGTGCCATTTCCAGGGTCCTCCCCCGCCCGGGTCCCAGCCCACCTGCGACACCGCGGGTGTGCTCGGGCCGCTCGTCGCCCTCGTCGCCGCCGAGCAGGCCGTCGAGGCGTTCAAGGTCCTGCTGGGCCGGGCAGACCTCGTCCGCCGCGCCGTCCACGAGTTTGACCCCTGGCGGAACCGGCGTCGGGAAATCGACGCCGAGGGCCGGCCCGACCCGTCCTGCCCCTGCTGCGTCGCGGGTCGCTTCGAATTTCTCGACGCCCCGCCCCCCGCCACCGCGTCGCTCTGCGGGCACGAGGCGGTGCAGGTCACGCCCGAGCGCCCCGGCGCGATCGACCTCGCCGCGCTCGCGCAGCGCCTGGCCGGGCACGGACCGTTCGAGGCGACGCGTTTCATGGTCCGCGGGTCGTTCACCGCGGAACGGACCGACACCGGGCGGCCCGTCGCCCTCACGGTCTTCGCCGACGGCCGGACGATCGTGCACGGCGTGACCGACCCCGTGCGCGCGCGGTCGCTCTACGCGAAATACATCGGGGCCTGATTCGGTTCGCCCCGCGTCCCGGTCCGCCCTCGTACGCTGCACCCACCATCCATCAGGAGCAGTCCATGAACACCATCGCCACCACCATCATCCCGGGCGCCGAGCGCATGCTGGGCCTCGCCGAGGCCCTGCTCAAGGATGTCCCCCCGACAAGGTTCGCCCGCTTCGCCGCCCCGGGTGGCCGGGCGGTCCACGCAAACCACCCCGCGTTCGTCTACGGGCACCTCGCCCTCTACCCGGCCCGCGTCCTCCAGGCCGCCGGGCTCGACCCCGCCCCGCTCGCGCCGCCCGCGTCGTACCCCGGGCTCTTCGGCGCGGGGGTCGAATGCCGCGACGACCCCGAGGGCACGATCTACCCCGCCATGCCCGAGATCACCGGGCATTTCTTCGAGGGCCACCGGGCGCTGCTCGGCATGGTGCGCGGCTTCAGCGATGAACAGATGACCGGCGGGCACAAGATCGAGGGCAAACTTGCGGAGATCTTCCCCACCCTCGGAAACCTCACCGCCTTCCTGCTCCTGGGCCACGCGATGATGCACCTGGGGCAGGTGAGCACCTGGCGCCGCGCGATCGGGCTCGGTTCGGCGATGTAATCCCGAGCACCCCGGCGGTAGACTCGGCGGGATGAGACCCCTCCCGCTGCTCCTCGCCGCCGTCGCGCTCATCGCCGTCGCGCTCATCGCCCCGACCGCACCCGCCCTGACCGACGCCCCGGACGCCGACGCCTCACCGCTCGCGGGCCCCCGCGTCCCGGCGCACCAGACGCGCACGCTCGTCAGCCGCAACATGACCGGCGAGTTTGTCCGCGTGGAGGGCCGCCCCGAGGCGGCCGCCCTCCGCCTGCTCGACCTGGACCCCGCGACCGCCGAGCGGGCCGAAGCGATCGTGCGCCAGCGAACGGTCGACCTCTCGCTGATGCTGGTGGACCGGATCGACGAGGTGCGCGAGATGACCGATCTGAGCGAGGCGGGGGACCGGGAGGGCGCGCGGGCCGTCCTGCGCCAGATCTGGGAGCAGACCGAGCCGGACTCGCCCCGCGCCCCGCTGCTGCGACCTCTGGGCGAAGTGCTCCCGCCCTCGAAGCTCGTCGAGCTTCAGGGCATGGTGGACGAGTACTGGGAGGCGTGGATCGACTGGGAACTGCGGGACAGCGACGAACGCCGCGCGAACGCACGCGTGCGGGCCCGCGTCGCCCAGCGGCTCGCGTTCGGGCTCTTCGAACGCGAGGTGCGGGAGGGCTACGACATCTCGCTCAAACGCTACCGGGATGCGTTGGACGGGATCTACACCGCCGTCGAGCCGACCGAGGAGCAGCGCCGGGCGATCCGCGGGATCGTGATCGACCACATCAAGGCGACCCGCTTGGAGGCGACGCCCGCGCAGCGGCGGGACACCATGACCCGCGTCTACCGCCTGCTCGACGAACCACGCCGCGAACGCCTGTTCGAGTACATGACCCGGGTGGTGATCCCCGACGCCTGACGCCGATCGGGTCAGCCCTCCGGCGCCTCGCGCCGGAACACCGCGACCACATCCTCGATCGGGATGACGAACAGGCGGTTGTCCCCCTCGAAATCCACCGGGATTCCGTGCTTGGGGTTGAACAGCACCCGGTCGTACCGCTTGATGGGATAATCCGAGTCGCTCGCCACCTGGGCGCTGATCGCGACCACGCGACCCGTCAGCGTCGGGATCTCGATCTTGTCCGGCAGGTGCAGCCCGCTCTTGGTCTGCTTCTTGTCCTCGTCCTTGCGGATGAGCACACGCTTGCCGATCGGCTCGACGATCTCGATCGCGGGGCTGGACCCGGCTGGCTTGCGGGAGGGTGTCATCGCCCAACTCTATTCCGCGACCGCCCCGCGAACCGAGACGACCGCGACCGGCCCGGCTCGGGCGGCCCGCCGCCGGGCGGGTATGCTCCCTGTTGAACACGGAGCCACTCCATGCACGAGTCCGAACTCGCACGATTCGTTCTCCAGGTCCCCGACTTCCCCAAGCCCGGCGTCGTCTTCCGCGACATGACGCCCCTGCTCGCCAGCCCCCCCGCCCTGGCGCTCGCGGTCGAACTGATGGCCAACCCCTATCGGGGCAAGGGCGTCGAACTCGTCATCGGCGCCGAGAGCCGGGGGTTCATCTTCGGCACCGCGATCGCCCAGGCGCTCTCTGCCGGGTTCGTGCCCGTCCGCAAGCCGGGCAAACTCCCCCGGGAGGTGCGCGGGATGGACTACGCCCTCGAGTACGGCGCCGACCGGCTCGAGATCCACGCCGACGCGGTCCGACCGGGGCAGCGGGTCCTGCTCGTCGACGATGTGCTCGCCACCGGCGGGACCATGAACGCCAAGTGCCATCTCATGGCCGAGATGGGCGCCCAGGTCATGGGCATCACCGTGCTGATCGAGCTCCCCGCCCTGGCCGGGCGGGCCCGGCTCGGGGCCCACGGGGCCAATGTCCACGCGGTCATGAAGTTCTGACGCCCCCGGGGCCCTAGAGTGGCCCGAACCTCAAGGAGCCCGCCCCATGCGCGTGACCATGACCACCTCCAAGGGCGACATCGTCCTCGAACTCGATGCCCAGAAGGCCCCGATCTCGACCGAGAATTTCCTCGCCTACGCCGACAGCGGCGCTTACGACGGGACCATCTTCCACCGCGTCATCGACGGGTTCATGATCCAGGGCGGCGGATTCGAGCCCGACATGACCCAGCGCACCAGCGGCAAGCCCATCAAGAACGAGTGGAAGAACGGGCTGAGCAACACCCGCGGCTCCATCGCGATGGCCCGCCTGGGCAACCAGCCCGATTCGGCCACCACCCAGTTCTTCATCAATGTCGCCGACAACGCCTTCCTCGACCAGCCACGCGACGGCGCGGGCTACGCCGTCTTCGGCCGAGTCGTCGAGGGCATGGAGGTCATCGACGCGATCAAGGGCGTCAAGACCACCGACCGCCGGGGGCACGGCGATGTCCCGGTCGAGCCCGTCGTGATCGAGCGCGTCGCCCGCGCGGAATGAGACAGAATGTGATCGACCGCTGTGCAAGCGCGGCCGGTGCCACCACCCGCCGCGCCAGCGGCGCGTGGTGCGGGTCTGATACGAGCCGTGTTTGATCCGTGCGCGTCCCGACGAGCCTGAAGCGCAAGCGAATGGCGGATTCTCGGGGGTTCCGTCGCTGACGCTTCAGGCGCGCAGCGCTGCGACCCGGCACGCGGCGGACGCACGCTGCGCCCAAAAACGAACGCCCGCCGGAGTGGGGCCCGGCGGGCGCGGGGAGGTTGGCAGCGGGACGATTGGGGAGGTCGTGGTGGGAGTGCCCCTCTGCCGGGTCACGGAAAATCGTGCGCACGGGCGGGCCCCGTGCCTCTGAAGGCGCCCGGCCGGCGTCAGCGAGCCGGGCACACCTGTTTCACCGCGAATCCGTCTGTGGCGAGGCGTCCCTGCCCCGCCCACCGTCCCTGGTCTTGGCGAGAGCCGGGCCGTGCTCCTCGGCACCCCCGACCCCCCGGAACCCGACGCGTCCATCCGTAACGCGCCGTCGCGGCATCACGCCATCAAGGCCCCCGCCCGGGCGCGTGAACTCCCGGAAGGGGTTGTGCCGACTCTCTCTGCTCCGGCACGATCGAACCTCGCATCCACCCGCGGGCGGCCCACGCCGCGCCGCATCGCCTCGGCCTCGTGGCGCCCGGGCAGGGCCCGAGCACCACCAAGGCGCTGTGTTCCGTTCCCGTCGCGGCCCCGCGCGGTCATCCGCCCGACCCCCGCCGCTCGCCCTTCTCGAACAGCGCCGCCATCTCGCGGAACCGCTCGACCAGGCTCTCCTGCCAGACGCCCCGGGCATGCACCTCGAGCCGGTTTCTTGCCCCGACGACCACCACCTCCGACGGCAGCCCGACCAGGTCCAGATGCCACTTCGGAAGCCGCACCCGCCCCGCCGCGTCCGTCTCCACCAGCTCGGCGAACCCGAACAGCGAGGTGTCGATCCTCGACGAGTGGCTCCCCGCCAGCAGAGAGTCCTCCAGCATCGCGGCCTGCGACTCGAACACCCGCTGCGGGTACAGCCGCAGGATCGAACCGTCCGGCCAGGGCACGCTGTACCACCCCGACTCGTTCTCCGGCAGCCTCGCCCTGAACTTCGAGGGCACGGCGAGCCGTTGCTTCGCGTCGATCGTGATCTCGGCCTGTCCGGTGAAGAGCACGGGGGTGTTCCTGCGCGGTCATGGGCTGCCCTGCCTCGGCCTCGCTGAGCGACTCGGTCCCCACCTCGGCGTCGGGCTCGCCTCCTGCCCCCCACGCCTCGGACGCGAGTGGGATTATGCCCTACTCGGCCCCACTCTGCAACACCTTCTCGACCAATCTCCGGGATTTCTTGCGTTTTCGGGCCGTGTTTGACAGTCTTCGCGCACCACGCAACGAACCCTCATCCGATCGGGGGATGCGCCCTCCCCGCCGTTCGCCCCCCGCCGGGCCCCGGGCCGACTGCCTTCGTGTTTGGAATAATTTCGGCATTCCGACACGCCGATAAGGCCCGCGGGTAGACTGCCGTCGGCCCCGTGCCGTGGCAGATCGACTCGACCAAACCCGGGAGCCTCGATGCCTCAGGAAGGCGAACCGCACCACGACCACGCCCCGACCGGCGACCCGGCCGCGGCGGTGCGTGGGCCCGTCCGCGAGGCGCTGGGGTTCCTCCCGGGAGGCGTCTGCCTGCTCACCGCGCGCTTCGAGGATGAGCGGTCCGGGCTCCGCGTGCTCAACGCCATGCAGTGCGCCGCCGAGCCCATCCTCATCGCCGTCGCCGCGCGGAAGGGGCACTCGATCGAGCCGCTGATCCGAGACAGCCACCACTTCGCGCTCTGCGTCATCCGGCCTGATGACAAGCTGCTGCTCCACAAATTCCCGCTCGGCGGCGAGCCCTCGGACGGGAGCGACCCCTTCGACGCGATCCCCGTCGGCTCGATGGTCTCGCGATCGCCCGTCCCGAAGCGGTGCGTCGCGGCCTTCGACTGCGAGGTCGTGCGCCACTTCGATCTCGACGCCGACCACGAGATCTATGTCGGGCAGGTCCTCGCCGCCCGCATGAGCGAGCCGGGCTGAGGCGGCCTCACCGCAGCAGCGTCTCCATCGCCTCGAGCATCGCCGCGTCGAAGCGGGCCTCGCTGAACCGCTCGGCGTGGGCCCGGCACTGGGCGTCAACGCCTTGCGGCAGCTGATCGACCGCCTTGCGGATGTCCGCCGGGGTCGGCTCGCTGAAAAAGCAGCCCGTCCGCCCCTCGAGCACCGAGTCGAGCGCGCCGCCGGCACGCCGGGCCACCACGGGGCACCCGCACGCCTGGGCCTCCACCGCGACGATCCCGAAGTCCTCGATCTGCGGGAAGATCAGGCATTTCGCGCGGCGGTAGAGGCCGATGAGCGTCGCGTCCTCGACCCGGCCCAGGAACTCGACGAGCGAATCGCGTCGCTTGCCGAGCCCGGCCCGGGCCAGGCGCCGCGCCGTCTGCTTCGCGAACGCGCGGAGCGCCCCCAACTCGCTCCCGGTGCCCGCGATGAGCAGGCGACGCCCCGCCGTCATCGCCGCCTCGATCGCCAGGTCGGTGCGCTTGTAGGGCTCGAGCGCCCCGGCGACGAGCCAGAAGTCCTCCCGCTTGACCGAGGGATCGGGGGTGAACAGGTTTGTGCGCACGGGCGGGTGGATCACCCGCGCGTCCCGCGCGAAGCAACGCTCGATCTCCCGGGCCGTGTGCCGGCTGTTGGCGATGAACGAATCCACATGCGCGACCGTCTTGCGGTCCCATTGCCGCAGCCGCTCGCCGAAGAGATCGAACCCGACCTTCCGCATGCGCGCGCCGAGGCCCCCGCGGGTGTACTCGTCCTGCACGGACCAGAGGTAACGGGCCGGGGCGTGGCAGTAGCACAGATGCCGCGCACCCTGCGGCGCCCGCATCCCCTTGATCATGCCCGAGCTCGTCGACACGAGCAGGTCGATCGGCGCCCCGGCCGTGTGCGCGGCGAGCCGCTCGGTGAGCCCGTTCACCGCGAGCGGGTACAGCGGGAGCAGCCACCGGCGCAGCGAGCCGGGCAGCGCGTTGAGCCCGCTCGTGTAGATGTCCATCCCCTCGAGCGCCCCGCCCGGATGGACGCCCTTCCTGAACAGCGTGTAGACCCCCGCGTGGGTGTAGTGCTCGCGGACGAGGCGGGCGATGCGGTCCAGCACGGCCTCGCCGCCCCGCCGGGCGACGAGCCAGTCGTGGGCGAGCGCCACGCGGGGCTTGGGGCCCGGCGCCGCGACTCGGGAAGCCCGCTTCGGGCTGAGCGTCGGCTGCTCGGCCTCGTCGTGGGGCGGGGGGGTTGTCGCCTGGGCGTGGTCTACCATCGCGGCATGTCCGGGAGCGAACACCCCCAGCGTATCCGCAACGCGGTCCAAAAGCCCCCCACCGCCTCGAACCGCCTGGGGATGGACTACGGGGACGAGGCCCGCCGGCTCGGCCCCCCGCCCCGGCCCATCATCGACGCCCATGCGCACATCAACGGCGCCCGGGCCGCGGCGATCTGGCGTCGCGCCGCGGACCTCTACGGCGTGACCCGCGTCTACTCGCAGACCCAGCTCGCCGAGGCGCCCGCCGTCCGCCGCGTGCTGGGCGACGCGATCGAGTTCATCGCCATCCCGGAGTACATGTCCAGCGACCGCGAGCACGCCTTCACCCGCGGGTTCGTCGAGAACCTCGAGCGCTGGCACGGCGAGCACGGGGCGCGGTGCGTCAAGCTCTGGGCCGCGCCGCGCCTGCGTGACTTCGCCGAGAAGATGCGCGACCCCGAGGCGATCGTCCCGATCGACGGGGCGTGGAGGCGACGCGTCGCGGACCGCGCGGTCGAACTGGGCATGATGCTCATGGCCCACATCGCCGACCCCGACACCTGGTTCGCCACCAAGTACGCCGACGCCTCACGCTACGGCACCAAGGCCCGGCAGTACGAGCACCTCGAACGCATGCTCGAGGATTACCCCGTGCCCTGGCTCCTCGCGCACATGGGCGGATGGCCCGAGGACCTCGGATTCCTCACGGGGCTGCTCGAGCGGCACCCGCGCACCGTGCTCGACACCTCCGCGACGAAGTGGATGGTCCGCGAACTCAGCCGGCACCCGCGCGGGGAATTCGTCGCCTTCTTCGAGCGCTTCGAGGGCCGCATCCTCTTCGGCTCCGACATCGTGACCAACGACGAGCACCTCACGCCCTCCGAGCCCGGCTCGGAGCGGTTCGCGGTCCATCTCGCGTCGAGCGAAGAGGAGGCGTTCGAGCTGTACGCGAGCCGGTACTGGGCGTTGCGGACCATGTTCGAGACCGATTACGACGGCGAGAGCAACATCGCCGATCCCGACCTGATGATGGTCGACCCCGCCCGACACGACGCCATGTCCGCCCCGCGGCTCGTCGGGCGTTCGCTCCCCCCGGCGATGCTCCGCGTCCTCTACGGCGACGCCGCGGAGGCAACGATGCGGCGCTGGTTCGACGACCACCGCTGAAAATCGCCCCGCCCTGCGCTCGCGGGACGGGGCGGCCTGATCGCCACGCGGCGGTGCGTCAGCCCCCCGGGCGGCGGCGGCGGAACGCCACGCCGCCCGCGAGCACCGCACCCAACGACGCCGGGCCCGGCACCGCCGCCGCGGGCTCACGCGGCGCCTCGCCCACAAACCCGGGCGCGAATCGCAGGCCGTCCCAATCGCCATCGGTCAACATTCGGCCGTTCAGCCCGACCATCGCCTCGGCCCATGCCCCTCCGGCGAACGGCTCGCCCGCGCCCTGCCAGTAGGACCAGAACCCCGTGTTCCACCCCTCGACATAATGATCGTCCGCGTCGTTCGCGGTCGCGCCGTCCGATCGGCCCGCGAACGACACGCCGCCGCCGTCGAACGCCGTCCCGTCGGAGATCGAGAACCCGTCGCCGTCGAGGTCGTACCCGAGCCCGATGACCGCGTTCCCGAACCCGAACGCCTCGAAGCGGGCGTAGAACCTCGTGTCCGCCGCGATGACCGCCATGAGCATGTCCTCGCCCGTCGCCGCGCCGTCCCAGCGATAGCCCCACGCGAGGCTCACAGGGTCCGGGCCGGTGTCCCAGTCAATCACGAGCACCGCCCGGCTGGCCCCCTGCCCGACCCAGAACTCCACATCGCCCTGCGAGAACGCCGCGTTGCCCGGCGTGCAGCCCACAGCGACCGGCGCAAGCGCCACAACCGAAACGAATCGACGCATCCGACGCTCCATCACCCCGCTGGCGGCGGCCCCGTTCGCGAGGGCCGGGCCGTGCAGATCGGGAGCCACCCGGGTTCGACCGATCGGCGCGCGCACGGGGAGACGCGGACACCGGCCGGACACCCGATTCGCGCGGGCGACTCCGCCTCGTTCGATGGTCGGTCTTCCGGCTCGGGGCGTGGGCCCGGCTGCCTGCCAGACCCGGGGCGGGGCGCCTTCCCGCCGACAGAGTCGGCAGTGGCTCGTGCCCGGCCCGCCTCGCCCATCACGGCGGCGCGTCCGCGGTGGAATCTCACCACACTTCCCGTGTTCACCCCCCGACGCGGGGGGCACCATCGATCCGGGGGGAGACTACCGCGCCCGGCACCGTTCGGCAACCGCTCAGGACTGGCCGGCCCGGCGGCGCGTCTGCTTGGAATGCTGGTGGCGGATGATCTCGCCCGTGGCGAGATAGACCACCTCCTCGGCGATGTTGCCCACGAGGTCGCCCACACGCTCGAGCTCGCGGCCCAGCCGGTACATCAGCAGGCCCGTCTCCACCAACGCGGGGTTGGCCCGGATCCAGGCGGCGACCTCCTCGAACAGGCGCTTGTCCAGCCGGTCGATCACCTCGTCCCGCTCGAGCAGGGCCTTGGCGGTGCCGACATCCTCGTCGAGGACCGCCCGCAGCAGCGTGTGGCACATCACGGGGACGCGGTCCCCGATCTCCGTGAGCGAGACGGGCCACTTCGGCGGCATCGAGGGGTCGAGCCGCAGCGTGACCTTCGCCACCGAGGTCGCGTGGTCGGCGACGCGCTCAATGTCCGCGTTGACCTTGAGGCAGAAGGTGAGCAACCGGAAGTCCTGCCCATACGGCTGCTGGAGCGTCATGAGCCGCAGACAGACCTGCTCGATCGCGACTTCCTCGTCGTCCACGCGATCGTCCCGGCGGCGGATGTCCAGCGCGACCGCGTGGTCGACGCGCCAGAGCGCAAAGAGCGAGGCCTCGAGCATGTCGATCGCGACATTCGCCGATCGGATCAGCCGGCGGCGGAGCTGCGCGAGGTCGCGGTGCAGCGGGGAATCGAACGCGGCGGCGGATTCGTCCGCGCCGTCGTCCGGGGTGATCGGGTTGAGGTTGTCGCCGTCCGTCCAGGACATCTCGAAGTCGAACTCCTGCCGCGACTTAGGCGGACTTTGGTCGCGAATTTCCCAATCTTGACACTAGGCGACCCCGCCCACGAGTCCATCGAAAATCGAGACACGACGCCTTCTTTCTGCAATATTCGCCCTTCGCCCAGCTCCCGAGCGAGCATCACGCCGGGTCCGTCAAGCGTTTGCCTCGCCGGGATCGCAGGCCCGGATCGAGACCCGGATCGCCCCGGCGAGCCAAAGCAGCGACGCCCGCTCCGCCGCCTCATCCGCCCCGGCGCTGCCCACCCGGGCGCGGCGACGGCCGGCGCGGATCTCGACCAGCCTCCCCTGAGCGCCCTTGATCATCGCCACCGAATCCACGCCTGCGGTCGGGACCGACTCGCCCAGCGCACAAAACCGGTTCAACCCGGGGACGAGCCGGACGGCCCCCCTTCCCGGGTAGTCCCAGAAAGACCGGACCACCGACGCGTCGATCTCCACCCGGCGTCGCCCGGCGAACAGCGAGACCCACAGCCAGGGCACGAGCACGACCGCGACGAGCCCCGGGGCGGAGAGGAAGAGCCGCTGCGCCACGGTCATGGGCTGCCCGTTGAAGGTCTGCCCCGGCAGCCAGGCCCCGACCACCATCGCCGCGGCGATCAGCCCCAGGAACGACGCGATGAGGAGGAAGAAGATCAGCACCGGCGGCCCGCCGCGGCGGATCCGCGTGATCGCGATGCGCTGATCGTCCGGGTCGATGTCGACCTCCCACTCGGGCGGCTCGGGCTGCGCGGGGAAATCAAGTTCCCCGCCCGAGCCCGACCGGGCCGGGGGGCGCGCCATCGAGGCGACCGACCCGCGTCGCCCGGAGTCCGCCTCGGCGGTCGCGTCGACAAGATCCACGCCCAGGAACAACGCGACCCGCTCGGCCAGCGCCCGGACACCCTCGCGCCCGCCCTCGCCCCGCTCAAGCAACGCAACGGCCCGGCGCGGCCGGCGCACCCGCAGCCGGGCCCGGAAGACCTCGCTCGCCGTGGAACGGCCCCCGGGCCCCGAGCCCCCGGGTGACCGCACGACGGCCATCTCGAGCGCGACCGAGTCCACCGAGGCGAGGTCGAACTCGAACGGCTTCGAGCCCGTGTCGACGATCGGGGAGCGGACGGTGTAACGCCCCCGTCCGGCCCGGCGGTCGAGCTCGAGGCGCTCCCGCCCGACCACGAGCGTCACACACCCCGTCCAGAAGAACACCTGCCCGATCAGGAGCCCCAGCCCGAGCCACGCCGCGTTGCCCGGGTTGCCCCGGCGCCACTCAACAACGCCAAGCCACGCGCAGGCCACGGTCGCGCCGAGCCCGAAGAGCACGCACAGGATCATCCAGGCGAGGCCCCCGGGGACGCCGGCGAGCACGAGTCGATCTTCGGTTCGCTCGACGATCTTCATGGCGCCGAATCCATCCGGTTCGGGTGTTGAGATTCGGGGTCAGGCGGGCTGCATCGGCGCGAGGCGACGGTTGAGCACACGCAGCAGGGTGACGGGCTCGAGGTAATTCTCAGGCGGTCGGTAATAGACCTCGCCGAGGCGCTCGCCCGCGAGCGATCGGGCGTTGGTCTGGGCGAGGTCGGGGTCGATCGCGCGGACGGTCCCCTGCGCTTCATCCAGGGCCGCCTGCACCGGGCCCGGGTCGGGGCAGAGGAAGACGACATCCCGCCCGCGGACCACGACCGTGCGCACGCCCAGGGCCGCGACCGAGGCCCGGAGCTCGGCGAGTTCGAGCAGCCTCTCGACCGCCTTAGGCGGGGCGCCGTAGGCGCTCGTGAGGTCGGCGCGGACGGCGTCGAGGTCCCTGCGCGACCGGGCGCCGGCGATGCGCCGGTAGGCCTCGATGCGGCGCTGATCGCTGGGGATGTAGGCCCGCGGGATCACGCCCGCGACCCCGATGTCCACGACGGTCTGGCTCACGGGCTGTTCTTCCGGGGCGAGCGTCAGGTCTTTCACCGCCTGCTCGAGCAGGCGGCAGTACATCTCGTAGCCGACCGCGGCGATGTGCCCGGACTGCTCGGCGCCCAGCAGGTTGCCGGCGCCGCGAATCTCCAGGTCCCGCATCGCGATCTTGAACCCGGCCCCGAGCATCGAGTACTGCTCGATCGCCTTGAGGCGCTTCTGGGCGACCTCCTTCACCGTCCGGTCCGGGGGCAGCAGCATGTAGCAGTACGCCCGGTGCTTGCTCCGTCCGACGCGGCCCCGCAGCTGGTGCAGGTCGGCCAGGCCGAAACGGTCGGCGTCGTTGATGACCATCGTGTTCGCGGTCGGGTTGTCGATGCCGCTCTCGATGATGGTGGTGGAGACGAGGATGTCGGCCTCGCGCCGCATGAAGGCGAGCATGACCTCCTCGAGTTCCTTCGGGGGCATCTGCCCGTGCCCGACCACGATGCGCGCGCCGGGGGCGAGCTTGTTGATCTCGTCCGCGACGGTCTGGATGTTGTGCACGCGGTTGTGGACGAAGTAAACCTGTCCCTCCCGCGCCAGCTCACGGTCGATCGCCTGCTTGATGCGGATCGCGTTGTAGGGGATCACCTCGGTGACGATCGCCCGACGGTCGAGCGGGGGCGTGGTCAGGCTCGAGATATCGCGGAGCCCGAGCATGGCCATGTGGAGCGTTCGGGGGATGGGCGTGGCGCTGAGCGTGAGGACATCGACCGTCATCCGCAGGCGCAGCAGCGCCTCCTTGTGCTCGACGCCGAACCGCTGCTCCTCGTCCACGATCACGAGCCCGAGGTCGGCGAATCGGACATCCTTGCTGAGCAGGCGGTGCGTCCCGATGACCACATCGACCTCGCCCTTGCGCAGCGCCCGCAGACAGGCGTTGATCTCCGAGCCGGTCTTGAACCGGCTCAGCGACTCGACCTTGAAGGGGTAGTCCGCGAACCTGGACCGGAAAGTGCGCTCGTGCTGCTCGGCGAGCACCGTCGTCGGCACGAGCACCGCGACCTGCTTGCCGAACTCGCAGGCCTTGAACGCCGCCCGGATCGCGACCTCGGTCTTGCCGAACCCCACATCCCCGCAGAGCAGGCGGTCCATCGGACGCTCGGAGGACATGTCCTTCTTGATCTCGACGAGCGCGGCGAGCTGGTCCTCGGTCTCGGTGTAGGGGAACTCGGCCTCGAACTCGCGCTGCCAGGCGGTGTCGGCCGGGTAACGGATGCCCGGCATGTGCTCCCGCGCCGCGCGGACGCGGAGCATCTCCGAGGCGAGGTCGCGCACGCTCTCGGCGACCTTCGCCTTGGCGTTCTTCCACTTCGTCCCCCCGATGTGGCTCAGCGGGGGCTTGCCGGAAAACCCCCCGACATACTTCTGCACCAGGTCGATCTGGGCGCACGGGACATGCAGCGTCGTGCCCCCGCCGAACTCGAGCGTCAGGAAATCCTCGGGCTCGGACTTGTCGGCCTTCTTCTTGCCCCAGTCGGAGGGGGGCGTCTCCCGGGTCGGGTCCGGCTTCTTCTTCCCGGGCTTGACCAGCGTGAGCCCCACGAACCTCGCGATGCCGTGCTCGGCGTGCACCACGAAGTCCCCGGGCTGGATGTCCAGGAAGGTGTCCATCGCCCGCCCGGTCTTGATCCGCCCCACGCCGCGGCGGACCTCGAACCGGTGCAACAACTCGTGGTAGGGAACGACCGCGACGCGCCCCCCGCCCGACCAGATGAACCCGCGGTGCAGGTACCCCTCCCACGCGCCGACCGCCGACCCCGACGCGTGTTCGGCGAGCAACTCCCCGAGCCGCGAACGCTCGCCCGTGTTCTGGCAGCAGACCAGCACCCCGCCGGTCGAGCCCATCTCGCCCAGTTCGCGCACGGCGGCGCCCGCGTCGCGCTCGAACGAGGGCAGCGGCTCGACGGGCAGGTCGAGCCGGATATCGGCGCTCGCCGCGCCGGCGGAGAACTGGTTGACCTCTGCGACCGCGGCGCATCGCTCGGCGATCCGCCTGAACACCGCGGGCGGCCCGAACACGCCCCGCGTGTCGGTCGCCCGTTCGAAGTAGCCCCGGCCCTGCTCGGTCACCTCGAGCGTCTCGGAGATCAACGCGAGGGCCCCGGGGGGGAGCAGGTCGAGCGCCGAGACCGCGTCGTCGCCGGGCCTGGCGTGCTCGGGCTTGGCGGTCACCACCTCGGCCGCGGCGAGGGCGCGGTCCGAGCCCATCGTCTCGAGGTCGATCTCGCGGATGGACTCGATGTCGTCGCCGAAGAAGTCGATGCGCACCGGCGCCTGCACGGGCTGGGCCCGCCCATCGGGCGTGAAGACCGAGCCGCCGGCGGGGAAGATGTCGAGGATGCCCCCGCGGAGCGCGAAATCCCCGGGCTCCTCGACCGCGTCGAGCCGCTTGTAGCCCGCGTCGGTGAGCCACGCGGCGAGGTCGCCGGGATCCTCCCGCCCCCCGACGCGGAGCGCGCGCACCAACCGGCTGATCGAATCGGGCGGAGGCACGCCCTGCATGAGCGCCTGGATCGGCGCGGCGAGGACGAACGGCGGGTGGTTGTCGCCGCCCTGCGCCAGCCGGCGCACGACCGCGAGCCGCTGCGCAAACAGGTCGAGCGCCACCCCGGTCTCACCCGGGAGGACCTCGAGCGCGGGGAGCCGCAGGACGGATCGGCCCAATGCGGTGAGCTCGGCCTCGCACTCGTCGGCGTCGTCGAGGTGGGCGGTCACGAGCAGCACGGGGCGGCCCGCGCGCGACGCGACCGCGGCGGCGAGGAGATTGGTCGACGACCCCTGCGCGCCGGTCGCGACCACGCGGCGGCCCGCGATCAGGTGCGCGCACAGCTCCCCCACGACCGTCGAGGATTCGATGGGTCCAAGCGGGTCCATGCGCGCACGCTCCGGCCGGCCGACTCTCCCCGGACCGGGGCGGGACGGCGCGGCTCCTGCTCTGTTCCGCGGATGATAGAAACCCCCCGCGCGGGGGTCATTCGAACCGGATGTATGGGGCCAGGGCCTCGGCCGTGCGCGCGCCGATGCCCCTGACCTTCATCAGATCGGAGAGCGAGCGGATGGGGCCGTTCGTCTCGCGGTGCTCGATGATGCGCCCCGCGAGCGTGGGCCCGACGCGGGGGAGGAGCTCGAGCTCGGCCAGGGTCGCGGTGTTGATGTTCAAACGGACCGCCGGGGTCGCCGGGGCTGCGGGAGAGGACCGGGAATCGGCCGCCCCGGGGAGGACGACGGGGGCCGTCGGCGACGACGCGGCCGGGAGGGCCGCGGGGTCTGGGTTTGTGCCGGGCAGTGCTCTGGGCTCTGACTTCGATTCTGGGATTGGCCCTGGGCCGGGCTGGATGAGACCCGGGGCCGCGAGCGGGGCGGGTGTTGGGGCGGGCTGTGCGGGCGGGGTCTCAACGGCCGCCGGAAGGACGGGGAGCGGTCCCGCGGGGGCGCGTCCCAGAAGGGTCCAGAGCATGCCGACGATGCTGGCGCCCCCGATCAGCCCGGCGGCGAGCCAGCGTGCGGGTGAGGGGCCTGGGTCGTGCGGCCTCGGGTTCATGACGCGGGGCCTCGTCAGGTGGTCTGGGCCCCGGGGCCCCAGGCGGGGTCGAGCAGGCGCTCGGGCAGCCGCGCGTCGCGGACGGCGCGTCGCATCTCGACGATGCGGTCGGCGATGGGCTTGCGGGTCCCGTCGACGGCGATGATCCCGCCGCGGGGCATCTCGCTGGGCTCGGGCATGTCGTAGAGCTCCTGCCAGGTGACGGACTGGACGGAGGGCTTGGCGAGCGCGATGGCGAGGACGGCGCTGGCCCAGTCGGCCTGGAGGTCCTCGGTCCAGGGGGCACGCCAGGAGCCCGGGTGGAACTCGGCGAGGTTGGGGTCCCCCACCGCCTCGGGCACGCCCGAGGGGGCCCCGATCGCGGTGATGGACAGGGGCTTGTCGAGGGCGGCGTAGCGGTCGAGCATGGCGCTGAAGGCCATGAGATCGCGGGCGGACTGCCCGGGCATGGGCTGGCCCATCTGCACGCGGAGGCTGAACCCGTCGACCATGATGCCGGCCTGGGTGACCATCTCGGCGTAGAGCATGGGCGGGAGGGATCGCCGGTTGGCGGTGTGGTACTCGCCCCAGGGGTGGGTGATCTCGAGGATGACCTGCGCGGTCGGGTGCAGCTTGCGGACGACGAGCACGCAGATGCGCGTCAGGTCCATCATCTGGTCGAAGGAGAAGTGGAAGTTGTCGTTGACATGCAGCCCACCGAGGACGGTCCACCGCCCGATGGTGCGGCGGTAGCGCGTGACGAGGTTCTTCATGTGCTCGTAGACGAACTCGCGGAGGGTGTCGTAGTCGTTCTCCCACACATAGAGCCAGCGCGGGACGCAGCGCTGGCGGAAGTCGATGACCGGGCCGGCGACGACGGGGATCTTCGCCTTTCGGACCGCCCACTCGATCCACTGGTCCGTGTTGCGCCAGAAGTACTTGCCCTCCTCGGGCTCCATCTCGATCCAGCGCATGGGCACCTGGAGGAAGTCCAGGCACTCCGCCGCGGCGTTCTGCGCGGCCTCGGTGAACGAGGCGGGCGAGACGGCGCACCCGATCGCGGGGCGCGTGGGGACCGCGACGCCCACACGATCGATCGATAGCACGGGCTGGCTGGCTCGCTGCCGCGAGGCGGGGGCGTGCGGGGAGCGTTCGAGCGTGCGCTCGTAGATCTCGCCGGAGACGCGTGGACCGAAGTCGCGGCGGGCGGCCTCGAGCGCGAGGCGTTCGCCCGCCTCGACGGCGAGCCAGAGGCTTCGGACGGCCTGCTTGTGCGCCTCGGCGCTGAACCCGTGGGTGTCGCCGACATCGGCGCGGCCCTGGGCGACGACGGCCTCGGTGAAGGCGTGGCGCGCGTCCTCGAAGAGCCGCATGATCGGGTGGTCGGGCCCGAGGTCAAAAAGGGACCAGTCTTCGAGCTTGTTGAGGAAGAGCATGAGGCGGTGGCGTGCCAGTTCCAGGCTGAGCAGGTAGGGGCGGTCGCGCTCGGGGAGCAGGCAGGTCTGGAGCGTCAGTTGCCCGAGCAGGGTCGGGACGCCGCCGGCGTCGAGATCGTGGGAGAACCCGAGTTCCTCGAAAGTCTTGCGGTCGAGCCCGACCTGGAGGGCGAACCCGCTGGTCTCCCCGGTGGGCTTGGTGCAGGAGATCACCCCCCGCTCGAAACGGATCTCCCCGGCGATGGGGACGGACTCCGGACCGATGAGGAACGCGTGCCGGAGCACCCGCTCGGCCTGTGGCCGGTCGCCCTCGAAAACCAGGAAACTCAGCATGCGGAGAGTCGTCCTTCCGGGGGGTGCGGGGCCCCGCGTGCGGGCCGGGACAAACGGAACCGTAGCGTCCGCGAGGGGTTCGGGTGGGCCCCCTCGCCGGGCACCGGGATGATACGGGGACGGCGTGCGGCGGCGCGCGGTAGCATGGGGCTATGGCGAGCTCAACGGCATCGGAGGGGGGCGGGGGCGTGTTCCAGACGGACCTGCGGCTTCCCGACCGCCGTGAGGGCAAGGTGCGCGATGTCTACCGGATGCCGGGCGAGGCCAAGATCGCCATCGTCGCGACGGACCGCCTCTCGGCGTTCGATGTGGTGATGCCCACCCCGATCCCGGGGAAGGGGCGGCTGCTGACCGAAGTGGCGGCGTTCTGGCTCCGGTTCATCGCCGACCGGGGTCTGTGCGCGACGCACCTGATCTCGACCGACGCGGAGTGCCTCCCCGAGGCCGCGTTCACCGGGACCATGGTCGGCCGGGCCGAGCTTGAGGGCCGGGTCACCATCGGCCGGCTCTGCCGGGTGCTCCCGATCGAGTTCGTGGTCCGGGGGTATCTGGAGGGGTCGGGGTGGCAGGACTACCGGCACTCCGGATCGGTCTGCGGCGTGTCGCTGCTGGCGGGGCTCAGGCAGTGCGACCGCTTGCCCCGGCCCATCTTCACCCCGGCGACCAAGGCCGAGGGTGGGCAGCACGACCTGAACATCGACGCGGGGGCCGCCGCCCGGATCGTCGACCCGATCGCGGGCGCCGGCGTGACCGAGCGGCTCGCGGAGACGGCGATCCGGATCTACGAGGCCGCGAGCGAATATGCGGCGGGCCGGGGCGTGCTGATCGCGGACACGAAGTTCGAGTTCGGCCTCCCGCTGGATGCCTCGGGCAGGCCAACGGGCGAGGGGCCGATCCTGATCGACGAGGCGCTGACGCCGGACAGCTCGCGGTTCTGGCCCGCGGACCGGTACGAGCCGGGGCGCCCTCAGGCGAGCTTCGACAAGCAGTTCGTGCGCGAGTACCTGCTGGATCTCGTGGAGCGCGGGCGGTGGGACAAGTCGCCGCCCGGGCCCGAGCTGCCGGGCGAGGTGGTCCAGGGCACGCTGGACCGGTACCGCGAGGTCCGCGACCGGCTCATTGGCGGTTGATCGAGTCGAGGTCCGAGGCGGCCCGCTCGCGTTCCTTCTGCTCGAGGAAGGCGCGGAAGGCGGGCATCTCGGTCGGCTCGGGGAAGAGCGAGGCGAAGGAGGCCCCGCCGGCGCTCTCCTCCTTGTCGAGCGGTTCCTTGAAGCGTTCGCGGAGGATGTCGTAGGCGTAGCGCTGGAGCGTCTCGGGGGCGTAGGAGTAGGCGAGTTCGGCCTCGTCGAGGGGGAGGTCCTCGATGGTGGCGGCGAAGACGCCGCCGGCGAGGTGGCGGAAGTCCTTGTCCATCCACTCCATCCGCGCGTCGGTGCCCTGGCTGGCGACGACCTCGCGACCCTGCTGCTGGAAGTAGTACGCGTGGGCCTGGCGGGCGAAGTCGAGCTGCCCCTGGAAGAGCTGGGTGTCGCCCGCGATCAGGGCCTGGTACGCGCCCTGGAGCGAGCCCATGACCTGCGCGCCGGCGACCTGCGGGCTGGTGAACCGGTCGAAGAGCGACCGCTGCACGAACTCGTCGAGCGTGCCGTAGACACGCTGCTTGGAGAGCTGGTTGTGCAGGTTCTGGCCCGTCCAGGTGCGCAGACGGGTGTACCAGTACTCGGCCCGCTCCCGCTCGCCCCGGCGGTAGAAGAACGCGATCGCGTCCTCGAGGAAGTTCTCGTACCCGACGGCGTAGTTCCGCCGGGGCCGGCTGGGATCTTCGTACACACCCGCGCGGGAGACGACATCCTCGTAGATGTCCCCGTAGGACTCGACGAAGTAGGGGTTGGGCATGCCCTGCATGTACCCCCGGCCGCCGGACAGATAGGCCAGGTAGTTGAAGTACATGTCCCCGTCGCGGTAGAGCGCCTGGATCGCCTGCATGACCATGCGGTCGGTGTTGACAAAGTCGAAGTTGCGCCGGTTGTACTCGTCGAACCGGGTGAGTGTTCGTTCCACGCCCTGGGCGGCCCAGTAGAGCCCGTGGGCGCCGTGGTGGCGCCAGTCCAGCGGGCCGAACTTGCGGGTGTAGCGGATCATCCGCTTCGGGGACATGTGGTAGTCGTCCACGATCACCCGCTTGCGGACATGGGGGATGAGCACCTCCCACGCCTTGGCGTACTTCGGGTCGTCGAGCAGCTCGGCGAAGGCGAGGTTCCTGGGCCCGAACTCGGCCTCGGCGCGGGCACGCTGGGGCGAGAGGCGGACGGCCTGGTGCTGCGTCCAGCGGCGGAGCAGCTCGATGTCGGGCCCGACGCCCACACGCGACCGCAGCGCGTCGAGCAGTTCGGTCGTCTCCGGGGCGATCGCCGCGACGCCCCCGAGGGTCTCGGGGGCCTCGTCGATGGGCGTGAGCCACTGGGCGTAGAGCTCGATGACATCGTCCCTGCCCCGCTTGTCGGGCTCGGGCTTGGGGGGCGTGCCGACGACGACGGTCCACTCGGCGGCGAGCTCACGCTTGTAGTAGCGGTTGGAGTCGTCGGTGAACCCGCCGATCTTGTGGAGGATGATCCAGGCGAGCTCCTTGTGGAGCATGAGGTCGTTGGGGTTGGCGGGGATGCCCTCGTCGCGGAGGAGGCGGACACCCGCCATGACCCACTGGTAGCGCTCCTCGGGGGTCTGGGTCTCGACGGAGATGTTGTACGCGAGGTTCCAGGCGTGGAAGGCCCAGACGCGCGGGAACCGGGGCTGGAGCTTGGTGATCGTCCGGGCGAGCTCGATCGCCTCGTGGAACTGGCCCGCCTCCTTCATGTCGTTGGCACGCATCCAGAGCATGTTGACGAACAGGCCGCGGAAGGCGCCCATCGCGATGCCGAGCGAGACCTCGGGCGGGTCGGAATCCTCCGCCCGCTCGGTCGCGGCGAGCTTGCTCCGCCCCGCCGAGGCCGCCACCGCGGGCACGAGCACCGACGAGCCCAGGAGGCTCGCCAGGATGAGCAAGGCCGCGAGGATCTTGACGCTGAAGGATGACACGCCCGACGGCTCCTGTCTCTGGGGGCGTTGAGCCGCCCCCCGTTGATTCCTACTGCCCCGAGTAGATCGCCAGTTCGCGCCTGCGGAACACGAACACCGAAACGGCGAACAGCAAACCCGTCGCGACGAGCAGGGCCCCGGCCCCCACCCCGACGCTCGACCAGGCCATCAGGCGGCCGTCCACGAGGCGCTTGACGGGGTCGAGGTCGCCGTAGACGGCGAAGAGCTGGCCCATGAACTCGGTGAGCCCGCTCGTGACCCATTTGTACCAGACGAACTCGCCCCTTTTGCCCGTGACCCCGTACGCCTCCGCCGCGTCGACGAGGAAGCCCGACATCTCCGCCAGCAGGAAGACGCCGAAAGACACGAGGCAGGCGACGGGGAACGAGAGGAAGGTCGCGGCGAAGACGGCGACCATCGCCAGCACGGCGAGCTTGATCCAGAGCACGAGGACGACGCGCATGAAGTTCATGCGGTAGCCCCCCGCGGCATAGGAGACCTCGAGCGCCCGGTCGGGGATGGTCGCCGCCGATGGATTGGGGGCGATCCCGATCGCGCCGGACGGGTCGAGCACGAGCCGCCCGTTCCAGACCTGGACATCCAGCACGCCGTCGGGCGTGACCGCGTCGGGGGGCAGCGGGAGGTTGTGGATGAAGCCCAGGCCCATCTGCCTGACATACGGCCCCGGGTCGGCGGCGTTGGGGAAGACGAAGCTCAGCGTGTAGAACAGGTCCGGGCGGTTCCCCTGCGCGTCGATGCGGATGCTCAGGGTCATCGGGCTCTGCCGGGCGACCGCCTCGCCGAGGCCCGAGATCCTGTAGTCCCGGCGGTCGCCCCTGGGGATGGACTGGTAGACCCGCAGGGCGCCCTTGTTGAGATCGGAGACGACCTTGGCGTACTCCTCGGGCGTCGTGGCGAGGTCGGGGTCGGTCAGACGCTCACGCTCGATGTACGACTCCACGCGGGCGAGGAACTCGGGGTGGTCGATGCGCAGCTCGTCGGGGATATCCAGGAACGCCGAACGCCGGGCCGAGAGCACGCGTGTTTCGAGGATGAACCGGTCCTCGGTGATGGCGGCGTCGTCGGAGATGTACGCCTGCCGCTCCCCGACCGCGGGCTGGTGACGCAGGTACTCGGCGAAGAGGAAGATGCCCGAGGCGCAGACGAGCAGCAGGATCGCGTTCAGGGAGATCAGCCCCACCCACTTGCCCAGCAGGTACTGCCACGCGGCGACCGGCTTGGTGACGGTCTGCCAGATGACCTTGTCCCGCTGCTCGGAGGTGATCGACGAGACCCCGAACGCCAGCGTCAGCACCGCGATCACCCAGAACGAGCCCGAGACCGAATACTGGAAGAAACTCTGCACGCGGTACCGCAGCGGCTGGTCCTGGTCGAGGATCCCCGGAAGCACGGCCAGCCCGAGGATCAGCAGGATGATGAGGACCAGCGAGATCTTGAGGCGGACGGCCTCCGTGAGCATGTTGCGTGCAACGCCCACGACCGGCCCCGACCCCGAGAACAGCGCCCGCAGCGCCTGCATCAGCGCCGTGAACGACGCGGAGAGCACGAGCACGCCGAAGAGGAGCCTCGCGTAGACCTCCGTCGGCTCGAAGAGGAAGAGCGGCACGCCGACCGCGGCGGCGATCAGCCCCAGCGCGAGGTAGGTCAGCCCCAACCCGAGCCAGATGACCACCACGCCCACCAGCGCCGCCACGGCCGCGCCGACCCCCACGCTCGCGGAGGACGAGGCCCTCTCGAGAACCCCCTCGACAAGGCGGAACTCCGGATCGTTCTTCGCCGCCTCGCCGAAGCCCTCAAGGGTGCCCAGCACGCTCTCGGCGCCGCCGAACTTCCCGCTCGCGACGCCGACCGCGTACCACCCGTACGCCAGGGCGACGACGAGCAGGAAGGCGACCGTCGCGGCGACCTTGAACCAGCGGGCGTGCTGCGTGCGGTCGAGGAGGCCGGGCAGGTCGCGGGCCTTCATCCCTGTCGCTCCCGCTTCTCGTCGTCGTCAACGAGCGAACCGATCACGCCGAGATCGACGCCCTCGGTCGAGGGAGGTGGCTCGCTGGAGCTCGGGGCGGGACCCGCGGGCGCCTCGGGCTCGTCGCCCTTGAGCAGCCCGGCGAGGAGGTCATCCGTCCGGTCAGGGGCGCGGGCGGACCCCGCCTCGCCCCCCGCGGGCTCGGGCGCCGCAGGGGCCTCGTCACGCACGAGGGCCTCGATGAGTTCCTCCCCGCTCGGACCCGCGGGCGCTCCGGCTCGGAGGAAGGCGGCGGTCGGGCCGCCGTGCGTCGCGCCGCTCGTGACGACATGCTCCCGCCGCGCCTCCTCGACGATGCCCAGGAAGAGGTCCTCGAGTTTCTGCCGGGGCTTGGAGACCCGGAGCATCGACTTGGCGCCCCCGGACCGCTCACGGATGACGCGGTCGATCTCCGCGATCGTCTCATCGTCGAGCTCGTCGGCCTCGATCGAGGTCGTCTCGCGTCGGGTCAGCAGCTCGTCGCGCTGGCCCGCGCGGCGGATCTTGCCGCCGTAGAGGATCACCATGCGATCGACGACATCCTCGACATCGGCGAGCAGGTGGCTGGAGAGCAGGATGCTCTTGCCGCGTCGCCCGAGTTCGAGGATCAGGTCCTTGACCTGCCTGGTGCCGATCGGGTCGAGGCCGGTGGTGGGCTCGTCGAGGATGAGCAGGTCGGGGTCGTTGATCAGCGCCTGGGCGATGCCGATCCGCCGCTGCATGCCCTTGGAGTACTCGCGGACGGGGCGGTGCTGAGCATGGGTGAGCCCGACCATGTCGAGCAGTTCGTCGGTGCGCGTCTTGCGGGCCTTGCGGTCGAGCTCGAACAACTTGCCGTAGTAGTCCAGCGTCTCGCGGGCGTTGAGGAACCCGTAGAGGTAACTCTCCTCGGGCAGGTACCCGATCCGCCGCTTGGTGGCGACATCGCCCGGGTCTTTCCCGAAGACCGCGATCCGCCCCGCGGTGGGCCTGAGCAGCCCGAGCAGGAGCTTGATCGTGGTGCTCTTCCCCGAGCCGTTCGGGCCGAGCAGCCCGAAGATCTCCTTGTGGTCGATGTGGAAGGTGATGTTGTCGACCGCCCGGGCACGCTGCCGCATCCAGAAGTCGCGGAACACCTTGGTGAGCCCCTGGCAGGCCACGACGGGCGTTCGGCTTGGGGCGCTCTGCTCGGGCATGGTCATCTCCGACGGTCTTTCGGGCTCACTCGTCCTCGACGCGGATGCCCCGGTCGACCCGGTACTGCGCCTCACGCTGCGCCCTCTCACGCTCCTGCACGGCCCGGAGCCGGTCGATCTCCTTCCGGGCCCGATCAAGCTCCTTGATGATGTCCGGGTCGGCGTTGAGCCAGAGCTCGGCCCCGTGCCCCACGGGCAGCAGCATCGTCTGCACGAACGGCCTCGACTGGAACTCGGCCCACGCGCCCGCCCAGTCACGCTGCACCATCAGCGACGGGTTGGCTCGGAACTGCCCCTGCTTGGCCCGGAACAACTCCAGCTCGCCCCGTGCCTCCTGCACGATCGACAGCCGGTCCACCGCCGCGCCCTGGATGATCTCCACCACATCGCCCGACGCCGACCGGCCCTCCGCCGCCAGCGCCCCCGCGAGAAGCGGATCGGACCCGAGCAGCGCCCGCTCCGCCTCGGTGAACTCGATCGGGCTGCCCTCGAAGGCCGCGTCGATCCTCGCCAGCACCGCCCGGGCCTCCTCGGCCTCGCCCGTCTCGATGGCGAGCTCGTACCGGGAGATCAGCCACAGCAGCGCGTCCCCCGCCGTGCCCGCGGCGCTGTTGAGCAGGCGGGCCCGCTCGCTGCGGGCCTCGGTGATCGCCTTCTGGGCCTCGCTGCGCGCGTCGAGCACCGCCCTGAACTTGCGGAGAAGCGAGCCCGGGGCGGTGCGCTGCCCGAGCTCGAACCGCTCGATGCGGATCCCCGAGCCGATCTCGTCCAGCGTCTGCTGCGCCAGCTCCTGGGCACGCTGCGCGATCGCCCGCGTGCCGCCCTCCTGCGGCTTGAGCAGCTCGTCGATGCCGATCGTCGCGATCGTGCGCACGACGCCCCGCTTCAACGCGGCGCGGACGATCATGTCCTCGTGGTCGGCGTAGATGTTCTCGACATACTGCACCGGGCTCTCGCGCCGGTAGACCGCCTGCCACTGCGTGTGCGCGATGTTCAGATCGGCGGTGATCAGCGACCCGTCCCGCTCCGGGTTGAGCTGCGACCGCCCCTGCAGGTTCTCGATCGAGTCCGACGAGGCGTTCTGCGACACGAACGGCCAGAACTCGCGGTTCAGCTCGGGCGCGATGTTCCCCGTGTTCACCTTGATGAGCTCGCCGAGCGGGTAGGGCGCGGCGAAGTGGAACCCGGGGTCCAGGTTGGTGCTCACCGCCCGCCCGAACAGGACCGCGATGCCTCGCTCGCCCTCCTTGACCGTCTGGAACCCGCTGAAAACGAACAGCGCCGCCAGCGCGATCATCGCGAACTGCAGCAGCCCGAAGGTGATCCGCAGCGCGTCGGCCAGCGACTGGTTCGCCGGGTCCATCATCGCCGCGTCCTGCGCCCCCGCCCCGTCCCGCAGGCGCACCGACGCCGGACGCGAAGCCCCGCCGCCCGGCTGGATCTCGTCGATCGGGGGCTCGGTCACGGCCTCTCCTCCACCGCGTCGCGGATCAGCGAGTCACGCGAGGCCCGCCCCCGGAAGAGCTCCCCGTCGCCCGGCAGACGGGTCGGGAACTCGCCCGCCTCGAGCCCCTCCAGCGCCGTCGGGCTGAACAGCCCCATCCCGAAATCCGACGCGGAGAGCACGAGCGTGAACCGCTTGGCCATCGCCTCCCGCATCAGGGCAACATTCTGCAGGAACACCGCCAGCTCCGGGTCGCTCGCCTGTTGCGCCAGGAACTCGGCCGCCTCGTCCTCGCCCTTGGCGCGGATCTCCGCCGCGCGACGCTCCGCGAACGCCCTGATCTTCCTCGCGTCCGCCTCGGCCTTGGCGCGGATCGCCGTCGCCCGTGCGTTGCCCTGGCTCTCCAGCTCCTGCGCCAGCCGGTCCCGGTTCGCCCCCATCCGCTCGATCACCTTGTTGGTCGTGTCCTCGGGGAGCACGATCCGGTTCACCCCCACCATCGTGACCTCGATGCCGTAGTCGGCCAGCCCCGGCGCCCCGCTGCCGCTCTCCCCCCCCGCCGCCGGGCTCGTCGCCAGCAGCGCGAAGATCCGCGACTCCAGCTCCCCGAGCCTGCTCTTCGACGCCTCCGGGTTGAACAGCTCGTCGAGCCGGTACTTGCTCGTCTCCCCCAGCGCGCTCCGCAGCGTCGTCCGCAGGATGTCCTCGGCCGCCGTGAAGTGGTCATCCGCCCGCCCGCCCGCGTTCGAGAACCGCTGGAAGAACGCCAGCGGGTTCGAAACGCGCCAGGTCGCGAACGCCTCCACGATGATCTGCGAGTCGTCCGCGGTCTGCTGCGTCTGGCTCCGCGTCTGGAGCACCCGCACCCGCGTGTCGTACTTCGTCACCGACTGGATCGGGTAGGGCCACTTGAACTTCAGCCCGGGCTCGGTGATCAGCGCGCCCTCACCGGCCTTGCCGAAAGTGGTCACCACCGCCTTCTCGGTGAAGCGGACGGTGAAGGTGAACGCGAACGCGACGATCGCCAGCACGAACAGAACGGCGAGCATGGGTCGCAGCAGTCTTTGCACGACGGCGCTCCTCGGGTCAGGGTTGAGCCTCCGACCCCGCCTCGGGGTCGAAGACATCGATCGCGGTGTCACGCGTCTGCAGCTCGAGGATGATCCGAAGATCCGTCAGCTTCTCCCCCGTCAGGAAGACCCGCGAATCCCGCATCGCCTCGGCCAGCGCGTCAAAATACAACTTGGAACGGTACAACGCGGGCGACGCCCGGTAGCCGGACAACTGCCCCTGGAACAACGCGGCCCGGCCCCGCTCGCCCATGTGCGTCGCCCAACGCTGCGCGCTCGCCTCGATCAGCGACGCCCCGGCGCCCCCGCCCGCTTCCTCGAGCAGCCGCTGCACCGCGAGCTCACGCCCGATCACCTCGTCGGGCGAGGCCCCCGAGCCGCGCATCGCCGTCAGACCGTCCAGCATCGCCACGATGTCCGACGCCGTCACCAACGAGCCGTCCTCACGCTCGATCGGCGGCGCCACCTCCGTCAGGATCCGGATCTGGTCCTGCATCGCCGACTCGATCTTCGACTGCATCACCTGCTGCGCCTGCACCACCCGCTCGAACGAGTAGGCCGCGTCCTTCGGCGGGTGCACCGACCCCGAGCCCACATGCGTCAGGCGGATGCCCGCCCCGCCGCCGTCGCCACCCGTCCGCGAATAGGTCGCCTCGAGCCGCTCACGCAGGTCGGCCGCCAGCGCCGTGCGCCCCGCCCCCAGCACCTCGTCGATGTTCATCGAGGAGAGCTGGTGCATCAGCACCCGCTGCCCGAGCGCACGCAGCAGCAGATCCCGATGATCGGGCTGCGCCAACTCGTCGTACAGCCGGACATCCGAGACCACATACTGCACCGGCGCCTCCACCGCCACCAGCGAGAGGTCCGCGACGCGACCCGCCGAGCCCTCCCCCGCCGTCGCCCCGCTCCGCAACGGGGCCGGCTGCACCAGGCTGAACACCTCTTCGAGCGTGTGCTCGTTGGTCCACAGCACCGCCTTCGCCGGGTCGGGCGGGTTCGTCCCGAGCGTGAACGAACGCACGCCCGTGCTCGTCCTGGTCTCGACCGTCTTCCCGTCCCTGTCCCTCGTTCGCGAGACCGGGATGTAGACCTCGGTCATGGGCCAGGGCGCCACGATGTGCAGCCCGGGGCCCACCTCGTCACCCTCCCGGTCCCCGAAACTCACCAGCGGGGCCGAGGGCTTGCCGAAGGTCAGCACCAGCGCGCGCTGGTGCGGCTCGATCACCACCAGCGAGGTCATCCCCCAGGTCACCAGCAGCGCCACCGCCACCAGCCCGGGCCACCAACGCTGAAGCAGCAGGTAAAACCACGACTTGGAGACCTCGACGCCGAATTGGTAGTTCAACGCCTCGCCGATGTTCTCCGCGATCTTGTCCGGGGCGGCCAGCAGGCCCAGCAGACGCGAATCGAACGCGGGCCGCGGGTCCTCGCCCGGCTTGCGCGGGCGGTAGACATCCAGCACCACATTCAGCAGCATCTCCGCGCCCATCACGAGCGAGAAGATCGGGACCGCGTGCGCCACCGGGTCCAGCGCGACCGTCCGGCCCGCCGTCGAGTCGATGAACTGCGTCACCGCGACGGTCAGCCCCAGCAGGGCCGTGCCCACCGCGTACGACGCGCCCGCCCGGAGCGAGCCCCACACGCGCTGCGTCGCCATCCCCGAGACGAACCGGGCGAAGACGAACGCGATCACCGCGACCGCGAGCCCCGCCGCGATCGCAAAGCCCTTGTTCACCGTCTGCGTCTCGCCGTCAAACCCGGCGCCGGCCCCGAGCCCGCGGAGCCGGACGATGCCCAGCGTCAGCAGCGAACCCCCGATGATCAGCCCGAACGCCGGCAGCGCGAACTTGCGCATCGCCTCGAGCGTGCGCGCCGCCCGGGGCTGCTCGACCCCCTCGAAGACGCTCGTCGATTCCTCCTGCGCCAGCCGCTCGATCTCCACCGCCTCACGCCGCTCGCGGCGGTGCAGGTCGAACAGGACGATCAGCGGGGCCCAGACCAGCAGCCCGAGCCCGATGTGCCACGCCGCCGTCACCGCCGCGTGGTCCCCCTTCGAGAGCCCCGCGTAGCTCGCCAGCAGCACGGTGAACACGCCCTGGAGAATCAACCCCAGGATCGAGACGCCCACCGCGCGCCCGTAACTCTGTGCGTCGCCCTTCATCCGATCCCTCGGGTCCCGGACCGATCGGGAGGCCCGACCGGCCCTTGTCTTCCACCCGGCCCCGAGACGACCCCGGTTCCCCGGGTCAACCTCGGCCCGCCGATTCGCCACCCACCCGCCCCGGATTCGACCGGGATCAGCCCGCCGCCCCGGCCCCAGGGGCCCGGCCGGCGGTGCGGAGCGTATTCTCAACCTCTGGGGGCCGACAGTCCACCGGCGGATGCAATCCCGGCCAGGACGCCCGCGCAACCCGATCAGATTTACGAGCCGCCCGAACCGCGGTTCAACGGCTCACGAAGAAAACGGGCGAGCCCCCCGCGGCTACCATCGCCCCGGCCCGGCCGAACCGCCCATGACGCCACTCCTCGCCATCGCCCGCAACGCCTTCATCGAGAGCCTGCGCCAGCCCATCGTGCTGGTCATCGTGCTCCTCTGCGCGGTCCTCCAGTACCTCAGCAACGCGATGAGCGCCTACTCGATGTCCTACCGAGATGTCGCCGGCGAGGTCACCGGGGACGATAAACTCCTGTTTGACATCGGGATGGGAACCGTCTTCCTCTGCGGCATCCTCGTCGCCTCCTTCGTCGCCACCGCCATCATCAGCCGCGAGATCGAGAACAAGACCGTCCTCACCGTCGTCTCCAAGCCCATCGGCAGGGCATGGGTCGTCGTCGGCAAGTTCTTCGGCGTCATGGCCGCCACCCTCCTCGCCTCGGTCATCATGATCGTCTTCCTCCTCTTCGCCCTCCGCCACGGCGTCCTCATGAACGCCGGCGACAAATTCCACCTCCCCGTCATCACCTTCGGCGTCGGCGCTATCGCCATCAGCCTCGCCATCGCCGCCTTCACCAACTACGCTTACGGCTGGCCCTTCTCACAGACCGTCTTGACGGTCTTGCTCCCCCTCATTCTGGTGTCTTACGGCCTCTCCCTCCCCTTCAACAAGAAGTTCGAACTCCAGCCCATCTTCACTGAGGTCAAGCCCGAGGTCATCAAGGCCTGCCTCGCCTCGCTCGGGGCGCTGGTGGTGCTCACCTCGATCGCCACCGCCGCCTCCACCCGATGCGGGCAGGTCCTGACCATCATGATCTGCCTCGGGGCCTTCATCCTCGGCCTCCTCAACGACTACTTCGTGGGCCGGCACGCCTTCGCGAACACTCCGATCGGCATCATCGAGACCGCCGAGCCCGTGCGACCCGGCATGGAGACGCTCGACCAAGCCAACGACCAATGGGCGATCTCCTTCGGCAGTCCCTCGGATTCGACGATCGCCGCGGGGGATCGGTTCTTCTACGGCCCCGCCCCGAACGGGCTGGGGATGATCCCCCCCGCGTTTGACCCCCCGGCCGAGGGGGTCGACCTGACCCGAGAGATGTTCGGGCCGGAGGTCCCCCCCGCGCTGGTGATCACCGAACCCGGGGAGTCCCGCATCGTGGTCAAGCGGATCGGCTCGGGATCGCTCGGGCTGGTTCGTCCACCAGAACCGGGGGACTATGTCTTCCTCGAACCAACCAAGGTGAACTGGGCCGCCCGAATCGTCTGGACCACCCTCCCCCGGATGCACGCCTTCTGGCTGGTGGACGCGGTGACGCAGGCGGCCCGGATCCCGGTCGAGCATGTCGCGCTGGTGCTGGTCTATTCGCTGGTCCAGGCCGCGGGGTACCTGGGGCTGGCCGTCCTGCTCTTCCAGGGGCGCGACCTGGGTTAGCCCCTCGCCTGAGCGATGAGCAGGCGGCGGAGCGCCCCGCCCACCCGGTCGGCCGCGTCTTCCATCGTGGGGCAGGTGTCGCCCAGTTCGGCATGCATGCTCGTGACCGCGCGCCCGACCAGGCCGCAGGGGACGATCAGCCCGAAGTGGTCCAGGTTTGGGCGCACATTGAGGGCCAGGCCGTGCATGGTGACCCATTTGCGGACGCGGACGCCGATCGCGGCGATCTTCGCCTCTCGTCCCGCGCGGGACTCGACCCAGACACCCGTGGCGTCCGGATCGCGGCGGCCCTCGAGGCCGTGGGCGGCGATCGCGTCGATGACGGCCTGTTCGAGCAGCCGCACAAACTCGATGACACGGATCCCGGTGCGCTTGAGGTCGATGATGGGATAAACGACCGCCTGGCCGGGCCCGTGGTAGGTGATGTCCCCCCCGCGGTCGGTCGGGTGGACCTCGACGCCGTGCCGGGCGAGCAGTTCGGGCGAGGCGAGCAGGTGCGAGGCGGCGGCGGGCCTGGGGGTGATGGTGATGACCGGGTCGTGCTCAACGAGGAGGATCCGCCCGAGTTCCCCCCCGGCGTCGCGGGCGCCGAGGACGGCCTGGTGATGGGCCCGCTGGGCGTCAAGGGCGGGCCCGTAGGGCATCCGCCCGAGTTGGACGATTGGGAAAGGGTCGGCGGGCACGGTCGATGCTATGTCGTGGAACGGGTCGTTCCTCCTACACTTGCGGCATGTCGATCCACCCTGGGGCGTCGGTTCATCCCACCGCGATGGTCAGCGCCGAGGCGACGATCGGCGAGGGGAGTTCGGTCGGTCCGCGCTGCGTGATCGAGGGCCCCGTGGTGATCGGCGAGGGGTGCCGGCTGCTGGGCGATTGCCGCCTGCACGGGGACACGGCCCTGGGGTCGGGCTCGGTGGTCTACCCGTACGCGTGCGTCGGGTTCGGGCCGCAGCATGTGAAGATCAAGCCCGGGGACCCGATCGGGGGCGTGCGGATCGGTCCGGGGGCGGTGCTGCGGGAGCACGCGACGGTGCACGCGTCGATGTACCCGGGTCGGCACACGACCGTCGGAGAGCGACTGTACCTGATGGTGTCGGCGCACATCGGGCACGACTGCGTGCTGGGAAACGATGTGATCGTGTGCAACGGGGCGCTGCTCGCGGGGCACTGCGAGATCGGGGACCGGGTCTATGTCTCGGGGAACGCGGCGGTGCACCAGTTCTGCCGAGTGGGGACGGGGGCGATGCTCGCCGGGGGCATGGCCTGCAACCTCGATGTCCCCCCCTACTGCACGCTGGTCGGCGCAAACATGCTCGGGGGGCTGAACCTCGTGGGGATGCGCCGGTCGGGCGTCCCGCGTGAGGAGATCACCCTCGCCCGGCGGGCGTACCGCGAGGCCTTCCGGGCCCGGGTGGACCGGGCCGAGCAGTTGCGGCGTCTCGAGGCGCTCGCGGATCGGAGCGCCCCCGTGCGGCTGATGGCCGACTTCGTGCGGGGCACGAAGCGCGGGGTGCTGTCGGGGGACGGCAAGCCGCGGGCGCAGACGCTCAACTGGCTGCACGCGATGCTGCGGCCCGAGGCCTGGGCGGAGTCGGCGCGGGGCGAGTTGCAGGTCGCGGGTGAGGACGCGGATGGCGTGGCGTGACCTGGCATCGCCGAGGCCGGCGCCCGCGGCGCCCGACCCGCCCTCGGGTGTTCGGGCGGGGCTGTGCGTGCTGGCGAGCGGGTCGGCGGGGAATTGCTCGCTGCTCCGGGTCCGGGCCGACGGGGGCCGCTGGCAGCGCACGATCCTGATCGACGCGGGGCTGAGCCCGACGCGGACGCGTCGCCTTCTCGCGGAGCGCGGGGTGGCGCTGGGTGAGGTCGACGACATCGTGCTGACCCACCTGGACCAGGACCATTTCCACCCCGGGTGGCGGACGGTGCGGGACTGCCGGGCGACACTCCGGCTGCACCGGCGGCATGTGGCGAGCGCGCAGGGGCGGGGCTCGCTGCTCCGGCGGAACGAGCCGTTTGAGCGGGAGGTGCAGCTCGCCGAAGGGGTCGCGTTCGAGGCGGCGCTGGCCAGCCACGACGATCTCGGGGTGGCGTCGTTCCGGTTCTCCTTCCCGTGCGCGGGGACGCTGGGGTTCGCGACCGACCTGGGTCGCGCGACGGGGGGCCTGATCGAGCACCTGCGCGGGGTGGATGTGCTGGCGATCGAGTCGAACTACTGCCCACGGATGCAGGAGGCGTCCGGGCGACCCGCCTTCCTGAAGAAGCGGATCATGGGGGGCTCGGGGCACCTGAGCAACGAGGAGTGCCGCGAAGCGGTCGCGCGGATCGGGCCCGGGGCGGAGGTGGTGCTGCTGCATCTTTCGAGGCAGTGCAACACGCCCGCGCTGGCGTCGGCGCCCCACGAGGGCGCGCCCTACCGCCTGACGGTCTCGAGCCAGACCGAGCCGACGCCGTGGGTCTGGATCCGCCCGACCGAGGGGCGGGCGCCGCGATCGCTGTTCGACACGGTGGGTGGGGCGGCGGGATGACGCGGGAGCGGCGAGCCAAGCCCGGGGACGCGCCGCGCCGGGCCGACCGCCTGGGCGTGACCCCGCGGGCGGGTGCGGTCAAGCGTGAGTCGCTCGGGGGCCTGGCCCGCCGGGTGTTCGGGCTGCACCGCCGGGCCGAGGTCGAGGGCGTGCGGTACCGGGAGCGGCACCTGACACCCCTGGACCGGGCGCTGTCGGCACGCGGGAAGGGGTGGAAGCAGTACGAGGTCCGGTTCCCGACGGGCCGCTCGATGTCGATCCGGGCGACGGCGTCGCGCCGGTACGCGGACCTGATGGATGTGCCTGAGTTGCGCTCGCTGCGGGCGGTGGAGAAGGTCTTCCGCCCGGGTTGCCGGGTGCTGATCCTGGGGTGCGGCACGGGGGCGCTGGCGGCGAAGGTCTCGGGGTGGATCGGCCCGTCCGGGGGGATCGTCGCGGTTGAGCACGACAACGAGTCGATCCGCTTCGCGCGCCGGCGGTACCCGCTGCCGCACGCGAGTTTCGAGCGCGGGGGCCTCGAGACGCTCGCGGGCGAGGTCGACGGGGCGTTCGAGATCGTCGTGCTCTGCGAGGGGTGGCTCCGCGGGGCGGAGGACACGGGAGCGGCGGTGGGCGAGGCGTGGCGCGTGACGGGCGAGCGCGGGCGGCTGGTGATGATCGGGGACCGGAGCAACGAGCACTTCCTGAGGCTGGCCGAGTTGGGCGCGGGGCGTGCGTCGCGGCTCACCCCGACGGACGGCGCGCCGATGGTGGTGGTGATCCCGCGTCCGGCGCGTCGTCGCGAGCAGGAGGCGGGGGGAGCCCCGGGGGAGGGCGGGGCGTGAGCGCCCCCCCGGAACCGGTCCGGCGGGTGGTCTAGGCTTGCCGGATGGACCACGACCGCGAGCCCGTTGAACACCGCAGCGATCTTGGAAGCCCGACGGACGCGGACGCGTACTCCCACGCGCCCGCGGACTCGCGGAGCACGGGCGACCCCGAGCGGACGCGCCGGTTCGCGCTGGAGTGCGCGAGGCTGTTCGCGGACGACAAGTGCGAGCACATCGTGGTGCTCGATGTCCGGGGTCGGAGCCAGGTGACGGACTATGTGGTCGTCGCCTCGGGGACTTCCGACCGGCAGATGGCCTCGGCGATCGACGACGCGGTAGAGCTCGGGGGCGAGCAGGGCTTCCCGGCTGTGCGCACGAACCGCGACACGCGGTCGACCTGGCTGCTGGCGGATTTCGTCGATGTGATCGCGCACCTGTTCGAGCCGAACACGCGGGCGTTCTACGACATCGAGATGCTTTGGGGGGACGCACCCAGGGTGGACTGGCGCCGCCCGGGCGACCCCCGGCGCGACGGGACGGACGGATGAGCGGGTCGGCGCGGCGGGTCCGGGTCGAGCCTTCGAGCGCCCCGGCGTACGAGGTCCGCGTCGGGTCGGGGGTCGCGCGGGCGTTCGCGGGGGAACTCGCCGGGCTGCTGGGCGTGCCCGCGGGCCGGCTGTTCGCCGTGGTCGACGCGGGGCTGCCGGCCTCCTGGGTCGACGGCGTGCTGGGCGCGTACGAGGTTGCGGGATGGGCGGTCACGCGGTGCGTGGTCGCGCCGAGCGAGCGGGCGAAATCGCTCGAAACGCTCGGGGGCGTGCTGGCGGCGCTGGCGGGGACGGGGCAGGAGCGCCGCGAACCCGTGCTGGCGCTGGGCGGGGGGATCGTGGGCGATGTGGCGGGGTTCGCGGCGTCGGCGTACCGGCGCGGCGTGCCCGTGGTGCAGTGCCCCACGACGCTGCTCGCGGCGGTGGACGCCTCGGTGGGCGGCAAGACGGGGGTCAACCTCGCGCTGCCGTCGGGGGAGCTGCTCAAGAACATGGCCGGCGCGTTCCACCAGCCGAGGGCGGTGCTGGCGGATGTCTCGGCCTTCGCGTCGCTGGGCGAGCGGGAGTTCCGCGCCGGGCTGGCCGAGTGCGTGAAGCACGGGCTGATCTCGGCGGACTGGGGGGACGAGGGGCTGCTCGCGTGGACGCTTGGCTCCCTTGAGCGGATCATGTCGCGCGAGGAAGAGGCGCTGGTCGAGTTGGTCGCCCGGAATGTGGGGGTCAAGGCCCGGGTTGTGGGCGACGACGAGCGCGAACTCTCGGAGACGGGGGGTCGGGCGCTGCTGAACTTGGGACATACCTACGCCCACGCGATCGAGACCCTGGCCCACCTGACGCCGGACGGCGACCCGGCCCACGCCCCGCTGCATCATGGCGAGGCGGTGGCGCTGGGGCTGATCGCGGCGGCGGCGTGCTCGGCGTCGATGGGGCTGGTCGAGGCCTCGTTGGTCGGGCGTGTGCGCGCGGGGGTCGCCGCGTGCGGGTTGCCCGTCGCGATCGGGGGGCTGCCGGATGACGGGACGCTGATCGCGCGCATGCGGCACGACAAGAAGGCGTCGGGGGGCCGGCTGCGGCTGACGCTGCCGGTGGGCGAGGGGCGGGCGCGGCTAATCGCGGACCCGCCCGAGGCCTCGGTCGCGGCGGGGTGGTCGGCGATCCGCGCGGGGTGATCGGGTCAGACACGGACGGCGCTTGCGTGACCCCCCGGAGTTGGGTTGGGCGTTGTGCTTTCAAGGTGATTTCGGACGCGGGCCGATAACCGGTCCGTTGAGCATTCGTCTGGCTCGGCGTTAGTGCACACGACCACTCGGGGCAGTCACCGGTCGGCCGGGGGCGGGAACGGGCGCATGCGGACGATCGCGATCATCAATCAGAAAGGCGGGTGCGGGAAGACGACGACCGCGATCAACCTCGCCGCGGTGCTGGCGTCTCGAGGTCGGCGGACGCTGCTGGTGGACCTTGACCCGCAGGCGCACTGCGCCGCGGGGCTGGCGGTGCCGCTGGAGCAGATCGAGATGGACATCGGGGACGCGATGCTTTCGGTCGTGGAGCGGCCCGTGGATGTGGAGCGTCTGCTGTGGCGCGTGACGCGGAACCTGGACCTGGCGCCGAGCCGGACGAAGTTGGCGGGGCTGGAGGCGACGCGGGGTGGGCTGGCGTCTGCGGCGGAGCGGGAGCGGCGGCTGGGGATGGTGCTGGCGAGCATCGGCACAGGGGCGGGCGGGGAGCCGTTCGAGTTCTGCGTGATCGACTGCCCGCCGAGCATCGGGCTGCTGACCTACAACGCGCTGACGACGGCGGGCGAGGTCTTGATCCCGGTGGAGACGAGTTTCTTCAGCCTCCAGGGGGCGACGCGGCAGGTGTCGACGATCCGTTCGCTGGGCCGGCGTCTGGGGACGAAGCCGGCGACGCGGATCCTGGCGACGATGCACGACGAATCGCACGCGCACGCCCGGGAGCTGCACGCGGAGCTGGGTCGACGGTTCAGCGCGGCGATGACGCCCGTGACGATCCGGCTGGACCCCCGGCTTCGGGAGTCGGCGTCGTTCGGGCAGGCGATCATCGACTACGACCCGGCGAGCACGGGCGCGGAGGACTACCGGGCGCTGGGTGAGTGGGTGTGTCAGCAGGGCGGGGCGGGGTCCGCGGCTGAGGTCGAGGTCCGCGAGGACGCGGCGCCGCTCGGGTCGCGTGCGAGCGCGGCGGGCGCGCGGCGGGTGGCGAGGCCGTTGCGGGCGGCGGATCGGGCGGACTCAGTGGGCGTGTCGCCGGGGACGGCGGAGTTGTCGGCGGGAGTCGAGGCTGAACTGCCCGGGGTCGAGACGCCCGCGGCGCTGGATGTGATGAGCCGGGTGGAGGACCTGTGCCGGCGGGCGCAGGCGTTGACGAATCGGACACGCGAGGCGGAGCCGGCGGAGGATCTCCGCGTCCGCGCGGCGAGCGGGTCGCTGCGGCTTGTGGAGCAGAAGTTCAGCGTGGACCGGCGGGAGAAATCGGTCTCGCGGCTGTACGGCGTGCGTCGGTCGGGGGGGAAACTGCTGTTCGTGCAGCCGATCGAGGTCGGGCTGGATGTCCGCGTGGCGGGCGACTTCAACGGTTGGAGCGCGACGGCGATGCCGATGCGACGGAACGAGGCGTTGGGGGTGCACGAGTTGACGATCCCGGCGCTGCCGTGCCGGATGCGGTACCGGCTGGTGGTGGACGGGGTGTGGGGCGAGGACCGCTTCAACCCGCGCCGCGAGCCGAACGAGTTTGGCGAGATGAACAGCGTCATCGAACGCGACTGAGACAGAGGCCCCACGATCGCACGGCCCAAGGCGATCGGACACCGAGGACGAGGATGGAACACCACAGCGGACCCGGAGGGCTCGGGCACCGAGCCCGGTTGCGGCTCGTCGACCCGGAAGCGGTTGAGGTCTGGGAGCCGGACCCGGCGGATGTCGCGGGGGAGATCGACGCGATGGACGCGTTGGTCGAGTTGTTCATCGGTGAACAGAGCGGTGATGGCGCGGGGGACCCGGGCTCGATCGACGAGGACGGGTTGGGGGGCGAGATCGGGGAGACCGCGTCCGGGGCGCCGGCGCTCGAGGCGCTGATCACGGGGCACCTGCCGGTGCGTGGCGCGGTATGGGTGCGGGCGTACGCGGCCCGGGTGGCCTCGACCACCGGCGGCCCGGTGGCGTTGGTGCGTGTGACGCCCGAACGGACGAGCGTGGAGTTGATCGGGTCTTCGGCGGAGGCGGACCCGGTGGCGGAGATCGGGACGGCGATCCGCGCGGCGGCGTGCGCGGCGGACCGGTTCCTGCTGCACTTCGACGAGTTGGACCAGGCGGGGATGATCCACGCGGGGGCGCTGGACACGGTGACGATCCTGAGCGGGGCGGACGAGCCGGCGATCGTGTCGGCGTACCGGCTGATCAAGTCGATCGTGGAGGAGGGGGAGCCCTCGGCGGGGGTCGGCATCGCCATCGTGGGGGCGGACGCGGCGAGCAGCGCGCGCGCGAGCACGCGGCTGGTGCAGGCGACGCGGCAGTTCCTGGGGATGGACCTGGCGGTGCGCCCCGGCGTGGCGCGGGTGCAATCGGCGGCGACGACGCTCCTGGGGCACACGGACCGCCGCCTCGAGCCCTCGGAGGTGCTCTCGCTGATCGTGGACGGGGCGGAGGCGCCCGCGAGCCCGGCGGCTCGCCCCGCGACGCGGGCGGGGGAGGCGGCGGTGAGCCCTGCCCCGGTGGCGACGAGCGGGGCCTCCTGCGTCCCGCACGGGACTCCCGGGCTGAGCGCGGTGGTGCGCGGGCTGCGCGCGTTGGGGCTGCCCTGCCCGGTGGCGCCGGCGGTGGAGTTGGCGATGGACGGGGAGGGAGGGCTCCACCTCTTGGCGTGGTGGAGCCCGGAGGCGGCGTCGGCGCTGATGCGCGCGGCGGCGTGGGCGAAAGTCAACATGCCGCTGCTGGTCAAGGTCTGCTCGGGGCTCTCGGGCGAGCAGGGGCCCCCGACGCTTCACCTGGTGTGCACCGATGCGGGGATCGCGTCGGGCCTGCACGGGGTGAGCGCGGCGGTGCACCTGGCGATGCCCGCGGGTGAGGCGACGACGCCGGGATGGATCTGCGGCCGAGTGAACTAGGCACTGCCTGGAGGATCGACCGGCTCCGGGCCCCGCGCCCGACAGGCCCTCGCTCAGGGTTCGGGCCTCCCGGGGGGCGACCCGGGCGTCACGCGGTAGGCGCGGACCGTGTCTTGACCCTTGTCGAGGCGGAACTCGGCGGTGGTCTCGATCGGCGTGGCGGCGAGGCCCGCGTCGGCGAAACGCTGGGCGGGCGCGGGCTGGCCGGGCATCGGGGGCTCGACGACGAGGATGGTCCACTCGGAGCCCTCGGCGGCGAGTTCGGCGGTGAGTTCGGGGAGTTTCGGCGCGATGTGGGGATAGCCGTCGACGAGGGGCATGCCGGGGCCCCGGTAGACGCGGACGGGCTGTCCGGCAGCGGCGTCGATCGCGCCGGTCCAGAAGTCAAGGGTGGCAAGGCGAGCGGGGTCGACCCCCTGGGCGGCGAGGAGTTCGGCCATGAAGGCGTCGGGGGATCGCCAGTCGTAGCCCGCGCGGTCGCGGGCGAAGCCGTACCACACGCCTTGACCGACGGCGAGGGCAATCAGGGCCGTCCACGCGGCGCGGGCGAGGGGCACGCGTACGGGGAGATCGCGAAGGGCGGCGGCGAACCACATGCCGCCGAGGAGGGCGACCCCCGGGAGGACGGGGAGGACATAGCGCTGGGTTCCGGTGCCCGCGACGGAGTAGAGGACAAAGCCCAGGGCGATCCAGCCCAGGACGACCCACCATCCCGGCGCAAAGCGTGGGCGGTCGCGCACGAGCCAGACGGCGGCGATGATGGCGGCGATCGAGCCGAGGCCCGCGCCGTAGGCGAACGCCTCGAGGTTGCGGACGGGGCTGGCCGGGACGAAGGGCTGGAGGTTGGCGGCGGATTCGCGGGCGGCGTACATCTCGACGACTTCACGGCCGACATCGCGCTCGAGGGCGAGGCCCCAGAGCCAGAGGGCGGCCATCCCGGCGAGCGGGCCGAGCAGCACGCCGGAGCGGAGGAAACCCGCGAGCCAGGCCGGTCGGGTCGAGAGCCGGGCGAGGAGGAGGAACGCGGTCCCCGCGGTGAGGGCGTGGATCAGGATGCCGAGGATGTCGCGGTAGTCGCGGATCTCGCGGGCGGTGAAGAGCCAGGCGGCGAACGCGGCGGACGCGACGGCGGAGGCGATGAACAGGGGTGCCCGCGGGCGGGGCCTGCCCGCGAACGCGCCGTGGAGGAGGACGCCCCCGAGCGTCGCGACGAGCATGGTGGCGAACCCGGGGGGACCCTTGACCAGGCCCGCGGCGGCGGCGGCGAGCGCGCCGAGCGCGATCGCGGGGATGTTGGTGCGGCGTCGCGCGAGGTGCGTGCGCCAGGCGGCGGAGAAGGCGGCAATCCCGACGCCGGTGCAGGGGAGGAGGAGGATATCGAGTTCGCCGATGCGGCTGGCGCGTGCGGTGAGAATGCCGGTGGCGGTGAAGGCGGCGCCCCAGAAGGAGGCGGCGCGGGCCCACCGGTCGGTGGCGTCGGGCGTCTCGTCATCGGGAGAAGGGGCGAGCAGGACGCGGGCGGCGAGGTAGGTCGCGAGGACACCCAGCCAGCCCGCGAGGGCGACGGCGAGGCGGAGGTCGAAGAGGGCAACGGCCTCGCCGCGGAGGGAGGCGAGGGCCATCTGGGCCCAGTAGAGCATGGGCGGCTTGGCGAGATAGGGCTCGGCGTGGACGGTGGGCGTGACCCAGTTGGCGGCGCGGTGCATCTCCTGGGCGACGACGAGGCGGATGGACTCCTGCCAGTTGGTGAGGCCGTGGGAGGTGAGGCCCGGGAGGTAGGCGACGGCGCAGAGGGCGGAGAGGATGAGGAGATGTCGGAGGGTTCGTCCCCGGCGCATGGTTCGAGGGTAGGTTGCGGGAGGGGTTGAACAAAACGCCCCCGCACGGGGTCGGGGGCGTTGATCCCGTGCTGTCGTTCGGCGCGGCTCAGGCGTTGTCGAGGATGTCGACGGCGACGAAGGCCTTGCCCTGGAGCATCTCGAGGCTGGCGCCGCCGCCTGTCGAGACATGGCTCATCTTGTCGGCGGCGCCGAACTCCTCGACGGCGGCGGCGGAGTCGCCCCCGCCGACGATGGTGGTGGCTCCGGCGGCGGTGGCGTGGGCCATGGCGTCGGCGATGGTCTTGGTGCCGACGCGGAAGGGCCGCCACTCGAAGACGCCCATGGGCCCGTTCCAGACGACGGTCTTGGCCTTGCGGATCATGTCGGCGTAGTGGGCCTGGGTCCTGGGGCCGATGTCGAGGCCCATGAAACCGGGTTTGATGTGGTCTTCGAAGACCTCGATGTCGCCCAGATCCTCGCTGAACTCGGTGGAGCAGACATGGTCTGTGGGCAGGTGGAGCTCGACATGGTGCTTGGCGGCGAAGTCGATCATCTGCTTGGCGGAGGCGAGGTGCTCGGTGTCGATCTTGCTGTTGCCGGTCTCGTGGCCGAGGGCCTTGACGAAGGTGTAGGCCATCGCGCCGCCGACGAGGATGTGGTCGGCCTTGTTCATGAGGTTGGTGATGGCGGGGAGCTTGTCGGAGACCTTGGCGCCGCCCAGGACGACGACGAAGGGGCGGGCGGGCTCGGCGAGCTTCTCGGCGAGGTACTTGACCTCCTTCTCGACGAGGAAGCCGACGACGCGGGGCTTGCCGGGCATGGCGCGGGGGACGGCGACCATGCTCGCGTCCTCGCGGTGGCAGGTGCCGAAGGCGTCGTTGACATAGACCTCGCCCAGGGCGGCGATCTTCTCGGCGAAGGCGGCGTCGCCCTTCTTCTCGGCCTTGTGGAAACGGAGGTTCTCGAGCACGAGCACCTCGCCGTCCTTCATCGCGCCGACGGCGGCGGCGGTGGCGGCGTCGGTGCAGTCGGTCGAGGGGAAGGCGACCGGCTTGCCGAGCAGTTCGGCGAGGCGGTCGGCGATCGGCTTGAGCGACTCGCCCGCCTCGTAGCCCTTGCCCTCGGGGCGGCCCAGGTGGCTCATGCAGATCGCGCGGCCCCCGCGCTCGATGACGCTCTGGATCGTGGGCAGCGCGGCGCGGATGCGGCGGTCGTCGGTGATCCGGCCGTCGTGGAGGGGGACATTGAAGTCGACGCGGATGAGGACGCGCTTGCCGGCGACATCAACGGACGCGATGTTCTGCTTGGGCATCATGGGGCTCCTGTTGCTCGCGTTCGTCGTGGGGCGAACGGCGAGGAATCCTAGAACTCCGGGGCGATCGGTGGACGCGGCGGGGCTCGGTTGGGGCGCAGAAAAAACCCGCGTGCGGGGCACGCGGGCGGAAGGCTCGCCGGGGTTCTGCTCAGCCCAAGTCTTCGATGGCGCGGGCCGAGCGGGCGCGGAGGGCGCTGGTGCCCTCGACGGTGAGGCGGTCGCGCATGCGGCCGAGCTGGATGGCCAGGGAGTCGTCGACGAGTTGATCGCCGATGCGGAGCTTGACCCCGCCGAGCATCGCGGGCTCGACATAGGCGTAGAGGATGACCTCCTTGCCGAGTTTCTCCGCGAGGCGGCGGCGGAACTGGTCGCGCGTCGCGTCATCGATCTTCTCGGCGGTGAACAGATCGACCTCGAGTCGCCCGAACGCGGCCTGGACGAGGTCCTCGAACGCGGCGGTGATCGCCGGGAGGTGGGCGAGGCGGCCCTTGGCGTTGAGAAGGCGGAGGAAACGGACGACGAGATCACTGGCCCGGCCCTGGAGGATGCGGACCAGCGAGGCGTCCCTCGCGGCGGCGGCGATGACCCGCGTGGCGAGGAACTCGCTGAACCGGCGGTCCTCCCTCGCGAGGTCGAGGATGGTCTCGAGCTCGCCCAGGATCTGCTCGGCCCGGTCGCGGCCGCCCTCGGCCTCGGCGAGCTCGAAGAGACTCCTGGCGTAGACCTGGGCGAGGGCGTCGGGATGGGATTCGGTCAGGGGCATGTGTCCTCCCGGACGGGATCGGCAGACCGGACGGGCTCGGTCGGAGGGCTCAGTTGGATCGGGCCTTGGAGAGCTCGGCGAGCGACTCGTCGAGCATGCGGGCGCCGTCGGAGGCGGTCACCTCGCGCTGGAGGATCTTGCCCGCCATCCGGGTCGCGAGCGAGACCGACTCGGCGTAGATCTCGCCGAGGGCGGCCTTCTTGGCGTTGTCGATGTCCCGCTTGGCCTTCTCGCGCATCTCGTTGAGTTCGCGGTCGGCCTTGGCCTTGAGCTCGGCGGCGAGGCGGGCCTGCTCGGCCCGCGTCTCGTCGAGCATCTTCTGGGCCTCCACGCGGGCCTGGGAGAGCGACTGCTCGTACTCGGCGAGGGCGGCCTTGGCCTGGGCCCGGGCGGCCTCGGCGGAGGCGATCTCCTCGCGGATCTTCGCGTTGCGCTCGTCGAGCCCCGAGGTGATCGCGGGCCAGACCTTCGTCGAGAGGATGAACATGACGATGCCGAAGACCACCAGCGCCGTCAAAGCCGGGGCGATGCCCTCCTTGACCGGGGGGATGGGCGTGACGGCGGTGTGCCCGTCGCCGTGCGCGTCCGCGGCGTGCGGGTCGGCGTGGGTGGCGGGGGCGTGGGCCTCGGGCGCGGCGAGCGTGGGGCCGGCCGCGAGGACGAGGGCGAGGGCCGCCACGATCATGAGGATCGCTCGGGACATGCTCTGCTCCGATGGCGCGGCCGCCTGGGCGGGCGCGCGGTCCGGCCCGCCCGGCGAGGCTGGCGCCGGGCGGGCGGTGCGTTGTGATCTCAGATGAAGAGGGTCAGGAGGCCGACGACGACGGCAAAGAGGGTCGCACCCTCGATCAGGGCCGCCGCGATGATCATGTTCTGGCCGATGGCGCCGCCGGCCTCGGGCTGGCGGGCGATGGACTCGACGGCGCCCTTGCCGATGAGGCCGATGCCCAGGCCGCCGCCGACGACGGCGAGGCCCGCGCCGATGGCGGCGATGCCCTTGAAGAGGGTGCCGTCGCCGCCGTCCTGCGCGGCCGCGAGGGCCGGGAACAGAGCGAGGACGCCGAGGGCGATGACGATGTTCTTGATGCTGGCCATGGTTTCCCGTCTTCCTTTCTCAACTGTCGGTGCAGTCTCGGGTTCGAAATGCCGGGCTCGGATCGTTCCGGGCCCGTCGGATGGACGAATGGGTCTCACGCGTGGGCCGGGCTCCCGTGGGCGTGTTCATGGTCGTGGTCGTGGTCGTGGTCGCCGTGGTGGCTGAGCTGGCTGATGAAGACCGCGGTGAGGAACATGAACACGAAGGCCTGGAGGAAGGCGACGAAGAGCTCGAGGAAGTAGATCGCGATCGCGCCGACGGCGGAGATGACGGTGACCGGGGCGGCGACGGCGACGCCGGCCTTGATCGCCATGCCGACGAACATGAAGAGCGTGGCGACGAGGATGTGCCCGGCGGTCATGTTGGCGAACAAACGCAGGGCGAGCGCGATGGGCTTGATGAAGGTCGAGAGGATCTCGATCGGCACCATGAGGATCGCGACATACCAGGGGGCGCCGCCGGTGAGGTGCTTGCAGTAGCCCCAGACGCCGAGTTCGCGCATCCCGGCGATGTTGATCACGAAGAACGAGACGAGGGCGAGGGCGGCGGTGACGAAGAGGTTCTGCGTCGCGGTGCCCCCGATGGGCGAGGAGTGGGCGGGGTGGCCCAAAATGATGTGCCAGAGGTCGAGCAGGGGGACGAGGCCCAGCAGGTTGTTGACCAGGATGAAGTAGAAGAGCGTCCAGAGGAAGGGCATGAAGCGGGCGGTCCGCTCGTGCAGCAGGGGCTTGACGATCTCGTCGCGCAGGAAGAGGCTGATGACCTCGACGAGCCCGGCGAGCGGGTTGCGGGTCACATAGCGGTCGTGCCCCTCGCTCTCGGCGCCCGTGCGGATGTGCTTGGCGGCGAGCCAGCCGCAGACCACGACGATCAGGCCCGAGAGGACGAGGTTGGTCTGGTTGGCCGACCAGATCCACCACCCGTCGGCCGACTTGACCGTGTAGTGATTGACCACATGCTCGACGGGGTTGGCGGCGGCGAGGGTGAACAGCGAAGGCGTCATCACGCGGCGACCTCCCCGCCCCGGGCGGACCCGAGGGCGGCCGAACCGAACATTCTGGAAACAGACAGGGTCTCGCCGATCAGCATGGCCGCGGCGACCGCGAGGAGCGAGAGCCAGAACCCGGCGGGGTCGACCCCCGCGAGCATGAAGACCGGCAGCCCGAAGACCGGCGCGAGGCCGGTCCGGATCATCTGGGCCAGGAGCACGGGCATCGCCCAATTCGCCATTGGGCGGGGCTTGAGCGCGGCGAGCACCGCGAAGCCGAGCACCGCGGCGAGCAGAGCACACCCGGCGGCGAGCGCGGCGGCGTCGGCGACCCCGCGGGAGAACGCGACGGAACAGGCGACCAGCGCGGCCCCGGCGCCCCAGAGCGCGACCGTCGCGGCGAGCCGCGGAGCGGGGGCCGGGACATCGGGCTTTTGGATCGCGTGGTCCATGGTTGGGCGCGGGCTCGTGCGGGTTGCCCCGGGGCCCGTCGGCGGCGGGAGCCGTCACGGAGACCGGGGGGCAAAGAATAGCGGTCACTCACCCCGGCGGCGACCGGTCAGCGGGCGGATTCTCCTGTTCGGCAGGGCTCCTGCCGGTTTGGCCGGACGGATCGGGCCCGGGTCGACCGGGGCGGGAACGGGGGGTCGCGTCTCGGTTCAGGCGGGCGGCGTCGAGGATGAACCGGACCATACCGGCGACGAGCCCCAGCAGGCCCAGCCCCAGCATCCACCACGGGCGGGTGCCGGCGAAGTGGTCGACGGCCGCCCCGACGAGGAGCATGCCCGCGGTGGCGTAGAACATATCAAGACCGATCGCCCAGGCTCGCATCTGGCTCGGGGAGCTGCCCATCGGGGCAGCCTACCGCCGAGCCCGGCACCCGGGCGGGTCAGAGCAATCGGCCCCCGGCGAAGACGCGGGCGGCTTTGACCGCGTCCTTGACCTTGGCGATGTCCGACCCGGCGCCCTGGGCGGCGTCGGGCTTGCCGCCCCCCTTGCCGCCCATCACCGCGGTGACCTCACGGACCCAGTCCCCGGCTTTGAGCTTCGCCTGGAGGTCCTTGGGGACCGCGGCCATGACCGAGACCTTGCCCTCGAGCCCGTCGGGGCTGAGGAGCATGACGGCCTTGCGGGGCACGCGCTGCGAGATCGCGTTCATCGCGGCCTGGAGCGAGGCACGATCGGACCCCACCTCGATCGTCGAGATGAAGAAGGGCTCAGCGGCCCGCTCGGCGGACTCGGCGAGCACCGAGGCCTCCCGGGCGGCCTCGGCGGCACGCCTGGCGGAGGCGGCCTTCTCGGCCTGCTTGATCACCTCGGCGAGATCGCCCAGCCGGCCCCGCAGCGCCGCCTTGCGGGCCGCCGGCAGGGTCAGCGACTCGAGGCGGGCGAGCAACTCGTGCTGCTCGGCGCGGAGTTCCTCGCCCGAGAGCGAGGCCGCCTCGGTGATCTCGGCCTCGAGCTGCTCGGCGGCGGCGTGGGCCGCCATCGCCGGCACGCCGGTGAGCGCGACGACGCGGCGGATGCCCTTGGCGACCGCCTCTTCCTGCACCAGGGCGAAGGCCTTCGCCTCGCCGGTGCTGGTCAGGTGCGTCCCGCCGCAGAACTCGACGCTGAGGTTCTTCCAGGTGTCCAGGCCGGGGTCGGCGAGCAGGTCCTCGACCCGGGCGCCGATCGAGACGACGCGGACCGGGTCGGGGTAGGTCTCGCCGAAGACGGCGCGGAGCCCGCTGACCTTGCGGGCGAGCGGGAGCGGCGCGAGATCGGCGTGCACGGGCAGGTCATCGGCGATGAGGCCCCGCACGATCGCCTCGGCCTCGCCGAGCTGCTCGGGGGAGACGGCGCCGTTCTGGCTGAAGTCGAACCGGAGCCGGTCGTCGGCGACGAGCGAGCCCTTCTGATCGACCCCTTCGCCCAGCACGCGGCGGAGGGCGAGGTTGAGCAGGTGGGTCGCGGTGTGGTTGGCCGAGATCGCGTGACGCCTCGCCCCTTCGAGGTGGAGCGTGACATCGTCGCCCACGCGGAGTTCGCCCCGCTTCACACGCCCGATGTGGAGGACATAGCCGCCGAAGGCGAGCGTCTGCTCGACGCGGAACTCACCCCCGCCCGAGCGCTCGCCGGCCTTGGCCTCGCGGCTGACGGCGAAGCGGCCGGTGTCGCCGACCTGCCCGCCCATCTCGGCGTAGAAGTTGGTGCGGTCGAGCACGACGCCGACGGGGTGCATCCCGGCGGACTCGGCCCGGGCGTGCTCGTCGAAGTTGTTGCCGTTCCAGATCGCCTTGACGGTCGCGCGCATGTCGCGCCCGGCGAACTTGTGGCTGTCGTCGGTCTCCTTGACCTTCAGGGCCCGGAGCCGGGCGATGGCCTCGGCGTCGAGGACGAGGCCGCCCTCCCCGCCGCCCTTGGCGCCGGCCCGGGAACGCTCCTTCTGCTTGCCCATCTCGGCCTCGAAGCCGGCGGTGTCGACCGCCAGGCCCCGCTCCTCGGCCATGAGCACGGTCAGGTCGATCGGGAAGCCGTAGGTGTCGTAGAGGCGGAAGGCCTCAGCGCCGGACACCAGCTCGATGGATTCAAACATGTTCGCCAGAAGATGGGGGTTGATATCCTTCGCATAGATCTTTTGACGCGGTCCGCCAATCTTACCCGGATGTCCGGTGCTGTACCGAAGGTACCAGCCCTTCTCATCGCGATCAACTCGTGTAGTCAGCGTCATCCCTGCCGCCAACGCCCTCTCGACCACTGGACGAAGGCGAGATTTAGAAAGCGCGGACACCATTGCTCCATCTGCGTGCTCGATCCCCCGGTCGAGCGTACGCCCGAAGGACTCTTCCTCCTCGAAGATCATGTCGATGACGCGCTGGGGGTTGCGCTTCAGCTCGGGGAAGGCCTCGCCCATGTGCTCGACGACGACCGGGACGAGCTGGCTGAAGAACCCCGAGCGCGCACCCAGGCTCTGCCGCCCGAACCGCACCGCCCGGCGGAGGATGCGCCGCAGGACATAGCCCCGCCCCTCGTTGCCGGGCACGGCCCCGTCGGTCAGGGCGAAGGTGAGGGTGCGGGCGTGATCGGCGATGACGCGGTAGGCGGTGTCGACGCCGTCGGCGTCTTCGGCGCCGAACTTGCCCCGGTAGGCGCGGGCGCCGGTGATGCGTTCGATCGCGGCGAAGATGGGGGTGAACAGGTCGGTGTCGTAGTTGCTTGAGACGCCGCGGAGGATGCCCGCGACGCGTTCGAGCCCCATGCCGGTGTCCACATGCTTGGCGGGCAGGGACTTCAGCGAGCCGTCGGGCTGGCGGTCGAACTGAATGAAGACGAGGTTCCAGATCTCGATGACATCTTCGCCGCCCTTGTTGACGCGCGCGGCGGCGTTGCGCCCGCCGATGCGGTCGTAGTGGAGCTCGCTGCACGGCCCGCAGGGGCCGGTGTCGCCCATCTCCCAGAAGTTGTCCTTCATGTTGCCCGGGATGACGCGCTCGGGGGGGAGGTAGGTGAGCCAGAGTTGGCGGGCCTCCTCGTCGGGGTCGAGGCCGGCCTGGTCGTTGCCGCCGAAGTAGGTGGCGTAGAGGCGGTCGGGGTCGAGCCCCCAGACCTTGGTGAGCAGTTCCCAGGCCCAGTCGATGGCTTCCTTCTTGAAGTAGTCGCCGAAGGACCAGTTGCCGAGCATCTCGAAGAAGGTGTGGTGGTAGGTGTCCTTGCCGACATCGTCGAGGTCGTTGTGCTTGCCGCCGGCGCGGATGCACTTCTGGCTGTTGGCGGCCCGCCTCAGGCCCGCGAGCGGGCTGCCCGAGGGCAGGTGGCCCAGGAAGGCGGGCTTGAACTGGTTCATGCCCGCGTTGGTGAACAGGAGGGTGGGGTCCTCGTGCGGCACCACGGGGGAGGAGGGGTGGTGGGTGTGCCCCTTGCCCTCGAAGAACTGGATGAACGAACGCCGCACCTCGGCGGCCTGTTTGAAGCTGGTCATGGTGTTTCCCCGTCAGGACCCGGACAATGGACGGCATCGTAGCCGGGGTCGCTGGTTTCTCCGCGAGCGACGCCGGGGCGGGGGTGGGCCGCGGCCGCCGGGGTCGCCCGTCCAGAGACCATGCAGATTCGCCGCCGACCGAATCGGCGTGTCAATCTCTGGGACGGTCTGTTGATCCGTCCGGCGATCGTCATTACCTTGCAAGTTGGTCCATTTTCGTGGGCCGTGGGCGGATTCACTAAAGGCGGAGGGAAAGCTATGAACAGGGCATGCATCGCACTCGCGTCCGCGGGGCTGCTGGCCGGGCCGTTCGCGCAGGCCGACATCGTCCGCGTGGAGGTGCTCGGGGAGGTCGGGTTCAATGTCATCGGCGGGTCGCACGCGGGCATCCCCGCGGGGTCGCCTGTGGCGATGAGCTTCGAACTCGACTCGACCAACTTTCTCGACAGCCCGAACTTCCCGACAAGGGAGTACGCGGTCGATCTGGCATCGTTCCAGATGACGGTGGGCGGCGCGAGCGTCACGATGGACGACCCCCAGCCGTTCGGGCCGGCCTACTTCGTGACCCGGAACAACGACCCGGCGGTGGACGGGTTCCTGCTCTCGCGGAACATCGATTTCCCGCAGCCGGTGTCGGTCCACATCCCGGGCCTGACTCCGGCGCATGAGCTGGATTTCCTCGTGACCTACCCGGACACGACCGTGCCGTCGCTGGACATCCTCGATGCCGTCGGGTCGTACGACTTCACGGGCATCAGCGTCTTCAACTGGACGATCGGGCGATTCGGGAATCCGGGCGCCGAGTATGTCTACGACTCGATGACGATCTCGGTGGTGCCGGCCCCCGGCACGCTGGCGTTGCTGGGGCTGTGCGCCGTGGCGCGTCGCCGCCGCTGAGCGCCGGCCCCGACGATGAGAAGCGTGCCCCGCCCCTCCTCCAGAGGGGCGTTTTCGTGCGCCGCACGCCCGGGCGGGGTGATACGGATCTGGATTGATCGTCGCGCGGAAAGCGGTGCCACGACCCGCCCGGAGGGCGCGTCGTGCGTCTCTCGTCGGCGTCCGATCCGCACCACGCGCCGCTGACGCGGCGGGTGGTGGCACCGGCGGCGCACGCGCAGCGGTTAATCACGAGCCGTATGATACGGATCTGGATTGATCGTCGCGCGGGCGGTGGTGCCACCACCCGCCCGGAGGGTGCGTCGTGCGATGTCCGGCGCGTCCCGTGCCGCACCACGCGCCGCTGCGCGGCGGGTGGTGGCACCGCCCACCCACGCGCCGCGAACAAGCACAATCCGAATGAGTCGCCCGAGACCCCGCACGCTCATCCGGTGATGCGGGTGACCACTGGGGTCGGCTGGTCGGCGTGGTTCACGAGCCCGCGGCGGCAGGCGACGGGGCGGCGGGCCCGGAGCATGCGGGCGTTGTCGCTCTGGTGCCAATCCCCCGGGGCGCGGGTCTGGTGGAATTGGTGGCAGGCGAGCAGGCCGCGGATCCCGACATGCACGCGCCCCCCCCACTGCATGAGCCGCCGGCCGAAGTCGTCGTCCTCCTGCCCCCAGCCCTCGAATTCCTCATCGAACCCGTTGACGGCGCGGTAGGCCGCGAGCGTGCAGGAGAAGTTCGCGCTGAGCAGCTTTGGCTTGTGGGGCTTGGTCAGCCCGAAGCGACGCAGGAAGAGTTGGCGCCGGTACCGGCGGTGCCGGGCGTCGAGCGCCCGGGTCTGGGCCGGCGTGGGTGCAAAGGGCATTTCCCCGTCGCGGAGCGCGCGCTCATCGAACGCCGCGTCCTGCTCGGCGCTCAGGTCATAGCGAAAGCCGAGGACCAGGTCGGCCCGCGCGAGTGCCGACGCGTGCCCCTCGACGGTGCGGTGCAACGGCACGCAGTCGCCGTCGAAGAAAACCAGCCCGGTCTCCGGGGGCGCCCCCCGGTCGAGCAGCGCGCGCACGGCGTTGTTCCGCGTCTGCGCCGCCCGCCCCCGCCCCGCGCTCGGACGCTGCACGACGGTGATCGCCGACCCCGCCTCGCGGGCCGCGTCGCGGGCGGCGTCGAGGATCGCCGGGTCGTCGCTGTCGCAGGCGAGCACGACCTCGCGGGCGGGGAGGCTCGACCACGCGACGCCGAGGACGGTCCGCCGGAGCCGCTCGGGGGTGTGGGTGATCAGGATGACCGCGATCGGTCTGGTCATGCGCCCCCGCGGGCCGGGACTCGACCGGGCGTCGCCGCCCGCGCCGATGGCGCGGCGAAGAACAGGATGTGTGGCCCGGCGGCCCGGTCTGGCATAGAAGATTCTTGGCCCGCGGCCCGGATGGGATCACCCGAGCGCGGCGTTGAACATCCAGACCGTTTTCTCGATGGAGTCGTTGATCGCGTCGAGGAGGTTGCAGGTGGCGCGGTCGCCCGCCTTCTCGGCGACGGCGATGGTCGCGAGGATGCGCTCACGGTGGGTGTGCAGGTCCGCGACGGTGTTGCGGACCATGGCGCGCGCATCGGGCGAGCCCGTCTCCTCCGAGATGGACGAGGCCTGGACCGCCGCGGCGAGCGTCGGCACGGGCTTGCCGCCGAGTTGCAGCACCCGCTCGGCGATGTCGTCCATGTGGGTGGCCCACTCGGTGTAGAGAGCCTCGAACTGGGCGTGCAGCGAAAAGAACTCGGGACCTCGGACATTCCAGTGGGAGTTGTGGGCTTTGTAATAGAACACGACCGCGTCGGCGAGCACCTTGTTCAGGTGCGTGATCAGATCCTGGGACATAGGTTCTCCTTTCGTGCCACGGGCCCGCGCCGCGGGGGCGATGCCGAGCCCGGGCGCACAGGGTGTGCGTCACACGCGGCGATCGCGGGCTCGGGCGCAGGCCTTGGTGACGATATGAACGCGCACGGCGGGACGGTTGTTCCGCCGGGCCGCGGCGAATCGCACAAAAGCAGAACGGACCGGCCCGCGGAGACGGGCCGGTCCGCACGCGATGATCCGCATCCCGGGCACAGGAACCGCCGGGCGCGGTGGAGACGGGGCGACAGGGAGCGCCCGGGGAGGTTCGGTTATTCGGGGTGGTCCTGCTGCGAGTCGATGAGCTTGCGGAGGTACTTGTTCTCCCGACGCGTGGCCTCGAGATCGAAGACGAGGTACTTGACGGTAAGACGGAGCTGATCGAGGGATTCCTGGAGCTCGCCGAGGGTCTTTTTCATGCGCTCATGCCGGTCGCGGGTCTCCTGGGCGAGCCGCTCGAGCTTGGGGCGTTCCTCGGGGGGGAGTTCGTTGATCTGCCCGAGGAGTTCGGTCATCTTGCTCTGGAATTCCTGCTCGCTCATGTCTTCTCCCGTTCTGGTGGTAATCGCGTGATGCGGCGGACGGGGAGACAGAAACAACCGGCGGGCCATGACGGCCCGAGGGCCGTGCCGGACGGAGCGGCGAGCGCGGGTCCGGATAAGAACCGCGTTGCGAGCCCGGCGGCGGGCGTGCGGGGGTCGTCGGCCCGGTTCGGAGGGGCCATGCGCCGGGCGCGGGTCGTGCGGCGTGTTGCGTTGGGTCAACGGCTGTGGTTGATCCGCCGCAGCGCAAGGTGGGCCAGGGGCGGCGCCTGCTGGACGAGCGGGGCGGTGTCGAGCCCGGCCTTGCGGGCGTCGAGGAGGAGGTCCTTGAGGTGCCGGTCAAGATGGACGCGGAAGGCCTCGAAGTGAACCTCGAGATCGTGCCGGCTGAACATCGACAGGGGGTCCTGTAACCCCGATTGCAGCGAGGCCCAGTCGAGCAGCGTTCGGTTCTTGGGGTCGAACTTATAGAGGGCGAGCGTTTCACGGAGCCTCCCCTCCAGGGGACGGAAGGGATCGGTCGCCTTGTCGGGAAGCGCGGTCAGCAGGGCGCGGGCCTGGGCGGGGGTGATCGATGGCTCCTCCGGGTCCGAATCGGGGAGGGGCGGGGGCGCCGGGGCCCGTGCGGGGTCCCGGCCTCGGACCGGGGGGACGGGGGCGGCGGGGCCCGGGATGGGCTTGGGGCCCTCGAACGGGACGAGCTCGGCGAACGCGGTGGAGAGGGTCTTCTTGCCGGCGTTGTCGAAGCGGATCGTCAGCCGTTGGCAGGGGCGGCCCTCGTGCAACGCTTTCTGGGCGTCCAGCACGAGACCGACGCCCCATTCGGGCTTGCCCGCGTGCCTGAGCTTGTCGTTGGTCCTGAATTCCATGGGGAGGGCGCGGAGGGCTTGGGGCCGGCTCGCGTGCGGTAAGGGTATCCGGCCCCGGGGCCGGCGTCGGGATCGGGGGGCGGGATGGCGTGGACCGGGAGATCCTCGGGCGCTAGTGTTGGGGTCTGGGAGCAGGTTGAGGACCGGGCGTCTGACGGGGAACCCATGATCGAAGCGCTGAAAGACGATTCTCTGGTGGAGAAGATCGGTGGCCGGTTCAAGCTCTGCGCCCTGATCCAGCGTCGGCTGCAGCAGTTGCTCGACGGCGAGCGTCCGCTGGTGGACCGGAACGGGCGTTCGGATCTTGAGTTGGTGGTCGAGGAGATCCGCCAGGATCTGATCACGCTCGAGTTCGTGGAGGGGGCGGCGATCAGCTCGCACCGCCCGCAGAACAGCGACGCACTGCTCTAGCCCTCCGGGTCGTCCGCATCCATCGATGTGATCAGCCGGGATGAGGTCTCGATGGCCGGGGGAACCAACCCATCGATGGTGCTCGATCCCGCCTCGCTGGCGGCGTGGGTGTCCGGCAAGCGGGTGCTGGTGGGGGTCTGCGGCGGCATCGCCGTGTACAAGTCGGCGACGATCGTCAGCCGGCTGGCGCAGGCGGGGGCCTCGGTCACGGTGGCGATGACCGAGGCCGCGACGAGGTTCGTGGCTCCGCTGACCTTTCAGGCGCTTTCGGGTCGGCCCGTGTACACGAGCCCCTGGGACCACATCGAGGCCCAGGACCCGCAGCACATCGCGCTCGCGTCGGGGATCGATGGGGCGCTGGTCGCGCCGTGCACCATGGACTGCCTCGCGCGGCTCGCGACGGGCCGGGCCGACGACATTGTGACGCTGCTCCTGAGCGCGGTGGACAGGGAGAAGACCCCGGTCCTGCTGGCGCCGGCGATGAACGAGACGATGTGGGGGCAGCCGGCGACGCGGCGGAATGTGCGCACGCTTGAGGAGGATAGGTTCCATCTCGTCGGCCCCGGGTCGGGCTGGCAGGCGTGCCGGAAGGTGGGCGTGGGCCGGATGAGCGAGCCGGATGAGATTGTGTCGGCGTTTGTCGCGTTGCTGCGGTGAGGGCGGCGCGGCGGCACGCGTGTTCGAGAGGCTCATGCCGGCCCGGGCGGATGCCGGCGTTGTGGCCGGGGTGAAAAGCCAATCTGGGTTGATCGACGCGCGGAAGTGGTGCGACGACGCACCCGGAGGGCGCGTCGGGCGTCTTTCATCGGTGTCGAACCCGCAGCACCCGTCGCCGGCAGGGCGGGTGGTGGCACCGGCCGCGCCCGCGCAGCGGTCAGACATGATCCGTATGAGGACCGGGACGCGGGCGGTCAGCGCCGTGCCCAGGCGGGGCCCTGGAGTGGGTGGGTTGTTGGCGGGGCTGGCGGGGCCCAGCCGGGGCGGCTAAAGTTGCGGCCCCGGCAAGACCGGGGAAGCCGCAGACCTGGAGAGGTGGCAGAGCGGTTGAATGCGCCGGATTCGAAATCCGGTATGGACTTCGTGTTCATCGGGGGTTCGAATCCCCCCCTCTCCGCTTCATTGAGACCCCGTTGCTCGGAGCACTGTTTTTGCAGTGGTTTACGAGCAACGGGGTTTCTTCTTTGACCCTACTGCCCTATTTCTGCCCTAGTTTCCGCAGAGCGCCCGCGCGGTCGGTCGCGTCGTTTCTGTCGACTCTGAGACAAATCCGCACAATGGTGTCAGGACTCGCCTTGGGGCTCGAACCCCCGGGTGAGGGACAGGCATGCTCGTGTGCGGAACAACGACACTCCTTGAACGCATCCGGCAGGATGGCGGTGCCGACGACTGGGCTGAGTTGGTCCGGCGGTATTGGCGCGTCGTGTTCGGCTATGCGCGGCGGCACGGGCTTGGGGCCGAAGACGCCGAGGACTTCACGCAGGACATCCTCGGGGAGCTGACGCGGGTGCTGCCGGGTTTTGAGCTCGACCGCTCGAAGGGCAACTTTCGGTCGTTCCTCTTCACGATGGTGCGTCGGCGACTGATCGACCGCGGGCGCGCCGAGAAGCACCTCGTTCGCGCCGCGGGATCGCTCGATGGGGAAGAGATCGAGCGGCCCGATGAGCCGTGGGAGCAAGAGTGGCGCCGGTCGCTGATGCGGATGGCGCTGGACGCCGCCGCGCGTTCGGTCGAGCCCCGGACCTACCAGGCGTTTCAGTTGGTTGTTCTGGACGGGTGGCCGGCCAAGCGGGCGGCGGAGTTCCTCGATCTGAGCGTGGACAGCGTGTATCAGGCCAAAGCCCGCGTGCTCCGGCACGCGCGGGAAACGGTCGAGCGCGTCCAGCGGGAGGAGGCGTGATGACGGCGCACCCGACAACGGCTGAGCTGCTGCGGTATGTCGAGGGCGATCTGCCGGCGGCGAGGGCGGAGCGGATCCGCAAGCTCGCGTCATCCGACCGGGAACTCGCCGAAGAGATCGAGCGTGTTCGCGCGGACGCGGCCATGGCACCGGGCCTTCGTGACGCAGCGGGCGATGCCGAGACTGTGTCGACGGAGAAACGCATCGAGGCGGCGCTCACGGATTCAGTGACGCGGACGAGCCGTATCAAGAGGGGCGAAGTCTGATGTTCAAGCGGATCCTGCATATCTGGATGTGCCGGCGGTGCGGGCAGCAGCATCACGAGACACGATCATCGCCATCGGCCGGGAAGATGGGCGTGTGCCCGCATTGCCGGCACAACACACACTTTGACGTCGTCCAACGACGTGAGCAGTAGGACTCGAAGAGAGAGGAAGACACGGATGCAAACACGACTCGCGACAACACTCGGAGCGATCGCGACACTGGCCGCGAGCACGCAAGCCCAACCCGCGACCTCCAATTGGGCGCTCTCGGGCGCTGACCAGCAACGGACGGGGCGTTCTCAGTTCGCTGGATCTACCGATGGTCTGCTGCAATGGCGGCTCGGAATCCTCGGGAATGGCGAGCCGCACACGGCGGGCGTCGTGCTCGGGAGCGGCGGCGAGATCTATGTCGGCACGATGAGCCGGCCGTCGAACCAAGGCATGTACGCGGTGTCGGCTGATGGAACAGTGCTTTGGAACAACTCGACGCCCAGCCGAATCCAGCGAGCGGGCGCCGTGCTGCAGGATGGGTCGATCCTCGCGCTGTCGCGCGATCACTCGATCTACAACTTCGCCTCAAATGGCTCAATCAACTGGGCCGTGGATCCGGATGTTGCGCCGATCCGTGACTTCTTCTCTTCGCCGAATGTCGGCAATGACGGCACGATCTACGCAGCACGCCAAAACAGCGGGCTCTACGCGTTCAACCCCGATGGTTCGGTGAAGTGGAACGTCGAGTCGGGCGTGACCTCTGGCGTCTCGCCGGCGATCGACCACGGTGGGAACATCATCTGGGGCGGTGACGACGGGATCCTCCGCGCGGTGAATAGCTCGGGCGTTCAGCAATGGTCCCGCGACCTCGACGCACCGCTCATCACGTCATCGCCGAGCGTCTCGCACGACGGAACGGTGTTCATCGGCACCGTCGACAATGGCCTCTTCGCACTCGACGGCAGCGGAGACCTGCTATGGCATCGGTCAGACATCAACGGCGTGCTCGGAAGTGTCGCTGTTCGTGCAGATGGCTCGCTTGTGGTTGCCGGAGCCGGCAACACGCTGTGGTCCCTCGGCCTTGACGGATCGACGCAATGGGTGTTCGATGGCGAAGGTACAGCAGCGGAGATCCTGTCGAGCCCGATCGTCGACGCGGACGGCCGAGTGTTTGCATCCATGGACACCGACACCATGTTCGGCTTTGACCATGATGGTTCCATGCTGTTTGAGTATCAGACCGGAGGATCGATCTTGGCACCCGGTGCTCTGTCTGACCTTGGCACGCTGTACTTCGGGTCGACGGATGGATTCCTGTACGCCGTGGGCACACCGATTCCCGCGCCTTCCGCACTATTCGTTATCCCCTCGGCGCTGGTGTTCACGAGTCGGCGACGCCGGTGATCTCCCCCGCGAGTCGCGACACGAGAGCGGCCTAGGCAGGTGCTCAGGTGCAGAAGGCGCCAACGGAGCGTGTGTGAAGATGTGCTGATACGAGCAGAGACTACGGATGCCCAAGTTTGTCGCCAGAGTCGTTCACAAGGACACGGGTCGCGAGGAGTACCTCATCCGTGAGTCGGCCGCCGAGCACGAGGCTCGGATGGAGCTTGAGCACGCCGGCCTGGTCGTGCGATCGCTGCGACCGGCCGACTTTGGCGGCAAGGGACCCCAGTTCGAGATTCGCACGCCGAAGGGTCGCGTCTCGGGGCCGTTCGGGCCCGATGTGCTCCGGGCGATGGTCCGCGACGAGCTGCTTACGCCGCATTGCTCCCTACGGAAGAGCGGCGATCTTGAAACGCACTCGTGGCACCCCGCGTGGAAGGTGAAAGGCCTGTTCCCAGGCCACGTCGTTGATTCGATTCGCCGTTCGCACACCGTCACGAGGACCGACGATGGGGATACGGCGAAGCTCAAGGCGCTCAAGCAGCAGCTAGATGATGGCCTCATTGACGAACGCGACTACCGCTTCAAAAAAGGGGAGATCCTCGGAACGCCCTATGAGGTCGAGGGCTCAGAACCAGTGCATCGGACCGGGGTCAACGACGCAGCACAAGATCCACTTGGATACCTCTATGTCACGTGCGACGGCTGCGGGATCACAGGCGAGGTCTCCTGCGGCGGTTGCGGGCGTCCCGACCGCTTCCACTTCGACGGGTATGCCGCGAGATGCGATTGTGGAGGTGGCTTCACGATGGTTCCGTGCTGGGAGTGCGGAACCATGAACACGGCACGCTCGATGAGATGGTCAGCTACAAAGTGGATCGAAGGCGAAGGCGACAAGTCCGAAGCGAATGCGCCAGGATCCACACTCTCCCGAGAAGTAGGCTTAGAGGGATTGGCTGCGATATTTGTATTGTCACCGTTGATCATTTTGCCCATCGTGGCGTCGGCGAATGATGTGGGAGGATTGAACGGATTCTTGGGGGCAGTCCTACTCGTCATGGTTCCCTTTGTTTTTGCAAGGCACGCGCTGCCAGATCGCTTCCGCTGGAGCGGAGCCGCAGCAATACAGCTAGCCCTGTACGCTGTACTGGTTCCCACCTGTATGGGCAGCTCCTGATCGCGGGTCCAATCGGCCGCAGCCCTAGTGGGCGATAGTCTTGTTGAATGAGTTCGACTTTTCGCCCAGCGTGTAGCGAGTTGCCTCGCAACTTCCCCGGGCTGTTTTGCCTACGCGAGATCGGCCGCGGCGCGGTGGGCGTGGTCTACCTTGCTGAGGACGGTGCCAATCGTCAGGTCGCGCTCAAGCACATCGCAGCCGCTACACCCGGCTGCGGTGTGCATCGGCGTGAGCTCGCGGCGCTGAAGATTCTGGGCGAGAGGCTCGACGGGCACGAGGCGCTCATCGCGGTGCGGCATGTGGCGGCGGACGATGACGGGCTGCACTATGTCATGGAGCTTGCCGACCTGGAGGGCGAATCGCTCGTTCCGAGGACGCTCGCACGGGAGATCGAGACACAGGGGCGGCTGGGGACGGCCGTCGTGCTGGAGGTTGCGGAGCGTTTGGCCCGGGCGCTCGGCGCCATCCATGACGCCGGCGTTGTTCACCGCGATGTCAAACCGGCGAACATCCTGAGCGTCGGCGGGGTGTGGAAGCTCGGCGACATCGGGCTGCTCGCAGAGGAGCGGACGGAGATGACGGCGGTGGGCACGCCGGACTTCATACCGCCGTGGGGGCCGATCGATCGGCGGGCGGACTTGTACGCGCTCGGCCGCGTGGTCTACTGCATGGTCACGGGGCTGCCGGCGCGGTCGTTCCCGACGCTGCCCGCGGAACTGCTGACGCCCGAGCGGCAACGCGAGACAAAGCTGCTCAACCGGCTCATCACGAGGGCGTGCGATCCTGATCCCGACACGCGGTTCCAGTCCGCGCGTGAGTTCACGGAAGCGATCGAGCGCACGCGGGCGGAGATCAACGGCGCCGCGACACTCCTCTCTCGGCGGAGTGTCCTGGTCGCCGCGGGTGGCGTGATCGGTGCTTCGGTGCTGGGCAGCGCCATTTGGGCGACACGAGGGGCGAGCAAGTCTGCACCGCGACAGAGCCCGTGGGAGCCCGTGTTTGATGGCGTCTCGCTCGATGGCTGGAAAGTCGTCAACGACGATGGTGTGAGGCGATGGCTAATCGAGGACGGCGCGATCGTGGCGCGCGAAGACGCGGCGTTCAAATCGCTCGACTTGATCCGACCGGTGGGCTTCGGGCGCTTCCGCGCGACAGTTACGCCGAGCAGGGATCAGGGACGGCTGGGCCTGAGCTACGGGCAGCCCGGGGCGTCATTCTTCCTGTTCTACGAGGACAAGTACGTGTGGATTCGCGGCGGCAAGCACCCGAACGCGCCGGAGACACCCGGACGATGGCGGAGCTTCCCGGGGCCGGTGATGCCCGCGGCGGGCGAGAGCATCACGATGGAAGTGGACTGGCGGCCCGACCGGTGCCGGCTCCTGGTGAACGATGAGCTGCTCCAGGAGGTCGACGGTCACCCGGACGGCGGCGGTATCGGCCTCCATGTGTGGGGCGGCGACGGCGGTCGGTTCCAAGATCTGGTGTTCCAGACCCGGGCGAAGGGGACCGATTCCGGACCTTGAGGTATTAGTGCCCGAGAGTATGTCTGCGCGGGCTCAGGCCGGCGTCTGACCCGCCTTGGTCTTCTTCTCCCACGCTTTCCAAGCCCTCATGGCGAGCACTGGTAGGTTCTTGCTCGTGTCATGCGTGAACCGCGCCCGCGCGTGCCCGAGGACGCCGGCGTGGACGAGGAACCGGGTCGCGACGCGCACCTGGTAGTCCGGGATCTCGGCACGCATCAATCGCTCGACCTCTTGGTGGATCCAGTTGAACTTCACGGCTCCGGGGCCGCCGTCGATTGCCTCGGCGACGACGCCATAGGTCTTCTCGGGGCAGCGGAACGGCGGCGCGCCGCCTGACCGGTGCTCGGCGAGCGCCACATCGTGGCGACCGTGATCGATGCTGTAGCCGACCACCGCCTTGGCCTGCTTGGGCTTGGCCCGGGGCTCTCTGCCGCGGCGCTCCGCGAGGTGAATCTCGTAGTCGATGTCGGCGTCCAAGTGCTGTCCTAGCCGCCGGATAGCCCTCAGGGCCGCTTGTGCCTTGGAGGGGTCGGACAGGCCTCTATCGGCCTGCTCCCGGATCTCTTCCGCGGTCGTGTACGGGCTTCTGGGTCGGCGGCTCATCCCGACATTGTATCTGGAAACCGTGACTTGAGCCTTGACCGGGAGGCAGAGGCCGCCGTAGTGTTTTTGTAGTCCTGTAAATGGTAAACTGGAAGGAACACAATGGACAGCAGAAATGTGATCGAGCTTCAGCGACTGTGGGACGAGAGCCCGACGCGGGAGACCTTCGACGAGAACCCCGACCTCCTCAGTCATCTGGAGTTCTTCCTCTGTCTGCTCCTGCTGGAATGCCAGCGGCGCGGGCCGGGATGGACGACGGAAGGGCTCGGGGATGTGTTGGCCTTCTTTGACTCGTCGCGATTGGACTACATGGAGGCGAGGCTGGGGCTCAACATTGCGCTCGACCTTGGGCTCCTTCAGCCGACTCAAGACCCCGAGGATCCGAGCGGCGAAGTTCTCGTGCCGACGGCTGAAGCGTGGCGAATCAAGGATGCAGCCGAGCAAAGAAATCGCGCGGCTGCTCAAGAGGGCGGCGGCTCGTACTACTTCGACCACGAAGACATTGGGCCGCCCTCGCCGACCCCGGAGGAGTTCCGGGAGGTGTCGTCGTGAGCGCCCGGCCCGTGCCGCGGCAGCCGCGTCTGCTTCCCCGGCTTGATCTCCTGGTTGCGCGATGGACATGGGCTGCCTTGGAGCGTTCGCGTAGGCGAGGAGGTCGCCTGCCTCGACGGGCGTGGGCCGGCGCACGGCGCCCCCAGGCCGGAGGGTCGTCCCGCACGATTGGGCTCGCGATGGTCAGCCCGGAGATGGTCGCCGAGGCGGCGCTCACGGCGGGCTGGCCTCCGGTGATGACGCTGGAGGAGGCGGCCGAGGCGATGCGGATCAGCCCGCAGACGCTGCGGCGCTATGTCAGCGAGGGTAAGTTCAAAAAGAGCGTGAAGCGCGGCTGGCCGACGCTGTTCTGGCGTGACTCGCTGATCAGCGAGTTCATGAAGGGCCCGCGACGGTGAAGCTGGTCGACCGCCAACCGGTCGAGGGCACGGAACGCCCCACCATCTACATCGGGCACCGTCAGTGGCGCGACAAGAAGTCGGGCAAGCTGAAGACCGCGCGCCGGTGGTCGGCGGAGTGGTTCCTGCACGACAAACAGGAGCAACAGTCGCTCGGCACCAACAACAAAGTCGAGGCGGTCCGGGCGGCCCATGAGCTGCACCGCAAGATCCGGCAGGGAGAGCCGACCGCGGCGCCGAGGGAGGTCCGGATCAAGGAGCTTGTCGACGGCTACATGACCCTGCAGCGCGGGCAGCCTCGCTCGCCGAAGACACTGGAGAAATACCAGAAGGTGCTCGATGACTTCGCGGCTCATTGCGAGGTCAGCGGTGTGGTCTACGGATCTCGGCTCACCGAGGACGAATTCTGGTCGTTCGAGATGGAGCGGAAGCTCTCCGACAAAACCCGGTACGATCGACGCGTAATCATTTTGCAGCTCGCAAAGTGGGCAACCGAACGCGCGGAGCTCCTGACCAAGAACCCCCTCCGGCATGTCAAGATGAAGAAGCCCGAGTGGGCGACGCAGCCGTGCTTCACTCCGGAGCAGGTCGAGGACATGCTCGATCGCGTCGAGCCGGGCATGCGGGAAATGATTATGGTCCTCGCCTACACCGGGATCCGGTTCGGCGAGCTGCGGGAGCTCTGCTGGGATGACATCGACCTCAAGCAGGGCACCCACGGCTTCGTGACCATCCGGCGCGGCGGCGCGGCCGGGCGGACCAAGGGCAAGCGCAGCCGGCAGATCCCGCTGCACCCGGACCTCGCCGCGATGCTGCGGGCACGGCCGCGCACCGGTGAACGTGTCTTCGCCGCCCGCGAGCTCGGCGGCCATGGCGACGGTCTGATCGTCGACACCGTATTCCTGCGGAAGCTGAAGCGGCTATGTGTGGCTTGCAAGTTCACCAAGCCGGACCAGTACAAGATCCACACGTTCCGACACTTCTTCGCGAGCATGCTCGCGCGCGACAATGTCAGCTACAAGTACGCGCTGGCGTTCATGGGGCACCGCAGCAGCGACATCCTTGACCTCTACTACAAGATGTACGACAAGGACGCCGAGCGAGCGATCCTCGCGATCCAGCTCCGCACGAGCCGCAAGCCCGCGACCTAACCCGGTTCGATCTCGATCCGCTCATGCCGGGCACGCTCCCACGCGTCACGCGTCGCCCGCGTGAACGCAGCCTTGGTGCCGACGCGGGTGAAGCGGGCCTGGTCGTGCCGCACGAGCCCCATGACGGCCCAGAACCGCAGCGGCGTGCGCACGCCGTAGTCGGCGATTGGCTCCTTCAGGCTTCGCTCCGTCGCGCCCTTGATCTGCTGGAACGTCTGAGGGGCCGCTGAGCCGGCGACGGCCCCAGTCACGGCTCTGTACACCTCGTGCGGGCACTTGAAGGGCCGAGCCGTGCTGTCACGACGTTCGGTGAGCGCGAGCCCGCGGGGGGATTCCTCGACCGTGTAGATCGCAGCACGAACACGGCTGCGGGGACCAACGACCCGCCGGCGCCGGGCGTCCTCGATCGCCTCGATCTCGAAGCTGATGGCGTGCTCCAGCTCATCGAGCTTGCGGATGAGGCGGGTGCGCCGTGTGCCTGATGCAGCGGCGGCATCGCGTACCTCTTGGAGGATGTCGCGCCAACTCTTGATGGGTGTACCTGCTGAAGTCATTGCTGCAACATGGTACGCCGTGATGGCGTGCTGGCGTCGTTATTAGCGTACCTCACCACATCGCTTCCGCTCAGGATCCGCAGCGCTTCGACACCATTTCCGCGGTAGTGCGAAAGCCGGCTGAAGATTCTCAACATTTCGTCGCTCGCGCGCTTGCCTTCGCGTCCGGGCGGGGTGTACTACGCCGGTTCACCACGACGGCGTACATAGAGGCGAGCGATGAGTGACAGCGCGAAGACGACAAGCGAGATCAATGCGGCAGGCGAGCGGCTGCTCAAGTGGGCACAGGGGACCGGCGATGTGCTCACCATCGCGGCCACATTCGGGCACGATGAAGAGTCCGGAGGGATGGCGTCGCGGCCGGAGGCCCTGTTCGCCGCGTCGATGGGCGGGCTCACGGAGACCGAGGTCGCGGTGCTCCTCGCTCAGCTCGATGTGGCGGTCCTGATTCTGCTCTCGCGGATCGCACCGCAGACGGACCTTGGTGAGGACGCGTTTCGGCGGATCGTCAACAACACGCGTCGGCGGATGCTCGACGACGAGGGGCTCGACCTCTGCACCGAATGCGGCGGATGAGGAGAGAGGGACTCGCCGCGGGGTTGACGCGTCGCGGCGGGTTTGGTGGATCAGTCCTTTGTATAGGAGGTACGCGATGGCGGCGAAGCACGAGTTCCGTGGACCGGATGGGATGGCACGCAAGATCCGGCTGCTCGCGAGCAATTGTGAGACGGCGACGGAGGGCATGTCGCGGACGCTGCTGATCGCGGTGTCGGCGCCGGACCCGGTGAGCACGCCGGATTGCGAGCACGCGTCGCCGCGTGGATTCCGGATCCAGACGCTCGACGATGGCATGGGACCGAACGAGATCGCGACGCTCATGGGCACGATCTACGGATTCCTCGACACCATCGAGGACGAGTACTCGCGCGAGTTTGGCAGCACGTTCCGCGAAGCGGTTGATGAGGCGCGCGGCACGCACGGGCACGCGAGCGGCATGGCGGCGGTGCCGGTGGAGCCGTCGCGGTCGCGCCCGTGGCCGCGGAGTGCGGCGGGCGCCGCCGGCACCACCAAGAAGATCTGAAGGTCGAGGAAGGAGTCTTCGCGTGCATTGTGGAAATGAGAAGGGCAGACCACATCTGCCGCAACAAGGCGGCGGTCTCGATGACGGGGGCGTTCCCCGCCGCCGCGGCCGGCGTCCGCGTCAGGTTCCGGTTGCGGTCTCGTATAGACCGCAGACTCCGGAGGAGGAACAGCAATGCAAAGACGCCCTTCGACTTCTACTCGCCTCCATGGTCCGCAGTCGGTTGGGCGGACATAAGGAGGAAGAGACATGAAAAGGAAGTCTCGACTCAACGGAACGCGGGGAGTCCCGCTGCTGCGATGCTCGACGATGGAGCAGGCAGATACCTCGATCGATGATCAGCTCAACTCGATCAAGGTCTTCTCGGAGGAATACGGCATGGAGCTGGGCGAGCCGGTCAGGCTCGTCGGCAAGTCGGGAAGCGTCAAGAGCAATCTTGAGGCCGGCATCGACGACATCATCGCGCGCAAGAAGAACGGCGAGCGGATCGACTACGTCGTCTACTACGATCAGAGCCGGTTCGCCCGGTCCGGCCCGATGCATTTCGGGCTCCTCGCCGAGCGGCTCGAAGCGGCCGACATCGACCTCGCTGAAACAGACGGGTTTCTTGAGGACCCGGCGATGCTCCCCATCGTCCGGACCGTCAAGGCCGTCATGAGCCAACAGCAGGCCCAGAGCATCGCGGATGCGTCGGCCCGCGGCTCGCAGAGCGCGCTCCGCAACGGGCGCCGCGTTCATTCAACGCGGCCGGCGTACGGCATCGACAAGCTCCGCATGAGTCCATCGGGCGAGCCGGAGTACATCATCAGGCGGCTGGCCGACGGGACGCGATTGTTCCTGGATCCGCAGACCAAGGAGATCAAGCAGACGTATCCCGACGGCGTTCGGCTCCCGAAGAAGTCTTCGCTGGGCAAGGATACCTTGGTCCCTGGTGATCCCGCGCTCCGCGCGATCGTCGTTCGGATCTTCCGGATGCGACATGAAGATGGATGGGGCGGGAGTCGCATCGCCCGCGCTCTCAACGATGAGGGCATCCCATCGCCGGACGGGAAGGATTGGTCGACATCGGTTGTCCGCGACCTGCTTCGCAACGAGGTCTATACCGGCGTCGGGTACGCCAACCGCTACAGCTCTGCGATCTACGTCAATCAGGCGCGCGGTCGCCCGCAGCCGCTTGGGAAGCAAAAGGGCAAGGTCGTCCGCGGGACCCGGCCGTCGAACGACTGGTTCATCGTCCGGTATCCGGCGCTCGCTGACTACCTGCCGCCCGAGCTCAAGCGCGCCGCGGAGAAGGAGCAGCAGGACTACCGCGATCGGATCAAGACCGGCAAGATCCAGGAACCCAAGTCCGACAACGGACGGCGGCATCATCTGCTTTCCGGAATCATGACCGAGCGGACGACCGGCAAGCCCATGATCGCGAAGGCAAGCGGAAAGCCGTCGCGCGTCTACTACTGGCTCAGCGATGCGAGGGATTCCGCGCCCGCCGACTCGCCGCTCCGTCGATGGCTGCCATCGGCGCCGCTGCATCGGGCCGCGTTGCAGAAGATCGAATCCCTGATCTGCTCGCTCCCTGACTTGCGAGATCGAATCATCGCGGAGATCGCCGAGCAGGATCAGGAGCGGCTCGGCGGCGCGGGCGAGAGCAAAGCCCTCCTCGTTGAGCTTGAGAAGCTTCGGAAGCGGTACCGGTCGCAGCTCTCGCGGCTCGGCGGGCCGGACGATGCCGCGGTCAATGACGCGATCGACGAGACGAGCAGCCGCATCCGCATCATCGAGGATCGGCTCGCGAGCATGAACGCCGGGCCCGCGCTGACTGACGCCGAGGTCACGAAGGTCGCCGACGGCATCATTCGCGATCTCTCGGAGATGCTTTCGGAGTTCGCCAACAAAGGCGAGCCGGCACTCCGTGAACTCGCGGCGACGATGATCTCCGCTGCGGTCGCCGATCTCGAAAACGAGGAGGTTGCGTTCGAGTTAGCGATCCCCGCCGATCTGGTTGACCGTCGAGTTCTAAGCCTGCCTGAGCCATGCGGACCCGCAACATGCAGGCAGGCGTACAAATGGCGGCCCATCGTCCTCGATGCCGTAACCGTCGAAATCGCAACGCCTTGCCGAGGCGAATGCTGGGAGCCCTACATCCCCAAGGGCTGCGATGACTGCCGCCGTCAACAACGAGCCGCCTGAGGATCCCGGCGAACTCGGCCGGATCCCGCAATGACCTCGCCGCCCTCGACCCAACGGCCGAGGGCGGCCTTCAAAAAAAATCCGTCGACGGCTTCGCCGTCGAGCACGCCGGAGGCACCCATGACCAACGAGGGACTCACCGACATCGAGAAGGCATGGCTCGTGGGCATTGACGCCCTGTTGATGCACGGCTCGCCTCAAGGCCATGCCGTGACCGCCGGGCGGATCGTCGATCTCTGGGGTGCCGGTGGCGTCGCATTTCAGAAGGAACTTGAACGCCGATCGGATGTGTGGCGGAAACGGCACCTGCAGGTGCTGCAGATGGCGGGCGATGTGGCGGGACCGTGCAACCGATTGATGCAGCTCATGGGCAATCCGACGACCGTGGACCTGAAGCCTTCGAAGCCGCCCGTCCCTCGGCGCCCGCGGCCGAAGCGTGGACCGGTGGTGCGGCCGAGCCGTGCGGCACACTACCCCGCCAAGAAGATGACCGACAAGGAGGTGCAGCGGTTCCTCGACCTGATCGACAGCGAGGGCATCAGCTCGGTGTTCGACCCCGGCGTGAGCGTCATGCCTGACGATGTGCTGTTCCGCCCGCCGTTGATCACGATCGACGGCGCCGGCGTGTTCTACGACCAGATCGCCCCCGCGTACGACCGCGGCGAGATCGAGCGGCCGTGGAGCCCGCACGACATGGAGCCACGGATCGCACTGGCGTTCGACTACGCCCTGCTGATCATCGCCAGGGAACGGAAGTGGACGTGGGTGATCAGCGACCGGTATCTCCGACGCCTGCCGTGGGGGCACCCGTGCAAGATGACGCCCGAGGGACGCCCGGGGTGGCCGTTGCTGACGCACATGCTGGAGAATGCGGGGTACATCCAGCGCCGAGGCGGGCAGACGTGGCGGCCGACTCGCGATCACAAAAAGGCTGTCGAGCCGCTCTCGCTCGCGTGGTTGGACCGAGCCCGCAACTGACATAGGGTCGACAGCCCCTCCCCGCCGTTCGCCATATACTCGGCAACGCCGTGGATCGAGGGGAGCGGCCGCCCCGCCCGGCTGGTTCTGCCATCCGAGCGACTATGTTTGAACAGACATTCAAGAACATCGACGACGTGCTGTGGAAGGACGAGGGCTGCGACTCGGAGCTCGACTATGCCGAGCAGACCGCTTGGATCCTCTTCCTGAAGTACCTGGACGACTTGGAGACCGAGCGGGCCGCCGAGGCCGAGCTCAAGGGCACGACCGCCAAGCCGATCCTCGACCCGAAGTTCCGCTGGTCCGCGTGGGCGGCCCCCAAGAGGGCCGACGGCTCATTTGACCACGACGCGGCCCTGACGGGCGACGACCTGATCGCCTTCGTGAATGGCGAGCTGTTCCCGTATCTCGAATCCTTCAAGCAGACCGCCGAAGACCCGGACACGATCGAGTACAAGATCGGCGCCGTCTTCGCCGATGTCGATCAGTCCATCAAGAGCGGGTACATCCTGCGGGATGTGCTGGAGCTCGCCGACGGGCTGAAGTTCAACTCGCAGAAGGCCAAGCACGAGCTCGGCGACCTCTACGAGACTCGCATCAAGAACATGGGCAACGCCGGGCGTACCGGCGGGCAGTACTACACGCCGCGCCCGCTGATCCGCGCCATGATTCGGGTCATCGATCCCCAGATCGGCGAGACCATCTACGACCCCGCGTGCGGCTCGGCCGGCTTCTTGTGCGAGGCGTTCGAGTACATGCGGCCGAACGCCAAGAGCACCAAGGCGCTCGCCACGCTCCAGGCGAAGACCTTCCACGGCAAGGAGAAGAAGTCCCTCGCCTACGCGCTCGGGATCATGAACTCGATCCTCCACGGCATCGATGTCCCCAACATCGTGCGCACCAACACGCTCGAAGAGAACATCGCCGACGTCCAGCCCAAGGATCAGTTCGACATCATCCTGACCAACCCGCCCTTCGGCGGCAAGGAGCGCAAGGAGGTCCAGCACAACTTCCCGATCCGCTCGGGCGAGACCGCGTTCCTGTTCATGCAGCACTTCATCAAGCGGCTCAAGCCCGGCGGGCGGGCCGCGGTGGTCATCAAGAACACATTCCTGAGCAACATGGACAACGCCGCCAAGGCTCTGCGGAAGGAGCTGCTGGAGAGCTGCGACCTGCACACCGTGCTCGACTGCCCGGCCAAGACCTTCCTGGGTGCGGGCGTGAAGACCGTGGTGCTGTTCTTCGAGAAGGGCAAGCCGACCAAGGACATCTGGTTCTATCAGCTTGATCCTGGGCGGAGCCTGGGCAAGACCGACCCGCTGAACGACGAAGACCTCGCCGAGTTCGTGGAGATGCAGCGGACGCGGCCCGAGAGTGAGAAGTCGTGGTTGGTGTCGGTGGGCGATCTGGTCGCCCAGACGCTCGACTTGTCGCCCAAGAACCCCAACTGCCCGGACGAGGCGGACACGCGCACGCCGGCGGAAATCCTCGACGAGATCGAGGCCCTGGACGCCGAGGCGGCGGAGGTGCTCGCGAGCATCAGGGGGATGCTGTGAGGGCGGGGTGGGAGACCAAGACGCTCGGTGAACTCAGCGAGTTTCGCCGTGGCCTGACCTACAAGAAGGCGGATGAAGTCTCTGAGTCGAGCAATGTCGTACTCCGCGCGAACAACGTCGACCGTGATACCGGAAAGCTGGTGTTCGATGAGTTGCGGTACATTCGCGACGACATCGAGATTCCCGAGTCAAAGCGCATCCGTCGGGACACGCTTCTGATCTGCACGGCAAGCGGTAGCAAGAGTCATCTCGGCAAAGTCGCGATCGTCGACACAGACGAGGACTATGCGTTTGGCGGCTTTATGGGGCTGCTGATCCCATGCGAACTCGTGTTACCGCGATATCTGTACTGGATCACGCAGTCAGATCTGTATCGCGACCACCTTCGGCAGTTGTCCGATGGGATGAACATCAACAATCTCAAGTGGAAGGAGCTCGCGCAGCTTGTCGTCCCCCTTCCCCCGCTCGCCGAGCAGAAGCGGATCGTGGCGATCCTCGACGAGGCGTTTGAGGCGATTGAGCAGGCGGAGGCGGCTACACAGGCAGCGATCGCGCCGCTCACACATCTCGTTGAGCGAGAAAGGGATGCTCTACTTCTTGGCTGTGAAGGCACCGCCGATGCGAGGCTTGGAGATCACATCGATCTGCTGGCAGGACCGGCATTCAAGAGCGCGGGATACACCGACGAGCCCAGCGGCATTCGCCTCTTGAGAGGTGACAACATCGTCCCGGGCGCAACGCGCTGGGATGGACTGAAGCGATGGCCCGCAGACGACACTGATGCGTATGACCGGTTCTGGCTGCAGACTGATGATGTCGTCATCGCGATGGATCGTCCATGGATTTCCACCGGCTTCAAACGGGCGATGCTCACAGATGAAGACGTGCCAAGTCTTCTTGTCCAGCGGGTTGCACGTCTTCGTTGCCGAGACAGTCTGTGGCCGCGGTTTCTGTATCATCTGATCAGCAGCAGGTCGTTCATCGAACAGATGGTCGGTGGGCAGACGGGCACTGGTGTTCCACACATCAGCGGGAAGCAGATCGAAGCGTTCCTGTTCACCTGTCCGGCGATCGAACAGCAACGCGACATCGCTGAACGGCTTGATGGAATCATCGAGTCGGTGCAGGACGCCGTCGATCTTCGCCATCGAAAGCTCGCGATGCTCCAGTCGCTTCGCTCCTCGCTGCTGCGCACGGCCTTCGGTGGCGAGCTCGAGCACACCCAAGCCAGGACATCGGAGCTAGCAGGGGTAACTGCATGAGCGAGATCAAGCTCTTCAACATCCAGTCCAACACAGCGACCGAGATCGCGGGCTCGGCCTCCGGGCTGGAGAAGCCGCTGCAGACGCTCTTCGAGCAGAACCTCGACACATTGCTCGGCGTGCGGTTCCTCGCCAGCGAGCACTCGACCGGCTCGGTGCACGGCGGGCGGATCGACACGCTCGGCATCGACGAGAACGGCTCGCCGGTGATCGTGGAGTACAAGCGGAAGATCAGCGAGAATGTGATCAATCAGGGGCTCTATTACCTCGACTGGCTGATGGACCACAAGGCGGACTTCGAGCTGCTCGTGCTCAAGCGACTTGGAGCCGAGGAGGCCGAGGAGATCGATTGGACGGGCCCGCGGCTGATCTGTGTGGCGGCAGACTTCACCAAGTTCGACGAGCACGCGATCCGGCAGATCAACCGCAACATCGACCTTGTGCGGTACAAGCGGTTCGGCGACGGGCTGCTGGCGCTGGAGCTGGCGACGACGGTGACGGCGGCTGAGGCGGCGCCGGTGTCGGGCGGAACGGCTGCCGCGGCCGGGGCGACCGGGGACGCCGGCGCGGGCGGGTACGTGAAGAAGTACCCGGGCGACAAGCCGCTGCCCCAGGTGCTCGCGGAGATGGACGCGGAAATGGCCGAGCTGGTGGACGAGCTGCGGTCGTTCATCACGGGCCTGGGCGATGACGTGATCGAGAAGCCGCTGAAGCTCTACTTCGCGTACCGCCGCATCAAGAACTTTGCCTCGGTGGTGATCCAGAAGAAGGGCATCAAGGTGTTCCTGAAGGTAGACCCGGGCACGGTGGAGCTTGAGCAGGGGTTCACGACCGACGTCACCGGCGTGGGGCACTGGGGGACGGGGGATCTCGAGGTGTTCGTGGATGACGCGGCGTCGCTGGAGAAGGCGAAGCCGTTGATCGTGCGGAGTTATGAGGGGCAGTGAGCATCTGAGGAGCCGGGCTGATGGCGCACCGTGATCGCCACCTACTAAAAGAAGCTGCGACCGAAGTCGTCAGACTCCTGGCGCCGGACGCGGCATCGCTCGGCATACAGCCAAGGCGGCTCAACATCGGCGCCGAGGCAACGGACGGGTGGAGCGCGTTCGTCGGTCGGCTCAGCCGTCGCGGCCCAACGCTTGAGATCTGGGCGGATCGCTGGACAGGAGGAAGAGCGAGAAGGCTCTACTGCGGATTTGTTGGAGGGGACCAGTCGGTACAGAAAGTCGTGGATATTGCCCCGCCAAGTTTGGCGCCCGAGCGGACGATCACCGGCAAGGAGGTCGACACGCAAGGGTACAGTCACCTCAGGGAGGGCCTGCCCAGGAAGCTCTTTGGCTGCCCGGTGCACGAGCGTCTTTGGGGCAGCGGGTACTACGGACTCTACTTTCACGACCCCATCTCCAACGCTTCAGCTCGGCGGCGGTTCGCGCAGGATGCTGCGCGGTTCTTCGCCCGGGTGAGCGAGGCTGTGAGCGGGTCGCAGGATGACGATGACTACTCGGGGATCGAAAGTCGCATTGTTCGGCTTCATCGCCAGTTTGAACGCCGGAAGTCCGTCGCCGATCGGTGCAAGCAGCGAGATCGATTTGCCTGCCGCGTTTGCGATCTGCGCTTCATTGATCGCTATGGCGAACTCGGTCGCGGCTTTGCCGAGGCGCACCATATCGAGGCGCTCAAGAACCTCAACGATCGTGTGGTTACAAGAGTCGACGATCTGATCACGGTTTGTGCGAACTGCCACCGGATGTTGCACCGCATGGAGGGGCTCCGTCAGGACTGGAAGACGCTTCGCCGGCAAGTTCGAGCGAGAGGACGATCGTGAGAAATGAGGCGGAGACCAGAGCGGAGCTCATCGACCCATTGCTCACGGAGGCGGGCTGGGGCAAGGTAATCGGCAGCCGCGTGCGCCGAGAGGTGATCACGCTCGGGCGACTGATTGGCGCTGGGCGCCGTGGTGATCAGGACGTCGCCGACTACGTGCTCATCCACAAGGATCGCAAACTTGCCGTGATCGAGGCGAAGAAGGAATCGCTAGGCGTCACCGAGGGCCTCGCCCAGGCAAAGCGATACGCAGAGAAGCTACAGGCACGCTTCGCGTACTCGACCAATGGTCACGGGATCTACCGGGCAGACATGGAGACCGGAGCCGAGGGACCAGTCGATGGATACCCAACGCCGGATGAGATGTGGGGCGAGGTCTTTGACGAGGCCAACGCATGGCGCGATGCGTTCGGTGACGTGCCGTTCGAGGATAAGGGCGGGCAATGGCAGCCCCGGTACTATCAGCACAATGCGATCACCAAAGCCCTTGAGGCGATTGAACGGGGGGACGATCGGATCCTGCTCACGCTTGCGACTGGCACGGGCAAGACAGCGATCGCGTTTCAGATCGCGTGGAAGTTGTTCCAGAGCCGGTGGAATCTGACGGAGTGGCGGGCGGGTCGGCCGGAGGGGTCGCGCCGGCCACGCATCCTTTTCCTCGCCGACCGCAACATCCTCGCCAACCAGGCCTTCAACGCGTTCGGCGCCTTCCCCGACGACGCGATGGTGCGGATCGACCCCGAGGCGATACGCAAGAGGGGCCGCGTTCCCAAGAACGGCAGTGTGTTCTTCACGATCTTCCAGACCTTCATGACCGGTCGGGGACCCGACGGCGAGCCCCAGCCGAGCTTCGGCGAGTACCCCCCGGACTTCTTCGACCTCGTCATCATCGACGAGTGCCACCGCGGCGGCGCTCAGGACGAGAGCTCGTGGCGAGGGATCTTGGAGTACTTTGCACCAGCTGTTCAGATCGGCCTGACGGCGACGCCCAAGCGGAAGATCAATGCCGACACTTACGCGTACTTCGGCGAGCCCGCGTATGTCTACTCGCTCAAGGACGGGATCAACGACGGCTATCTGACACCGTTCAAAGTGCAGCAGATCCAGACGACGCTGGACGAATACGTGTACACCTCGGACGACGAAGTACTGGAAGGCGAGATCGAGGAAGGCAAGCGGTACAAGGAAGAGGACTTCAATCGGGTGATCGAGATCCGTGAGCGCGAAGCCGCTCGTGTCAAGATCTTCATGGACCGGGTCAACCAGGCCGAGAAGGCCATCGTGTTCTGCGCAACGCAAGCACATGCCGCGGCGGTGCGGGATCTGATCAATCAGATGAAGGACGCGCCGGACACGGACTACTGCGTGCGTGTTACGGCGTTCGACGGCGAGGCCGGCGAGCAGTTTCTTCGGAAGTTCCAGGACAACGAGAAGACCATCCCGACGGTGCTCACGACCTCTCGGAAGCTGTCAACCGGTGTGGACGCCCGGAACGTCCGCCACATCGTCCTGATGCGGCCGATCAAGTCCATGATCGAGTTCAAACAGATCATCGGACGCGGCACCCGACTATACGACGGCAAGGACTACTTCACGATTTGGGATTTCGTGAAGGCCTACGAGCACTTCAACGACCCCGAATGGGACGGCGAGCCTGAGGTACCAGTTCCGATACCGCCACGCCCCGAGCCGCCGGATCCCGGTCCTGAACCTGATCCCGATCCTGAGCCGGATCCGGAACCGCGACGCAGGGCACGCGTGAAGCTAGCCGATGGCAAAGAGCGGCTGATCGATCACATGGTCTCCACGTCATTCTGGAGCCCGGATGGACGACCGTTGTCAATCGTGGAGTTCATCGAGCGGCTATTCGGTGATCTGCCCGAGCTCTTCGAAACCGAGGACCAGCTGCGCGAGCTTTGGAGTCGGCCGGATACCCGACGCGCTCTGATGGAGGGGCTTCTGGAAAAGGGGTACACCAAGCAGCAGCTCGGCGATGTTTCTCGGATGATTCGCGCTGTAGACAGCGATCTCTTTGATGTGCTGTCCTACATCGCTTTCGCCACATCACCGGTCAGCCGAGCGGACCGAGTGGCGGCGCGTCGATCATTGATTTCTTCGAAGTACAGCGGTGCGCAGCGAGACTTCGTGGAGTTTGTCCTTTCGCACTACATTCAGCATGGCATTGACGAGCTGGATGACAGGAAGCTTCCAAATCTACTCGATCTGCAGTATCGGTCGGTCGACGATGCAGTACGGGAGCTTGGGCCGGTGTCTGAGATCAGGGGCACGTTTATTGGATTTCAACGATTGCTGTATGTCGAGACGATTCCGTCGTAGCTTGCAGCGAAGCCGGCCACGCTGTGGGTCCTTCCCTGCGCCCGCAGTTCGTGCTGATGTCAGATCTGCTCGAATAGGCTCGATGTTTGTTGGCGAGCCTGTGAACCACAACAATTTTGTCAGCGGCCACAGCCTCGCCAACCGTCTCGCCGAGCTGCCGGCGTATTTCAGGGGCTGTTGACATTGTCGCTGTAGATCCAGCCCTCGTTGCCGGTGTTGTACGGCGGGTCGATGTAGATGCATTTGACCTGCCCGGCGTAGTACGGCAGCAGGGCCTTGAGGGCCTCCAGGTTGTCCCCCTGCACCAGCAGGTTGCCGGCGTCCGGATCGCCGGCGGACAGCGCCCGGTCGGAGTGCAGCAGCCGGTACGGCACCCGCCGGTGATGGCCGACGACGGCCTGTTTGCCTATCCAATCGAGCGTGGGCATGCGATGCGGGGTCTCCGGTAGACTCGCGTGTGGTACAGGATATGGGGGCGACGACCCCGCCGCGGGCGAGGCGTGGGGTTGGTTGTGGTGCGCGGCTAGTATATGCGGTGCGTGTTTGGGTCGGGCGAGGCGCCGGAATCTGCAGCTGGTCACGGAGGTTGGCGATGAAGCTGAAGTCGTTCCATGTTCGGATGTTCAAATCGATCCTCGACTCGGGCATGGTCCGCGTGTCACCGCTCACCGTTGTCGTCGGGAAGAATGAGTCTGGGAAGACATCGCTGCTCAAGGCACTGCACAAGCTCAACCCAGCGGTCAAGGAGCCGTACCGGATGCGGGACGAGTGGCCGCGCGGACATCGCGATGGTCGGGACGAGGCGCATGTCGTGTGCTCTGCGGAGTTCGAGGTCGAAACCAGAGATGTGGCCACGCTCTCCAAGCACGGCACGATCAAAGCCGGAGACTCGGTGCGTGTCGGGCGAACATACGCCGGCGAGTTTGTCGTGCAGAGTCCGGAGGATGCGGCGCCAGAGTTCGTGACCGCTGTCGAGGCGACGCTCCCAAAGTTCGTCTACATGGATGAGTACGAGGTATTCAAGGGGACGGCGAAGCTCGATGAAGTGAAGCAACGCGCGGGGTCTCCGACGCCGGAAGACAAAGCGATCTTGACGCTCTTATCCCTCGCGGGGCTGGAGCTGGACGAGCTCGTCGCCGGCGCCAGTGGCGATGTGTCGGAGCGTGCCTACGACCTTTCGGACGGTAGCGAGACCATCACCAAGAAGATGGCAAGCCACTGGGAGCAGATGGCCTACGAGGTCGAGCTGCACGCCGATGGCATGAGTTTCTTCACTTTCGTCAAGGCGCCGGGTGAGCAGAGTCGGATCAAGCTGGAGGAGCGATCGCGGGGCTTCCAGTGGTTCTTCTCGTTCGACGCCAAGTTGCTGCACGAGACGCAGGGAGACCTGAAAAACACGGTGATCCTGCTCGACGAGCCCGGCCTGCACCTGCACCCGGACGCCCAGCGCAATCTGCTCGCTCGGCTTGAAGAGTACTCGGGCGTCAACTCCATGATCTACACCACGCACCTGCCCTTCATGATCAACCTCTTGGAGCCGGACCGAATCCGGGTCTTGGCAGACGGCGACGCGGGGACCTCCGTCTCCGAGTCGTTGTTCGACTCGTCACCCGAAGCCAAGCTCACGCTACAAGCGGCCCTTGGCATGTCGGGCCGGCTGGGCATGCCCCTCGGTGACAAGAACTTGATAGTCGAAGGTGTCCACGACTATTGGATCGTCACGGCGCTTTCGGATCTCGTCGCACGGTCGGGCAAGGCCGGCCTGCCGCCGGATACCGTCATTACCGCTGCGGGTGGCGCAAACGAAGCGACATACCTTGGGACCTTCATGGTGGGGCAGGGGCTCGCGCCCGTCGTGCTCTACGATTCTGACGCGGAGGGGCGAGGCGCCTGTGACCGGTTCGTCAAGAATTGGCTCACCCGGTACCGCGACAACAAGGCGGAAACAGCTCTGCTCGGCGATGTCACCGGGATGCAGGGCTCCTGCGCGATCGAGGATATCTTCGATGAAGCGTGGTACCTCGATCATGTCCTGGCGATCTACAAGAAGCACCTACCGGAGTCAGCCAAGGGGACCCTCGACCTAAGCCGTGGGGGATTACTCGCGGACAGAGTCTCGGCAGCCCTCGATGCCCACGGCATCAGCTTCAACAAAGGGAGCGTGGCCAAGCGAATCTGTGAGGCGCTGCGCGGGATGAAGAGCGTCTCGGACCTCCCCGCAGAGTCGGCAGAACGCGCGACCAAGCTCATTGAAGTGCTGCGGGATCGACTCGATGGCCCGTATCGGTCAAGCCGTCCGAGCGAGCCTGTCGTCGAGACGAAGCCGGATGCGGCGGCCGCGATCATGAAGCGAAGCCAATCCGCCACAGCTTCCTGACTGCCCTATTACTGCCCTAGTCCCGAGGTTCAAAGCCGGCAAAACGCGTGTTCGAGCCGGAAGAGCGGCGTGCGGCTAACGCGTTGCGGAAACGAGCGTTACGACGATCTGCCGCGATTCGGGCCCATCCGCCGGGCTGCCGCAGATCAGTCCCCCCCTCTCCGCTTGAATCTGCGTCCCTTCTCGGAAGTGCCTTGTTTTCAGGCATTTTCATTGGGGCGCGTCCTTTGTGCCGTGGGACTCTGTCAAATCCTCTGTCAAATCCGTGTTCGCTGATCCCTTCCGGACCCGTGGTCCCTGGTTCGACTTGATCTTCGGTTCGATGCTCCCGGTGCCGGTCGGCCGGCCGTGCCGGGAGTTCTGGGTTGCCCCGCCGGACATGGCCCGTTGCCACGCCAGCAACTCGTCGTCTTTGATGTCCTGGTAGAGGTCATGGGTCTCTTCGTCCTCGTGCCCGAAGATCTCCCGGCGGAGCTCGGGCGACATCCCCTTCCGCCGTGCGAGGTTGATCGCGTAGTGGCGGAAGCTGTGCAGCACGCTGTCGGCGAACGAGGTCTCGCCGGGCGCCGGCGGGAACCGACCGGCGAGCGGCGTGACGATCTCCTTCTTGAACGCCGCGAGCGTGTTGTCGGGGTTGAGCCGACAGCCGGTCTTGGACCGGAAGACGAACCCGTCCGGGTGGCGTTTGAGCCCGGCGAGTGCCTCCACGACATCCTGGGTCAGCGGGACCCGCCTCGACTTCTTCCCCTTGGTCGTGCGGTCCTTGTCGGGGGCGTGGACAACGACGAGCAACCCCCGATCGAAATCCAGGTCCTCCCACCGGATGTTCCGCAGCTCGTCCCGGCGGACGCCGGTGCGGGCAAGGGTCAGCAGGACGGGGTACATCCACGCGGTCCGCACGCCGGCGCGAGCCCGCTCGAGCATCGCGTCGACCTGCTCGTCGGTGAAGACATGCCGACGATCCCGGATCTCGGGAACTTCACGGTACCTGAACATGAGTTCTCTCGACAGGAGCCGCTGCTCCTCGATCAGGTGCACGAACACACCATGCACGATCCTCGCGTAGCCGTTCAGGGATTTGCTGGACAGGCCGCGTGTCTCGTGCATGTCGGTCAGGAACTGCTGGAGCGCCGCGGGGGTGAACCCGGACCAGTGCGTCAGCCGCCGGCGTCCCGCGTGGCTCGAGAACGCGGCGAGCACCTGCTCGTACTTCTTGAGCGATGAGGCGCCGAACCGCCCCTGGGACATCTTGGCGCTCCTCGACGCGAGCATCAGCTGAATCCCTTCACCGATGGTCACCTCGCGGGTCCGGCCGTTCGACCGGCTCCCGTCGATCTGGTCCCGCAGCCACCGGTCCACTTCCTGCAGGGCCCGCAGCGCCTGCCGCCTGTCGCGGTACCGAAGTGAGCGCCGGACATCGTGCTCCTTCGTGCGGTGCTCGGCCTGATAGATCCCTCGGCCATCCTTGTACACGCGCCAGATGAAGTTCTCGCATGTCACGGTCTCCGACCGGGTCG
>DAINDF010000009.1:0-23465 GCA_036732005.1 Phycisphaerales bacterium
CGCCGCACGGGCTTCGCCGGCGCCTGCCGCGCCGGGCCCGAGGACGCGCGCCGCTCGCCGGGCGCCCCGATCTCCTCGACCGGATAGGCCTGCTCCTCCCCCGAATCTTCGAGCCTGACGAGCACCAGCTGCGTCAGGATCTGCGTCGAGATCACCAGCCCGTCGCCGTCCGGCGTGCCGACCCGGGCCTTGCGTTTCGGGAGACGCTTGGCAAGGTCCTCGTAGGTCTCGTCCTCGTACCGCAGGCAGCACATGAGCCGCCCGCACCGCCCCGAGATCTTCACCGGGTCGAGCGTCGCCTTCTGCACCTTGGCGGACTTCATGTTCACCGGGCGGAGGACCTTCAGGAAATTCTTGCAGCAGCAGTACTGCCCGCACTTCTCGTAGTCCGCGGAGATCCGCGCCTCGTCCCGCGCCCCGACCTGGCGGAGATCGACCCGCGCCCGGTGCAGCCCGCCCAGCTCGCGCACCAGGTCCCGGAAGTCCACCCGGTCGTCCGAGGTGTAGTAGTAAGTAATCCGCTCGCCGCCCAGGATCGGCTCGGCGTCAACGATCTTCATCGGCAGCCCGAGCGACTCGACGATCGACTTGGCCTCCAGGCGGAGCCCGTGGCGGGACTGCTCGAGCCGAGCCTGCGCGTCCAGGTCCTCCCGCGTCGCCACGCGGAGCACGCGCCCGTCCGTTGAGAACGGGTACTGCCGCCCCCCCGAATTCTCGATGTACTCGAGCATCTGCTGCCGCGAAACGCTCGACCCGCACCCCGAGTTGGGGCAGGTCGCCGTGAGCATCTCCCCGATCTCCGTGCCCCGGTGCGTCCGCACGACCACCTTGGACCCGCAGCCCGGCGTGATGTCCCCGCCGTACGGGAACTCCCCGATCATCATCGTCGCCCCGTAGCGGACGACCAGCGTCGATGGCGCCTTCTTCCGCTCCAGCCGCTCCAGGTCCTCCGCCGGCAGACCCTCGATCCCCGCGCGCTCGTGCCCACGCCCGACCAGCGAGGCGATCAGACGCTCCCGGCGGTCCGCCTCGAGATCGGCCTCGAACTGGGGGAGTGGAACGATCGGCACCTTACGGCCTGGCCCGTCCGGGCTGGGCCCCGAGCGCCGCCGCCCGGGCCGCGGTGAACATCTGCTTGAGGTCCTGCCGGTCGATCAATTCGACCGAGTTGGTCCCGCGGACCCGGAAGAGCATCAACTGCTCGGCGCGATCATCGATCACATAGAGCAGTTCCTCGGACCCGCTCCGCGTGGTCATCGCGGTGTAGGTGCCGCTGTCGGAGACCATGTCCGCCAGCGCGGTGCTCTCCGGGCCCAGCCCGCCGGCCCGCAGGACGATCAGCCCCGCCAGCACCGCCGCCAGCACCCACAGCGCCCCGCGCGTCGCCCCGCGGTCCGGGGACCGCGCCGGCCCGGTCGTGTCGTGGTTCATCGCCTCGTCCTCGCCTGCAGGTCCGCGTTCAGGTCCCGGTACCCGATCCCGCTGAGCACATTCCGCCCGTCCTCCCACCGGAGCACGATCATCTCCTGATTGACCGAGTCAATCACATACACCGCGTTCGAATTGCCGGTCTGGATCTCCCCGCCCACCAGCATGTACTCGCCGCGCGACCTGGGCGTCCCGGCCGCCGGGTCGGCGGGCTGCGCCGTCGCCAGGGGCCCGAACTCCACGAACGCCAGCACACCCAGCAGCACCGCGTTGAGCCCCACCAGCGCCCCCGTCGCGCCGATCCGCTGCTTCCGCGCCGCACCGCCGCTCGAATCTGACCGGGTCATCGCGTCCCTTTCCATGCCCGCCACGACTTGAATACCCGCCGGCTCAGTCCTGGTGCCCGCGCTTGGACTTCAGGAACGCCCCGACGCCCACCACCGCGACCACGATCAGCAGCACGAACCCCGTCAGCCAGGGCTTGCCCTTGATCCCGCTCGCGTTCTCGGGGGGCGTCAGCCGCTCCGCCTGGGCCAGCGCCTCGGCCGCGAAGACGGCAAGGCCCGCCACAAACGCCGTCATCGCCGCACGCCGCTGTCCGGGGTCTTTCTGCATACCGCGGATGCTAAGCGAGGGCCCCAGCCCGCTCAACCCCGGGCCCACCCGCCCCCGAGACCGAGCCCTGGCCCCCTCCCGGGCCCGGCTTCGGCTCGAACAGCACCGGATCGGGCGGGGTGAGCACCCGCCCGATGCTCATGGCGACACGCTCGAACGCCTCCGTCGGCAGGTCCACCGTCCCCCACTTCGGGCTCCGGGGCTTCATCTCCCGCGTGTAGTCCGACAGCCGGACCGCGCGGTGCGCATACACCCGGCCCTCGAACCGGAAGACCCGCGGCTCCCCGGCCGACGCCGCGGGCCCGTCCAGCCAGTACATGAACACCAGCACCGCCCCGAACGGCTCGCCGAACAGCCCCTCCCACGCGGTCAACGACCGGATGTCGTCCGTCGTCGTCCACGACTCCCGCCGCCCCGATCCGCCCCGCCGCAGGTCCACCCGACGCCCCTTGACCTCCACCAGCGCGTGCCGATCCGCCCCGTACACCACGAAGTCGAACGACTTGAGTCGGTGCGTCCCCCCCACGGCGTCGAGCAGCGCGGGCGTCGCCCCCGGCGGCAGGATCGCCCGCCGCGCGTCGTCCACCAGCACATGCGGGAGCCCCTCCCGCCGGAGCCACGCCTCGAACGCCCGCTCGTAGTGCTGCCGCGTCCCGCTCATGGCCGGATTGTACAGCAAAAGATCGGGTTCTGAACAGACTCGGTTCGAGATCAGTTCGAGCCGCCCCGCCCCGTCTGCCGTGCGATCAGCGAGAGCAGGTCCTGCTCGGCCTGCGAGTACGCCCCGAAGGACCGCTTGATCTCGGTCGTCATGTCGAGCACCTGCTCGGGGTCCACCTCGCGTCCCCCCGCCCTTGCCCCCTGCAGGACCGACTCGAGCGAAGCGCTCGCGTCGCGGAGCCGTTCCACCGTCTCCGCGTACCGCCGGACGGCCGAGTAGAGGACCTCCTCGCGCTTGGCCTTCTCGTCGGGCTCCTTGAGCGCCCGCCACGGGGCCGCCCGGATCTCCTCGATCAGCAGCACCGCCTGCCCGCTGGCGAGCTGAAAGTTGGCCATCGCCCGGTTCAGCGGGGGCTCGACCCGGTCGATCGTCGCCAGCATCCGGCCCCCGATCTCCGACATGTTCGCCGCGGCGATCAGCCCCTCGTCCATCAGCCGCTCGACCCGCCCCAGCATGTCGTACCGCGCCCGCGTCGTCAGCCCCTCGATGTTCGAGACCGAGCGGCGGATGTCCCCCCGGTTCTCGTCGAGCACATCCTGGGCCGTCCCCATCAGCCGCCTCGCGTCCCCGATCCCCCCCACCACCTCCTCGGCGACCTGGGGCAGGGTGTCGCGGAAGACGCCGTCGGCGTTGTCGAGGATCGAGTCCGCCTTGGTGATCCACCGCTCCTGGTTGATCCGCATGCTCTCGGCGAACTCGCGCGCGTTCGCGATCGCGATCCCCACATCGTCCGTGATCGGCCCGACCTTGGGCGCCACATCCGCGGCGATCTCGTTCGCCCGGTTCACCAGTTCCTGCATCCCCGAGACGACCCCGTCGATGTTCGCCAGCCCCCCGGGCCGGCCCGCCGCGATCACCGACCCCTCCGCCAGCACCGGGGCCCCGGTCTCGCCCCCGATGTCGGAGATGTTGATCACCGAGAGGCTGCCCAGCAGCGGCGCGATCATCACGATCTCCGCGTCCTCGTGCAGCACCACCTCCGAGTCCACCGAGAGCTGGACATCGATCGCCTCGGGCTCCCCATCAGCGCCGCGCCCGCGGTACTCGATCGCCTCGACCGACCCCACCTCGAGCCCGCCCAGCGTCACCGGGCTGCCGGGCTTGAGCCCCGCGACCCCGTTCGACACCTCGAACCGCGCCACATACTCGGTCCGCGGGTTCACGAACGGGAGCTTCTCGAAGCCCTCCTCCACCCAGAAACTGATGAACACCGCCAGCAGCAGCGCCACCACCAGGAAGAGCCCGGCCAGCACATCGTTCCGCCTCTGAGCACGGTTGCTCATATCACGCTCCCGCGGGGACACGCCCGCCTACCGCCTCGTCGGCTCCACGCTCGGCGTGGGCAGCAGCCCCTTGTCCGGCGCGGGCCCGAACAACGCCACCCCGTACGCCTCGCTGCTCTGCCGCGCCGTGATCGGCCCGTCCGCGTCCCCGCGCAGGAACTGACGGATCAGCCGATCCTCCTCGCTCCGCCCAGCCGCGCGCTCCTCGGGCTCATCCCGCAGCGCCTCGTACCACGCCCTCGAATCGACACGCAGGATCCGCCCGTGGTCCAGCATCGCCATCCGGTCGGCGATCGTGAACGCCGAGTCCATCTCGTGCGTCACCACCACGCTCGTCACACCCAGCTGCTTCGAGAGCGCGACGATCAACTGGTCGATCTGCGCGCTCGTCACCGGGTCGAGCCCCGCGCTGGGCTCGTCGTAGAACAGGATCTTCGGGTCCAGCGCCAGCGCCCGCGCCAGCCCCGCCCGCTTCTTCATCCCCCCCGAGATCTGCGCGGGGTACTTATCCGCGTGCTCGCGCAGCCCGACCAGCTCGAGCTTGATCTTCACCTGGATGTCGATGATCTCCGGGTCCAGGTCCGTGTGCTCGTGCAGCGGCAGCGCCACATTCTCCGCGATCGTCATGCTGTTGAACAACGCGCCCGACTGGAACAGGATCCCGAACTTCTTCCGCGTCTCGTTCAGCTCCGACTCGCCCATCGCGCAGATGTTCCGCCCGAACAGCTCGATCGACCCCGAACTCGGCTGGAACGACCCGATCATCAGCCGCAGCATCGTGCTCTTGCCCGAGCCCGAGCCCCCCATGATCACCATCGTCTCGCCCGGCATCACATCCAGGTTGATCCCGCGCAGCACCGTCTGCTCGCCGAATCGCTTGGCCACCTCCCGGCACCGGATGATCGGGCTCACGCCCGCGCGGTCAGGGCACATCGTCGGGGTTCGCCTCGTCCCCCGGCGCCGCGGGCGACTCGCCCGCCGGCGCCGCGGCCGCCGCCGACATCAGCCGGATCTCCGTCCCGTCCGCCAGCACCACCCACAGATCCGACATCGGGATCTTCGGGTCCGCCGAGCCCGTGCCGCCCGTCGGGTCCACCCACGCGAGCATCAGGCTCGGCCCGCTGTCGAAGTTCGCCGGGATCGGGATCATGTTCTGCCGGCCCTGGTAGTTCTGGATCTGCTGCCCCACCTGCATGTAGGCGGAGAAGATGTCCGACCACTTTGTCGGCACGCTCTGGAACGACCCGAGGTTCGACCGGTACGCCGCGCGGAACGCCTCGAACTGCTCGTCGGTCGCCCCGGCGGCCGCCCCGTCGAACTGGGCCCGGGCCCCGTCGTAGTTGCCCGCCTCGACCTCCTCCATCGCGGTGTGCATCCTGCCGTAGAGCACCTGCGACGCCTCGCCCATGATCGCCTGGGCCGACAGATACACCCCCACCCAGGCGAAGGTCACCAGCATCCCGATCAGGATGCCCGCGATCGCCAGGCCCTTGCCCCCGACCCGGCCCCGCGAGCCCCCGATGCTGATGATCGAGCCCACGCCAAGGCCCGCGCCCAGCAGCCCGAGCCCCGGGATGCAGCAGATCAAGCTCAGCACCAGCGACGCGACCGCGAGGGCGCTCGTCCGCTCCGGGGCGTCAAAGGCGTCGGGGTTGAAATCGCCGGCGTAGGGGTTCTGCGTCATGCCGGAAGCGTACAGCCCCCGGACCGAACCCGCCACCGGGCCCCGCGATCACGCCCCCGCCCCCGGGCGCCCGGTCAGGCGGTGTACGCCCGCAGCGCGTACTCGCTGACCATCCGCTGCGTCGTGAAGTACGACCCGTTCAGCGCGATCGAACTCCGCATGACCCGGGCCCAACCCGCCCGGTCACGCCGGTACAGCGGGAGGATCACGCGCTCGATCTTCTCGTAGATCGCCTCGGCGTGGGCCACATCGAAGTCGTCCAAGGCCGGGCCCTTGTCCGGGGCGGGCGCCCCGTCCCCGATCGCCCACCCGGTCACGCCCTCGGCGCACCCCTCCAGCCACCATCCGTCCAGGGTCGAGAGGCTGGGCACCCCGTTGAGCGCCGCCTTCATCCCGCTGGTCCCGCTCGCCTCGAGCGGGGGGCGGGGGTTGTTCAGCCAGACATCCGCCCCCGCGACGAGGTGCCGCGCGATCGTGATGTCGTAGTCCTGGATGAACGCCACCGGCACATCGCCCTCGAGCTGCTTCGAGGCCCGCAGGATCTGCCGGATGATCTCCTGACCCCGCCCGTCGTGGGGGTGGGCCTTGCCCGCGAACACGAACTGGACCGGGCCTACATCCCGCGCGATCCGCCGCAGCCGCTCGATGTCCGCAAAGACCAGCCCGGGCCGCTTGTAGTCGGTCATCCGCCGCGCGAACACCACCGTCAGCGCCTCGGGGTCGAGCGCCCGGCCCGTGCGCTCGCGGACCATCCCGAGCATGTTCTCCTTCGCCTTCGCGTGCGCCCCCCAGATCCGATCGTCGGGGATCTTCGCCGCCAGCCGGAGGTCGTGGTTGTCGCCCCGCCACTGCGGCATGAACTCGTCGAACAGCGCCCGCATCTCCGGGCACGCCCACGAGGCCGCGTGGATCCCGTTCGTGATCGACCGGATCGGGTACCCCGGGAACATGTCGCGGCTGATCTCCCCGTGCCGCCGCGCGACCGCGTTGGAGAACTTCGAGAAGTTCATCGCCAGCCGCGTCGTGTTGAGCACGCCGTTCTCGCCGTACAGGTCGGGGCGCTGGAAGAGGGCGTGGTCGCCCACGATGTGGCGGACCATGTCGATCCCGAACCGGTCGTGCCCCGCCTCGACCGGCGTGTGCGTCGTGAAGACGCACTTGTTGCGGACATGCGCGACCGCCGCCGCGTCGAGGTGCACCTCGCGACCCGAGACCTCCCGCTCGCGGGCGAAATACTCGCTGAGCAGCTCGATGCACGCGAACGAGGCGTGCCCCTCGTTCATGTGCAGGATGCCGACATCGTGCCCGATCGCCCGCAGCATCCGCCGGCCCCCGATCCCCAGGATCGCCTCCTGCCGGATCCGGTGCTCCGGGCCCCCGTCGTAGAGCCGGTTGGTCAGCTTCCGCGCCGCCTCGTCGTTCTCGGGAAGGTCGCTGTCAAGGTAGTACACCGGCACGATGTGCCCGCGCACGCCGTGGATGTCCAGCCGCCACGCCCGGATCGCCACCTCCCGCCCGTCGAGGGGGACCATGATCCGGGGGCTCATCGGCCGCAGGATCTCCTCGGGCCGCCACGGGTGGGGCTCGGCGGCCTGCCCCCCGTCCTCCCCGATCCGCTGCGAGAAGTACCCCCCGCGGTAGAGCAGGGTGACGCCCACATACGGAAGTCCGACATCCGCCGCCGCGCGGAGCGTGTCCCCCGCCAGCACGCCGAGCCCGCCCGAATAGGTCGGGATGGCCGAATCAAAGCCGATCTCAAGACTCAGGTACGCGATGTCGTGCTCGAACCGCGGCATATCGGACTCTCCATGCAGACGGACAGCGAAACCCGACCCGATTCATCGGCTTGGATCCCCCCCTCCCGGGAGGTAAAGTGCGGGCCGGAGCCCTCCCCATGGCGAGAACCCAGCGCGTGCGCGCGACCGACATCATGCGGTGCATGAACATCCTCGGCGAGTGCCTCGAGACCGGGGCCGACCGGGACGGGTGGCCGGTCCACCTGTTCGAGTCGCTCCGGGGCCTGCTCGACGCCGAGGTGGTCATCGGGGGCGAGATGCTGGGCCTGGGCCGGGGCCAGCCCACCGACAGCGTGAGCCTCTATCGCGTGGGGTGGTCCACACCGTCCGCGGCCCAGAAATGGCGTGATTACGCCCAGGCCGGCCCGGACGAGCGGAAACCCGAGTTTCCTGTCCTGTGCCGGGTCTTCGAGGAAGGCGGCGGGCGGGGCGTCACGATGACGCGGGACGAGATCTGGGGCGGCCCCGAAGTCTGGAGCCGCTCGAAGACTTTCAACGAGGTCCACCGCCAGTGCGGGATCGACGACTATGTCTTCTCGATCCGGCGCCTCCCCAACGCCGGGACCGTGAGCACCATGTGGGTCCACCGCCCGGTCGGCTCGCGGGCGTTCGGCGCGAGGGACCGCCGCCTGCTCTCGTTCCTGCACGACCGGGTCATGCCGATGGTCGGCCGCGCCCTCGCCTCGGGCACCGAGCCCGGGATCGCCGACCTCCCCCCACGCCCCAGGCAGGTGCTCGACCTGGTGCTCCGCGGGCAGTCGGAGCAGGAAATCGCCGCCCGGCTCGGGCTGAGCAAGCCCACGGTGCACGAGCACGCGACGCGGGTCTATCGGCATTACGGGGTCTCCTCGCGGGCCGAACTGCTGAGCTGGTTCATCGGGCGGCACGCCCCACCGCCGGCGATCTGAGCGCCGGGGGTCGGGTCCATCTGCCGACCGTCTGGCGACCATCTGTAGAGAGGGGTTGTGGGCCGTCGGATCGGGTGCATCATCCACCTGTTCACGCAGACCCCATCACCCCCACTCGGAAGAAGGAGCCCACGATGACCCTGCTCAGTAAAGCCCTGCCCCTGCTCGCCGCCGCCGCGATCGCCCCCGCCTCGCTGGCCGACACCGTGCTGATCGGCACGCAGTTCCGCAGCATCCTCGCCTACGACACGGACACCGGCGGGGTCACCTTCCTCGGCGTGTGCGCCGGGCCCGTCCACTCGATGGCCGCGATCGGCACCACGCTCTACCTGGGCGACGACTTCGGGTCGGTCTACGGGTTCGACCTTGACACCAACCTGCTCACCGGCGCCTTCCCCATCTCGGTGGACGCGGCCGCGATGACCACCGACGGCCAGTGGCTCTATGTCGCCGACACCGACGGCGAGATCCAGAAGGTCGACCCCGCGACCGGCGCCGTCGTGGCGAGCGTCGACACCGGGTTCTTCTCGCTCACCAGCCTCGCCGTCCACTGGGGGCACATCTATCACGGCGGGCTCTCCACCATCGCCGAGCGCGCGAGCCTGCACGACGATTTCTCCGCCGACGCGTTCCAGTGGTTCACCGCCTGCGGCTCGCAGATCAACTCGATGGCCTTCGCCGGCCTCGAGGTCATGCTCGGCGGCATCGACGGCAGGATCTACCGCTACGACGAGACCATCGGCGCCGCCAACGGGTACTACCAGACCCCCGTCGACTCCGTCGCGATGGTCGCCCTCACCGGCAACCGCGCCCTCATCGCCGACAGCAACGGCCGCCTCATCGAGACCGACCGGACCACCGGCGCGATCCTCCGCGACATCCATGTCGGCGAGCCGATCGGCGCGATGCTCGGGCTCGATGTCGGCGCGGCCTGCCCCGTCGACCTCGATCTCTCCGGCACGCTCGACCTGGGCGATGTGCAGCTTTTCATCCGCCTCGTGCTCCAGGACCGCCTCGGCGCGGACCTGAACAACGACGGCGTGATCGACATCGCCGATCTGAACCGGTTCGTCTCCGACTTCCTCACCGGCTGCAACTGATCCCGGCGATCGACACCGGCCTCAACCCCCACGAGCCCCCGGCGCGCCGTCGCGTCGGGGGCGTTTTCGTTCTCCCCCCGCGGGGCGCGCCCGGCCCGCGATCCGCCGATTTCGCCTATCATGCCCGCCCATGGCGAAGCGAAGCCAATCCCGCAAGAGGCCCGCGTCGGCCCGGGCCCACGCCGCCGCGGCCGACCGCATGAAGCGCCTCCGGGCCGCCATGCGCCGCGCGACCCTGAGCCACCTGATCGTGAGCAACCCGATCGATGTGGGGTACCTCACGGGGTTTCTCGGCGGCGACAGCGTCCTGATCGTCGGCCCGGGCAAACCAGTGCTGATCAGCGACGGGCGCTACGAGGAGGAGCTCGAGCCCTTCGCCCCGCTCTGCAAGATCGTCATGCGCGCCGGGCTGATGACCGACGCCATCGCCCAGGTGATGCGCTCGATGCACGACCGGGGCGGGCTCAGCGCGGTCGGCGTGCAACGCGACCACATGACCATCGGCGAGGAGCAGGCCCTGCGCGAGGCGCTCAAGAAGCACCGGGTCCCGGTCGGCGTGCTCAGGCCCACCGGCGGGCTCGTCGCCGCGATGCGGAAGGTCAAGGGCCCCGAGGAAATCCGCCTGATCTCCCGCGCGATCGAGATCCAGCAGGACGCGCTCGTCGCCGCCCTCGGTCACCTGCGCGCCGGCATGACCGAGATCGAGTTCGCCGCCGAGCTCGAGTACCAGATGAAATCCCGGGGCTCCACCCAGCCCGGGTTCACCACCATCGTCGCCGCGCAGGCGAACGGGTCGCACCCGCACTACCGCCCGGACGACACACCCATCCGCCGGAATTCCCCCCTGCTGATCGACTGGGGCGCGACCTGGATGGGCTACCACGGGGACATGACCCGCACCTTCGCGCTCGGGCGCTGGCCGGCCCCGGTGAAGGAGATCTACAAGATCGTCCTCGAGGCCCACGAGGCCGCCGCCGCCGCCCTGAAGCCCGGACGCACCGGCGCCCAGGTCGACGCCGCCGCCCGGCGCGTGATCGAGGAGGCGGGGTACGGCCCCTGTTTCGCGCACGGGCTCGGGCACGGGCTGGGGATGAATGTGCACGAGTCACCCCGGCTGAGCCGGCTTTCGGAGCACGAGGTCCTTGAGCCCGGGCATGTCGTGACGATCGAGCCCGGGATCTACCTCCCGGGGATCGGCGGGGTCCGGATTGAGGACGACTACCTGGTCACGGCCCGGGGGTCGCGCAACCTCTGCTCCTTGCCCCGGGACCTCGAGTGGGCTTCGATCTGATTCGCAGTTGAACGCCGCCGGCGCGCCCCCACCGAGGGGCGACGCGGAGCCAGACCATGATTGACATCCGCCGACTCAAAGAACTCGTCAAACTGATGGTGGAGAACGACCTGTCCGAACTGGACCTGCGGGACCAGGAGGAGAAGGTCACCATCCGCCGCGGGTCCGCCGGGGCCGAGGTCATCGCCCCGACCTACCGCGCCCCGATGGTGCTGGCCGCCCCCGCCGCCGCCGCCGAGGCCCCCGAGGCCGCGGGCGACGACGGGCTGGTCGCGATCGAATCGCCCATGGTCGGGACCTTCTACTCCGCCGCCAACCCCGACAGCGACCCGTTCATCTCGGTCGGCTCGTCGGTCAGCGAAGGGACGGTGGTCTGCATCGTCGAGGCAATGAAGGTCTTCAACGAGATCAAGGCCGAGCTCGCGGGCACGGTCGAGCGTGTGTGCGTCAAGAACGGGGAAGCGGTTGAGTTCGGGCAGCCGCTGTTCATGGTCAGGCCGAGCTGACGGATCGGGCGCCGGCCACTAGGCACAAGGCACTAGTGACGCCCCGACACCGCCTCGTGCCCAGTGCCTTGTGCCGAGTGCCTCCTCACCATGTTCAGACGCATCCTCATCGCAAACCGTGGCGAGATCGCCCTCCGGATCCTCCGGGCCTGTCACGAGCTCGGGGTCGAGGCGGTCTGCGTCTACTCCCAGGCCGACAAGGACGCCCCCTATCTCAAGCTCGCCGACCGCGCCATCTGCATCGGGCCCGGGCCGGCGCGGGAGTCCTACCTCAACATCGCCCGCCTGATCTCCGCCGCCGAGGTCGCGGATGTCGACGCGATCCACCCGGGCTACGGGTTCCTCTCCGAACGCGCCGATTTCTCCGAGATCTGCCGCGATTGCAAGATCGAGTTCATCGGCCCCAGCCCCGAGGCGATGCGCAAGCTGGGCGACAAGGTCGAGGCCAAACGCTACGCCAAGGCCGCCAAGGTCCCCGTCTTCCCGGGCTCCGAGGGCGCGATCGAGGAGGAGGACGAGGCCGTCAAGACCGCCGGCGAGATCGGATACCCCGTCATCATCAAGGCCGCCGCGGGCGGGGGCGGGCGCGGCATGCGCGTCTGCCACAACGAGGCCTCCCTCCGCTCCAACCTCCGCAACGCCCGGCAGGAGGCCCTCGCCGCCTTCGGCGACGGCTCGGTCTTCATCGAGAAGTTCCTCGAGAAGGCCCGCCATGTCGAGGTGCAGGTCATCGGCGACAAGCACGGCCACGCCGTCCATCTCTTCGAACGAGACTGCTCCGTGCAGCGGCGGCACCAGAAACTGATCGAGGAAGCGCCCGGCCCGGGCATCGACCGCAAGAAACGCGACGCGGTCTGCGAATCCGCCGCCCGGCTGGTCAAGTCCGCCGAGTACGCCGGCGCCGCGACGGTCGAGTTCCTGATGGACGACGACCAGAACTTCTACATGCTCGAGGTCAACACACGCGTGCAGGTCGAGCACCCCGTGACCGAGCTCATCACCGGCGTCGACATCGTGCAGACCTCGATCCGCGTCGCCGCCGGCGAGCCGCTCCCCTTCAAGCAGAAGGACATCACCCCCAGCGGGCACGCCATCGAGTGCCGCATCAACGCCGAGGACCCCGACCGCGGCTTCATGCCCAGCCCAGGACGCATCGACACCTGGCGCGTGCCGGGCGGGCCGGGCGTGCGGCTCGACACCCATGTCGTCCCGGGCTACTCCGTGCCCCCGACCTACGACTCGATGGTCGGCAAGCTCATCGTCCACGCCCCGACCCGCGAGCAGGCCATCCGCCGCGCCGAGCGAGCCCTCCGCGAGTTCGAGGTCGGGCCGATCAAGACCACCATCCCCCTGCACCGCGAACTCATGGGCGACAGCGCCTTCGTCCGCGGCGGGGTCGATATCCACTTCCTCGAACGGCGGCTGAAGTAACCGCCGCCTCACACCCGCGATGCACGCCGCCGCCGCCCGCCGAGCGTGGCCGACCCCGCGATCCCGATCCAACCCGCGGGCCCGGGCACGATCCGCACGCTGGCCGACGACGACTCCATGACATACGACCCCTGCGGGTCGAACCACCAGTGCACGCCCATCGCCGCCTCGCCCGAGGCCCGATACCACAACAGCCCCCTCGCCGCCGACTCCACCTCGACGCGGAACCGGAAGATGTCGATGGGGTTCGAGTAATCGACCACGCCGACGAACGGGTGCTGGAGGATGTTCACCCCGAGGACACTGGGACCGTCGCTCGAAGTCGTTCCCGCCTCCCAATCGAGCAGCGCCTCGAACGAGCCCGCCGGGCCCGTGCTGCTGTTGTTGGCCAGGAAGTCGCCCGCGTAGCCCTCGAAATAGGGCTCGGGCGAGAAGAACCCCGACCACGACGCCGAGACGGTCCACATGATCGTGTCCCCCGGCGCGGCGTGGGTCACATCCGCATCGAAGCGGAGGGTGACGATCCGCTCGGCGAACGCGGTTGACGCCACGCCCGCCGTCGCGGCCAGGGCGACCCATGTGAGCAACCGGTTCATGAACGCCTCCCGCCCGGATGGCCAAAGGGCGCACCGAACCGGCCTGCGCCTGTTCGAGTCACCCGCGGTCATTCTCCCGGGAGAGCGGTCCAAAAACAACACCCGGCCCCCGAAGGGGCCGGGCGTGAAGATTCACGGAGCCGTCAGGCCGGGATTAGCGGCGACGACGGGCGGCGGCCAGGCCGCCGAGGCCGACCAGGGCGAGGGCGCCCGGGGCGGGAACATTGATCGCGACCGAGTCGCTGGTCAGCGCGGGCGCGGTGAAGGTGGTGGGCAGGGTGAAGATGCCGCTGTTGGGGAACATCGACCAGGTGCCGGCGGCGCCGTAGGAGAGGTCACCCACGCCAGCGCCCGCGACCACCTCGAAGGTGAAGATGTCGATCGGGTTGGCGTTGTTGTTGGTGCCGAGGAGGGCCGAGTTGAAGATGTTCAGGCCGGTGACGCTGGCGCCGTTGGCGACGGGGGTGGTCGCGTTGCCGCCCATGAACGAGGTGAACCCGCCGGCGGCGCCGAGCGACGAGTCGCTGGCGTTCCAGTCGCCCACGAACCCGCCGAAGTAGGCGGTCGCGTCGGTGAAGTTGTGGCTGACGCTGACGGTCCAGGTGATCGTCTCGCCGGCGAGCGCCTGAGTCTTGTCAGCGGCGAAGTTGACGCTGATGCTCTGGGCGGAAGCGGCGGCGGCCAGGCCGGCAACGGTCATGAGAGCGATGGTCTTCATTTGAAATCTCCTCACAGTTTGCAGATGTGGACTGGTGGATGTGACTCGTCTCGAACGACAGATTCGTGACCCGGCAGAAACATGCCACACGCCGGAGAGAATGCCACCGTTCATCAGAAAAAGGCACCAGAAAACAGGGCGGGTCCCCCAGGATCAGGTGCTCGGACCTTCCCCCCAGCGAAGCCGCGCGAAAAAAAAGGCCGACCCCGATCGGGGCCGGCCCTCGATTCACTTCTGATCCGCGCGACCGCTGGATTAGCGGCGACGACGGGTCGCGGCCAGGCCGCCCAGGCCCATGAGGGCGAAGGCGCCGGGGGCCGGGACGATGGCGACGCGGTCGCTGCCCGAAACGCTCAGGCCGTCGAAGACGACCGGCAGGGCGAAGATGCCGCTGTTCGGGAACCACGACACATCACCGTCAGCGGCGTAGGAGAGCTCGCCGCTCGCGCCGGTGATGAGGGTGGTGAAGGTCATGAAGAGGATCGGGTTGGACGGGTTGTTGGTGCCCAGCAGCGCCGAGTTGAACACATTGATGTTCGTGATGTTCGCGCTCGCGCCGACGCCCGGGGTGGTCGCGTTGCCGCCCATGAAGGAGGTGACATTGCCCGAGGTGCCCAGGGCGCTGTCGGACGCGAGGAACGCGCCGACGAAACCGCCGAAGTAGTTGCCGACGGCGAAGCCGGTCGAATCGGCATAGACCGACCAGGTGACGGTGTCACCGGCAACGGCGCTGCTCACATCGGCGTCGAAGTAGATGCCGACGGAGGTGCCAGCGGTGGCGGCGGCCGCAAGGCCGGCGACGGTCAGGACAGCGATGCTCTTCATTTCTATTCTCCTCGCGAATGCGTACGGGATCTGCTTGGAATACTGGCGGACAATTTCGCCACAGCCGAAGATGCCACCGATCCCGGGCTTGACCACCTTTCTGCACTCGCCCCCATCGATTTTCTTCAAGTTCCAACCCGTTCGGGGCATTCCCCCGAATTCGGGGCCCCAGAACCCCGGTTTCCGGACCCTCTCCGCGATAATTCGCGATCAACTGCTCCGCAAACACCGCCGACCGGTCCCCAGAATCCCGCCGCGACCCCCTCGGCTCGCGATCCCCCCGCCCACCGGCATCCCGGCCCGGGCCCACCACGCGGCAAAAAACAACCCGGCCCCCATCACGGGGGCCGGGAAGCGATCAGAGATCAGTGGTCGGCGACCGCGGATTAGCGGCGACGACGAGCGGCCGCGAGGCCACCCAGGCCCAGCAGCGCGAAGGCGCCGGGGGCGGGGACGATGTTGACGGTGTCGGTCACCGAAGCGGCCTGGAACTCCTGGCCGAGGGTGAAGATACCGCTGTTCGGGAAGACGGTCGACACGCCGGCCGCACCGTAGGAGAGAGCGCCCTGCGCGCCGGTGACGACATCGAAGGTGAAGATGTCGATCGGGTTGGCGGGGTCGTTGGTGCCCAAGAGGGCCGCGTTGAAGATGTTGATGGTGCCGACGCTGGCGCCGTTGGCCGAAGCCGCGGTGCCGGTGCCGCTCATCAGGTTGGCGAAGTTGCCCGAGGTGCCCAGGCCGTTGTCGCTGGCGTTGAAGCTGCCGACGAAGCCGCCGAAGTAGGCGGTCGCGTCGCCAATGCCGGTGAAGCTGGCCGAGACGGTCCAGCTGACGGTGTCACCAACATTGACCGAGGTCGCGTTGGCGGAGAAGGTCAGGGTCACGCCCTGAGCAGACGCCGCGGCAGCGAGCCCGGCAACGGTGACGAAAGCAATGCTCTTCACGGGAATCTCCTCTGAACGAATGTCTTGTCTCGCGGGCCGACCAAGCCCGCTTTCCGTGATTCGCGACGACCGGAGGATACCGCAGCGGGTGGACAGATACAATACTCGCGGCAGATTTTCTCCGGAATTCACTGGCAGACCGCGCGAATCGGACCTTGTACGGTTTGGTCCAAAAAGAACAGGGCCCGGCCGAAGCCGGGCCCCGCTGTCTCCCTGTTGAACCCGGGCCCGCGGATCAGCGGCGGCGACGGGTGGCGGCCAGGCCGCCGAGGCCCAGCAGCGCGAAGGCGCCGGGGGCGGGGACGATGCTGACGGTGTCGCTGCTCACCGGGAACGCGGTGAACTCGATCGCGCCGGCGAAGATGAAGTCGGACGGGAAGAGGGTGGCAACGCCCGCCGCGCCGTAGGACAGGGCGCCCTCGGCCGTGGCGGTCACATCGAAGGTGTAGAACACGCCCAGGCTCTGATCATCGGTGCCGAGCAGGGCCGAGTTGAAGGTGTTGATGTTGTTCACGCTGGCGCCGTTGGCGACCGGGGTCACCGCCTCGCCCGACATCAGGGTGTTCATGTTGCTCGCCACGCCCAGCCCGTTGTCGCTGGCGAGGAACGAGCCGACGAACCCGCCGAAGTACCCGGTCGCCTGCAGCCCGGTGAAGCTCACCGAGACCGACCAGGTGACGGTGTCACCGACATTGATCTCCGTCGCGCTGGCGGAGAAGTTCATGGCGACGCTCTGGGCCGAGGCAGCGGCGGCCAGACCCGCGATGGCGGCGATAGCAACAGTCTTCATCACAATCTCCTCTGGTGGATCGGTGTCCTGAGACTCTCTCTCACTATGACTCAATACACCGGGGCTATGACACCCGGCTGGCAGTAGCGTAAGCCATGCGCCCACCCGGAAGCAAGTCAATCTGAGGCCATTTCCCAATTCTTGTTGGACGCTGAACAAATTCGCAAACCGTTCGGTTCCGGATCTCCCGATTGCGGGGGTCGCGGAACCCCGGAATCCCGCCCACCCCCCAATCCCTCCCGGTTCTCGGCCCACTCACCCCGCACGCTCCCAACGCTCGAACCGGAACGGGTACGCGTGCCGCTCGTCCGGCTGGTGGTGCTCGACGCTCTCGAGCCGCCACGACCCCCATTCCACCTCCGGGAAGAAGGTGTCCCCCTCCACCGTCGCCTCGACCCGCGTCAGATCCATCCCCACCGCGATCGGCAACGCGGCGGCGTACAACGCCGCGCCCCCCAGGATCCAGAGGGTCTCTTCGCGCGTCACGGCGCCTGCCTCGGCGAGCGACAGCGCCTCGTCGAGCGAGCCCGCCACCACGATCCCGGGGGCCCGATACCCGGGGGTTGAGGTCACGACGATGTTCCGCCGATCCGGCAGCGCCCCGGGCAAGGACTCGAAGGTCCGTCGCCCCATCACCACCTGGAACCCCCGCGTCAGCATCTGAAATCGCTTCAGGTCCGCCGGCAGGCGCCAAGGCAGGCCACCCGCCCGCCCGATCACCCCGTTCTCGGCCACCGCGGCGATCAGCATGACACGCATGGAGTTTCTCCCTTCGTCTCAGCCCCCGGCGCACGCCACCAGCGTCGCGAGCGTCTCCCGCGCTCGCCCGCTGTCGATCGCGTCCGCGGCCCGCAACCCCGCGTCCTCGAGCGACCGCGCGGCACCGGCGACCAGGATCGCGGCCGCGGCATTCAAGATCACGGTGTCCCTCGCCGGGCCCGATTCGCCCCCAAGAACCGCCCGCACGATCCGAACCCCATCATCCAAGTCCCGAACCACCAGGTCCTCGAACCGGGCGCTGGGAAGCCCGAGGCGGCCCGATTCCATCTCTTCCCGCCGCACACGCCCCCCCTCGACCCACGCGACCTCGGTCGGGCCGAGGGTCGAGCATTCGTCCAGCCCCCCCGCCCCGTGCACCACCGCGGCCCGCGCCGAACCGAGCCGGGCGAGCGCATGGGCGATGGGCTCCACCAGTTCCGGGCGGTACACGCCGAGGAGTTGATGGCCGGCCCCCGCCGGGTTGGTCAGCGGGCCCAACAGATTAAAGATGGTCGGGAAGCCCAGTGATCGCCGGGGCCCCGCGGCGTGCCGCATCGCCGGGTGGTGCCGCATGGCGAAGGAGAAGCAGACGCCGGCCTCGTCCAGGCACTCGGCCTGCACCTCGGGCGGGGCCTCGATGTCGACCCCGAGGCCCGCGAGCACCTCGGCCGAGCCACGCCCTGTCCGGCTCCGGTTGCCGTGCTTGGCGACGAGGATGCGGGCCACACCCGTCTCGGGGTCGGGCGTGGCGGCGGCGGTGACGATGGCGGCGGCGGTTGAGATATTGAATGTCTTGGCCGCCCCTCCGGTGCCGCAGGTATCGAGCAGGACCTCGCCCCGGGCCACGCGTACCGGAACGGGCGTCACATGCCTCCGCATGGCCCGGGCGGCCCCGACCAGCTCGTCTACTGCCGGGCCCCGGGCCTGGATGAGCGCGAGGACCGCCCCGATCTGGGCCTCATCCAACTCGCCGCTGAGGAGGGACTCGAACAGGGCCTCGGCCGCGTGCTCCGCGAGGGTGTCGCCGGCAACGAGTTCACGCAGGGCGTCGGGGATGTTCAGGGGTGCGTCGGGCACGCCTCTAGCCTATCCGCGAACGCGGGCAACCCGCCCCCCTTCCTCCCGTACGATCTCATTAGAGATGGTGACGACACCCACCAGATCGGCGCGGGTCGCCGCCCGAGCGGCCGAGCGGCTGCGCTTGTCGCGGGCCGTGCGCACGGCGGGGGTCGGGCTGGCGGCGGGCGGGGCGGCGGCCCTCGTCGCGGTGCTCGCGGGCAAGGGGCTTGGGATCGCCGACGGTGCGCTGATCTGGACGGCCGGCGGGCTGGTCGGAGCCTCGGCGGCGCTCGGGGCGGCCTTCGGGCTTGCGCGGAGGGTGCCCGCGTCGACGGGGGCGGGGGTGCTCGACGAGCGCTTCGGGCTCGACGACCGGCTGACGACGGCGGTGGAGTTGGAGGATGCGCCCGGGCCGTTCGCCGCGATCGCGCGGGATGACGCCGAGCGGTGCGTTGACCGGGTTCGGCTGCGTGAGGCGGTGCCGATCCGGCCGGGCCGGGTCTGGGCGGTCGGGGCGTCGCTGGTGCTGCTGGCCGGGGCGGGGTGGTGGCTGGTTCCGGTGCGGGAGGCGCGTGCCGTGCCCGCGTTCGCGTCGAGCACGCCGGAGGAACGCCGCGACGCGAGCGAGCGGCTGGAGGAGACGGCGCGGCAACTCGAAGCACTGACTCCGCCGGAGGCGGCGCCCGACGCGGAGACGGCCGCGGCGCTGGACGCGATCGAGCGGATCCGCCGCGAGCTCGAGCAGGGGACGATCGACGCGGACGATGCCATGGCCTCGGCGGCGGGGGCGCTCGAAGACGCGGCACGGTCCGCGCAGGATCGCGCCTCGGCGGCCGAACGGACCGAGGAGGCCCTCGCGGAGGGGGCGAGCCGGGCCCTCGAGGAGGGCGCGGGCGAAGCGGGCGAGCTGGCCGAGCGGCTCGCGGCGGGCGACCTCGCGGGGGCGCAGGAGGCGGCGCGACGGCTCTTCGAGAAGGCCGAGGGGATGCCGCCCGAGGCGCGCGAGCGCGTGGCGCAGGACCTTGACCGGCTCAACGAGGCGCTGCGGCGGGCGGAGGAGCCCGCCGAAGCGCCGAGCCCCGAGCCGCTCGCCGAGGCGATGCGCGAGCGGGTGGGCGACCTGACCAACGAGGACCGGGTCGCGGAGGAGCTGGAGCGCGAGGGTCTGGATCAGGCCTCGGCTCGGGACCTCGCGGAGCGGATCGCCGACGACGAGCGGTCGCGTCAGCGCGAGGAATCGCAGCGGGAACAGATCGAACAGATGCGGGAGGCGCTCCGCGACGCGTCGCGGGAGATGCGCGGAGAGGACCCGCCTGCGCCCGCGAGCCGCCCGGAGGGAGAGCCGCAGAGCGGGCAGCCGCGTCGCGAGCCGGGTGAGCCTCCCGGCGATCGGCCGCCGGCGGAGGGGCCCAAGCCGGAGCCGGGCGCAGAGTCGAGACCGGAGTCGAGACCGGAGTCGCGACCTGGGGCGAAACCGGACCCGGGGCAGCAGGGCCCCCCGCCCGGAGAACAGCCCCGCGATCAGCCCGGACAGCAGCCCGGGCAGCAGCCGGGTGAGAACCAGGAGCAGAAGCCGGGGGCGGAGCCCGGGCAGACCGGTGATCCGTCCGGGAAGCCCTCGGGCGATGGCGGCGCGCAGGAATCCCCGGCCCCGGGCGCTCCCGATCCTTCGGGGGCCTCGCCGACCGGGTCGCAACAAGGTGAACCGGGTGAGCCGGGCGGGGCCTCGGAGCCGGGAACTCCGGCGGAGGGCGAGCCGGGACCCGGAGCCGAGCCCGGGCAGGCGCCCGGCGCCGAGCCGGCGCCCGGGACGAAACCCGGATCGCGGCCCGGGGAAGCCCCCGGGGCTTCGCCGTCCCCCGGTCAGGGCGAGCCGGCGCCCGGAGAGGCCCAGCCCGGCGCGGATGCGGGCGAGACTCCAGGCTCGACTCCGGGCTCAAACCCGGGCGAGGGTCAGGCCGGCGAGGGCGGGGGCGAAGGTTCGGCGGAGGACGGCTCTGACGGGCTGCCCGAGGGCGGGAGCGGGGGCGGCCCGGGCAAATCCGGCGAGCGGCTCCGCGAGGCGCTGGACCGGCTGTCGGAGCAGCGGGCGGCCCGCGAGCGCGACGAGCGCACGGCGGAAGACATGTCACGGCGGGCGCAGGAACTCCTGGACCGGGCGACCCCCGACCAGCGCCGGGCGATCGAGGAGTGGGCGCGGGAATCGTCCCGCGCGCCCCGCGAGGGAGGCCCGCCCCCGGCGTGGGACGCCCGCGAGGAGGTCGTGGACGCCCGCCCGACGGGGGACCCCGGCGAGGCGGACGAGCAGGTGCTCGCGGAGTGGTTCAACCCCGAGGGCGACCCCGTGGACGGCGTGCAACGGGGCGAGCGATCGGCGGACCGGTTGCGGGAGGCGGTCGAGTCGGCGGAGCGGGCGGTCGAGCAGCAGCGCGTGTCGGAGCGGTACAAGAGGCTGGTGCGCGATGTGTTCGAGCGGATGAGGACCCGTGCCGAGGAACAGGAGCGATCGGCGGCGCCCCTGAGCGAAGACGCGGAGAAGAAGCCGGGCGGCGGGTAACCTGCGGTCGTGGGCGTGGCGTTCGAGCATCCCCTCTGGCTCTGGGTCGCGTCGGCGGCGGCGCCGATGGCGTGGATCGCGTGGCGGTGGTTCATGGCGATGAGCCGGTGGAGGCGCGCCAGCGCCGCGGCGGCGCGGGCGGTGCTGACGGTGCTCATCGCCGCGATGCTCGCCGGGGCCCAGAGCGTGCGGGAGACGCAGCGGCTGGCGGTGATCGGGGTGGTCGATCTGTCCGGGAGCGTGCGGCGGTTCGCCGACTTCGGCCCCGACTCGGACGCGGTGGGCTTTGCGCGCCGGTTCTTCGCGGAGCGGCTGGAGGGGCGCGGGCCGGACGACCTGTTCGGGCTGGTGGTCTTCGACGGGCGGTCGGTGACGGTCGCGACGCCGTCGCGGGCCGGCGTGCTGGACCGCTCGATGGACCTGCTGGCGATCGAGGGGTCGGACCTCGCCGGGGCGTTGCGGCACGCGGCGGCCCTGGTGCCCCCGGACGCGGCGGGGCGGCTCGTCTTGATCAGCGACGGGAACGCGACGGGCGACGACCCGGCGGTGGCGGCGGCGTCGCTGGCGTCGGCGGAGGCGGGGGGCGTCTCAATCCCGACCGATGTCGTGCCGCTGGACTACCGCGTGGACGACGAGGTGATCGTGGAGCGGCTCGACGCGCCGCCCCGGGCCGCGGGGGGGTCGGTCGTGCCGCTGCGGGTCGAGCTGCGTTCGACGGGGCGTTCGACGGGGACGCTGCGGGTGCTGCGCGGGGGCGAGCCGGTGGACCTGGGCGGTCCCGGCGGCGGTCGGCGGCTGTCGCTGGGCGCGGGTCGGCGGGTCGAGATCGTCGAGGTGCCGCTGGAGGACGGGCAACTCAGCCGGTTCGAGGCGGTGTTCGAGCCCGATGTGCTCGAGGGCGGGGCGCTTTCGGGCGACCGCTCGCTGGACAACAACCGGGCCGAGGCGTTCACGCTCTCGCCGGGCGAGAGCCGGGTGCTGCTGGTGGACGGGGTGGACAACGGGGTGCCCGACGCGCCGGGCTCGACGCTGGCGCGGGCGCTGCGGCACGCGGGGCTGCGGGTCGATGTGGTCGCCCCCTCGGCGATGCCGCGGGACCTGCTCGGGTTCCAGACGCACGACCTGGTAATCCTTCAGAATGTCGCGGCCGAGGTGATGCCGGAGGGATCGCCCGAGTCGCTCAGCGCGTTCGTGCGCGAGCTCGGGGGCGGGCTGATCGTCGTGGGCGGGCCGGACACGCTCGGGGCGGGAGGTTGGCGTGGTTCGACGCTCGAGCCGATCCTGCCGGTGAAGCTCGACCTGCCGGAGAAGCTCGTTGTCCCCGAGGCGGCGATCGTGCTCGTGCTGGACAACTCGGGCTCGATGCGGCGTCCGGTGATGGGCTCGTCGCGGACGCAGCAGGATGTGGCCAACGAGTCGGCGGCGCGGGCGATCATGTCGCTCGACGGCGAGGATCTGGTCGGCGTGATCGCGTTCAACAGCGAGGCGAGCGTGGTGGTGCCGCTCGGTCCGGCGGCGGACAAGCGGGCGGTGGCGGAGCGGACGCGGGCGATCGCGAGCGGGGGCGGGACGAGCATCGGCCCGGCGCTGCGCATCGCCCGCGAGCAGTTGAGCGGGGTCGACGCCAAGCACAAGCATGTGATCCTGCTCTCGGACGGGCAATCGCAGGGCGCGGACCGCCTGCCCGATCTTGCGGCGGAGTTGCGGGCCGAGGGGATCCGGATCTCGACGATCGCGGTGGGCGACTCGGCGGACCTGGGCACGATGGAGGTGATCGCCAACCGGGCCGACGGCGCGTTTTATCATGTGCTCAACCCGAGCGTGCTGCCGAATGTGTTCCTCAAGGCGGTGCGGGTGGTGCGCAGCCCGATGATCCGCGAGCAGCCGTTCGAGGTGGCGATGCTCGAGACGGGCTCGCCGCTGACCGAGGGGCTGGGTCGCCCGCCCCGGCTCGGCGGGTTGGTGCTGACGCAGGCGAGGCCCGAGCCCGGGATCACCTACGCGATGTCGTCGCCCGAGGGCGAGCCGGTGCTGGCGCACTGGGCGGTGGAGCTCGGGCAGGTCGCGGTGTTCACGAGCGACGCGCACCGGTGGGCCGCCCGGTGGCTCGACTGGGAGGGCTACGAGACGCTGTGGGCGCGGGCGGCGCGGCTGCTCTCGCGCACCACGGGACAGGAAACGGGCGAGCTGCGCGTCGAGCAGGAAGGGAGCGGCCTGCGGATCGTGTACGAGGCGTCGGACGACGAGGGCCGGCCGGTTGATCTGCTGCATGTGCCCGCGACGGTCTACGGGCCCGGGGGGCGGACCGAATCGGTGACGCTGCGCCAGACCGGGCCCGGGCGGTACACAGGAGAGGCCCGCGCGGGCCGCGGGGGGAACCACCTGGTCGTCGCGATGCCGAGGCTCGGGGGGGCCCGGCTTGCCCCGCTGCTCGCGGGCACGACGGTGGCGGGG
>DAINDF010000009.1:23475-165677 GCA_036732005.1 Phycisphaerales bacterium
CCCCCCCCCCCCCCCCCCCCCCCCCCCCCCCCCCCCCCCCCCGCCCCCCCCCCCGAAGAGTACCGCCGGCTGTCCTCGGACGGGCGCACGCTGCGGCGGATCGCCGAGGCGAGCGGGGGCCGGGTGCTCAGCCCGGGCTCGCGCGAGGAGCGGCTGTTCGACCGGGCGGGGGTCAGGCCGAGGCGGACGCCCTCGCCCCTGTGGCCGGTGCTGCTGTGGTGGACGCTGGCGGTGTTCCTGGTGGATGTGGGGACGCGTCGGATCGCGTGGGACCGGCTGATGCCCGACCGGGGCGTGGAGGCGGAGCTGGCGCGGATCGCGGCGGGCGCGGGGCGGAGCGTCTCGGCGCTGCGCGGGGTGAAGGGGAAGAAGTCGGCGGCGCAGGCGAAGGCCCCGGCCCTGGGCGAGGCCGACGCGGACCGGCTGCGCCGCGAGGCGAGCGTGCGGCGGTACGAGGCGCGGGAGGCGGAGATCCGGGCGATGCGCGAGCGGACGCGGGCGGCGCCAGCGCCCGAGGCGTCGGAAGCGCCGGGCCCGGCCGGACGCGAAGCGCCCGATGCGGCCGAGGGCGGCGAGGAATCGGGCCTGCTGGCGGCGAAGCGGCGGGCGCGCAAGCGGTACGAAGCGGAAGGGGGCGGGCATGGCTGATTCGGTCTCGCGGTTCGACAACCGGGCCGACGACTACGCGAAGAGCAGGCCCGCCTACCCCGCCGAGGCGATCGACGCGGTGCTCGAGGGGCTGGGGTTCGAGGCGCTGCTGACCGTCGCGGATGTCGGCGCGGGGACGGGGATCAGCTCGCGGCAAATCGCCGACCGGGGGGCGTTGGTGGTCGCGGTGGAGCCCAACGCGGCGATGCGGGCCAAGGCCGAGCCGCACGAGCGCGTGGTCTGGCAGGACGGCACGGCGGAGGCGACGGGGCTGCGCGACGGATCGGTGAATCTCGTCGTGTGCGCCCAGGCGTTCCACTGGTTCGACCGGGAGCGGGCGCTCGCCGAGTTCCGCCGCGTGCTACGCCCCACGGGGCGGGTGGCGCTGCTGTGGAACGAGGTGGACACGCGCGACCCGCTGGCGGCGGTCTACCGGCGCGTGGTGGACGACGAGGCGGAGGCGGACACGCCCCGGCGCCGGCACGCGGCCCAAGTCGAGCCGTTCGAGGGCGACGCTTTCTTTGAAGGCGTCGAGCGGCGGTCGTTCGCGTACGAGCAGATCGTGACCGCGGAGGGGCTGGTGAGCCGGGCGCTCAGCGCGTCGTACGCGCCGAAGGCGGGGCCGCGGCACGACCGCATGGTCGCCGCGCTGCGGACGGCCCACGCCGCCCACGCGGGGGCGGATGGGACGGCCGTGCTGCGGTACGAGACGGTGGTGTGGACGGCGGGGGTGCGGCCTAGGTGAGCGGGGCGGGCGAAGGCGAGTTCGCGCGGGGCCCGGCCCGCCGGATCAACTGATGCGCACGCGGCGGATCGTCGCGGGTGCGGCGCGGCCCGGGGACTCGGCCTGGGAAAGGTGGTCTCGGATCTTCGCGCGGGTTGGGCGGGGCGGGGGTGCGGGGGCCGGAGGGGTGGCGTTCGGGGGCATCGCTTGCGCTTCGGGCTCGTGGGTGGGGGGCCGGCGTCTGCGGAAGACACCGGCGGGCGAGCTGTCGGTGGCAACCAGCGGAAGGGTCATTATCCCGGGGAAGAGGCACTAGCGGACGAGCGGCCAACTGCGACCTTTAAGGGCTCGTTGTCGTTTGCAATTTGGGCCACGGCTTAAAGACCTTTGACAGGTTCAGCTCTTGGCTTGTGTAGGAGCCGTCTGTCGATTTTTGAGGCTGTGACATACGCCTAAAATAGACCTTTGCCAACACATCGCCATCTCTCAAGAAACTGTCCATCGAGAATCCACGGACCTCAAATATCAGAGGCGCACCTTTCTCATTGGAAATGCCATCAGCTGCTTTTCTTCCAAAGAGCGGGTGCGCAAACCCAGCGTAGTGGATTCTGATATCGCCAAGGCCCTCCGAATACGCACGACAATCAACCGCGAGGTGCTCAGGAATCCGGAATCGTTCCTTGGACCGAAATATGTAGAAGCGGTTCTCTTCGATCTTCACCATCTTGCCCGTGGCATTGACAGGCTCCCAAAAAGATGTCGGATCGAGCAAGCCCGATTGGGAGGGGTCGATTGGTTCGTTCACATCTTGGCGGGCGAGAAATCCAGAGCACCCGACCTCGGGATCCTCAGCCAGGTTAATTCGGAGTGGTACGGCATAAATGTCGTCGGCAAAGTAGGGTTCCGAGAAATCAACACACTCGCCGTTTTCCTTCAGCAGGACACGGTCTTCATGCTTCAAAGCTTTGTAGTGCAGGGCACAGAGTTCGTCGTCGCCACGGAGCAACCGGAGCTGAGAAAGCGACATACCCGGGGAAACTTTGAGTTTAAAAGTAAGAGGAACGACCTCAATCCATACCGGGCTATGCCCTGACGGCTTGTTCGCTGTAATCGTGTCGAACTGATCTTCGTTGGCAACAACCAAACGAACCATTGCATCGAGACGACCAATAGAACTCTTGGCAGTTGCCCGCCCAGATACATCGGGCGGCAACTTGATACTCCTACAAGTCGATTGGATCCAGTATACTTTTCCTCGCTCGAGAATCGTATCTTGCTTGAGATCCTGCTCTTCTCCGTTGCCAACATCCTTAATAATGTCATCAATGGATCTGGACTTACTGGGCCGACAGCTTGCTTTTGCAACGAAGTAGCGATTCCCAAGTGGCAAGTCCACAGCAGAGCCATCAGCTTTGCGCTGGCCCTCGGGGGGTTGAGGGCTCCAGGCATGCTCGTGGCCATTATCCCCATTGAACAAGACATTTATAAGTTCTTCAGAGTTTAGAACCCCGGCAGGCATCTGTTCCCTCACTATACCGACGCTACCACTGCCCGAATCAACGGGGCGTCACGATCGAGTATAGCAAAGGATTGGGGGGGGCGAAAACCGACAGACCGAAGCGTTGGGGATTCTGCGCCGATTGGGCGAGGCAGCGGTGTTACATCCAATAAGGGGAGGGCAAATCCAGAATGTGCCCCAGAAAAGTACTCCTGGAAATCGCGGAGAGAGCTGCCGCCATCCGGACCGAACCGGTCCCAGAGGTTCTGGGGGGTGTCTTCCTCAACCTGCCCGATCATTGCAGATAAACGAAACTGCTTGAGCGGCGATGTAGCATAGACCAAGGCCGGGGAGTTTCCTGCCCGCCTTGAGAAGCGGCGGCGGAATTCGACGCGCTTTAGGCCACTCTCAATGGCGGCGGCATGACGAGGCCGGACAGATAGGATCGTCACCTGACGCCCGTGTTCCGGCCAGAGTTGCCCCTGCCCGGACAACGCGTCGCGAATAACGGAAGCCCGGGCCGAGAAGGCCAGTTCCCACATTCCCCGCACATACCACCCCTGCCGCCAATGGGCAAGTCGGAAGCCATACGGCTGGAAGAAGGAGCCGCACTCATCAAGAATCTGTTCGCTGATCGTGAAGTGGACTCGTCGCGTTCCGCTCTCCAGGAGACCTCCGAGCACCTGTCTCAATAGCCGCTGACCTAGTCCTTGGTTGCGGAACTTCGGGTCGACGCGGAGGGTACAGAGCTTCGACGATTTCCTCTCGATGCGGGCGATCGCCAGCGCAGCTACAGCGCCGTCCACTGAGATCGCTCGGCAAAGTCGCCGCCCCTCCCCGAGATCAGGGAGAACTGATTTCCGCCACCAATGGACAATGCCGGGATAGAGCCCATCCGATTCACCGAGAAAATCCTCGATCGAACGGGACCATTCGGGCAAGGGAGCACTCTCCGCCAGTCGACCCTGATCCGACCGGAGAGCGGGCGTATCGAAGAGCATCAATTGGTGTTGCTGGGCAGGCGCGCTTGGGCATTGATTGGCGATCATCTTGATCGTCGGGTAGTTCATTCTGGGCTAACCGGATGGCTACACGGATTCCGTCCATGAGGCTCCTCATACCCCATGACCACGGTCTTTTGGACGATACTGCTGGAAGAATCGGGCTACAAGACCGACGGGGAGAAAGGGGGAAAAAATGCGAAAATGTGAGCAAGCTGGCGGCAATTCTGCGCCGTTAGGGGGGTCATCCTCGATCAGATCACCCGATCCTCGCTCGGCAGGTTGTGAGCCGGGGCGGTGTTGAGTTGGACGAGTTCGGAGCCGAGGCGTTCGCGCTGGAGGCGTTTGGCTTCGTCGGGGTCGACATAGTCGGAGTGGCAGGAAGGCTTCGCCTCGGGATCGGGGATCGGGGATCGGGGATCGGGGCCGGCTGGGCGGGCGGCTTTCTTCATCTTCGACGCCAGGGCGTGGATCTCATCAGGCTTGAGGTAGCCGCGGCTTTCGAGGATGGCTTGCTGCTCGGGGGTCAGGGCGTCGCTCTTGATGGCCTTGCCGAGCTTGCCGTCGGGGCCGACGCGTTCGAAGCCCTCGGCCTTGCCCGAGGCGAAGTCCTGGATTTCCTTGCTGATGCGGACGCTGCACCAGTCGTGCCCGCACATGGCGCAGAAGTCGGTGTCGACATCGAGGTCTTCGTCGTGGTAGGCGCGGGCCGTGTCCTCGTCGTAGGCGAGTTCGAAGTGGCGGGACCAGTTCAGGGCGGCGCGGGCCTTGGTGAGTTCGTCGTCCCAGTCGCGGGTGCCGGGGATGCCAAGCGCCACATCGGCGGCGTGGGCGGCGATCTTGTAGGCGATGCAGCCCTCCTTGACATCGCCGCGCTTCGGAAGCCCCAGGTGCTCCTTGGGGGTGACATAGCAGAGCATGGCGGCGCCGTGGTAGGCGATGGCGGTGGCGCCGATGCAGCTGGTGATGTGGTCGTAGCCCGGGAAGACATCGGTGACGAGGGGGCCCAGGACATAGAACGGGGCGCCGTGGCAGAGCGTGCGCTGGAGCTTGGCGTTGTACTCGATCTGGTCGAAGGGGACATGCCCCGGGCCCTCGACCATGACCTGGACGCCGTGGCGCCAGGCGCGTTCGGTCAGTTCGGCGATGACGGCGAGTTCGGCGAGCTGGGCCTGGTCGGTGGCGTCGGCGAGGCCGCCGGGGCGGAGGCCGTCGCCGATGCTGAAGGCGACATCGTGCTCGCGGAGGATGCGGCAGATGTCGTCCCAGAGGGTGTACATGGGGTTCTCGGCGGGTTGCCCGGGCCTGGAGTGGGTGAGCATCCACTTGGCCAGCAGCGAGCCGCCCCGGCTGACGATGCCGATGAGGCGGTTCTTGACGAGGGGGAGATGGCGTCGGAGGAGGCCGGCGTGGACGGTCATGTAGTCGACACCCTGGCGGGCCTGGTGGGCGATGGTGTCGAGGATGATCTCGGGGGTGAGGTCCTCGATCTTGCGGCCGATGATCATGGAGTAGATGGGGACGGTGCCGATGGGGACGGTGGCGGCGTCGATGATGGCCTGGCGGCAGGCGTCGAGATCGCCGCCGGTGGAGAGGTCCATGACGGTGTCGGCCCCCCACCGCTCGGCCCAGCGGAGCTTCTCGACTTCTTCCTCGGTGCCCGAGGAGACCGGGCTGGCGCCCATGTTGGCGTTGACCTTGGTTTTGGAGGCCCGCCCGATGCACATGGGGTCGAGGTTCTTGGCGAGGTGGTGGATGTTGGCGGGGATGATCATGCGGCCGGCGGCGATCTCGTCGCGGACCTGGGCGGGGGTGAGGTGGGGCTCGCGCTCGGCGACGCGGCGCATCTCGGGGGTGATGACGCCGAGGCGGGCGTGTTCGAGCTGGGTGACGGGGGTGAAGCCCGTCGGGTAGGTGACGCGGCGCGTCAGGGTTGTTCCATCGGCTCTGGGGGCGTCGGTGAAGACGACCTGGCGGATGTGGGGGAGTTTGGAGAGGGTGATCTCCTCGCGCTCGAAGTGCTCGTCGGTGTCGAAGTCGGCAACGGCCCAACCCTCGGGCAGGAAATCCCACGCGGTCTTGTCGCTCGGCGCGGGCATGCCGGGGGTGTCGGGGCTGGCGAAGGAGAGCGGGCCGCCGAGGTCGGGCGGGAGAGCGAACGAGCCCGGCGTGGTGGCCGTGGGCTCCGAGCCCGGGTTGGCGGCGCCGCGCGTGGGCAGGGCGTGGGGGGAGTCGGGGTAGGCGGGGCCCGTGGCGGCGGGGCGGTAGAGGGCGCGGAGGTCCCGGGCCGTGCGGAGGGTGCGGGTGGTGAGGGTGAAGGCCTTGGACGCCGGCGCGTCGTTGCCGAGGTGGTCGGGGGCGGGGCGTGGGGTGCTGCGTGGAGCGGTGGTCATGTCGCGTCGCCTCGTGTTGTGGCGAAGGACGCGGACGACAACCGTCGGTGGGCTTGGGGGCCTGGCGTTCCCGCCGCGACCTCGGCGCCACCGGGGCTGATCGCGTTCCCTCCGCCGGTGCAAGCCGGATCAGGTTCGACGGGTGCATCTCAGCCGGGTTTCTCTCCGGCGCCCCGAGCGATCTGGAGGGAGTCTAGGCCCTGCTTGACGGATCAGGATCCGCCGAGCCTGGGGCGGACTTCATGCGTGCGCATGGGATGGGGCGGGCGGGCCCGGGCGGGCGTAGCGCGCGACGAGCGCCCAGAGGAGCAGGACGCTGAACAGGACGGCGCCGGTCGTCTGGGTGGTGGAGATCGCGGCGTGCTCGTGGGCGTGGGCGTGGTCGGCCAGTCGGACGAACCCGCGGAGCGAGGCGTCGAACGCCCACCCGCCCGCGACGGCGAAGCAGGCGATGGTGGCGAGGTAGATCGCCAGCGCGCGCGCGCCGAGGTCCTTGAGCACCCACGACATGGTGGCGACATTGGTCGCCGGGCCGGCGAGCAGCAGCACCAGCGCCGCCCCCGGGCTCAGCCCGGCGACGACGAGCGTGTAGGCGAGCGGCGTCGTGCTGGTGGCGCAGATATAGAGAGGAAGGCCGACCACGAGCATCAGCAGCATCGGCACCAGCCCGGTCCCGATCGTGGACTCGATCCACCCCTCGGGCACGGCCGCGGAGATCAGGGCGCTGAGCAGCAGGCCGATGGTGAGCCAAGGGGAGAGGTCGCGGAGGAGCGTGACGAACCCGTAGCGGACGATCTCCACGGCCCGCGACGGACGCCGCGCGGAGGCGGGCTCGTGCGCACAGCATGGCTTGACCGGCTGCGGCGGGGTCTTGGAGGCGCAGCAGGGCTTGGCGGGCTCGTCGTCGCAGCAGGACCCGATGGTCAGGGCGACCGGGGCGGCTGGGGCGGGAGGAGCCGGCTTGGGCGCGTGGCAGCACGAGCCTCCGGCGGCGGGTTTCGGCGCGGGCGCGTCGGCGGCGTGGCGGTCGGCGAAACGGTCGATGAGCAGCCCCGCGGCGAAGGCGGTCGCGACCGCGAGCACGGGGCGGATGAGGGCGTAAACCGGGCCGAAGAGGGCCCAGGTGAGGGGGATGGACTCCTCGCCGGTCTGGGGCGTCGAGATCGCGAACGCGGCCGAGGCGCCCTTGGACGCGCCCGAGGCGCGGAGCCCGGCGGCGACCGGGATGACGCTGCACGAGCAGAGCGGGAGCGGGATGCCGAGCAGGCTCGCCTTAAGGATGGGGGCGACGCCGCGGCCCGCGAGGTGGCGGGCGAGCACGGACCGCGGGATGAGCACATGCACCACGCCGGCCAGCACGAGCCCGACAACCAGCCAGACGCCCGTGTCGAGCAGAAGGCTCCAGAGTTGGGCCGCGAATCGGGTGGCGAACTCAGACATGTCGGTCACGGTAGCACCCCATCCAGAATGGCGAACGGGCGGGAGTCGGCGGTTCTTCCCGCCGCCCGGTCAGGCCCCGACGCGCGATTCGAAGAGGCGGCGGGCGAACTCGTACAACTCGACATCGGCGCCGCAGTCGCGTCGCAGGCGCTGGATGACGGCCGGGTCGAGGTCCGCCAGGGCAGGGCGGCCCTCGGTGACATTGCGGTTCTCCCGGGTCGTCTCCGGCCAGCGGAGGACCTGTGAGAAATGCCGCACCGAATCATCGAACCGCTCCGCGATGCCGAAGGCGGCGCACTGGGCGAGGTGCTGCTTGGCGGAGGCGACGGCCCCGCGCAGGTCCGGGGCCCGCGGGTCGCGGAGCATGTCGACCATCTGGTTGTAGACCCCGGGGTAGCGTCGCTCGGTCACCGCCCGCTCGAAGGTGATGCCCTGCCCGTGCAGCTCGGCGTGGAGGGCGGCGTTGGGGCTTGAGAGGTTGTAGTAGAACCACGAGACAACGCGCTCGAGTGGGTCGCGGAGCAGCGTGATGACCGCCGCGGCGGGGAGCAGGGCCCGGGCCGACCAGGGCATGTGCCCGGCGACGACATCGAACGCGTCGCGCTCGCCCTGCGGGCGCTGGGCGAACGACTCCATCTCGCCCCGTTGAACCTTGAGAAACGCGACACGCTCGGGCGGATAGACCTGTTCGATGATGCCCTTGAGCGTGGTGCCGGCGGTCTTGGGGAGGTGCAGGAAGAGGATGGGACGGACCGGGGCCGCGTTGGGGCTGGGCATGCGATGACTCTACCCCGGATCCGCGGAACGATGGCGGGCCGGGTCGGCCATCCCGGGCCCCGCGTCGCGGGGGCCGCGAACTGTCGAGCACGCCCGGTTCAGCGACGACGACGGGCGAGGGCCAGGCCCGCCAGGGCGAGCGTGGCGGCCGCGCCCGGGGCGGGGATCACGACCAGACCGAGTTCGAGTTCGGTGACCGGCCCGGTCTGCTGCACGAAGATGGAGTACGAGCCCTCGCCGAGGTTGCCGGAGAACCCGGTGCCGCCGGCGAAGGGGATCTGCAGGAGCGGGAAGAGGTCGTCGCCGACGCCGGCGGGGTCGGACCCGAAGAGGACGCCCCCGAGGAAGTCGATCGGGTTGTCGTTGGGGTTGACGGGGAAGACCGGGCCGGCGGCGAGCGCAAGATAGGAGACCTCGTCCACGCCCTGGTAGTCGCGCAGGATCAGGCCCGCGAGCTCCTCGCCGGCCTGGATCTGGAAGGTGAACACATCGAAATCGCCTTGGGGGCTGGTGGACTCGAAGACGGAGAGGCGGACGGTGCTCTCCCCGAGGCCGGCGACGCCGAGGTTGGTGGGGGCGGCGATGTCATTGGAGAGATCGCCGTCCACAAACTCGTTGTACGCGAAGGTCTGGGCCAGGGCGGGGGCGCTCGCCGCCGCGAATGCGCAGGTCAGAACAAACTGATTCATGTCTTGCCTCCTCATGCTCCTCGGCCGGCTTTCGCCGGCGCATGGACCGCCCCCGGGCGGCCCTGCCGGGGATTCGGGGGGAGGGCGGTGTGGGATTCGGGCCCGGGTCGAAAACTCGGCTCGCGGCGGCGTGCGGGCCCGACCGAGCCCCGCCGGGGGCGAGTCGGCTAGCATCGGGGGCTCGGATCTCAGACAGGGGCGTATCCATGCCGTACACACTCAAGCCGGACGAGGGCCTTTCCGTCGACGCCGACCGCATCGATTACATCGAGCAGCATGTCGACACGGGGGATCGGTGGGTCCTGAATTTCGGCCCGCAGCACCCGGCGACGCACACGACGCTGCGGCTCGTGCTGGAGCTGGACGGGGAGCGGATCGCCCGGTGCACGCCGCACATCGGCTACCTGCACTCGGGGTTCGAGAAGCTGGGCGAGCACCTCGACTACAACCAGTATGTCGCGATCGTCTCGCGGATGAACTACCTCTCCCCGATCAGCAACGACATCTGCTGGCACCACTCGGTGGAGAAGCTCTTTGGCATCGAGATCACCCCGCGGTGCAAGGTCGTGCGCACGATCATGGCCGAGATGGGCCGCATCCAGGACCACCTGCTCTGCCTCGGCGCGGCCGCGCTGGACCTGGGGGCCTTCACTGGGTTTCTCTACGGGTTCAACCCGCGGGAGAAGATCTACGACCTGTGCGATTTCATCTCGGGGCAGCGGTTCCATCCGGACTGGAGCCGCGTGGGCGGGGCGATGCAGGACCTGCCCGACGAAGAGACCTTCAAGACGATGGTCAAGAACTTCATCCGCGACGATCTCTCGGTCGCGTTGAAGGACCTGGACGGGCTGCTGAGCCGGAACCGGATCTTCATTGACCGGACGGTGGGCGTGGGCGTGCTGACGCACGCGGACGCGGTGGCGTGGTCGTCGACGGGCCCGATCGCGCGGGCGTCGGGGGTCCGGCGTGATGTGCGCAAGGACGAGCCCTACCTGTGCTACGCGGACAACTGGGACGGGCAGGGCGCCGAGGCGGTGAAGTTCAGCGTGCCGCTGGCGTCGGAGGGGGATGTGTACGCCCGGTTCCAGGTGCGCCTTGAGGAGTGCAAGCAGGCGATCCGGATCATCGAGCAGCTGATCGACAACATCCCGGGCGGGCCGATGGACGCGTTCGCGGACTCGAAGATGGTCAAGCCGAACAAGAAGGATGTGTACGGCTCGATCGAGGGGCTGATCCAGCACTTCGAGCTGATCATGTCGAACCGCGGGTGGAAGCCCCCGGTGGCCGAGTCGTACGGGTGCAACGAGACGGCGAACGGGGAGCTTGGGTACTACATCGTGTCGGACGGGGGCCCGCGGCCGTGGCGTGTGAAGACGAGGCCGCCCTCGTTCATCAACTACTCGCTGATGCCCAAGCTGATCGAGGGGCACATGCTTGCGGATGTGGTGGCGGTACTGGGCTCGCTGAATGTGGTGGCGGCGGAGTTGGACCGGTAGACCATCGGGGCGGAGCCCGATTCGAACTCTGCGAGCCTTCTTCGGGCCTTGACGCCGGTGCGAGGTGACTCAGCGGGCTTGCGCCCGCGGCTCGTTGGGATTCGGCCTCTCTGAGCAGGGATCACTGTTCATTCAGCACATACTCGATCGCCCTCCGGAAAGACGCATCGGAGTCGATCCATCGCGTGCTCCCGTGACGGGTCCAGATCCGTCGATCGGGTTGGCGATGTGTCTCGTGAAGCCGCCGGCTTGCCCACGCCTTCAGTTGGCCCATCACCACCTCCGGCGTCAGCGGCGAGGAGACCACGATGTGAATGTGGTTTGTTCGAACATTCAATGCGTGGATGGTCCATCCGCGGTGCTCGCAGTGTGACCGGATCGCCTGTTCGACGAGTTCGCGCGTTTCCGTGTTCAGCACGAACGCGTCCTGCGCCCGTAGCCGTCGGGCCCGATCCGACCGGCCCGGATTGCCCCCGTCATGGGGCGTGCCCACACGGTTCGACTTTGTCGTCACCGATCCGCGCTCATCGCCGTGCAGCCATGTGCCGTAGGTTGTCCATGTGAGCAGGTAAGTCGGCATGGGCAACCTGGGTTCAAGACACGCTGACGAGCCGCGGGCGCGAGCCCGCGGAGTCTTCGCGCTGCGGCGCCGGCGCGGGGTGACTCCGCGGGCTCGCGCCCGCGGCTCGTAAGATCCTACTGGGCATCGGGCATGTCTGGCCCGTCCTGCTCCCGTGGTGGGTCGAGATAGAGTGTTCCGCCATGTCGCTTGAGTTTCTCTACGGCCGCGGCCAATCGTGCGCGTGCCATCGCGGCCTCGCGTTCGGCGGCGAGGCGCCGGGATTCGCTGGCCTTGAGCGCCGGTGCCGATTCGAGCCGGGAAGTCTCGGCGTCCGACTTGCGGGCCCGCGCCCTGGCCTCTTCGGCCCGTGCGCGGGCCTCGTCCGACTCGGCGATCTTCTTCGTCGCGTCCGCGCGGATGCTCTCCGCTTCGGCGTCTTTGATCTTCGCCTCGTTGTGGGCCTTCACCGCGTCTGCGATATCGACGGACTTGATCTTCTGGAGCTTGCTTTCAGCGAGTTCCTTGAGCGGGGTGGCGATGCCGAGGCGCCACACCTCGGCGACCGCCGCAACGAACGAGATCCCAAGGTATGACGCCGCGGTGATCGCTCGCTTGGAAACGCGGATCGGCGAGGCGCTCAACTTCCCCACGAGCCCAGAAACCGCCTCGACCCACTCCGGGAGTGTCATGCGTACACCTCCGCTTCGGCGTGGATGAGAGCGCCTTCGATGCGATAGACGAGAGCGAAGCCGGTGTGCGCCTCGTGTAGGTCCGAGAGCGCCGCGAGCACCTCCTGGATCGTCGCCGCGTCGGCCTCACCAGGGTCGATCGCCAGGGCGAAGGGCGGGGGGAGAGCGCCGCGGAGGTCCCGCCATTCAGGCGGCTCGCCGTGCGGCCAGAGCGGGCCCAGGCGGTCGGGCGGCCAGGGTTGGTCCGTCGCTTCGCCGACGAGGTGGATCCGCTTGGCGCGGTCGAAGTCCGCGCGGACCGAGGCCAGCAGTTCCTCCCGCAGATGCTCGCCCCGCCCGGCCCGTTCGGCGTTGTCGGCCGCGGACAACGCCTGGTCCAACGCGTGCGCGACAAACACACCGACCGAACCTCGGAGGTTCGACTCGGCGAGGTGCAAGGCGGCCTCGGCGGCGTCGTACGCCCCGGCGGGCGTGCGGTGATCGGCGAACGACCGGGCGACATCGCGGGCGGTCTCGGGGGCGAACTTGACGGACTCGCCCCGGCAGTACGCCTCGATGGTCTGGAGGACGCCCAGCAGATGTGGGCGCTCGGCGTCGGCGAGGTCGGTGCCGCGTATGAACTCGGCGACGCGCCGGCAGGCCCGGAGCCCGATGAGCAGGGCGGCGCGGGGGGGCAGGGCGTCCAGCTCGTCGAAGCCCGGGAGGGAGCGGTCGGGGTCGTGCACCGGCCAGCCCTCGGGGAGGCCGTCGGGCCAGAGGGGGCCGAGTGCATCGACCAACTCGCGCGTGGGTCGCTTGAGCGGAGAGCGCTGCCACTTAAGGAGACGCTGCGCATCCCAAACCGCGGCATCGTCGGCCACGCCGGAGTTCCCGCTGCCGCCTGATTCGGACAGGGCCATTGCAACCGCGTCGCCGGACAGGCGAAAGGCCTCGTAGGTGTCCGCGATCTGTCCTGGAAGACGGTCTGGCGCGTCAAAGCCGACCTTCGATAGAGAAGCAACGACTTCCCAAGCCGACCTGATTGAGCCAATTGCATTAGCAGCAGCCAGACTGAATCGGGTGTTGGCCGAGTTTCTGAGAAGTTCGATCGACGCATCAAGTTCGTCGACCTCGTATCCGACCTCATATCCGATAGATGACGGATCAGTAGTCGCATCCGCAAAGTTGGCGAGAATGTGCTCCAAAACAGGCATCAGCTCTGCACACTCCGGCGAGTCGCATACGGAGAGAATCGGATAGGCACGCATCGCGCACCGAATGGCCAGGGCGGCTCGTCGGGTCGGACTGAACAACGCGAGATACGGGGGAGCGAGCAAGGCATGCGTGCGCTGGCCCGGCCAACCGCTGGGTTCCCCGAAGTGCCAGAGCGGTCCCAGGTCGGAAGACAGAACTGCTGACCCGTCATGCAAATCAGTCTCAACAGCCATGCCACCGAGTAGCCCAAAGTCACTCGAACACGCTTCCGCGATCTCTGGAGAATTGTCCGCCGCGTGACTCGCATGCGCGGAAGCGTCGAATGCGGCGCTTGCAGACAGGCTGTCACCGCGAGCGGCATGAGCGGCGGCATGGGCGGCGTTAGCCACAAACGCCGCGTTCATCTGACCAACCGCCTTCGCCGCCCCAATCGCCCGCGCAACGGTGTTTGCAGCCTCGGTACGCTCCGCCATGGCCGGTGAATGCTCGGCGCCTGCGCTCGCCGCTGCGGTGATGGCACAGTTGATCGCCTTGTCAACCGCCTCCACATGCTCCGGCGGGGCGTCGGGCCAGAAGTGGGTGAACAGGGGCTGCACACGGCGGGCACACCGGGCGGCGTAGGCCACCGCCGCCCAGCGCGGCAGGGTCCGGAGTTCCTCCTCGGTCGGCAGGCGGGGTTCGTCGGGCATCGGGGCTCTTCTTTCCGGGCCGCGCGTCGGGGCCGGGGCGGGGCGGCGGGGTTCGATACGGGGCCGCGCGGGCGCGGGTTGCCCGCGTCGGCGTCAGGTCATCAGGGCTTCAGGGCATCAGGGCGAGCGCGGCACCTCCACCCGGCCCCGCTGCTGGACGACATGCGTCGCCTCGTGGGCGAGGTGCTGGTCCTTGGTGGGGCCGCTGGGGAAGGCCATGTCCTGGCTTCGCGTGAACGCCTCGGCCCCGATGGACGGGGGCTGGCAGGCGTCGCTGTGCACGCGGACATCGTACAGAGACGGGTCGGCGATCTGGACGGAAGTGCCCGGGTGGGGGCGGGTGCGCTGGGGCTCGTGCTCGGGGCTGCGGGCCATTGGGGGGTCCTCCTCGTGCGGGCCGCGGGCGGCGCGGGGTGGAGCCCAGCATACCGTGCCGGGCCCGAACGACGAACAGTTCTCCCCGGACGCGCATCCCCCCCGCAAGCGCGGCCCCACTACGCTTCTCACGCCCTGATCGGGGCAAGGCCGGGGCGGGGCCGCGGCGGAGCGGACCGGCCCCTCGCCCCCCGGTCGGCGCGTGAGGGACACCGATCCATGAGGCGTGGGCGAGGTTCAACGGTCGCGGCGGTGCTGGCGGGCGTCTCGGCGTGCCTGGCGGCGTGCGGGTACACGACCACCGTGCGGAACGACAGCAGCAAGACGGTCGTCGCGGAGATCAAGCACGACCGGTTCCTCGCGCCGACCTCCTCGCGCGGGTCGGTGCAGATCGAGCCGGGCGGGTCCGCGACGCTGGGGCCGTTCAAGGTCGATCCGCTCGAGCCCATGCACCTGCGCGTCCGCGTGGTGGGCGATGTGTTCGGGACCTACCTCGAGGAGCGGCTCGAGCCCGGGACGCACGCCTTCGTGATCGAGGACGGCACGCTGCAATCGTGGGAGGCGATCTACATCCGGCGCGACGCGGACGCGGACGCGAAGCGGAAGGCCGGCGAAGAGCGCTGAATCCCCGGCCTCTTCCCTGCTCGCCGCGTCAATGAGCCGCGCCCGCCCGCGGGCGTTATTCTGGGGGCGATGGCGCGACCCCCGACCCAACCCGACCGAGCCGAACGCCCCCGCGCGGTGGTGCTGCTGAGCGGGGGGATCGACAGCACCACGGCCCTGGCGGTCGCGATCCGCGACGGGTTCGAGGCGTGCGCGATCTCGTTCGACTACGGGCAGCGGCACAAGGCGGAGCTGGCGGCGGCCGAGCGGGTGACGCGGGCGCTGGGCGTCTCGCGGCACCTGGTCTTCCGGCTGGATCTGCGGTCGATCGGCGGCTCGGCGTTGACGGACGCGATCGAGGTTCCCAAGGACAGGCCGCTGGAGGAGATGGTCTCGGCGATCCCGGTGACCTATGTGCCGGCGCGGAACCTGATTTTCCTCTCGATCGCGCTGGCCTGGGCGGAGACGCTCGGGTCGCGCGACCTCTACGCGGGGGTGAACGCGATCGACTACTCGGGCTACCCGGACTGCCGCCCGGAGTTCATCGCCGCCTTCAACGAGACGGCCAACCTGGCGACGAAGATGGGCGTGGAGGCGGCGGAGATCCATGTCCACACGCCGCTGGCGGAGATGGGCAAGGCCGACATCGTCCGCCGGGCGGTGGAGCTGGGGGTGGACCTGTCGCTGACGCACTCGTGCTACGACCCGTCGCCCGAGGGGCTGGCGTGCGGCGGGTGTGACTCGTGCCTGCTGCGCAGGAAGGGGTTCGCCGAGGCGGGCGTCGCGGACCCGACGCGGTACGCCGTGGGTTGAACCCCCGGGGCCCGGGGTCTGCTATCTTCCCGGCATGCCCCTGACCATCGCCGCGTTCCAGCGGCTCATCAAAGACAAGTACTTCAAGACCGACAACGCCCGCGGCACGCACGCGACCTTCGTGCTCTTCGCCGAGGAGTTCGGCGAGCTGGCGACGGCTCTGTACAACTGCAACAAACAGGCCCACGGCGGGTCACCCCCGACCCAGGCGGAACGCGACAACCTCGAAGAGGAGTTCGCCGATGTGCTCGCGTGGCTGGCGACCCTGGCGAACATCAATGGGGTGGACCTGGAGCGGGCGCTGAGCAAGTACACGGTTGACGGGCGGGTGGAGGGGGTGAAGGAATGACCAGCACCCGCGGGGGACGGCGTTGGCCGGGGCGACTGGGCTGGTCACTTGTCGCGTTGGCGGTGACGCTGGTGGCCGGGCCCGCCCGGGCCGCCGACCGCCCCAACATCATCCTCGTGCTTGCCGACGACCTCGGGCTCCACGAACTGGGCTGCTACGGACAGGAGAAGATCCGCACGCCCCACATCGACCGGCTCGCGGCCGAGGGGATGCGGTTCACCCGCGCGTATTCCGCGAGCACGGTGTGTGCGCCCGCGCGGGCCTCCTTGATGACGGGGCTGCACACGGGTCACTCGCCGATCCGCGGGAACAAGGAAGGCGGGGGCTGGGGCCCGGAAGACCCCGAGGGGCAGAACCCGCTGCCGGCGGAGACCGTGACGCTGGCCGAGCACCTCAAGCACCTGGGCTACGCGACCGGCGCGTTCGGCAAGTGGGGGCTGGGGGGGCCCGGGAGCGAGGGGCACCCGAATTTCCAGGGGTTTGACCACTTCTACGGCTACCTGTGCCAGCGCGTGGCCCACAACTACTACCCGACGCACCTGTGGCGTAACCACGATGTCGATGTCCAGCACAACAACCGCTACTTCGCCGCGCACCAGCGGATCGAGTCTCCGTTGGCGAGCGAGGATGAGTACGCCCGGCGCTATGCCGGCGGGGACTACGCGCCGGAGGAGATCCTCAAGGAGGCCGAGGGCTGGATCGCCGGGCGACGCGGCAAGGAGGAGCCCTTCTTTGTCTATTACGCGAGCATCATCCCGCACGCGGCGCTGCAGGCGCCCGGGGAGTTCGTCGACCAGTACCCGCGGGAGTGGGACACGGAGCCATACCTGGGCGAACGGGGCTATCTGCCCACACCCCGTCCCCGCGCGACCTACGCCGCGATGATCTCGTTCCTTGATCACGCCGTGGGCCGCCTGAGGGCGGCGGCCGAGGCGGCGGGCAAGGCGGACAACACCCTGATCCTCGTGACCTCCGACAACGGAACGACCTACGCCGGCGGGGTGGATCGCGTGTTCTTCGGCTCGCTCGGCGAACTCCGCGGGTTCAAGACAAACCTCTACGAGGGGGGCATCCGCGTGCCGCTCATCGCGTGGTGGCCGGGGCACATCAACGCCGGGACATCATCGGACCTGGTCACCCAGACGATCGACCTGTTCCCGACGGTCATCGAGGCCGCGGGCGGCGAGGCCCCGCCGGGCATCGACGCCCTGAGCCTGGTGCCGACGCTCACCGGCGAGGGCGCGCAGCGTGCGCACGACCTCCTCTACTGGGAGTTCCCCGAGGGGCGTCAGCAGCAGGCGGTGCTCATCGACGGGCGCTGGAAGGCGATCCGCCCGAACCTGAAGAAGAACTTCACCCTCGAGTTGTACGACCTGACGCTGGACCCCGGCGAGTCGAACAACATCGCGGGCGAGCAGCCCGAGATCGTGGCCCGGGCCGAGCGGGCGATGCGCGAGGGGCGCACGCCCTCGGCGCTGTTCCCGATCCCGGCTTTGGACCGCTGACGGATCACCTGCGTTTGAGCGCCTGGCGCATGTCGCCCGTCTCCAGGTAGGCCCGGTGCAGGTCGAAGCAGCGGGAGAGGTCGTGGCGGATGTGCCCCATCGGCGCCCGCTCGATGTAGTCGTACAGGTAGTCCCGGTAATCCGGGTGGGCGCACTTCTCGATGATGCGGTGGGCCCGCTCGACGGGCCCGAGGCCCCGCAGGTCGGCCAGGCCCTGCTCGGTGACGAGGACCTGCACGGAGTGCTCGTTGTGGTCGACATGGGCGCAGAGCGGGACGACGGCGGAGATGCACCCGCCCTTGGCGGTGGAGGGCGCCTGGAGGATGGAGAGGTAGCAGTTGCGGACGAAATCGCCCGAACCCCCGATGCCGTTCATGAGCTGGGTTCCGCAGACATGGGTGGAGTTGGCGCACCCGTAGATGTCCATCTCGAGGACGGTGTTGATGCCGATGACCCCGAGCCGGCGCACGACGCCGGGGTGGTTGGTGAGCTCCTGGGGCCGCAGGACGATGCGGGAGCCGAAGAAGTCCATGTTGTCGAAGACGAATCGCATCGCGCCGTCGGAGAGCGTCATGGCGCTGGTGGAGGCGCCGGTGAGCTTGTCGTCACGCATCAGGGCGATCTGCGCGTCCTGGATGACCTCGGTGTACATCTGGAACCGGGGGATCTCGGGGTCGGCGCCGAGGGCGGCCATGACGGCGTTGGAGACATTGCCCACGCCGGCCTGGAGCGGGAGGAACTCCTTGGGGATCCGCCCCGCCCGCATCTCGCCCAGCAGGAACTCGATGATGTGCCGCGCGATCTGCGTCGAGGACTCGTCGGGCGGGCTGAACGGGGCCACGCCGTCGGCCTCGTCGGTGAAGACGACGCCGGCGATCCGCTCCGGGCGGACCGTGCAGAAGGGCGTGCCGATCTTGGCCAGCGGGGACTCGATCGGGATCGGGTTGCGGTGCGGGGGCGGCGGGAGGCGGCGGATGTCGTGCATCTCCCACAGCCGCGGCGTGTGGTGGGCGTTGACCTCGACGATGATCCGGTCGGCGTGCGCGAGGATGCTCGGCGTGCAGCCCACGGAGGAGGAGAGGTAGATCCGCCCGTCGGCGGTGACATCGATCGCCTCGACAACCGCGACATCCATCTCGCCCAGGAACCCGTAGTCGAGCATCTGGGGGAGGTGAGACAGGTGGATGTCCAGGAAGCTGGTCTCCTGGTTGTTGATCCGCTGGCGCAGGGTCCTGCTGGACTGATACGGCGCCCGCCACGAGATCGCGTTCTCGCGGGCGAGCGCCTCGTCGAGATCCTCGCTCGTCGACGCGCCGGTCAGCACGCGCACGCGGAATGGCTCGCCCGCGGCGTGGAGCGTCCGCGCGCGCGCGGCGAGCGCCCTCGGCACGGCCTTGGCCGACCCCGCGGCGGTGAAGCCCGAGAAACCGACAAAGTCCCCGTCCTCGATGCCGGCCGCGGCCTCATCGGCCGTCAGCACAGGGAATGGGATGCGTTCACTCATCGATCATCGTCTCCGCCCGGGGGCTCTCGGCCGCCCGGCAACTGACTTCCCCCGAAACGAACCGGCGCGTCTCGCCGGCGACCTCGACCCGCAGCGCCCCGTCCGGATCGACCCCGAGCAGCACGCCCGCGACCGGGGCTCCGGCCCCCGACACCTCGACGGTTCGCCCCCGGTCCGCCAGACGCGCGTTGAGGTCGTGCGCCTCGTCCGGCCGGAGCCCGGGAGAGGAGAGGCCTGTCGTCAGTGCGCGGACCAGGCGGCCCGAGAGGCCCTCGATCAGCGCGCCGAGGTCGATCGGTCGGCCTGCGCGCGCCGCCAGCGAGGTCGCCGGCGTGCGGAGCCCCGGGCCCAGGTCGGCGGGGCGGTTGTTGACATTGAGGCCCAGCCCGAGCAGGAGCGCGGGGCCCGTGGTCTCCCCCAGGATGCCGCCGACCTTCGCGCCGCCCAGGAGCAGGTCGTTGGGCCAGCGGATGCGGGCCACGCCCGGCTCGCCGAGGGCGTGATCAATCTCGGCGGCGGCGGCGAGGGCGGCCCGCAGCGGGGCAAGCGGGGCGACCGCGCGGGCCGGGTCGGGCGCGACGAGCGTCATCCAAACCCCCCCCTCGGGGGACATCCAGGCGCGCCCGAGTCGGCCCCGCCCGGCGGTCTGTCGACGGGCCAGGACCACCCCCCACTTTGTGGGATTCTGAGCCGCCCAGGAGCGGGCCTCGTCCATCGTCGAGGATGTCTCTTCGAGGCGGAGGATCGCCACCTCCGCGGGGACAGGAGAGGGGGCGCGGTGGGAATGTGGCGACATCCCGATCATGATACGGACATTGACCTCCCCGGAGATCCGTTGGCTCCCGGGGGGCGGGAGATCGGATCGTCTGATCCATAATAGCGCGTCGGAATCCGGTTTCCCGCGGGGGTCGGGCGGAAGGCCCCGGAATTGACCGTGATGGCGTCCGCCCCTAGCGTTGGGGCCCGATCGCCGGTCGTGTGTCGAGCGGGTTCGTGGAAACTCGAAGATCGAAGCACCCGCGGGGCCCGCGGGGCGTGTGGATTCAGGAGCCGACTCATGCTTCCCGCTCAACGCCAGTCTTATGGCCGGACCCGTCGTCGTCGATCGCACCACGCGCTGGAGGCGTTCAAGCCGACGCGTTGCCCGCTGAGCGGTCTGCCGAAGCAGCACCACCGGGTGAGCAAGGAGTCGGGGTATGTGCGCGCGGGTCTGCGGATCTCGGTGCCGAAGCTGGGCATCGGGGTCGACCGCGTCTGATCGCACCGAGGAACCGGGAGAGCGCTGCGATGCGGCTGGCCGTCGATGTGATGGGCGGGGACCATGCGCCCGATGCGATCCTGAAGGGGAGCATCGACGCGCTGGAGGTGCTCGCGCCGGATGACGAGCTTGTGCTGATCGGTCCGGAGCCGCTGATCCGGGAGTATCTCTCGGAGCGTGGGATCAGCGACGGCCGGCTGGTGATCGAGCACGCGCCCGACGCGATCCCGATGGACGAGCCTCCGACGCGGGGTGTTCGGCAGCGGACGGAGTCTTCGATCGTCAAGATGGCGTTGCTCGGGTCTCACAAGGCGGAGAAGCCCGTCGATGTGGTGATCTCCGCGGGGAACACCGGGGCGTGCGTCACGGCGGCGATCATGCACATGAAGCGTCTTCCGGGCGTGCACCGCCCCGGGATCGCGGTGACCATCCCGGCGTTCCATGGGCCGATCGTGCTCTGCGACGCCGGAGCGAACCCCGAGCCCCGGGGGACGCACCTCTGGCAGTACGGGGTGATGGCGGATGTGCTCGCCAAGGAAGTGCTGGGCATCGAGTCCCCGCGTGTGGCGTTGATGAACATCGGGTCGGAGGAGGCGAAGGGGTCGGAGTTGGTCAAGCAGGCGCGCGACCTGCTGCGAGCGACCCCCGGGCTGAACTTCATCGGGTACATCGAGGGTCGTGACTTCTTCGCCGGGGCCGCGGATGTCATCGTGACGGACGGGTTCGTCGGGAACACGATGCTGAAGATGGCCGAGGGGATGGCCAAAAGCCTGTTCCAGGCGATCGCGCAGGAGATCTTCGACCTGGACCCGAACCTGGCGATCCAGTTCGAGCCTGTGGTGAAACAGATCTACGCGAAGAACGACTACCACGAGTACGGCGGGGCGCCGCTGCTGGGCGTGAACGGGGCGATGATGATCGCCCACGGGTCGAGCGAGGCGAGGACGATCCGGGCGGCGATCCGGAACGCCCGGGAGTTCGTGGCGCACAATGTGAACGAGCACATCATGGCGCGGATCCGCGAGGTCGAGGCGATCGTCCAGCCGGCGCATACGGCGGGCTGACCCGCGTCCGGCGCAACCCCATCCCGGCCTAGACTCTGCCGCATTGGCGCGTGTTCGGCGCGCCGGGAGGCACCCCATGCCCGGACCCACGGCCCCGAGGGGCGTCCGCATCGCCGCGACTGCGCACTACCTGCCCGAGCGGCTGGTGAGCAACGCCGACCTCGAGAAGGTGATGGACACCTCGGACGACTGGATCGTGCAACGGACGGGGGTGCGTGAGCGACATCTGTGCGCCGAGGGCGAGTCGGTGCGGGAGATGTCGCTGCGGGTGCTGAAGGACCTCCTGCGCAAATCTGGGCTGCCGGTCGCGGAGTTGGATCTGCTGATCGTGGCGTCGGTCGGGTCGAAGATGACCTGCCCTTCGACGGCGTGCCAGATCTTGGGCGATCTCGGGGCGGACCCTGCGTTCGGGCCGACGAACGCGGGGGCGTTCGACATGACGGTGGCGTGCTCGGGGTTCACCTACGGGATCAACATCGCGCACGACCTGATCAAGGGCGGGCAGTACCGGCACATCGCGGTGATCGGGGCGGAGCACCTGTCCCAGTTCGTGGAGTTCACCACGCGCGGGCGGGGGACGGCGATCATCTTCGGCGACGGCGCGGGCGGGGCGCTGGTGAGCGCGTGCGACGAGCCGGGCAAAGGGGTGCTCGCGCAGCGGATGCGGTCGGACGGGGGACGCTGGGCGGAGTTGTACATCCCGAACTTCGACGGTGATTTCCCGCCGGACGCGGAGCGGGGGGAGTTGCCGCTGCGGATCATGCGGATGAACGGGAAGGCGGTCTTCCGCTTTGCGGTGGGGACCTTCAGCGACCTGATCGCCGAGACGCTGGATCGGGCGGGGCTTGGGCCCGAGGACATCGACCAGTACATCTGCCACCAGTCGAATGTGCGGATCCTGGAGGCGGCGCGGGAGCGGTTCGGGATTCCCGCGGAGAAGATGGCGGTGAACATCGACCGGGTCGGGAACACCTCGGCGGCGAGCGTGCCGATCCTGCTCGATCAACTGGCCGGCGCGGGGAAGGTGCGCGAGGGGCAGAAGGTGATGCTGGTCGCGTTCGGGGCGGGGCTGACCTGGACGAGCAGCCTGTGGCAGTTGTGAAGTCGCGGATCACCCACGGGCAGAGCCCGGCCTGACCGGGCGGAGGCCGGGACCTGCGGTCTCGGCACCGCCCCCCGCGTACCATGCCCGGATGACGAACCCGATGACCATTCTCTGCCCCGGGCAAGGGGCGCAGGCGGTGGGGATGGGCAAGGCCTGGGCGGCCTCCCATCCCGAGGCGAGGGCCGTGTTCGAGCGGGCCGACGCGTTGCTGGGCGACACGCTGGGCGTGCCGATCAGCGAGTTGTGCTTCAACGGGCCGGCGGAGCGGCTGAACCGGACCGACGCGGCCCAGCCGGCGATCTATGTGACCTCGGTGGCGTCGTGGCACGGGGTGTGCGCGATCGCGGGTCATGACCCGTCGAGCGCTCCGGTCGCGGCGGCGGCGGGGCTGAGCCTGGGCGAGTACACGGCGCTGCACATCGCGGGGGCGGTCTCGTTCGAGGACGGGCTCCGCCTGGTGACGCTGCGCGGGAGGGCGATGCAGGAGGCGGCCGAGGCGACGCCCTCGTCGATGGTGGCGCTGATCGGGGCGGACGAGGACTCGGCCCAGGCGCTGTGCGACCGGGTCATCGGGAAGCTGAAGGGCGCGCCGGCGGGCGACCGCGTGCTGGTGCCGGCGAACTTTAACGCGCCGGGGCAGGTGGTGATCTCGGGGTCGGTCCCGGCGTGCGACCTCGCCGAGCAGTTGGCGGGCGAGGCCGGGCTCAAGGCGACCCGCCTGACGGTGGCGGGCGCGTTCCATTCGCCGCTGATGGCGCCGGCCGCGGAGCGGCTGGGTGCGGCGTTGGAGAGCGTGGAGGTCGTCACGCCGCGTTGCCCGGTGCTGAGCAATGTGACCGGGGCCCCGCACGCGACGGACGCGGGCTCGATCAAGGCGAGGCTGATCGAGCAGCTGACCAGCCCGGTGCGGTGGTCGGCGAACTGCTCGTACCTGATCGAGCACATCGCGGGCGAGCCTTTCGAACTGGCCCCGGGCAAGACGCTGGCGGGCCTGATGCGTCGGATTGACCGTGGTGTGAAGGTGACGAACCACGACACGCCGGCGTGAGCGGGCGTGGAGTTGGGCTCGGAGTTGGGCCTTGAGCAACGGGGTGCAGACCGTGAAACGCAGAACCGGACCGATCGTTGGGCTGACGCTCTCCGCCGTGATCCTCGCGGGGGGGGCGTTGCTCGTGACCGGGTGCGAGGAGAAGAAGCAGGAGGCGCCGCCTCCGCCTCCCCCGCCGCCGCCCCCGCCGCCGAAGCCGGACCGGGTGAGCCTGACGGGGGTGATGCAGGGCGTGGACAAGCGGGTGCAGTTCCCGGGCGAGAAGGCGCCGTACGACCGGGGGCTGGCCGAGGCGGTGGCCTCGTTCGCCGGGGCGCTGGCGTCGGGTGACGACGGCGCGTTCGGGGGCTTGCTCGACCTGACGACGCGCGGCATCCTGGATTCGATGCTCGCGGATGGGTCGTGGTTCGACGCGACGGGGCGGATCGAGGCGGTGCGCGTGGCGTACCTCGGGCAGAACCCCGACGAGGACGAGAACGCCGATTCGGCCCAGTTCGTGCTCGCGGTGCAGGAACCGGGCGGGGCGTACACGCTGGGCTGGGCGGCGACGAAGACGGGCGGGGGCTGGGTGATGGCCCCCTTGCCGACGGCCGACCTGACCCTGCCCCGGGCGGCGGACTGGGACGGGGAGGACTTCGGGGCGTACGCGTTCGCGGGCGGATGGGGCGGGGGCGGCCCGAGCGGCGTGGGGGGAGCGATCCCGACGGACGATGCCTCGGCGGTGATGGCGTTCGTGGCGGCGGACACGATCAGCCGGCTCATGGGCGAGGGCGGGATCGGGGGCCTGGACCCCCAGGAGCTGGCGCAGTACGCGGCGATGGCCGGGGCGAGCGGCGCGGACACCGCCGCGGCGGCAGAGTTGGTGAACCGCGGTAAGCGGCTCGTCGGGGAAGGAAGCCGGATCGGGAGCACGGAGGCACGGATGCTGATGCAGTCGATGGTGGCCGCATCGGGGATGCTCGGGCAGTCGTGGAGCGAGGAGCAGGTGCTCAAGGCGATGGCGGAGTCGCTCGGGATCTCTCTCGAGGACATGAGGGAGATCGTCGATGGCTGAGCAGACGGGCAAGCGCGTCGCGTTCGTCACGGGGGCGAGCCGGGGGATTGGGCGTGCGATCGCCGAGCGGCTGGCCCGGGATGGTCGGCATGTGGTGCTGGCGTCGCGGTCGGCGGGGCCGCTGAATGACCTGAAGGCCTCGATCGAGGTGAACGGGGGCTCGGCGAGCGTGTGCGCCGTGGATGTGTCCGACGGCGCGGCGCTGTCGGCGGCGATCGAGGGCGTGGCGAAGGAGCTGGGCCGGCTGGACATCCTGGTCAACAACGCGGGGATCACGCGGGACAATCTGATCCTGCGGATGAGCGACGAGGAGTTCGACGAGGTGGTGAGCACCAACCTGCGCTCGGCGTTCGTGGCGTGCCGGGCGGCGGCGCGGCCCATGATGAAGGGGCGGTTCGGGCGGATCGTCTCGATCGCCTCGACGAGCGGGCTGGTGGGCAACGCGGGGCAGGCGAACTACGCGGCGAGCAAGGCGGGCCTGGTCGGGATGATGCGGACGATCGCGCGGGAACTCGGCTCCAAGGGCGTGACGGCGAATGTGGTCGCGCCCGGGTTCATCGAGACCGACATGACCAAGGACCTCCCGCCGCAGGTCGTGGAGCACATCAAGGGCCTGCTGGCGGTGAAGGACCTAGGCAAGCCCGAGGATATCGCCTCGGCCGTCGCGTATGTGACCAGCGACGAGGCGGGGTACCTGACCGGGCAGGTGATCGCGGTCGACGGCGGCATGACGATGTGTTGAGATCGGGTCCCGAGCGGGTCAGACCGGCGAACTCTCGGCGGGCTGCTCGCTGGGCTCGGTGTCGTCGAGGCCGGCGAGCACGGGGCGGTCCATGGAGGCGGCGCCCGCGCCGACGGAGATCGGCCTGACGGGGATGTCGGTCGCGATAGGCTCGCCCCGTTCGACGCGGAGCAGGAGCGGGGCGGCCAGGAGGCGGAGCCCGCTCGAGACGGCGAAGACGGTGAGGTAGGCGTTGGCGTCGGTGCCGAGGGATCCCAGCAGGGCGCCCCCGGCCGCGGCGCCGAGGGCGCTGGCGAGCGTGTTGACGAGGTTGTAGCGGGCGAGGAGCCCGACGCGCTCGCGGATGGGGATGGTGTCGAAGAGCAGGAGGAACGAGGCGAGTTCGTAGGCCGCCCAGCAGACGCCGGAGACGATCTGGCAGAGCAGCAGGTAGGCGATGTGGTCGCTGACGACCCACATCGCCGAGAGGGGGACGATGCCGAACCCGCCCAGGAGGAGGACCGGGCGGGCGCCGATCCGCTTGATCAGTTCGCCGATGGTGGGCAGGGCGAGCGACTTGGCGAGGACCATGGTGCCCACGACGCCCATGTACTCGGCGTACTCGAGGTCGAGCTGGGCGAGCATGTAGGGGGCGAAGAACGGGCCGGCGACCATCGCGGTCGCCTGGAGGGAGACCATCGCGAGCAGCAGCTTGCCGCCGCGGTGGTTGCGGAGGCCGGCGGCGAACTCGGGGAGGCGGACATCGCGGAAGCCGGGGGGGATGGGCACCGGGTCGCTGTGCCGCGTGAGCATGGCGACGGAGAGTGCTCGGGCCAGCCCCGCGGCGGCGAAGAGGATGGCGTAGGCGGCGGTCCCGGGGCCGGGCGTCCCACTGCCGATGGACTGGAGGATTGCGCCCCCGGAGACGAGGCCGACGAGGACGAGGAACTGCTGAAGGCGGGTGCGTCGGCCGAAGTATCGCGGGCGGATGGCGGCTGGGTACATCGCGGTGGCCCAGGCGTTCCAGGCGGCGCCCCCGCCAATGGACCCGATCCAATAGAGCGAGACGCAGGCGAAGACGAGCCAGGCCGGAGCGGCGCCGAGAACGGCGATCGCGGTCAGGGGCGCGAAGACCGAGGCCTGGATCGAGGCGAGCAGGACGACCCATTTCTTGAGCGACCCGAGTCGGATGATGAAGGCGTGGGCGAAGAGCATCGAGCAGGCGGCGATGAGCTGGGGCACGGGCCCGATAAGGCCCGCCGCGAGTTCGCCCAGGCCCAGCGCCAACGCGAAGGCGGCGAAGTAGGCCTCGCCGCAGCCGGTCATGAAACTGAAGGCCGACCCGTCGACGGCGCCGTAGCGCATGTCGCCCCGGACGCGGCTGAGGCGTCTTCGGTGGGTTCGGTGTGCTTCGGCGCGGATCGCGGTCACGGGTCCCCGGTGAAACCGAGCATCCTATGGGGGATCGGTCGTGCCCGGTGGACTGGGGCCCCCGCCCATCCGGCGGCGGGAGGCGGAGACCGAGGGGCCCGCCTCGCTCAGGGGCACCCCGAGGAGAAGGCCGTGACGAACCCGAGCAGATCGGCGAGGTCGAAGACGCCGTCGGAGGTGAGGTCGGCCTGCGGGTGCTGGGCAAGGAACGCCTGGACCCAACCCGAGATGTCGGCGAGGTCGAGGATGCCGTTGACATCCCAGTCGACGGGGCAGTCGAAGCGGGCGGTGATGGTGTATCGGCCCGGTCGGACGGCGGCGAGCGTGGTGGTCTGGCCGTTGGGCCAGAAGACGCGGATTTCGCCGGCCGAGGCGGCGGCGGCGATCCCGAAGTGGACGCTCAGTTCGCTCTGGGCGAGGTAGTTGGAGCCCCCGTCGAGGGTGCGGTGCTGGGTGATCCCGTTGGCGTCGAGTTCGACGCGGACGCTGAAGCCGTCGGGGGCGATGCCGGGCTGGCCGGCGGCGTCGAAGCGGAGCGTGACGGCGTTGATGTCGCCTCCGGAGAGGTTGTTCCTGTAGAAAGTGATCGGCTGGTTGTTGTTGACGATCAGGAAATCGCGGTCGCCGTCGAGGTCGGCATCAAACGAGAGCAGGCCCCGGCCCTGCCCCCTGTGGGTGACGCCCACGGCGGCGGTGACCTCGGCGAAGTTCCCGACCGCGGTGCCGAGGTTGCGCCAGACATGGGTCGGGTCGTTGGAAAAGTAGGACCCGTTCCACCCGTTGGTGGCGACGAGGTCGAGCCAGCCGTCGTGGTCGAAATCGACGGCGTCGGTGCCCCACCCCCACTCGCCGAAGTTGACGCCCGCGGCGACGGCGCGCTCGGTGAACAAGGCGCCGTTGTTCATATAGAGCATATTGCCCGAGCCGATGCCGGGGGTGGTGGCGATGCGGCTGGTGACATACCAGTCCGTGAGCCCGTCGTTGTTGAAATCGCCGACGGTGTGCCCCATGCCGTTGCTGTCGAGGCCCGCGCCCCAGGCGGCGGTGGCGTTGGTCCAGGTGCCGTCGCCGTTGTTGAGGTAGAAGCGGCTGGTGAAGAAGTCGGCGGCGAGCAGCAGATCCGGCAAGCCGTCGGCGTTCATGTCGACGAACCGTGGCGCGAAGGCGCGCACGGTGGTGAGGTCGTCGTTGAGGAAGACCGTGTTCGGGTTGGGCGAGAAGGTCCCGTTGCCGTTGTTGGTGTAGAGCACGCTGCCGCCGTAGTACCCCGCCACGAAGAGGTCGAGGTCGCCGTCAAGGTCGACATCGCCGAACGCGGACCCGTGCGAGTCGCCGTGCAGCCCGGGGGCGATCTGGACGCCCGCGGCGGCGGCGACCTCGGTGAACGAGCCGTTGCCGTTGTTCCGGAACAGCTTGTTGAGGGCGGGGTTCGGGTCGGTGCCGAGTTTGACGCAGGTGACGAACAGGTCGAGCCACCCGTCGTTGTTGAAATCGCCGACGGAGGCGCCGGAGTGGCGAATCCCACCCAGGTTGACCCCCCACTGGGCGGCGCGTTCGACGAAGGTCCCGTCCCCGTTGTTGATGTAGAGCTGGTCCACCCCGCCGGAACCGCCGACGACGAACAGGTCCTGGTCCCCGTCGCGGTCGAAGTCCCCGACGGCGGCCCCCGGGGCCTGGTACTGCAGGCCGAAATCGCTCGGGGCGATGTGCCCGCCCGTCAGGCCGGCCGCGACCGCCCGCTCCTGGAATACGAGGACCCCGCCCTGGGCGGCCGCAGCGCCCACGCACACGAAACACGCGACCCCCATCGCACGCGTCATCGCACACCCCACGAAGTTGTCGTTCCCTTTGACCCGAGACCGCCGGGCCCTCGCCCGGTTCGGCGCGAGTGTACCGGCGGGGGAGGCAAACTCCACGCAAATTCGCGTCCCTCGGTGACGGGGCGCGCCGGGTCGATCCCCTAGAGTTGGCCCACCGGGCGGGCGTTCGCGCGCCGGGGTCGAGGCGAGTCCCTGATCCGAGTGCTGACAATGTCCAAACCACGCATCCTCACCGGCGACACCCCGACCGGGCGGCTCCACCTGGGGCACTTCGTGGGCTCGATCGAGAACCGGCTCCGGCTCCAGAGCCGGTACGAGTGCTACTTCCTGATCGCGAACATGCACGCGTTCACGACGCGAGCCGACAAGCCCGATGAGATCCGGGCGAGCACGATCGAGATCGTCAAGGACTGGCTCGCCTGCGGCATCGACCCGCAGACGAGCACCATCGTGCTCCAGACCGAGGTCCCCGCGATCGCGGAATTGACCTGGTTCCTCGCGATGCTGCTCCCGTTCAACCGGGTGATGCGGAACCCCACCCTCAAGACCGAGATCGAGGACAAGGGACTCGGCGAGAACTACTCGTTCGGCTTCCCGATGTACGCGGTCGGGCAGTGCGCCGACATCCTCGTCTTCCGCCCGGAGCTCGTGCCCGTGGGAGAGGATCAGGTCGCGCACATCGAGCCCTGCCGCGAGGTCGCCCGGCGTTTCAACCAGATCTACTGCGGCGTCGACCCGCACACCGAGGACGCGGACTATGTCAACGCCGGCGGGCTCTTCCCGATCCCGAAGGCCGAGATCGGCCGCGTGGGGCGCCTGCCGGGCGTCGACGGGCGGAAGATGAGCAAGAGCCTCAACAACGCGATCTATCTGAGCGACACCGCCAAGGAGATCAAGAAGAAGGTCGGCTCGATCACGACCGGGCGGCAGGCGATGGACGAGCCGGGCGACACGACCAATCTCCTGTTCGACTATGTCCGCGCGTTCATCCACGATGCCGATCGCGTGGCCGAGTTGGAGCGTCGATACAGCACGGGGGACAACATCGGCGACGGGCACATCAAGGCGGAGGTGGGCGAGGCGATCGAGAAGATCGTGGGCCCGATCCGGGAGCGCCGGGCGGAGTTTGAGTCGCCCTCGGGCGAGGCGAAGATCATCGAGATCATCAAGGCCGGCACGAAGCGAGCCAACGCCGTTGCCGAGGAGACGCTCTATCAGGCGAAGAAGGCGATGCGCCTGGATTTCGGCCCCCGCCTCCTCGAGCCCCGCTGACCGGCACGCCCGGGAATGAAAAGACGGAGCGCCCCCCACTGGAGCGCCCCGCCCTGAGAAGAGCCCGGGTGTCGTTCCCCGTTACGGGCAGCCCGCGAGGAACGAGGTGACGAACAGGTTGATGTCCACGAGTTCGTAGATCCCGTTGCCGTCGATGTCGGCCGGGCCCGACTGGGACAGGAACGACGCGATGAACGCGTTGATGTCCGCCAGGTCGAGCACGCCGAACGGCGCGGCGAGGTCGGCCGGGCAGGGGGGCGTCGAGTCGGCGCGGATCAGGTTCTCGCCGACGATATCGAACCAGGCGTCCGATCCTGGGTCGCCCGCGCCGGTGACCCGGACCGAGGCGAGGCCCAAGATCTCGGGCGGCGTCACGCCCCCGGGGACCACCGCGCACACACGCAGCCCGCCCGCCGCGGGGACGGTCACGCCGCTGGGCAGCGAGACGCTGGGCGGGATCGGCGCGGCGAAATCGAAGAAGCCCTCGAGGGCGTCGGCGGTGAACTTGTCGAGCACCCCGGCCGAGGCGGGCCACCCGATCGTCGTCCCCGGGGCCGCGTCGATCGTGGCGACCTCGCCGAATGCGAGGCCGTGCTCTTCGGCGAGAACGCCGCCCTGGTCATCAAGAACGAACACGGAGACGGAGGTGAACTGCGGGGCGCCGGCGAGCCCGGCGAGCACACGGGCTGAGGTCGGCGTGGTGTTCTTGACCTTGAGGTCGTAACAAGCATCCTGCACGCCCGGGAGTTGGAGGAAGCAGGCCTGCACGCCGAAGTCGCGGACGGCGCCGCCGTCGGCGAGCTGCATCTCGAGCCCGACCACCTCGCCCGTCGGGGCGGGGTCGCAGGGCAGATCGAACCGCTCGGGCGCCCAGTTCCGGAAGAGGACCTCGACGCCGTCCTCGCCGGACGAGCCCAGGCAGCAGGTCCGCAGGCGACGGGCGTTCCCTTCGTCGCAGGTCTCGCCCTGCACGCCGATCCCACCCACCGAGCGGTGCGGCAGGCCGAACGCGATGGTCCCGATCCCGTCGATCTCGATTGTCGGCGTGCCGGGGTCGGCGGTGCGCTGCTTCATGATGGTGACATGCCCGGTGAAGTACTTCTTGTTCCCCCCGAGGCCGTCCCGCCGGGTCAGGACGATCTCGTTCACGCCGGGGTGCGACACGCCGGAAGGGTCGCTCACCGCGATCGGCCCTCCGAGGCCGTCGTCGATGAGAAGGCGGACGGCCTCGGCCGGCTCGAAGTCCGGGGTGCAATCGCCCGCCCAAACCCGCGGCGAGACCGCGTCGAGCCCGCGGACACGCAGGGGCACGCCGGGCAGCCCCGAGAGCCCACCCGGGCTGAGTTCATCCATCATGAACGACCCGACCGAGGAGCCGTCCAGGGCGTAGAGATCCACGCGGCACTCCACGGGGCTGACCGCGCCCGGCCCGGCGGGCGGCATCACGAAGAGAGTGCCCTCCTCGACCTTCCACACATAGGTGTCCTTCTTGTGCTTGCCCTGCGTGCGGCTGCCGACGCCAAACAGATACGCGATGCCGGGCTCAAGCCGCTCCGCGTTGCCGAATCGGAAACTCAGGCCCTCGCCCCGGCCGAGGTCGAAGGCGACGCCGTCCTCGCCGGACGAGCCGAGGTTGGAGACGAACAGCCCGCCCTGCGGGGTCGGCTCGGCGTCGGCGTCGCCGAGTTCGGCGACCCGCGCGCCGCCGGCCACGACGATGTCCGGCCGGCCGTCGTGGTCGACATCGCCGGTCGGCGCGGCCACGAACTCGGGGATGCCGTCGGTGACCATCGAGAAGGACTCGATCGCCCCGAGCTCGCCCGCGGTGTTCATCGCGAGAATCCGGATGTCATCGCCCAGCAACGCCTGGCCCCCGGCAACCAGGAGCACGGGCTCCTCGGTGCACATCACAAAGCAGGGAGGCTGCCCGAGCCCGCCCAGCTTGCCGCACTTGCTGACCCGGACGGCCGAGCCCTGCGGGAAGATCTCGCCGATGGGCGCACCCGTGCCGGCGACAACATCGACGAACCCCACCGGGGCGCCGTTGTTCCGCACCACGAGGCGGACCTGGTCGGTGCCGACCGGGGAGTAGTCCGCGTCGAGCAGCACGCCGCCGCCGACGCGGAGCATGGAGAATGAGCCGAGCTCATGGCCCGGGACTCCGGCGAACTCGCCCGTGGCGAGGAGCTCGATGCCGTCGCCGTCGTCGTCCATGTCGAGCCCGTGGGTCCGGAACTCGGCGGGGGGCGTCTCCGGGAACGGGCGGAGCAGCCTGAGCTTCAGGCGCACCCTCCCGGTATCGGATTGCGTGGCTCGCCACCCGGCCTGCTGGCTCATCGGATCGCCTCCCGGCGGGTCGCAGCACTCCAGACACCCGGCGCACAGATCGGGGCCGACGAGACCCTCGAGCGTCGCGCCTTCGACCAGGGACGCGGAGTAGGTGGTCTCGGCGAACCCCTCCGCGTTGCCGTAGGCCGCCGGGACGACCAGAGACTCGCCGGCGATCGCGAGCGTGCCCCCGGGGAGGTTCGCGCCGAGGACGCGGATTTCACCCGAGGTCGACGATGCCGGGGGAAGCCCATGCACCGAGATGAGAATCTCGTCGGCGTTGATCGGCCCCGCCGCGGAACTCGTGATCTGGAGCAGGCTGTCGTTCGGAAGGCCCAGACGGGCCTCGTAGGTCCAGGTGAGTTTGGTGAAGTTGAGGCTCAGCGGCTCGTCGGTGAGCGGGTCGGCCCCGAGATCGCCGCCGACGAGGTCCGCGGGGAGCACGCCCGAGAACTCCAGGCTGTCCACGACCTGCCCGTCGTCGAGCAGGGTCACCGTGACGCACGACGGCGCGAAGCCCTGGTCGACCAGCCCGACAACCGCCGAGCCCCCGTTGGCCTCGGCGATCCGCATGCCGGGCGCCGCGATTTCCTGAGGCCAGAACACGAAGACGGCAAGCCCGCTGTCGAGCACGCCGGCGTCGCCGAAGTCCATATCGATCGAGTGACCCCGGATGCCACCCCCGGAGATCGCCACGCCGTCCTCACCGCTCGACCCGATATTGAAGATGAGCAGCCTCCCGTCGGCGTCCGTGCCGAGGCTCGCCCCGCCGACCGGGGAGTGCTCGAGTCCGAAAAAAGGCGCCGCGGCGAGGGGGGGGACGGCCAGGGCGAGCCCACAGGCCTGCACGAGCAACGCCGACCCGGGGCGGGCGCGGCCTCTGCGATTCCTCTTCTCAGTCATCGTCAATCCCTTCTCAAAGGCAGACTCACCGCCGTGACGATCGGGCTTTGGGGCCCGATGACCATGCCGTACACTGTGGCCGTCGCCGGCGTTGTTCTGCCCGAAAAGGCACCGCCGGGCGTGCGACCGGCTCAGGAATTTCGTCATCCGGACAGAAAAATGCCCAGCCCCGAGGAGGTCACCCAGATCCTGAACCGCGTCGCCGAGGGCGATCGGGACGCCGCGTCGACGCTGCTCCCGCTCGTCTACGACGAGCTCAGGGGCCTGGCCGGGGCCTACCTCGCGCACGAGCGCGCGGACCACACGCTCCAGGCGACGGCGCTGGTCCACGAGGCGTTCATCCGCCTCCTGCGGCAGAAGGACGCAAGCTGGGAGAGCCGGGCACATTTCTATCGGGTGGCGGCGCTGGCCATGCGGCGGGTGCTCGTCAACCACGCGCGGGACCGCAAGCGTCTGAAGCGCGGCGGCGGCGTGCGGCCCGAGCCCCTCGAGGGAATCGGCGAGCCCGAGAGCCCGATGGAGGACCTCGTCGCCCTCGACGAGGCGCTCGAACGCCTCGGGGCGCTCGACGAGCGCAAGGTGCAGGTGGTGCAGCTGCGGTACTTCGGCGGGTTCACCATCGAGGAGACGGCGCGCATCCTCGACCTCTCGCCCGCCCAGATCAAGCGTGACTGGACCGCCGCGCGTGCGTTCCTGCTGCGTGAGATGTCCGGCGGGATCCCCCCATGACCCCCGAGCGGTGGCGTGAGATCGAATCGCTGCTGCACGACGCCCTCGACCGCCCCGAACCCGAGCGCGAAGCGTTCGTGCGCGCGCGGTGCGCCGACGACCCCGACCTCGCCGACGAGGTCCGCTCGCTGCTCGCGGTCGCCGCGGCGTCCAGCGGGTTCCTCGAATCCCCCGCGGCGGGCGGCGTCCAGGCGCTGCTCGCCGACACGCCCGGGTCCGGGGGGATCGAGGCGGACCCCGGCGAGCTCGTCGGGGCGAAACTGGGCCCCTATGTCCTCAGCCGGGTGATCGCCAGCGGGGGGATGGGCACCGTTTACGCGGCCCGGCGCGACGACGATGTCTACCACAAGACCGTCGCGGTGAAGGTCGTCCGCTCCCTCCCCGAAGAACTCGACCGGGGCTGGCAGGCCGAGCGGATCGCCCGGTTCACCCTCGAGCGGCAGGTGCTGGGCGAGCTCGATCACCCCTGCATCGCCAGGCTTCTCGACGGCGGGACCACCCGGGACGGGCAGCCTTACCTGGTGATGGAGCATGTCGACGGGCTGCCGATCGATCAGTACTGCGACCGCGCCGGGCTCTCGATCGCGGGGCGCGTGAGGCTGTTCATCCGCGTCTGCGACGCGGTGGCCGAGGCACACCGCCGCCTGATCCTCCACCGCGACATCAAGCCGGGGAACATCCTCGTGCGCGCGGACGGCACCCCCAAGCTGCTCGACTTCGGGCTCGCCAAGCCGCTGGACCCCGTGCACGCGGCGCGGGCGAACACCGTGGACGGGCGCTTCATGGGCACGCTCGCCTACGCCGCGCCCGAGCAGGTCGCGGGGACGGCCCGGCAGGACACGCGGTCGGATCTCTACGCCCTGGGACTCGTGCTCTACCGGCTGGTGGCCGGGCGGCACGCGTACTCCACCGCGGGGACGATGACCGAGGTCCTGCGACGCATCACCGACGAGCCCCCGCCCTCGCCCTGCGCCCTGAACCCGGCGGTCTCGGCCGATCTGGGCGTCGTGATCCTCAAGGCGCTGTCCAAGGAGCCCGGCCGGCGGTACCAGTCGGTCAGCGAGTTCGTGGCGGATCTCGAACGCACGCTCGTCGGCGACGCCGTGCTGGCGAGGGCGGAGAGCCACTGGTATCTGCTCCGCAAGACGGTGCGTCGCTACCGCGGGCCGATCGCGACGGTTGCCGCGTTGCTGCTGCTCGCCGGCGCGTTCGGCGTCGTGATGGCGGTGCAGGCCGCGACGCTCGCGCGCCGGTCTGGCGAGCTCGCCGCGGCGCTGCGGCAGAGCAACATCGCCCGAGGCCGGACGCTCGTGGCGAGCGGGTCGGTCTCGGCCGCCGAGCGGGTGCTGTGGGCCGAGCGTCTCGCGCCCGGGGGCGACCCGGGGGACGAGGCGTACTGGGCGCTGTGGGAGGCCTACGCGCAGCGGCCCTGTGCGCAGACCCGGGCGCTGCCGATTCACCTCGGCTCACGCTTCCAGCGGAACGCCGACGGGACGAGGCTTCTGGCCCGCGGAACGGACGGCGGGGTCGTGCTCGTCGACGCTGGCAGCGCGTCCATCGTGCTGAGGTTCGACGCCGAGCCCGTGGGCGACGGCACGCTCGCGTTCACCCACGATTTCGGACGCGTGCTCGTGGGCACGGGCCGGGGGATGCTCGAGTCGTTCGACGCCGCGACCGGAGAGAAGATCACCTCCCTCGCCGTGTTCGACGGGGTGCCGTTCACGGGGGTCGCGCCGGGCCCACACGGCGGCGTGATCTGCAGCGCCGCGGGAGAGGTTGCCCTTGTCGACGAGAACTCCGACGACATCCTGAGGCGGTTCCCCGTTGAGGGGCCCGGCGCCAGGCGGGCGGTGCCTTCGCCCGACGGGGGCACGCTCTTCGTCCCCTGCGCCGACGGGAGGATCCTCACCTTTGACGCCTCGACCGGCGTGCCCGGCCCGACCTTTCTCGAGCGCTGGACCTCGACCGGCGCCGTCTCGTTCACCGCCGACGGGCGGACATTGATCGCCGACACCCGCGGCACCGAGGTGGCCCTGATCGACCTCGCGACCGGCGCGATGCGGACGCTCACCGGGCCGGCGGGGTGGATCAACACCGTCCGGATCGAACGCGACGCGGCGGGCCGCGACCTGGTTCTTGCCTCGAGCTTCGACAAGTCGGCGTACGCGTGGGACCTCGCCTCGGGGAAGATCATCGGCGTCTTCCCGGGGCACCCGGCGCCCGTCGCCGATGCCTGCCTCACGCCCGATGGGCGGCGCGTGATGACCATCACCGGCGCGGTCGTGCGCGAATGGGAGTTCGAGCCCGGTCTGTGCACCAGCAGGCTGCCCACGCCCGCGATGGCGCTCGATCTCCTGCTCGCGGACGGAGGGGAGACGCTTGTGACCGGCGACGGGGAAGGCGAGCACGCGGTGCGCGTGTGGGATCGCTCCCCGTGGTCGATGAGCCGCGTGCTCACGGGGCACACCGGGCCGGTTTCAGGCGTCGCACTCGACGCGCGATCGGGCGTTGTCTACTCGGCGTCCTACGACGGCACCCTGCGCGCCTGGGATCCGGATGGCGCCTCCCGCGTCCTCATCCCCAGCGCGGGGCCCGGGCACGGCCTCAACTCGGTCGCGCTCGCCCCGGACGGGAGGACAATCGCGGTGGGGAGCGAATCCGGCGAGCTCAGGCTGCTCTCGCCGGAGGGCCTGATCGTTCGCACCGAATCGCTCGGCATCGGACCCGAGCGGATCCCGTCGCTGGAGTTCAGCCCCGATGGGTCGTGGCTCGCGGTCGCTCGGGTCGCGCCGGGTGAGATCGTGCTGTTCAACCTGATCGACGGGCGGACCCGGCGGTTCCCCGCCCACTCGCAGACGATCCGTGTGGTCCGGTTCAACCCCGACCGCTCCATGATCGCCAGCGCGGGCGATGACCTCCGGATCCGGCTCTGGTCGATGAGGAACAACGAGATCGGCGAACCGATCCGCGAGATGCAGGGGCACGAGAGCGACATCTTCGAGATCGCCTTCAGCCCCGACGGCGACCGCATCGCCTCCGCCGGGCGCGGGGGCGTGGTGAAGATGTGGTGCGTCGACACGGGCGTCTGCCTGCTCACGCTCCGCCCCCACTCGGAGATGGTCTTCACCCTCGCCTTCAGCCCGGACGGCAGGACGCTGTACACCGCCGGGCGGGACGGGGGGATCGTTGCGACCGATCTCACTTACTACGACGCGCACATCCGCGGAAACGAGGCGTATCAGCGCGAACGGCTCAACGCGGATCAACCCGGGCGGCGGTAGACACTCTCGGCCGGGCGGGACTCTGTCGGGCCGCAACGCCGGTCTTAGCCGCCGGATCTTTCGCGCCACTTCTCGGCCTCGTCGGGTCGCCCGAGTTGCCCGCAGGCCTCGGCGAGCAGGCCGGCGGCCCGGCGGAGCGAGTCCCCATCCGCCGGGTCCGCTGCCTCCAACCCCTCGTACGCCGACCGCAGCACCGGCAGGGCCTCCTGCGCGTTGTGCTCCCGGAGCAGGGCCTCGCCCAGCAGAAGCCGCTGCTCGGGGCGGGCCGCTCCGTGGGCCGACTGCGCGCGCTCGACGAGCCTCATCGCGAGCGGAACAGCCAGCGCGGGCTGGTCCAGGTCCAGGCGGGCGCGGGCCGCGCTGGAGAGCATCGAGAGCATGAGAGGATGCTCGGCGCCGAGGACCTCCTCGCAAACAGGCATGGCGAGATCGAGCAACGCGACGGCCTCGGCGGGCCGGCCCGTGCGCACAAAGTGAGACGCGGTGTTGCCGGTCAGGATCAGCGTCCGGTGGTCTCGCTCGCCGAACGCGGCGAGGCTGATCTCGAGGGCCTCGGCGAGCATGGCGCCCCCCTCCTCGGTCCGCCCCGCCGATCGGTAGGCCGACGCGAGGTTGTTCAGCGCGGTCACCATGCTCGGGTGGGACGGCTCGAGCACGCGGCGCTTGATCTCGAGAACCGCTTCGAGCTCGGCGATCGCCTCGTCGGGCCGGCCCGCGTCGTCCAGGGCCTGCGCGAGGTTGTTGCGCGTCGCGAGCGTGTGGGGATGATCCGGCCCGAGCGTGGTCTGCTGGGCCGCGACGACCTCGGCGAGCAGCGTGACCGCCCGTTGGGGCTCGCCCAGCTCGCCCAGGACCGTCGCCAGGCTGTTCTTCACGGAGAGCGTGTCGGGGTGCTCGGGCCCAAGGGCCGCCGTCCGGCGGGCGAGCACCGACTCGAACGCCTGCCTCGCGGAGGCGAAGTCCCCGCGGAGGCGGTGGATCAGCCCGAGGTTGAACTCGGCTTTGATCGTCTCGGCGTGGCCCGCCCCGAGAACGCGCCGCTGGTCGTCGAGCAACGGCACGAGCTCCCCGACCGCCTCGTCGAAGCGCGACTGCTCGGCGAGCGATTGGGCGAGCGACGAGCGGATCGAGAGCGTCCGCGGATGATCCGACCCGAAGGAGGACTCGGCCACGCCCCGCGCGATCCCGAACTGGTTCGTCGCGGCGTCGAACTCGGCGATCTTGAACAACCCCGTGCCGAGCAACTCGCGGATCTCCGCCTCGACCTCCGGCGCGCGCGGGGGCTGGGCGTCCACCCTCGCCACGGCGTCGTCGAGCATCCGGCGGAGCAGCGTCCGGTCCGCGCCGCGGGCGATCGCCGGGTCAAGCCCCGAGAGCATCTGCGTCACGAAGACCGCGAACGCCTGCGAACGCTCGAGCTGCTGGGCGATCTCGCGACGCTGCGATTCCGCACCCAGCCCGAAGACGATCGCCGAGACGACCAGCGCGACCACGGCCCCGGCCGCGAGCGATCCCGCGACGACCTCGCCCCGGTGCCTGCCGACGAACTTCCTGAGCCGATACCCCGCCCCGGGCGGGCCCGCCTCGACGGGCAGGCCTTCGAGGTGCCGGCGGAGGTCACGCGCGAGCGCATCGGCGGAGGGATACCGGCGGTCCGGGTCCTTCTCGATCGACCGCATCACGATCCAGTCGAGATCGCCCCGGAGCCGCGACGCGAGCGCCCGGTCCGCCGGCCCGTCGGCCGTGCCCCTCAGCACGCGCGACGAGGGCCTCGGGGGCTCAACCTCTCTGATCACGCGGACGATCGTCGCGAGCCCGCCCTCGCGGAACGCGCCGGCCTCGAATGGGAGCGAGCCGGTGAGCAGCTCGTAGAGCATGACGCCGAGCGAGTAGACATCGCTCCGCGTGTCGAGCCCGCCCGTCCCGGAGATCTGCTCGGGCGACATGTAGGACGGCGTGCCGACGACATGGCCCGCGAGCGTCAGCATCGTCGCGTCGTCGCGGTCCTGCTCGACGGCCTTGGAGATGCCGAAGTCGATGACCCGGGCCTCGGGCTTGCCGTCCACCGTGGTCACGAGCACATTGGACGGCTTGAGGTCGCGGTGGATAACCCCCTTCTGATGCGCATGCTGCACCGCCAGGCAGACGCGCTCGAACAGCAGCAGCCGCTCGCGGATCGACAGCCCCGCCCGAGGGCAGAACGCGGTGAGCGGCTCGCCCCGGACATACTCCATCACAAAGTACGGCCTGCCGTCCGGCGTCCGACCCGCGTCGAAGATCGTCGCGATGTTGGGATGGTCCATCATCGCGAGGACGCGGCGCTCGGCCTCCATCCGGGCGGCCGACGCGCCGGCGTCCACGCCGCTCCTGAGAATCTTCACCGCCACGGTCCGCTCGACCGGACGCTCCTGAAGTGCGAGGTACACACGCCCGAACCCGCCCTCGCCGATCAGTCGATCGAGCACATACGGGCCGACACGCATCCCGGCCTCGGGCCCCTCGGCCTCCGGCGCCGGAGGCGCGGGCTCGGCCAGGGTCGGCTCGCCCATGAACGCCTCCGCACGCTCGTGGGCCTCGAGCAGGCGGAGAAGCCGATCTCGCTGGGCCGCGTCGCCCCCGCACCGGGACTCGATCAACGCCCGCCTCGACCCAGGGGCGGCCTCGACCGCGTCGGCGAAGATCTCCTTGTCCGTCTCCCGGCTCACGGGGCGCCGCCTTCCGGCGCTCCGCCCTCGATCTGCTCGAAGAGAACCGCCCGCGCGTAGGCCCAGTCCCGCATCACCGTCCGCTCGCTCAGCCCGAGCACCCGCGCCGTCTCGGCCACATCGAGCCCCGCGAAGAACCGCAGACGCACAACGGACGCGGCCCGGGGGTCGCTCTGCTCGAGGCCCCGCAGCGCCTCGTCCAGCGCGAGCACCTGCTCCGGGTCCGACTCGGCGGCGAGATCGACCACGCTGAGCGGCACGCGCCCCCGCCCGCCGCCCCGCTTCTCCGCACGCCGCTTCCGGGCGTGGTCGATCAGGATACGCCGCATCGCCTGCGCCGCGGCCCCGTAGAACTCGCCCCGGCTCTCCCAGCCCGACCTCTCCTCGCCCACGAGGCGCAGGAACGCCTCGTGGACCAGTGCCGTCGCCTCCAGCGTGTGCCCGACGCGTTCACCCTTCATCCGCTCCTGCGCGATACGACGCAGGCTGTCGTAGACCAGCGAGAGCAACCGCTCGCGGGCCGCGTCGTGCATGCCGGCCTCGCGGAGCAGCTCGGTGACTTGCTCGTGCTCGCCGCGCGTCATGGGCCGTCCCCCGACCCGCCGGGGGCGGGCCCCCGCGAGTCTACCGGATCGCCCCCCGGTCGCCGAGCCTCGTCCCGCTGATTGTCCAACGCACTCCGGGCGTTCACCAACTGCATCCAGAGCTGCATCAGCGCCAGGAAGCACCGATCGGGCGAGATCCGCCCGCGGCGCAGCAGCCCGCAGGCGCGGGTCGCCCGCCCCCCGAAAGCGTCGAGGTTGCCGCGGTAGACCGATTCCTGAGCCGTGGCGTCCCCGGGCTCGGGCGGATTGGCGGGCGGGGTCTGGGTCATGCGGCACCTCGAGGGCCACCCCACACGGCGCAGCGCGGGGCGATCGACTGCCAGCACAAAAAAATCTCTCGGCTTGTGGCAGTCGCCCCGGGCCCGCTGCGCCGTTGGTTCGCCAGCCCGGCCCGACGCCGGGAGCGCCGATCCGGCCGGCCCCCATAAAGGGAGGCCGCCCCAAACCAGGCGGGCCCACCGCCCGCCCCGGGCCGGACCAGACACCCCCCACCCGAAAGGACCGGACCATGTGCATCCTCTGTGCCCCATCGCTCGCCCCCGCCGCGGGCTTCTCCGACCGCCTCGTGGACATGATCAACAGCGCCGCGATCGTGCAGATGATCTCGGTCGGCCACCGCACCGGGCTCTTCGACGCGATGGCCGGCTTCCCGCCCTCCACCAGCCGGCAGATCGCCGACTCGATCGGGCTCAATGAGCGGTATGTCCGCGAGTGGCTCGGCACGATGGTCACGGGGCGCGTGATCGCCCACGACCCGCAGGCCGGGACCTTCTGGCTCCCCGACGACCACGCCTCGGTGCTGAGCCGGGCCGCCTCGCCCGACGCGATGGGCCATGTCGCCCAGTTCCTTCCGCTGCTCGCCCGCGTGGAGGACGAGATCGTCGAGTGTTTTCGGAACGGGGGCGGCGTGCCCTACGAGCGGTTCCCGCGGTTCCACGAGGTCATGGCCGAGGAGAGCGGGCAGTCGGTCGTGAGCCACCTGCTCGAGCACATCCTGCCGCTCGTTGAGGGGCTCGACAAGCGCCTCGACTCGGGCATCCGCGTGCTCGACATCGGCTGCGGGCGGGGTGAGGCCGTGCTCCGCATGGCCGCCCGCTTCCCCGCGAGCCGGTTTGTGGGCTACGACCTCTCTCCCGAGGCGATCGGGCACGCCCGGGCGCGGGCCCGCGAGTTGGGGCTCTCGAACGCCCGCTTTGAGGTGCGCGACCTGACCGGGTTCTCGGAGCCCGGGTCGTACGACCTGATCACCGCGTTCGACGCCGTCCACGACCAGAAGGACCCGGCCAGCGTGCTGGCGGGCATCGCCCGGTCGCTCCGCCCCGGCGGCGTGTTCCTGATGCAGGACATCGCCGGCGCGAGCGATATCGCCGGGAACATGGATGTGCCGTTCTCCCCGTTCATGTACACGGTCTCGTGCATGCACTGCATGACCGTCTCGCTCGCCCAGGGCGGCGCGGGGCTCGGCGCCAAGTGGGGCGAGCAGCTCGCCCTGCACATGCTGGGAGTCGCGGGACTCGGCGAGGTCGAACTCCGGCGGCTCGAGCACGACCCCATGAACGCGTACTTCATCGCCCGCGCCGCCTGAAGCGGCCCCGCCTCAAGCCAATCCGAACGAAAGGACACGGAAATGACCACCGCAACCGTTTCCACCGACCTGACCGATCCCGCCCCGTCCGCCGCCTCCGCCGCCGCCCGCTGGGGCGTGCTCGCCTACGGCGCGCTCGCGTACGCCATGTTCCTCGGCGTGTTCCTCTACGCGGTCTGCTTCATCATCGGATTCGCCGTCCCCGTGACGCTCGACACGATGCCCGGGGGCGACCCGCTCGCGGCGCTGCTCACCAACGCGGGCCTGCTCGGGCTCTTCGCCCTCCAGCACAGCCTGATGGCCCGGCCGGCATTCAAGCGGGCCATCACGCGCGTCATACCCCAGCCCGCCGAGCGCAGCACCTATGTGCTCTGCACAAATATCGCCCTGCTCGCGATGTTCTTCTTCTGGCAGCCCATGGGCGGCGTGATCTGGGACGCCCAGCACCCCGCGCTGCGGGTCGTGCTCGACGCGCTCGGCGTCGCGGGCTGGGGCATCGTCCTGCTGGCGACCTTCCTCATCAACCACTTCGATCTCTTCGGGCTTCGCCAGGTCTGGCTCTGTTTCCGCAACAAGCCCTACACCCCGCCCGTCTTCGGCACGCCCATGCTCTACCGCATCGTGCGCCACCCGCTCTATGTCGGCTGGCTCATGGCGTTCTGGTTCACCCCGACCATGACCGCGGCCCACCTCGTCTTCGCCATCGCCACGACGGTCTACATCCTGGTCGCGATCCAACTCGAAGAACGCGACCTCGTCGCCGAGCACGGGGAGAAGTACATCGCCTATCGCGAGCGGGTCCCGATGCTGGTCCCGTTCCTGAAGGCCAAGCCCGGGCGGGAGGCCGCGTGAACACCTCGATCTGCCGCATCGCCCGCCGGGGCGGGCTCGCCGCCTTCGTGTTCTTCACGGTCAAGGGGCTCGCCTGGCTCGCCCTCGCGGCGGGCGCCTGGGCCGGCATGATCACCATGCCCTGACGCATCGAACGAGCCATACTCGGCAGCGCCCGGCCACCCGGCCGGGCGTTGTTATTCTCCGGCGCCGCACCCGGAGCACGCGGGACGGGCAATGGAGCGGAGGAGACTCGAACTCCCAACTTCCAGCTTGCAAAGCTGGCACTCTACCAATTGAGTTACCGCCCCGATCGGCCGCATCATAGCGCGCACGCAAAAGGCCGGGGCCGCTTCCCGCGACCCCGGCCCGGCGCTGCGCCGCCTGAGTCCTCCCGATTACGGGCAGCCGGTCAGGAACGCGGCGATGAACGCGGTGATGTCCGCCAGGTCGAAGATGCCCGCCGGGGCCGCGAAGTCCGCCGCCGGCTGCCCCGACTGGAACGCCTGCACGAACCCCGTGATGTCGGCCAGGTCCAGCAGGCCGTCGGCGTTCAGATCGGCCGGGCCGCAGGGGTCGATCTGGCTCTCGAACGCCCCCCGGTCGATGGCGTGGATCAGGCCCGACTGCCCGATCCCCGCGAGATCCACGAAGCGGTCGTTTCCGTCCAGGTCGAACGGGAGGTTCTCGAAGGTCACGCCGTTGCCGTCCAGGTCGTAGTCATCCAGCGGCACGAAGGTGATGTCGCCCGAGTCCTGGGCGGGGGAGCCCATCTGGAGGCGGAAGTTGTCGTCGGCGTTGCCGAGGATCCCGTCCGCGCCGTCCGGATCGGCGAACAGCGGGTTCGCGGTGCTGTTCATGAACTGGGCCGTGTTGAACGGCACCTGCATCGCCGACCCGTTCTCGATCGTGCTGTTCGCGAAGGCGACGAAGGTCGGCCCGTTCACGATCTTGAACGAATCCTCGCCCTCGAAGCCGGGGGTCGTCGTCGTCCCCGAGTTGCCCCAGACGATGGAGTTGAACACCGTGCCGTCGGCCCCGTTGGCCAGCAGCACCCCCGACGAATCGCCCAGCGCCTTGTTGTGCGCGACGGTGCTGCTGGAGATCAGGATGTCGCCGCTCTCGCCCGTCGCGTACACCGCCGCGGCGTTGAACCCGTTGGTGTTCCCCGCGATCAGGGTGTTGATGATGTCGACCGGGCTCTGGTTGATATGCAGCGTGCTCGACCCGCCGGTGTTGCCCCGCATGAGGCAGTTGACGAGCTGCGCCTCCTCGCCGTTGCCCTTCAGGTACACCGCCGCGCCGTCGTCCCACGCCGAGTTGCCGATGAACTCGCAGTTCACGAAGACCGGGTCGGCGGATGAGGCGAACACCGCGCCGCCGTCCGCGTCGGTATTGCCGGTGATCTTCGCGTGGTTGGCCTCGAAGACGCACCGCTCGAACAACGGATCGACGAAGTTCGCCCAGACCGCCCCGCCCTCCCGCAGGGCCGCGTTGTTCCGGAAGGTGACATCCCGGAAGGCAGGCCCCGAGTCGTTGCCGACAGACGGGAACTCCGAGTCGGGGATGATCTCGACCCCGCCGCCGCGCCCCGCGAGATACGCGGACCCCGGCTCGTCGTCGAACCCGCCTGAGATTGTCACATGCTCAACCAGCGTGGTGTCGCCACACCCGATCAGCGTCAGGAGCGTGCGGGTGTCGTCCGAGGTGCCCGCCCCGCCGATCGAGCCGCTGATGAGGACCTCCGTGTTCCGGCCGAACTCCCGCTGGTTCAGGTAGTTCTCCGTCCCCGCGAAGCCGCCGAAGATCCTGGTGCCGTCGTAGAACCGCAGCGACGCGTCACGATCGGTGAAGAAGACGGAGGTGAACGGCGTGGCGGTGTAGACCCCGCCGGCGACCCACAGGTCGAAGTCCACGGTGTTCGCCGTCGTCTCCGTCTCGTAGGCGTACATCGCCTCGAGAACCTCGGAGGCCCCGTGGAGCGAGCCCATCGCGTTCTCCCAGCTCGTGCCCGAGTTGTCGCCCGTCGCGTTGTCGTTGATGTGCATCACGGGGCGGAGCCCGTCGAGCTTGACGATCTGCATCGCCGACACGATCGCCTGCCCGCCCCCGATCCGCGACACATTGATGGTCAACTGCCCGTCCGCCGCGACATCGGCCCGCGCGACCGTGTAGTTCTTCCCGAACCGGAAGGTGTCCGCCACGCTCCCCCCCGTCACCGGCCCGATCCCGCCCACCACATTGCTCACACCGACGCTCGCGTTGATCCCGCTCGGGCTGTTGGCGAAGTAGACATACACGGCGTACCGGCCCGGCTGCAGGTTGTGGAACTCGTAGGTGTCCTGGTTGTCGGTCGTGTCGACCTGGAAGCCGTCGAGCATCATCGCACGGAAGACGCCCGTGTCGGTGTTGTTGCTCGCCACGCCCCCGACGCGGGGCCAGGGCGTGTGGATGCTCACCGAGGTGCTCTGGTTGTTCAGGTCCCGCAGGTTGAACGAAGCGGGACCGGTCACCGTCGCATGGTTCCAGTACCCCCGACGCCCGCACCCCCAGTAATCCGCCGGCGGCGGCGCCAGGCCGGGCTCGGTGTACTCGAGCGACCCCGAGTCATACGAGTAGATCCCGAGTTCCACATTGAACGACTGGCCCAGGGCCGATCCGGCAAGGGCGGTGAGCAGAGTGACAGCAGTCAGTTGGCGCAGCATGGTCGGTCTCCCTTTCGCGTGGAGCGTGCACAGCGACCGCGCAGGACCGGCCGGACCTCCCGGCCGCCGCCCTCTCAGGCCGCCTCGATTGCACTTGGTTCCGGTCCGCTCGCAGGCGTCCCGGCAACAGGCCCTGCCGAGGTTCCCCCCGGCATGCCCGCCCTTCACTCCCCAGTCAATGCGACGGGTCGGCCGCGACCGGCCGACGCCGGGAGAGAAAATCTCGCGAATCTCCGCCCTCGATCATCAACGCGCAGACCCGCCCGAACACGGCACGCCACGCCCCCTCCGTCGCCCCGTCCCAACCCGGCCCCGCGGAGGACGCGAGCGTCTCCATCAGCACCTCCATCACGAGCGGGTAATGCTCGGGCCTCGTGCCGAACTCGGCATGCCGGGCCCCGAGCTCCCGCAGCGTGTCCGCGAGGTCCTCGATCCGGTCGGCGTTCCTCGCCACGATCGCCACCGCCGCGGCGAGGTGCTGCCGTTGCCGGGTCATGTCGTCGGGGAACATCCCCCGCACCGCCGGCGCCCGGGCGAAGAGACGGTCGTAGAACGACGCCGAGAACGCCCCCATCGAGCCGGAAAGGCCCTCGAACGAGCGGAAGACGATCTGTGCGGCGTCGAGCGGCATCGGGGGCTCCTGCGGTCCTCACCCGCAATGCGACAGGCCGGGCCCCACCGGCCGGCCCTTTCCGAAATTGTTGCGGTTTTCCCCCCGCCCCACGATAATGCCCCGCCCCCTCAGGAGATCCGGCGTGCCAGACGACAACCGCGCCCCGCCCAACCCAGCCGGCGCGCACGAACCCGTCCCCGACGGGCTCCTCCCCTCCCGCGCCGAGGTCACCCGACTGCTCGGCGAGATGACCGGCGACCCGCGCCGATCCGAGCAACTCCTTCCCCTCGTCTACGACGAACTCCGCCGCCTCGCCGCCTCGGCCCTCTCCGGAGAACGCCGCGAACGCACGCTCGACGCCACCTCGCTCGTCCACGAGGCCTATGTCCGCCTCGTCGGCGCCGAGCATGTCTCGAGCTGGGACGGCCGACACCATTTCTTCGCCGCCGCCGCCATCACCATGCGCCGCATCCTCGTCGAACGCGCCCGCCGGAGGGCCCGCCTCAAGCACGGCGGGGGCCGCGCCCGCGTGGCGCTCGAAGACGCCGCCCATTCCGCCCCGAGCGAGATCGACCCCGACGAACTCCTCAGCCTCGACCAGGCCCTGACCGAACTCGAAGCGGTCTCCCCGAGGCGGGCCCGGGTCGTCATGCTCCGCTACTTCACCGGCCTGACCATCGAGGAGACCGCGTCGGCGCTCGGCCTCGCCCCGTCAACCGTCAAGGAGGACTGGGTCGCCGCCCGCGCCTGGCTCCGACGCCGGATCGACGGACTCAACGCACACCCCAAGGCGACCCCATCGCCATGACCGCCGACACGCTCGAACGAGCCCTCACCGCGTTCGCACGCGTCGCCGATCTCCCGCTCGCCGAACGCGACCGCATGCTCGCCGAGATCGACCGGGCCGACCCCGCCGCCGCCCGCGAGGTCCGCTCCCTCCTCGGCTACCACCAGCCCGAGTCCGCCTTCCTCGACCCCGACCGCCTCAAGCGAGGCTTCGGCGCGATCGACCTCGAACCGCTCCAACCCGGCATGCGGCTGCGGGGATACACCGTCATCGAGAGGCTCGGCTCGGGCGGCTCCAGCGTCGTCTACCTCGCCGAGCAGGAACGCCCGAGGCGACGCGTCGCCCTCAAGGTCCTCGGCGCCGGCCACAGCGGGCCCTCCCTCGTCCGCCGCCTCGAACGCGAGGCCGACCTCCTCGGCAGGCTCGCCCACCCCGGAATCGCCCAGATCTACGAGGCGGGCGTCGAGGACCTCGGTGGCGGTGAGCGCGCGTTCATGGCCCTCGAACTCGTCGAGGGGCTCCCCATCGACCAGCACGCCCAGCGGGCCGCGCTCGACGACCGAAGGCGCATCGCCCTGCTCGCCGCCGTGGCCGAGGCGGTGCGGCACGCCCATCTCGCGGGCGTGGTTCACCTCGACCTCAAGCCCGCCAACATCCTCGTCCGCGACGACGGGACGCCGAAGGTGCTCGACTTCGGCGTCGGGCGCGACCTCGCCAACGACGAACACGCCGGATCGCTGGGCGTCACCCTCGCCTACGCCGCGCCCGAGCAGTTCGACCCGGAGAGCACACCGGACATGCGCGCCGATGTCTTCGCGCTCGGGGTCGTGCTCTTCCAACTGATGACCGGGCGACGCCCCATCGAGCCCTCACAGCTCACCGAAGGCCGCGCCCACGAAACACTCGCCTCGACGCCGAGGCCCTCCCTCCGATCGATCCGCGACGACACCCCCCCGATCTCGACAGCATCCTCGTTCGGGCCCTCGCCCTCCGCCCGGACGACCGCTACCAGTCTGTCGGCGAATTCGCCGATGACCTGCGCCGGTTCCTCTCGGACCGCCCCGTGAGCGCCCGACAGGACTCCGCGATCGACACCCTCCGACGGGCCGTGCGAAGAGGCCGACGCATCGTCGCGTTCGCGGGCGTCGCCGCGGTGCTGCTCGCGATCGCCGCGACCGTCGCGGGCCGCGCCGCCATCCGGAGCGACAGGCTCGCGCTCGCCGAGCTCTCCGCTCGCACAAGGGCGGAGCAACTCGCGGAGGTCGCCGGCGCCGAGGCCGAACGCCTGCGCCGAGCCAACTACTTCACCGCAATCGGGCACGCCGACGCCGCGCTCCTCGCGGGCGACGGGGGCCGCGCCCTCCGGATCCTCGAAACCTGCGAGCCCGACCTCCGCGACTGGGAATGGCGCGCCCTCCTCTCGCAGACCGATCTCGCGAGCCTCGTCATCCCCACCGGCCCACCGGGAGGCACCACAACCGCCATCGCCCCACACCTCGCCCTCGCCTCGGTCGCCAGCTACTCGGGCGAAATCACCCTGCTCGGCCTCGACCCCCCGAGGATCCTCGCCTCCACCAACGCCGGGCCCACCGTCCTCTCCGCCACGATCACCCACGACGGACGCCTCCTCACCGGCGCGGCCGACTCGGCCGTCCTCATCCGCGACCGCACGACCCTCGAGCCGACGGGCGCCCTGCCCGCCGGGGCGGGGCTGATCATCCGCGCCTCACCGGTCGATCAGCGCCTCCTGCACAGCACCGCGGAGAGGACCGTCATCCTCGACCCCGACCGCCCGGACGAAGACCCCATCACCCTTCCCGTCACGGGCCGATTCAGCTGCGCCGCGTGGAGCGCCGACGGCCGCAAGATCGCCTTCGGCGGCTACGCGGGCGCCGTGACCCTCGTCGACCTCGCCTCGATGACGGTCCGCGTCCGCGAGAACGAACACGCCGAGGCCATCCGATCGCTCGCCTTCAACAGCACGGGCGAGGCGATCGCCTCCGTCTCCAACGACGGCACGCTCCGGGTCCGGGACCTCGCGACCGACTCCACCCGCTTCGTGACGCGACCGACCGACAACAAACTCGTCGCCGTGTGCTGGGCCGACGAGGACAAGACCATCTTCACCGCGGGCACACGCCGCACCATCATCGGGCTCGACGCGGCCTCCGGGATCCTCCGCAAGCGCCTCGTCGGGCATGCCAACACCGTCATCGACCTCGCCGAGATCGCCCCGGGCGTGCTCCTCTCCGTCGCCCCGGACGGCACCGCCCGCGTCTGGAGCACCCACGCCCCGGACACCGCCTCGCGCATCCTCGATCGCCCCGCCTACGCGAAACGGATCGTCACCATCGCAGGCCGCGTCCTCGCCGCCTTCACCGACGGGCTGATCATCCCGATCAACCCCGCGACCGCCGCGACCGGGACGCCCATCGACCTCGCCCAGCCGCTCGTGGCGCTCGAACCCGCGCCGGGGGATCTCGCCCTCGCCGTCTCGGCCGACGGGACGATCACCGCGATCCACCCCGACAACTCCACGGTCGTCCTGACGCGTGCCTCGCTCGAAGGCGCCATCGCCGCCGCCTTCGACCCCGCCTCCGAGTTGATCTACCTCGGCGCCGAATCGGGAGACATCATCGCCCTCCCCATCCACGCCCCGGCCCAGCCCCGCCGCTGGCGATCGCCGAGCCCGATCCGCTCGATGACCACCCTCGACGGCGCCGTCTTCGCCACGACCGACTCGGGCACGGCGATCAGGCTCGGCAAGGGAGGCGAGACCACCTCGCTCCAGGTCTCCGCCCTCCCCCTCTGGTGCAGCCTGGCCGACCCGGCCCGCGGCCAGATCCTCGCCGCCGGCGAGGACGGGAACATCTACGCCATCGACCCCATCACCATGCGGGTGGTCAGGACCATCTCAGGAGACGGGCAAGCGATCTTCTCGCTCGCCCACAACCCCGCCGGCACCCGCCTCCTCGCCGGGTCGTGGGACAACTCCATCCGCGTCCACGACGCCGAGACCCTCGACCAGTTCCTCGTCCTCCGAGGCCACCGCTACGCCGTCTTCTCCATCGCCTTCGACCCACACTCGGAGTCCCTCTTCTCGGGCTGCAACGGCGGCGAACTCATGGCCTGGTTCCGCCCCGCCCCCAGCCTGCCCACGACCCGAGAACACACCCCCCCCCCTTTCAGGTGATCTCCCCTCGACGACCCCGGCTTCACACCTGCAAATCAGGGGGTTCCCTCCAAAATCGGGGACCACAGCCCGATTTCAGTGTTGACACAGACATGAAAACCTTTACAGTGCCGCAATGAGGATCGAGCGGATCGGGGGGCCGTACACCCCCGCCCCCACGAAGGAGATGGTCATGCTTGCCAGAATCGCCACCACGCTCACTGTTTGCGGCCTGCTCGCCGCCCCCGCCGCGGCCGACACCAACAACCTGATCTTCAACGCGGGCTTCGAGACGCCCACCCCGGGCAACGCGAACCTCCCGCAGGGGTGGGTCGGGTTCAATGTCATCGGCGACGACTATGTCGACATCAACGACCCCGGCGCGCATGTCCGCACCGGAACCAAGTCCATCCGCTTCCGCCCCTCCACCTCGCCCGGGACACGCTTCCAGGGCTTCACCACCAACACCTTCCTCCCCGACGGGTCCGACCTCTACGACCCCGACTATGTCTACCTCGGGGGCGATGTGCATGTGTCGGGGTGGTACCTCGTCCCCGCCGGCGAGACGCTCGCCAACGACGCGGTCGTCGGCATCAAACTCGAATTCCGGCGCGAGCCACCGAACTTCTCCGTCTACACCGCGTTCGAGTTCAGCGTCGACCAGATGGCGACCAACGGTGAGTGGCGCTACTTCGAGGCGACCGTCACCGACGAGATGATGCTCGCCGTCGGCGACTTCCCCCCCTACGCCACCAGCGTCACCATCCTCCCGCTCCGCTTCTTCGGGGGCCAGTACGGCGTCGGCAGCGACCCCCAGGGCACCATCTACTGGGATGACCTCTGCTACTTCCAGGGTGACCTGCCCAGCGGGTGCAACGCCGCCGACATCGCCGAGCCCTACAACATCCTCGACCTCTCCGACATCACCGCCTTCATCAGCGCGTTCGTGAACATGCAGCCCGAGGCCGACCTCGCGCCGCCCACCGGCATCTTCGACCTCTCCGACATCTCCGCCTTCATCACCGCGTTCACCGCGGGCTGCCCGTAACCGGGACGCCGGCCTGAACTCCTCCCGGCCCGCCGGCCACCCGCCGGCGGGCCTTTTTCGTGCGCACGCGCCCGGTCACGCCGGCCGCCCGACGCCCCGGAGTTCTAACGCCGCAACTCGAATCGCACCACTCGCGCCTGCTCAGGCAGCCTCGCAAGGCCGTCCCCGCTCGCCCGCAACGCGGTCCCATCGGCCGTCGCCACCAACGCCCCGGACGGGAGGCGGACGAACACCCCGCCCGGCGGCCTCGGGATGTCCGTCAACTCGAGCTCCACGCTCGCCGCATCGCCCCGCATGCGATACCCGACCTCGCCCCACCGCGTCCAGAGGCCCCCCGCCTCGACACCCCCATCGGCCTGCGCCCAGGACAGCGGGATCCCCCCCGCGATCACCAGCCCATCCCCCCGCTCGTGCACGAACATCGAGAGCACGCTCAGCACGAACGCCGACCCCACCCAGGTGTGCGGCATGTCTCCCACGAACCGCGACCGCGAGTCGTCCGCGTACGCGATCTCGCCCCATTGGTTCCACCCCGCCGGGCTGCGCAGGCCCATCAGCCAGTCTGTCATTGCATGGGCCCTCTCCGCCCAACCGAGCCGGACCATCGTCCCGACCAGCCGCCACTCGTAGGGCGTCATCCCATCCCACGCCTCGGCCCCGTCCCGCCGATCGACGAAGAATCTCCAGTAGCGCTCGAAGGTGTTCGTCAGCAGGGGCTCGGGCGCCCGCCCGAGCTCCCCCACCGGGAAGACCGCGATCGAGGTCGAGGTCGCGTCGAAGTCGCCCAGCTCCACGCAACCCGGCACGAAGTCGATCCCGTGCGTCGCCGCCGCCAGCTCGATCGAGGTGTACAGGTCCCCGCGGAATCGTGACTCGATCTCCGCGTACCGCCGCTCGCGCTCCGAGTCGCCCAGCGCCCGCGCGATCTCGCCCGCGTCGACCAGCCCCCTCAGCGTCCAGAACCCGTCCCAGTACGAGTGCATGGGCTTGGCGCTGTACCCCTCATGGCTGATCGACTCGGGCACCAGCCCCGATTTCGCGCGGGTCAACGGGTCCGGGCTCGCCCGGTACCCGGGCCCCGACCGCTGCGCCATCAGCGACTCCAGGTAATCCACGCCCCGATCGACCCGCTCCGCGTGCCCCGCCAGCCAATCGAGATCCCGCGTCGCGTTGAAGACATTCCGCACCGCGTGGATGTACTCCCCCGTCGAATCGTGCTCGTCCACCGGGTCCGGCCCGCGCGAATCGACCACGCACGGGATCTTCCCGCTCTCGTATTGATACGGGCCGTACCAGTCGATGAACGCGCGGGCCAGATCCGCGTGCCCCGCCGCGATCAGGGCCGCCGAGGTCATCGCCCCGTCGCGGATCCACGACCGCTCGTAGGTCCGCGAGCCGGGCTGGATCGACGGCCCGTCCGCGTTGATCAGGATGTGCCCCACCGTCGTCCGCAGCGAGCGGATCAATTCGCCCGCCGGCTCGGGAACCGAGAGCCTCGGCATCGTCAGCCGGTTGCGCCAACCCTCCGACTCGCTCGCCAGCCGATCCGCGAACGCCGACGCCGTCACCGGGGCCATTCCCGATCCGCCCGCCGCGACCACGATCTCGGCCGACCCGCCCGGCTCGAGACGGACAGGGAAGATCATCGCCGCCGAGGGCCCGTCGACCCCGGATTCCTCGGCGTCCGCCGTCCCACGCTCCAGCGCGGCCGCGATCCCGCCGCTCGTGAGCGAGCCGCGCACGAACCCGGAAGGCCCTGGCGACGCCCGAAGCCTCCGTTCGCCGTCGAGCGTCAGCCCCGCGGCATCCGCGACGATCCCCTCCACCCGCGAGAACCCCCCCACGATGTTCAGCCACTGCGACGCGGGCAGCACCTGCCACGGCCTTGCCGCCACCGCGAGCGACCCCGCCCAGGCCCGGCCCGACGGATTCCCGAGCCGATATCGAACGAGCATCTCCCCGTCGCTCGCGAGCACGGTCTGCTCCAGCGTGACCTCGGGCGATTCCCAAACGACCACGGGAATCGGCAACTCGCCGCCAACCAGAGATTGCCTGATCTCGAAGTCCGCCCAGGTCAGCACGCGCCCCTCCAGCATGACCATCGGCTCGAGGCTCGGCCCCCCCTTCCACGGCTCGACCGCGCCGAACTCCGACACCAGCGCCTCATCCGCGGCCCCGATCTCCCCCACAACGGTCCACGCCGATCGCTCGCCCAGCAGATACGCCGGGAACGACCCTCGCCCCGACCCCGCCGCCACGCCCGACCAGTACGCGTTCTCATCCCGCGCCCCCGCGATCGGCACCAGGCGAACGCCCCGCAGCGCCGTCTCCATCCGAGGGCCGGGGATCCGCACCCGCACGCGGCTCGCCTCCGTCTCCGGCGTGAAGAACCGGTGCACCAACCCCCCCACCGATCCCGCCTCGCGCAGCGTCGCCCAGGTTGATCCGTCCTCCGACGCGAGAATCTCCGTCCGCTTCGGCGCCGCGCCCTCCTCCCACTCCAATTCCACTGCGCCGAACTCGACCGGGTGGTCGAACACCAGGTCAAGCGTGGCCGCGTGCGCCCCCGCCGGGGCACGCCACAGCAACTCGCCGCCCGCCCCGACCTCCCCGAGAGGCCGCTCACGCTCCCCGCCGGCGTCGGCCACCGCCCGCGCCCCCACCGGCGTCGTGTCGAGCTCCGGCAACGCCTCGAACGACAACCCGTCGATCCAGAGCGTCCCCTTGCCCCCTTCCGCCGCCGCGATCGCGATCTCGATCGCCCCCACCCGCTCGAGCCGGGCTCCCCCCGAAGGCCCCCACGCGAACTCGAAATGCCGGGCCCGGTTGCGCAGCCTCATCCACTCCCGCGGCGGCTCGAACCCGCGGCGGTTCACCCACCAGACATCGTCGCCCGAGGGGCTGACCAGCTTAAGTTCGAGGTTGTTCGCCGGGCCCTCGCCCCGAACCCACAGATCGAACCGGTAGTTCGCCGGCAACGCAAGGTCGATCTCCTTGCGCACGATGCAGAACCCCGAGCCGCGGGTGAAGTCGTAGTCGAGCCGCAGCGCCCCGCCCTCGACGCCCGCATCCCGCGCCACGCGAAGGGACACGCCGTCCGCCTCGATGATCTCCCACGCCCCGGGGTCATCGCAGGAATCGACGACGACGGGCTCCGCCGCCGCAAGCGACGCGGCGACCACCGCCCCGATCAGCCAGAACTCTCGACGCATGCACCGCCCCTTCCCCGCGCCGGCCGCCTCACGGGCAGCCCGCGAGGAACGACGACACGAACGCGTTGATGTCCGCCAGATCCAGCACCCCGAACGGAGGCGCCAGGTCCGCCCCCGCGCCCTGCGCGATGAACGCCGAAACGAACGCGTTGATGTCCGCAAGGTCCAGCACCCCGAACGGGGGCGCCAGATCCGCCGGGCAGGGCAACACCCCGTAGGGGATCGCGAGCACCTGGTCGATCACGCCCGGCTCGATCAACTCCGCCAGACCCAACGCCCCCAGCGCCACATCGGGAAGCCCCGCGTCGTTCGCGCTGAACGACGGATCCACCCGAGACCGTCGGTACAGGATCGACGCCCCGCCCGCAAAGGTCTGCCTCGCCCCGAGCCGGTAGGCGTGGTACGCCCCGACCGCGGGCGGCGTGCCGAGCGTGCCCGAGAACGCCATCAACGACGGGAAGGTCGTCACATCCCCCGGGTGGTCGCTCAGCGAATCGGCGTGGTAGCCCCCCCACTCCGGCTTGGTCGAGCCCGCGCTGAACACCGTCATGTACCGCGGGCCCGCGTCGTCGGTCCACGCGCCGAACGAGCCGAAGAGGTGGCGCAGGTGCGAACCCCACGCCGCGCTCTCCCGGAAGGGCCGCTGCACCAGCGACGGATAGAGCGAGAGGAACGCCGCCTGGTGCGCCCCCGGGCTGTTCGTCGTCACCGGAAGCGAGTTCACGAACGACGCCGTCGGCCAACGGGAGCGATCAAGCCAGCGGGCGAACGCCGCCGACGCGTCCCCGAACGCCGCGGCCTGCTCCACGAAGATGATCCCCTCGTGGTAGCCCCCGCCGGCACTGAACGGGTCCGGGCCCCCGCCGGGCTGGGCCACGAAGTAGAGCGCGTCGCTCCCCGGCTGGATGTACGAGTCCCAGTCCGTCACGCGGGCGATGATCGCGTCCGCCGCCTCGACGATCGCGGGATCGTCCGCGTAGAACGCCCGGGCACGGTCCGCCCCCATCACGATCTTCATCGTGCTCAGCGTGGCGAACTCCGGGTTCCAGCCCGCCTCGGCGCCGCCGGTGAACGGGTCGATCCAGTGCCGGATCTGCCCGTCGGCCGAGAAGCTGGGCCCGATCCCGTCGCCCGCCAGCCCCGCGTAGCGCCGCAGCACGGTGCGCACCAGGTCTCGCGCCCCGGCATCCCCGTTGATCCGATCGTTCAGCAGCGACAGCAGAACCGTCCACCCCGCGCCGTCCGGCGTCGCCGGGTGGAAACGCGTCCACCCCGTGCGCACATCCGCGTCGATCACCCACCCGGCCGGCTCGCCGTCGGGCGAGACAAGCCCCTCGGCGAACGAAACGACCTGCGCGAACTCGTCGCGGAGCCACCCCTCGAACCCGAGCCTCGGGTCCGCGTCGTCGGCGAGGATCCACGCCCCGGCCCCGCCCGCCGCGAGCAGCCGCCCGCACGCGGTCGCGGCCAGGTCCGCGAGGTCCTCCCCGGTCGTGAAGACTGTCAAGGGCGAGAGCGCCTGCAGCCCGAGCGCCTGAAGATCCGGGATGCGCGACACCGCCGAGACCCCGCCCGACCGCGCGAGCACGAACAGCCCGGAGGGCTCCGCGCCGTAGTGCGACGAGTGCCCGAGCGCCCGCGCCTCAGAAAGCGGTCCGACCGCCGTGAACGACAACGGCTGCACCGCGAGCGTCGCGCGCCACAGCGTGCCGCCCGCCAGCGCGTAGAGCACGCCCGAGCCGCGGTCCGTGCTCAGCCCCCGCACCGGGCCGGTCAACGCGACCGTCGCCGTGGGGAACGCGAAGGTGTCGTTCCGCTCCGCCCGGTACACGAGCAGCCCGCCCGATTCCGTGCCGATATAGAGCCGCCCCCGGAAATGATGCGCCGCGAGGCGCGGCGCGGCGGCGACGCTGTTCGACACCTCCGCGCGCGCAAAGACCGTCAACTGCCCGAGCGCCGTGTCGAACCGGAGGACCGCGTCCCCCGGGAGCCCGTCGCCGGCGGCCCGGTCGTCGTGCACCACGATGAACAGGGATCGCCCGGAGTCGGTGAACGCGAGCGCCGAGGGGCCGTCCGCCGAATCGTCCAGCGTCATCCACGGGAGCAGCGCCTGCAGGTCGGCCCGGGTGATCTCGTCGAGGAGCTCCCCGCGCACGCCGCGGATCTGCACGCGGTCCTCCCCGGTGTCCGCGGCGGCGTACCAGCCCGCGAGCGTCGCGGCAGCGACCGCGTCGGCGCCGAGGCCGTCGGTCGGCCACGCCGTCGCCCCCGTCGCCCCCCAGGCCGGGCGCGCGAGCAGCCCAACAGCGGTCATCAGGGCCCGCGTCCTCATCGCAGCCGCCCCCCCGGGCCGACCCGGCTGGAGTCGCGCACGATCAGCGTCGTCGAGAGCCGCGCGTGCCGCGGCGAGGCCTCGGGCTCCTCGATCCGGCGGATGAGGGTGTCGACCGCCTCGCGGGCCATGTCGGCGATCGGGATGCGGACCGACGACAACTCGGGGCGGAGGAAGCAGCAGACCCGCGAATCGTCGAACCCGACCAGGCGCAGGTCCGCCGGCATCGCGATGTTGTTGTCCCGCGCCGCGTTGGCGACGCCGACCGCGATCTCGTCGTTGGCCGCGAAGACCCCCGCGCCGCGGAGCAGGCCCCGGTCGATCATCTCCCCCGCCCAGTTCCAGCCGGACTCGAAGTCGAACTCGCGGTGGACGATCTGGTCCTCGCGGGGCTCGTGCCCGTGGTCGCGGAGCGTGCGCGCGAACGCGTCGGCCCGCTCGTCCGAGTCGAGGTTCCCCCGGTGCGCCCCCAGGAAGTAGCACCGCTCGGGGGGCGTGCCGCCGAGCAGGTGCTCGGCCGCGAGGGCGGCCCCCGAGGCGTTGTCGCAGGTGATCGTGTCGACGGTAAACCCGGGGCGGTCGACCCCGATCACGACCGCGGGCAGGTTCAGGTCGCGCACCGCGTCGAGGTCGACGCGTGAACGCTCCGTGAGCATCACGACGATCCCGTCGATGAAGTCGAGCGCGAACGAGGTGCCGGGGGTCTCCTCGGCGTGGTGGGCCCCCGAGCTGACCAGCAGGTGGTACCCCCGCTCCCGGGCCCGCGCGTCGGCGTTGTGCATCAACTCGGCGTAGTACTCGCCGTGGATGTCGGGCAGGGAAACCCCCAGCACCCGGCTCCGGCTCGTGAGGAGCCCCTTGGCGAACAGGTTCGGGCGATAGCCGAGTTCACGCACCGCCGCCTGCACCTTCGCCGCGGTCGTCGGCGAGACGAGCCCCGGGCTGTTGAGCACGCGGCTGACCGTGGCGATCGAGACGCCCGAGAGGTCGGCCACCTGCCGGATCGAGGCCCCGTTGCCGCGGGTGGTTCGGGCGCGTTCCTCGCGGATCGGGCTTGCATCGGGGTCGGTCATCGCGGATCATTCTACCTGATGAAAAGGTTTTCGCGCCACGCTTTCGCAGGATTCGTCGCCAATGGCGTTCTGTTCCCCGCGCTGGCGATCACGCCCGCCTGCTCGGCCCGGGAGCCCGCCGGGCCGGGGGCGGCGATCCACCCCAGCGCGGTCAACGCCGGGCAGATCACCATCGCGCCCGCGCCGGGCCGCGCCAGGCCGCCCTTCGCGTTCTCGGACGAGGACGGCGCGTTGCTCGACGAGGTGCAACGAGGCGCGTTCAACTTCTTCTGGACCGCGCTGAGCCCCGGGGGGGAGATGGTCCGCGACCGGACGGGCAGCGATGTCGTGAGCGTGGCGGGCGTGGGGTTCCAGCTTGCCGCGTACGCCGTCGGTGTCGAGCGGGGGTGGGTAAGCCGCGAGGAGGCCGGCTCGCGGTGCGAGCGCGTGCTGCGCGCGCTCATCGACGAGCCCTCGAACAAAAAGGCGGGGCTCTATTACCACTTCCTCAACGGCGACGCGACGCCGCGCCGCGTGGGTCGCGAGCTCGTCGTGAGCACGGTGGACTCGGCCCTGCTGTTCGCCGGGGCGATCGTCGCGGGCGAGTACTTCGGCGGGGGCGTGCGCACAGCGGCAGAGGAGATGCTCGCCGCGGCCGACTGGGCGTTCTTCGCCGAGCACGGGGGCGGGCCGCACGAGCGCGGGTTCGTGAGCCTCGGCTGGCGGCCGACCCGGGACGACGATCCGACGGGGGATGGAGCGTTGCTCCCGTACTACTGGATCGACTCGGGCGATGAGCACCGGCTGGTGACCTTCCTCGGGGTGTGCGCTCCGACCGAGTCGCACCGGCTGGAGCCTTCGAGGTACTACGCGCTCCGTCGCCAACTCGGTGTTCACGAGCCGGACGGGTATGTTTCATGGTTCCCCTATTCAGGGGCGTTGTTCACGGCGTTCTTCGCGCACTGCTGGATCGATTACGCCAGGCTCGGGGTGGACGATCCGGGGCGCTGGGGCATGACACATCGGGCCCGGGTGGACTGGTGGGAGAACTCGCGTCGCCTGACGGTGCTGCATCGGGATCGCGCGATCGCGAACCCGCTCGGCCTGCCGACCCTGGGGGCGAACGCGTGGGGGATGTCGGCGTGCGACGGGCCGGAGGGGTACCTGGTTCCGGGGCACTTTCCCGAGACGGTGGAGATGATCGGGGCGGAGGCGGGGCGTGATTTCTCGACCTATCGGCCGAGCGAGGATTGGGGGGGCGGGACGGTGCCGCCGTACGCCGCCGCGAGCTCGATTGTCTTCGAACCGGCCTTGGCGCTCGAGGCGATGCGGCATTATCGGTCGTTGGGGGCAACCGGAGACGGAACCGGGGTCTGGCGCGACCCCGAGACGGGTGGGTTCGGGTTCGTGGACGCGTACCGCGAGGCTCCGGAGGGGCTTTGGGTGGCCTCGGACACGGTGGCGATCGACCACGGGCCGATGGTGGTGCTGATCGAGAACGCGCGGACGGGGCTGATCTGGTCGCTGTTCATGCGGAACGGGGCGGTGCGGTCGGGTCTGGACCGGCTCGGGCTCGGGGTGTCGGGTTCTCCCTGAGGGCGTCTGGGGCGCACAAAATTGCGATGAAGTGGTGAAGAAGGCTTGACGCGGGGGTGGTGAAACGGGAGGATGAAAAGGTTTACACGGCAGCCCGATCGCTGGGAGCCGGCTGCGAGGCCGGGGCGGGCGGGACGGATGGCACGGAGTTCGGCCCGCGGTGCGGGCGTGAAAGAGGGAGAACGGAAATGACGAAGTTGATCGGTCTTGCGGCGTTGTGCGGGTGCGCGGCGGGGGTGGTGGCGAGTTCGGGGGACATCGCGAGCTATGTGGACGCTCCGCGGCTGTTCAACGATCGGCCCAACAGCAGCCTGTTCTTCCAGAGCAGCTTCAGCCCGAGCAACGGCTCGCTGATCATCCGCGAGAACAACTACGGCGCGGGCGGCTTTGCGAACCGCCACGCGACCTGGTTCGCCGATGCCGGCGCGAACAAGGTGGACTATGACTTCGGCGACGGGTTCGACTTCAGCATGAAGCTGAAGGTGAACGCGGCGGACAGCGTCGGGAATGTCGAGGCGGGGTTCCAGGCGGACCTGTTCGGCTTCGGGCTCTTCGGCGTGCTGACGGGCAACGGCGAGATCGCGGCGTTCGGCTCGGTGATGCCGTTCCACTCGTTCGGCGCGGGCGTTTACAATGTCGGCGACGAGGTGATGCTCCGCATGATTCACCGCCCGGGCGATTCGGAGTTCGGCGTGGTGAAGTCGACGATGGAGTACCTGTACAACAACATGACCACGGGTTCGGGCTGGGTGTCGAGCGGCGAGAAGGACTTCACGACGCTCGAGGGCGGCATCCCGAGCTTCTTTGACATGTTCTTCGGCGCGGGCGCGCAGATCAACAACCCCGACGCGGTGGACGGAAATGTCGACATCGAGATGAGCATGATCTCGATCCCGGCCCCGGGGGCCGCGGCGCTGCTGGCGCTGGGTGGGCTGGCCGCGGCGCGTCGCCGTCGCTGATCCGGAAAGGCCGCCCGGCCGGGGCTTGACCCGGTGCGGGCGGCGAGGCATCGGGCGTGGCGCGCGGAAGCGTCCCGCGCCCATTCAGGGGTGGGTTGGGCACGAGGTCCTCCCGCCGGCTCGCACACGGGCGAAGGCTCGAGGACGACGACGATGCTGAGGAATCGCTACGGGGCCTTCATCGAGAACGGTTCGGCGTTCGAGGTCACGAGCCCGGACGCGCCGTCGCCCTGGACGAATGTGGTCTGCAACGGGCGGTACGGGTTCGTGGTGAGCCACAACGGGGGCGGGTTCAGCTGGTTGGACCACTGCCAGTTGAATGTGATCACGCGGTGGAACATGGACCATGTCCGCGACGACAGCGGGCGGTTCGTGTACCTGGCGGATCTTGATGCGCCCGGGGACGGGCCCGGGGCGGTCTGGTCGCTCTCGCCCTCGCCCTGCCGGCCCGCGTATGACCGGTACCGCTGCGTGCATCGGGCGGGGATGACGAGTTTCGAGACGGCGGTGCACGGCGTCGAGGCGGTGTGGGACCTCTCCGTTGCGCCGGACGATCCGGTCGAGTTGTGGCGCGTGCGGCTGACCAACACGACGACGCGGACGCGACGGCTGCGGCTCGGGGCGTTCTTCGAGTGGTGCTGCGGGACGGCGCCCGATGTGAAGCGCGAGTTCCACCGGCTGTTCTTCACGACGACGCACGAGGCGGGCCGGCGGGCGATCGTCGCGACCAAGAACATGTGGGAGGCGCCGTTCGGCACGCGGGACGATCACTGGAACCGGGCCTGGCCGCACGCGGCGGCGTTCGCGGTCTCGGGGGTCGAGTCGCACTGGGCGACCTCGGACAAGGCGGACTTCCTCGGGCGGTTCGGCAAGCAGGACGCGCCCGCGGGGATGACGCGCGGGGTGGAGGGTCGGTTCGGGCGGTTCGTCGACGCGGCGGCGGTGCTCGGGACGGACCTTGAGCTTGCGCCGGGGGAGACGAAGGTGGTCCGGTTCACGCTCTCGGTGGCGGACGACCCCGAGGGGGCGTTGGCGCTGGCCGATCGGTACGGGGACGGGGCGACGGCGGACGGGGCGATCGGGCGGACGCTGGAGGGCTGGGCGGCGCGGCGGGCCGGCACGGGCGTGTCGAGCGAGATGGCGGACCTTGATCTGCTGGTGAACCACTGGCTGCCGTACCAGGCGATCAGCGCGCGGATGTGGGGGCGGACGGGGTATTACCAGCAGTCCGGGGCGTACGGGTTCCGGGACCAGCTGCAGGACAGCCAGTTGTGGCTGATGCTCGACCCGGCGAGGTGCCGGGAGCAGATCCTGCTGCACGCGCGGCACCAGTTCGCGGACGGGAGCGTCTACCACTGGTGGAACCCGATCACGGAGACGGGCAAGCACGACCTGTGCAGCGACGACTACTTGTGGCTGCCGTTCATCACGGCGTCGTACATCCGCGAGACGGGGGATGTGTCGATCCTCGATGTGCAGGCGCCGTTCGTGGATGACCCGAGGCCGGTGACGCTGCGCGAGCACGGGGAGCGGGCGATCGTGCGTTCGCTGTCTCGGCGGAGCGAGCGGGGGCTGCCGCTGATCGGGGACAACGACTGGAACGACGGGCTGAGCCATGTGGGGACGGAGACCGAGGGGGAGTCGGTCTGGCTGGCGTTCTTCGTGTGCGCGGTGCTGGAGGACTTCGGCGCAGCGCTGCGGGCGGCGGGGGATGGGGCCGGGGCGGCGCGGCTGGCGGCGCACCGGCGTGACATGGAGGAGGCGATCCGGGAGCACGCGTGGGACGGGGCGTGGTTCCGGCGTGCGACGGACCGGGACGGGCGGTGGATCGGGTCGGCCGAGTCGGCGGAGGGGAAGATCTTCCTGAACGCGCAGACCTGGGCGATCCTGACCGAGGCGGCGGAGGAGGATCGGTGCGCCGCGGCGTGGCGCGCGGTGCGGCAGCAGTTGATCACGGAGTACGGGGCGTTGCTGCTGGCGCCGGCGTACACGGTGCCGGACCCGAAGATCGGGTACCTTTCTCGCTATGCGCCGGGGGCGCGCGAGAACGGGGGCGTGTACATGCACGCGGCGACCTGGGCGCTCGCGGCGGCGTGCAAGCGGCGCGACGCGGACGCGGTGGAGCGGATCTGGAAGGGCGTGAGCCCGCCCCGGCGGTCGGGCAAGGACGCGGACGCGTATGTCGCGGAGCCGTATGTGCTGCCGGGGAATGTCGACGGGCCATTGAGCGACACGCCTGGGAAGGCGGGCTGGACCTGGTACACTGGCTCGGCGGCGTGGCTGCACCGGGTCGCGGTGGAGTGGGTCGCGGGGGCGCGGGCGACCTGGGAGGGTCTGCGGATCGACCCGTGCCCGGTGGCGGAGATGGGTGAGGTCGAGGTCACGCGGCGTTGGCGTGGGCGGACGGTGCGGATCCGCTACGACGCGCGGGAGTTCGACGCGTCGAGGGCGGCGAGGCTGGAAGTGAACGGCAAGCCCATGGATGGGCTGACGATCGACGAGACGACGGCGCCCGCGGGGGCCTCGGTCGAGGTGCGCGTGACCTGGCCGGAGGACGAGGGCGCGACGCCGGTGGTGCATGTGCGCACGGCGGAAAGGAGCAAGGCATGAGGGCTTGTGCTGGCCGGGGCCGTGGGTTCACGCTGATCGAGTTGCTTGTGGTGATCTCGATCATCGCGCTCTTGATCGGGATCCTGCTGCCGGCGCTGGGGAAGGCGCGGCAGACGGCGTTCGATGTGATCTGCCAGAGCAATCTGCGGCAGATCGGGGTTGCGTACCAGATGTTCCTGGATGATCAGCGTGAAGCGCAGGAGAAGTTCGTCGACTGCCATCCGTATCTCCCGGGCAAGGAACGGAACCCCCAGACGGGGAATCACGATTTCCGGATCTACAGGGTGAACGCCGTCCGCCAGCTTGAGGACTATGTCGGCGGTGACAACGAGATCTTTCGCTGTCCATCCGCGTTTGGTGCCTCTTCCGCGTTGGATGAACTCACAAGACCGGATCTTTTCGGTTTCCACGAGTTTGATTACGACCAGGACGGCGTCGTGGAGTTCACCGAATATTGGTTCAACGACTCGCTGAGTGTCTCCGGGCAAGCGCTGCGGAGCGTCAGGCACCCGGATGAGGTTGTGCTGGCGATCGACGCCGTCGACTGGATTCCCCGCCACCGCGTGCCGTCGGAGGATGTGGAGTACACCGCAGATGTTGACAGCGTCGGCAGCTCGAATTTGCTTCGTGGCGATCTTCGAGTTCAGATGATGTCGGAAGCCGAGTACTTTCTAGGGCGCGACAAATTCGGATCCCATGCTCAATTCTGGAACTGGGGCAACAACTACCCAGACAATTGATGCCCTTGCGAAGGAAGGAGGAAGCCATGGGCGCACGAGAGTTCCTGCAATCGAAGCCATGGATCGGATGGGCGACTTCCGGCGTCTGCTTGGTGCTTGCGGCGTTGATGTACTTCAGAGGGACAGGCGGCGGTGCGCCCGACAGCATCGAACGCCGGTCCGAGATGGTCACCATCCGCTGCACCGAAACGGGCAACGAGTGGCAGATGAACCGGGGTCGGTTCGAGCGGCTGCTGCTGACGCAGCACGGGATGATCGACCCGACGCAGGGCATCCCCAGCGAGTTCGCGGAGGGGCGGCTGACGGGGGTGCTCGTTGACAAGGACGACTGGGAGGAAACGGTCGCCCGGATCAACGAGATGAAAAAGGCGTATCAGGACTGACCCGACGCCCCGGGGAGACCCGGGGCGGGCGGATTCGCGAAGGAGGAACCGCCGCCCGCGGGTCTCGCGGGGGGCGGGGAGAGGCCGAGACACAGCGTGGTGTTCGCGTGGACGCGAGCGTGAGGTCGTGTGCGGTGTGCCGCGCCCACGGCTCGGCGGTCCGTGTGTCCTTGTGTCTGGAGGTTTCTCATGCATCGCACGCTCTTTGTCGCTGTCGTCGCCTCGGGTTCCGCGCTGGCCGCGCCGGTGCAGATCGACTTCGGTGACCTGAACCAGCAGACGCCCGGGAATGTGAACAACATCACGCATCTGCAGAACCCGCTGTTCAACCTGGTGGACACGGCCGGGAACGGGAGCGGGATCGGGCTGGAGGTGCTGGACGCGTTCTGGCCCGGGTCGAACACGAACGGGACGGGGACGCCGACGGGGGACGCCGCGGGGATCCCGGGCTCGGCGGCGGTGGACAACCTGTTCGGCTCGGAGGTGGCGTTCGGGGGGTTCACCGAGCCGACGGGCGGGTTCGTGCTGACGGGGCTGGACGGGTCGGGGCAGACGCTGTACGACTTCATGTTCTTCGGGTCGCGGATGAATGTGACCGACAACCGGTGGACGCGGTACACCGTGACGGGCGCGGGCGAGGACTCGTCGGCGCTGAACACCTCGAACAACACGAGCGAGGTGGCGTGGGTGACGGGGATGGCCGCGGACGCGAACGGGGAGATCTATGTCGAGGTCGGGGCGGACATCCTGAACAACAACTCGTTCAAGTTCTACTACCTGGGGTTCCTGGAGATCACTTCCTACCCCGTGCCGGCGCCGGCGGGGTTCGCGCTCGTGGGGCTGGGGCTGCTGGCGGGCGCGTCGCGGCGGCGGTGAGCGGCGACCGGCGGGGTGAGTCCCGGTGGGTTTGTCGCATCCGAGATCCGCTGCATCCTCGGGGCGCTCATGGGGCGCGAGCCGATGGCGTGATCGGGGTGCGGGGCTCCGCGGGCTCGCGCCCGCGGCTCGTTGAGCGCAGATATGAGCGGAGATCCTTGTTCATTTCAGACAGTCCGGCCCGGGCCGCGGCGCGACGGGCCGATTCGAACGGAGCGAAGTCTCATGAAACTTGTCCAGTCCATCGTTGTTCTTTCTCTCGGCGGGCTTGCCCTCGCGGCGCACGCGGAGGAGCCCAAGAGCCTGCTTTTCTTCGGCAACTCGTTCACCGCGAGCGGCGGGGGCGTGCACCGGATCGTGCGGGACATCGCGGTCGCGGCGGGGCGGCCTAGGCCGCATGTGTTCGGGCAGGCGATCGGGGGGGTGACGCTCGAGTATCACCTGGCGAACTCGACGGGCGTGATCACCTCGGGGATCCCCGCGGGGGACACCTGGGACCATGTGATCCTGCAGGAGTACAGCACGCGGCCGACCTTCCACCCGAGCTTCGGGAATGTGCCGGCGTTCCTGGCGGCGGCGGACGGGCTGTACCAGGCGGTGCTGAACCACAGCCCGGACGCGAAGGCGGTGATGTTCGAGACCTGGGCCAGGGGCCCGGGGCATTCGTACTACCCCAACGAGTGGCCCGACCCGGCGACGATGCAGGGCGAGCTGCGGATGAACTACCTCGCGTGCGTCGACAACCTGAACGGGCTGCACGGGGCGGGTTCGGCCGAGTACGCCCCGGTCGGGGATGCGTTCGAGAACGGGGAGTTCGACCTCGGGTTGTACGGCGGGGATATCTACCACGCGTCGAACCGGGGGGCGCTGCTGATCTCGCTGGTGCTGTACGGGACGATCTACGACGATGTGACGACGAGTGACATCGACCTGACGGCGATCGCGGCGGGGCTCGGCCTCGGGCAGACGGACATCGCGATTGTCACGGAGATCGCGGACCGGACGCTGGTGCCGGCGCCGTCGGCGTTGGCGCCGCTGGCGCTGGGGGGGCTGTTCGCGGCGCGGCGGAGACGGTAGCGCGGCGTCTGTTGCAAGCCCTGGGCGTTGGCGATGAGGCCGGCGCTCAGGGCTGTTTGTCTGCGCCGCCGCGGCGGGCTTCGAGGAGTTGCTTGACCTCGTAGGCCCGGGCCTCGGAGAGGGGGTATTTGGCGACGAGGGCGAGGGAGGCGGCGCCGAGTGCGATGGGGATGCCGATCTCGAAGACGCGGAGGAGCAGGAGCGTGCGCGCGGTTTGGGCGGCGCTCTGCTCGTCGAAGCCGGTCATCGCGATGAGGACCCCGGCGACGAAGTAGGCGCCGGCCATGCCCATCTTCATGAACCACCAGAAGACGGCGTAGTAGGCCCCCTCGCTGCGCCGGCCGGTGTGGAGTTCGTCCTCGTCGCAGACATCGGCGACCATGGCGCTGGCGAGGGTGAAGAACATGAGCATGCCGGCGCTGAGCATGACGGTGGGGATGACGAGCAGCCAGGGCAGTGAGGGGTTGTAGCAGACGATCTTGCTGAGCTGGGCGCCGACCATGAGCAGGACGGAGAGCGTGAGCGTGCGCGTCTTGCCGATCCTGGAGGAGACGATATTGAGCGGCACGACGGCGACGACGGCGGTGACGGCCCAGGCCGAGCCGATCCAGCCCATGAGGCGGGAGGCGGTCTCCTTGTCGCCCTCGAAGAGGTAGAAGATGGTGATGTAATTGGCGAAGTTGTTGACGAGGTTGAACCCCATCACGATCGAGAAGACGATGGCGACGAGCATGAGGAAGACGCGGTTCTTTCCGGTCATCTTCAGGCGCGTCCACATGCCGATGCGGTCCTGCCCGGCGACGCGCTCGAACTGGCGCTCCTTGCAGAGCGCAAAGCAGAGGAAGGCGAACACGAGCACGATGACCGCGGCGAGGTAGCCGACATTGCGCATGCCGTCGACCTCATCGCCGCCCGCCATGAAGAGCGGCATGTTGGCCATGGCGTAGAACCATGGGGTGACCATGGCGCCGAGGTTGCCGATGAAGGACTTGGCGCTGAAGAGGCGGGTGCGTTCGTGGTAGTCGGCGGTCATCTCCATGCCGAGGGCGCCGTGGGGGATCTCGAAGACGGTGACGGCGGTGTAGAAGAGGAGAGACATGACGAGGAAGTACCAGAACTGGGCGGAGGGCTCCCACCCGCGTGGCACCGCCCACATGGCGACGAAGGTGCCGGCGACGAGGACGCCGCCGACGAGGATGTAGGGTCGGCGGCGGCCCCATGGGGTGCGGGTGCTGTCGGTGATGTGCCCCATGATGGGGTCGGTGATGGCGTCCCAGAAGCGGGGCACCATCTGGGCGACGCCGACGAGGATGGCGCTGACGCCCAGGCCGACATTGACGATGAGGCCTGAGAGTTGCCCGACGGAGTTGAAGAGGGCGATGGGGACGAAGCCGCCGAGGCCGTAGGCGAGCATCTGGACCCACGGGATTCGGTCTCGTTCGGCGGTGTGGTGGGGAGGCATGGGGTGCTCCGCGGGGTGGAATCCCGAGTGTAATCGTTTTCATTCGGGCCGGCACGGCGATTCTCGAATCGGGCGCGCATGAAAAAGGCCCGGGCGGGGGCCCGGGCCTTGGCGTAGGCAGTCGATGGGGGGGGCGGGTTACGGGCAGCCCGCGTTGAACGCGGCGATGAAGGCCTGGAGGTCGGCGAGGTCCCAGACGCCGGCGGGCGGCGCGATGTCGGCGACGGGGTCCTGGCTCAGGAAGCCGGAGATGAACGCCTGGACATCGGCGAGGTCGAGCACGCCGAAGGGGGCGGCGATGTCGGCGTCGTTGCAGCCCGCGGGGCCCGCGGCGATGAGGGAGACGACCTTGCTGCTGGCGAGCCCGCCGGCGTTGAGGAACGAGCCGCCCATGTGCAGGGCCTCGCCCTCGCCCGCGTCGGCGACGATGGCGCCGAAGACGGTGTTGTCGGCGCCCGCGCCGACCTGCTCCCAGGAGACGCCGTTCCACTTGGCGATGCGGTCGATGCCGGAGTTGGCGACGGTGAAGTTGCCCATGGCGTAGAGGGCGGGGCCGGAGCCGTCGTCGAAGACCGTGAGTTCCTGCACGGTGCTGCCGAAGCCCGCGCCGAGGGCGGACCAGGTGGACCCGTCCCACTTGGCGACGCGGACGGCGGGGTTGCCGCCGGCGAGCTGGAAGGAACCGCCGGCGTAGAGGGCCGGGCCGTTGCCGTCGTCGAACTCGACCATGGAGATGACCTGGGCGATGCCGGAGGCCTGGGTGAGCCCGTCGCCGAGGGCGTGCCAGGCGGAGCCGTCCCACATCGCGATGTTCTTGGCGGGGACGCCGCCGATCTCGAGGAAGCGGCCCGAGGCGAAGAGGCGCGGCCCGCCGCCCAGGTCGGCGACGGTGAGGTCGAGGACGATCAGGGGGACCGCGCCGGCGATGGTGGCGCCGACGGGGGCGTAGGTGGTTCCGTCGAAGGTGGCGAGGTGGCTGGGCCCGCCGGGACCGCCGAGGTCGACATAGTTGCCGGCGACGAAGAGCTTCTCGCCCGAGCCGTCGTCGAAGACGAGGAGGTCCCAGATGGAGTTGAGGAAGCTGGAGGACTGGGCGTTGACCGAGTTCCACTGGGCGCCGTCCCAGCGGGCGAGTTTCTCGGTGCCGGGCACGCCGCCCGCCGAGTCGAAGTACCCGCCGGCGTAGAGGTCGCCCTGGAAGGTGGTCAGGCAGTTGGAGAACTGGTTGATGAGACCCCCGCCGACTCCCTCCCAGGCCGAGCCCGTCCAGCGGGCGAGGTTCGATGTGCCCGGGGCGCCGCCGGCGGATCCGAACTGCCCGGTGGCGTAGAGCATGGGCCCGGAGCCGTCGTCGTGCACGGCGAAGGCGGCGACATAGGACCCGCTCATGCCGGGCGTGCCGAGGGTGTTGGACCAGGTGGGCGAGCCCGCGAGGCCCACGGACGCGGCGAGGGCCGCGGTGGAGACGGCGACGACGAGTGAACCGAACGGCTTGGTGGTCATGATCTCACTCCCTGCTTTCGGATTTGGCACGGTCCCCGGGGCCGCCTCACGCCGATGGCGGCATCCCGGGCCACACAGCCTACCAGCGACCCTGGATCTCGCAAGGTGAAAGTGCCTGCCGCAATGCAAACGCCGCGATCCGGGGCCGGATCGCGGCGTTGCGCGGTGTGCGAATTGGTGATACCCCTTGCTGCAGCCCGGCGGACCCCCAGGCCTCGGCAGCGAGGACGCGGGCCGGGCCTCTGCGCGTGCGAACCGCTCGCTCACGGTCTCGGTTCGTCCGAACGGGATCCGGCAACGAGCGCCGGAGCGGGCGCGTCGTTTAACTCGGCTTGCGGGCCCCGGCGCCGAGCTGGGGGCGGCGCTTGCCGGGGCGCATGCCGGGCTTGTGCGAGGGTCGGGCGCCGGCGGGGGCGGGCCGCTGATCGCGAGTCGCTTCGGGCGCGGGGCGCTCGGGCTTGCGCTGGGGCTTGGGCTGGGAAGCGGGCTTGTTGCGCCGCGGGCGGTTCTCGATCGGGGCGTTTTCGGGTTCGTGCCCGCCTTCGGGGGCGAGGCGGGTTCCGATCAGGCGCTCGATGCTGCGGAGATAGGCCCGCTCCTCGTGGTCGCAGAAGGAGATCGCGATGCCCGCGGCGCCCGCGCGCCCCGTGCGCCCGATGCGGTGCACATAGGCCTCGGGCTCGTTGGGGAGGTTGAAGTTGAAGACATGGGTGATGCCGTCGACATCGAGCCCGCGGGCGGCGACATCGGTCGCGACGAGGACGCGCGAGCGCCCGGACCGGAACGCGTCGAGCGCCCGCTGACGCTGGCCCTGCGACTTGTTGCCGTGGATGGACTCGGCGGAGACGCCGGCGCGGAGGAGTTTGTCGGTCAGGCGGTCGGCGCCGTGCTTGGTGCGGGTGAAGACCAGGGCCCGGAGAGGGGCGTGCTCGGCGAGCAGGCGCTCGAGCAGCGCGGGCTTTTCCTGGTTGGCGACCATGAAGACGGACTGCTCGATCTTCGGGGCCGCGGAGGCGACCCGGTCGACCTCGACGCGCTCGGGGTTGCGGAGCAGCGAGGCCGCGAGACGGGCGATGGCGTCGGGCATGGTCGCGCTGAAGAGCATGGTCTGGCGCGCCGCGGGCAGGGCCTCGGCGACCTTGCGGATGGGCTGGATGAAGCCCATGTCGAGCATGCGGTCGGCCTCGTCGAGGACAAAGACCTCGATCGACCGGAGGTCGACATGGCCCTGGGCCATGAGGTCCATGAGCCGACCGGGGGTGGCGACGAGGATGTCGACGCCGGCCCGGAGGGCTTTGACCTGATGGAACTGGCTGACGCCGCCGAAGATCACCGCGTGACGCAGGCGGGTGCCCTTGCCGTAGACGGCGAAGGACTCGGCGATCTGCGTCGCGAGTTCCCGCGTGGGCGAGAGGACGAGCGCCCGGGGCTTGACCGGCCCGCGCCGGTCGCCCTGCCGCGTGGTGTGGAGGCGGTGCAGGACGGGCAGCGCAAAGGCCGCGGTCTTGCCGGTGCCGGTCTGGGCGATGCCCAGCAGGTCACGCCCGGCCAGGGCGTGGGGGATGGCCCGGCCCTGGATGGGGGTCGGGGTTTCGTACCCCTCGCGGGCGAGGGACTCGAGGATGGGGGAAGCGAGTTCGAGAGACTGGAAATTCAACAACAGAACGATCTCCTCGGCCGAGCGGGGTTTCCGCGCGGCGGATGCTTGGGCTTTCCTCGCGCCAATCTGGTTGGAACAAGTGGGGCCGGCTGGGGTCACGCGCCGCGGGGTACGCCGCGGGCGGTGCCAGCAATTCCCCCTTGCGCATAACCGTCGAATGCGATTCGACGAGAACGGGAGACTACCGGCGTCGTGGGTTGATCGTAGGCTGCTGGGAACCGCCGGGTAGGGCTTGCCACGCAGGGCCACCAATTATGTAGTATCTCATCCGTTTGTTTGCGCTCTTGTGGGCGGCCCCGGTTGGGGGCTGATCCCGGCGCGCCGATGCGGTTGTGCCCGTCGAAATCTGCCGCCGGTGGAAGAACCAGTCTGGCCACCCCACCCGATCAATCAGAGAAGACGAATGCTCGAACGGCGTCGAGCAACTCGGGGGACGCCCAGGGTGAGATTGGCTTCGGGCACGGCGTGATACGAAGCAGGTCGAGCTGCGCGATGAGTTCCACCTCGTCCATCGCAACCAGGATGCCCGATCGCCCCTTGAATCGCTCGGCCGTCGCGACCTGGTGGTCGTTCCGGGTCTCCCGCAACGCGGCCCGTCTGGGTACGATCAGGATGGGCTTCCCATGGGTCAGCGCGGCGAAAATCGACCCGGTGCCCGCGTGGGAGACGAGAAAATCAGCCGCGTGGACGCGCGACCGAAACTCATCCGGCGGGAGGAAGCCGGCGTATGGCATGTTCCGTGGCCGGTAGTCGGCATGCCCGATCTGCGCGAAGATCTCGACCTCAGGATGTGCCAACGCCCAGTTGTCGATCGCGGCGATCAGGCGATCGAACGGCATCTGAGCGCCGACCGTGACAAATATCAAAGCACACCACCTCTGTAGTGAGGCCCTTCCGGCCTCCCGAGATGCTCCCACTGGGTGAGCCACATTTCGGCGGACTTTCCCGCCATTTGGCCGCTCAGAGAGAGCTCGTCGACATTGGCGATGCTGTCAAGCCAGAGCGACCTCGCGCCGACGAAACGCGCGAGGCGGACCGCGAAATACCCCGGGGCCGCCCCGGTGGTGATGACACGGTCCGGTCGGACTCGAACCAGGAGAATGGCCACCTCAACGAGCAGCAGCAGCAAGGCCGCCTTGTTCCACCGGGTGGCATCCCTGATGACGAAGAACCTCTCTCCGGGGACCTCTTTCGAATAGGCGTGATCCACGGTCGCGAAGAAGACCTCGGCGCCCTCGAGTGCGGGGCGCAATCGGAGGAGTTCGACCCAGTGTCCGCCGCCGCTCGAAATCGCGAGTATTCTCGGCCTTGCTCGCCTCATCGCGGTGATCGTCCAGAATGCGATGCTCGAACAGCGTCATTGAACCAACTTGTTGCGCGGCGCTTGCCTCGCATGAGCGCCATGAGCTCGAAGCGCCGCAGGTAGGCTCGGAAGGACCTGTCACCGAATCTCGGCCTTCTCGCGACCCACGCTTCGAGGTAGCCAACGAGGATCCCAAGTCCTCCCACAACAAATGGGCGTTCGAGCATTCGGTAGAGTGATACGGCTAAGACAAAGTACGGGGCCGACCCCATGAAGTACTTTCCGTAACCCCACCGCTTCCGTCCAGTCCAGATCCCGACTTCACTCGATCCCATCAATCGCCGGTGGATCATCTTAATCTCAGGCCTGTCCGCCGATTTCGCGATCCATCCGTGCATGCGACACATGTGGCCGTCGATGCCGTCCCAACTGACCTCGCGGACGAACCCGCCGATCTCGCGGAAGCACGCGGAACGATAGAACTTCGCCTGACCATTCGCGTTTTCATCCCCCGTGCGCTCATCGACGAGTGTCCCATCAGGCAGCCGTATCTGTACCTTTCCGGAGTAGTTGCCGAGAAGAGGGTCCTTCTGCATCTCCGCGATCACGGTCTCGAAATACCGCGGCGGCAGTTCGAGGTCGGCGTCGAGCTTGCACAGATAGTCCCACGCGTCGGGCCCGCCGGCGGCGTCCAGGCCGGCGTAGAAGGCCTCGATCACACCCGGGCCGACCCGGCGACGCCCGCGGTCGTCGCGCCGGACCACGCGGATGAAGTCGTGCGCCGCGGTCGCCTCCTCGAGGATCTCGGGGGTCCGGTCGGTCGAGCCGTCATCGACGATCACCCAGAGGGTCGGGCGAACGGTCTGCTCGACCATCGTTCGGATCGTCGCGGGGAGGTGGTCCTCCTCGTCGCGGCAGGGCGTGACGACGACGAACCGGGGCGGCGGGGCGGTGGGCCCGGACCCCGTGTTCGGTGTTGCGGCGCTGGCGCTCGTGTGCGTCATGCTGGTGGCTCCACGGGGGGCGATCGTCCTGATCGACCCCGAACACTGCGGATCAGTCCGGGTATCCGCCGGGGTGGGCCTTGTGCCACACCCACGCGGTCTCGATGATCCGGCGGATCTCCGGGAACTCGGGCTTCCACCCCAGTTTCGTCTTGAGCTTCGCGGGGTCGGCGACGAGGGCGGGTGCATCGCCGGGTCGGCGTGGGCCGATGTCGCAGGGGATCGGGTGACCCGTGACCTCGCGGCACGCCTCGATGACCTCCTTCACCGACGCGCCGTTGCCGGTGCCGATGTTGAAGACCTCGGCCGTCTTGGGCGTGGTCGACTCGATCGCCAGGCGGTGGGCCTGGGCGAGGTCGGTCGTGTGGATGTAGTCGCGCACGCAGGTGCCGTCCGGGGTCGGGTAATCCTCGCCGAACAGCTTGAGCCGCTCACGCTGCCCGAGCGCCACCTGGAGACAGATGGGGATGAGGTGCGTCTCCGGGCGGTGGTCCTCGCCGTGCTTGCCGTCGAGATCGGCGCCCGACGCGTTGAAGTAGCGCAGCAGCGTGAACCCGAGGCCGTAGGCGTGCGAGAAGTCGCGGATCATCCACTCGACCGCGAGCTTGGTGCGGGCGTACGGGCTGCAGGGGATCTGGGGTGCGTCCTCGGCCATCGGTGTCTTCGGGTTGTCGCCGTAGGTGGCGCAAGTGCTGCTGAAGAGCATCCGCTCAACGCCGACGGCCCGCATCGCGCGCAGGAGGCTGAGCGTGCCCGCGATGTTGTTGCCGTAGTGGTAATCCGGGTTCTCGACCGACTCGCCGACAGAGGTCGCGGCGGCGAAGTGCATGACGGCCTCGGCCCTGGTCTGGCGGAGGGCCGACTCGACCACCTTCTGATCGGCGATGTCCCCGATGATCAGCCGATCCGCGGGCACGGACTGGCGGTGCCCCTCGCACAGGTTGTCGAACGCGAAGGGCTCGTGCCCGTGCCTGAGCAGGTCGCGCAGACACGCGCTGCCGACATACCCCGCCCCTCCGGTGAGCAAGATCCTCATGGTGCAACCCCTCCGTCCGGGCGGCCCGCCCGGGAATGCCTCAGAATCAGCCTTGCCGCCTCGGCAAGATCGGCCGCCGCGAAATCGACCGATGGGTGACGGCAGTCCTCGTCCGCCGCGAGCCCCGTGCGCACGAGCACCGTCCCGCGGACGCCGGCGTTGCGTCCGGCCAGCGTGTCGCTGATCATATCGCCCACCATCCACGAGCCCGCGAGGTCGATCCCCCGCTCGCGCGCGGCCCGCAGGAGCATCCCCGGACCGGGCTTGCGGTCGGGGTGGTCGACGGTCGTGCGGTCGCCCGCGCTCGGCGCGACGGGGCAGTGGTAGATGCCGTCGACCCCCGCCCCGGCCCGCTCCAGGTCGCCGACCATGCGAGCGCAGACCAGTTCGAACTGGTCGGTGGTCATCAGCCCACGGCCGATCGCCGACTGGTTCGTCACGACGATCAGCAGATAGCCGGCCGCGCGAAGGTCGGACATCGCCCGGGCCCCGCCTTCGATGAGCCTGACCTGTTCGGGGTCGGACAGGTAATGCACCTGCTCGATGATCGTCCCGTCACGGTCAAGGAACACCGCGGGCCTGCCCCGGTCAGCCGGCATGGGAACTCCAGGCCTTGACATCCTCCCGCGCGGCGGCGAGCGACTCGTGGGTGCCGATGTCACGGTGATACCCGTCCCAGGCCCAGGCCCGCATCCGCCCGACGAACCGCGGCAGCACATCGAAGCCGATATCGAACGCGTTCATGGCCGCGATCTCGCGGTAGGCGTCGCGGTCGACGATGTAGACCCCGGCGTTGGCGAGATTCGACCTGGGGTTCTCGGGCTTCTCCTCGAACCCGACGATCCGCCCGTCCGCGTCGCACTCCGCGATGCCGCAGCGCCGGGGCTCGGCGGCCCGGAAGACGAGCATCGTGAACGGATCGGCGTGCGAGGCATGGAACGCGAGCATGTCGGGCAGCGGGACAGTCGAGAGATTGTCGGCGTAGATGATCAGGCACGCGTCGGCGTCGTCGCAGAGCGAGGCGTTGTTTGTCACCGTTCCGGCCGAGCCGAGGAGCGTCGGCTCGTACGACTCCTCGAGCCGGACAGACCGCCCGGCGTTCGAGGACTCGATGTAGCCCCGCACCTGCTCGTGCAGGTGGTGCGTGTTCATCACCGCGCGGGCCACGCCGAGCCTCTCCAGGGCCTCGACCCAGTAGTCGATCAGCGGCCGCCCGCCGATCTCGATCAGGCACTTCGGCGTTGCGTCCGTCAGCGGGCGGAGCCGGGTGCCGAGGCCGGCGGCCATCAGGAGCGCGACGCAACGCTCACCGCGGGGCATGACCACCCCCAACGCTCCGGACCACGCCGAGGCTCTGCATCTTCTTCGCGGCGAATTCGAGGATGTCGCCGCCGACATCTTCTGTCTCGAGCCACGCCTTGTAGGCCTCCACGCTGTCGCGGGTCGTCCGCCGCGGCGCCCAGCCCAGGGCCCGCAGCTTGGAGACATCCGAGAAGATGTGCCTGGTGTCGCCGAAGCGGTACTGACCCGCGAGCGTCGGCTCGTACTGCGTCACGCCGAAGACCCTCGCCACCTCGGCCGCGAACTCGGCAACGGTCATCGGCCTGTCGCCGCCCACATGGAACATCTCGTAGTCCGCGCGCGGGTCCTTGAGAACAAGCAGGTTCGCTTCCACGACATCCTTGATGTTCACAAAGTCACGGATCTGCCGTCCGTCCTCGAAGAGCGGGGGCGGCTTGCCGAAGTGGAAGCTGAGGCAGAAGACGCGGCAGGCCCCGCTGTACGCGTTGTAGAACGACTGGCGGGGCCCCTGCACGATCGAGTACCGCATCGCCACGGACGGGATGCCGTATCGCCGGCCGATGTTCAGCGCGACATTCTCCTCGGCGATCTTGCTCATGCCGTACTGGTTCTGCGGGTTGGCGATCGACTCGTCGGTGGGCCTCCACCTCAGCGGCCCGCGGAACCCGGGCGGGGGCTGGCACTCCCAGACGCCGCGGTCGAGCTGCTCGGCGGGCCTGATGCCGGGGAGCACCCGCCGCCCGTCGGCGTCCTCGTAGAGCCCCTCGCCGAGCGTGGCCTGGCTCGACGCGACGATCACCTTCCTGATGGGCAGCTTCTCCCGCACGATCAACTCGTAGATGAGCGCGGTGCTGGTGACATTGACATCGAAGAATCGGCTGAAGATCGGGAGGTAGTCCTGGAACGCGGCGAGGTGATAGACCGCGTCGCACCCGCGGAGCGCCGCAAGCATCGTCGCCTCGTCCCGGACATCGCCCCGGATGAACTCGATCCGCGGGTCCATGTACTTCGGCAGGCGGTTGCCGGGGTGGACCGGCTCCTCCAGGCTGTCCAGCACACGGACCCCGCACCCCTCCGCGAGCAGCGCATCCGCCGTGTGGCTGCCGATGAACCCCGCGCCGCCGGTGATCAATACACGCATCTCGCTTCCCCCTAGGCGTTCGCCGACTCGCCCGCGACCCGAGCCTGCAACCGCTGGGCCGCCATGTGCCCCACGGAGAGGTGCAGGTCCTCGATGACCCCGTAGTTGTCCGACGGCACATGGATCCGGATGTCGACCATCCCGCCCAGCCTGCCGCCCGAGCAGCCGGTCAGCCCGACCGTGCGCAGCCCGCGGCCCCGGGCCCACTCCACCGCGTGCAGCACATTCGGGGAGTTGCCCGAGCAGGAGATCGCCACGGCGACATCGCCCGGCTCGGCGTACGACTCGAGCTGGAAGCGGAACACATCGTCGTAGCTGATGTCGTTCGAGATGGCGGTCATCAGCTCGACATTGTCGGCCAGAGAGATCGCCTTCAAACGCCGCTGACCCTTCACCATCGCCGTCTTGACCGCGTCGGCCACATGATGGCTGGCGTTCGAGGCGCTGCCGCCGTTGCCGAGGATGAAGACCGTGCCGCGTTGACGCCAGGTCTCGAAGAGGAGGTCACCGTACGCGTCCACCGCGGCCCGGTCCATCGCCGCGGCGGCCCGTGTCAGTTCCGCGAGATATCCACCCGCCTCACGGGCGGTCGTGCCCGACATCATCGGCCTCCTTCCAATACGGTGTCGTCCGCAAAGTACCGCTCCTGGTCGCTGATGAAGATGACCCGGCTCCCGCGTCGGTCGACGCCGAACGCGAGCTCGCGCGGCCTGCCGAGCGCCTCGCGGATCCGATCATGGGAATCCGGCGGGGCGATCAGCAGCAGGAAGCCGCCCCCGCCCGCGCCGAGCAGCTTGCCCCCGATGGCCCCGGCGTTCTTCGCCGCGCGGTACCACCCGTCGACATGCTCGTTCGAGATGCCGAACCCGAGCGATCGCTTGAGTTCCCATCCGTGGTCGAGGCCCTCGGCCACGAGCCGGAGCGACGCATGCTTGCCGGCGAAGGACTGGCGCATCTCGCTCGCGAGGTCGCGCATCTGCCGGAGCACCGGCATCTTGTCGACCGTTCCCTCGCTCTGCTTCTTGAGGATGTCGTCGGCGCTGCGCTGCTGCGCGGTGTACATCATGAGCGTCCAACGCTCGAGCTCCTCGAGCAGGCCCGCCTTGGCCGGGACGGGCTCGACATGCACGCTCCCGTCCGGGTTGAAGCGGATGTAGTTGAGCCCCCCGTACGCGGCGGCGTACTGGTCCTGCTTCCCGATCGGCTTGCCGAGGACTTCGATCTCGATCTGGCACGCCTCGCGCGCGAGCCGCTCGGGGCTGACGATGCGGCCCCGGAACGCGTACAACGCCGTGAGCAGGCCAACCGTCAGGCTGCTGCTCGAGCCGAGCCCCGTGCCCGCCGGCACATCGCCGATGGTCGTGACCTCCGTGTGCGGCCCGAGCCCGACGAGGCGGAGCGTCTCGCGGACGAGCGTGTGCTCGATCTGGTCGATGCTCTCCCTGATCTCCGTCTTGGTGTACGACACGCGGGTCGTCCGCTCGAATCGAGGGCTCACCGTGACATACATGTGCTTGTCGAGCCCCACGCTCAGCACGGCCCCGGGCTCTTGCTCATAGAACGACGGGAGGTCGGTCCCCCCGCCCGCGAAGCTCACGCGGTAGGGCGTCTGCGAGATGATCATGCCGATTTCCTTTCAGCATTCGTGCCCGGCGCAGCTCCCTCGGCGTCGAGCACGCCCAACATCCGTCGGTAGTGCGCGAGGAGCGGCCGGAGAGCCCCGACGATCTCGAAGCGTTCGAGCACGCGCCGCCGGCCCGACTCGGCGAGCGTCCGCCGAAGCTCCGAATCGCCCGCGAGGCGTTCGAGCGCCACGGCGACCTGCTCGGGCCTGCTGTGCTCGGTGAGCAGCCCGGTCACGCCGTCCTCGATGAGATCGGGGATGCCGACAAGGTCGGTCGAGACGGCGGGGAGCCCGCACGCCATGGCCTCCATGAGCATCTGCGGGAGGCCGTCGATGTCGCCGTCCGGCGCGGGCTTGCAAGGCAGGCAGTAGACATCGCCGCCGTGCATGAAGGCGGTGATGTCCTCCTGCTTGAGCGCCTCGCCGGTGACGCGGACCCGGTCGCCGAGCGAGAGGTCCGCGATCTGTTGCCTGAGTTCGCCGAGCAGCGGGCCGCTCCCGCCGATGACGCACTCGAACGCGACGCCGCGATCCCTGAGGATCCCGCACGCCGCGATGAGGTCGTCGAACCCCTTCTTCTCGACGAGCCTCCCGGTCGACCGGATGCGCAGGGGCGAGCCGACGGGCCTGTGCTCCGGCGAGGGAGGCGGGGCGAACTGGCGGACATCGATCCCGCAGTAGACGACCTGCAGCTTCCGCGGATCGGCGCCCTCGTCGAGGAAGAACCGTCTGTGAAACTCCGAGATGCAGACGATGAACACCGCGCGGTCGATCTTGTCGCGGAGTGCGCAGCGATCCCTGTAGAGGTCCGTGGCGTGCCCAGTAAACCCGAACGGCACGCCGAGGAGCCAGGACCCGTACATCGCGATCGTGCCGCACGAATGGATCCACTGGCTGTGGATGTACGCTGGCGGATGGCGGCGCATCGCCGCCGCCCAATCGCACGCCACGCAAAGATGCGCAAGCCCCGCAACTCGCGCTCGCAGATGCTCGCGCTTCCCGAAGATCGCGTTGCCGAAAGCGGCGAAGAAGTTCGACCCGAAACGAAACGGCGCCGCGACGACCGCCGCTGCGATTCTGGGAACCCGGGCGGGATAGAGGGGAATGGTGTCGTCGTGCAGCTTGCGCGCCCACTGCGATCGAAAGAGGTTCAGGGGCTCCTTCCGCATGGTGTACAAACGAACCGGGACACCGGCGTCGAGCACGACGCCGAGCTCGTTGCCAACCCATGCGTTGCCGAGCCCGTTCGTCGTCATGTACGCAATGAACGGCTGTGCGGTCATCGAGAGATCGCCCCCTTTCCGTGGGCCTCGTCGCCCTTGTACTCGATCAGTGTGGCCTCCCTGCCCGAAAACCGACGCCACGCGAACAGCAACAGCCCCTGAATCTGTGCGAACTTGTCGATCACCAATGCCCCGGCAACGATGGCGGCCGACCTCGCGTCACGCGCGCGCCGCTCGCGGGCAAAGAGCCTGAGCGCCTGCACGGGGAACACCAAAAAGGCCGCGAGACCCCATGGAAACCAGATAACCGACGCGGCGGTCGCCGCAGACGGAAGAGCCGCACCCCAGAGGACAATTGAGCGGCACCGGTGCATGTTGTATCGCTCCGGCGAGCGCCCGTGCAGCCAGAATCCCTCCGCCGCGGCGTGGCCCGCACGGACGCATCGCTTCCACCATTGGTCGAATCGCGTCATCGCCGCGTCGTGCCAGGTCATCGTGTCCGCGAGTTGACGGATGCGCCACCCCTTCGCCCGCAGGCGGAAACACATCTCTGGCTCTTCACCAGCGATGAGTGCAGGGTTGTATCCCCCAATCTCGTCGATCGCCCTCAGCCTCAGGAGGGCATCGCCGCCGCAGGCGCGGGCATCACCCGCGGGCGCTTCCCAGTCGACATCGCACAAGAAGTTGTAGACCGAAGCCCCGGGATCACGCTCGCGGCGGCGGCCGCACACGACCGCGATGTCGTCGGCGCTCGCCATCTCCGTCAGCGCACGACCCAACCAGCCCGGCTCCATCTCGCAGTCACCGTCGAGCACATGCACAAACTCGATCGTCCCGGCGTGCTCCCGCAACCGCCGGATCCCCGAGTTCCGGGCCCGGGCCGCCGTGAAAGGCACCGAGAGATCGAGCTCGACAACATCAACGCCCATTGATTGGGCAAGCTCCCGACTCCCGTCGGTCGAGCCGGAATCAACATACACCGCCGCGCCAACTCCGCGGGGAAGCGAGGCGAGGCATCGCCGCAGCCGATCGCCCTCGTTCCGACCGATCGCGACCACACCGGTCACTCCGAGTCCGTCGGTGGACGGTGACCGGTTCGACGCGGCGCTCATGCCATCCCCCCTGCGACCCCGGGAACGGGCCGCGCACCGACCCGAGACAGCCGAGGATCCTCAATCGACTCGGCCATCTGTGCGAAGTTCCGGCAAGTCAGCGGCGGGTCCAGCGCGAGCATGGCGCTGAGTCGCGCCAGATCTTCGTCGAAGTCCCGCTCGACCTCCCGGAGGCGCTGCCCGCTCAGGCCGGGTCGCTCTCGCATCCGGAAGAACCGGTTCTTCACCCACTCGCGAGCGCCGACGGGAACGAGGCCCCGCCGGACCCGAGAAACGACCGGGGTGTTCATGATGAAGCGAAGCAGTGGACCCTTGCGAAGGCGATCGGACGAGACATTTTCGTTCTCTCCATCCCGCCACTTGACGGGCCCATCGAGACCGAGAAACGACGCAATCCGGCGCAGCTCTTCATCGCCCCGAGACCGCATCCGCTCGAAGAACACGGGGAGCACGCGGTCGGCACCGTACGCCGCGACCCACGGCTCGAGTTGAAATGCATACCGGCCATAGTCGATCAGTTCGCGATGCCGCTCCACCGCGGCGTCGATCCCTCCGCTGACCCGACCCTCGGTCCATTCATGGATGTAATGCGACACGAGGCGGTCCACGGGGTGCCGCATCACATAGATCAGCCTGGCCCCCGGAAGGGTCGCGTGCATGCGGGCGACCGTGTCCGGATAGGCAGGCAGCTTGGTGTAGTGGGTGCTCGATTCGCCGCAGCGTGCGTCGGGTGGCGCCGATCTGAAGAGCCGAGCGTACCAATCGAGTCCGCGAGCCCAGACATCATCGTCGCTAAAAAAGCACGGCTCCTTGGGCTCGGACATGTACACCCCGGGCTGCCGCGAAAGTTGAGCATGCAGCGTCGTTGTCGCCGCCTTCATCGCCCCGATGATGACAAAGTCCGGAAGCCGCACGATCAACCGTCCTGCCCCCGCTCGGGCATCTTCATGGGGTTCCAAAAGTTGGTCCAGATGTCCCGAAGCTCGCGATCACAGGCGGGCACAGGCGTCCCAAACACCAGCCTGCGTGCAAACGCGAAGCAGTGCCCCGCGGTCCAGCAGAGGTTCGCCAGCAGCAGCCCAAAGTGGCCGTGGTGCTTGGCGTAGAACCTGGCCCGCGAGGCGAAGTGATACCAGGGCCGCCGCTTGCGATTCCGCTGCAGCTCCTTTGCCGGGTTGCTCTTCCCGCGCAAGTGAACAACCCGCGCCTCGGGGATGTTCATCACCCGCCAACCCGCCTTCCAGACACGCCGGCAATAGTCGGGATCATCATAATAAAGGAAAAATCCGGGATCGAGCACGCCGACCGCCTTCAACACCTCGAACCGGATCAGCGCACAGGCGAAGGAGGTCCAATCGGGAGTCGTCGGCTCATCACAAACAGGAATCGCCGTCACAAACCGACGCAACAGCCGCGTGATCAACCCGATGCCGGCCGATTTGTCGAGTTCCGTCAGCGGCTCAAAGTGCCGGAAGCAGCTCACCTGGGGCGTGCCATCGGGCCATTCGAGCCTTGGGCTTACCACACCCGCTCCGGGGTTCTTGTCCGCGGCACGGAGCAGCAGGTTGATTGCGCCGACCCGTACAACCGTGTCCGCGTTGAGCAGCAGCACATGCTCCGGCGGGTCCGCCCAGGTCAGCACATCCTCGAGCACCACATTGTTGCCCCCGGCAAAGCCACGGTTGGGTGTCGCCTCCCAGAGGTCCACCCAGCCGGCCCAGCCGCGCTCAGCGATCGCCCGCTCGATCCGCGCGGCCGCGTCGCCACCCGTTCCGTTCTCGCACACGATCACGCCGACGCCCGGGTTCGCCTTGATCTCGGGTTCGAGCGAGGCCAGGCAGTCGATCGTCAGTTCAACCGCGCGGTACGCCACGATCACGATCAGCAGGCGGGACGGACGCACCCACGGCGCACCCCGCTCAACCGAGCCGCGAGAGACCACGGGCTGGACCGTCTGCGTCGTCATCCCGCCGAGGCCTCCACATGCTCGGCGACCGTTTCCCCGATGCTCAGCGACGCCGTCGCCGCCGGGCTCGGCGCGTTGCAGACATTCACCACGCCCCCGGTCTCCACGAACGAGAAGTCGTCGAGCAGATCGCCCGTCGGGAGCAGCGCCTGCGCCCGCACCCCGGCCCCCGCCCGCCGGATGTGCTCCGAGCGGATCGCGGGGACGAGACGCTGAAGGCTCCGCAGAAACGCCGCCTTCGACACCGAACGCCACATCTCCGCCGCGCCCATCCGCCAGTGCCTGGCCGCGAACTTGCCGAAGCCCGGCGTCGCGAGCGTGTTCAGCAGATCGCGCGGGCTGATGGTCCGCCAGCGGTACCCCTCGCGCGCCAGCGCGAGCACCGCGTTGGGCCCGCACTCCACCTCGCCCCCGATCATCCGCGTGAAGTGCACGCCAAGGAACGGGAAACGCGGGTCGGGCACCGGGTAGATCAGGTCCTTGACCAGCCCCTTCGCCTCGTCGCTCAGGATGTAGTACTCCCCCCGGAACGGCACGATCCGCGCCTCCGGCTCGACGCCGGAGAGCCGGGTCACGCGGTCGGAATGCAGCCCCCCGCAGTTGACCACGCGCCGCGCCCACACCGTGCCGGAGGCGGTCTTGACCCGGACCCGCGAGCCCTCCCTCACGATCTCCCGGACCCGGGCGTTGGTGCGGACCTCGCCGCCCCCCGCCTCGATGAGCCTCGCCAGCACGCGGCAAACCTCCGGGTAATCCACGATGCCCGACTCCTCGACCCGGATCGCCCGCAGCCCCGCGGCGTTGGGCTCGTACTCCCGCAGCTCCTCGGGACCGATCAGCCGGCAGTTCACCCCGTTCGCCAAGCCGCGGTCGTGCAGGCGCTCGAGCAGCGGCAATTCACTCGCCTCGGTCGCCACGATGACCTTGCCGCAGATCTCGTGCGGCACGCCGTGCTCGCGGCAGAACTCGACCATCATCTTCAGCCCGCGCCGGCAGTTCAGGGCCTTGAGCGAGCCCGGCTTGTAATAGATGCCCGAGTGCAGCACGCCCGAGTTGTTGCCCGTCTGGTGCGCGGCGATGCGGGACTCCTTTTCGAGCACCGCGACCCGCCACCCGGGGTTGCGCTCCTGGAGCCGCCACGCCGTGGCGAGCCCGACGATGCCCGCCCCCACCACCGCCGCGTCGAAGACGCCGACCGCGTCCGCGGCACGATCGACGGCCGATGGGCCAGGCTCAGCAACGCTCACGCGCCCCTCCCGAGCCGCCGCTCATAGAACGCGACAAACGCGTCCCAGCACGCCGATTCCCCCCAGCCGCTCACGATCGCGCCCGCGGAATCGGTGTTGATCCGCATGCGAGGCTCCGCGAAATCGGTCTGCACCGCGAGTTCGAGGCCGCAGCCCAGCCCAGTGCGAGCCCGGACCTCCGCCGCAACGCGCTGCGCGAACGCGCCCTGCGACTCGACATACCCCGAAGGCGCCATCCGCGAGAAGCCGGGCGACTCGCCAAGCCCGGCGACAAACGAGGCGTAGCACGCGGCGAGCAGGCCCGCGTGGATGTTGTCGCGCACATACTCCGGGGTCTTGACCTCCGCCGATGCCCCCGCGAACCAGGTCTTCATGAGGTAGGCCGTGAACCGGGGCTCCTCCATCGGCCCGAACGGGTTGGGGATGACGAACTTGCCGAGCCCGAGCCCCTGCTCCCGGCAATGGTGCCGGAAGACCTGCGCCGTGAGCGCCTTGGAAAGGCCGTAGGGCGAGAAGTGCGGCAGCCCCGCGTCCCCCGCGCCCTCGTCGCCCTCGAACACGCTCCCCGTGAGCACGACCCGCCGCCCACCCCCGGCCCGCAGAGCCTGCAGCACGCGGCGGAGCGAGCGGGTGTTCGACGCGAGCGCCCGATCGACATCGAAGTCCGGGCTCTTGTAGTCGGTCACATCCGCGCCGTGGTGGCAGAGCACATCGAACCCCCGGCCCACCAGGTCGACGAACGCGGGCTCGCCGAAGGCAACCCCCCACGCGACCGACGCGGCGCGCTCCAGCACGAGCCCCACACGCTCGCGACGCGCCGGATCGTCGTACGCGTCGGCCGAGGGGCGGGTCATGGTCACCACGACCTCGTGCCCCGCGTCCGCCAGCGCCCGCGTGAACCAGCACCCGGTGAACGAACTCGAACCAGTCAAGAGTATCCGCATGGCGGGCCCGCCTCAGCGAAGGTGCGTCGCCGGGTCGAAGTCCGGGTGGTGCCGGTCCTTGTCCGACAGCACCGCGGGCTCTCTCGGCCACCAGATGTTGAACTTCGGGTCGTTCCAGCGCACGCCGCGCTCCGCGTTCGGGGCGTAGAACTCGTCGACGAGGTACATCGCCTCCGTGTCCTCCGCGAGGGTCAGGATCCCGTGCCCGCACCCTTTGGGGACATAGATCATCGTCCGGTTCTCGGCCGTCAGTTCCGCCCCGCAGCTCACGCCGAAGGTCGGCGAATCGGGCCGAAGATCGACGATCGCGTCGTAGAGCGCCCCCCGGACGCACCGCACCACCTTGGTCTCCTGGTGCGGCGCGAGCTGGTAGTGCATCCCGCGCAGCGTCCCCGCCTCGGCGCTGAGCGAGTTGTTCATCTGCACGAAATGTGTCACCAGCCCATGCTCGGCGAACTCACGCTCGCAGTACATCCGGGCGAAGAACCCCCGCTCGTCGCCCCGCTTCTCGAGGTCGATCAGGAACGCCCCCTTGACCGGAAGCTCTCTGAACTTCATCCCCGCTGCCCTCCCCTTTCACGCGGCCGCGTCCAGCTTCCCGAGCCGGTCCCGCAGCGTCCGCAGCCGGACATATCGCTTGCCCTCGAAATCCGCCGGCCCGAACCCGTGGTCCACCATCTGCCGGTGGAGTTCCTCCATGCCTGTCTCGAGCGTGAACTCGGGGCGGAACCCCGGGATGAGCCGGTTCAGCATGTCGAACTTCACCCGGTAGTTCCGCGGGTCGTTGCCCACCTCGCCCGTGAACACGATCTCGGCGGACGGGATCAGCCTCCCGACCTGGTCGGCCACATCCTTCACCCGGTAATTCTGGGCGTTGTCACCCACATTGATCGCCCGATTGTGGACGACCTCCCTCGGCGCGTTCATGAACGCGACAAACGCCCGCGCGATGTCCCGGCAGTGCACCAGCGGCCGCCACGGCGTGCCGTCGCTCATGATCCGGATCTGGTTGTACGCCAGCGCCGACCCCAGCAGGTTGTTCACCACCAGGTCGATCCGCAGCATCGGCGAATGCCCGAACGCCGTCGCGTTCCGCAGGTACGCCGGCGTGAACCCCTCGTCGGCCATCTCGGAAACAAGCCGCTCGGTCTCGATCTTCGATTTCGCGTACGCGGTCAGCGGGTTCAGCGGGTCGCCCTCCTCGAGGTCGAGCTTCTCCCCCTTGCCGTAGACCGAGCAGCTCCCGCTGAACAGGAACCGCCCCACGCCCGCCGCCTTCGCCCGCTTCGCCAGCAGCACCGACCCGTCCAGGTTCACCGCCTCGGTCAGCCCCGGGTTCAGCTCGCCCATCGGGTCGTTCGAGATCGCCGCGAGGTGCATCACGCAGTCATGCCCCTCGAGGTCTCGCTCCGTCACCGAGCGGATGTCCTTGATCAGCTCGCGGCCGGGACGCGGAAAGGGCGACCACTCGCACCCCTCGAACAGCGCCAGGTCGCACCCCGTGACCTCGTGCCCCGCGGCGAGCAGCAGCTCGACCAGATGCACGCCGATGTACCCCAGATGACCCGTGACAAAGACCCGCACTGTTCACCTCCCTGAGGCCGACCGCGGCTCCCGCGCCCGGCTCGACTCAACCGCCCTCGACCCTCGCGCCCGCGTCGCGGCACCGCTCGATCGCCACCGCGTCGGCGAAGAGCACATCGTAATGACCCGACTCGGAGAACTCCGCGCACCGCGCCAGCTCCAGCCGGCTCCGCCGCTCGTCCCGGGCAATCCTGAACAACCAGGCGTGCAGGCCCTTCTCCGCCAGAGCGCCCGCGATCGCCTCGACCCGCTCGCCCTGCTCGGCCAGCAGCCTGGGGTTGATCTCCACGATCACCGCGTGGCACCGGTCGTGCAGGCAGGGCGTGAGCGAACGCAGCACCGGCGCCTCGAAGCCCTCGACATCGATCTTGATGATGGTCGGCCGATCGGCAGGGCCATCCTCGAACACCGACCGGGCCGACCTGACCTTCACCTCGACATGCTTCCCCTCGGCCGCCTCACGCACCAGCGACCCCGCGCCGGTGTGCTCGGGCCGGTAGCTGAGCGTCGCGGTGCCGTCCCCGGCCCCCACCGCGCACGGGTGCAGCCTGACCCAGCCGAGCGCGTTCTCGTCCAGCGTCCGACGGAGCCGCGACCCGACCTCGGGGTTCGGCTCGAACGCGTCGACCACCCCGCCCGGCCCGACAATGCGGGCCGATCTCAGCACCGTGAACCCGATGTTCGCCCCGATATCGATCACCCGGTCCGAAGGCCTGACGAGAGCCCCGAGAAGCTCGACGATGTCCCGCTGGTAGTAGTCACCGAAGAAAACGCCCCGCCGCTCCGACCAGATCCAGGGACGGAGCGAGAGCGTGTACCCCGAGCGTCTCAGGCGAACCCGCGGCTCCGAGCCCGTGCGCCAGGACGCATCGACCGCCTGATCAGGGCCGAACCCGCCGCCCCCGATCCAGCGGTAAAGCCGCTCCTTCTGATACGCCGCGCGCGGACGATCGTCCGGGATCGCCCGCATGAGAGGCGCCAGGAGGCGGACACAGATTCTCTTGCTCAGCCGGGCCATGTCGCTCGTCACACCCGCCACGGGGCCTTCCCGCTCGCCCACATCTTCTCAAGATTGTCCCGGTCCCGCTGCGTGTCCATGCACTGCCAGAACCCGCGGTGCCGGAAGATGTTCAACTCACCCGCCTCCGCGAGCTGCACCAGCGGCGCACGCTCCAGCACGCACCCCTCGTCGTCGCTCAGGTAGTCCAGGAACGCCCGGCGGAAGAAGAAGAAGCCCCCGTTGATCCACTTCTCCTCGAACTCCGGCTTTTCCTCGAACACCGCCACCCGGTCGCCCTCGATCTGCAACTCGCCGAATCGAGAGGGCGGGTTCACCCCGAGCACCGTCCCCACCCGGTCGTGCCCGCAGTGGAACTCGAACTCCGCAGAGAGATCCGCGTTCGTCACACCGTCCCCATAGGTCACGGCGAAGTGCTCGTCGCTCCCCAGGTACCGCGCCGCCGCACGAGCCACCCGCCCCCCGGTCATGGTGGCCTCGCCCGTGAACGCGAGCGTGACCTCCCAGTCGTCCGAGTGATCCACCGAGTGCACCGTCACGCTGTTGCTCGCCAGGCTCACCGTGAAATCGCTGCTGAGCGCGTGGTAGTCCAGGAAATAGTCCTTCACCACCTCCGCCTTGTACCCCAGGCAGAGCACGAACCTCCGGAACCCGTGGTGCGCATAAGTCCGCATAATGTGCCACAGGATCGGCTTGCCCCCGATCGGCACCATCGGCTTGGGCCGGAACTCGGTCTCCTCCTTGAGACGCGTCCCCAAACCCCCGCACAGCACGAAGACACGGATATCCCTGTTCACCATCGTGGTCTCCCCGTGTTCGGTCGGTCGTTCCGGCCCATCACTTCAGGTGACGCCTCTGGATCTCGTTGATCCGCAATTGCACTCGCCCGGCCATCCCCTTCAGCCCGAGCCGACGGGCCACCATCTCCGCGATCCAGACCCGCGGGCCGTACCGCTTCAGGCGGAACCCCGCGCACACCGCCCTCGAATGCAGCCGGAGCCAGCGCTGCCCGACCGGCCCGGGCCTGACCGCCCGGTACCCGCTCAGCTCGTAGCCGCGACGCGCGAGCATCTCCCCCTGCACGCTCTCGATCAGCGCAACCTCACGCGGGCTTGCCTTCGTCTTCCACCGCTGCGATGCCCTCGCGTCCGGCTTCTCGTAGGTCGAGCCCCGGTCGAACTCGAGCATCGCCGGAGCGTACTCCAGCCCCATGAACGCACAGATCCGCGTTAACTCCGCGGGAGCGTCCGCGACCAGCGACTCGTAGCGAACATGGATCATCCGACCGGCGCCGACCTCCCGCTCCAGGCGCTCGATCTGCTCTTCCACCCGCACCCACTCGTGCGCCCCGTCCCACGCGTTGCCCGCCCAGCCCTCTCTCACCCGCGAACGCGCCACATCCCGCCCGTCGCGGACGATGTGGATGAACCCCGCGTCGGGCCAGAGATGCAGGATCCGCCCGAAGTGGCGATGGACCGTCGCCCCGACCCGCGGCTTGCCGTCCCGCGCCCGCTTCTGCTCGAGAAATCCCCTGACCAAAGATGGATAGTCCAGGCTGCGATCGATCTCGAACCCCGACATCAAGAATGTTCGGGTCAGCCGAAGGTGCTCATAGTACCGACCCAGTTCGGGCCACGACCCGTCATCCCCGACGAGATCAACCACAAACTCGAACTCGTTTCTGAACGCCAACCCTGGGTGGGCATCGAGCATGAGCCGCAGCAGCGTCGTTCCGGAACGCTCCGCGCCGATGAGGAATGCAACCCCTTGCTGGGGCGGCACACCACCCGACCGCAACTCGATCTCGCCGCTCGGGGCACTCATGCCCCGCCGCCTTTACCGTGCGTTGCCATCGGTCGCCTGAGAATGCCAAGAACAGCGCCGGCGCCGAGGAATGCAACCGGCGTGTACATCGCGTTGAAGAGCCCGTCGAATGCAAACCCGGAACAGATCGCCGCGGTCGCCATCACCGGGCCGAACTCCGGGGTTCTCCACATTTTCACGGGAACCCTGAGCCCCGCAAGGAGGGACGGGAGTACCAGAACCCCTCCAATTCCAACCAACCCCACGAGGCCTCTCTGCCCGAGCGCGATTATCCAGAGGCTGTCAGTGATAGACCGGTTGCCCATCATGCCCTCAGGCGAGTCATCCGCCTCGATCACGGGTCGGTTTCGGTTGTAGGTCCCCCAACCGAAGATCGGTCGCTCCAGGGCGTGATCGATCAGCAGCACCTCGTGCGCGATCCGGCTTCGCAACGAGGCCGCCCGATCCGCGTTGAGCTTGCTGACCTGCTCCACGATCGGCGTCGCTTCCCAGTTCAGCACCACACGCGAGCCGACATAGATCGCCGGGATCAGCGCCAGAACAACGAGCCACCACCTGGTCCGAGTCGCCGCGCCCGCGAGGAGTGTCCCGAAGCAGCACACGAAGACACCCCATCCGTTCATCGCCCGCGACGCCACCAGGGACGCCCCGATGGCAAGGCTCGCGAGCCCCACGGACAGGCGAAGCGGCCGCCCCGGAAACCCCGATCGCCAGAGCCAGCAGGCCAGCAGCAGGCCCGTGGAAAGCCACATGCCCAAAGTGATCCCGTGAGAAAGAAACACGGGAGGCCGATACCAGCCCAGTCTCCAGACCATATGCCACTTGAAATGCTCGTAACCGTAAACCAACTTGTGGAACACCGGACCCAGTCTCAGCTCGATGAGAAACAGCGGAAGATAGAGCAGCGCCGCCGCGATGACCGCCATCGACATCTCCCCAAGCCGCAGCGGGTGCGCGAAGTGGCATCGCCCGATCAGGTACGGTGTTCCGTAGATCACGAGCTGCTCCAGCACACCCGATAGCCCGTCGTAAACGCCGAGCCCGTTCGTGATCGAACTCGGCAGCGGGCTCAGGCACCAGACGGCAATCGGAAGATCCCACACCCCCCACTTGGCCCGCATCACGCTTCCCAGGTCGAAGATCACCAGCCCTATCAACGCACCAAGGAAGATCGCTGTCTCCCGTGTGTAGTCCGGAATCCCGCTGATCTGGTAAACCACGCCCTGCGGCAGCAGAAGCCACCCGCCGAGAACGGCCGATATCGCTGCGCGACGCGCCGGCATGCACAGGAAGAGGAAGACCGAAAGAACGGGCCATCCGTACATCGCGATCGCAACAGTGATACTCACCCCGGCTCCACGCTCTCAATCAGCGCCACCGCGACCCATCAACCCGCGTCAAACTGCGCAATCAGGGTGCGCTCCATGATCTCGGCCGACCGATCCCAGTCGAACTGCCGGGATATCTCCAGGCTCTCGGTGCTCATCCGGAGCCACTCTCGAGGCTCGCAGGTCAGCACTTTCAGGATGCCCTCCGCCATCTCCCCCGCGTCTCCGACCGGCACAAGGTACCCGTTGACCCCGTCCTTGACATAATCCTCGGGGCCGCCGCAACGCGTAGAGACAATCGGGCACCGGCACGCGGCCGCCTCAATCCCCGGCATCCCGAATCCCTCGAAAGTCGAGGAAACCACCCAGCAGTCGCAGCCAGCGTACAACTTCGAGAGTTCACGCTGCGGGGGGCGGTGATGAAACTCGAAGTTCCGCGGAAGCGCCGTCCCGCGCGCCGGCCGCTGCGAGCCGAACGCAACCACCCCCAGCGCCGGGATGCGCCCCTGCACGAGCCGGATCGCCTCGAACGCGGTCTCCGATCCCTTCCACACAGCGTGCCCGTACAACATCCCCACCCTCGGCGGATCCGATCGCGCCCGCGGGGGCGCCGAGAACTGGTCTCGGTCGACGCCATTCGAGACCAGCACCGTCGTGAGGTCCCCGTACTCCTCGGCCATCACCCGCTGGAGCCATCGGCTGATCACGAACTTCTGCCCCGCAAGCCGGTAGGTAGACGCCACGCGCTCGGGATCGCCCCCGTGCAGCTCGTACCCCCGCACCATGTAGATCGGCCTCCCCTTCTCTCGAGGCCAGCTCTCGATCCACTCACGCGTCTCCCACCAAGTCGCCACCGCGAAGTCGGCGTCTGGCACCGACTCCCCACGGATCGGCCTCTCGCGAACCGGGAGCAGCTCCGCACTCGAAGACTCAAGATGGTGCCGCTGCCGACCCACCGCATGGAGCTCCTTCACCGCCCTCGCCAACCAACGACGCGGATGCCTCATCGAGGGCCACGCCTTGCCCATGCTCGGGTAGATGATCCGCACCCGGTGCCCCCGCCGAACCATCGCCTCCGCGAGCAACCGGTTCGACTTCGTGCCCCCCGACATGTTCGCAACCGGGAGAACCCAGTTGATCGAGAACCGCCGGTCTGCGAGAGTCGAGGTCACGCCCGACCCTCGTGAACCCACCGGTGATCCGAGACATAGCCGAGCCCTACAAGCAACTCGCCCGCGATGTCGACAAAGTTTGACCGCTCCTCCCTCGAAAGATCCCGTCGCCAACGCCCGACGCTCTTCCCGACAATTGTCCGGCTCGCGCCGGGATTGTTCAGAACCTGCGCAATCGGCTTCGGCGAGTTTTCGACCGAAGGGCTGATCATCTCGGGAACAAAGTCCTCGCCGATAAACGAGCAGACACGCCGAATCTCTCGCTCCGGATCGGTGACAAGATCCTCGTAGCGAACCTCAAGACATCTCGGATGAGAAAGATAGACCCGCCCCGCCGAAGTATCGCGAACCCAACGGCCGCAGCACCAACCGATCGGATTCACAGTCGTGACCGGGACAATCCGGCCCCGCTCAACACGCTCTCTCGGGTGATTCCTCAGCGAGCAGACAACATCCCGCCCGTCTCGAACGACATGGATAAACCTCGCATTGGGAAACCAGGTGAGAATCTGGCCGACCGCCCTGACATTGTTGGGGGTCTTGTCGGCCCAACGAGCCTTCCCCTCCCGTCGCGCAAAGTCCTCGTAGAAGGACTCCGCGAAATGAACAAGGTCACGGCTTGTCTCCATCCGCCGCCTCAGCTCCGCGATCGGGATCTCCCAATACGGAGCGATGTGCCCCGGGTCGAAGGGAAGCCCGAAGAGCGACGACTCCGGACCGCAGGCAATCCGCGGGTGCCGGTTCAGAATCTCCTTGAAGACCGTCGTCCCGCTCCGACCGCAGCCCCCGATGATGATCCCCGGAGAACCCGACCGCGATGAGGGGTCGTACCAGCCGCGAGACCGCAGGGCCCGCTGCGCAAGCCGGGCCTTCATCTGAGACAACGAGATTCGACCACGCCTCCTCAACGCTCTTGCCCCCCGAACGCAGCCATCGCCCCGACGCTCTCGCCTCCGGGAGAACCGAGCGAGCCGATCACGAGCCCAAGCTGGATCACCATCTGATTCGCCGTCGCGGGGAGCCGTGCGTCGTACGCCGCGACGATCTCCCGCGCGGGAAACGCCAGAACCTCATCCAGCACATCGAGCGCGGGCCGGCTCGCGAGCACCTCTGTTCTGTAGGCACGCCAGTCCGGCGATTCACGCTGCAAGACGCCCGAGTCCACCCAGCTTCCCTGAACATCGTTCCAGGGATGCGAAGAAGCCGGAAGCCGCTTGAACTCCGCCTTCGCCCGGGAATCTCGCCACATCCGCCTCTCGTGCTTCCGCCGTTGCCGAACGGAGGCCGTCAGCGGAAGGCCCGTGTTCGCATTCTCGATGCGCACCGACTCCCCGTAGAACGACGCAAACGCCAGATCCGCCACCCGATCGCCCACCCGCACCTCAGGTGACAACTCGCATGCCACTTCCAGGATCGCGTTGTGGAGAAATAGCGTGTCGGAAGGCATGAGCCGAGAGTTGCCGAGCGTATGCCCCGAGTCATCCTGCCTGCTCACCGGCCAGAAGCGGAACCACTCCGACCCGGTGACCGGGCGACACTCGGAAACCCGCGCAAGGCGCTCCGCCCGCCTCGCCTCCACCTGCTCACGGACCTCCGCCTTCAACGCCCACGCCGCGCTCTCACGCCCGAGGGTGTTCTCCGCCGAGAGCGGCCCGCCCCTTCTTATTCCCAGAGCCGATTTCGCGAACGCCTTGAGCCGCTCTTCGATCGGCTTCTTCACCAGACGATCTCGCCGGTCCCGCTGCATAAAATGGTCTTTGAGCAGCGTATCGCTCAACTGCCCGCCCAAGACAAGATCAAACGCGTTGCCGAGGCCGGCCTCCGCGATACATATTCCGTGCGCATCCGCGCGCAACTCTGTCCCGAGCAGGGCCGATCCCGCACGCAGCAACCGGCCGTAAAAGTCTGGGTCTCGACGCACAAGAACCTGCGGGACGCCGAACGACTCCGCCACTCGCCGCGCCACATCGGTCTCTCGATTCTCCCGTGTGCAGTAGGTCAGCCCCGCGGCCAATCGATCACGCGGAATCGTGCCCATCACCGCTCTCGAATCCTTCCCGCCGCTCAAGGTGACCGCCACCTTTGCGCAGCCCCGCGTCACATCCGCGCCCGCGGCGGCCATCGCTCCCACCAGGCGATCACGACACTCATCCTCGCCGGGCCACTTCCGGGGCTCGATCGGCCGCCAGTAGCTGCGCGTCTCAGCCCGAATGCCATCACCGCGAATCACCGTGACAGAACCCGGTTCCAACTCAAAGACCCCGCCCCGCGAAGTGAACGGGAACGAGACATAGTTGTGGATGATCAGTTCGCCGAGCGACACCAAGTCGAAATCGGCGGCCCGACCGCTAGCCGACGCAACCGATTCGAGGTGACTGCCAACGGAACGCACTTCGCCCGCACCGCCATACCCGACATAGATCGGTCGCGATCCCATCCGGTCCGTGATGACCTTCAGACCATCCGCCTCGGCAACGACCGCGACACCCATCCCCGTCAGAGAAAGCGCCACCCCGCGTTCGCTCGACTGATCGAGCCGATCAAGCAGAGTTTCCGCGAACCCCGCCTCGCCGCGCGCCTCGTGCTCGACGCCCATGAACCGCGGCCGCCCGACCGGGAACGCGAACCTCCGATCCCGCAACACAGGCTCATTCCCCCGGCCCGGCGAGACAATCACCTCGACCTCTCCCCAGGCGAGCCGGTGCCTGCGCACCGGACGCTCCGCGAGGAAGGGCCTGCCGCGGAATCTCGCCCCCGGCGCTTCACCCCGCGTCCGCCCGAAGCAAACGAGGAAATCACCCATGAACTTCACCCCAGGTCACCAGGGAATCTCCGGCGGCAGCAGCCAGAAGCCGGTCGCCGCGATCGCCGCGGTCGCCGCGAAACCGATGAGATCTGGCGCGGGCAACCACACGCCATGCCGCGCAACCGCCCACGCCACCACTGGGTAATCGATGACCTTTGACACGGCGACACCAATCACGAGCCCGGGCAGACCGGCAGACCTCCACCCGATGATCATCCCCAGAAGGAGCAACGCACCCCGAATCACCTGCAGAATCATGTTCCGGAATGAATCACCAGCAGCGAGCAACACCGAGCCGCTCATCCCGCTGATAATCGCGCCACAGGTCCCGACGGAGAGAATGCGGATCATCCAGCCGGCGCCCGCGTACCGATCGTCATAGAGAAGCGAAACCAACGGATCGCCGAAGACAACCAGCCCCCAGGCCGCCGGAAGGAGCGCGCCGAGGAACACGAGCCGGGCCCTCAGGTACCGACTCCGAAGCAGATGCCGACGCTTGTTCGCAACCTCCGCCAGCGCCGGGAACATCACCCGACCCCCGAGTTTGAGGCCGACCTCGCGCGCCATGCGCGACCAAAGCACCGCGATCCCATAGACACCCAGCGTCGCCTGGTCGATGAGCTTGCCGACAACCATCTTGTCGCCTTGCTGCAAGACGAAGGTAAGCAGGGTCGCCAGGAAAACCCAGCGACCGAACCCGAGGAGTTCTCGCGCGGCATCCCGATCCCAGTGAATGCGGTTCGACGGACCAGCTATCAGCAAATGGCTGGACAACATCTTCACAGCCGCTCGAACAAGCCCGCCCACGACGAGCGCCCAGACCGTCGGCCACACCGCGGCCCAGGTGATCATCGCCACAACCGAGATCGCCTGGCTCCCCAGCTCGAGCAGCGTCGTTCGGGCCAATCGGATATTCCGGTCCGCCAGCGCGATCTTCGATGACTCGAACCCCGAAAGCACCGCCGCCAAGCCGGCAACCGGAACCAGCCCCGCCAACTGTGGCGATCCGTAGAACGAAGCAAAGGGAACCGCCCCGGCAAGACTAACGAGCCACAGCCCCGCCCCGCGCACCACCTGAAGCGTCCAGGCCGTGTCCACGAACGACCGCTCACTCCCCCGCGGGCTTCGGACGATGCTCGCCCGAATACCCACATCCGAGAACATCTGGAGCCCCTGCAGGAACACCTGCACGAGAGCGATCAGCCCGAACGCCTCCGGGAAGAGCAACCGCGTCAGAATCAGATTCGAGCCGAGCCGAAGCGCCTGCGTTCCCCCGTGCCCGAGCAGCACCAGCAACAGCCCGGAAGCCGCACGACGACGCAGCGAGCCCCGTTCGCCGAGCAGCCCCCCGGGCGCGGCCGCGGCGTCGGCGGTCTGGTTCTCTGGTCTTAGAGTCGTCATCGACAAGCCGAGCGAAACCCCGAAACCCACGCAAGAAAACATCGCCCGACCGGGAGGACGGGCGATGCGCTCAGCCAAGACGAAGCTGATCCCAGGTCAGTTCGAATCGGCCACCAGACCGAATCCCTCGCGGATCCACGCCGCCGCGGCCTGGGCGGTGAGCTCCTCACGCCAGTGCCCGCGACGCTGCTGCCTTGCCTGTTCAATGAACGAGGCCAAACTCGAACCATGCCCAAGCCAACCGGCGTACGACCCGAGATCCCGCGACACATCCGGGAACTCGATCCGTCCGATCTGCGCGTCGTGCTCCGACGCCAGCGTCGACCACTCCTCCACCCCCATCTCACGATCAGAGGCCGCATTGAACCACCGGCCCGCCGGGAGTTCACTGCTATACCGGTTCCGGCTGAACGCCGTCTCGCTCGACGGATCCGCGTCGCGGAACTCGACGAGAATCCGGTCACCCCCGCCGACCTGCTGCAGCACATTGTCCGCGACCACCACATCGGTCAGGTCTTCGCCGGGAACCCCCAGCACGCGGAGCGGCCTGTCAAAGTCGTACACGACATTCGCCAAGACCTCCAGGCCGTGAATCCCGTAGTTGTTGGGCCCGGAGATCACCAGCCCATCAAGCTGGCCGTCGCGGCCCACGAGCAGGTTGCCCCGCACAGGCGTCATCTCCCTCGCGCCGATGTTGCCCACCGCGATGCCCCACTGCCCGTACCCGCGATTCTCCGTATCAATCACGATATTGTCGGCGCACAAGCCAACGCTGCCCTGGTCATGAGGAAGCGCCACGCCCTCGGTCCACCCGAAATTCAATCCAAACGGATTCGCCTGGAAGATGTTGCCCAGGATCTCGCCGCCAGACCGAGCCTGGCAGCCGGTCGCCGACGCACGCAGCGAAATGTTGTTCCGGACCACCACTCCCGTGTTCGTGGTCGAAAGGTACATATTGTGATTGAAGGTCGTAGGGTTGGCCGCCGCGATCGACTCGTTCCAGCCATTGTGATCGATAAGACACTCCTCGATCGTCAGGCCCTCGACATCCTTGGCGTAGATCCCCTGGGAATGCCCGGTCGTGCTCCACGCGTCCACGATCACACAGCGGCGAACAACGATGTCCCGGCGGATCGAACCGTTCTCCTTGAAGAACTCGATATTCGACGCGTAGCCGCCCACATACAGGTCCTCGAACAGCACATCGTCGCTGTCCTGGAACCAGCGGATCCCCACCGGAGACTGATCCGGCTGCCGACCATTCGGCTCGAGATGGAAACTCGCAAACGCGAGGTGGCTCGCTTCGCCCGCCGTGCTCCCGGTGTTGTAGAGCCCCCGACGCGCCGGATCCGTCAGAACCTTCGGGCGAGGATCCCCCAGCGAGCCATACGCCCCGACCACCATCCGCTCGGCGCCTCGATCACGCCCGGACTTCTGCCAGTTGTTGGTCCCGAACCCCACCCCGTCAAGCACCCAGGTATCCCCACGCTTCAGCAGCATCCAGTCGGGCTTGCCATCGCGGAGCTTGTTGTACGCCGCCGACAGACTCCGGAACGCACGCACCGTCCCAACCGGCTCCATCGGATCCTCGCCGAGCAACGCGGCGTGGTCGGCATTCAGCAGGTCATACACCACACCCGTCGCGTCGTTGCCCTCCGACGCACTGACATAGATCACCCGGGTGTCCGCGGACGGTGTGAACTCCGTCCAGCCCCCGGAATGAGCCTGCGATCCCGAGTTCGGGACCGAGATATTCAGCGTCACCACATGCTCACCGAACGGAAGCGGGTCCACCCCGTCCGCCGGCGTGATCTTCGCCGGCTCGCTCCCAAGGCCGAAGGTCGTGATCACCATCGGCTCCCCGGCGCTCCGCCCCCCCAGGTCGAACCCGCCGAGACCCTCCGTCCACTCATCCCCACGCCGAAGAAGAAGCCAGTCCGGGTGCCCGTCCCGAAGCAGCGCCACCGCCGCCACGAGCGTCTTCTTGGGCGTCGCGGGCGTCAGCCCGTCGTTCGTGTCACTCCCCAGGGAGCTGCTCACATACACCATCCGGCTATCAGGCCGCAGCTCCGGCGTCTGCGCCGCCGAAGCCCGTGTCACCAAACCAACCGAAACCGAAAGCAACGCCACGCACGCCACAACACGGGCGAGCGCCGTCCTCCAAAGTCGAGACCTCTGTTGAGTCGCGAAGTTCATCCGTCCACCTCCGGTCCGAGTACGCATGAGTGGCAAGAGTCCGTTGCCCCTGATCTCGGATTTGTTCCCGGGACCGTCCACCACTCCCACAACCCGGGACACGCCGCCGGCCCTCCGCAAACCCACCAGACCCAACCGCCCCGTCATCCCGGACCAAACATCCAAGGGCGATCCGCCCAGCAGACCCGCTCGTCCCCACCGGATCAAGCCCCTACCGAAATCCATCGACACTTCCCACGCGGCTGTTCGGAAAACAACCGGGCCCACCGCGCGGCCTCCGGCCCCCTCGCGCACCACCCGGCCGCGCGCTCAATCCCACGCCGTCCATCCGCGGCATACATCGGCAGTTCATCTTCAACTACCGCGCCACCCGGGGCTCCGTTCGTTCAGATTGTCCCAATTCCCGCATCGCGCCGGCATCGCCCCGCTACGAGCCGATCGGCTCCAGATCCGCCGGGCACACCTCGACCGAAGTCGCCCGCCCCAGGATCTGCACCACCAGCACCAGACGCGTCGCCGACTCGATCCGGTCCACCAGCCCCTCGATCCCCCGCAGCGGACCGCGGCACACCCGCACCAGCGTCCCCGCATGCAGAAACGGGTACGGGTTGAACGAAACCCCCGCCCCGATCGCCCGCTCGATCTGAGACAACTCGTGAACCAGACCCTCCTGGTCGACCACCTCGATCAGGTTGGCCACCCGGTCGGTCCGCCCCAGCGACGCCCGGAGGTCATCCCCCCCGCGCACGAACACATATCCCGGGAAAAGGGGGGCATCAACCACCCGACGACGGTTCCCGTGCGTGCGCATCGCCCGGAACGACGGCAGATAGTGCACAATCCCACCCTGAACAAGGTCCCGGCACAGCGCCTTTTCCTGCCGGCTTCGTGTGTGCGCCACGACCCAGCGCGATCCCGCCGGCGTAGGAAACCGCAACGCGGATGCGCCCCCATGATCCTGAGCGACCATCGAAGACAAGCCGCTGCGCTCCCTGCCGATCCCGGCGGAACTGCCTGCGCCGGATGCGCGACCTGCACGGAGGCCCGCGCACCCGTGACGCCCGTTCTGCGGCCTTTCATTGACGAAAAGACCGCGTTCGTCCATTATCAGAAGCGCATCAACCCGAATCAACCGCACGCCAGAGACGACGCCATGCGAACGGCGCTCCCCGCCGCCAAGCCCGATGATCCCGTCCAGCCGGCGACGACCGGCTGCGCGGCCGTCATCCTCGGCGGCGGGCTCAAGCCGCCTCCGCTCGCCGACGAGGCCGGCGTCCCGATCCCCTGGCTCGCGTTCGATGAAGAGAAATCGTTGCTCGAGGTCTGGGTCCAGGCCTGCGCCCTCGCGGGGATCACCCCCGCATCGAGGCTCTTCCTCACCGACTATGACAAAGTCCCGGGCGGCGACCGGTCGCTCCGAACGGTCCGCGATGCCACCCCGTATCGGGGGCCCGCCGGCGCGCTCCGCGACGCCCTCGACGCCGAGCCGGACATGCCGCTGTGCGCAATCGTCGAAGGCAGCCGCATGCCCGATTCGGCGACCCATCTCCGAGACCTGATCGCCGCGCACCGGCGATCCGACGACGCGGTCACCGTCGCCACCAACCCCGACGGGTCGTTCGCGGGCATGCTGGTGGCCGCCCGAGAGGTGATCGATCTCATCCCCAAAATCGGGTTCATGGACATCAAGGAGCAGTGGCTCCCCGCCGCCGGGCACAGCAACCTGCGGGTCGGGTGCCAACCCATTTCGGGGTGGTGCGCCTCGATCCGGTCGCGCGAACGCTACCTCAGCGCGGCCCGTCGCCTTGGGCGCTTCGGGCCGTCCGGGCAACCGTCGGTGATCGCGGGTCGGTCGCCCGGCCCGTTCGCGTCGGTGTACGGGGGATCGCTGATCTCGCGCGCGGCGGAGGTCGCCGGCGACGCGGTCACGGCCCACTCGGTCGTGTGCGCCGGGGCCAGCGTGGAGGGGGGCGCGGTGGTGGTCCGGGCGGTGGTCGCCCCCGGCGCGGTGGTGAGAAAGGGCGAGCTCGTTGTCGATCGGGTGGTCCGAACGGCCGATGATTCTCGCTGAGAACGGTCCGTACTTTCCGAGCGCGCATGCGGCAGTCCAATCTCCTGCAACTCGCGGTCTTCGCCCCGGTCCTCGCGGCCCTCGGGGTCGCCGCGACTTGGGAGATCTGGGCCGAGGTCGGCTACCGCGCGCTCCACAATCCCGAGGACTCGCACATCCTGCTGGCGCTCCCCGTCGCGGTCTGGCTGGCGATGCTCCGCCGGAGCCGCCTCCGCAAGTGGCGCCCCGCGCCCTCGCTGGCGGGCCCCGCGTGCGTCGCCCTCGGGTGGCTGCTGATCGCCTTCGGCTATCGTGCCACGCTCGACATCGTCCAGCACCTCGGCGCCCTGCTCGTCGTCGGCGGCGCGGCGGTCTCGGTGCTCGGGCATCGGCTCCCGATGCTGCTCAAGCCGAGCGTCATCGCCCTGTTCTTCCTCTTCCCCGTCCCCGGCCGCCTCCGCCAGCAGATCTCGATCCCCCTCCAGGAGATCTCCGCGTTCGTCTCGGAGCACCTGCTCCAGCTCTTCGGCGTCGCGGTCGAACGCTCGGGCGTGCTGCTCGAACTCAACGGGCGGCAGGTCGCCGTCGCCGAGGCGTGCAACGGCATGCGCATGGTCAGCGCCCTCGGCCTGATCACCTTCGCGTTCGTCTTCTCCGTGCCGATGCGGCCCCGCATCCGCCTGCTCCTGCTGCTGGTCAGCCCGCTGGTCGCGGTCGTGGTGAACATCATCCGCCTCATCCCGACGACGCTCGCGTACGGGTACGCCCCGACCGACACCGCGGTGCTCGTGCACGACATCGGCGGGTGGGCGGTGCTGGTGCTGGCCCTGGGGCTGCTCTGGCTCTGCCTGGCGACGCTGCGCTGGCTCGAGATCCCGATCGACCCCTACCCGGTGCCGAAGGTGCCCGCATGAGCCGACGAGCGTTCATGGCCGCGCTCCCGCCCGTTCTCTCCGCGGTGCTGCTCGGGGCGATGCTGGCCCGCGGGCCCGTCGCCCCGTTCCGCCAGTCGCCCGAGGTGCAGGGCTACTTCGACCGCGTCGCGGCCCAGATCGAGGGGATCCCCCACCAGCAGGGCGACTGGCTCGGGATCGACATCCCCCCCACACCCGCCGCGGTCGACCTCCTCCAGCCCAACAAGCTGATGCAGCGCCGTTACACCCACGCGGAGACGGGGGCGTGGTTCGATCTGCTGATCGTCCACTGCGGCGATGTCCGCGACATGATCGGGCACTACCCACCGGTCTGCTACCCCGCCCACGGATGGAAACTCGGCGAGAAGACCACGCTGCCCGTGCGCATCGCCGAGGTCGACGCGCAGGCCGCCGAGTACAGGTTCTCGCGCGAGCAGGGGCTGTCCACCGACTCGATCCGCGTGACCAATTTCTTCGCCCTCCCGGCGCCGAAAGGCCCGAGCTTCGGGCCCGAGCTGACCCTGATCGAGCGGGCCGGGCAGTTCCGGGAGACCGCCCGGCTCGGGTCGGCCCAGGTCCAGGTGATCACCGAATCCGCGATGGGCGAGGCCGAGCACCGCGAGGCCGTCGAGACGGCCCTGACGCTCGTCAACGATGTCCTACTCCTGATTGAGGGGGGCCTGCAGTGAGACCCTTGCCCCAGACCGCGGAGGGGATGCCCCCCGATCTGTTCTCCCCCGAGCAGGCGGGCCCCAACCCGCTCATGATGGTCCACCGCGCCCTGCGGGGCCGCTACCTGCTCGCGGGCGCCGCGGCCGTCGTGCTGGGCCTCCCCGGCGCCGTCCTGGGCTACATGGCCACCAAGCCGAAGTTCACGAGCACGGCCGTGCTCGAAGCGGCCCCCACGCTCCCCGCGCTGCTGTACGAGAACGAGTTGAACGAGAGCCTCCCCGCGTTCGAGGCGTTCGTGGCCCAGCAGTCGAGCGAGCTTCAGAGCGAGCGGGTGCTGACCAACGCGCTGAGCCGGCCCACGATGGTGGACTCGGGCTGGCCGACGGGGTCGTCGGGCCTGATCCGCCTGCGCGAGTCGCTGGCGGTCTCGACCCCGAAGCGCACGAACCAGATCATCCTGTCCGTGTCGGACCATGACCCTTCGCTCGCCCGGGCGGCGGCGAAGTCGATCATCGAGTCCTACGAGGCGATCCGCAGCGAGTACGAGGCGACCACCTTCGGGCAGCGCGAGCAGAACCTCGAACGCCTGCGCGACGAGTATCTCAAGGCCCGCGACGACAATCGCCGGCTCGCGCTCGACCGCGCCCTCTCGATCGCGGGCGTCGAGGACCTCCAGGCCGCCCAGCAGGCGAAGCTCGAGGAGCTCACGAAGATCGAGGACCAGATCGCCGAGGTGCGGGCGGGCCTGCGGGCCCTTGAGATGGGGACCGAGGCGCCGGTCCTGCTGCCCGAGGACCCCGAGCTCGCCGCGCTCCAACGCGAGCGGATGGCCCTGCAGCGCACGCTCGACACCATGCTCCAGCGGTTCACCCCCGAGCATCGGGAATGCAAGCGTCTCACCGCCGACCTGCGGGCCACGGACGCCCTGATCGAGTCCCGGGAGGCCGAGCTGCGGGGCCTGGTCGGCGAGGAACCCGCGCAGGCGGGGGCGGACCGGCGCGAGACGCTGCGGGCCCGCCTGAGCGATCTCGAGAAACTCCGCTCCGAGGCCGAGACCCAGATCCGCAACATCGCGCGAGCCCGGCTCGATGTGCTCGCGGTCCAGCAGCGCGCCGACGAGGCCCACCAGCGGTTCGAGGACGCCGAGCGCCGCCTCGAGAGCCTGCGCGTCGAGAAGCAGTCGCAGATCGTTGGGCGCGTCCGCGTCGCGCAGGAACCCGAGCGCCCGCTCCGGCCCTCGACGGACCGGCGGAACCAGCTCGCGGCCCTCGGGCTGCTCATGGGCGCCTGCGCCGGGGCCGGGCTCGTCGCGGGGTTTGGGCTGGTCTTCCCGCGGCTCCGTGTGGCGGACGATGTGTCGTCGAGCGCCCGCGACTTCGCGCTCCTGGGGATGGTCCCCGAGTTCAAGGAGACCGAGGAGCACACCTCGAATGTCGACATCCGCGACTCGCTGCACTTCATCCGCGTGATGCTCGACGCGCGGACGCCCGCGGGATGCCTGGTCGCGGGCATCACGAGCCCGTCGAGCGGCGACGGGAAGACCACGATCTCCCTGCTGCTGGCCCGCTCGTTCGCGATGACCAAACGCCGCGTCCTGCTGATCGACGCGGACCTGGTCGGTCGCGGGCTCTCCCGGATGCTGAACATCGAGCCCCGCGACCAGGCCTCGGGCCCCGAGCCCTCGCTCGACGACCTGATCGTCCCCATCGAGGGCGGACGCATCCACTTCGTCCCCGCATCCAAGGCCGAGTCGGCCTCCGACAGCTTCTGCCGCCATGTGCTCCAGAGGCTCCTGCGCCATGCGCGCGCCGAGTACGATGTCGTTCTCCTGGACACGGGCCCGATCCTCGGCAGCATCGAGGCCGCCGCGATGGTCCCCGTCGTCGACCAGATGCTCCTCGTCGCGGCCCGCGGGCTCGAGTCGCGGCTGCTCCGCATGGCGACGCAGCGCCTCCGCGACCTCGGCGCCTCGAGTGTCGGCATCGTGTTCAATAAGGCCGAGACGGTTGATTTCATCCGCTCGTTCTCCCCCGTTTCGAGCGTGAGCCGGCGGCATTCCGACCGGGCCTACGCCTCCGTGCTCCCGCCCATGCTCAGCGCCGACGAGACCACGCCCGGGGAGACCCCGGAACGATGAACCCGGCGGCGTGCCAACCCACCGCCCGCGCCGAACCGGGCGCGACGGACGCCCGACCGCCCGCCCCCCCGCTGCTCTGGGGCTGCGGCATCGCCTCGCTCCACGACCTCTTCTGGGCCTCCCGGTGCATCCAGGTCGTCCGCCCGGGCTCGGAAGCCGCCCTTGAGCGGCACGGCCCGGCGCTCTATCTGCTCCTTTCCGAGCGGCAACTCGTCCACCTCCCGATCGCGCAGATCCTCAAACGCATGCACTGGGCCTCGCCCCGCGCCCTGAGGCTCCGCGTGCTCATGCACGACTCGGCCGATTACACCGAGCATGTCGAGGCCGGGCCCGCCGGCGTCCGGTTCCGAAGGTCCTACAAGAGACCGCTCGAACGCAGCGACCGTGTCTGGATCACGGGCGACCCGGCGGTCGCGGCCCTCTGGGCAGCGGCGCCGACGCTCTCGGCCGCACGGCAGGCCCTCCGCACGCATGTCAAGGCCGGCGCGGTCGAGTCGATGGCCGTCGAGGGCGAGGTGCACGACAGCCAGGCGCCCGCCGACGCCGAACGCTGGCTCGACGCCGCCATGACCCGGTGGCAGAACCCCAACGCCGTGCTCGAGGGGCTGTACGAATACCAGCGCGGCGTCTGGGTCGATGAGTCCGCCTCGATCGCGCCCGGGGCGCGGATCCACGGCCCCGCCTGGATAGGGGCCGGCGTCGAGATCCCCGATTCAGGAGTCGTCATCGGGCCCGTGATCATCCCCGATGCGCCGCACGCGGCCGGGGCGCGCCACCCCGGGCCCGTCGACTGGACGCTCGTGCGTTCGCCGCACTGGGCCCTGCCCAGCCTGGTCTCGGGGGGCTCGGCCCGCCGGGCCCTGAAGAGGGCGTTCGATATCGCGTTCAGCCTCGCGGTGCTCGCGGGCACGCTGCCGCTCTACCCGCTGATCATGCTGGCGATCTTCGTCGAAGACCGCCGGCCTTTCTTCTTTGCGCACGCGCGGCAGACGCTGGGGGGCCGGGAGTTTCCCTGCCTGAAGTTCCGGACGATGCGCCGCGACGCCGAGCAGATGAAGGCCCAGCTCGAAGCCGCCAACGCGGCGGACGGCCCGCAGTTCTTCATCCAGAACGACCCGCGTGTGACCCGGGTGGGGCATTTCCTCAGGCGGTTCCAGCTCGACGAGTTGCCCCAGTTCATCAATGTGCTCCTGGGGCACATGAGCGTCGTGGGCCCGAGGCCCAGCCCGGACAAGGAAAACCAGTACTGCCCCGCGTGGCGGGAGATCCGCCTGAGCGTCCGCCCCGGGATCACCGGGCTCTGGCAGGTCAGCCGCACGCGTATGCCGCAGACCGACTTTCAGGAGTGGATACGCTACGACCTGGAGTATGTGCAGCACCAGTCCTTCATCGGGGACCTGCGGATCATCCTCGAGACCGTCCGACGCATCGTGAAGACCTGAGGGAAGAACAAGAGGCCACGCAATGACCAAGAGAGGCATCCGACGGCTGGCGTTCCTCGCCGTCTCGCTGCTCGTGCTCGGCGGGCTCGTCGGCGGCGCGATCGTCGTCAAGCGACAGATGACCCAGCGGGACCTGGAACGCGCCCGCGAGCAGGGGCTCGCCCTCCACCGCGCGGGCGAGCACGGGGCGGCCATCCCCCTGCTGGGCCGGTACATCCGCGCCCACCAGGACGACCACGAGGCCCTCCTCGCCTTCGGCCTCAGCCGCAAAGAGGTCGAGATGCCCAACGCGCGGCACATCCGCGGTGCCATCTCGGCCCTGCGGGCGGCCGCGGACCTCGAACCGGCCCACCTGCCGACCCTCGAGGCGCTGCTCGACATCTACGCCCAGGCCGGGTTCCTGACCGAACTCGTCGACACCGCCGACCGCGTGCTCCGCGTCGACCCCTCCAACGAGAAGGCGCTCACGCTGCGGGCCGTCGCGTTGATCAACCTCGGGCGGGCCGAGGACGCCGTCGCCGCCGCCGAGGCGCTCACCGCCGCCCACCCCGACCTGCTGGACGGGCACCTGCTCCTGGTCTCCGCCCTCAGCGAGGCCGGGCGCTCCCCCGCCGAGCAGGCCGCCACCTTCCGAGCCCAGGAGGAACGCTTCCGGGACGACCCGCTCTACTTCGAACGCCGCTCCAAGATGGAATGGCTCGCCGACGACCTCGAGGCCTCGATCGCTTCGGCCCGATCCGCGGCGGCCCTCCCCCCGGCCTCGCCCGTGCAGGCCGCCGACCTCGTCGAGTGGCTCCGGGCCCTGCAGGGTGTCGTCGACGAGTCCCCCACACCCCCCTTCGCCGCCACGGATGGGCCCGCCCTCGGCGCACTCGCCGATGACTACTTCGCCCGGGCGATCGAGGACGAGCGGATCGGCCCCGGGCTCGCGATCCAGGCCGCCATCCGGGCCTGGTGGGCCGGCCGGGTCGAGGAAGCCCGCGCCTTCGCCGCCCGGGTCAGCCCGGCGCGGCGCGGGGAGATCCCCGACGCGGCGGGCTGGGCCGCCCTGCTCGGGCTCGACGGGCCAACCCAGCCCCAGGACGCCGAGGACGCGCCCTCGGACGCCGGAGCGGGCAACGAGGATTGGCCCAGGCTTCTCGCCGCGATGACGAGCGTCGAATCCGGGAGCGCCGAGGACGCGCTGGCGAGCCTGGAGCAGATCCAGACCACCGACCCCGAGATGGACGCGCTGATGCGATACGCCCAAGGCCTGGCGTTCGAACGCATCGGGGACCTCCGGGCCGCCCGCGACGCCTTCAAGGACGCCGCCGAGGCGCCCCGCGTCTCCCGGGACCGCGCCTGGCGCGCCCTGGGCGATGTGCTCACCCGCCTGGGGCAGTACGACGAGGCGGTCAACGCCTACCGCGCCGTCCGCAACCGCGACACCATCCCCGCCCTCGAACAGGCCGACCGGACCATGAGCCGCATCGAGCGCACGGGCGACAGCGCCGCCGCGGAGGCCATGCTCGAGATCATGCTCGAAACCGAGCAGCAGGAACCGGAGAACCCGGGCGTGCGCGTCCGCGTCGCGCGGGCCCTGCTGATCGCGGGCCGCACCTCCGAGGGCCTGGCCCGGGCACGGTCGCTGATCGACCTCGAGAACAGGCCCGACGCGATCGGCCTGATCGAACTGGGCCGGGTCGTGCAGCGGCTCGACGCCGACCTCGCCCTTGAGCTGCTGGCCTCCGCGGGCGCCGAAGCCCAGAGCCCGGAGCTCGTGTTCGCCCGGGCCCTCGCCCTGGGCCGCGCGGGCCGGGCAACCGACGCCCGCGCGATGCTCGACGCCGCGATCGCCGAGCGATCGGGGCCCGAGTCCCTCCCCTACCGCGTTGCGCTGATCCAGTTCCTCGAGTCCTTCGACCGGGCGGCGGCCCCGCCCGAGCTCCGGCGCCTCTCGGACGACTTCCCGGAGTCCGCCGCCGCGCAGATGGCGGTGCTCAGCACGATCTCCGTCTGGAACGACCTCGACCTGGCGCGGGCCGCGGTCGCCCGACTCCGGGAGGCAACGGGCGAGTCCGCCCAGTCCTGGAGGCTCTTTGACGCACGGATCACCCTGGCGAGCGATCCGACAGGCGAAGCGCTCTCCAAGGTCGCGCTCGACCTGGGCGAGTTGCTCCGCCAGAGCCCGGATGATTACGACGCGCTGATCCTCGCGGCCCGGGCCTACCGCGCCATCGCCGAGCACACCTCGACACGCGAGGCCGACATCGCCGGCAATATCGAGCGGGCCGCGGGCTTCTACGCCCGAGCGGTCGGGCCCGCCTCCCGCGCCTTCGCCTTCCGCCCCTTCATCGAGATGCTCCTCGACCACGGGCGGGACTCGCGCGCCAACGAGGTGATGGACACCTTCCTCGCCACCGAGAACATCCCGACGGCCGTCCGGGGCGACCGCGTCGTCCTCCTCCAACGCCTCCGCCGCTGGGCCGACGCGATCGACGACCTCACCCGCCTCGCCGATATGGGCGACCGCGGCGCGCTCCTCCCCCTCGCCGACGCCCACACCCGCAGCGGCGACCCGGCCGCGGCGAGGCGGGCCATCGAACGGTTCCTCGCGTCGGACGATCTCACCCCCACGGACCTCCGCCAGGCCGCCCAGTCCATCGCCACCGCCGAGGACATCGACGGCGCCCTCGCCCTGCTCGCCCGCCTCCCCGAGGAGTCCGAGCTGGGCGACCGCACACGCGTCATCGCCGATTTCCTGATGGAGAACCGCCGCCCCGACCTCGCGCTCGACCGCTTCGCCGAGATCGCCCGCGCGTCGGGCCAGGCGAGGGACTGGGTGCGCGCCGTCCAGGCCGCCTACGCCTCCCAGAACAGCGACGCGATCGCCGCCCTCCTCGCCGAAGCCAAGGCCGCCCTGCCCGACGCGCCGGAGATCGCCGCGCTTTCGGGCGGCACGCGGACCGCTCGGCTCTCGCAGCTCGTCGCCAGCGCCGTCACGGCGGACGCGGCGCCCGAACTCCGCTCGCTCTCCGACCTCGCGACGCGCCACGCCTCGGGAGCCATCTCCGACGCCGAGATCCTCGCCCAGCTCGAGGAGTACTGCCGAGAGCACCCCGAGGTCTTCGCGGCCTGGAGGCTCCGGTACTCCATCCAGATGGAACTCGGAGACGGGCCCGCCGCGATCGAGACCACCCTCGCCGCGGCGAGGGCGATGCCGACCGACCCCAGGCCCCTGCGGCAGGCGATCGACCTGCTCGGCGCCGCCGGCCGGTTCGACGAGGCGATCGCCCAGGCCGGGAAGCTCGCCGACCTCACCCACCCCGATACCTTTGAAGCCGATGTCCTGATCGGCCGGATGGAGGCGCTGCGCGGGAACGCCCGGGAGGCCCTGAACCGCCTGGCGATCCACCGCCCGAGACTCCTGGCCGAGTCCGCCGCCGGGCCGACGGCCGGGCTGACCGCCTACCTCGCCGCCCTCGCGGGCGCGGGGCAGGCCGACGAGGCGGACCGGCTGCTCGCCCCCCACGCCACCGACCCCGCCTGGGCCGGGGCCCTGCTCCAGGCCTCCGACGCCCTGCCCGCCGACCTCATCGAGACCCGGCGCAAGTGGCTGACCCTCGCGGAGAGCGAGGCGACCGCCCTGCGGTGCGCCGAGCGGTGGAACCGGGTCGGCAAGCTCAGCGGCGACGCGACCGACGCCGCCCGGGCCCTGGGGCTGGCGGACTCGTTCGGCTCCACGGACAACCCGGAGTGGCGCTGGGTCACCGCCGAGGCCGACGGGCTGCTCGGGCGATTCGACGAGGCCGAGGCGGGATATCGGGCCTTGATCGCCGCCTACCCCGACATCATCGCACCCTATGTCTCGCTCTCGGCCCTGCTCGCCTCCCAGCCCGCCCGGGCCGCCGACGCGGTCGCCTTTGCCGCCGAGTCCGCCGAGCGTTTCGGTCCCGCGGACGGCCCGAACCGGATCGCGATCGCCTGGATCGACTTCGCCAGGGGGCAGGCCCTGGCCGGGCAGGGCCGGCTGCCGGAGGCCGAGGCGGTCTTCCGCGGGGTGCTCGACCGCGTGACGGACCACGCCGGGGCCCTGATCTGGCTCGCCCGGCTGAAGGCCGGCGAGGGCGATCTGGACGCCGCCCGGGGCCTGATGCGCCGGTCGCCCTCCCCGGAGCGGCTTGATGCGACGCTCCGGGCGGTCCACGCCGAGGTCACCGCCCTGCTGTCGTAGCCGCATGGTCCGATTACCAGCGGCAGACGCAGGAAAATGCGGGCGGAAGTGCCCGAGAACAGTGAATTTACGCCGCATCCGCGCTTGCTTGCTTGATGACACCCCCTGAATGATCTAGCCTATTCAGGGGAGTGTTTCCGGGAGGATCTTGGCACACCTTGATATGTGTTCTGTCAGGGCTGCATCGAGTCGGCGCTCTTGCCGCGCCATCATCAACGAAGAACGGAGAAGAGACATGAAGACACTGATCACCAGCATCGCGGTTGCCGCCCTCGCGGGGTCGGCGATGGCGGACTTCGGCCAGGACGGCGCCGTCCTGTTCGAGAGCACCGCCCCCTACGGCGGTCGGAACGGCGGCGGCGAGTTCGTGCTCCGCTCGGTCGCCGGCCCGAACAACTTCGGCACCTTCATCAGCTTCTGCCTGGAGCTGAATGAGCATGTCGCCGTCGGGCAGACCTACACCTTCGACATCAACACGGTCGCCGTTGACGGCGGCGCCGGCGGGCCCTCGCCCGACCCGCTCGACGCCCGCACGGCGGCCCTTTACGCGGCCTTCGTCGGCGGCACCCTCGCCAATTACGACTACGACAACTCCGGCGACGGCGGGATGAGCGCCAACATGAACCGCAAGCTCACCGCCGCGGCGCTCCAGGCCGCGATCTGGGAGCTCGAGGAAGAGCGCACGATCGAGGACACCGACAGCGACAGCCGCGTCCGCGCCCTCGCCAATTACTATGTCGATGTGCTGGCGCAGCAGCTCGTCAACGCCGGGCTGGGTGGGAATGTCCGCGTCCTGAACATGTGGAGCGCCAGCGGCGGCAACGCCCAGGACATGCTCGTCATGATCCCGCTCCCGCAGGCCGGCGCCCTCGCCGCCCTGGGCCTCGCCGGCGTCGCGGTCCGCCGCCGCCGCAACGCCCTCTGATCCCCCATTCCATTCACCTCTTCGGGGCCCGCCAACTGGCGGGCCCTTTTTCATTCGCTTGGATACACACGCCGAGGGAGAGCCCCAGTTCCGCTCGATCGGTGCCTCGCAGAGCCTCCGTATGTTGTTCGAGAATCCGGTGTCACTTAGGCTCAAAGGCGAAGGTCCGAGGACCCTGCCCGAGGAGAAGAGGCGCGGCGTGGGCTGATCAGGCGCCGCGTCGGCGCGCGTGGACGCGCGGGCGACCGAGGGTCCTCCGACCGAGAGTGGAAAGGGAAGCGAGATGAAACATTGCGTGTTCGCGTCGGCGTTCATCGCGTCGGCCGCGGCGGCGGTCTTCGCCTACGACGGCCAAGTCGCCGGGTACGGCTCGAGGCCCAACGCCATCAACAACGGGGGTGAGTTCCGCTGGCAGGTCACCAGCGGGCTCACCAATGTCAAGACCGACGCCAACGGCTACTTCGATACCTTCTGCCTCGAACTCGACGAATCGGTCAACATCAACAACTCGTTCAATGTCAACATCAACACCCGCGCCATCGGGGGCGGCACCGATCTCGGCGAGCCCGCCATCCCGGGCGACCCGCTCAGCGCGCAGACCGCCTACCTGTTCAGCGAGTTCTGCCGGGGCACCCTGGTGAACTACAACTTCAACGAGACCAGCACCGGCATCACCGACTCCAACGGGCTTCTCCGCTCCGAGACCGCCCGGGCCCTGCAACTGGCGATCTGGGCCCTCGAGGACGAGATCTCGAGCGTCTTCGGCTACTCCAACAACGGCGTCAACGACGCCGCCATCGAGCAGCTCGCCCAAGACTACATCGACCTCGCCAACGCCTCCGGCTGGACCGATCTGGGCAATGTGCGGGTCCTGAATTTCTACAACTTCTCCGGCGGGCTGGTGCAGGATGTGCTCGCCTGCATCCCCCTCCCCGCGGCCGGGCCGCTGGCCGGGCTGGGGCTCGCGGTGGTGATCGGGCGGCGTCGCCGCTGACCCCTCGTGCGATCTGAGGCCCACTCTTCACCCACCCCTCGGGGTGGGTTTTGTTTGTTAAATGGGGGATTTGCCCACTCAACGGAGGGGAGCTCGGCACGGAACCGGGGATTCACCAAATCCTCGTGATTCGTAATTTGATTGGATCTCACCCCTAAATCTTTCCGGGACAGCGGTTTGCAGTACCGCCCAATCGGGGGGCTGGCCCATCCCCAAACATCCGGCGTGATTCCTATTGATCTGTTGCGTTCAAGTCCGGTATCCTTGTGCATGCGGTGAAGGACTCGCCCGAGGAGGGGGGAGCCCCGTTCACCAAGTTGTGCTGGGACGCGCCTCGGCCTCGGTGCCGAGCGCGGGGTTGAGTTGCGTAGTCCTTCGAAAGGGAAGATGTCATGCGTTTGAAGAGTGGGATTTCGATGATCGTTGCCGCAGCCTTGGTCGGCGCGGCGAGTGCCCAGGATGGGTCCATCCGGTTCGACGGCGGCGGCGTCGGCAACGGCGGCGCGTTCGATATGACGGTGATCTCCGGGATCTCCGGCACCGGCCTCACCGCCGGCGACACTTTCCAGACCTTCTGCCTCGAGCTCACCGAGAACATCGCCCCGGGCAACACTTACAATGTCCGGGTCAACGACCGCGCGGTCGGTGGCGGCCAGTTCGATTCTGACGGTGACGCGGGCAACGGGGGCGACCTCCTCTCGGCCCAGACCGCGTTCCTGTTCAGCAACTTCTGGCACGGCACGCTCGCCGGGTTCACCAACGACAACGACTCGGAGCGCGGCCTCCAGCTCGCCATCTGGGAGCTCGAGGAGGGCATCGACTCGCAGACCGCGTTCAACGCGACCGCGAACGCCCGCGCCAAGGCCGCCGCGTTCCTCGCCGCCGCCAACGCCGCCGTCCTCGGCGGGTCGTGGAGCGGGCTGGGCGATGTCCGCGTGCTCAACCTCGGCAATCCGTCGACCTATGCCAATCAGGACATGCTCGTCGTGATCCCGCTCCCGCAGGCCGGCGCCCTCGCCGGGCTCGGGCTGGTCGGCCTGGCCGTCCGCCGCCGCCGCGGGCTCTGATCGCTTCCTCGAAGCGAGACCGATCCTGATCAAATGAGCAAAGGGCCCGCCTCCTCGGCGGGCCCTTTTCATTGTGCCGGCACGATCCCATTCCCACACCCGGGCCGTGGTTACTGCGGGTTGTTGCACCCGCCCAGGTACTGGTTCACGAAGAAGATGATGTCGCCGAGGTCGAACATCCCCATCGGCTCGACGAAGTCAACCGAGGCGTCCTGGGCCGAGAAGCGGCCGACGAACGCCATCAGGTCCGCCATGTCCAGCACGCCGTAGGGCTGCGCGAGATCGGCCCGGCACGACGGCGGGCGATCGAACGAGTTGCCGCCGAGATCCTGCCAGTTCCCCCCGATGTCCGCCGGCGAGTTGCCCCACAGCGACGAGTTCCCGACCGCGAGAACCCCCTCCTGCTCGGCGTCCAACCCGCCGCCGCCGTGCGAGGCGTCGTTCTCCTGAATCTCGCAGGACTCGACCGTCAGCGAGGACCCCGCGCCCACGCTCGCGGCGCCGCCGCGGTCGTCCGCCTGGTTGTCCCGCAACTCCGAGTTGCTCAGGCTCGACGCGGGGGAGTTGACCAGGCGAACCGCGCCGCCGTCCACCCACGCGGCGTTGCGGCGGAACGAGGCGCCGTCCGCCTCGAAGGAGGCCATCACCGCCATGATCGCGCCGCCCTCTTCGGCCGCGTTGTTGTCGAAGGAGGCGTTGCCGATGACCGCGAAGGTCTCGCCGGCGGCGGGCGGGCTCAGGAAGACGCCGCCGCCCAGCTGCGCGGTGTTGCGGTCGAACTCGCACCCGTCGATCAGGGCCTGGGAGTCGGGCCCGGCGAAGACCGCGCCGCCCGAGGTGGCGCTGTTCTCGACGAAGCGGACCCCGCTCAGCAGCGGGCTGCCCATGACGAACGCGCCCCCGCCGTTGCGGGCGTTGTTCTCGGCCACGATGCAGTCGAGCACCGCGACCTCGCCGGCGAGAAAGAGCCCCCCGCCGTTCTGCCCGTCGCCCCCGGTCACGGTGAAGCCCGAGAGCGTCCCGCCCGGCCCGCTCGCCGACTCGATCACGACCACGGGGTCGGCCCCCGCGCCGCGGAGCACGGTCGATTCGGCCCCGTTGCTGCTGCGCACGACGATCTGCTTGGTGATCCGGAACGGGCCGGTGTAGGTGCCGGGCGCCACCACGATCTCATCCCCGCTCGAGGCCGCCTCGATGGCGGCCTGGATCGTCGGGAAATCGCCCGGGACCTGCAACGGCGCGGCCGACGCGATCGTCGAGCCCGCCGCGAGAAGCACGAGAAGCGTGTTGGAGACCCGGCTCGGCGTGTGCATCGATCATCCCTCCAAACCTGAAGCGTGTGTTGTGCCGCGTCGGGGGCCGGCGCTGCCGACACCTCGACACCCTGAGAAAGAAAGCATGTCTTGGGGGGTGTTGAGGCCGACCGGGCCTGACTGGTCGGCGGCCTCACGGTCGCCCGTGTTGTGTGACGGGCGGCTCACCGGCAACCATCACAAACAGGCCGCGGTCGGCAAGGTGATTTCCCGGCTTGTTCCCCCGTGGGCCGTCACGGCCCGCCCTTCCACGCCACGCCCTCGCCCCGATAACCCGAGGCCCGCGGACGAGAGTAGGCAAATCCTGCGCGGTGTATACCCGATCATATTCCTTCTTTTGTTTCTCGGTCCCACTTCGGCCCCTCACCGACGCAGCACTGCAGATTTCCCTTGGAAGACCGCGTGAGCGCGCTCTACACTGTCCGTTGAAGAAGAGAGGAGCGATAACCGCACGGGTGGACCAAGTGACTCAGGCCTGTCGGCCAGATCAAGGCCGCGCGGTTGTCGGGGAAGTATGAAGAAGAGAAGTTTCGGAATTCTGTGTCTGGTCTCCGCGGCCGCGTCTTCGGCGAGCGCGGCGGGCGATGTCGCGGGCCTGCTGGCGGCGGACCTGGACGGTCGTCCGATCGTGTTCATGACCCCTTCGACCGAATCTGAGTCGCCCCGGTTCTGGTTCGCCAGCCGAGGCGGCGAGGTGTTCTCGGCTCAGTTGCCCGCCGAGTTGGCGGATCGCTTGGGCCGGCTCGACCTCCCGCAGACGGATGACCTCGGGTCCAACCAGGGCAACGCCGCCGCCAACGCGGACCGCGTCGCGCGCCGGCAGGGCGGGCACTCGTTCGGTGGGCCCTCGCCGCGCGACCTCGGGGGCAACTCCGGCGAGCCGGGCGACGGCGGGGGTGTCCCCACGATCCCGCTGCCGACGCCGGGGCTCCTCGCCGGGGTCGGTCTGGGCCTCGTGGCCGCGGCCGCTCGTTCCCGCCGCCCGCGCTGACCGCCACGCGGTTCCGCCGACGCCGTTCGTTGATTCCCGATCCCTCTTCTGGATCGCGGCGTCATGGTGCCCGACCGATATCCCTGCGCCGCGCCGCGGACCCTCGTTCACCGCAGCAGCCCGGACGATTTGCACCCCGCCTGAATGGGCCGATCAGCCTGTGTGCCACTGGTGCATGATCCCGAGGCCGGATTCTTCAAGGAATACCCACCCCGGCTCCGCGGGCCGCGCTCCCTCGGCGTGATCGCCGGTGAGCGCACACGACACGAACCAGTCGCCCACGACCCGGCTCCAGACCCGGTACACGCCGCCCCGCAGCAACCCGGTGGTGACCGGGGCTCCCGGCTCGGCGAGGCGCACCTCCCGGGGTTCGGCGCGGAGGCCGAGCCCCGCCGCCTTCAGCACAGCCTCCTTCTGAGTCCAGAGGGCGAGGAAAACGCGGCACAGCTCTTGATGCTCGGTCGCCCCGAGCGCCGCGGCCTCTTCGGGGGCAAGGATCAGATCGAGGAGCCGGTCGGCGTCATCGAGCGCGACGGCCCGCTCGATGTCGACGCCGACGGGACCGGCGGCCGCGACGGCCAGCGCGCGCGCGCCGGCCGTCCTCGATGCGCTGGCGGCGAGCGGGGTTCCGTCGACGAGGCAGGTCGGGGCCCCGCCCGGCCGGTCGATCATCCGGGATTCGCGGGCCCCGAGTGCCGCGGCGAGATGCGGGGCCCAGTACGCCGCGGTCGGCACGACCGGGCGCGACTCGCGGTCGGTGAGCCGGGCGACGAGCACAACCGGCGCATCGACCGGGGACTCTCCCGCCTCACCGCGATCCATGGGCGGGCCCGGGCTGGAGTTCGGTGAGGATCTCGCGTCCGACGATCGCCGCGCCGGCCGAGAGCAGATCGCGGTGGAGCGCGGGGACCACGACGAGGCGGTGCCCGCCCCGCAGCAGGGGCCTCATGCCGTTGAGTTCGTCGGGGTCGAAATAGGGCCGCCAGATGGGCTTCCGACCGGCAACGAGCACCGTTGCGGGCCCGTTCCATGGGTTGAGGCGCCGGCCCCGCAGGAGCGAGAGCATCCGGGAATGGGCGGCCCGATTGCCGCCGGGCGCGTGGTGCTGCTCGATATTGCGGCTTGTCATGTGGGCCAGCGAGGCGGCGCTGTCGGCGATCGCCGAGGGCCAGCGGGCGGGGCGTGCCAGGGCGGCGGCGACGCTGCGCGTGCGCAGGTGCCGCCTCCGGGCGGGGTCCCCGAAGGGGTAGACATCCGCGAGCCAGAGGTGCAGGGCGCGCTGGCGCGGCGCGGGCAGATCCTCGAGCAGGAAGGGCAACAGCCCCCCGGCGCAGAACCCGAAAAGGCCGACGACGCCCGGCCGGTCGATGTCTTCTCTCAGCGCGGTGAGGACGGCCTCGAGCCCCGCCTCGGCCCCGTGGCGCTCGACCGCGTCGAACAGGTTGTAGCAGCGGAGGCTCACCCCGGAGCCGTTGGCGCGGAGCACCTCGGCCAGGGCCTGGTAGAGCACCGGGCGGCCGAACGCGCCGGGCAGCCCGATGATCGTGCGAGGGCCATCGCCGAGGTGCTCGATGCGGAACGGGGTCCCGCCGGTCGGCTCGCCGTTGCCCTCGACCGAGAGCAACTCGATCAGGGCCCCGAAAGTCGGCCGGCCCAGGAACGCGGCGAGCGGGATCTCGGCGCCGATCTCCGCGCGGAGCCTGGCGGCGAGACGGAGCAGCAGGAGTGAATGCCCGCCGCTCAGGAAGAAATCGTCCCCGTCGCCGCGCGGCGGGCGGCCGAGGAGGTCGCGCCACGCGTCCGACGCGGTCGAGCGGGTGCGCTCATCGACTGGACGGGGCGGCGCGGCGTCCGCGGGGGTCGTCGCCGCGGGGGGCTCGCCGGTCGCCATGATCGGCTCGGGCACGCCGCCGAGGAGTTGCGAGAGCGCGGCCGCGACGCCCGGGAGCAGGGCGGCCGCGGGCGAGCCTTCGGGCGCGGTCAGCAGCCCATCGAGGCGATCGCCGGCGGCGATCGTCGAGAGCCCGAGCGAGAATCTCGCGGCGGCGTTGATCATCGGGAGCCCACGGACCGCGACGCCCGGCAGGGCGGGCGCGAAGCCGGGCTGGGTCTGCAACGCGAACCCGAACTCGACGAGCGACCCGCGTGGACGGCCCCGGGCCGCGGCGAGCCTGGCGACCTCGAGAAATGAGGCGAAGGGCCTGGAGTATGCCTCGAGCAGTTGCGCGCGCACGGCCCGGGCGGCGTCGTCGGGCGGAAGGCTCGACTCGACGACGACCGGGTGCATGGTGTTGCAGCACCCCACGACACGCTGGAGTTCCGGGCTGGTCCGGCGCGACACGGGCGTGAGGACCACGACCGCGTCCCGCCCGAGCACCCGGCAGAGCGCCTGCCCGAACCGGGCGAGCATCCAGGCGGTCGGCGTGCAGCCCGCTCGCGTCGCCGCCTCCCAGAGCGCCGCCCGCCCCGGAAGGAAGCCCTCGAGACCGAGGGCCGCGGCGGGCGCGGGGGCCAGCCCGAGCGGGCGGTCGCCCCCGGGCGTTTCGAGCAACCGCCGCGCGAGATCGCGGGTCGCTTCCGGCGAGATGGACCTCGCTTCGTGCGCGCAGAAGACGCTGAACGGGGCGGCGGGCGGCGGGGTCCCGCCCGCGTAGAGCACGGCGAGGTCGTCGGCGAGGACCGAGAGCGACCATTCGTCGACCAGGGCGTGGTGCAGGGTCACGACCACGGCCCAGCCACCGGTTGCCCGCGGGAAGGCATCGAGGCGTGCAAGCGGGCCGAGGGCGAGATCGAACGGGCGCCGGAGGAGGGCCATCGCCTCGGCGGGTGGGGTAACCGCCGTCCACGCCGGGCCCGGGTGGACGGTGTAGGACGCCGCCCCCGGATCGGCCGTGGGTGCGATTTCCTGGACCAGCGCGTCGTCGCGCCAGGGCAGACGGGTGCGGAGGGCCTCGTGCAGGCCGACCAGCGCCCGCCAGGCCCGTTCGAGGCGTTCGAGGTCGAGGCGGTCGTCGGCGAGGAACGCCGCGTGCTCGTGATAGGCCCAGCCCGTCGGGTCGACCTTGCTCTCGAAGCAGACCTGCTCCTGGAAGGAGGACGCGGGGACTGGGCCCACGGGCTCAGGCGGGTGCTCGCGGTGGAGCGGGGCCGCTGGAACGGGCGAGGCAATCTCGGCCGCGAGTTCGCGCAGCGCGCCGCACTCGAGCACGCGGGCGACGCCCAGTTGCACGCCGAACTCGGCCTGCGCGATCGCGGCGAGGCGGAGGGCGGCGAGCGAATGCCCCCCAAGAGAGAGGAACGAGGCGTCGGGGCTCGGGCGGCATCCCGGGATGACGCGCCGCAGGGCGGCCTCGAGCAGGCCCCAGGCATCCTCGGTGTATTCGGCGGCGTCGCCAGCCCGACCCGCGGCGGCCTCGATGGCATGGCGGACCGCGTCGGCGTCGACCTTGCCGGTCGCCCCGATCGGGGCGCGTTCGATCGGGACGAGCAGGTCGGGCACGATGTACGCCGGGGCTCGCGCCGCGACCCAGTCCCGCAGCACGGCCGGGGCGGGGGGAGGCGATCCCGGGGCGGGGGCGTAGGCGGCCGCGAGGCGGTTGATGTCGGCCCGCTCGCCGAGGACGATCGCGAAGGCCCGGGCCACTCCCGGGTGGGAGGCGAGCTGGGCTTCGACCTCGTCGAGTTCGATGCGGTGGCCGCGGACCTTGACCTGCCGGTCGCGCCTCCCGAGGAACTCGATTGCGCCGTCGGGTCGGCGACGAACGAGATCGCCCGTGCGGTACCAGCGACCGGGGCGGGCGTCGAGCGTGATGAACTTCGCCGCGGTGAGGTCGGGGTCTCCCAGGTAGCCCAGCGCCACGCCGAGCCCGCCCGCGAGCAGCTCGCCGGGCTCGCCCGGGGGCGTCGGTGAGGCGTGCGCATCGGCGATGACAACCTCGGTGCCGTGGATCGGGGCGCCGATGGGGACGCCGCCCGGGTTGTCGGCGTCTTCCGGTGTGATGGTGTGGCAGCAGGTGAAGGTGGTGTTCTCGGTGGGCCCGTACCCGTTGATGAGACGGACGCCTGGGTTGCGTTCGAGGAAGCGGCGGACATGCGCGGGGGAGAGGCGTTCTCCGCCGGTGAGCACCTGTCGGAGGCCCTCGAAGGCGTGGGGGGCGTGGTCGACGACGGCGTTGAAGAGCGAGGCGGTGAGCCACGCGTCGGTGACGCCCGAGCGGAGCACGGCGGCGGTCTGGTCGATGGAGAGGAGGCGGTCGGGGACGGCGACGCACCGTCCGCCGTTGAGGAGGGGACCCCAGATCTCCAGTGTCGAGGCGTCGAACGAGGTCGCGGAGAGGTGGAGCCAGGCGCGGTCGGGCGCGAGTTCGAAGGCGGTCTGCCCCAGGACGAGGCGGAGCACGGCGCGATGGGGCACGACGACGCCCTTGGGCACACCGGTCGTTCCCGAGGTGAACATCGCGTAGCAGGGGTCCTCGGGGCCGATTTCGGGCGGGTCGAACGGGGCGCCCGGCGCGATCAGGGCCGAAGGGGGGATGCCCGGGAGGGGCGCGGGCCCATCGGCGGGCACAACGGTCACGCGCGGGGCGGCGATGCGGGCGATGCGCTCGAGTCGATCGGCGGGCCAGGCGGGGTCGACGGGGACATACATCGCGCCGGCGCGGACGGCGCCCAGGACCACCGCGAGGGAATCGAGCCCGCGGGGGAGGGCGACGAGGACGGCGTCGCCCCGGCGCACGCCGCGGTCGGCGAGCGCCGCGGCGATGGAGGCCGATCGTGCGTCGAGGTCGCGGTAGGTGAGCGTGGTCGATCCTTCGACGGCGGCGACGCGGTCGGCGAAGGAGACCGCGGCGCGCGCGAAGGCACCGGCCACGCTGCGCGGTTCGGGCCGGACTATTCCTGTCGCTGTAGCGTTCACCGCCATCTTGTGCACAACGCCGCGCCGCCCCGGCGCTCGTTCTCTTCCTGCGATCGGGGCTCCGGGGTCGTGAGGACCGGCGGGCCTCGAAGGTCGTTCTGCCCGCGGCGTCCCGCCCCCGCGTGCGACGGGTCAGTGTAGGGCAAGACCGAACCGGGGCCCGAGCCCGGGTTCGCTCCTGCGGAACAACGAACCCCGGCCCGTTGAGCAGAACCCGGCCCATGCCGACCGAGAACCCGGTAAGGTACGGCATGCCCTACCGGAGCCGGCTCCCGTACGACGCCTCGCGGATGCACGCCGCCGCGCTCTATTGCTCGGACGGCCGCGTGGGCGAGCATTTCGACGACTTCCTTCAGAACGGGCTGAACCTGCCGCGGTACGACCGGCTTTGCCTGCCGGGCGGGGCGGCGTGCCTGGCGGGGCATCCGCAGGCCCACCTGGAGGAGAAGGGCGTGCTCGATGAGCTGCACTTCCTCGTCGAGGTGCACCGGCTCAAGCGGGTGGTGCTCATCGCGCACGAGGGGTGCGCGTTCTACTCGTCGCGCCTGGAACTCAAGGAGCCTCGGCTGCAGCTGGTGCAGCGGGCCGACTTGGTGCGTGCCGCGGCCTTCGTGCACCGCGTGACGGGGCTGGCGCACATCGAGGCGTACTTCGCGAAACTCGACGACGGGGGGATGGTGTTCGAGCCGGTCGAGGTCTGACACGGCCTGTGATTGACCGCTGCGCGTGCGCCGCCGGTGCCACCACCCGCCGCGTCAGCGGCGCGTGGTGCGGATCGGACTCCGATGAGAAACGCACGACGCGCCCTGCGGGCGGGTCGTGGCACCACTTCCCTCGCGTCAACCGATCCGGGTCAGTCTGAGCCCCGCGCGTGGGCTCAGGGGTAGCCCTTCTCGAACTCGCGCTCGCCGCCGAAATGCTCGCCCTCGATCAGCACGCCGACGCAGTGCGTGGTGTACTCGAAGGGGTCGCCGTCGTACATCGCGACATCGCCGTCCTTGCCGGGCTCGAGCGAGCCGACGCGGGCGTCGAGGCCGAGGATCCGGGCGGCGTCGACCGTGACGGCGCGGAGCGCGGGCTCGAACCCGAGGCCCCCGTACCCGGCGGCGACCGCGGCCTCGAACAGCACGACGCGGACCTTGGGCACATAGCCCTCGAACCCGCTCTGGATCGCGAAGGTGACGCCCGCATCGTGCATGTGCTTGGCGGTCTCGTAGGACGCGTTGGAAACCTCGCCCCAGGCGCGGAGCATCGTCGGGTGGAGCAGGACGGGAACACCGCGGTCCTTGAGCTCATCGGTGAACAGGTACGCCTCGGCCGCGGAGTCGAGCCAGAGTTTGAATCCGAACTCGTCGGCGAGGCGGAAGGCGTTGTCGATGTCCTGGGCCCGGTTCGCGGTGACGATCAGGGGCATCTCGCCCCGGAGGACCGCGGCCCACGCCTCGAGCTTGAGGTCGCGGCCCGGGGGCTCGGCGCCCTCGTCGGAGGCGGCCTTCGACTCGCTCTCCACGCGGCGCTGCGCGGCGAAGAGCTCGTTGCGGAGCATCTCCATGATCTTCGCCCGCGTGCCGGGGCTGTCGCCACGCTGGGCCATCGGGCCGATCGTCGCCACCACGGCCTTCGCGGGGACGATGACCGCCTCGTCGACGGTCTCGCCCCGGGTCTTGGCGATGAGCGTCTGCCCGGTGACGAGCCCGCCCGGCGCATGCCCCGTGTGCACGGTGGTCACGCCGAACGAGCGGACATAAGACACGAGCCGCTCGCGCGGGTTGTACGCGTCGATCGCCCGCAACTGGGGCTGCACGGCGGAGGAGCCGTCCTCCTGGTCCTGGTCGGCGGGGACATTGAACATGCCCGTCAGCCCGACGGTCGAGCGGACATCGACCAGGCCGGGCGTCGCGACGGCGCACTCGTGCACCGCGTACCCCGCCGGGACGGCGCGGCCCGAGGCCGGGCCCGCGAACTCGATCTTCCCGTCGGCCCCGATGAGCACGAGCCCGTTCTCGACGGCGGGGCCGGCCATTGTGTGCAGCGTGCTCGCCCGGACGGCGACCTGGGCCGAGGCGGGGCCGGAGGCGATCGCTCCCGCGAGGACGCAGGCGGCGGCGAGGCGGAGTGTCCTGAGCGTTTTCATCGCGTGCATCACTGGGCCCCCCGCATCATCACGCCGCCGATCATGCCGACCTGTTGCTTCATCAGCGCGTCGTAGCAGCAGAAATACGGCTCGGTGTCGCGCGAGGCGCCGTATCCGCCGACCGCGAACAGGTGGTCCTCCTCGTTCTCCCGATCGAACGCCAGCCGGCCCTCGACATAGGTCTGCTCGACCACGGTGTACGCGCTGAACGGGTCGCCCGAGAGAACCAGGATGTCGCCGTCCTTCCCGGGGGTCAGCGACCCGACCCGGTCGGCCAGGTCGAGCATCTCCGCGCCCGCGAGCGTGACCGACTCGATCGCGCCCCGGCGCGACATGCCGCCGCGGACCGCGAAGGCGGCCATCCTGAGGAAGACCCGGCTGTCGGTGATCCAGTCGTCGGTGTGCACGACCGTGCGCACGCCGGCCTTCTCGAGGATGGCGGGCGTCTCGAAGCGGAGCCCGACCGCCTCGTGCTTGCCGCCCGGCGAGTCCACGAGGATCGCCGAGACATAGGCGCCGGCGGCGGCGATCTCGTCGGCCACGAGCCAGCCGTCGCTGACATGGTGGAGCACGACGCGGAACCCGAATTCCTTGCTCAGGCGCAGCACGGTCATGATGTCGTCGTGCCGGTGGGTGTGGTGGTGCACCATGCGCTCGCCGCGCATCACCTCGGCGAGCGTCTCCAGGTTGAGGTCGCGCTCGGGGAGTTTGCTCTCATCGACCGTGCCGTCCTCGTTCTTCGCGGCGTCGAGCTTGCCCTGGTATTCCCGGGCCTTGAGGAATTGCTCGCGGACGAGGAAGGCCGCACGCCCGCGCGTCTCGGGGAAACTCCCGCCCCCGTCGCGCTGCGGGTTGGTCCCGTTGGCCATCTTGAGCCCGCCCATCGGCTCACCGTCGGCGTCGAAGTAGGTGATGTCGTCGATCGTGCGCACGCCGAGCGACGGCTCGTCCTTGCTGTACCGGAGTTTCACATAGACCGTCTGCCCGCTGGAGAGGTGCCCCGAGCCGGGCATGATGTTCAGCGTCGTGAGCCCGCCCGCCAGCGCCCGGCGGAAGCCCGAGTCGCGGACATTGATCGACTCGCGCACGCGCACCCCGGGCTGGATGGGGCCCGACCCGTCCGCCCCGCCGATGCCCCCGACATGGCTGTGCGTGTCCACCAGCCCGGGCATGAGCACCTTGCCCGCGCAGTCGATCACCCGCTCGGCCGAACCCCTGAACTCCCCCCGGTCCACGGCCTCGATCTTCCCGTCGCTGACGAGGACATAGCCGCGCTCGATCTCGGGGCCGTCCACGGGGATCACGCGCGCGTTGACGAACGCGAGGTCGGCCGCGGCGGCGGAGAGGAAGGCCGGGGTGAGCGCACAAACGGCAAGAAAGACGCGGGGCATGTCGGGATCTCCGGGATCGGGAACCGCAGGATAGCCGAACCGTCAAAACGCCGCCCCGGCGCAAGGCCGGGGCGGCGTGGAATAAAGCGGCGTTGTCGCAGACCGGCAGACTCCCTCCGCGGAGGGCGCCGCTCAGGCGTGGGCGTGGGCGGCGCCGAGACCGGCCATCGCCTCGTCGAGGTTGATGCCCAGTTTGCCCGCGACCATCTTGCCGTACTCCTCGTCGGCCCGGAAGAAGTGGCAGAGCTGGCGGAGCTGGATCTCCTTGCGGGCGTGGGAGAGGCCGCCCGCGATCGCGGCGGCGGTGCGCTCCTTCTGTCCCTTGTCGAAGAGGCGCCAGAGGTTGCCGGCCTGGGTGAAGTCGTCGTGGTTGGCCTTGGAGTCGTGCCGGTCGACGATCACCTGGCCCAGGTCCCAGGCCGGGTCGCGGACCTCGGGCTTGGGGGCGGGGTTGCCGTCGCGGCTGTTGGGCCAGTAGTTGGCGGTCAGGCCCTTGTAGTCGGCGGCGGTCGCCATCTGCCCGTCGCGCTGGTAGTGCATGACGGGGCAGCGGGGCTTGTTGACCGGGAGTTGCTGGAAGTTGTTGCCCACGCGATACCGGTGCGCGTCCGCGTAGGACATGAGGCGGGCCTGGAGCATCTTGTCCGGGCTGGGCCCGATGCCGGGCACGAGGGCGCTGGGGCTGAACGAGCTCTGCTCGACCTCGGCGTGGTAGTTCTCGGGGTTGCGGTTGAGCTCCATGACGCCGACCTCGATGAGCGGGAAATCGGCGTGCGGCCAGACCTTGGTCAGGTCGAAGGGGTTCCAGCCCGTGGTCTGCTCGAACTTCTCCGCCTGGGCCTGCGTCATCACCTGGATGAAGAGCTTCCACTTCGGGAACTCGCCCTTCTCGATCGACTCGAACAGGTCGCGCTGGTGCGTCTCGCGGCACATGCCGATCGCCCGGGTCGACTCCTCATCGGTGATCGTCTTGATGCCCTGCTGGGTCTTGAAGTGGAACTTGACCCAGACGCGCTCGCCCTTGGCGTTGACCATGCTGTAGGTGTGCGAGCCGTACCCGTTCATGTGCCGGTAGGTCGCGGGCAGACCCCGGTCGGACATCAGGATGGTGACCTGGTGCAGCGATTCGGGGCAGAGGCTCCAGAAGTCCCACTGCATATCGAGGTCGCGGAGATTGGTCTTCGGGTCACGCTTCTGCGTGTGGATGAACTGGGCGAACTTGAGGGGGTCGCGGACGAAGAACACGGGGGTGTTGTTGCCCACCATGTCCCAGTTGCCCTCCTCGGTGTAGAACTTGACGGCGAAGCCGCGGACATCGCGCTCGGCGTCCGCGGCGCCACGCTCGCCCGCGACGGTCGAGAAGCGGGCGAAGATCTCGGTCCTCTTGCCGACCTTGCCCAGGAAGGCGGCCCGGGTGTACTTCGTGACATCCCCCGTGACCGTGAAGGTGCCGTAGGCGCCCGAGCCCTTGGCGTGCACCACGCGCTCGGGGATCCGCTCCCGGTTGAAGTGCTGCATCTGCTCGAGGAGCTGCACATCCTGCATCAGCAGCGGGCCCCGCGGGCCCGCGGTCAGCGAGTTCTCCTGGTCGGCGATCGGGCATCCCTCGGCGGTCGTCAGCGTCGGACGGTTGGTCATGGTGCGGCCTCCTTGGCTGTGCGGTTTGGAGCATCAGTTTAGAACTATTCCAAAGAGAAAGGCAAGTCGGGAGAACCCGGAACTTGCGCCGATCCGGGCACAGCCCCGGCCCCGCTCGGCGCGACGGCGTGGAACCGAACGGGCCGCCACCGCTCGGGAGCGGGGCCTGCGGTCGGCATGACCAGAGCGCCCCCGACAACCGCCGCTCGTTGAACCGGCGCACAGTTGACCCGCCGCACAGAAGCTAGTGTGGACGGCATGACAACGCTCTTTCTTCTTTCCTCTCAGGGCGGCGGGGCGATGGAGGGCCTGTTCATCGTGCTGGCGCTGGCGGGCCTGACCGCGCTGGTCATGGGCCGGGCGGGCATCGCCGCCATCCCCGCGTTCCTGATCGCCGGCGCGATCGCGGGGCCTCACGCGATCGGGCTCGTCGCCTCGGCCGACGACCTGGGGACGATCAGCGAGTTGGCGATCATCCTGCTGATGTTCGGCATCGGGCTGCACATCGAGCCCGCGGACCTTGGTCGCGGGTCGATCCGCCTCATTCTCGCGGGGCTTGCCTCGGTTGCCGCCTGCGTGCTGCTGCTCTGGCCCGCGGCGATGGCGTTCGGGCTCGACTGGGCCGGCGCCCTCGCGCTCGCGATGGCGCTGAGCATGTCCTCCACCGCCGTCGTGCTCCGGCGTCTCATGCGACGCCGCGAACTCCGCCAGCCCACGGGCCGGCTCGCGATGGCGGTCCTGATCGTGCAGGACCTCGCCGTCCCGGTCATGCTCATCGCGATCACGGCGCTGGGGCGGCTGCGCACCGGGGGCGAGGCGGAGCCCGCGAACCCGCTGGTGATCGCGGGTGTGGCGCTGGCCGCGATCGCGGCCGTCGCGGTGCTCGTCGTCGGGGGCAGGCTGGTGCTCCCGAGGCTGATGCGGCACGCCTCGGTGCTCGGGGCCGACGAGGTGATGCTCACCCTGGGCGTCGCGGTCGCGATCGGGGCGGCGCTGGCGACGCACGCGTTGGGGTTCAGCTACGAACTCGGGGCGTTCCTCGCGGGCCTGATCCTGGGGGGCACGCCGTTCCGCCACCAGGTCGGCGCGCTGATGGGGCCCGCACGCGATTTCTTTCTCGCGGTCTTCTTTACCACGCTGGGCATGGCGGTCGACCCGGCCCCGCTCGTCGATCTCTGGCCCGCGGTGCTCATCGGCGGGACCTTGATGCTGGTGATCAAGTCCGCGGCGATCGGGGGCTCCTGCTGGTCGCTCTGGGGGACGACGGCGATCGCGGGCTCGGTCGGCATGCTGCTCAGCCAGGCGGGCGAGTTCAGCCTGATCCTGCTCGACACCGCGTCCGACGCGGGGCTGATCGACGACGCGGTCCGGTCCGCCGCGGTCGCGATCGTCGTGATCTCGCTGATCCTCACGCCGGTGCCCGTCGCGCTCGGGGCGGCGCTGCGCCCGATGATGGAGCGCATCCCGCTCCCGATCTGGCGCCGCGGCGCCGGGTCCGGCGGTGACCCGACGCCGGCCGCCGAGGGGGCCCTGCGGGTGGTGATCGGGGGCTTCGGGCCCATCGGGCGCGTCGCGACCGACCACCTCGACAAGGCGGGCGCCAACACCACCATCATCGAGATGAACGAGAAGACCGTGCGGACCCACACGGCGATGGGGCGGCACATGATCTACGGGGACATCTCCAAGCCCGAGGTGCTCGAATCGGCGGGCATCCGCGGGGCGGATGCGCTGATCCTGACCGTGCCCGACGAGGAGGCCGCGCTGCGGGCCTGCCGCATCGCGAGGGAGCTCAACCGGGAGATGTGCATCGTCGTGCGCATGAACCACCTCGGCAAGGCGCTGCAGGCGAAGTCGCTGGGCGCCGACGCGATCGTCGTCGAGGAGGTCGCCGCCGCGGAGGCCATGGAGAAGATCGTCGCCGAGCGGTTCAAGATCGAGGTCGGGCCGCCCGCGTAGGCACCGGATCAGGGAGACGCGGGGGTCAACAGCGGGTCCCACCCGAACCAATCCGGATCCGGGGCCTCGTGCAACTCGAACCGATGCCCGTCGTTCACCGCGTCGCCGGGGCGGTTCGGGGTCGCGAACCCGACCGCGCCGCGGAGCAGCGTCTCCAACGAATCGGCCCGGAGCGTGAGCCCGCGGAACAGGCCCCAGTCCACCCCCACGCCCGAGGCGACCCAGAACCTCGAGTTTGTGCGCACGAGATGGGCGTGCTCCCGCGCGATCGCCGCCTCCACCAGCACCGCCCGCCCGTCGTCGGCGAGCGTCGCCCCGCGGACCTCGCCGACCGGGACATCGCGAAAGAGCACGGGCGACCCCGGCGAGACCGCCCCCAGGCGCGGGGCGGACAGGACCACCCGCAGCTCGTCGGGCAGCGGCTCGGTGTCGGCCGGGGGGGCGTCGAGCCCGCGGAAGGCCCGCTGCCTCGGGGCCCCGGGCGGCGCGGGGCGCACGGCGATGTAGCGCGGGCCCAGCAGCGTCTCCAGCCCGGCGACGCGCGAGAGGCTCAACTCGGGACGGACGATCCAGAACTGCGTTCCCTCGGAGGCGATCGCCCCGGCGTGGGGGTGGATCTCCGCGCGGACCACGACCTCGTCCAGCGCCGGGGAGAGGCGCACCTCGCGCACGACGCCGACCGTGATCCCGCGGTGCACGAGCCCGGCCCCGGGTTCGAGACCCTCGGCGCGCGTGAAGGTGATCGAGACATCGGGCCCCCGCTCGCGCGCGATCTGGTGCGCGAGCATGCCCGCCAGCCCGAGCGCCGCGAAGACGGGGATCAGCCAGACCAAGCTGAGCCGGCGCCGCTCGACGCGGGCGACCGGGATCTCGTCGTGTCCATCGGTCTGTTCGTTCATGGCGCGGGCTCTTCCTCCCAGATCTGGTGCGGGTCGAACGATGCGGAGGCGAGCAGCGAGAGCACCACGACGGCGCCGAACGCCGCGACGCCGACCCCGGGGGTCACCTCGACCAGATCGCCGAGCTTCACCGCCGCGACGAGGATCGCCACGAGCAGCACATCGACCATGCCCCACCGCCCGATCCACTCGACGACGCGGTAGGTCGCCGCGCGGTGCCGCGCGGGGATCGGGGCCCCGCCCGCCAGAAGCACGATCGCCGCGAGCTTCCCGAGCGGGGCGACGATGGAGAACGCCAGGATCGCCAGCCCCACGGCGTAGTGCCCCTCGGCCAGCAGCGAGACCAAGCCGCTCCAGATCGAGGCCTCGGCGGTGTTCCCCAGCCGCTCGATCGACATGACGGGGCTGAGCAGCGCCGCGGGGTAGATCACCAGCGCCGCCGCCGCGAGGGCCGCGGCGCGCTGGGCCGATCGCGGGTGCACGCCGCGGCGGATGACCGTGTCGCAGCGGGTGCACCGCGCGACCGACCCCCGGGGCACCGGCGGGAGGCGGTGCACACGCCCGCAGCAGTGACAGGCCGCGAGGGCTTGCATCATGCGCATGGTACGGAACGGCCCGGGGGCGATTGCGGCGCGCGCCCGATCTCCACCGGGGCTCGCGGCGGCGTAGGCTCCGCCGTGCGCTGCTTCCTGCTGATTCTCGACGCCGACGCCGTTGCCCCGGATGGGCAGGACCTCGTTCAGGGGCTCGCCGGGGCCACGACCCCGAGCCTCGACGCGCTCGCGGCCTCCGGGCGGGTCGGGGCGGCCGAGACGGCCGCGGGGGGGCACCCCTCCTCGGGGCGGGGGCTGCTCACGCTTCTCGGGTGCAAAGGCGGAGAGGTCGCCCGCGTCACGCCCCCGGTGCTCGAGGCGGCTGCGCTCGGCGTGCCGCTGGGCCCCGACGACTGGGTGATGCGCCTCGGGCTCGTGGGCCTGTCGACGGACGACGAGGGGCCCCACTTCGGTGAGGCGGACCCTTCACCCGAGGAGGCGAACGCGCTCTTCGCGGACCTCTTCGCGGCCTGGTCGCAAGCGTGCCCCGAGCACGCCTCGGGCGTTGAGATCGTGGGCTCGGGTCCGTCCCGGCTGCTGGTCGATCGCTCGCGGACCTGGTACGACGGCGTGGAGACCATCCCCCCGTCCCGCGCCGCCGGCGAAGACTGGGTCGACTGCCTGCCCGATGGGGGGCCCATCGCCGCGTCGGACCGGCTCTGTGCGCTCATCAGCGTGTCCCGGCACGCACTGGCCGAGCACCCCGTAAACCGGGCCCGCCTTGAGCAGGGCCTTACGCCGGCGAACGCTGCGTGGCTCTGGGAGCCCGGGTGCGCGGGCGGGCTGGCCGGCTCGCGACGCGACGCGGACCTCGCGGCGTTCGCGGACGGGCCCGAGGCGATCGGGGCGTTCCGCCTTGTGGGTCTCGAGCCCGCGCCCGCCGGGCCGCTCGAATCGCTTGCGTCGCGGCTGCTCGGCTCGGCGGCGGGGTTGACGATCGCTTTCGTGAGCGCCCCGATCGAGACTGTCGACCGCGTGGTGCTGGCGCCGCTCGTCGATGGGCTCGGAGGGCTGGGCGATGAGCAGGCGCCGTGGCGAATCCTCGTCGCGGTGAGCCACGATCCCGGCGGCGGGCTCGCCCCGTTCGCGCTCGCGGGCGGATGGGTGCGCACGCTGGTGCCACGCCGGCTGCACGAGGGCCCCTGGAGCGATCTGCGCGTGAACCCCGGGTCGGACCTGCTCGAGTACGCGATGTACTCGGGCCGGCGTGATGCGGCCCCCCGAGCCCGGCGTCGGCGGCCGCGCGGCGAGCCCTAAGACCTTGTTTCGGATCCCATAAGGAGAAGGGGGAGAGACGGGCTGGAAGCCCATCCCACCGAGAAGAAGAGGGGTTGGAACAAGGTCTAAACTGCGTCAACCCGAAAGGACCACCCATGCCCACCAAGGCCTACGCCGCCTCCGCCGCGACCAGCCCGCTCGCCCCCGCGACGATCGAGCGTCGCGCGCCCACGCCGAACGATGTGGCGATCGAGATCCTGTACTGCGGGGTCTGCCACTCGGACATCCACCAGGCGCGGAACGAGTGGCACAACACGCTCTATCCCTGCGTGCCCGGGCACGAGATCATCGGCCGCGTGACCCGCGTGGGCTCGTCGGTCACACGGTTCAAGGCGGGCGACCTGGTCGGCGTGGGCTGCCTCGTGGACTCATGCCGGACCTGCGCCCACTGCGAGCAGGGGCTCGAGCAGTTCTGCACGACGATGCCGGTGTTCACCTACAACGGGCCCGACAAGCACAGCGGGGGGCACACCTTCGGGGGGTACTCCGAGGCGGTCGTGGTCCATCAGGATTTCGTCCTGCGCGTGCCGGCCGGGCTCGACCCCGCCGCCGCCGCCCCGCTGCTGTGCGCCGGGATCACGACCTACTCGCCGCTGCGGCACTGGAAGGTCGGCCCGGGTCAGAAGGTGGGAGTCGTCGGGCTCGGGGGGCTCGGGCACATGGGCGTGAAGTTCGCCCGCGCGTTCGGGGCGCATGTCGTGCTCTTCACGACCTCCGCGGGCAAGGTCGAAGACGGGAAGCGGCTCGGGGCGCACGAGGTCGTGATCTCGAAAGACGCGGACGCGATGGCCGCCCACGCCGGCTCGTTCGATTTCATCCTCGACACGGTCTCGGCCGACCACGACATCAACGCCTACATGGCATTGCTGAAACTCGACGGGACCGTCTGCCTCGTCGGCGCCCCGGAGAACCCGCTGGCGGTCGCGGCGTTCAGCGTGATCTTCCCGCGCAAGCACCTGGCGGGCTCGCTCATCGGCGGGCTTCCCGAGACGCAGGAGATGCTCGACTACTGCGCCGAGCACGGCATCGCGTGCGACATCGAGATGATCGACATCAAGGACATCAACACGGCCTACGACCGCATCCTGCGGAGCGATGTCAAGTACCGCTTCGTGATCGACATGGCGTCGCTGAAGCGGGGCTGAGGCCGCGTGCCGGTTCTCCCGCTCACACCAGCTGCTTCGCCTCGTTGAGCTTCTTGCGGATCACCGTCTGCAGGATCCCGCCGTTGCGGGCGTACTCGAACTCCACGGCCGTGTCGATCCGCAGGCGGGCCTGGAACGAGAACGACGAGCCGTCGGGGCGGGTCGCCTTGACCGCGATGTCCTGCCTCGGCTCGACGCCCTCGGGCAGCACGATCTCGATCGACTCGTCCCCCTTGATGCCCAGGCTCTCGGCGGTCTGCCCGGGCTTGAACTCCAGCGGCAGCACGCCCATGAACACCAGGTTCGACCGGTGGATCCGCTCGAACGACTCGGCGATGACCGCGCGAACACCCAGCAGCATCGTTCCCTTGGCCGCCCAATCGCGGCTCGAGCCCATGCCGTAGTCCTTGCCCGCGACCACCACGAGCGGCACGCCCGCCTTCTTGTAGTCCATCGCGGCGTCGAAGATGTACTCGACCGGCGCCTCGGCGAGGGTCTTGCCCTTCGTGAAGTTCCTGGTCCACCCGCCCTCGGGCTGCTTGCCGCCCTCCGCGGGCGACGCCGCCGCGATGCGGTTCTTGATCCGCACATTTGCGAAGGTGCCGCGCGTCATGACGCGGTCGTTCCCGCGCCGCGAGCCGTAGGAGTTGAAGTCCCGCGCGGCGACCCCCGCCTTGATGAGGTACTGCCCCGCGGGGGTCTCGGGCTCGATGCGCCCCGCGGGCGAGATGTGGTCGGTCGTGACGCTGTCGCCCAGCAGGCAGAGCATGCGCGCGCCGCGGATGGGCGTGAGCCCCGGGGGCTGCTCGCCCATGCCCTCGAAGAAGGGCGGGTTCTGGATGTAGGTCGACCCGTCGTCCCACGGGTAGAGCTCGCTCCGAGACACGGGCACGGCGTTCCAGGTCTCGTTCTCGTCGTACACCTTGGCGTACTTGGTGACGAACTGCTCGGTGGTGACGCACGCCGCCCGGATCGCGTCGATCTCGGCGCGGGTCGGCCAGATGTCCTTCAGCCAGACCGCGCGCCCGTCGGCGGTGTGGGTCAGCGGCTCGTTGTACGGGTCGATATCGATCCGCCCGGCGAGTGCGTAGGCGACAACGAGCGGCGGGCTGGCGAGGAAGTTCGCCTTCACCGCCGGGTGCACGCGCCCCTCGAAGTTCCGGTTGCCCGAGAGGATCGAGGCGACGGCGAGGTCGGCCTGCTTGATCGCGCCCTCGATCTCCGGCGGCAGCGGGCCCGAGTTGCCGATGCAGGTCGTGCACCCGTACCCGACCGTCTGGAAGCCGCACGCGTCGAGGTCCGCGGTCAGGTTCGCCTTGTTGAGATACTCGGTGACGACCTTGGAGCCCGGGGCGAGCGAGGTCTTGACCCAGGGCTTGCGCGTCAGCCCGAGCGCGTTCGCCTTGCGGGCGACCAGGCCCGCGGCGATGAGCACATCGGGGTTGGAGGTGTTGGTGCAGCTGGTGATCGCGGCGATGACGATCGAGCCGTGGGTCAGCTCGCTGGTCATGCCGGGCTTCTCGCCCGTGCGCTCGGTGGTGTGGGCGACGATCGCCTTGGCGCTGACCTTGTCCGCCGGAACGCCGAGGCCCTTGGGCCCCATCGGCGCGGTGAGCATGGTCTTCCACGACTGCTTGAGCGAGGCGAGCTCAACCCGGTCCTGCGGACGCTTGGGCCCGGCCACGCAGGGCTTGACCGAGGCGAGGTCGAGCTCGAGCACCGCGCTGAACGCGGGCTCGGGCGCGTCAGGCGTCCAGAAGAACCCCGCCGCCTTCGCCCACGCCTCGGTGAGCGCGACCTCCTCGTCCGTCTTGCCGGTGAAGCGGAAGTACTCGATCGTCTTGTGGTCGATCGGGAAGAACCCGCAGGTCGCCCCGTACTCGGGCGCCATGTTCGCGATCGTCGCCCGGTCGGGGATGGACAACTCCGCCATGCCCGGGCCGAAGAACTCCACGAACTTCTCGACCACGCCGTGGGCGCGGAGCATCTCCGTGACCGTCAGCACGAGGTCCGTCGCCGTCGCGCCCTCGGGCAGCCGGCCCTTGAGCTTGAAGCCCACCACCTCGGGTGTGAGCATGTAGCAGGGCTGCCCGAGCATCACCGCCTCGGCCTCGATGCCCCCCACGCCCCAGCCCAGCACGCCCACGCCGTTGATCATCGTCGTGTGGCTGTCCGTGCCGACCAGCGAGTCGGGGTACACGATGGCGCGCCCGTCCACGCCGTCCGACTTGACCAGGCACCCCCGCGCCAGGTACTCGAGGTTCACCTGGTGGACGATCCCCGTCGCGGGGGGCACGGCCCGGAAGTTGTCCAGGCTCTCCTGCCCCCATTTGAGGAAGGTGTACCGCTCGTTGTTGCGCTCGAACTCCTTCTCGGCGTTGATCGTCAGCGCGACGCGGGTTGCGAAGTCGTCGACCTGCACCGAGTGGTCGATCACCAGGTCGCACTGCACCGCGGGGTTGATCTGGGCGGGGTCGCCCCCCAGCGTCTTCATCGCGTCACGCATCGCGGCGAGGTCGACCACGCACGGCACGCCCGTGAAGTCCTGCAGCACCACGCGCCCGGGCATGAAGGGCATCTCGACCGCGTCGACCTTCGTCGGGTCGTACTGCGCCAGGGCCGAGACATCGTCGTTCGTCACGATGAACCCGTCGAGGTTGCGCAGCTGCGACTCGAGCAGCACGCGCACCGAGTAGGGCATCCGGTCGATGTTCCCCAGCCCCTTGTCCTGCAACGCCCTGATGTTGAAATAGGTGTAGGTCTTGCCGTGCACGGTCAGGGTTGATCGGGCGTTGAACGGGTCGGTCGGCATGCGGTGCTCCTGGTCCTGGGGGTCTTCTACAGCCTAGGTCGCCTCCTTTATTTCGGCATGATCCGGGGCGGCTCGGGCCCGATATCCCGCCCCGACCCGCCGGACGAGCGCGTTTCTCCCCCCTTTTTCGCGCCTCGCGGTTCGGATTCCGCACCCCTCCCCGATAGGGTGGACAGTCCGGAGCACCATCATGAAGACCATGCCGACCCTCGCCCTCCTCGCGTGCCTCGCCCCGCTCGCCGTCGCCTCGGACGGGCTGCGGGTCACCACCGTCCATCGCCCGGGGGACCCCGCGCCCGATCTCCCGGGTCTCACGCTCGGGGGCGTCGGCGACAATGTCTCGATCAACGACCGCGGGGACATCCTGTTCGTCGCGGGCCTCGCCGGCCCGGGGGTGACCAGTTCCAACAACTTCGCGCTCTTCGGCGGGCCGCGCGACAACCTCCGCCTGCTCGCCCGGGAGCAGGACCCGATCGACGCGCTCCCCGGGTTCATCTGGCTCCCGGGCTCGATCAACCTGACGGGCTTTTCCAACCTCGTCGTCACCAGCACCGGCGAGGTCGGGTTCAACCCCACCATCTTCCAGGTCGGCGTGAGCAGCGCCGTGCTCGCCAGCCTCTTCGCGGGCCCCGTGGCCGCCCCCACCCCTCTGCTCTGGCAGACCGGCGACCCGCCCGGGTTCGACCCGGCCTACTCCATCATCGCGCTCAACCCCGGCGTCTTCGCCAGCGGGGCGCGCGCGGCGGTCATCGGACGCGTCACCGGCCCCTCCACCGAGCGGGCGATCTGGTTCGGCAACCCCAACGACGGCATGATCGCCGCGCTCCAGACCAATCTCCAGGCTCCGGGTCTGCCCATCGGCGTGAACATCGCACTCATCGACGACCAGTCCCTCCGCATGAACGAGCAGGGCCGCATCGCCTTCCACGCCACGCTCCCGCTGGGCAACGGCGTCACGCAGAGCAACCGCACCGTGCTCTACGAGGGCCTGCCCGACAATGTCGGCATCCTCGCCCGCACGGGCGATCCCCTCCCGGGCGTGCCCGGCGCGGTCTACCAGTCGCTCGACGCCGACTCGATCCGCATGAACGCCGCGGGCGCGGTCTGCTTCCAGGCCGGCGTCATCGGCGGGGGCACCGACGGCGCGATTGTCTCCATGGGCTCGGGCGTCGCGTTCACACTCGCCAAGGACGGCGACCCCGTCCCGGGCGCCCCGGGTCTGTCGCTCAACAATGTCCGAAGCGGGTACATCGACATGAACGGCAACGGTCGGGTGATCTTCGCCGCCTCGCTCGCGGGGGCGCCGTTCGCGACCGACACCGCGGTTTTCATCGGCGATCCGGGCGGCCTCGAGATGATCCTCCGCGAGGGCGACCCGCTGCCGGGCGGCTTCGCCGCACCGGACCTGCTGGGGACAAGGTTCCTTGTCAACGACCGAGATCAGATCGTTCTCCCGGCGTCTGTCAACGACCGCTTGACCCTCTTCGCGACCCGGCCGAACGGCGAGTTCGTCAAACTCGCCCGCGCCGCGGAGGTGTTCGTCACCGACGACGGCTTCGTCGGCGTCTCGGGGGCGCTCGTGCCCTGGCGCTACGACTCCAACGCACGCAGCCCGGGATCGGGCGGCCCCTCCATGTTCAACAACCACGGAGAGCTTGTGCTGCCCATGTACTTCACCGGGGCCACGGGCTCGGCCCTGGTCCTCTTCGACATCGACGACCCCTGCCCCGCCGACCTCGCCGAGCCCTTCGGCCTGCTCGACCTCGCCGACATCGCCGCCTTCGTCGACGGCTTCGTCAACCAGACCCCGCCCGGCGACCTCGACGGCAACGGGCTCTGGGAACTCACGGACATCACCATCTTCGTCGGCTCGTTCAACGCCGGCTGCCCGTGAGCGGGACGCCGCGCCGACGCTTTTCTCCGAAACCACGGGAAAGGGCCGCATGAAACCGAATCTGCTCCCCGCCGCCGCCGCGGCAGTCGCCGCGCTCGCTCTGACCGCCCCGGCCCCGGCCGCGGTGATCTATGTCAACGCCCAGAACCCGGGCCCGCAGAACGGGCTCAACTGGGGCGGCGCCTACCGCGACCTCGCCGACGCGCTGGGCCGAGCCAATCCCGGCGACGAGATCTGGATCGCCCAGGGGACCTACTTCCCGCCCGGCTACGACACCCCGTTCGATGTCCCGACGGGTGTGAAGCTGTTCGGCGGCTTCGACGGCAGCGAGACCGCACGCGACCAACGCGATCCGTCGGCCCATCTGGCTGTGCTCGACGGCGACTTCAACGGCGACGACCAGCCCGGGTTCCTGAACCGCGCCGACAACGCGCGACGGATCCTCGAGTTCACCAACCCGGACGCCGGCAGCCGGCTCGACGGGCTCGTGATCACGGGCGGGTACGCGAACACCGCCGCCGGGTTCACCGCGGGCGGCGGCCTGCTCATCGACGGCGGCACGCTGACCATCGATCAGTGCCTGTTCATCGGCAACGGCGCGGAGCGCGAGGGCGGCGCGGTCCGCGCCATCAATGTCGACTCCGTCCGGTTCCGTGACTCGATCTTCATCGCCAACTCGACCAACCCGAACTCATCCCTGGGAAGCGGCGGCGCGGTGTGGGTCGGCGGCGCCGAGGCCGTCTTCGAGGGGTGCGAGTTCGCGCTCAACGCCAGCCTCGGCGGCACGAGCTCGTTCGGCGGGGCCGTGACCCTGCTGACGGGCGACGGGCGTTTCTCCGGGTGCACATTCACCGCCAATATCGCCAGCGAGGGCACGGGCACCTACGGCGGGGCGGTCCACACCGTGGCGCTGTCCGTGCTGTTCGAGGACTGCGTCTTCAACGCGAATCTCGTCTCGAACGGAACGGGGACGCAGGGCGGCGCGGTCAATGTCGGGGGCGGGGCGGCCGATTTCGCCCGCTGCATCTTCGAGGGAAACACCGCCGAGGCGAACAACACGAGCATCGGCGGAGCGATCGCGGTGATCAGCCCATCGGGCGCACCGGTTGTCCGTCTCGGGGGGTGTCAGTTCCTCGGGAACTCGGCCGATCTGGGGGGCGCGGTCGGGTCGATCGGCGAGACGCCAACCATCCGGATCGTCGGCTCGCTGCTCGCGGGCAACGCGGCGGCAAGCGGGGCCGGCGTGCGGGCCGATGGCACGCTGAGCGTGCGGAACAGCACCATCGCCTTCAATACCCCGCTGCAACCCTCATCCGAAACCGCCGGGATCAGCGCCCCCGGCGCCGTGGCGGTGATCCTCGACAACACCATCCTCTGGGGCAACGGGACCGGCCCCGACCAGGTCTACCAGATCAACGCGCTCACGCCGCCCATCGTCAACCACTCCTGCGTCCAGGGCTGGACCGGCTCCTTGGGCGGCGCGGGCAACTTCGCCGCCGACCCGCTGTTCGTGGACCCCGACGGTCCGGACAATGTGCCCGGCAACGCCGACGACCTGTACACGCTCCGCCCGTTCAGCCCCTGCATCGACGCGGGCGACAACACCGCCGTTCCCCTCGATCCGCTCGACCTCGACGCCGACGCGGACACCGCCGAGCGGCTGCCGATCGATGTGTACGGTCGCGATCGCCGCCGCGACGATCCGGATGTCGCCGACACCGGCACGGGGAACGCCCCGATCGTGGACATCGGCGCCGTCGAACTCCAGCGGCGCTCCTGCCCGGCCGACCTCGATGTCAACGGCCTGCTCGACCTGACCGACATCACCCTGTTCATCGCCGCGTTCACGGGGCTCGACTTGCTGGCGGACCTCGACGAGAACGGAATCTGGGACCTCGCCGATATCGTGCTGTTCGTCGGCTTCTTCAACGCCGGCTGCCCCTGAAGCGCCGATCAGTCGAACACGATCGTCTTCCGCCCCTCGACCAGCACCCGGTCGTCCAGGTGCAGGCGGACCGCCTCGGCCAGCACCGTCCGCTCCAGGTCGCGCCCCTTGCGCACGAGGTCCTCGATCGTGTCCCGGTGCGTCACATGCGCCGTCTGCTGCGCGATGATCGGGCCCTCGTCCAGGTCCGCCGTCGCGTAGTGGCTCGTCGCGCCGATCAGCTTCACCCCGCGCTCGAACGCCTGGTGGTACGGCTTCGCCCCCGCGAACGCCGGAAGGAACGAGTGGTGGATGTTGATGATCCGCGCCGGGCGGGCGCTCACGAACCCGTTCGAGAGAATCTGCATGTACCGCGCGAGCACGATCAGATCGAGCCCCCCCGCCGACTCGTCCTCATCGAGCACCGCGGAAAGCCGCGACTCCTGATCGGCCCTGGTCGCCGGCGTCACCGGGAGATGCGCGAACGGCAGCCCGAACCGAGACGCGAGATCCCCCGCGCCCTCGTGGTTCGAGATCACCCGGCTGACCTCGCACGCGATCTCCCCCGTCGAGACCCGCCAGAGCAGATCGGCCGCGCAGTGAAGGCTCGGCCCCGCGAGCACCGCGATCCGCTTGGCCCGCCCCGGCCAGCGGAACGAGGCGTCCATCTCCAGCGCCCGCGCCACACCAGCCTCGAAGCCCCGCTCGACCTCCGCCCTGAGCTCACCCACCGGCATCGCCGCGGCGCCCGCGTCGAACTCCACACGCATGAAGAACCGGCCCGTGTCCGGGTCGGTGTGCTGGTCCGCGTCCAGGATGTTCAGCCCCCGCTCGGCGAGGAACGACGCCACCCGGGCGATCACGCCCGTGCGGTCGGGGCAGCGGATGAGCACGCGCGCGGTCGTCACGACGCCCCGCCCTCGGAAGCCAGCTCCGCCGCCAGCGTCTCGATCGCCCGCGACAGCACCGCGATCGCGCGGTGATACTCCGCGATCTCAAGGCGCTCGTACGGCGAGTGGTCCAGCATGCTGTCGCCCGGGCCGTACGCGGCGATCGGGCACTTCCAGATCGGGCCGACCACATTCATGTCCGCCGTGCCCGTCTTGACCTTGGGCCGCGGCGAGCCCCCCTCTGCGCGGATCGAAGTCGAGAGCGCCCGGGCGACGGCGTCGTTCCGCTCGCTCCGCCACGCCTTCTCGTCGCCCACGAACGCGAGCCTCACGCACTCGTGATCGATCCGGCGCAGCTCGAGGCGGAGTTCCTCGGGCGTGATCCAGACCGGCACGCGATACCCCGCGGTCAACTCGCCCGTGTCGTGCAGGCCGTCGTTGGCGCTGCTGATCCCGCGGACCGACCAGGCGATGCGCTCGAACTCCCCGACCCGCTCCCCGTTGAGTTCCGCCATGCGGGCCTCGACGCGCCGCCACCACCCGAAGAGGTAGTCGCACGCCGAGTCGCCCGGGGCCGCCGAGTGCCCGTTGTCGCGCGTCACGCTCGCCCGCATCCGCACCGAGCCCTTGTAGCCCAGCGTCACGCCGTCCCACCCGCTCGGCTCGCCGATGAAGCACGCGTCCGGGCGGAGCTGCGTCGCCAGGTGGTGCGCCCCGGGGGATTCTTCCTCTTCGCCCAGCGCCGCCGCGACCAGCAGCGAGACGCCCTCGGGCAGCGACGCGCGCGACGCGGCCGCGAGGAACGAGCAGAGCGGGCCCTTCGCGTCCACGCTGCCGCGCCCGTGCAGGATGCCGTTCTCCAGCCGCACGGGGATCTCGCCCGGCACCGTGTCGATGTGCCCCAGCAGCACGATGAGCCGCTCGCCCGTGGCACGGGCGTCCCGCCTGTGTTCCGCCCCGGTGGGACAGGCGTCCCGCCTGTCATCTCCTCCGTCTCCGGCGGGATGGGCCTCCGGCCCGTCGGCTTCCATCCCCCCGGCCCGCCTCCACGCCAGCCCGTTGCCCGCCTCGTCGATCTCCGCCCGAAACCCGAGGTTCGCCGCGTGCCGCACGAACACCTCGACCGCGCGCTGCTCGTGCCCGCTCAGGCTGGGTGTCGCGACGACCTCGTGGAGCAGCTCCGTCGCCTGCTCGTCGGTCGCGGGGATGGTCTGCGTCGCCGTCATGACCCGCGTGCTCACGCCTTCGCTCCTTCGAACACCGTCCCCGCCCCCGAGCGCGCCGCCGCGATCGCCCCCGAACCGTTCGCCGACCCGATGACCACCCGCCCCACGCCCCCGCCAAGCGCCTCTTCCGCCGCGAGCACCTTGTTCTTCATCCGCCCTCCCGCGGCCTCGCGCACCGCCTCCAAGCCCAGATCCGAGACCGACCGGATCAGCGTGCCCGGATCGTCCCGGTCCGCCAGCACGCCCGCGACATTCGAGAGGAGCAGCAACTCGTCCGCCCGCAGCGCCACCGCGGTCATCGCCGCCGCGCGGTCCGCGTCGACATTGATCGCCACGCGCGAGCCGTCCGCCTCGGCCGCGAGCGCCGGCGGGGTCAGCACGGGCGTCCGCCCGCTCTCGAGCAGCAACGCCAGCAGCGAGGCGTCGACCGAGTCGACCTTGCCCGAGAGATCGTCGCGGATGATCGTCGTCCGCCCGTCGCTGTCCACCGCGCGGATCGCGCCCTTCCGCGACCCGCTCCACACACCCCCGTCGATCCCGCTCAGCCCCACCGCGTTCACGCCCCGGCTCTGGAGGTGCTCGACGATCCCCTTGTTCACCTTCCCGCAGTAGACCATCTCGAAGATCTCGAGCGTGGCCCGGTCCGTCCGCCGGCTCTCGTGCCCCGACGGGCTCTTGATGAAGGTGGGCGGGCACCCCAGCCGCTCGCTGATGATATTCGTCTCGTGCGATCCACCGTGCACGAGCACCGCCCGCTCACCGGACTTCACGAGCGCCGCGAACTCATCGAGGATGGGACCCAGCTCGATCCCTTCGCCCCCGCCGATCTTGATCACGATGGTCGTCATGTGGATCCTCTGCAAAGCACGAGGCACACAGCACCGGTCCCGATCACGAATGCCGAGTGCCCAGTGCCGAGTGCCTTGCCTTCCCCCTCACGCCGGGTGCAGCCCGCTGAACCCGAGCCCCGCCGTCTCCTCGAACCCCAGCGCGATGTTCATGCACTGCACCGCCGAACCCGCCGCGCCCTTCATCAGGTTGTCGATCGCGCACAACGCCACCACGCGCCCCGTCCGCTCGTCAACGCCGAACCCGACATCCGCGTAGTTCGATCCCCCCAGCACCACCGGGTCCGGCAGCCGGTGCAGACCCGTCCGCTCGTTCACCAGCCGCACGAACGGCTCATCCGCGTACGCCCCGCGGTACAGCTTCCACAGGTCCTTCATCGCCACGGGCCCGGTCGGGATGACATGCGCCGTGCAGAGCACGCCCCGCACCATCTCGATCGCCGTCACGCTCACATCGAGCGTGAACTCGCCCAGCGCCTGGTGCACCTCCGCCGCGTGCCGGTGCCCCGTCAGCGCGTACGACCGGACCGCCCGCGAACGCTCCGGGTGATGGCTCGACTCGCTCGGCTCCGCACCCGCCTCAGACGACCCGACCTTGATATCCGCGATCACGCGCCCGATCAGCCCCGCCCGCGCCAGCGGCAAGAGCGCCAGGTTCATCGCCGTCGCGTTGCACCCCACCCCGCTGATCAGCGCCGCCCCGGGCATCCGCGCCCGCTCGAGCTCGGGCAGCCCGTACACCGCCTCCGCCAGACGCCCCGCCGAGGCGTGCGCCTCGCCGTACCACGCCCTGTACGCCTCCGCCGAGCGGAGCCTGAAATCCGCCGAGAGATCGATCACCAGCGGGGCGAGCCCCGACCACCGGTCGATCTCCTTCGCCGCCTTCCCGTGCGGCATGCACAGAAAGAGCACATCGCACGCCTCGACCGAGTCGGGCGCGGTGAACTCCAGCCCCGTCCGCCCACGCAGGTTCGGGTGCTTGCGGTGGATCGGCTCCCCCGCGTTCGCCCGGCTCGTCGCCGCCCGCACCTCGACCCCGGGGTGATCCAGCAACAGGCGCAGCAACTCGCCCCCGGTGTACCCGCTCGCCCCGATGATGGAGATGGACTTCCGCTCACTCATGCGCACCACTCCTCCCCCTCGGTGGGACGGGCTTCCAGCCCGTCTCTCCGAGCCTCCACGGTCGGTCGCGCCCCATCGGGTGCGGTCACCCCCGCGCCCCCTCGGTCATTGCCTCCGCGATCGCGCACGCCTGCTTCACCACCAGGCCGGGGATATCCACCCCCGTGGTATCAACGCTGTTGCGGAACTCCATCGAGTGGTTCACCTCGTTCACCAGCAGCCCGCGCTCCGGGCACTCGAACAGATCGATCGCGACGATGTCCCCCCGCACCGCCTCGGCCGCGCGCCGGCTCAGCGCCGCGAGTTCTCCCTCGACCCTCGTCCCCTCCGCCTTCGCCCCGCGCGCCGTGTTCGTCACCCAGTGCTCGCTGCGGCGCACGATCCCCGCCACCGGCTCGCCCCCGACGACGAACACCCGGTAATCCGCGTTCGCCTTGCGCACATACTCCTGCACATAGTGAACCTGCTGCTGGCTCGAACCCAGCGTCGCCCGGTGCTCGATCACCGCCTCCGCCGCGTCGCGGTCGTTGATCTTCGCCAGCAGCCGCCCCCACGAGCCCACCGTCGGCTTCATCACCGCCGGGTACCCGATCGCCTCCACCGCCGCCAGCGCCCCGTCCTCCTCCACCCCCACCATCGTCCGGGGCTGCGGGATCCCCGCCGCCGCCAGCGCCAAACTCGTCCGCAACTTGTCCGAGCAGACCTCGATCGTCTCCGCCCGGTTCACGCACCGGATCCCGAAGCGCTCGAGCACATGCGTGATCGTCATCGACGCACGCAGGCTCACGCACCGATCGAGCACGAGGTCGTACCCCGACCACTTCCCCGCGTCCTCGAGGTCGAACGCCTCCGCCCGGACATCGACCGGCTCGGCCGACACCCCCGCCCGCTCGAACGCGTCCAGGAGCATCCGCTCCTCCGTCCGAAGCCGCGTGTAGATCATCGCGATGCGCATGAACCCTCCTGAACCTCAGGCGCCAAACAGAAGGCAACGCACAACGGGGACGCCCACAAAATCAAAGCCCCCCCGATCCCCAATCCCTCATCCCCAATCCCTCATCCCCAATCCCTCATCCCCAATCCCCAATCCCTGATCCCTGATCCCCCCT